>NZ_PSZM01000047.1 GCF_002964975.1 Apibacter adventoris | reverse complement strand
CGAAAACAATACTCCTCAATATGATACTAATACTTATGAATTTTCTTATGAAAACGGGCAGGTTTCCAAACTTACAAACTTAGAGGAAGAAGGTTCTTATAGAAATTTTGAATATGACAAAGACAAAAAATTAATTAAAACTATAGAATACTATAAAAATATTCTGATTACTACTGTTGACCTTTATTATTCAGGTAATTTTTTATCATACTCTGATACAAGTGAATACGGAACAGTTAGCAGAGATTATTTTCACTATACTCAAAATTTATTAACTATGTCATGTAATGACAAATTATGTTCTGATACAGCTCTTAATTATATGTATACTTATAATTCAGCAAATAATATAGAAACACTTTTATATAATAAAGTTGATGATGCTAAAGATATATTTTCATACGATCAAAAAATCAATCCTTTTAAAGAATATAATCCGTATTTTAAGATTATGATTAATAATGACTTTTATTTAACCTTATCCCAAAATAATCCGGTACGTATGGATTATTATTCTAATGGTAATCTTGAAGAATCAATCATTTATAACATTACCTATGATAATGATAATTATCCTTTAACCATCGAAGGAAAAGATGCCGTTACAGGTGAATTTAAGATTTCTTATGCATTCGAATATCGAACTATTAAGGTAGATTAGAAAAAGTAAAATATAATATATAAAAACAAAGGCATATTAACATATTTTAATGTGTCTTTGTTTTATAATATTCAATTAATAACTCTTAAATTAATAAAAAAATGAAAAACAAAATTGTACTACTAAACGTTCTACTCTTTATTCTATTTAGCTGCAGTAGTGATAATGATGATAATGATGCTATCGATGTTATTAATAAACCTGAGTCTAAAACTCAAAAGGTTATTCATCATTTATCAATTAAAGAGGTATATAAAGGCGCAAACAATACTCCTCAATATGATACTAATACTTATGAATTTTTTTATGAAAACGGGCAGGTATCTAAACTTACAGACTTAGAGGAAGAAGGTTCTTATAGAAATTTTGAATATGACAAAGACAAAAAATTAATTAAAATTATAGAATACAATAACAATATTCTGGATAATACTGAGGAACTTTTTTATTCAGGTAATTTATTATCATACTCTAATAGAATAAGAAACGGAGTAGTTGACAGAGATTATTTTCACTATACTCAAAATTTATTAACTATGTCATGTAATGACAAATTATGTTCTGATACAGCTCTTAATTATATGTATACTTATAATTCAGCAAATAATATAGAAACACTTTTATATAATAAAGTTGATGATGCTAAAGATATATTTTCATACGATCAAAAAATCAATCCTTTTAAAGAATATAATCCGTATTTTAAGATTATGATTAATGAGGACTTATATTTTTTAACCTTATCCCAAAATAATCCGGTACGTAAGGATATTTATTCTGATGGTAATCATGAAGAATCAATTATTTATACCATCACCTATGATAATGAAAATTATCCTTTAACCATCGAAGGAAAAGATACCGTTACTGGCGAATTTAAGGCTTCTTATATATTTGATTATAAATATATTACAATAGATTAAGATAAATAAAAAATCATATTAATATACTTAAAATATAGATAATAAAGTAAATATATTATTATAACTAATCTGCTTTTTATTTGACTTATACAATGAAAATTTAATAATAATAAAGATGCACGAAAATAAAAATATACTTACTTTATTATTTATCAATAAAACATAATTTTTTAATATTAAAATTTTATTTTAGTAATAATGCCCTATGATATAAGTCTTCATACATAGGAAAAATTTTTTTCTTATCAAATAATAAAGCTTGTTCTTTCGCTTGTTTTTTAAACTTTTGCAAACGTGAGTCATCTTCTAATAAGTAAATAGCGTGCTTGGCCATCGATTCCACATCACCTACAGGTGAAGCAAATCCAGAAAAACCATCTTTATTTACTTCTGTTATTCCTCCCGCATTACTCGATATTACCGGTAGACTGCAAGCCATAGCTTCTAAAGCCGCCAATCCGAAGCTTTCCTGTTCAGATGGTAATAAAAATAAATCCGCCACACTTAAAATACATGGAACATTCTGAATGCTGCCTATGGTCTTTATTTTATCTTCTAATTTAAATTCATGAGTAAGTTTTTCTATTGTTTCTGATTCTGGTCCTTCTCCTACAATCAATAATTTAGATTTTATTTTCTTCTGAACCAAATTAAAAATTTTAACCACATCATCTATTCTTTTTATCTTTCGTAAATTAGAAACATGAATCAATAATTTTTCATTAGTGCTCACAAAATTTCCTCTTAAACAAGGTTGAGTATCTTTAATTAAATCATTATCAATAAAATTTGGAATAACTTCTATATTTTTCTTAATTGAAAAAACTTCATAAGTATCTCTTTTCAAACTTTCAGAAACCGATGTTATATAATCAGACTGATTGATAGAAAATTCTACACCTGATTTATACACAGGATGTTTTCCTACCAGCGTAATATCTGTTCCATGTAAAGTGGTTATTATAGGTAAATTAATCCCTTTTTGCATTAATATTTGTTTAGCAAAATATGCTGCATAGGCATGAGGTATTGCATAGTGTACATGTAGTAGGTCTAAACCTTGAGTTTCTGCAATATTAACTATTATAGTAGACAGGGCTAAAGAAAAAGGTTGATATTCAAATAAAGGATAATTTTTTATACTCACCTGATGAAAGTAAATATTTGGTAAGGTAACATCTAACCGAGCTGGTAAACTATAACTTATAAAATGTACTTGGTTTCCTAAGGCAGCCATATCCATTCCTACCTGTGTAGCTACAATTCCACTACCACCATATGTAGGGTAACAAACAACACCTATTTTCATTTTTCAAATATTGTATAATATTTTCTACCTTAAAAAATTTAACATATCATAATAATTCTCTGAATTAATACCGTGTCCCTCTTCATACTCATGATATTCATAATCTATATCCAGCTCTTCACAAATTGATTTAAATTGTCTAGACCATTGAATAGGTATTATAGGGTCTTTATCACCATGAGAAAAGAAAAATTCTAATTGTGTAAAATCCTCTCCCATATTTATATCTTTTAATAATTCCGGATCAGGATAACCGCTTAAACAAAGTATTTTTCTATATTTTTTAGGATTATGTAAAGCCAAAGAGAAAGAAAGAATCGCTCCCTGACTAAACCCAATAAGATTGATATTATTTTGATCAAAAAAATACTTATTTTTAATTTCTTCTATAAATTCATTGATATAATGCTGAGCTTCTATTGCTTGCCCATAGTCAACCATTCTGGCACCATTTGTAAAATCAAGATCATACCAAGAAAAACCCTCCGTTCCAACAATCCTTAGCCCTCTTAGGCTAATTACATATGCATCCTCGGGTAATTCTTCAGCAAAACTGAATAAATCTTGTTCATTACTTCCATATCCATGTAATAGAAGTATAAGATAAGGTTTTTCTATAGCTGATTTGGGTTCTCTCAATAAATAATGTACCATTTTTTTAATTATATAAAACAAAAATAATCTATTTTTTTTAGACTAATCCATTTTTTTAGTGCACTTTTATAAAAATAGTAATTTATTAATATATATACATTAAAATACAAAATACAATTACAGTAAGGTATAATTTTTGAATATTTACAAATAAATCACAATAAAATGAATAGAGAAAAAAAAGAAGTTGTTTGCATAGGAGCCGGCATTATGAGCGCTACATTAAGTATGCTACTAAAAAAATTAATGCCTGATGCTACAATAAAAGTGTATGAAGTACTTAATGAAGTTGCTGGAGAAAGTTCTTCAGCCCTTAACAATGCAGGTACAGGACACTCCGGTTTTTGTGAATTAAATTATACCCCTGAAATTTCGGATGGTTCTATAGATATTTCAAAAGCTGTGCATACAGCTTCTCAATTTGAATTATCCAAAGAATTCTGGAGTTATCTAGTAACTCAGCAATATATTTCCTCACCTGATACTTTTATACACTCCACTCCGCATTACAGTTTTGTTGAAAATGAAAAAGATATTCAATTTTTAAAAAAACGTTATAATGCAATGATTAAACATCCATTGTTTAAATCTATGAAATATTCTGAAAACAGGAAAGAAATTGAATCTTGGATTCCATTAGTGATGGAAGGCAGAAATGAAAAACAAAAAGTAGCTGCTACAAGAATTGATCTGGGAACAGATATTGATTTCGGAGCGTTAACTCGTGAAATTTTTAATCATTTGCAATCTAAGAATGAAATTGAATTACACCTAAATCATAAAGTAAAAGATATAGATAAAATGAATGATGGAAAGTGGAATCTGAAAATACAAAATAAAAAAACGGATGAAAGTTTCCAGGTTAGTGCAGATTTTGTTTTTATAGGAGCAGGCGGAGGAGCTATTTTATTATTAGAAAAATCCGGCATAAGGGAAGCCAGAGGTTTTGGCGGTTTCCCTGTAGGCGGAGAATGGCTCATCTGCAATAACGAAAAAATTGTACAAAGACATCATGCAAAAGTTTACGGAAAAGCCAATTTAGGTGCTCCCCCTATGTCTGTTCCCCATTTAGATACACGTATGATTATGGGAGAAAAAAAATTATTATTCGGGCCTTTTGCCGTATTTTCTACAAAATTTTTAAAACACGGATCTTTTTTAGATCTTTTTAAATCTCTGCAATTTGAAAATATAGGAGCCATGATTGAGGCTGGATGGCATAATATGGATTTAACTCAATATTTGATAGATCAGGTTAAATTGACTAAAAAACAAAAAATTGAAGCTTTAAAGGAATATTTACCTATGGCTGCTATTGAGGATTGGGATGAAGAAGTAGCCGGACAAAGAGTACAAGTTATAGAAAAAGACAAAGAAAAAGGTGGCGTTTTAAAATTCGGAACAGAAGTTATTTTTGCTAAAGACACTTCTATTGCTGCATTATTAGGAGCCTCTCCCGGAGCTTCGACAGCTGTAGATATTATGATAAATTTAATTAAACAGTGTTTCCCTGAAGAGTATAATTCTGACAAATGGCAATCTAAATTAACAGAAATGATTCCTTCTTTTAATAAAGATTTTAACGAAGAATCGTATTGTGATGATGTTAGAAAAAAATCTCATGAAATATTGCAATTAAATTTATAGTATCTTTTTATTATCTATCACTTAATTATTAACAATCAAACTCTGTTTAGAAAATATATGAGTAATTATTATCCGAAATCATTTTAGAAATATATCCTTTATGATATTGCTAAAAATTAACCCAATTCTCTTTTTTCTAACATAGGAACAAACTGATACTCTCCAAACTCAAGAGTTTCAAAATTTTTATCATCTAATCGCAATATGGTATACATTTTTTGTTCCTTGTTTCCAATGGGAATTACCATAACTCCTCCCACAGAAAGTTGTTCTAATAATTTCTTGGGCAAGACCGGTGCGCCTGCTGTAACAATAATCTTATCAAATGGAGCAAATGAAGGTAACCCCTGATAACCATCTCCAAAAATCTGATGCTTAGGAGAAAAATGGATTTTCTTTAATATATTTTTAGAAAAATCAAAAAGCTCCTTTTGTCTTTCAATAGTGTAAACCTGAGCACCTAAAGCAACCAGTACGGCAGTCTGATATCCGGAACCTGTACCTATTTCCAGCACCTTTTCCCCTTTCTGTACATGGAGCAACTGAGTTTGAAATGCTACCGTATAAGGGTGAGAAATGGTTTGCCCGGAAAGAATTGGAAATGCACGATCTTCGTAGGCAAAATCTTCAAAAGCTGAATCTATAAAAATATGTCTGGGAATTTCATTTAAGGCATGTAGAACATTTAAATCATGTATTCCTTTTCGTTTTAGTAATTCAATTAGTTGATTTCTTCTTCCCTTATGTTTTAATGTATCCAATTTCATCGTTCGCAAGTTATTTAAAATATAAAAGGGATGCAATACCCAACCCTTATTTTCCCTATCCGTTTTTAGTTTCAGCATAAAATAAAAATATATTTTTATTATAAATAATTCAAATATTTATATTATATTGCTATAAAATAACCTTTAAATTATTTTACCTATGAAAAAAATTTTAATATTTATGTTGCTTGGGTGTTTTATAAGTACTCAGGTCTTGGCCTCAGGTTCTCCTTCAGCAAAACAAACCTACCTAAAAAAGAACTTTACAGCTCCTACGACTTCCAATTACGATCCTATGGATGTCTTTGGTCTATTAACTTTTCTTATGCAATATTCCGAAGTTACAGGAAAATATAATTATGAGGTACAGGGGATTACATGGGAAGAGATGGCAGCCGCTATAAGTGGAAATCCGGATGTTATTTTTGTTAAATTAATAGGAAAATTGCCTGAAATATCTCCCAATCTTGCCTGGGAGAAAGTCGGAAACTCTAGAGTTTTAACTCATTTGGAATTTAATAAAGATTCATTAACAGGGATATTTGATGGAAAATATTTTAAAAATTTAAAAATATTTGTCCTTTGGCATACTCAAATCACCTCCATAGATATCTCTAAAAATATTAATTTAGTTACTTTAATGTGTAATTTAAATAAATTAACTAAATTAGACGTATCTCATAATTCTAATTTACAAAACTTATCTATTTCGGGGAATAAACTAAACTACATAGACGTATCTAAAAATAAAAATTTAGTTATTTTAAATTGTGCTGATAATCAATTAACTAACTTAGACATATCTAAAAATACTAATTTGAAGGAATTACGTGTGCAATATAATCATCAACTAATTTCCTTAGATGTCTCTAAAAATACTAAATTGGAAATTTTAGATATTACTTGGACTCCATTAACCTCCTTAGATGTCTCTAAAAACCCTAATTTAAAATCACTATCATGTAACAATATTAGTGAATTAAAGTCTTTAGACATATCTAAAAACCCCAATTTAGAATGGTTATCTTGTAGATATACTTCAATAAACTCTTTAGATGTATCTAATAATCCTAAATTAAAAATTTTATATTGCAATTCTAACTATCGATTAACTACCTTAGATTTATCTAAAAATCCTAATTTAGAGCAATTACAATGTTATGTAAATAAATTAAAATTCTCCACCTTAAAAGGGGATTTTTCTAAACTTGATTATAAATTTAGCAAACTAGGCCCCCAAGCCTCGCTCTATGGAGGAACCAAAGGCTTTTTTGAATTAATCGACCTTTCTTCCGAATACAATATCAATGGAACTTTGACTACCTTTAAATGGTATGATGCAGCTACTAATCAGGAGGTTACAATGTTTGCTGCTAATGGTACTTTCTATGCCAGCCCGGCCAATGCAGGAAAAACCCTTATTTGTAAAATGACGAATGCTTCATATCCAACGCTTACTTTAGAATATGAAGTAACCATAACCAACTCAATGACTCAAGGTTTTTCTGCTAAAACTAGGGATTTTAAAATCCCTGAAAATTTTACTTTAACAGGGCCTGAAGCAGAAACTTCTAATTTAAAGATATATCCTAATCCAGTAATCGATGTATTAAAAATCAATACACCTTCCCAAATAGAATCTGTAAGTATATATGATTATTCGGGCAATGAAGTAAAAAAAGTAAGTCCTGTTATCAATAAAGAAGTTAATCTACAAGGTTTATCGAGTGGAAACTACATTCTCACCGTAAAAACAAGCCAAGGTACCATTACAAAAAAGATCATTAAGAAATAAAAGAATCTTAATTAACCTATAATCAAAACCCGCATTCAGGCGGGTTTTGGCTTTATGAAATAATTTACTCATATCCACAAAACCCTCTCCTCATTTTTTAGGCTTCACTTTTAGAAATCTTATAAATATCCGTACCACAGTTTTTTTAAATCTCCGTAATTGTTATTATAGTAATATTCTTTAAAATCCCTGCCCTTTAACAGATATACACGTCACGAACTGAATTTTCATAAATTAAAGAATAAAATATAAAAACAAACATAATTACTATAAATAATAACTTTTTCATCATACACTTATAAATAAAAAACAAACCATTCAAGTAATTTAATTTTTTATTATAATTATAAAATATTTTTCTTACATTAGTCAAAATAACTTTAAAATATATTACTTATGAGAAAAATTTTATTATTTATGTCAGTGTTATTTATTTTTAACACTTATGCTTTAGCCTCAGGTTCTCCTTCTGCAAAAGCAAATTACCTTCAAAAAAATTTTGTAGCTTCCACTACTTCTAATTATGATGCCATGGATGTTTTTGGAATATTGTCCTTTCTAATGCAATATTCAAACACTATAGGAAAGTATAATTATGAGGTTGCGGACTTGACTTGGAAGGATATAGAAGAAGCTATCAGCGGAAATCCGGATGACTTGATAAATAAAATAACAACCAGTGATATGGAAACCCCTCCCCTTACTTGGAAAGTATCAGGAAATCACAAAGTGTTAACGCGTATTCAAATTTATCAAAATTTTTACGGTACATTTAATGGTAGCTATTTTAAAAATTTAGAGCTTTTAGAAATTATACAAACTAATATTTCCTCAATAGATGTAGCTACAAATTACAATTTAAGCAATCTAATTTGTTATTCAAATAAAATAACTTCTTTAGACCTATCTCATAATTCTAATTTGGAATTTTTAGATTGTAATGGAAATCAATTAACCTCTTTAGATCTTTCAAAAAATCCTAAGTTGAAAAGTCTGATTTGCTATGAAAATAAATTAAGTGCAATAAATTTATCTAATAATCTTAATTTAAAAGTTCTGGTTTGTAATACTAATTTACTAAACTCTTTAGATTTATCTTACAATAATAACTTAGAATATTTAGATTGTGAAAAGAATAAATTAACCTCTTTAAACCTACCTAAGGACAAAAATACAAATCTGAATAAAATTTTATGTGATGAAAATCAAATATCTTCTTTAGATGTAACTCCTTATACAAATTTAGAATTGTTAGCTTGTAATAATAATCAATTAACTTCTTTAAATTTGTCTAACAACCCTAATTTAAAAGAACTAAAATGCAATAATAATCAATTGACCTCTTTAGATTTATCTCATAATCCTATTTTAGAATTCCTAGATTGTAATAATAATCAATTAACTTCTTTAGATTTATCTAATGTTAGAGAATTATTACATTTGAATTGTTATGATAACTTATTAAAATTTTCTACTTTAAAAGGAGATTTTTCTAATCTTAAATATGGAACATTAAGTAAATTAGGTCCCCAAGCCATATGGAAAGGAGGTACGAAAGGTTTTTTAGATTTGATTGACCTTTCCTCCGAATATAATATTCATGAAACATTAACTACTTATACATGGTATGACAAGACTACCAATCAAAAAGTTGCTATGTTTGCCTCTAATGGAGCTTTTTATCCCGGACCGGGTAATAAGGGTAAAACTCTTCTTTGTAAAATGACCAATGCTTTATACCCAAATTTAGATATAGAATATGAAGTAACAATTACCAACTCTATGATTCAAGATTTTTCTGCTAAAAATAGAGATTTTAAAATACCTGACAATTTTACTTTAACAGGACCTGAAGTTGAAACTTCTAACTTAAAGGTATATCCTAATCCGGTAATTGATGTATTAAAAATCAATACACCTTCTCAAATAGAATCTGTAAGTATATATGATTATTCCGGTAATGAAGTAAAAAAAGTAAGTCCGGTTATCAATAAAGAAGTAAATCTACAAGGCTTATCTAATGGTAACTACATACTCACCATAAAAACAAGTCAAGGTACCATTACAAAAAAGATCATTAAGAAATAATTATTTATTAATTTAACTTTATAAAGGGCTTCATTAGATTGAAGCCTTTTTTATTTGTATGATTTTATCGGCAAAAGTTTAAATAAAAACTATGAGTAAAATAAAATTAACATAACCGTTAAGTAATAAAAAGATTGTGAGGATATTATTTTTGTATTCTTCTAAAAAAACATTACATTTGCACACTAAAATTTAAAAGAGCATAAATGCCAACTATTCAACAATTAGTAAGAAAAGGAAGAGCCACACTTACCAAGAAGAGTAAATCGGTTGCTTTAGATTCTTGTCCACAACGTCGTGGAGTATGTACCCGTGTATATACCACTACCCCAAAAAAACCAAACTCAGCACTTAGAAAAGTTGCCAGAGTACGTTTAACAAACGGGAAAGAGGTAAATGCTTACATACCAGGAGAAGGACATAATCTGCAAGAGCACTCGATAGTATTGGTGAGAGGCGGAAGGGTAAAAGATTTACCGGGAGTTCGTTATCACATCGTTAGAGGAGCTTTAGACACCGCAGGTGTACAAGGTCGTTTACAAAGAAGAAGTAAATATGGTGCTAAACGTCCTAAAGACAAAAAATAGTATTAACGAAATTATTCAGGTAAAATGAGAAAAACGAAAGCAAAAAAACGTACACTCTTACCAGATCCCAAGTTTAACGATCAGTTAGTAACTCGTTTCGTTAACAACTTAATGACAGATGGTAAAAAGAGTATCGCTTTTAAAATTTTTTACGATGCTTTAGAAATCGTAGAAGCTAAAAAAGAAGACCCAGAAAAATCATCTTTAGATATTTGGAAAGATGCTTTAGAAAATGTAATGCCTCACGTTGAGGTTCGTAGCCGAAGAGTTGGTGGTGCAAACTTCCAAATTCCTATGCCTATACGACCAGATAGAAAAATTTCTATGGCAATGAAATGGTTGATCAAATATTCTAGAGATAGAAATGAGAAAGCTATGTCACAAAAGTTAGCTGCCGAAATTTTAGCTGCTGCTAAAGAAGAAGGAGCTGCAGTTAAAAAGAAAACAGATACTCACCGCATGGCGGAAGCAAATAAAGCATTTTCTCATTTCAGATTCTAACAGAAATTTACTATGTCAAGAGATTTAAATTATACACGTAATATTGGTATCGCTGCCCACATTGATGCCGGGAAGACTACCACCACAGAACGTATTTTATTTTATACCGGAGTAAACCATAAAATAGGAGAAGTTCATGATGGAGCTTCTACAATGGACTGGATGGCTCAGGAAGCTGAAAGAGGTATTACAATTACTTCTGCAGCAACAACATGTAATTGGAATTTTCCAGTAGCAGATGATGGTAAAAAATTACCGGAAACTAAACCTTATCATTTTAACATTATAGATACCCCGGGACACGTAGATTTTACCGTAGAGGTTAACCGATCTTTGCGGGTATTGGATGGTTTAGTATTTTTATTTAGTGCCGTTGATGGTGTGGAACCTCAATCGGAAACTAACTGGAGATTAGCAGATAACTATAGAGTTCCAAGAATGGGATTCGTTAATAAAATGGACCGTCAGGGAGCAGATTTTTTAAATGTTTGTCGTCAGGTAAAAGAGATGTTAGGGTCCAACGCGGTTCCTATTGTTTTACCCATCGGTTCTGAAGAAGATTTTAAAGGAGTTGTAGACCTTGTTAAAAACAGAGCTATTATATGGCATGATGATAACTTCGGTTCTACATTTGATATTGTAGACATTCCTGCAGAAATGGAGGAAGAAGTTATGCAATACCGACAAATTTTAATTGAAGCCGTAGCGGAATATGACGAAAATTTAATGGAAAAATTTTTCGATGATCCAAATTCCATTACGGAAGAAGAAGTTCACACAGCTCTTCGTAAAGCAACTATAGATATAAGTATTATCCCTATGGTTTGTGGTTCTTCTTTCAAAAATAAAGGAGTTCAATTCATGCTTGATGCTGTTTGTAGATATCTTCCTTCTCCTCTAGATAAAGAAGCTATTGAAGGAACAGACCCTAGAACAGATGAACCTATTGCTAGAAAGCCAGATTCTAAAGAACCTTTTGCTGCTTTAGCTTTTAAAATTGCGACAGATCCGTTTGTAGGACGTTTAGCATTTTTTAGAGCCTATTCCGGGCACTTAGATGCAGGTTCTTATGTATTAAACACTCGTTCCGGTGATAAGGAAAGAATTTCTCGTATTTACCAAATGCATGCCAATAAACAAAATCCTGTTGAATATATTGAAGCGGGTGATATTGGTGCTGCGGTTGGATTTAAAGATATTAAAACCGGGGATACTCTATGTGATGAAAAAGCTCCGATTGTTTTGGAAAGCATGATATTCCCTGATCCTGTAATTGGGATAGCAATAGAACCTAAAACCAAAGCCGATGTTGACAAATTAGGTATGGCTTTAGGAAAATTAGCAGAAGAAGATCCTACTTTTCAAGTGAAAACAGATGAAGCATCCGGACAAACTATTATTTCCGGTATGGGGGAACTTCATTTAGATATTATTATAGACCGTTTAAAAAGAGAATTTAAAGTTGAAGTAAACCAAGGACAACCTCAGGTTGAATATAAAGAAGCTTTAACTGGCGATGCAGATCATAGAGAAGTTTACAAAAAGCAAACCGGTGGTCGTGGTAAATTTGCAGATATTGTCTTCTCTATCAGTCCTGCGGAGGAAGGTAAATCCGGTCTGGAATTTGTAAATGAAATTAAAGGTGGTAATATTCCAAGAGAATTTATCCCTTCTGTAGAAAAAGGATTTAAAGAATCCATGAAGAATGGACCTTTAGCAGGTTATGAGATTGATGGTATGAAAATCACTCTTAAGGATGGTTCTTTCCACCCGGTAGACTCTGATCAATTATCATTTGAACTAGCGGCTAAACTAGGATTTAAAGAAGCGGCAAGAAAAGCTAAACCTGTAATTATGGAACCTATTATGAAGCTGGAGGCTTTAACTCCGGAAGAATATATGGGTGATATTGTAGGCGATTTAAATCGTAGAAGAGCTACCGTTACTGGTATGGACGATAGAAATAATGCGAAAGTAATTAAAGCTTTTGTTCCATTATCAGAGATGTTTGGATATGTAACTTCTTTACGTACGTTATCTTCAGGGCGAGCCACCTCCACTATGGAATTTGACCATTATGAAGCTGCTCCTCAAAACATAGCCGAAGAAGTAATTGCAAAGTCTAAAGGTGCAACCGTTTAAAATAAAAAAACAATGAGTCAAAAAATACGAATAAAACTTAAATCTTACGATTATAATTTAGTTGATAAATCAGCTGAAAAAATCGTAAAAACCGTAAAGGCTACCGGTGCTGTTGTTAATGGACCTATTCCATTGCCTACACATAAACGAATCTTTACTGTTTTACGTTCTCCACACGTAAATAAAAAATCTCGTGAGCAATTTCAATTAAATTCTCATAAAAGATTAATGGATATTTACAGTTCTTCTTCAAAAACAGTAGATGCTCTAATGAAGTTAGAACTTCCTAGTGGTGTGGAAGTAGAAATTAAAGTATAAAAAGTACATATTATATTTACTTTATTTTCATAAAAAAACCTTCTGAATATATTCAGAAGGTTTTTTTATGAAACAATTTATTTTTTAACTTAAATTTAATTTTATATCTTCTTATTATTTATAAAAGATTTGAGTTTTTCTGTTAATTTAGGGACTACTTCAAATAAATCTCCTACTACCCCATAATCTGCAGATTTAAAGAAAGGAGCTTCCGGATCATTATTTATAACAAGTATGGTTTTACTTCCGTTTACACCAGCTAAATGTTGTATGGCACCAGATATTCCTATTGCTATATAGAGTTTAGGTGCTATATTTTTTCCTGTTTGCCCAACATGTTCTGAATGAGGTCTCCATCCCATATCTGAAACCGGTTTGGTACAAGCTTCAGCAGCATTTAAAACTTGAGCAAGATCTTCTATAATTCCCCAATTTTCCGGTCCTTTCATTCCTCTTCCACCGCTAACTACAATTTTAGCTTCTTTTAAATCTATTTTACTATCAGATTCTTCTATACTTTCTACCTTATATGGAGAATCATCCGGTATCGTAATCAAGGGATTTATCTCTCTACCTGATACGGGATTTTCTTTAACACCCGTTGAGTTTAATGCTACAGTAATTATCAAAAAAGGGTTTGAGGTTTCTACTACTGCAATACCTTTCCCTGAAAAAATATTTCTTTTCACTTTAAATGGTGAAAAAGATAAAGGTTGAGATACTACATTCGTTATATAAACAGCTTCTTTTTCTTTTACTAAAAAAGGTGCTATCGATGTACTTTCATCAGAATGTGAAAATATAATATAATTTCCTTCTATTAATTGAGAAATTAATGACGCATATACTTTCGGATCAAAGTTTTTTAAAGCTTCATTTTTTATATTATAAACGTTATCTGCACCATATTTGTATAGAATTTCGGGGGAATCTTCTGCATTAAAGGTAATAGCTATTACACTGTCTCCTTGAGCATCTGCTATATTTTTAGCGTAAGAAACTATTTCTATTGATGAATTTTTATATTTACCATTTAAATTTTCTATATATGCATAAATCATTTTTAATTGTGTTTAAATTAATAAATCATTTTAAATCTTTTAGATTACTTTAGCCTGCTCATGTAATAATTGAATTAAATCATCTAAATTTTCTTTATCTACAAGAACTACATGAGATCTGGATTTAGGCTTCTCATATTCATCAATCTTGAGTTTTAAATCTGAAAATTTAGCTTCTACCACATTTAATGATTTGTTTTTTGCCGCCATAATTCCTCTTATATTAGGAATTTTTAATTGGTTTTCTTCTACCAAACCTTTTTGACCTGCCAACACAACGGGTAAATCTAATGAAATTAATTCTACACCATTTTCTAACTCGCGAGTCACTTTTATGGTTTTATTTTCTATTTCTAATCCTATAACTCCATTTACAAATGGTAAATCTAACTCAGCAGCAACCAGCCCGGGTACCATACCCCCATTATAATCTAAAGATTCTTTTCCTAATAGTATTATATCATAATCTCCCTGTTTTACTATTTCGGCTATTTCTTTAGCCACATTTTGACTATCTATGGGTTCTATATTTACTCGTATTGCATTTTGGGCTCCTATAGCCAAGGCTTTTCGCATTACCGGTTCTACAGATAGATCTCCTACAATAACAATAGTGACTTCTGCATTTTGTTTTTCCTGTAGATATATAGCTTTACTTAAACAATATTCATCTTGTGGATTAATTACATATTGAATGCCATTTTTATCAAATTTTTTTTTATCCTGAGTGAAATTTATTTTTGATGTAGTATCAGGAACACAACTTATAGCTACTAATATTTTCATTTTTTGTTTTTTCCAGTCTAATGTAATAAAATTATTATGTATTCATCTTAAAATTTTTAATCTATTTTTATATTTTATAGAATTAAAGCCCGATTAAAACAAAAAAATCCTATTTTCAGTGTATAGGATTTTTTTTAGATAACATTTATGGATTCAGACAATTTCTGAGGAAAGACCTTTTCTTAATAATGCATTATTTAAAGGAATTAATTTTTCTAATGAACCTGTTTTTACTTCACATTTCCCTTTATAATGAACTAAAAAAGTACATTGTTGTGCTTGTTCCAATGTATGTTCACAAATTTCAATTAAACACTCTATGACAAAATCGAAGGTATTTACTTCATCATTATGCAATATTATTACATGTGAAGAATCTTCAGATATTAATGTATCATATTCTTCACTCTCTTTCCAATTAGGATAGTTATTGTTACAAATCATGATTTAATAATATTGATATCCAGTTATTTTTTCCCCATTTTTGTTCAAATTTCAGACCATATTTACTTGATTCTACGATTATATCTTCATAATCGTGGTTATAAATTCCACTTACCAATAATTTCCCTTGAGGTTTCAAATATTTACTATAAGTTTTAATATCTTGCAATAAAATATTTTTATTTATGTTTGCTAGTATTACATCGAACATGGTTTCTTCCTTTAATATATTTGTATCTCCTAATCTTACTGTTATCTCTACCAAATTTTTCTGTGCATTTTCAATAGAATTTTCATAAGACCATTCATCAATATCTATAGCTTCTACATATCCAGCTCCTTTCATTTTAGCAAAAATTGCCAGAACCCCTGTTCCACATCCCATATCTAATACTGATTTTCCTTGAAAATCCATTGATAACATAGCATGAAGCATATTATAGGTTGTTTCGTGATGTCCTGTACCAAAAGACATTTTTGGTTGTATAAGTATTTGATAAGGAATAGTATCTTTCTTGGGATGAAAATTAGCATGTAAATATATCTTATTTTCTATGTTTATAGGTGAAAAGTTTTTTTCCCATTCTTCGTTCCAATTAATATCAGGAACATTTTTTCTCTTATATATTATTTGTACATCTGAAGATGACAATATAGGTAACTTTTTCACTTGTTCTTCATTATCTTGATCGGTTTTTACATAGGTTAAAAAACCATCTTCCGTATCAATAAAACTTTCAAAAGGTAATTCTGCTAAATAAGCTATTAGTATATCTTTCCAGGGATCTAAAGGTTTAACAATAAATTGATATTCTGTATATTTCATTATAAATTTATAAATAATAAAATTGCAGCAAATATATAATTAATTTATCATAATCAACAGGCAGCAAAAGTACTTAATACGAAAATTACTTATATAAATCCTAATACAGTAACATATATAATTAAACTTTCTCCTCGCTCACTTCTAAAAAAACGTTCTACACCTGTTTCTATAGAATATTCATTATTCTCTATATAAGGTAATATTAAATCTCTATCTTCTTTGCTTAGATATCCTATATCATACCTATTTTCATTTAATACCCATATGTTATTTTTTTCCTTTGATAATTCTAATATTACTTCATCATAACTACTCATTTCCATTAATAACATTTGGCGGTTTCTACTTGTCCGTTTTGCTTTTTCATCGGTTCCTAAAACTGTTAATTCAAATTCCTTAACTATCTCTTTCTTTTTGTTATCTACCGATATGTTTTTTTCAGGTAAACTTGTAAATTTTACTTCTTTTGTTATTTTTTTCTTTTTCCTTAAAATAAAAAAAAGAATGAGTAAAAATAAAAATGCCGATACTCCAATAAAAATCTCAATCATACTATTACATAAATATTATATAAATATATAAATTAAATTATATAATTGTGAATTATATAAAAATAATAATTATAAATAGAATTTTAAACATATTAATTAAACATTTATTTCAAATAAGTTTATAGGATGCGTATCTTTACAAAAAATTTAACCTTTAAAAATGCATATTGCTATTACCGGAAATATTGGAGCAGGTAAGACTACTTTAACCAAATTATTAGCTAAATATTATAAATGGACTCCTCAATATGAGGATGCCCGAGATAATCCTTATTTGGATGATTTTTATTATGATATGGCAAAATGGTCTTTTAATCTTCAAATCTATTTTTTAAGTTCTCGATTTAAGCAAATTCAAGAAATTAGAGAAAGTAAAAAAAATATTATTCAAGACCGGACTATTTATGAAGATGTTTATATTTTTGCTGCTAATCTTCATGAAATGGGTTTAATGCAAACTCGCGATTACAAAAACTATCTGAATTTATTTAACTTAATGAAAGATTTTATTCAGCCTCCTGATTTACTTATTTATTTACGGGCTACTATCCCTACTTTAGTTAACCAAATACAAAAAAGAGGTAGAGAGTATGAATCTTCTATAAGCATCGATTACCTTAATCGCTTAAATGAAAAATATGAAACATGGATTAGTAATTATAAAGAAGGCAATTTATTAATTATTGATGTAGATCATACAAATTTTGTTGACAATCAAGAGGATTTAGGAAATATTATTAATCAAGTAGAGGCTAATATACACGGTTTATTTTAAAAAATTATCTATTTTTTCTAAATCACTATTTTTTTATTTTAAACTATTTTAATAAATAGTAAAATAATTTAAACCATTCTTATTTTTTATAAAACTAATTTGATAGAAAGTGAAACATTGTATCAATTATAGTTTTGTATCTACATATAAATACTATATTACTGAATATCAATATTATAAATTATCATATAGAATTAAATCTAATATAGCCTAGTCTTATTCAATTTAAAAGCATATTTCATAGATTTTTAAAATAATAATAAAAAAATTAAATTATTTTTTTTATTATTATTTATTTATATGATAAAAGTCATTATATTTACATGATATTCCTACTAATCCTATAGGAATAACAATCAAATTAATAATTAGCAAACAATGAAATTAAAACTAAACCTGGCTATAGGAGTATTAATTGTCTTATTAACCGATATATACTTATATGCACAACCTAATAAAGAAATTCTTGTTAAAGGTAAAGTAGTAGATGAAAAGGGGATTATATTACCAGAAATAAAAATATCTGTTGAAAATACAAAAGAATATACATATACAGATGAAAATGGAGAATATACATTAAAACTATCTCCGGGAAATTACACAATTACTGCAGAACCCTTAGATGAGGATAAAATTTCTAAAAAAATTATTCTTATAGATGAAGACATTAAAAATCTTGATTTTAAAATTAATTCTCGGCAAATTGAAGATGTGGTCATAACAGGCACTCGTTTTACTTCTCGTACTTTACTAGACTCTCCTACTCCTGTAGATATTATTGATATAAAAAAAGTAGCAGGTAATGGCGCTCAAGTTAGTATTAATCAAATTTTAAATTATGTTGCACCTTCATTTACTTCTACACCTCAATCCTTAGGTGGCAGTACAGATATGACTGATCCGGCATCTTTACGCGGATTGGGTCCAGATCAAGTTTTAGTTTTAGTTAATGGAAAAAGACGTTATAATTCTGCAACTATTAATGTAAACGGGACTTTTGGAAAAGGAACTGTAGGAACAGATATGAATGCAATTCCGGTTTCCTCCATCGATAGAATAGAAATACTTAGAGATGCTGCTGCAGCACAATATGGTAGTGATGCTGTTGCTGGTGTAATTAACATTATTCTTAAAAATACAGTAAATAAATTTAGTGCAAGTATTACAGGAGGCGAATATTTAAGTAAAAATATTGCTCAAGATAAAACTTCTCATGATGGTGAAAATGTACAAGTAAACTTAAACTATGGCATACCATTAGGAAAACAAGGAGGTTTTATTAATTTTTCTACAACATTTGATAAAAGAAACTCAACCGATCGTGGAGGAATTTATAATGGTACTATATATAAAGATTTTTCTAGTGGTATAGGTATTGATAAGACAGATGATTTTTTAGCTGCTACTCATACAACAAGAAGAGATTATAGTTTAAAAATAGGACAATCTAAACTATTAAGTGGACAAATAGCTTATAATGCTATACTCCCGGTAAATCCCATCACAGAATTATATTCTTTTGGTATTTTTGGTTATAGGAATAGCATAGCATCACAATTTTATAGATATCCTAATTCTGCCAATAATGTAAATGAAATTTACCCTTTAGGATTTCTTCCTCAAGCAGAAGCCAGCATTTATGACCGATCTGTTGTAGTAGGAATTAAAAGTAAAATATCAGATTGGAAAATTGATATAAGTAATACCTATGGACAAAATGTATTTAACAATAAAACAAAAAATACGGTCAATGCTTCTTTAGGATCCGATTCACCTACTTCTTTTCAGGGAGGAAAACTAAAATTTATGCAAAATGTTTTTAATATGGATGCTTCACGTGAATTAGACTGGCTCTCAGGTGTTAACATTGCCTTTGGAGGAGAATACAGATATGAAAGATATCAAATCATTGCCGGAGAGGAAGCGTCTTATGCCAACTATGGGCTAGGCAAATCAATCACCAATAAGGATGGAAGCATATCAATCATTCCTGATATTAATGGAAATATCCCGATAAAGTTTGCTCCCGATGGTAAAACTCCAATAGCAGGAGGAGCTCAAGGAAATGCCGGTTTTTCTCCTGAAAATGCAACAGATTCACATAGAAATTCATTAGCTGGGTATGCAGACTTAGAAATTAATTTTTCATCTTCTTTCCTTATAAATGCAGCTGCCAGATATGAATATTATAATGATTTTGGAAATACTGTAAACGGAAAAATAGCTTTCCGTTATAAAATTCTTCCTAATTTAACATTCCGTGGGTCAGGAAATACGGGGTTTAGGGCACCTTCCTTACAACAAAGATACTATTCTAATACCAGTACTTTATATCTTAATGGTAATATGTATGAAGTTGGAACTTTCACTAATGACAGTAAAATTGCCGGATTGTTAGGAATTCCTAATTTAAAAGCTGAAAAATCTAAAAGTATAAGTGCCGGATTAACCAGCAAATTAGGTCCATTACATATTAGTCTGGATGGATATTTCACTCGCGTAAATGACAGAATTGTATATACAGATTTATTTGGGGGAGATCCTAACGGATCTACGGTTGATCAAGAAATCTATAAAATTCTACAACAAGCTGGGGCTCAAAAAGCTCGATTTTTCGCTAATGCTATTAATACAGAAACTAAAGGTTTAGATGCTGTAATTTCTTACCAAACTAGTTTAGGAAAAGGAAAATTATTTATTGACCTTGCTGGGACTATTTCATATACTCAACAAGTGGGAAATATACATACATCGGAATTATTAAAAGGAAAAGAAAAAATTTATTTTAGTGATGCTAGTAAAATATATATAGAAAATGCTATACCAAATCAAAAATTTAATTTATCATTAACTTATGATATTAGTAAATGGTCATTCTTTGTTAGAAATAATTATTTTGGTGGAGTAACAGAGCCTACATATGTTGAATATCAACAATTTTATAATCCCCGATGGATTACGGATACTTCTATTAGTTACAAGGTTCTTAAATTCTTTAAAATAACTGTCGGAGCTAATAATTTATTTAATATCTATCCGGAGAAAGTAGCTATAGCTTCAAATAGTAACAATGGACAATTTGTATATTCCAGATATGTCAGCCAATTCGGATTTAACGGACGTTATTTATTTAGTAAAGTAAATTTTGATTTTTAGTAAATTTACAATATAAATGAAACCTATATTACTTTTTATAATCATGATTATCAGTACCTCTCAAATATTAGGACAAAATTCTGAAGCTTTGGAACCAGAAGATTTTTTCAATAAAATGACCAATCCTGACATAGTTATTTTAGATGTAAGAACTCCGGAAGAATTCAATTTGGGACATATTGAAAATGCAATATTAATAGATTATAGAAGTGAAAATTTTCTAAGCCAATTAAAAAAACTAGATCAATCTAAAACCTATCTTATTTATTGTAGATCTGGGGCAAGAAGTATTTCTACATTAGAAATCCTTAAAAGTTTAGGATATAAAAATTTATATGAATTGAATGGTGGGATAACTCAATGGATACGTAAAGGATATTCGTTTGTGGGAGAAAAAGAAGATATGATTTCTGCGAAAGAATATCAAAAAATACTTTTGTCTTTTCCTATTATTCTTATTGAATTTTATACACCTTGGTGTAGTTCTTGTAACCAAATGGATTTCGAACTAAATGAATTAGAAAAAAATTACAAAGAGAAAATCCAGATAGTTAAAATTAATGCAGATGAAAACAGAAATCTTGTGCAATCTTTCACCAAAAGAGAATTTCCTATTTTAATTGCTTATAAAAATCAGAAAATAGAATGGGAAAAATCCGGTTATATAAAAAAACAAAAACTTATAGAATATATTGAAAACCTTATAAGATAAAATTTATGAAAAAATACGCTATATGGGGAATAGTTTTTATGCTATTTTTGTCTGTACGCTTTCTACATGCTTGTACTACTGCTGTAGTCTCGGGAAAAGCTACTCCAGACGGAAGACCTATTTTATATAAAAACAGAGATACCCAAACTCTTCACAGTCGACTTATTTATTCTACCCAAGGTAAATACTCATTTATTGGAATGGTTAACCCTATGGATATAGAGGAAAAAAGCGTTTTAAACGGACATAATAGCGCCGGATTTGCTATTATAAATTCTGATAGTTATAATATAAACTATCCTGCTCTAAAAGACGAAGAAAGACAAGATGGGGAAATTATGAGACTGGCTTTAGAAACTTGTGCTACTCTTGAAGATTTTGAAAACTTACTTAATCATTTGTCAAAACCTTTACGATTAAGCTCTAATTTTGGTGTAATTGACGCCAAAGGTGGAGCGGCTTATTATGAAACGAATAATACCGGATTTACTAAATTTGATGCTAATGACCCCATAATAGCTCCTTTTGGTTATATAATACGCACAAATTATTCATTTTCTGGATTGATTAATGAGGGTAAAGGATATAGCCGATATATGCAAGCTCAAGAATTATTATACAATGCTTCTTTAAATAATAATTTAACGCCCAGATTTTTTTTACAGGATGTTTCCAAATGCCTTGTTCATGGGCTAACCAAAGTAAATTTAAACCAATATAAAGAAAAATTTGCCGCTTTTCGTGATTTTATACCCCGTTATTTTACAGCTTCTGCAGTTGTATTTCAAGGAGTAAAAACCAATGAATCTCCTTCATTAACTACGGCTTGGACTATATTGGGAAGTACTTTAGGTTCTGTAACTATTCCATTATGGTTAAATAATAAGCATATTCTTCCTAAAATTCTCATAGCAGACAAACAACAAAAAACTTTAATGGACGAATGGGCCAGTTGTATTAAGAAAAAACTTTTCCCTATTGAAAGAGGAGAAGGTAATGACTATATAAATGTAGAAGAATTACTTAAAATTTTGCCTAAGATTTATGTTACAGAAAACAATATATTCAAGAAATCTGAAAAATATCTTAATTTATGGAGAAAAAATGGAAGATTAAATGAAAAAGAAATAACTGATTTTTATCAATGGATCGATGATTATGTTCCCCAATTATATTTAGAATAACCCTACTATAAATTAAAGAATTTAGTTTATAGAAATATGGGGATTATTTATTTTTCCATTGTAAAAAAATTTGTCTGCTATGCAAATTTTTTTTTCAAGTAAACAAAATATACCTCCGTTTTTATCAGTAATTGATAATTTTTTATCCCAGACTATTTCTCCATTTTTTCTTATTCCACTTTTTATATTGTCTATTTCTTCTTTTGAAAAAACAAAGGAAGCATAGGCATTTTCTTTGGCTGGCCTAATATAATGTATGCTAGAATATTTGTCCCATATTATATAACTATCTCCTAAAATTTTAATTAACTGCATCATGTATATAGGATCAGTTGCTGAAAACAAACTACCCCCGAATATGGAATCTGCATAATTTTTATTTTTATAAGAAAGAGGAATTTCTATGTTAATTGTATCTAAATTTTTAGATACATATTTAATTTTACCTGTAGAACGTCTATACATAGGCGATATGCTTAAAAAATATTTATAAACTGCTGCGGGAGTAAAAATTTTATAAAGAATTTTAGCTATTTTTTTATACATCTTATCAAATATTTAGCTTTTTAAATATATGATTTTAATAACAACAATAAATAAAATTTTTATTTAAGCTTTTCTTAATTTTTAAAATAAGTCTTTCCTACCTTAGGTGATGTGGAAATAGTATTTTGTTTAAGTGCTTTAAAGGTTAAAACATTTTTATCAAAAACATTTAAAATTTGGAAATAATTATTATGATCATAAAAAAACTTAATATTATAATTTAGATATGTATATAATATAAATTCATCTATTTCATATTTTTCAAGTCCTAATCCTATAAAATATTGATCTCCAAAATATTCTCTTATATTTCTTATTATTTTTATTTGATTTTCATAGGCTTGCAATCTCTCTCGTTTTTTACCATCTCCTGTAAGCATATCAATAATACTTTCAATACTAATTTTCATATTTGATAACTTAGCTGCTTCTGTATCTACATCTGTACTACCATCTAATTTTTTATACGGAGTCAAATCGCCCAATTTCGCTAATATTTCATTAGTTTTATTCATCATAGGTATCCTCTTTACATCAAGTTCAATACTACCATAAGTTTTAAAGGGCGTAACATATATTTCAGGTATTTCCTTTTCTTTTACATTTAAATGTATGAATATTGCCTGGTTTTTATCCATTAGAGGAGTGACAATAAGTGTACGATTTTCAATATTATAAGATTGAAATATAATTTCGTCTCCTTGACGTGCCGGCAAGCTAAAGTTACCTACTATATCGGTAATTGTTGTATAATGGGTTGTCTGATTTTTTACATAAATTCCAGATATAGACTCTTGAGAATCATTAATATATACCTTCCCTTCCAGAATTTTTCTTTCTTGAGAAGATAATAAAAAACACAAATTACATAATATACAACAATAAATAAGTTTCATTAATAATACATTTCTATAAACAAAAATACATTAAAATATGATTGATAGTTAGATTATTCATTTAATATTCTTTTAAATGATTGATAAAATATATTACTTTTATTTACCTGTTAAAAAATTTTTAAAATTGGTCTTGAATATTTGTTGTAAAGGAATAAATTTAAACCCAAAGTTTGATATAAAAAATATGCAAAGGACTATAGAAGGTTTTAGAATAAGATTACATAAATTATTAGTAAAATCAGGCACTGTATAAGCAATTAATACACTAACAACACCGGTAAGAAGAATAGGAATAAATATTTTTGTAAAAGGCTGTATTCCAAATTTTTTATAATTAAAGATTACTTTAACTATATTAAAAATAGTAAGGGAGATAGCTGTTGCCAAAGATACACCCTCTATCCCTAAATGAAAATGAACAATAAAAATCCAATTTGATATTATGGTTAATACCGCTAGTAAAAGCATTGCATATATATTAAATCTGTAGTATTTTGAATAATTAATAATTTGGCTGTTAAATCCGGTTGCTAAATCAAAAAGGGTTGCAAATCCTAAAATATATACCACAGATTTAGCGTTTATCAAATCTTGCCCATTTTTCATTAAGTGAAATAGATAATCCATCCCTGAAAATATACAGGACAATAATATTGTACCAAAAAGAAATAAAAATCTTGAAATTTTTTGATAAAATTCTCTCAATTCTTCCCATTTGTGGGTTTCAAGTTTTTCTACAATAATAGGTCCTGAGATAGCAAATACCCCTAATAACGGAACTGATAAGAAGCCTACAATTGATATAAGTATTGAATATACTCCATTTTGTTTATAATCTATCAATTCTGCTATCATTATATTATCAATTTTAAGAGCTAACTGATTTCCTAAATTCCCTAAGACTGCAAAAAGACAAAAGTAAAATAATTCTGATTTGAATTCTTTATCTTTTAAAATACTTAAAGTGCCACTTTTTTTATCTTTATTTAAGTGAAAAAAATAGTATATAATTCCAATCAAACCAAAAGCAAAAAAAAGAATAAAAATATATAATGAAATTTTATGAGAGATTCCTAAATATACACAGAAAATAAAAGTAATTAACGAACCTAATTTTGGAAAAAAATTTTCAAATATTCCAGTGATAGCCACTCTTTTAAAATTAGATATATATCTGGCA
Organism: Apibacter adventoris; assembly: GCF_002964975.1. Classification (GTDB taxonomy): domain Bacteria; phylum Bacteroidota; class Bacteroidia; order Flavobacteriales; family Weeksellaceae; genus Apibacter; species Apibacter adventoris. Next base: position 32,690 of record NZ_PSZM01000047.1, on the reverse strand, counting down.
AATAATTGAGTCAAAGCTAAAATAAGTACTGTAGGCATTATATAATACCGCATTTTCCAATAATTAGTATCTCTTATTAATGGGATAGTGTATGCTAAAATTAGATAAATAAGTAAAATGAAAATAAAATTGCAAAATATAAATTTCACAGAAAATTCTAAAAAATCAATTTGTTGATTTTGAGCTTTAAATTTTTGATGAAACCTTATGTTTGCAAAACTTAATCCAAAAACTACAAAAGGATATATTAATTCAGCAGCTGGTTGTATAAATCGTAACTGTCCTAAAAATTGAGTATTTGTGGGATATATAAAAATAGTTGAAAAAGTACCCAATAAAAAACTAAGATAACTTATAATACTGTATTTAATTCCTTGCCTTGCTACTATTCCCATACTTTGTTTTTAATAGCTTCAAATTGAATTAGGCAAAAATATAAAATTATTAATATACATTTCTTTATTTTTAATATTAGTAATTTCCTGATGAATTAGCGTATCTTGCTTTAATTTTATTAAATCGAACGTTTCCCTATCTAAATAATACGGTGTATAATTTAAATTTATTATAGGTTGTATAATATTCCAAAGTTTATCTTTATGGTGCCTTTCTTCTACTTCTATCAATAATATAGGCCTAAATTTTCTTATTGTATTCGCTCCTCCTTTAATTACATTAATTTCTGCGCCTTCTACATCTATTTTTATTAATGAAATTTTGGATATTTGTTTTTCTGCAACAAACCAATCCAACGTATTGGCCTGCACATCATATATTTTATTAGAGGTTTCATCTTCTTCTATATAATCTATCTTCAAAGTACCTCTGCCTGTAGACTCTCTATTTCCCACCATCGGAACTTTAAATTTTAAAATTCCTTGCGTATCTGTTAAAGCGATATTATAAACATTTATATTGGGAAATAAATACTTGATTCTTTTATATAAAGCTGGTTGAGGCTCAAAACCGTAAATATTTTTATCAGTAATAAATTTTTCTGCAAAGTATAGATATGATCCCATATTTACCCCTACATCTAAAAAAATACTATCTTGTTGTAGATATTTTGTAAGAAGTAAAAATTCAAATTCTACATTTCTTTTTCTGATATTATATTGATTTAAATTATTCAACTTTTTAAAAAACCTTTTTTTATATAGAGCCGGCCAATATTTATAAGCCCACTTTATAGCTGTATTTCTAAAACTATTCATGCTATTTTAACATTTTTTATCAGGTTGAGAAATTTTTTTTGCGAATTTTCTTTAGTAAATATTTCTATTTTATCAGATAACTCTTGATGATAGTATATGTACTTTTCATATGTAAGGGTTTCCAAAATAGTACAAAGATTATTTTTATTCTTATAATACAAACATGTCCAGTTTTGAATCTTGTAATAATCAGGAAATATTCCTATTTTCCCATAATAAATACAATCACCTTCATTACCACTAGCTTTAGTCTTTCCGTATATTTCCGGTTGTAAATAAAATTGAGTTTCTTTTAGTATCGGGCATAAGACAAAATGAGCCTCTTTCATTTGCTTTATAAAATCATCTTGAGGTATTCTTTGTGTATAATATTCTATTTTTACATTCGGCTGAAGTAAAGATTTTTTTAATTTTTCCAATTTTTGGATCATTCTATGCCCTTCCGGTTTACCTAAAAATATAAATCTAAGTTTTTCTTGAGGTTTAATTTTCAAAATTAGATCAAATATCAAAGGATAGTTTCTCCGATTACAAGAAACATTACCCGGAATAACAATCCGAATTTCATATGTATTTTTTAAAAGTGAAAAAAAAGAATTATAATGGAGTGGGATTACAAAATTATGTATTCCTTCTCCTTTATTATTAAATGCTACATTTGTATTCAAATAGCCATATCCCCAAGCCTTATTTATAATTTCTTTAGTCTGATATATTTTTTCTCTAAATATAATTTTTAAATAATAATAAATTAGATTTATATTTTTCACTTTTCTTAAATATTTCCATTGAGGGGCTATGGAATGAAAATAAAAGTTACTGTTATGAACAAGAAGTAAAACATTTCCATGATTAAAAATAGAAGTAAATTTATCAAAATTACGATGTAAAGTATTGAAAATAACCACATCATAAGACCTAAATTCATGAATATTTTCTGATATATTATCTATTTTAATAATTTGTTTTTTATTTAATGGTATTTCTGAAATATGCTGGGCTATAGCAGGGGTAATAAAGAATTTATAATCTAATTCTTTCACATCTTTCAACAATTCCTCCCACAGGTATATTAAATGAGAATGAGTTTCAAATTCCAGAATAGCTAATCTCATAATTTTAATTTTTTCAACATTTCATTCCATCTGTATTTTCGTATATACGAAATTTCTTTTTGAGATATTTTACGAAGTTCTTTATTCTTTTCCATAGTAAGAAAAGTTGAGAATGATGTATAAAAATTTTTTAAAGAATGATCTTTCCATGAAGCTTTCGCACAGGAAATAAAAGCAAGTTTTTTATCTAAACCTATATTATAAAAATACCTTCCTCTTTTTTCTGCTTTTGTATCATTATAAACATAAGCAGTCGGTTTTAATAACTTTACCCAAATTGTTTGTATAACTTTGACTTCCCACCCATACATACGACTTAACAACACATCTAAATTATCCCAACCTAAAGTTTCCCTTAATCCACCAATATCGTTAAAACATTCCTTACGATAGGTTTTTATAGCTCCTCTTATATGATTTTTATTAGCTACATTTTCATGTATCCAATTTCCATTTTTTTCAATGTATACTAATCCTCCAACCATTCCTATCTTTGGATTTTTTTGTAATTCCGAGATCATAGTTTCATAATAATTCGCAGGTAATATTATATCTGAATCTAATTTAGCTATTACGTCAAAATCTTTCCAATTTTTAGATTTTAATCCTTCATAAAAAGTCTTGACAACTTTTGCGCCTGGATTATGTTCTGATTTGTGAGTAAGGTTTACAAACGTAAAATTTGTTTTGTTTTTACAAAAAGATTCTATAATGGATAAAGAATTATCTGTAGATGCATCATTCACAATTACCCATTCTATATCTTTATAAGTTTGGGCTGCAAAAGAAATTAAGCATTCCTCTAAATGCTGTTCTTCATTATATACGGGGATAATTACTAAAAGTCTCAATAAATTTAATTATTTTTTCAAAAAAATATAGATTAATTTTAAATTATGGTTTCTTTAGATACTTTTCCAATACATCGGCAATTTTACGATCATTAGATAAACGTGGAAGTTTATTTTGTCCTCCCAACTTTCCTATTTCCTTCATATAATCATTAAATCCATTTTTTCGTACTACAGATATTTTTAAGGGTCTCAAAATACCTCCTGAAATTAAATCATCATAATAAGTATTTCTTTTTCTTAAAGCTTGATCTAATTCTAAAGAAAAAGCATGAATATTATCAGGTATCCTTTCAAATTCAATAAACCATTCATGATAAGGCAACCCTTGAGAGGGATTAACTTCTGGAGCCAATGTAAACTCTTGAATTAGTATATGATTTTTTTCTGATATTTCTTTTAATGCTCCTTCAACTTCATAAGAAATTACATGTTCTCCAAAGGCAGAAGTATAATGTTGAGTTCTTCCTGAAACAATAATTTTAAAAGGTTTTTTATTGACAAATCTTACTGTATCTCCTATCTGATAAGACCATAATCCGGCATTTGTAGTTAAAACTATTGAATAGTCTTTATTTAATTCAATTTCTTCTATAGTTAAGCGTTTCGGTTGTTTTTTATGAATTTCTTCCATAGGTATAAATTCATAAAAAATTCCATGATTAAGCATAAGCAATAATTCATTAGTATCTACATCATCTTGAAAAGCAATAAAACCTTCTGAAGCAGGATAAGTCTGTACAATATCAATTTTACGTCCTATAAGTTCTTCCATTTTTTCTTCATAGGGTTTATAATTAACCCCTCCTGTTACCAATAATTGCAGGTTTGGAAATGTTTGTATTATATTCTTTCCGGATTTTTCAATTAATTTTTCATAATACATTACTAACCATGGAGGTATGCCACTTATTAACGTCATATTCTGATGGATAGTTTCATCTATAATACAATCTATTTTAGCCTCCCAATCTTCCATGCAATTGGTTTTCCAAGAAGGTAATCTATTACTTTGAAGATATTTAGGCACAAAATGAGCTGAAATCCCAGATAATCTTCCTATTTTAATTCCATGAATATCATCCAATTTAGGGCTTCCCTGCAAAAAAATCATTTTTCCATTTACGAAATCAGAATTTTTTCTTTTATTAATATAGTGAAATAAAGCACTTTTAGCACCCTCTATATGAAAAGGCATGGAATCCTTTGTTATAGGAATATATTTAATACCTGAGGTAGTACCGGAAGTTTTTGCTAAATACAAGGGCTTTCCCGGCCACAATACGTCTTTTTCCCCTTCTTTTATTTTTTCAATGTATATTTTTAACTTTTCATAATCAAAAACCGGTACTTGTTCCTGATAGTCTTTAATTGTCCGTATCTGTGAAAAATTATATTCTTTGCCAAACTGTGTATTTTCCGCCGTTTTAATCAGTTTTTGAAACCATATATTTTGAATTTCAATTGGCCTATTTTTCCATTTCTCTTGTTGTTTACAATGATTAAAAGCCCACCATAATGCTATCCTTTTTTTAATAAATCCCATTTTTACTAATCCGGTTTGTTGTGAACAAATATCGGAATTTAATTTAATGTTTTTTTATCTGCTTGGAATTTTATATTATTAATTATTCTTTTTAGATTCTACATATTTCTACTTACTTAAAAATAATATTATTAGTATATTCGCAAATTATAATTTAGGGCAAAATGAAATTAAATTACAATAAACTAAACAATCTGACAGGCTGGTTTGTATTTCTTATAGCTGCAATAACTTACTTAGCTACTATAGAACCTAATTTTAGTTTTTGGGACTGTGGTGAATACATTTCATCTGCAGTTAAATTAGAAGTCACCCATTCCCCCGGTGCAGTATTTTTTCAGATACTAGGGGCTGTATGGGCTCTTTTTGCCTTAGGTGACGGAACTAAATATTCGTTGGTTATTAATGCTATGTCTGCCATAATGAGTGCTTTTACTATTTTATTTTTATTTTGGACCATTACACATTTTGCCAGAAAGACCTTATTTACACGCACTGAACCAAAAGAATATACTAATTATCAAAAAATTATTATTCTCTTAAGTGGGGCTGTAGGAGCTTTAACCTTTACATTTACCGACACTTTTTGGTTTTCTGCAGTTGAAGGAGAAGTTTATGCTGCAGCTTCCTGTTTCACAGCTTTATTATTATGGTTGATATGTAAATGGGAAAATGATTTTGATAATTCCCGATCTAATAGATGGCTCGTGTTAATTTCTTTAATTATAGGATTATCTGTAGGAGTACATTTGATGGTAATCTTAGTAATTCCAACTTTAGGCTATATTTATTATACCAAAAAATATAAATTTACCTGGAAAAATTTTATAATTGCCAGCTTAATAATCGGAGGAATCTTTTTATTGGTTTTCAAAATTATTTTTCCTCTTACCATGACCTTTTTTGGCAAATCTGAAATATTTTTTGTGAATGATCTGCAAATGCCTTTTAACAGCGGGTCTATATTTGCATTTATTGTAATTGTTGCAATATTTTATTTTTCATTGAAATATACTATTAAAAAAGGATATACTATTGCTAATACTGTTTTACTTTCCATACTTTTCATGCTAATAGGATTTTCTAGCTGGATAGTTTTACCCATAAGAGCCAATGCAAATCCACCAATAAACTTAAACGATCCTGATAATGCTATAGGTATGTTAGATTACTATAATCGTGCACAATATGGAGACTGGCCAGTATTTTACGGTCCCAATTATACCGCCTATCTTGATAACAACGGAATATTATATGATGATAACGGAAGTGCTATCATGGTAGATAATGGTCCTATTTATGAAAAAGATGAAAAAACCGGAAGATATATTGTTACAGGAAGAAGACAAAATTATAAATTCAACCCAGCCCAAATTAGTATTTTACCACGGATGTTTAAACCCAGTGATGATATTATGCAAAATTATGGTTTAATGGAAGGGTTCCCTGATTTTGATGCAGATCCTGATTATGTGAAAAATGCAGCAAATGGGCACATTGAAGAATATCTACGCCAAAATAACCTAATTAATCTCCCTCAGGAGCAATTAGAACCTTTATATCAGCAACTTTATGATAAAATAGCGCCTGAGGTTAGTAAATATCAGGAGAAAACTTTAGATTCTCTTAGATATGCTAAAAATAATGGTACCATAAATATTTCTTCTTATAAAAAATTTAAAGACCTTATGGTCATAAAAAAACCTACATTATGGCAAAATTTTAATTTTATGATGACTTACCAAATGGGGTATATGTTTATAAGATACTTCCTTTGGAATTTTTCAGGAAAACAAAATGATATTCAGGGAAATTATGAAAACACGAAAGGAAACTGGATTACCGGTTTTAAATTTTGGGATAATGCTCGCTTAGGGAATCAGGAACAACTACCTGCAGCATATAAAAATAAAGGCACCAATGTATATTACTGTCTTCCATTGTTATTAGGTCTCATCGGATTTTTCTTTCAGCTAAATCGAGATACGGGAAGAAATTTTGCTCTTATTGTTTTATTTTTACTTACAGGAGCCGGTATAATTTTATATACGAGCGTAAGTCCATTTGAGCCAAGAGAAAGAGATTATGCTTTGGTTACTTCTTTTTATACTTTTGCTATCTGGATAGGTTTAGGGGTAACCGCAATAATGTATTTACTTACTGAACTAAAACTTGAGAAAGCAAGTATCATTACCGGTTTTGCTACTTTAGCTATTCCTGTTTTAGTAGGATTTCAAAACTGGGATGATCATGACCGTAGCAGGAGATACACAGCTTACGACTTTTCAAAAAGTTATTTACAAGATTTAGATAAAAATAATCCTATTCTCTTTGTATTCGGAGATAATGATACATATCCGCTATGGGCCTTACAGGAAACAGAAGAATTTAGATCTGATGCTAAAGTTGTTAATTTTACTTTACTGGGAACTGCTTGGTATATTGATCAGGTTTTAAGAAAAACTTATAAAGCCCCAGGGCTTCCTTCATCTTTATCTCATGAAGAATATAGAGATGGGGTAAATGATCAGGTCATTTTAATGTACCCAAATTTATGGAAACAACTTTTTGCAAGTTGGGGAGATCATGTACCTGCTGATTATATCCAATTAAAAAAATTTGCTACTCAGGATAGTATTTCTGCTAAAGAAGCTATACAATTTCTTAAAGATAAAAATGTACAAAATTTATTGAGAGATTTTTATTATTCTCCTGAGAAAAAAGATATGGTAAAAAACATAGGTTTTTTACCTGTTAAGAAAATATATATACCGGTAAATAAACAAAATGCTTTAAAATATGGGATTGTAAAACCTGAAGATGCTAATCTTATTGTTAACAACCTTACTATAGAAATCAAACAGGGAGCTTTAAACAAAGATGGCTTGGCTATGATTAATTTATTTTCAAATTATAATTGGGATCGATCTATATATTTTAGTTCAGGAGGTACATATTCATCTGCAAATTTAATGTATACAGATAATTATTTGGAATTTCAGGGATTAGTATCCAAACTGGTACCAATTTACACTCCTGAAAATGAAACCGGAGAACAAGGAAGAATTAATCCTAATACTTTATATCACTTAGTTATGAATTACAAATTTGGTAACTTAAAAGATCCTAAGGCTTATTTTGATGAAACTTGTAGAAGTAATATTTTAAATTATAGAATGGCTTGTGGTAGAGCTGCTATTGCTCTAGCAAAAGCAGGCGATAAAAAAAGAGCCTATGATGTATTACAACTGATTAACAAAGAAATCCCTTTGAATTTATATCCGGGAACCCCTTCATTCAATACTATCATCAGTGCATATTTTTATATAGGTAAAGAAACAGAAGGTTTAAAATTAGCTGAAATATATAAAGATCAGGTACTAAATGAGCTAAACTACTATTTATCTCTATCCTCCGATGATCACTTTACTAAGCTTTTGAAAAACTTTGCTTACATAATTGCAAATTTATTTAAAACACATAAAAACCAGGCACTTTCTCCTTTCTCCGATGATCCATTCCAAAATAAACAAACTTTTGTTACCGATGACATGGCTAAACTTTCGCAATACTATGCTTACATAACTGCAAATATAGTTAATACTTATATAGATTTAGATCAAAAGGACAAAGCTATAGCTTATATTACCGAATCATTTAAACCTTTTGATAAACGTTTAAAATCAGTCGAAATGTTAGGGGAAAATATAGCAAAAGAACATAGTGCTTCTATAGAAAATCTTATGTATTCTTACGGGCAGATGTTACAAATTTTATATCCTCTAGATTCTGTTTATGGACAGGAAAAAGCTGAAGAAATTTCATCAATTATGATGAAATTAAAATAATTTATAATTACTTTTGCATTTTGAAAAAACAAAAAGTAGGCCGCGTAGTTCAACTGGATAGAATATCAGATTTCGGCTCTGAGGGTTGAGGGTTCGAATCCTTCCGCGGTCACTAAGCATCAAAGTCCAAATAAGCAGGGACTTCAAAATAAAATTTAAAAGCATTTATAAATCATTGAAAAAGTGGTTTATAGATGCTTTTTTTGTTTATTATATTTATTTGAAATAATATGGAAAATACTTAAATTTTACAACTTTATGACACAATATGTGACACAAAAAAAATGTTTGTGCCAATGAATACAAAATTTATCATTCGGAATTATAAAAATCAGAAAGAGTTCTTAACTACTTTAGAAAACCTTAAATCTATTCTGGATTACCAGAACTAGGTTTTACCCTCAAATCCCTCTGTAAAATTACCCAAACCGCCCTGTTAGCGGAAATCTCGTTCCCCAATTACACCGAGATACTCAATGGGGCATTTACAACATTCTTTCCCTTATTCGCTCCCTTATCCCTAAAGATGAACTCGACCTGCTCAATTTACTCAGTAAATATTTGTCTAATATTTTGAGTACTATCTACAACTGCGAGAAGTTTTGTGTATCTTAGTTTATTCAAAAACCAAATATATTAACAATTTGTTCTTTTCCTAAAGATAATCCTACCGATATTAAATAATTATCAGGAGTTATTCCTATATAGCATTCTTTAGTTAAATAATGATAAGTAATATTATACTCCTCTATGGGTTTAAATAATATATTAATTGATACGTCACTTCTAAGAATAATCATAGGAGAAGAAAACTCTAAAACACTTTCATTAATCTCAATAAGGCAACTATAATAACTATTGTCTTCGGGTAAGCTTATTTTCTCAACTATTTTCACTGTATTTTCCTGTAAGGCTAACAAATCGACTTCCTTTAATTTTTTATCTCTCTTATTAAACCATAATTCTAGAAAATTTTCACCATTTAAGTTTCTACAATATATAGATTCTTCCTTATGCATTGAAGTATCCACTGTTAGTAAAAGGGGAATTCTATTAATATTATCATATACCTCAATATTTGATTTAGGTAAATTTGCCAATAATTCTAATTTTACTTTTATCATAATAAAAAATTAATGAATTGATCTAAAATGCTTCACTGCGGGTAACTCTCCCAAAGCCCTAGGTGCTCCAAACATAATTTCAAAAGCTAAAATGAATCTCTCAACATTTTAAATGCATTTTCACGTTTCTTAATAGGATCTTCATTATAAACCCCATAAGTAATACCAAAATATTCTTTTTGATAATATTTTTTCTTTTTAGCAATAAAGTTATTAGGTAGTACTATTATATAAGTATTATAATCTCTAACATTTTCATTATAGATATCTTTTAATTTATTTAGTTTTTCTGTATTAGCTTTTATTTTTTTTATTGCTTCTAGCGATTCTATATTCTTAGAATCGTTATGCTTTAATAACTTCAAATACTCCTTATTAACTTCGTACTCTCCAAAAATAAAACTTAGTGAACAACTATCATTTTTTTCTTTCTTCACTCCATTTATAACTAAAAATAAACTATCAACATTTATATTACTTTTATCATATACATTTACAATACTATCTAGTAAAATAATTCTTTTATTTCTAAACTCATAAAATTTACCCCAACTCTCCTCTACATTTACTAATTTTTCCTCCATATTAGACTTGACATGGTTAATATACATCCATGTTAAAAATATAATTAAAAGAAAAACTATCCCCAAACCTATACCAAAGTAAACTAATATTTTTTTCATAAATTTATTTTAATATTTACCACTAGCACCACCACCTCCAAACCCGCTATCTTTAGGCTTAGTGCTTAACTTACTATCATAAGTTTTTTCATCAAGCTTCTTAACAGTTTCTTCTATTGCTTTATTCTCTATTTGTAATCCTACTGCTTTTAATGCTAATTTTGCTGCTGCTACATAAAGATAATTGTCAAGTTTTGTTTGTTTCTTACCAGACTTATCTTGCAACATTCTTTTAGACTTATCTTCAGAATTTATATTGCCTTCTATCGCTTCTTTTATATCTTTTAAAGTACTTATAACTTGACTATAAACTTCATTAGCTTTTTTTGTGTCAGTATCTCCATAAGTATTTATAATTTTTTCCCTTGCTTTTGTTACCCACTCTCCTTTATCTGTTGTTTCTATTATAACATCAGCAGCAATAGAATAAGCCATAATTTTAGTAGAATTACTTTTATGTCTTTTAACTAAATCATTAACTAAATTAATTTTTTTCTCTTCTGCCCACTTATTAAACCATTCTATTTGTTTTCCATTTGGATATATATCTGATTGGGTTTCGATAGGTGTATCCATACGTATTAAGGTTTCCTGAGTTAAATACCCCCCATTATGTTGACCGTCTATGTAATGCTCTACTCCAAAAATTAAATTATAATCACTCAACGGATCCGTTGACAACCACACAGACTCCCTCGGGTTGTAATACCTGGTCCCGTAATAGTATAACCCCGTTTCCTCATCCAGTTCCTTGCCATTAAACAGGTAAGGGGTATTCCAAATCTGGTTCCTTTCCTCAATAAACTCCTACCCCTAAGATATAAACTTTTCTCTTTGAAATAGTTTTTTTATTTTTACAGCTCCAAATCGCAAATTTTATGAAAACAAAAAACTTAGCCTATAGGGCAGGGTGGCTTACTTGGAAACTAAAGCAACGCTTTTGCGAGCGTGGAACACCTAAACCTTATAGGTTTCTTATTTCCCAAATCGCATTTTTATGAACACAAAAAATTCTCATGAAAACAAAAACCCTAAAGAGTTCTTAACTACTTTAGAAAACCTTAAATCTATTCCGGATTACCAAAACCTTGGGTTTACCCTTAACTCTCTCTGTACTATTCTTAAAACTGCCCTGTTAAACCGTATGGAAGCTGATTTTAATGACTACGACCTGTACAACCTTATTTCTATTATTCAATCTCTCCTGCCTAACGAGGAACTGGAACTGCTCGACCTATTGAATAAAAGGTAATATAAAACCCCCGCTCGATGAGCGGGGGTTGGGTTATTTAGATAGATTTTTATTAATAAGTTTATATTATCAAATAAATGCTGACTTATGATAATTTATATATATAACTATACAAAAGCCAATAAGAAAAAATTAATATTAGAAAATTAATAATAGAAAACATCCATATTAACTTTTTGTTATTTATATTAAACATGAATATTACTAGAATAATTTGAATAATTAATAATGCTATATCAATAATTACTATTATAGGACCTGCAATAAAATTCCCTCTTGGAATTTTATTAACTAAATAAATTGGAACAATACACAATAAAATTAGTATAATAGAAACTAACCTTAATACTTTACTCCACTCCATTATTCTGTAATGTTTTTCCTAATTTTTCTATTTTACTATCTGCCTCTTTTCCAGGTCTTGCCAAATCAAAATGTGGTGCGTCATCACCTTCACCTATTCCTTGCAAAGATTGTGCCCCTCCTTTAATAAATTCCCACTCATTCTTAGGATTACTTAAATAATCTCCTTTTATATCATGGCGAATTATCTTACCTATCTTTCCTTCAGCTTCATACCCTTTAAGTGTTTTCATTAGATCATTATTATCTGAGGTCGGACTTCCTATTAGAATCAAGTTATCTACCTTATACCCTTTTTCAACTAAACCAATAGCTAATTGGGCCTGCATTACTGCTCCATAACTATATCCTGCTAGATTTAACTGTTCTCCTTCCGGTAATGGATTCTTTTTAAGATCATTAATAATCCCTTTTAATGCCCTCTGATATTGTTTATCATCTGAAGCTCTATGCTCATTAGGTCCACTAAACTCTCCATGAGTCCAGAATGACCGTTTATTTCTATATTTATTAACAAAATTTATATCTCCTGTCTTACCATGGGAAACATTAACTCTTCTAAAATTTTTTAATCCCAAACTTGTCCAAATTTTATTAAATCTATTTACATAATTCCAACCATCAACATCATTACCAGCTCCTGCTACAAAATAAATTCTCTTACCATCAGGATCTATTGCATTTACTGGATTATTCGACACATATGCATAAGGACTTACATTCGGGTACTTTTCCGCTAATGGATCCGTTGATAACCACACAGACTCCCTCGGGTTATAGTATCTCGCCCCGTAATAGTATAACCCCGTTTCCTCATCCAGTTCCTTGCCATTAAACAGGTAAGGGGTATTCCAACTCTGGTTTCTTTCCTCAATAAACATCTCCCCAAATGATCCGCATGATCATAATACTGCATCTTTTCTTATTCTTCATTCCCTTTGCCGATTCCGCCTCCATAGGCTTGGAGTTTTTTATCTTTGCCTACATAGCAAAAGCCTGCTCCGTTTACATATTCATTAGGGTCTTTTCCATGGTAAGGCACTTCAAAATAAGCCTTGAACATAACAACTGAGATATTTACAACGCTATTGTACTCCTTTAAATGCTCTGCATTAAGTAGGAAATTATTGAATAAAAAGCTATACTGATTAGCGGAGCTTTTTTATTATTTATTGAAATTATTTTTTTATATCATTAAACAAAATTTATTTAAGAGCAAAAAACTCATCTAAAAATTTCAAATCTTCCGCTAAATAAATAGAGTAATATCCTATATTTTCATTATTCAAAAAAACACCTAATTTTACATGTATTGATGGCGTTAGTACAATAGTATGATAAATAACCTCACTTATTAAAACTTCTTTAACTATTAAATCATTTACACTTACTTTATAATTATCAAATAATTCTTGTTGAACATCTATTTCATTAAGAATTTTACTAAAATAAGTTTTACTAATTGCAAATAATTCTCTTATAAAATCTTTATTATTTTTCATTAATGTCTCATTACTTTATCAAAAACTATATGTCCATTTTTATTCATATTACCATATATTCTAATATCACCACCTTTTCCTAATATTTTAATTTTATAAGTATAACCAGTGGCTTTAGCTTCTGATGCTAATTTAATAATCCCTTATTTTCCTGTAGAAGAAACAATTCTATTTTTTATAGCACTGGGCACCTTAGTTTGGATAGCTCTATCCAATGCCTGGAATTCCTTACGAACTTACTTACCTGAAATTTTATGCCCACTCTTTCCTTTTGATAAAATCATTATTCCTACCCCTGCTAATATAGCTAGTTCTCCTGTTATATTTCCTTCTTCTATTTTGTTTACTAACATAAGCTCATATTGCATCTGATAATCCCGGATCATATCCAAATCCTATATACATAAGCGGTTTATCAGTCAGTGGATACTTTTCTTTGAGAAATTGAATAGCCCCAAATCTTGCTAATATATTTAAATCCGTTGCTACATTGAATGGTCCATTTAAACTTTGTAAATCTATAGTTACACTAGCCTCTACTGTGAATTTCCCTCTGCCTACTTTATTTACAGTTCCTGCTCCTCCAAAATTCTTTTTATTATACTGCTCGTCACGTATTCCATTAAAATGCTTAAAAATATTATTCCATATCCCAGCTCCCTTTACCCAAGTATCTTTAGCTCCTGTTACCGTTACTCCAGAAAGTTCTTTTTCTGGAGGCTATGCAGGAGCTATTCCTGTAGGGGCTATATAATTAACTGGATTTAAAAAAAGCATATGCATAAGGACTAATATTAGGGTACTTTTCAGCAAGAGGATCCGTTGACAACCACACAGACTCCCTCGGATTGTAATACCTAGCCCCGTAATAGTATAACCCCGTTTCCTCATCCAGTTCCTTGCAATTAAACAGGTATGGGGTATTCCAACTCTGGTTCCTTTCTTCAATAAACACCTCCCTAAATGGTACATATGCTACATGCTGTACTATTTGTGCGTCTAAGTTAGTAATATTACTGCTACTTCCCAAATGATCCGCATGATTATAATACTGCATCTTTTCATATTCTTCATTCCCTTTGCCGATTCCGCTTCCATAGGCTTGGAGTTTTTTATCCTTTCCTTCACAGCAGAAACCTGCTCCGTTTACATAATCATTATGGTCTTTATTTAGAGAGTAAACTCCGTAAAATCTTCTCTTATCTTTTCTTTGAAACATACAGAACTCCAAGAACATTCCACATGGGATATTTACAATACCGTGGAACTCCTCAGATTGCTCTGCATAGAGGAAGAGATTATTTAATAATAAAAAAAAACCTTGCAGTGCAAAGGTTTTTTTTATTACCTATAGTTTTGTTATTTCTATAAAATCCTTTCCTACTTTTCTTACTGCATATCTTTTATCTTCTTCAAACTTTTCTAATCCTGTTATTTTCTTACAATTTTCAAATATTACCTTTCTAAATTTACTAATTAATAACAAGCTATCTATATTTGTTAAATTTCTACCATATGCAATATTCAATTCTTCTAAATCTTCCAATTGTTTTAGACCTTCCAAACTTTCTATATTGGTAAGATTCAATTCTAGTCTTTTAAGTTTTATATTTTCAGATAATAAATCTTCTAACAACTTATTCTTAGGATTATAATACCATACTATCAATTCTTCTAAACTATCTGTTTTATTTTCTATTTTACCTTTAAAACTTTTATAAGATAATAAGGATAAATATTTTAACTTAGGAAATCTTGAATAATCTAAATTCATCTTTACCTTGTCGCCTAGTAACAGGCTTTCTATATTGGGAAATTTTGGTATATCCACTTTAATAGTGGAAGATAATATACTCAATGAAGTAATGGATGTATTAGAAATCTTGTTTAATAATTCATATCCTACATTTATAAAATTTTTTATTATAATTTCATTTACTTTATATTTATCTACCAATTCCAACAAATCTAAATTATCCTTATACTCTCCTAAATCTATATATTCAACCGTTCTATCAACTAAAGGTAAGTCTGATTTATAAAGTTCAATCCTATTATCAATTTTTTCTTTTAAATCAATTAATAAAAAAAATAAATTATTTTTTTTATCATTTGCTAAAGCTACATGATACTTATTCATCTGTTTTTTATCTTTTTTAATTACCATTATCAGGATCTATCCTTTTCAACCTTGGATCATTATCTTGTTTCATATATTCCCTTCCTGGTGAATTCCTAATATTATAATTCTCCGGATTACGAAACCCTTGTGGGAACTTTTCTGTTCTATCCCCTTGCATCCTAATATATTCATCTTTAAATGCTTCTCTATCGCTATTATCCTTAGCCGGCATCCAATCCAATGAATATTCCCTATGTTACTGCAGTTAATTTATGCACAGAATACAGTTTATTGGCTACTATTTCTTTGGCCAGAATTGTTTCTCCTTCTATTTCCATGGGTTTATAAGTTACCGTTTTTACTTCTTTGCTAAACATTTTTGCTGGTAACTGATACTCTATCTTATCTATCTGGTCTATGCTTATTTTCATCCTTTTACCTCCTTTGGGCTTTAGCTTGATCTCTTTCATAAATTTCTTACCCTTAATTCTTACGCCTATGCCCATTACTTTTATCCGGGTATTGTTTACATTCATCATAGATCTGCCTTCTTTGATTTCTCCGTTTTTTAAATATACTTTGGAAGCTACTTTTATGCCTCCTGTTTGTGCGTTGACTCCTATTCCTATCAGGAATATTATACTCATTAGTAAAAACTTTTTCATAGTTGTTTTGTTTTATTAATTATTTTGTTTTTGTTATCTTTAAAACCCCTCGCAATTGCGAGGGGTATATTCTAATATTGACTACTAATTTATCTGATATTTTTAGAGATAGCTCTACATCTTTTCTACTCTAAATTTTATTGTATCTATTTTTATATTAAAAGATCTTGATTCTCCAGCCGTCGTTACTCCGTCAGTACTCCATGGATAGTAAATAGAATCATTTTTTATAATAAATACTCTTTGCAATATTGCCCAAGACATCTTTTTAGTCTTATCACAAGCAGTAATTACAAAAAATGCATCTCTTATAATTCCTCCTTTAGATTTTACTTTACAAGGACAATCTTTATTCATACTATAGCAATCTTTAAAAGGGGGCATATAAAAATGTTCTATATCATTCACTATTTTAGGAGGTTCTTTATAATTATATACTTCCTTAAACTTATTTCTCACATCTGAGGGTAATTCTTGATAAGTTATTTCTGTATAATAATCATTTCTAACCGGCCAAAACCATATAATAAATGATGTACAGAATATAACAACTAATAAAAGTTTAATTACTGATTTTTTTACTTTCATAATATAATTTTTTATTATTTCAAAATTTTTTCCACCTTAGGATACCAAACCTTTACATTTGCATCTGCATGTCCGCAATGGTTAGACATTCCGCAACCAAAAAAATCTTTTTTCAACTGATCTTTATACTCTATGCGTGAATTTTTATCTACATCTGAATAAAATTCCTTTAAAGCACTTGAACCTGTAAATTCCTGACCTAACCCAGCTACAAGATCTAATTTAGAATCTACTTGAATGGAATTAATATGAAGCTTTTCTATGGGTGTTAATCTATATGCCGACTCATTAGGTATGACAGGAACGTTAACCATCACTAAGTTTAGTTTACATTGATCATAGATTTACCTTCTTTGATCTCTCCGTTTTTTAAATATACTTTGGATGCTACTTTTATGCCTCTTGTTTGTCCATAAGCTACTATTCCTATCAGGAATAATAAGCCCAGTAGTAATAACTTTTTCATAGTTGTTTTGTTTTATTTTTTATTTTGTTTTTAATGTCTTTGAAACCCCTCGCAATTGTAAGGGGTTTTAAAAATATGGTGTTAATTAATACTCATTTATCAAAGTTAATAACATCTTCTTTTGTTTGAGATAGTGGTTTTAGTTCTTCTTGTTTAGGTTGAATATTGATGAGGAAGAATTCTTTTTTATGATCATCTTTAGTTCTGATTAACTGTAAATTATTTAACTTCATAAAATAATACTTACCTTTTAAAGAGTCTTTTATATATATTGTTACATATCTATTATTCCATCTACCAATTGAATCATTTCCTAATTTTAAAACTCCTGTATTCTCAAACCTTATAATTCTTTTATTATACTGTTGCTTATAATATGGAATATTTTGCAATTTTCCTTCTTTACTGTGTTTAACATTTATTATCTCCCAAATATTATCTACTAGTCTAGCAGAATCCATATCTATACCCTCAAAATTCTTTTCAATTATTATCTCTTTTTGAATTAGGGGTGTTTCAATTTTCTTGTTAGAAAAATCTTCTGTTTTCTTACATGTTGCTAATAACAAACAAAATAAACAAATACTAAAAACAACTTTATAATGATTCATATTTATATTTTGTATTTATTGGTCTTGGTTCTTCTGTTATATGTCCATGTTCATTAACTCTGTCTCCCTGTGTTAGTCTAAATAGTTTTGTATTAGGATTGTATGGAGATTATTGGTAAAATGGAACACTTACTTATTTTAAAGACTTAGTTAAATACAACGTTGATGTCAAAGAAACTACCTCTTCCTCATTTTTATAATACTTAACTCCTGGGCTTTGAAATATAAAAGCTCCTCTCTTATCAATATTTTTACCCATTACATAATACCTACATTCTAAAGTGTCTAATTTTAATGAAAATACAGTACTATTATCTCCATAGTTTTCACCTATTTTAATTCCACTACTATCAAATATACCCTCCTTAGAAATATTAATGCGGATTACTGTATCCTTACTAATTGTAGATCTTTGTCCCTTAACATGTTTTTTAATCATTATTCTCCTTACATCCCATTCTCCCAATAAAGTTTCATATTTCTCTATATTGGGCTCTCCCTTTTCTAAGGGTAAGTACCATTTCTTTATTTTATAATCATTTTTTTTAATAATATTCTCTTTCTTTTCAGAGCATGAAAGAAAAATTAAAAACCACATAAACAATATCAATTTATTTTGCATCTTGTATAGTTCTATTAAATTCCTTGATAACTTCTACGCGTTCCTTTACATCAATAGATTCATAAATTTTCTTTTTAACATCTGGTTGACTAGGTCTATAAAGTTTCGCTTCTTTTAAATCTGACATCCCTCCTAAAGACTCATTATATAAAAGAATGTCTGAGAGACTGCCATAATAAGCATCCGTGTCTCCCCCAAAAAAACTCTCCCACACCAATTTACCATCTTTTTTAACCGCTTCAATGATATGTCCTCCATTACCCCATAAATAAACATCCCCTTCTCTATAAGCTAACGTTTTAGTCTCTTTATATCCTGATGCCTTTAAAAATTTAGCTATATCTCCTCCTGGTATATAATACTCCCCTCCTGTCAAAACAAATCCTAAACAATTTGTTGAATATTGTATATCGTCCCGTTTAATAATATTATACCCATTACTATACTTTACCGTATAAAGCGCAGGCAATGTTGCATTACCTCTTTTTAACTGTGTTACTTCTGCATAAACCTGGGCATTAAATGTCTCTCCGTTCCCTATAAATTCTTTTGATAATTCCCCACCTAGCCAATATTGTTTTCTCTCTCCCATGATTATATCAGAAATAGATTGTTTTCCATTAGGATCTATTAAAAGCACCGGATTCTGATAACAATACCCATATGTATTTAAGTTAAATGAATTAAATACTCCTCCATTATGCTGCCCATCGATATAGTGTTCGAATTCATTTACAGGATTATAACCACTCAACGGATCCGTTGACAACCACACAGCCTCCCTCGGATTATAGTACCTAGCCCCGTAATAGTATAACCCCGTTTCCTCATCCAGTTCCTTGCCTTTAAACAGGTAAGGGGTATTCCAACTCTGGTTCCTTTCCTCAATTAACACCTCCCTAAATGGTACATATTCTACATGCTGTACTATTTGTGCGTCTAAGTTAGTAATATAACTGCTACTTCCCAAATGATCCGCATGATCATAATACTGCTTCTTTTCATATTCTTCATTCCCTTTGCCGATTCCTCCTCCATAGGCTTGGTGTTTTTTATCCTTTCCTTCACAGCAGAAACCTGCTCCGTTTACATAATCATTATGGTCTTTTCCATGGTAAGGTACTTCAAAATACGCATAGTGTCTTTACTTAGGGAGTAATCTCTGTAGATCTTCCCTTATCCTTTATTTGTAGCATAAGGAATTCCAAGAACACACTCAATGGGACATTTACAATATCCTTACCCTCATTCGCTCTATTATTCCCAAAGATGAACTTGAACTGCTCGATTTATTGGATAAAGATTCTTAAAATAATAAACCCCGCTATGAAGCGGGGTTCTGTTTTATTTGTTAATAATAATTCACATAGTTACGCAAGTATCTACACTTATGATACATTACCTCTTTACGGATCATACCTTAATAAATATTCAAAATTAAATATTTTATCATTCTTCTCATTATACAAAACTTTTCGTAAAGATTCCCACAGATTTACTTCTTTATCCTCTATAATTAAATCCGGATAGTAAAATACCTCTCCTAACTCATTATATCCTTTGTATATAACCCATTTTCCACTATATTTTCTTTTTAGATATTCTCCAAAATAAACTAACAAAGGTATTTCATACTTTTGAGTACCACTATAAGACACTTCAGGACTTACATAATTTTCTAAATCTGAAATAGATATGTCCTCTATATTAACTACATTTCCAAATATCTCATCAAATATAATATTCAAATAATATTCAATATTACTTTGAAAATTAAGAATTCTTAATTCATCTTGAATATAATTTTTAGCTAATAAATATTCAGAATTTTGATAAAGATCTTCTAACTTATTTGGTAAAAGCACTCTCTTATTTAATGCTAAATAATATTCTCTCAATTCCTCATAACTATTAAACAAATAAATTTCATCTTTATCCTTTAAATTTTTTTCTATAAATAAATTACTATTTATTAGGTATACATAAGAGTAATTATTATTTGTAATTAACGGTAAAATTGTATAAAAAGGTTTATCATATCCTCTATAAAAAAATTCTAGATCTTTATCATGTTCTTTTATTTGCTTATTCTCCTCAATAAACCTATAATATTCTGATTGACTTAACTTTATCTGTCCCATAATCATTATTGAAACTAAAAAATAAACTATTATATAAATAATTTTCATGTATCTCAATTTAATGCAATACACTTGTATTTCCAGATGGCATAGAGCTATAAATTGGAGACCAATTATCTATTTCCGTATCTGATTGATTACCAAAAAATGAAGTTTTCCTCTCCCTAAATTCAATATTTATACCAACTCCATCATCTGACTTTTTGTAATAGGGAACATATTGATGAAAATCTATAGAATTAGCAAAAGCATCAGTACTAATCTCCGAAACATCTGTGATTTCAGGAAGTGTAACTAAATTGAATCTTCCTCTTTTATCAAATATGTTATAAGATCCTGTGACTTTCTTATTTACATGATATTGTTCTAAATAATCAATATATGCTTGTAATTGTCCATTTTTATCAGATAACCTTAATATACCAATATTTTTCTTTGCTGTTGTGACTTCCGACAAACTAAGATTAGTTTTAGTTATTGTTCTAAATTTCACTTCTCCTTCCCAAATCATATAATGATGATCATATTCTAATTTACCATCAGGTTTGAATACTTTACCTCCTGCTGTTTTTAATTGAGATACATTAGAGCTGTACTTATGTCTACTAAGCAAACTAATATTAGTCGTATTATATCTTCCCCATAATTTTTCTAATCCTTTTTCTGCTCCTGCACTTGGATACATTATTTGTATATCTCCATAGCGCATCGGCTGCCAACAATCTGTAGGAGGCCATCTTAAAGCCTTATTACCATCAGGATCTATATGATTTAATGGAGAACTATTTACATACTCATATGGAGATCTTCCTACTGCCTCTTCAAACATCGGAGCCACACTTAAAAAGATAGACTCCCTCGGGTTATAGTATCTAGCCCCGTAATAGTATAACCCCGTTTCCTCATCCAGTTCCTTGCCATTAAACAAATAAGGGGTATTCCTACTCTGGTTCCTTTCCTCAATAAACACCTCTCCAAACGGTACATATGCTACATGCTGTACTATTTGTGCGTCTAAGTTAGTAATATAACTGCTACTTCCCAAATGATCCGCATGATCATAATACTGCTTCTTTTCATATTCTTCATTCCCTTTGCCGATTCTGCCTCCATAGGCTTGGTGTTTTTTATCTTTGCCTGCACAATAGAAACCTGCTCCGTTTACATTATCATTATGGGCTTTTCCGGTAAAGCTCTTCAAAATAGGTTTAGTGGTTTTTATTTAGGTAGTAACATAAATCTTCTCTTACCCTCTCTTTGGAACATATAGAACTCTCCGAGCTCTTTAAAAATAGTAAATTTATAATATCCACCAAATTATCCGCTCAGTCATTTCTGAGGATGAAATGGAGTTGTTGGATCTGTTCAATAAAGAATAGTAAAATGAAGAACCCCGCCATAAAGCAGGGTTTGTTATTTTATAAAACTTACAGATGTAATCTATTGCTTTTGTTTTAACTATTATTTATCATCACATTAAACATATAATATGGATATAATTACCATCCCTTCTATTTGTAATAAGGAAAATATATATTTTGCCATTTCTTAATATAATCATCTAAAGGTATTTCCCAAAAAAAAGCAGATGGACAAAACCCTATAATTTCTCCTACTAAGTCTGAAAATTTTTCTTCATTAATTTTATCATTATCGTCTAATAATGCAAGTTCTCTTGTATATAGATCATTAACAAATGCTTCTATATCTTTTTTCTTTATTCCTTGTTCCTTATATTTGTTCAATTCTTTAAAAAAATTAATAACAAAATCCTCATACTCAGATCCAGTTAGATTCTTAATATTATTATAATTTAAACTGTTAGAAATGTTTTCCTTAATTTCATCTATCTTACTAGTTTCCATAATGGTGCTGTAGATTTAATTCTTATATCAAATTCTTGTACATTCATCCAATAAGCTGGAATAATTATAGAATAATTACCATTTATTAATACAGGTAATAAACTACAAGCTGGTAAAGATTTTATATTTATTCTAAACAAAGTTGTTTTAGGAAGATTAGAAAACGGTACTTGAGGAATTACATTTCCTATCCCTAAAGTTGTTGACAAACCCTGTAAAGAAGATGGATAAACATAATCTATCCCCATCTTACCTTCAACTTCTTTTGACCTTATTCCTAATTTATTTGCTCCTTCACCTAATGTAAGTAATCCACCTGTTGAAGTCATATTTCTATATAGATATATCTCTGATACATTAGGATCCTGAGCAATAACATAATCTTCCAACTTCTAAGTTTGTCTCCTGTCAAAGCAAGCATCATTAACCATGGAGATACTCTTGCCAAGGTACTTCAGTATAGTAGCAACTGTTCCAACTCTTCTTGAAGCTGTTTCTCCTATTGTTACAGCCCCCGACACTACAGATGCACTCTCCGAAATATTGCAGTCATTATCATTCCTGCATATCTCTCTGACAGGTATTCCTGCTTCTATAATACCCCTATTCCCACTATCAGATGTTCCTTTACTTGTATTACTTCCAAAAACTCTCTTAAAAAATCACTTACTGGTTGATATATATTTCTGCCAAACCAGCTCATTTTTGGAGGATCTTCACCTTCTGGTAACAACCCAGTAGGATCTGTAAACCTAATTGGGTTTTGATAAGTATACTGATACGGAGTCATCGTTTCTTCAAACATCGGATTCACACTCAACCACACAGACTCCCTCGGGTTGTAATACCTAGCTCCATAATAGTATAACCCCGTTTCCTCATCCAGTTCCTTGCCATTAAACAGGCAAGGGTATTCCAACTCTGGTTCCTTTCCCCAATAAACACCTCCCCAAACGGTACATATTCTACATGCTGTACTATTTGTGCGTCTAAGTTAGTAATATAGCTGCTACTTCCCAAATGATCTGCATGATCATAATACTGCTTCTTTTCATATTCTTCATTCCTTTTGCCTATTCCTCCCCCATAGGTTTGAAGTTTTTTATCTTTGCCTGCACAGCAAAAGCCTGCTCCGTTTACATAATCATTATGGTCTTTTCCTTGGTAAGGCACTTCAAAATACGCATAGTTGTCTATTTATAATATTATTGAACTCCTCAAATTAGTGCATGGATGAAGGAGATTAGTTAAATAAAAAACCCCGCACTTAACGGGGTTTCTTTTATTTTAATTTATAATTCTCCAATATCTATCGGTAAACACTTCAACCCTTCCTTTAATTTATTTTTTTCGTAAAATTCTCTTTCAAAGCTATTCCTTTCATTATATGGATAATATTTTATCTTATATTTAGACATATTTACTTCTATTGATTTATTATAATCATTTGAAATAATATAATCATATTTCGATTGTTTATCTATTACTATTGTAACTGCATTTACATTACTAGTTTTTATATAATTATCCTTAGGTTTAAACCAACTAGTATATTTACCTGGAATTATATAAGCCCCTTCTGATGTTTTCCATACTGTTATACAGTTATTTGATGTTAAACAAAAATATTCTCTTTCTTGAAATAAATACAATATACCACTCCCAATTATTGTAATGATAAATATCAAAATAATTATTATCTGTTTTTTCATTATATTTCAATTACTTTGGTCCAAAAGAAATAACACGTTGCGCTTTAGCCCTCTTTACTTCTTCTAAAGATTTACTATATGCCCTTTTAAAAGCATTCATACCTGCAGTATGACCTACTCTTTGAGCTCTTTGAGTAGGTTGCCCTTCGACCTGCCATTTACCAGATTTCCAATTTTTCCCTTGTATTGTTTGTAAGCCATCAAAAGCTATCCTAGCAACTCTCCATGGAATTCCTTTACGCCCTGCTACATATCCTGCTGCTGCATTTCCAAAATCCCTTGCTGAAGCAAACGTTGCAAGATTATCATTTGATAATTTCATTTCATCTATTGAAAATAACATTCCACGATAATTATACTGTGTTTTGGTCATACCTCCAGGTTTTTAAACAAATCCTCTAGCCTTAAAATCATAAAGCTCTCCCCCTGTAGCATTTCTCATATATTCAATTAATCCCAATCCATTAGGATTATTAATAATTTCATTATTCATAAAATCATTTCCACTCATATCTCCAGGATTGATTATAGCTCCTATTGCAGGCTGACCTTCATATAATAAAAATGAATATTCTGTAAACGATTGTTCGACAACTTCATCTGTTCTATTCCCTTTTCTATCCATTACATAGATATTTCTATCATTATCAGCTTCTCCTGCTACTACTGTATAACTTCCATCCTCATTTTTAGTAACTCCTGTCCACTCTCCCTCCATCCCCGTAGGGTCAGTAAACCTAATTGGATTTTGATAAGTATACTGATACGGAGTCATCGTTTCTTCAAACATCGGATCTACACTTAAAAAGATAGACTCCCTCGGATTGTAATACCTAGCCCCGTTTCCTCATCCAGTTCCTTGCCATTAAACAGGTAAGGGGTATTCCTACTCTGGTTCCTTTCCTCAATAAAAACCTCCCCAAACGGTACATATGCTACATGCTGTACTATTTGCGCGTCTAAGTTAGTAATATAACTGCTACTTCCCAAATGATCCGCATGATCATAATACTGCATCTTTTCATATTCTTCATTCCCTTTGCCGATTCCGCCTCCATAGGCTTGGTGTTTTTTATCATTGCCTGCACAGCAGAAGCCTGCTCCGTTTACATAATCATTATGGTCTTTATTTAGGGAGTATCCTCTGTAATTATTCTCTTATCCTTTCTTTGTAGCATAAGGAATTCCAAGAACACATCCAATGGGATATTTACAATATCCTGCAACTCATTCGCTCCTTTGTCCCTAAGGATGAGTTAGAGTTGTTGGATTTACTCAATAAAGAACCTTAAAAAGAAAAAACCCGCGAAATGCGGGGTTCTTTATTGGGTTATTTATGTTTTTATTAGATCTTCTAATTTCACTATTCATTTATCAAAGTCAATTGTATCTTGCTTTTTTAACAAAGTATTAATAGTTGTTTCCTTTTCTATATACTTTTTTATTTTATCAGGAACTTTATCTCTGAAAAATAAAAGTTCTACCGATAAATAACCCTCAATACTATCATTTTTATAATATTGATATTGCATACTTTTTAATGCAAAATATTTCTCTCTTGAAAAATTTATTCTTCTTAAATAATATTCCCCATTCAAGGTATCTAATCTATTAAAAATAAAAATTCTATTATTATCAGGTTTTCGATAAGCTATTAATAAATTATTTTCTTCTATACCTATATTCGAAATTTTAATATTTAAACTTTTATCTACTTCTTTTTCATCTTCAAATACACATTTATTACTAATTAACTTTTTTCTCAAAATAATTTTTCTTAAAGTCCACTCACCTTCAATAAATTCATTTTCCCGATCACTCGTTTTACCAAACCCTGTTATTTGAATCCTACACACCTTATCCCTTACACTACCATTAGTGCATGAAAAAGTAAATGAAATAACTACAATATAAATAATTATAAACTTAATTACTTCCATAAATTCCCTTATATTTTTTAACTATTGGCTTTATCTTTAGATTTATATTTCTTATCTACAACATCTGGTTTAGTAGGTCTAAACAATGAAGCATTATTTACATCTCCATAAATTGACCCACCAACTTCACTATTATAGTATATTACATCCTCTAAAGAGCCATAATATAGCGATTCTGAACCAGCAAAAAAAGTCTACCAAACTAAATTCTCTCCCTTTTTAACAGCTTCTATAATATGTCCATCCCATAATAATATATCTCCTTCTCTAAACATATTTGTTCGATTATCCTTTATATGGTTATAGCCTGAATTTAATATAATATGACCCTATTTCTTTAAACTCATTTTCAACAAAATACTCTCCACCTGTCAATACATATCCATAACAATTTGTAGAATTAGCAATCTCTGCACTAGAATTTTTATTTATTTTAGAAAATTTACTATCATTATCTACTTTTTTAGCATGAGTTGAATATACAAGATTTAAAGAACGTTTATGATTTACACTAGTCATAACCCCTGTATGAGCTAAGATTACTGATGTATGACTTTCTCCTGCCGCAATAGGTATTTGTTCATTACCCTTGACATTTAAATTAACTAAAATTTGCAGTCTTCTTGATATCACCCCTTTAGGCCCTGGCCCTTCCTCTGGCTCCATTCCCGTTGGGTCAGTAAACCTAATTGGATTTTGATACGTATATTGATACGGAGTCATCGTTTCTTCAAACATTGGATCTACACTTAAAAAGATAGATTCCCTCGGGTTATAGTATCTGGCTCCGTAATAGTATAACCCCGTTTCCCCATCCAACTCTTTTCCTTTAAACAGGTAAGGGATATTCCAACTCTGGTTCCTTTCCTCAATAAACACCTCCCCAAATGGTACATATTCTACATGCTGTACTATTTGTGCGTCTAAGTTAGTAATATAACTGATTCTGCCCAAATAATCCGCATTATCATAATACTGAATCTTTTCATATTATTCATTTCCTTTGTTGATTCCGCCTCCATAGGCTTGGAGTTTTTTATCTTTGCCTGCACAGCAGAAGCCTGCTACGTTTACATAATCATTATGGTCTTTTCCATGGTAAGGTTCAAAATACGCATAGTGGTCTTTACTTAGGGATTATCCTCTGTAATTCTTCTCTTATTCTTTCTTTGTAGCATAAGGAATTCCAAGAACACATCCAATGGGATATTTATAATATCCTTACCCTCATTCGCTCTCTTATTCCAAAGATGAACTGGAACTATTGGATTTAATTAATAAAGACCTTGAAAACAAAAAGCGACCGATTTATCGGTCGCTTTCTTTTTAAATATTTACTGCAATATTTGTCTTTAATTTTAGGGAAATCTAATTTGGGGGAAGTTTTTATTAAAATAATATCAACCAACCATAACTTAATTTAGAAATTTAACTTTCCCAAAATTCTGAATTAGGATTTAATTCTTTTGATATTTCAGCCTCTAAATGAAAATCTATATCCAAGTCACTATTTTTGTATATATATGCTTTCTTTTCATAACAAGACCTAATAGTCCGTATCCATGATTCTAAAGAATCATAGATTGAAACAAAATTATTACTTAATGTTATGGCTGGAGCTAAAATATACAATCGTCCTATAGTTGAACTATTCTCATCCAAATCTATAAATACATTATCTGTTAAGGATTGTATTATGGGAAGTTTTTTTCCATAAATTTTATTTGTACTTTGATCTAAAAGATATAAACTTACAACTGATTCTATATCTATAAAATTCCCATAAGAAAATAAATCTATAAACGTTCCATCATAAACTTTAGATCCATCTAATCCTCCTTTCCATAAATATAAACTAACTAAACTTTCATTAATTACTAAGTTTTGACTCAATAATAAATTCTCTATCTTTATTTGACTTTCTATTTCCTTATAGACAGACATAGGATAACCTATTTTTCTTAATGTCTCTTCTAATGTAATAAGTTCTTTTTCTATCATGATTTAACTTTAATATTCTTTTACGATTCTACAATTACCCTCCTAAAAGCATTCCTATTGTTATAAGTATCCCCATAGCCGTTCCTAAGATACCTATATTTTTTACCCCTTCCTTTGCTCCAGGTATTGCTTTCTGAGTACTAGTAGGAGAAACACTTGGTTGTTCAACTGTCTATGGTTGAGGTTTGGGTTCCTTAACTTTAGGAATAAGAATTATATTAAATTTATCCCCCGTTTTCATTTTATTTGTAACTACCAAACTACCTAAATAACCACCATGTAACATATTTTCACTAGCAGGAACAGAATTAACTGCTGCCTCTTTTCCTCCCTCTTTTGTAGAAGCATACGGATATTCATCTAAATTTTGTTCTGGTATTTTAGTCAATCCGCTAGCTGTTTGTGCAGCTCTTCTTCTCTTTCTAGCTTCTGATCGATCTGAATCATAAGTTAATAATGTAGGATTTCCTTTTGCTATACCCATTTGGTGGGTTTTGTATACATTAGACCACGTAGCCTCAGATATATATACGTTTATTATTTGAGGAGATTTCTCCTGCTTCCCATTCGGATCTACATAAAGAATCGGATTCTGTAGGCAATACATATATGTATTATGGTTAAATGAGTTGTAAACTCCTCCATTATGTTCACCATCAATATAATGCTCATCCTCTAATATTGGATTATAACCACTCAACGGATCCGTTGACAACCAAACAGACTCCCTCGGGTTATAGTATCTCGCTCCCCGTAATAGTATAACCCCGTTTCCTCAACCTGTTCCTTGCCATTAAACAGGTAAGGGGTATTCCAACTCTGGTTCCTTTCCTCAATAAACACCTCTCCAAATGGTACATATTCTACATGCTGTACTATTTGTGCGTCTAAGTTAGTAATATAACTGCTACTTCCCAAATGATCCGCATGATAATAATACTGCATCTTTTCATATTCTTCATTCCCTTTGCCGATTCCGCATCCGTAGGCTTGGAGTTTTTTATCCTTTCCTTCACAGCAGAAGCCTGCTCCGTTTACATAATCATTATGGTCT
The DNA here is from genome assembly GCF_002964975.1 of Apibacter adventoris. Taxonomy (GTDB): domain Bacteria; phylum Bacteroidota; class Bacteroidia; order Flavobacteriales; family Weeksellaceae; genus Apibacter; species Apibacter adventoris. The sequence continues at coordinate 3,405 of NZ_PSZM01000047.1, read as the reverse complement.
TTTCCATGGTAAGGTACTTCAAAATAGGCATGGTTGTCTTTATTTAGGGAGTAACCTTTGCAAGTCCTCCCTTATCCTCTCTTTGGATCATAAAGAACTCTCCTAATACTTTAAAAATAAGACATTTACAATATATTTTCTCTTATTCAATCTATCCTGCCCAACGATGAACTGGAACTGCTTGATCTGTTAAACAAAGAATAAAAACAAAAGCGACCGATATGTATCGGTCGCTTTTGTTTTTATTTATTACTCTTTGCCTAACTTTTTAATAGCAAATTAAGGCTTGATTATTTATTATATAAAATTTTAATTAGTTTATATTAATATTAGGAATATAGTCTATAATATCACTATTATTTTCCACATCAAATATTTCTACTTTTGAAAAATAATGATTTGATTCTATATTATCTCCTCCACTAAAAACACTAATAAATGTCTTATTTACTTCGATAGAACTTAAATATTTTAAATACTCAAAATATTTAATAATACTTTGATCTTTCATAGCATCTAAATTACTTACAATAATATCTTTCTCTAAGCCAAAAATTACTGTAGATAAACATTTCAATTCATAATGATTTAGTTTTTTTATACCATACTTTCTTGCATTCTCTATAATTTCATCTAATTTATATTTTGAATTATCTAAATATTCTATTTGGTTTATTTCTTTATATTCTTCTCTCAATTGATATGACTGCCATTGTTCAATATATACTTTTCTATAAAACATAATTTCAGCTTTATATTTAATAAAGAAATCATTAAAAACATATGGAACTTTAATAAAATAAAATTTCCCTGATTCAAAATCATATTTATCTATAATATAATTATCTACCTTTATTTCCTTTACAATTTCAATATCTATCATATCTTACTTTATTCTTTTGCACTAAATTTATATACTTTACCTTCAGGCATTTTAAACACACTTTCTCCTTCTTTTATCAAAGCATCCACATATTTACTAGACCTCTTCTCTGCTTGATATAACAATGCTGCTGTCATATTATGATTTTCCTCATTAACATAGATAACTCCCTCATGTATAAAGTATCCCAATTTTCCTTTAGTATCGTAACCTGTACTAGAAATCATTTTTTCATAAATTTTTCAACTATTGAATGGCTTCTTACCCCATCTTGAAGACTCATAATTTTTCTAGAACTTGCTAGGCTTTCTATTTTACTCACATTTTTACCTACTAAAGTCTCAATAATTTCTACTGTAGCACTTGTCTTACTAACAGACTTAATGACTGTCCCTGCACCTTCAGTTGCTAATACAATTGAGGCTTCTGCTGCTTTCTTCCCTGTTATTTCGCCTGGCTCCATAAAAATCTCCTGTTGCTGCTTTATAAGTTGCTTTAAAATAGTCATATTGCCCAAGAGTAAAAGAATTACCTAACACATCCTCATAATCCTCCCATGAATAATTACTTACTGTCTCCTTAAGTGTCTTTACTGGTTGTGTTACTAACTTATAACCAGCCTTAAATGTTCCTACAAATCCATCCTTTAACCCTGCTACAAACCCATTCTTTGTTTGCTTTCCATTGGGATCTACATAAATAACCAGATTTTGATAAGTATAAGCATTAAGATTTCCTGAGTTATAACCCCCTCCGTTATGTTGACCATCAATATAATGTTCTTGCTCAAATACAGGATTATATCCGCTCAACGGGTCGGTAGATAACCACACGGATTCTCTCGGATTGTAATACCTAGCCCCGTAATAGTATAACCCCGTTTCCTCATCCAGTTCCTTGCCATTAAACAGGTATGGGGTATTCCAACTCTGGTTCCTTTCTTCAATAAACACCTCCCTAAATGGTACATATGCTACATGCTGTACTATTTGTGCGTCTAAGTTAGTAATATTACTGCTACTCCCAAATGATCCGCAACGTTTATTATATCAACTCTTACGCTCCCTTATTCCTAAAGATCAACTGAATCTACTGGATTTGTTGGACTAGGAGTAATACCCCCTCGCAATTGCAAGGAGTTTTCTCTAATTTTATTCTTTTCCTATACTCTTTAAATATTTTTTTATTTTTTGTCCCAGTTTATAATTTTTAGTTCCTTTTTCAAAATTTGGCAACCCTTCTTTTTTATTTATTAAATCTGTTACTGTCTTCTTCTTACCATTTATTAGCAGTAAACAATACTTGGGTATTTCTGCCTTCTTATCTACTATTAAATAATAGGCTACTTCCATATTTTGTTGTATAATAGCTTCTGTTATTGCTCTATATCCGGGATATTGTATATCTTTATTAACATCTGCTCCTGATTCTACTAAAACTTTAACTACACTTAGGCATCCCCCACGAGAGGCTAAAGATAATGGGGTTTCTTTGTAAAAAAATTTATCTGTAAAACCATTTGCATTCGACTCTGAACCTTTTATTTCAAAATTAACATCCCCTCCATACTTTATAAGAAGTTCTAATACCTTTGTGTTACATTTATCTTTTTTATAAGAACCTGTACATGCTACTAATAAGGGGGTTGTTGGACTCCCTTTTTCAAGATTACTCAACTGATTAGGATTTGCCCCTAATTTTAGTAATGTTTCTACGGATCTGGGTAAATTATTAGCAACAGCATTCATTAGTATTGTATTTCCATATTCTGGGTCATAGTATTCTAAATCAAGATTCCCTTGTTTTACTAATTCTTTAATCTTTTCTTCGTCTTGATTTTTTACCGCTTTTGATAAAGATTCTAATGGGGTATTTTTAAAGTTATTTAAATCAAATCCCGGCACATAATAATATTGACAACTATATATCTTCGTTGATATAATTAATATAGCTATTATTTTAAATACTTTACTCATTTTTACCATTTTATATTAGGATTAAATCGTTGCTTTGCTTCATCGCTTGCCCGCTGTTGTTCAGGTGTAAGCATCTTATCTACAGCCTCTACCATATTATCTATACTATGTCCATTCCATTTCCCATTTTTTGAAGCTGGAGTAACATAGTGTCGAGTTCCATCAACTGAAGGTAATATAGTTACCATATTTTGCACTAGGTTTAATGGATCAGTGGTCATAACATAAGCATCAATAGTTTCTTTATAACTTTTAAATATAGATTTGAACCTTAGATGACTTCTTTTAGTTGATTTTCTTAGTCTATGCTTATTTCACCTTTTTGCCTCCTTTGGGCTTTAACCTGATCTCTTTCATAAGTTCCTTGCCCTTAATTCTTACACCTACGTCCATTACTTTTATCCAGCTATTGTTTATTGATCATAGTCTACTTTCTTTGATCTCTCCGTTTTTTAAACATACTTTGGAGGCTACTTTTATGCCTCCTGTTTGTGCGTTGACTCCTATTTCTATCAGGAATATTATACTTAGTAGTAATAACTTTTT
>NZ_PSZM01000046.1 GCF_002964975.1 Apibacter adventoris | reverse complement strand
CTTAAGGCTTTTTGTTTTTCCAATACTTCCGGGGGGATGATTTCAAAGGTGTTGCCTTTTATCGGGCTAAGTTCTTCGTTTACCCGGGTTAGTTTGTTTTGTACCCGGGTGGCTGTTTCCTGTACTTTTTTTACCTCTTCTCGGATGCCTTGGGTGGCTTGATCCAGTTTCGTCTCGGCTGAGTCAAGGGCAGATTGTTGTAGCTTTTCTGTGAGTTTACTCAGGTCTACCTGAGGTGCCTTTTTATTCGGATCTTCTATTATGCTCATATATTAGGGTTTTAATTCGGGAAAGGACTTGGCTTTTCCTCCTTTTTTATTGGTTTTTAAAAATATACCCTGACCCTCTCCCTGGGGTTATTTTGCTCAGCCCAGTTTCCAACTGTTCTCATAGCTGATATTGGCTATACTCAGCTTCTTGGAACATAATTGTAAGCGTATACGCATCGGCTGGTTATCTGTGGCATCAAATTCTTCTTCGAAAGAGATGCAGTAGCTTTTCTCAAATTTTACTTCCTGTAGTTTACTCATCGCATCGCGACGGTAAAAGATAATGACTCCGTCTTTGGTCTTATTTTGTGATAGCATCCAGTCTATGAAAACTGAATTCCCGTTACTTTCCAAGGTTAAATCCAGGTATCCTCCGCGGGTTGCTCCCTGGGGTTTGCCTGAGGAATCTATGTTTTTTTGAAAGCTGTAGTGGCAATGAAGTACTGTATATACAGATCCTTCCATTTCTAATTTGGCTAAAAATGAAGACATTTTATAAGTTATTTTTGATAAGTGTTTGTTTTTATAATAGGGATAAATTTGAAAAAAGGAGAAGCTACTGCTTCCCCTTTTTTTTCATTCTCTTTGCTTAAGAGATGTTTTTTCTTATGGGGATAGAGAATTTTATACCCATTCGTTTACATGTTCGCCGGTTCCCATCTTGATGGTCTTAGCTGAAATCGTAAAGGTCTCTGTTAATGGATTGGTGCCGTTGGAATCAAAATTCTCTTTGTATTTGACTACATACCCATCGGTGAAGTCCAATTCTTTTAAGGTTGCATCGGAATCTCTTTTGATAAAGATTACTTTTCCGTCTTTACGCTCAAAGCTATTGGTCATCCACTCAAAGATATCGGTCTCTCCGGTTGATTCTACAGTGACTTCTATTCGACCTCCTCGGGTTTGAGAGGAGGGTCTTCCTGTAGGATCTGTTTCTTGGGCTAAGGAATAATTCACGTTTAGAACATTGTATTTCTTTCCCGCTACTTCTAGTTTTGCTTTAAATGACATAATATTAATTTTTTATTTAGTAATTATTATTTTATTGACTACATATTTATATAGCAAATATATAAATTCACCTTTATCTTATTTTATACGCAATGTTAATTTTATGTTAAAATTTGTACTGGTTTTCCAAATAAGATGATGTTTAAAAAAAGTTATTAATTAATCTTTTCTATTTAACATTCTGCAAATTTCTAAGTCTCTTTTCATTATTTCTATTTGTCTTTTATAAGTTTGAATTTGTGCTAAAAGAGTATCTATTTCAGCCTTACTTTTCCCATAGGTTTTAATTGTTTTCTTTGAATCTATAAGTGAACGGCTGGTTAATAAAAAGTTTTTATAAAGCAATCCTCTTCTTATGCTGTCTTGGGGAGGAATTCCCTGTTCCATGTTTATTACCATATTAATGGCTTTTTGTTGGTAATAATAAACATCTTGATTAGGCATATCTATAGAATCTATATATTTTTTTAAGGTTTCCATTTGATGCTCAAACCTACCCTGATAACTGAATTCATTTATCATAGATTGATTTTGTTTTTTTAATTCTGCAATTTCCTTTAAAGGCAACTGATAGTTATAAAATATTGCTAAAACTATTATTACTGTAGTAATAAGAAATAATAGGATAAACAATAAAAATGATGTGACTCTTTCTTTTTTATTTAATACTTCCATAGTTATATTTTTTTAATCTTCTAAAAATCTACTACGTTTAGTTTTTTGAATTGGATCATTTTCAATTCTTTCTTTAACAAATATTCCGGTATCATTTCTTTTACCTATATAATCGAGTTTGTTAAGTGCTGAGAAAAGTTGTTCTATAGTACTCATAAATACATCTACTTGTTTTAATGTTTTATCAATTTGGGAATGATTATAACCTACGTTGACTAAGTCAGTAAATAGCACTTCAAAATCTCCTTGCGATAATCCGCACCATTCTGCCAGATAATTTAGTAATTCTTCTTTTCCCGCACCTGAACGTGCATCTACAAAATTTTTCATGATTCGAGCTAATCGGACAACTTTATCTAACATATAAGCAGGGCTTGTGTATAGTCCTAACCATCTGAGGGAATTAATTTCATTACCTAAGTAAGTTATGATTAAATCCGACAATCTTAACACCATAACTGCCAACTCATTAGTCTGTTGTTTTCTATTTATTTTTTGTGCAATCTGTACTGCATATAATTCTAATTGCCCCATAAACTTATCAATAAGAGTATGCATATTGATTAATATTTTATGACTGTTCGTCATAGTACATGGAGGAATATAACCGGGTTGAAGATAGGTTTCTTCTTTATTTACAACTATTTTACCTACCGTTAACTGAAAACCGGCATAGCTAGATTCTTGTCCCATTTGTCCTTCTTGCACTAAATGTAATTTATAGGTGGGAACTAAATAGGGATACCTGGGCGGATTTTCATCGGGATCTAGCTCTCCATAAGGGGCCGTTTCGAACGGGTTTACTATAATATTTGCGAGTAAAACTATTTCCTGATCATCTTCTATGTTAAAAACTGCCTCAGGATAAGGCATTTGCATGTTTATAGAATTACTCATTGGACTTACTTCTATCCTAGAGCCATTGGGAGTTATAGCATGGCACTCTTCGATCTTTACTCTTAATAATTTATGATTGTCAATTACCAATGAGATTTTTATTGATTCCATTGAATTTTGAACAGGAAGAAGACCATATGTAATAGGGGTTACCTGACTACCTATAGCATCCCTAACTATGTCAACATAATTATTTTGCATAGCAATAAAATGGGATTTATTTATTTTCATTCCATCAATCCAATTAACCGGAAAATAGTTTAGCTTTTCTAACATAATAATGTATTATCTTAAGTTAAAAGTTTTCTTTTTTATGATTTAATTTATTCTCTTCTTTTTCTATTTGATCTTCATTGATTTCATAGTTGATTTCATCTACTGAATTTAGTAATGGTGGTGTTCTTTCACATATAATCACACTATTTTCTTCAATTTTATTCATATAAAGTGGATATTTTGGCTGTATATATTTAGGAATTCCTAAATGTTTAGATTTTAAATAAAACACCCAATGTTGTTTTTGTCCGGTTTTATCTAATAAATTGATAGGAAAATCCGGATTTTTAAGATTATAATCATTAACAAAATGATAGAATAATCTTCCAAAATCCATCCTGATGGGAGCTTTTGCCCTAAATTCTGTCCTCATCGTTGAATTGGGGTCTTTGTGAAATAGAAAAGTCACTACTAGCATATCTCTATATTCACTGTCTGGAGGATCTGGATATGCATGCTCATCTGGAAATTCCCAGGTTTTATATATTTTGGGAGGTATTGAAATACATGATTCAAAAGTTCCATATATAAGTGTCGGAACTAAAAATGTAAGTGTAGAAAATGCCATGCTATAAACAAAGACATTTCCTTTTACAATGGTATAAATGATAATTATTGGAATAATTGAATAGATTAAAATTATAAGATTAAATAGTAATTCAATCCAAATAGATGTGGTATCAAATTTTTTGAAATAGCTTCTATATATATAACAATGAATAATTCCTAATATGAAAAATATTGTCTGATAGAAGGTGAAAATATTATATACATCTCCATTAAAAACTTCTGAAGAGCCTATAAAAGTTATTAAAGCAAATATAAGCATCGTTACTATAAGGTATGCTATATATTTATTTTTATATTTTTGCTTAAAACTGCTAACTTTTGAAGTAAAAAAAACAGTTATTATAATGGCTACAGCCAAAATAATTAACACGCCAATAATTATTTTGGGATCTATTAAGTCTTTGAAATATGTCTTAAATTTCATATTCTTGTAGTTATTCCTAATATTGATAATTCTTTTAAACTGAATGCTTCTATATCTTGATTTAATAAAATTGTGGTTTTAACATCTATTTCCATAGGAAGAAAATATTCATAGAATAATTCTATAAATTTCTTTATTTTACCTTGATGTATATATTCTAAAAATGATGTCTTTTTTAGAGGTCCGATTTTAAATTCTAAATACAAGGAATAATCCATGTATTCATTCCCTGATATCATATCTAATCCTAACCTACAATTACCTAGACTTTGTTCTTTTTCTGAACTGGATTGTTCTTTATAAGTTTTTTCTGAGATTTCTACTTTTTCTTCTAATAAATAACTTAAACAATTTACAGTTAATTCAAGGTCTCCAACAATTTTATATGTGTAAGGTAGTATTCTTATGAGCTTAGTCATTAAAATTTGAGGTATCTCATTATTTAAATCCCAAAATTCATAGAAAAATTCAATGGGTTTTGAACCATTTAATTCTAATAATATTTCTTTTTCTAAGTTTTCTCTTTCTAATGCTTTTAGAAAAAATTCATTTTCAAAAGGTTGAAAAAATTTTCGAGCATATATTTCCTCATTTCGGTTTCTCTTATACTCTTGAGTCATTTCACTAACCTCAATTTTTGGCTTCCCTGACTGTGGTTCATGAAACATTCTTTCCGGTAAAGTGTCATAAATCCCATCTCGGGATAAATTTACTTTAACAAACTGGGTATCATCATATTTGAAATCAATAATTTCTGCATTAAGTACATCTTTTCTAAAAGGTCTTTTAAATTGACCTTTCATATCTATTAAAAAACTAGATTCTTCTGAATCTAATTTATCCAATAATTCAGAAATTATTACTTCTGCTTTTAAATCATCTTGCAGAGAATTTATTCTATCTTTAACCCTTTCTATTATAGTTTTTTCTTCTGTGGTTCTCATCTTTTAATCCTGTTCTAGTTCATCTTTAGGTATTAACCTTCCTGCACTTATATATCTTAATTGAAAATAATCTTGATTGAAATCACTTATAATTAATCCATCTCTTTTCGTGGTTACAAGTATTCTGTTGTTTCTAAGATATACCCCTACATCTCCTATAGGGATATCTTTATTATATCTGAAAAATAAAATATCTCCTTCTTGCAAAAATTTTCTACCTGTAAAAAGGTTTATTTCTTTGGATTTAAATATACCTAAAGGGGTTGAGGGTAATTTTTTTTTAAATGAATACTGGTATAATGCACTTACAAAAGGAGCCATGCTCATACTATCTGATGTAAATCCTGATTGCGCATAACGTGTATTTATCCATTTATCTATAAAGTCATAAAATTTATAGTTTTTTAATTCTTCTGGTTTTATTCCTAAAATAATTGAATATTTTTCTTTTAAATATATTTGCCGATCGCTCAAATTTGTTTCATATTCCTGATTTAGCGTGTCAAGAATCGGGATTATCTTACGAATGTTTAATTTTTTTTCTATTTCATTTTGATTATATACTATTTTATATGGTATTTCGCGATAATACTTACTTCTACAACTTAATACTAGAAAAGTTGTAATAATGATAGCTGTTATTATATACCTATTTTTCATTTTATAATTAATCTATATGGATATACATTGGACGAAACTTTATCTAATTTATATAATAGATTATCACATAGATATTTCCATTCGAATTCTGAAACTTCATATTCTACATTTTTATTTTTTTCAAGTATTATATCTATGGTTCTAACAAATCCTTTATTAGTTGAGGAGTCCACCTTAGTTCCTTTTTTTATTTCTATATGGGAAATAGTAAATTTGAAATGATTCAAACAAAAAGTTTTTATATCTGCAAAGGTTACTACTCGTCCTCTTGTTTGTAATGCTTCCCTGTAAGAGACTATTTTTTCTTGTGTGCTTGAACGAGATTTTCCTCCGACCGAGGTATTGATCAGCATTATAGTATTTTGATCAAAATCATTGGTATTGATTCCTTCTAACTTTGTTCCTATTTTCAAATCATTGGCATCTTCTCCACTTGTTACCCAATATCCTACCATAAATGTATCGTTATCTGTTTTGAGAGAAGCGTCTTTAGGCCTGATAATTACATAAGGAAAGCTTGTTTTTATAAATTTTTTTTCTTTTATATGTTGTTCAAGTGTAGCTATGAGTTGATTTACTTCTCTTATAGTACCATCAATAAAGTCTCCTCCTATAACTGAGAAAGACGCACTTTCATCTTTTAAAAGCTCTATAAGATACTGTATGAGTTCTGATGCATTTCTTTCATCAAACCGTACTACTCCTGTGTGCCTCAGAGTTGCATCTCCTATATCTAAATTTCCTTCTGAGAATTTTTTTATGTGATATTGATATCCTCTGGAATCTGTAATACTTTCCAAATCTAAAAATATATCTTCTGTACTTAATGGTATATAATTAATATAGGAATCTATAGACTCTGTTTTATATAATAATTGTTTATTTATTACAGGTATTGAGTTTATATAAAACATTACATTTTCGAGAATATCATTTATAACCACTTCCGGAAATTGCGCTTTAATCCAAAGTACATTTTCCAACTCATTTATTTTTGTATTATCAAGGTTAAAATGCTGAGTAAGTTCTTCAGGAATTTCAAATATATCGTCGGTTATTTCTATATCTTCAGTAAAATGAAAGAATTTATCAAAGTAATAGTCATTTATATCTGTATATATTTGATTTATTTTATTATAATTTTTATTTATTATAGAGTCTATATCTATAGAAAAATTAGGAACATTATAACCTTCTTGAAATGGAATTTCTTTATCTTTTATATAAAATTTTGTTTGTTTTAAATAGTTATAGAAAACTTCTCTCTGAGAAATGTTTCTTATATCTGTAAAAAACATTAATTTTTCGATTTTACTTATTCCTTCAGGGCATCTTATGCCTAACCAAAATGTTCCTGGTTTTAAATATTCTTTGCTTTTTGCTATTTGATCTTTATGAATCAATCTCTGTAAAGAATACATTGTATTTGAAAATGCAATATAACCTAAAGTTGCCTGAGTAAGAATAAAAGGTAAAGTCGGACCAAAATATATATTTTTAATTTTAGGAGCCAGCGGATCATATATATTTTGTATTGTCTTTTTACATAAAAACTGATGTTTTAAAGATACTTTGAAATTATTTTCTACCGGATTAAGATGTAAAATAGAGCGAGCTGGTATTATGCCCGTTTTATCTTCCGGTGACATAATTTCTAAAAGCCTTTCTATTATTCTTGATCTGGAATTATTAAGTTCCGCGGATATTTTTTCTAATTCAGAAGCACAAGCTTCTAACAGTAATGAAACTATAGGATCAAATGAAGTTTCAAGTTCACTATCTGTATAACCCCAAGTATATGCTGCTCTTCTTAATATTCTATCTTTTATTCTTTCTTGTGTATCCATATATTTTTAATTATAAGATAATGGTCCTACAAAAAATTTTGTTATGAAACTAAAGTCTCTGTTTGTTTTTTTGATAAACCCTTTTATTTCAATGGTTATTCTTTTTTTTATTCTATATGAATTATTGTATGATGCAGCTTTTACATTTCCAATAGAAACCTCAACTTCTGTAAGATCTAATCTGTTTTCTTGCATTTTAATTGCTACTTTAACATCATTTTTTATTCTATCTTTTAAAGTATTAGGATCTGATAGTAGGTCAAAATCTGTTTCCCATATTTTGCAACCAAATATTTCATTAAATTTACATTCTCCAAAAGAGGAAGTAATTACAATATTTATGAATTGAGCTATAGAATATTCTAGGCTAACTTTTTCCAGATCTTTTTTTTCAATAAGATCTTTAAATTTTAACGGGGTCTTATAATAAGTGTCATACATAGTAATTACTTTACTTTATAAATAGATTATTTTGTTTACTTTACCTTTTTTATTCAATTCATATTCTTTTATATTTTTTGATCTTTTAATTAAGTTTATTTCAACTTTCGGTATGGATTTAATAAATTTTTCCCTATACGAAATATCTCCGATAAACTTTTGTCCTTCATGATAATCAACCACATAAAAAAAATAATTTGAATTCATTTTTTTTATAAATTCTGAGGATAGTTTCCCAGAAATTAATAATGCTGTTTCATTATTTCGATGTAATGTATAAGATAAGTATTCTTCTTTTTTAGTTCTATATTTAGAAACTTCAAATATTTCCATAGTAGATACTAAGGGTTCAAAAGTAATTACTGGTAAAGTGTACATTTTTTTGGAAAACACATTAAGCCCTAAAAATGAAAGACCTCCTATTTCTTTGGTTTTTAATTCTTCCAATAGAAAAGAATCTCGTGTTACTTCATAATAAGTTTTTTCTTCTGTTTTATCATCGGTTATCATCATTTTAAAGGTGGGAAGTTTTATTTTATCAAAAATATCATTATGAACATCAATTTCAATTTCATTTACCTGCTCATCTGAAATAGTAATGAATATTTTATGTTCTTTTAAAGCCGAATCGAATCCTGCCATTTTTTCTCTTTCTCCTTCACCTGCATAAATGGGAGAACCTGCATTATCAGTTATAGAAAGGGATAATCCTAATTGTGGCAGAGGCATTGTTATTTAAATTTAAATTTATTATACTTAAGACATTGTAATTCATCTTTCATTCTTTCAGCTTCATCTTCGTTCAAATGAAATTCAAAGTCTTTTTCAAAAGTTAACACTTTAATGCTTTTTATATTTGACTCAGTAAGAGCTTTGATATCTTTATTTTTAACTCTACTTACAACATATCCGTCACAATTAGGGTCGAATATATTATTTATTCTGTATCTAAATTCATTTTCTAAAATAAATTCTAATACTTCATCTTTTTTTATACAGGTATTAAAAGTAAAAACACGTACGTATAAAAAAGGTTTTGTGTTTTTTCTTTTTCCTATCTGGAATACCGAATAATCTTTTTTACTGTTGTAAGCTCTTAAATAATAAGGTTCAGAATATACGTATGATTTTTTTCCCAAATAATCTATCTTCCTATTGTTTAATGTAAATAAAGCATTACAGTCTACCATTCTTGTAAGTATGGTATCTTCTGTTATTTTATTAATATTCGTTCCCTGTTTGTTTTTATCTTGAGATGATAAAAAACTAGAGGAAATACTTATAAGCAGCAATATGAATATTTTACTTTTATAGCTCATATATTTTTTTTAAGAAAGGAGAATTAATTTTTCTCCTTTCTTAGGTTATGGTTAGACTTTTACTTTTGTTCGTATTCTGTATCCCATTCATTAGAATTACCATCGTCACCTTTATGTCCATCCATTTTTATTAGGAAATTTTTGGCAGGAAAATAAGGTTTCATATGAATATCTAAATAAATACGATCTTTTTGAATAGGGTCTTGTTCAAATCTTCTTACTTCAAAATTTTCAATAAGTTTATCGGGACCAGTAATTCCATCCAAGAAACGAACAATTTGTGCCATGATTTCTTTACGTGTTTTAGCTGTAAAGTTTTCAAAAGCTCTACGGTTTAAGAAATCCATTAAAACTTTAGTTACATAATCGAAAACTCGGACTACGGAATAAGTCTGAAGACCTAAATTATCTCCATTAAATAATGTTTTCCCTGAAAATGCCATAACTTTTCCATATTCATTAACCATAGGAATTAAGCCCATATTTTCTAAACTGGCAATTTCACTTTTTTTAAGGTCAAATTTTACTCCATCTACTTCATTAATACCTCCAAATTTTTTACCTGCTGTTACTTGGGACATTAATGTTCCATAGATTTTCCCAGCTAATGCCGCAGATGGAGGGATATATAAATCATCAGCCTCTTCTACTTCATCAAATTTACCTCGTCCTACTAACCAATTACAAGTCATTAATACATTAGAACGGTAAATATCTCCACCTGTTAAATATGCCTCGTCAAACATTTCCATTACATCATCTGGTTCATCTAAATGAGCAAAATCCGTCACGAGCATAACTTTATTTTCATGTGCAATTTTAGCCCATTTTTCTACTACTTTATTACTTCCTAGGTATCCTGGGATAACAACCAAGCCATAGTTGTTTTTAAGATCTAAACGATCATAATTATTTACTAGTTCTTGATGAATGGCTTCTATAAATCTGGTATTATCTAAATCTGTTAATTGTTCTAATTCTGCATTGATTATAGAAACATTTTTCACTTTATCTTGTTCAGTATTTTTATAAAATAAAGCTATAGTTCTATATGCTTTTTCTAATTCTTCTGTTTCTCTAATCGCTGTTGCTAAATTTTTAGTAAGTGTTTTTTCTGCAACTTTACTTTTATCTTCACTTTGAGCTACCATATCGGTTAGGTTTGAATTGTTTTTTAATATTCCTAACCATAGTTCTAATGTTTTTTTTAACGAATTTCTCTCTTCTTTTTTATTAGCATCTCCTAAGAAAATTTGACGTCTGGCTTTACGTTCGGGATTCAAATTTTGAACATTTTCTATAGAGGCTTCTAATAAATCAAAACCACCAAATTTAGCTAGTTTATCTAGTCCTTTCTGAATACTAACTTTTCCTGTGGGTTCAGCTACAGCCACTCCTTTTACCTGAACTTGTGCTTTTATATCTTCTTTAGCCATAATTATTTTTGATTTAATTCATTAATTAATCCTTCAATAGTTTCCATAAGAGCTCCTTTAGCATCGGGATCTTCTAGAGCTGCTTTTAAAATTTTATTGGATTTAAGTTGTTTTATTATTTTTTGATACTGTTCTTTCTCCATTTGTAAATCTGTCAGAAATTTACTTTGAGCTGTAACTCCTTTAATGCCAAAGTCTCCTAAATTTTTAAATTTTAATTCTTCAAATTTTGTGGCTCCTTCTGCATCTTCAAAATTCACTTTAACTTCGGGTTTGAAATGTTCAAACACTTGTTCTACGGTATTTAAACCTTCTACAATTTCAGGTCTAATAGGAGTCTGTCCTGTTAGTTTTTGAGCAATTAAAGTTCTGTTTTGTGCTATTTCAATAATTGCTTCATTTGCATCTAGAGGCACTTCATTACCTCCAATTCCAAAATTTGATAACATAGATTTTCTTTTTTTATATTATGATTGTTAATTTATCTTCCATTTTAAACTATTTGATTCTAAATCTACTTTTATGATATCCCCTTCTTTTATCTCTCCTGATATTATTTTTTTAGCCATAGGGCGTCTCAATTCTGAGCGTATTATTCCTTTTAATGGTCTTGCTCCATAAGTAGCATTAAATCCATTATCTACTAAAAATGACTTTGCATCTTCAGATATTTTTAATGAAATATTAAGACTTTTTACTAAGTCTAATAATTCTTTTTTCAGATGTATTTCAAATATGCCCATAGCGTTGCTTTTACTTATAGGACTAAATGGAACTATCTCTGTAAGTCGGCCTAAGAACTCTGGTCTAAAGTTACGAGCCATAATTTCCATTAACTGGTTAGAGGATGGCAGTTTGTTTTCATTATTAACAGAATCTACAATAAACTGAGATCCTATATTAGATGTAAATAAAATTAATGCATTAGAAAAATCTCCTTCTTTTCCAAGTCTGTCATGTAATTTTCCTTCATCCATAATTTGAAGGAATACATCAAATACAGAGGAATGTGCTTTTTCTATTTCATCAAATAATACTATTGAATATGGTTTTTGTCTTATTTTATTAACTAATAACCCACCTTCTTCGTATCCTACATATCCCGGGGGAGCTCCATATAGTAAGGCTGCTGAATGTTCTTCTTTAAACTCAGACATATCAAACCGTATGATTGCTTGCTCATCTTGAAATAAAAAATCTGCTAGAGCTTTTGCTAATTCTGTTTTCCCTGTTCCGGTAGGTCCTAAAAAAAAGAAAGACCCTATAGGCTGTCCTGCTTTACTCAATCCTGATCGAGATTCTAACACGGCCTCTGTAATCACTTGTATTGCATAATCTTGCCCTACGACTCTTTCTTTTAAAATATCTTCCATATTCTGCAGTCTATCTTTTTCTTCTGAATGTAATTTGCCTACAGGAATTCCCGTTTTTTGAGCAACAACTGCCGTTAGGTCAATCGGTTCTATGTGTTCTTTTTTAGAATTTGCAATTTTCGAAAGCCTTTCCAATAGATTGCCTAAATATTCAAATATTTCTTCTTCTGTGTTATTTTCTAAATTTTCTTCTTCTAAATTATTTTCTTGTACAATTAAATATTGGGCTTTTTTCTTTAAATCTTCTAAAAACCATTTTAATTCTAATTTTTTATTCCCTGGACTTTCTTTGATTTCTTCTAACTTTTTTTTAAGAGATTCTTTTTCTTTTAAAAATGAAATACCTGCAGTTTTTATTACTGACATCGTCCTATCTAATAGATTTAAAGCAGATTCTGGCAAACATTTTTCTTTAAGATATCTTTTAGAAAGTCTTATTGATTCAGTTATAGAATCATCTGTCACTTTAATTTCATGATGTTTTAAGTATGAAAACAATGCAGACTTTATTATTCTAAATGCCTGTTCCTCATTAGGTTCTTCGACTTTAATGACTTCAAACATTCCTGAAAGACTTTCATCTTTCTCTATCTTTTTTGTATATTCGTCTACTGTAGTAGTAACTATTAATGTTAGTCCTGTATTACCGGAAAGTTCACTTTTAAGTATACTTGATAATCCTGCATTGTCACTATTTTTATCTAAAAGAACATGAATACCATCTATCAATAGGATTACTTGAGGATATGTTTTTAGTTCTTGTAATATTTTTTTTAATCTATCTTCTATCTCTCCTTTGTATGAAGCTCCGGCAATTAATGTTCCTAAATCCAATTCAAAAACTTTAGTTTTAACTAATTTATCCGGAACTTGTTTCTTTACTATTAAATTAATAAATCCTTCTATTATTTCAGATTTTCCTACTCCAGGATAACCTTGTAATAAAACATTAGGTTTGGAAAACCTACATATCACTTCTACTATTTCCTGAATTTCTTTTTCTCGTGCAACAATATTTTTAGGATTCTTTTTAGCTTGTACTAACTTATCCTTACAATATTTATATAAATATTTTCTAGAAAAATTAGTATTTCCATCATCCATTTCTTGAACTTGATTGGGTTTTATTTCACCTTCTTCAATTAGTAATTCAGTACGAGTTATAGGGAAACTTTTCATTTGATCAAAATTGAAACCTACACCTGGTGTAGACAATGCCACCATGATACAATATAAATCTACCTCTTCTCTACCAAGAATATCTCTTACTTCATCTGCTTCTTGTATAATATTATCAATAGTTCTGTCGGGATTTGATTGAAACACTTTATTTGCTTTTGGAATATCATCTATTCTCACTTCAGCCCATTCTTCAATAAAAAATACATCTTTTTTCATAGCCTCTAATTCTTTTAATAGAGATAAATCCCTATGAAGAATAGCTTTAAGCAGATGTGGTGCTCCATATTCTATGTTATGGCTTTCAATAGCATATTTTTTTGCAATTTCTAACGCCATATATAATTCTTCATGAAAAACTATATCTTTTTGCATAATGATAATTGATTTTATCTAATCATAAGTCCATATAAAAGCTTTTTTAACTTTATATGTTATTGTAAGGCCTGCAATACAATTTTTATTATCTTTAGTCAATCTTAGAGCTTCTATTTTTATTTTTTTATTTTGTAATTGATTACAAAACTCTGCGAATGTCATTATTTTATTATTGTTTTTAATTACCGGAAAATCGTAGCTACCACAAGTATATTGAATAAAATCTTCTTTGGTTTTACTTTGTTTTGCTACCTCTAATAACAATATTTGAAATTGATTTTCTGAAATATCGGGAGCCTTACTTTCTTCTGCCTGTTTTATTTTTTTCTCTAAAGGATTTAAGACCGGAACACCATGAATATTTCTTAATAAATCTTCTAACGGATCTTTTTGTGGATTACCAGGTGGCAACTCAAACAATTTAGGAGCTTTCTCATATACATAAGATTTTATAGTATCTTTCTTTGTTTTTATAAGTTGTCTAGGTTTTACATAAATATTTTTACTTGCAATATGAGGCATATCCCCATTTATTACTAATGTAATTGTTTTTACTCCTGGAGTACTATAACTGTATACCGGAAATTCTGAAGTATTATCCATTTGTCCTGTTTCTCCAAAACTCCACTCCCAAGCAAATGCTTCACTCCTATAACTATAGTAAAATTCTACGGGCTGACCTACTACCACAACTGTGGGGGTTATAATTTTAGGAATTTTAAGTGTATCAATTATTTTTCCTAAATCACGAATTTCAATAATTTTTTCATAGGTACAACTTCCATTTACCTGTAATGATATCGTATATATTCCTGCTTTCGTATATTTATGTAATACACTTTTTTCAAATTCTTTAGGGCTGTTATCACCAAAATCCCACTTCCAACTTTTAGCATTTGGCGTTTTATCATAGAATTCTATTACTTCACCAACCTGCTTTTTTTGAGCTTCTATTATAAAACTCACTTTACTGCAGTCTACATGCCTATTGAATTGATAAATAAAAATAAATATCCCAAAAATAATTATAATAATGAATACTAAAAGTACTCTAATATCTAATTTAGAAAAAAATCTTAAAGATCTGCTCTTATAATCCATTTATAATCCATTTTTAAACTTATTATCAAAAATTATAATTTCTAATAATTTTCGCGCTAATATACATATTATTTTAAAAAAACAAAAAATACTTATATTTTTTGTTTTTTTTAAAATAATTAATTATAAATAAAACACAAACTATTATAAAAAAATAACTATTTATATATGTAAGATATTTAAATTTAATGAGTAATTAATTAAAAATCAAATTATTACACCCATAAATGATAAAGGAATATAATCCTAATAAAATAATAATATTTAAGAATAATTTCTATATAAAATAGATAATTACATATTTAAATATAGAAATTAATAAAATAAAAAAAAATGTATGATTACATTAATTAAATATAAATAGAAAGTAATCTTTAACCCTAATTTTTTATTATGGTTAAAATTTTAATAATAGATAAATATCTAAAAATTAACAATAAGGTTTTTCATTGCTTTAATAATTCCACAATGTATACCTTCATGAAGATTATTAAAATTTATGGCATCTTCAATATTATTTAAAATGATCCCCATACTTGTAGTAAATTCATTATATGTTTCAAATTTCTTATCTTCATAGTCTTGCTCCAATTGGTCTACAAGTATTATTAATTTTTGTTTTACAAATTCCACTTCATCTTCATTTATAAGAAATCTGGTTTGGGTTCCTTTCTTATAATTCTCTACCCAATCATTTGTAATTAATAAATCTAAATTTGAAAATTTATAATGTAATATTTGTTGTCCTATTAAACAATGAGCCATATGCCAAAATATATTACATTTAAAGCCTTTTGGGACTACCTGCAATTGATCCAAACTTAAATCATCTATTGTTTCAATAATTGCTTCCCTACACGCTTTCAATATTTCGAATTGCTTTTTCATAAGGACATTGAAAATGGTTTATACAAACTTACAAAAAAGATTAATTTATTCCTTGTAAGTCTTTTATAATTTGAGGTGTAAGTTCATTAAAGTGGTGAATTATCATATTAGCATTTTTTAAATCTTGGTCTCCTGATCTTTCATTTGAGTATCCTATACAAAACACACCTGCTGCATTAGCTGCTAAAACACCGTTTGTAGAATCTTCTATAATAATACAATTTTGTTTAGTTTTTTTTGAAAGCTCTACTGCTTTTAGAAAAATTGCAGGATCTGGCTTAGATTTTGGGAAATCTTCTCCACTAACTATATGGCTAAAATATGGAAACAATTTAAATCTGTTAAATACTTTAGTTAAAGTAACTCTTGCTGAAGAGGTTGCTAATATTAATTGAAATTTTTCTTTATATAGATTTTCTATAAGATTTCTCATTCCAGGAAGTAAATCTAAATCTTTTTTTTCTTCAAATGCCTGATTAAAAATATTTCTTTTTTGTTGAACCAGCTCTTCTACTCCTTGTTTAAGATTATACTTATCTTTTATTTTCTGATATAAATTTTTAGTTGATAACCCACGAAAGGTATCATATTCTTTATTTGAAATTTCTAATCCTATCTGTTTAAAATGTTTAAAAAAAGCATATTTATGTACAGGTTCAGTATCAACAATAACACCATCCATATCAAAAATAACCGTATTTATCATTAATTGTTTTTTTATTTATTATTTTTATTAATCTAACCTATATTTTAACAATATATAGAAACTTTAGATTTTATTAAACATATTAATTTTAAAATATATTTATATTTCCATATCAAAATCTGTTCAAAAATATTAATTTTTCACAAATCTTATACAATTTAATTTATCAGTTAAAAAACGGACAAAATATAATTTTAGAATATAGTATGTTATTTTAAATCTCTATTCGTTTGTTGCATATTAACGCATTTTTACATACTTTTAAGAAAATCCTCTTTGTACCTTCTACCCAATTTTTATTACAAATTATTTTTTGTAAACATGATTTTCTCTTATATTTAGACTATAAATATAGATTTATATATGAAAGCTTACATTATAATCATTGGAGATGAGATTCTTTCAGGTAGAACTTTAGATACAAATTCAAATTTTATTGCTTCAGAATTAGACAAAATAGGAATATCTACATTTAAAATTGTGACTATTCCTGATCAAGTTTTCCAAATTAAAAATCAAATTAAAGATGCTTTTGCATCTGAAGCTAATTTTATTTTTACTACTGGAGGACTAGGTCCCACTAAAGATGACAAAACAAAACAAGTAATTACTGATTTTTTAAATGACACTTTAGTTTTACATCGGCCCAGTTTGGATTACATTAAGCAAATATATTATAAAAATAACAGGGTAATGAATCCTTTAACTTATAATCAGGCTATGGTTCCTTCTAAATCCGAAGTAATTATTAACAAATATGGTACTGCTCCAATTCTTTGGACTTTAAAAGATTCTAAGTTATTAATCAATTTACCTGGTGTTCCTTATGAAACCTGCGGAATGCTTAAAGAGGTTATTATTCCTAAAATAAAAAATGATTTCCAATTAGATTATATTATCAGAGAATCAGCTATTGTTATTGATATTCCTGAAAGTGAACTCGCCATAAAACTAGAAAATTGGGAAAATAATTTACCTGAATTTATTTCATTAGCTTATCTCCCATCTGGCTCGAAAATTGAACTTCGGTTAACAGCTATAGGAAAAAATAAAATTTATTTACAAAATAGTATACAAAATGAAATAAATAAATTAAATAGTCTTTTGGGGAAAAATCTTATAATTTCTCAAACTACTAGAATAGAAGAAATTATTGGTAATTTTCTGATAAAAAATAATTTAACTATTTCTGTAGCGGAAAGCCTAACCGGCGGATCCATCTCTAAAAAAATCACATCCATATCAGGTTCTTCACGGTATTATAAAGGAGGGGTAACAGCCTATAGTAAAGAGGCAAAAAAAAATGTACTAATGATTAAAGAAGAAATACTAAAAGAAAACAATATAGTAAGTGAAACTATAGCAAAAGAGATGGCTATCCATTGCTCTTCACTTTTTAACTCTGATATTTCAATATCTACTACAGGGGTTGCTGGTCCTAACTCTGATGAATTTAATAACCCTGTTGGGTTAGCTTTTGTAGGTATTTATTATAAAGGAGATATTGTAATAAAAAAATATTTATTTCCTAATCTTACCCGTGAAGAAATGATTGCAAGAATTACTTATAAATCGCTTGAAAGTTTATATTTTAAATTTATTGACGAAGAAAATAGCTAATAAAATAATTTTATGACATTATATTTGAAATTTATACATGTTTTAATATTAGAAAAATTTTAATTAATATTATAATAAAAATGAAAAAATTATTTATCATATCAACACTTTTACTTGTATTTGCTGAAGCTCATTCTTTACATGCCCAGAAAACAAATTGCGCTTTAATTGATGGCGTTTTAAAAAGCAAATTAGCTCAACAAGCTTACAATGCAATTAAAGAAACAGATATGGAAAAAAGACTTTATTGTAGTGATAACGGAAAATACCTGTTTGGGTTTAAAAACAACACAAAAGGAAACGAGGAGTTACAAATAGGCTTTTACTATATGGAAGAAAGCGTTGAGAACAATACTTACTCGCAAAGAAAGGAATTTACATCAATGTGTAAAAAAATATACAAACAGATAAAAGGTAAAGACAAGAAAAAACCGCTTGTATCGTTTCGCTTGTTTTTTATTACAAATTCAGGCACATATGCTATGGGTAAAATAACATATAACGAAAAGGGGCAACCTTGGTCGTACACAAATGAAAAACATATAAAAACTGGTTACGGAGGTTACAACATATTTCCCGGAATCAATCGGCCGATCGACTTCAGTTACACTTCCGATATTATTTATTAAAAATCAATATCCCAAAAAAAATCTATAAATATAGATGTTAGATAAGTATTAGTATTCATTTCGGGAACTTCAAAAATAGGACCATTAGATTTTTTAAAAACGGTAGATTTAAAATTAAGTAAAGAAGCAGTAAAAACCCCTTACAAAAGCTATTTCAGTTAGATTTTATTACTAGAGAATCAGTTATTTTTATTGATATCATTGAAAGTGAACTCGCCATAAAACTGGAAAATTGGGAAAATAACTTACCTGAATTTATTTCATTAGCTTATTTTCCCCATAAGGCTCCAAAATTAAACTTAGGTTAACAGCTATAGTAAAAAATTAATTTATTTACAAAATAGCATAAAAATAAATTAAATAGTCTTTTTGGGAAAAATCTTATAATTTCTAAAATTACTATACTAGAAAAAATTATTGGTAATTTTTTAATAAAAAATAATTTAACTATTTCTGCATCCTAAAGCTTAAGCAACGGATCCATATCTAAAAAAATCACATCCATTTCAGATTCTTCACGGTATTATAAAGGAAGAATAACTGCCTATAGTAAAATGACAAAAATATTTATTTCCTAATCTTACCCATGAAAAAACAATTGCACGAATTACTTATAAATCGATTAGAAATTTATATTTTTAAAATTTCTTAACAAATAAAACAACCAATAAAATAATTTTATATAAATATAGTAAATTTATACTATATTTGTATATTGAAATAATTTTAATTAATATTATAATAAAGACATAAATATACAAAAATGAAAGTTAATAAAAGAAAATTAGGGAATTCGGATTTAGAAGTTTATCCTTTTGCTTTTGGAGGTAATGTTTTTGGCTGGACAGCTAATGAAAATACTTCATTTGAATTACTTGATCAATATACTGAATTAGGTTTTAATTTGATAGATACTGCTGATGTGTATTCTGCCTGGGTTCCAGGAAATAAAGGTGGAGAATCTGAAACTATCATTGGTAAATGGATTCATCAAAAAAAAAATAGAGATAAATTAGTTATTTCCACTAAGGTTGGCGGAGAAATTGATGCTAAACATAAAGGACTAAAAAAAACATATATACTTTCAGAAGTCGAAGAATCATTGAAACGCCTACAAACAGACTATATCGATTTATATTTCACTCATTTCGATGACCTGGAAACACCCATAGAAGAAGTATTAGAAGCCTATCAACAATTAATAAAAGAAGGTAAAATTCGATGTATAGGCGCTTCAAATATGTCTCCTGAAAGAATAATAAAATCTTTAGAAACAAGTAAAAGCAATCATCTTCCTGTTTATACTGTACTACAACCTGAATATAATCTATATGACCGTAAAAAGTATGAAAAAGAATATGAACCTATAGCTAAAAAATATGGCTTAGGGGTAATGTCATATTATTCCTTAGCAAGTGGTTTTTTAACCGGAAAATACAAATCAAACGAAGATCTTAATAAAAGCAAGAGAGGGGAAACAATTAAACAATATTTGAATGAAAGAGGAAAACGTATTGTACATGCCTTGGAAAAAATTGCTGCTGAAAACACAGCCACTGCTGCCCAAGTTGCACTAGCTTGGTTAATACAACAACCTACTATTACAGCTCCCATAGCTAGTGCTTCAAAGTTAGGACAATTAGATATTTTAAAAGCCGTAGATTTAAAATTAAGTAAAGAAGCAATACAAACACTTACAGAAGCAAGTAAATATTAAAAATAAAAATTTATTAAATATTATTTTTTTATAAAAAATTAATGAAAAAATGTAAAAAATTAAAATCCCCCAAAAATCAAAGCCGTAATTTGGAATAAAGAAAGATAATTTAATATTTTTGTATAAAATATCACAAAAATATGGAGTTATACTATTCTTTTTCTATCCTTATTGTATTAGCAGCTATTTTTTCATATATCAATGTTCGATTTCTAAAATTCCCTTCTACAATAGGAATTATGGTTATCGCTATAATAATATCTATAATATTAGTATTATTAGGAAATTTCACGTCTAAACCTCTTCATGATTTAGCTGAACTGATAAAAAATCTTGATTTTACTGAAATTTTGATGGGGGCAATGCTTAACTTTCTTTTATTTGCAGGTGCCATACATATTAATTTAGCAGATCTAAAAGAACAAAGATTACCCATTATAGTTTTTTCCACTCTTGGAGTGCTAATTTCGACTTTTGTTGTTGGTTTTAGTCTATATTATATTTTAGATTACCTGCTTCCCATAATAAACATACATATAGAAATGCCATTAATTTATTGTTTACTTTTTGGCGCACTCATTTCTCCAACTGATCCTATTGCTGTTATTAGTATACTCAAACAGGCTAATGTTTCTAAATCATTAGAAACCAAAATTGCAGGAGAGTCTTTATTTAATGATGGGGTGGCCGTTGTTGTATTTGCTATATTAGCAAATCTTGCTGCTGATGAAAAGGTTGTTCAAACCGGACATATGGACTTATCTTTTTCACACATTTTTGCTTTATTTTTACATGAAGGGGTAGGTGGTTTAATATTAGGAGCACTTTTTGGTTATATTGCTGCTTATGCCATTAAAACAGCTCATGATTATAAAGTCTCAGTACTCATTACTCTTGCAGTAGTTATGGGCGGATACCTTATTGCTCACTCTTTACACACATCTGCCCCATTAGCTATGGTAGCTTCAGGACTTATTATAGGTGATTCTAAAAGAAAAATTAGCTCCAACAAAAAAAGTAACGTAGGCAATTTTTGGGAACTTATAGATGATATCATGAATGCTATTTTATTTTTATTCATAGGGCTAGAACTTCTTCTTATCGAAAATTTGCAAGATTATTGGCTTATGGGAGCTATTTCTATCATTACCGTTATTATAGCAAGATACTTATCTATAAAAATTCCTACCATAATTATACCATTTGAAGAAAAATTTTCTAAAGGAACCATTGCTGTTCTGGTATGGGGAGGCTTGCGAGGAGGTGTATCTATAGCTCTTGCTTTATCCGTACCCGAAAGTCATTATAAAAACGTAATTATAGCTGCCACCTACTTTGTTGTAGTTTTTTCAATTTTTGTACAGGGTATGACTGTAGGTAAATTAGCAAAAAAAATTCAATAGTTTGAATATTATTAGTAAACACAAGTAATTATTAAAATTATATAACAAATTAAAATAAAATTAATATATTAACCTTCTTTGGCATATTTATTGGTTTTTTAAAAAATATATAATTAGGACTTTATACACTAAAAAATTCTTTAAATAAATATATTTAATTAAATAACAATCAAATATGAAAAAATTAATAATTGGAGCTGCTATTGGAGCTGGTATGGTTTATATAGTAAGAAAACTTCAAGAAGAAGGGTTTTTAGACGAATTATCTAATAATATGGATAATATTGCAAACAAAGCTAAAAAAAATTTTAACAAAGCTTTTAATAAAACGAAATATGAAGCGGAAAATTTAAAAGAAAATATTCAAAATGAATTTCAAGAATAAGATGATATTTAGACGTAAATAACATATTTAAATAAAAGAACAGCTTATTATAGCTGTTCTTTTATTTAATATAGTTTTCAAAAATCTATCTTTTAGTAATTTTACAAATTAAAAAATATACTGTTCAAAAATGGAAAATAAGGGACTCCCTCTAGAGTTAGGAACCAAAGATATTGGAAAATTACTTTTACAATATTCATTACCAGCAATTATAGCAATGACTGCTTCCTCTCTCTATAATATTACTGATAGTATTTTTATTGGACATGGGATAGGTCCACTTGCCATAGCTGGCTTAGCAATAACCTTCCCATTAATGAACTTAGCTTCTGCCTTTGGTTCTTTAGTAGGTGTAGGAGCTTCCACTCTACTTTCCGTAAAATTAGGACAAAAAGACTATAGCACAGCTAACAACATTCTCGGAAATGTTGTAACAATGAATCTTATTATGGGAATTGCATACAGTATAGTTATGCTACTCTTTTTAAATCCCATACTTTATTTTTTTGGCGCAAGTAATATTACTTTACCCTATGCACACGATTTCATGGTCATCATATTATTGGGAAATGTGGTAACCCATATGTATTTAGGACTAAATGCATTGCTAAGATCTGCCGGTAGCCCTGAAAAGGCAATGTTTGCTACTATATTCACGGTAATTATAAATTTAATTCTAAACCCTTTATTTATATTTGTTTTTCATTGGGGAATTAGAGGTAGTGCTCTTGCAACAGTAATTTCTCAAATCACCGTACTAAGTTGGCAAATATATTTATTTAATAATAAAAATAATTTTTTACATTTTCAAAAAGGAACATTCAAATTAAAACGCCGAATTGTTATAGATTCTTTATCTATAGGTATGTCTCCTTTTCTTATGAATACCGCCTCATGTATTATTGTTATTTTAATTAATAAAGGTTTGTTAAAATATGGAGGAGATCTTGCTGTGGGTGCTTATGGAATTATAAATCGTATTGCTTTTCTTTTTGTTATGATTACTATAGGATTAAATCAAGGAATGCAACCTATTGCTGGATACAATTACGGAGCCGCTCATTATTCCAGAGTGAGAAAAGTATTAAAAAAAGCTATAACCTATGCCACTATAATTATGTCTATTGGGTTTATTATTGTTCAGCTTACGCCTCACACTGTAGCTTCTATCTTCACCTCAGATCAAAAACTTATTGATTTATCTACCACAGGATTACGTATAGTATTTATATTTTATCCTATAGTAGGATTTCAAATGGTTACTTCTACTTTTTTTCAAAGTATAGGAATGCCAAACAAAGCAATATTTTTATCCCTTACCCGACAAGTACTTTTTTTAATCCCTTGTTTACTTATTCTCCCACATTTTTTTGGAATTACAGGAATATGGGCTAGTATGCCCATAGCAGACTTTGTTGCCTGTACTGTAGCAGCTATTATGCTGTATTTTCAATTTGCTAAAATAAAAAATAAATAATCCCTTAAAAACATAAAAAAAGCTATGAATGATAAATATATTATAAATATCGGAAGACAATTAGGAAGTGGTGGAAGATTAATAGGTAGACAATTAGCCAAAGATTTAAATTTTGCTTATTATGATAAAGAACTGATTAGTTTAGCCTCCCAAGAAAGTGGTTTAAACAAAGAATTTTTTGAAAAAGCTGATGAAAAAAATAATTTTAATTTCTTTAAAAATTTTTTAGGGTTGCAATTTTCAAAAAATTATTTAGGAAATGATACTCTTTTTAAAATACAAAGTGATATTATTAAGGATTTAGCAAATTTAAAATCTTCAGTTTTTGTGGGAAGATGTGCAGATTATATTTTGAGGGAACAACCTCTTACTTTAAATATTTTTATAACTGCCGATATTGAGGACAGAGCAAAAAGAACCGCAGAAAGAAAAAACATATCAGAAGCAGAAGCTTTAGAATATAATAAAAAAACAGATAGACAAAGAAAAGAATATTATAATTTTTATAGCAACAGAGGTTGGGGGAGAGCTAGCTCTTACCATTTATGTATAAATTCATCTGTTTTAGGATTAGAGAAAACCACGAATTACATTCTATCTTTTATAAAAGAGAAATTTAATATATAAAATCTAATTTGATAAATCTATTCCTTACATTCATTATTCCTAACTCTAAAAAATGTTTTAAAACCTAATGAAATAATTCACGTATTCCTTTATAAGTTATCTAGATTTAGACAAAAGTTATTATCTTTGACATGAAATTAAATAACATTGTATTATGAAATTGCTTGAAGGAAAAACAGCGATTATCACAGGAGCAACCCGAGGTATAGGAAAAGGAATTGTAGAAATGTTTGCACAACATGGAGCTAACATAGCTTTTACCTATGTTTCTTCTGTTGCAAAAGCTGATTCTCTAATTAAAGAATTATTTTCCATAACAAAAATCAAAGGATATAAATCTGATGCTTCTGATTATGATGATGCTCAAACTTTAGTTGATGAAGTCTTAAAAGAATTTGGCCAAATAGATATAGTCGTTAATAATGCCGGAATTACTAAAGATAACCTTCTCTTAAGAATGAATAAAGAAGATTGGGAGGAAATTTTAAAAATAAATTTAAATTCTGTATTCAATATTACCAAAGCTGTAACCAAACCCATGATGAAACAAAAAAGCGGTTCCATTATAAATATGAGTTCTGTAGTTGGTATAAAAGGAAATGCAGGACAATCTAATTATGCTGCTTCTAAAGCTGGAATTATAGGTTTTTCAAAGTCTGTAGCCTTAGAATTAGGTTCTCGAAACATTAGATGCAATGTTGTTGCTCCCGGTTTTATTGAAACTGAAATGACTCAGGTTTTAGATCAAAAAACAGTGCAACAATGGAGAGATAATATTCCATTAAAGCGTGGAGGTACTCCTGAAGATATAGCTAATGCTTGTTTATATCTTGCTAGTGATCTGTCAAGTTATGTAACCGGACATGTGCTTAATGTTAATGGTGGAATGTTGACCTATTAAATAAAAACATAATAAATAAAATTATAAGAGATTAAATATTTTTTAATCTCTTTCTTTTTTTAAATTATAAGAAAATGTATAGCAAAAAATTATCCGTACAATTATTAGGAGAAGTTCTTTACAGATACGGAATTACCGATATAATAATTTCTCCCGGATCTAGAAATGCTCCCCTAACCATTCATTTTACCCATCATAAAAAATATACATGTTATAGTATTGTAGATGAACGTTCAGCTGCCTTTTTTTCTTTAGGAATGGCACAATCTAAGCAAAAGCCTGTTGCTATTTGCTGTACTAGCGGAACAGCTTCTGCCAATTACTATCCGGCAATTATAGAAGCCTTTTACCAAAATGTTCCCATGTTAGTACTAACTGCGGACAGACCTGAAAATTATGTAGATATTTTCGATGGACAAACTATTCGTCAAAAAGAAATATATAAAAATCATATATATGGATCCTTCCAACTTTCAGAATCAGAAGAAGATCATTCTATCGCTGATAATTTTTTAATTATAAAAAAAGCCTTACAAACTTGTATATTAAAATCTGGACCGGTACATATTAATATACCTTTTTCCGAACCGTTATATGAGCAAACGGAAAAAATAGAAATTAATATAGAGAAACTTACTTTACCTGAAAGAGGCTATTCTTTAGAAAATTATGATTATTTACTTCCATTTTGGAATCGATATGATAAAAAAATGATTCTGGTAGGAATGCAACAACCCAATTCTGAATTAAAAATATTACTTGATAAAATTGCTAAGAGGAAAGATACGATTATTCTTACTGAAATAACTTCAAATATCAATTCTTCTAACTTATACTCAAATATTGACCGTTATATATCTCCTTTTGGAAAGGATACCATGGAAGAATACAAACCTGATCTTCTTTTAACTATCGGTCAAAATGTGGTTTCAAAAAAAATAAAAGTTTTTTTACGTAATTCAAAATTAAAAGGTCATTGGCATTTAGACGAATTTTGGCATCCTGATACATTCTTTTCCTTAACTGAAAAAATTATAGATTCTCCTGTTAATTTTCTCCAAAAACTTGTTAATCAACCTCACAAAGATTCTAATTATTCTTTAATTTGGGAAAAATTGAAAAATGAAAAAGAAAAAAAACATGAAGTATTCGTTAAAAATCTTCCATTTTGTGATTTAAAAGTTATAAAAATTTTAAATGAAAAAATTCCTGATCATTATAATCTTCAAATATCTAATAGCTCTATGATCCGATACACACAATTATTTAATTTTAATTCTAAGCATAAAATATTTTGCAACCGTGGAGCAAGTGGTATTGACGGGTCCAGTTCTACAGCTGTTGGTTTTGCTGTTGCTGATAAAAATCCTACTCTATTAATAACTGGAGATATGGGCTTTTTCTATGATTCTAATGCTTTCTGGAATAAATATATTCCAAGTAATTTTAGAGTTATTCTTATCAATAATGGTGGGGGAGACATTTTTAAGATTATACCCGGACCTGATACTACGGAATCTCTGAATGAATTTTTTGTAACTCAACATAATCGGACTGGTCATACATTTGCTAAAGAATATAACTTTGAATATATTGAAGTTCACCATACAGAAGAATTACTAAAAAATTTAGATTCTTTTTTCAATTTATCCAATAATCCTAAATTATTAGAAATAAACACAAAAGGAAAACCTAATTCAACTATATTACGAGAATATTTTAATTTTTTAAATCAGGAATAAATTATGAAAATTACTTTGTTTACCCCTATGAAAGAAGAAAAAGAAAAAATTATGAATGGTTTCAGAGAATTTACTTCATTGAAACATTCTTATGAAGTTATAATTTCCGGTATAGGTCGTGAAAAAATAGCTAAGGCTCTTTTAGCAAAACCTGAATCTGATTTAGATATATTAGTTGGTTTTACAGCAATTACAGGGATTGAAAATACTATGCCTGAAGAATTAAAAAAAGGTAAGTTAGTTGAAGTAGTTGCTTCTTCCCTTATAGGTTATACAGGAGAAATTTTTGAAAATGGAAAGTTGCAGTTAACAACCTCTAAAACAAAATTCCCTTCTCTCCACTCACTCACTTCAGATAAATTTGTAACAACGACTGATCTTCCAGTAGGTACACTCATAAATATGGAAGATTATACCTTTATGTGTTTAAAAAGACCTCAGGATTTTATCCTTCGTATTATTTCAGATTTTTTACCTCATCAAGAAAATATTGATTTTTTTAAAACTATTGAAAATATCTCATTTACTCCTGTTATTAAATTTTTAGAAAGTTTAACATAACCCTCTTTCTTAAACCTCTAACTTCATTTAGTTTTTAATGAGATCATAATATCTTGAATTACTTTTAGATAAATTTAAATCTGATATTTCACTTTTAAATATAAAGCTAATTAGGTCACTTTTTATTTTAGGAAATGACATTTTGTTATGTACAAATTTAAATGGATGTACCATTTACCAGAACGCTATAATTATTTATATCTGATGAGTTTTTATTTTTTGCGAAAGATAAATTAAAATTCGGCACATTTCTCGATCATACACATATGAGAAAAAAAAATTAAATGTATTCTCGAATTTATAATATATTTTTTCTTAACAAAGAATTTCCAAAATAAACTAAAAAGATAAAAAAACAGTATTTTTGCTAAATGAAATTATTAAGTTATAATGTAAATGGTATACGTGCTGCTTTAAATAAGGATTTCATAAAATGGTTGCAATCCGCAAATCCAGATATACTAAGTTTACAGGAAATAAAAGCTCATACAGACCAATTTAATATTTCCCAATTTGAAGATTTGGGATATTATACCTATTGGTTTCCTGCAGAAAAAAAAGGCTATAGTGGGGTTGCTATATTATCTAAAGAAAAACCTATATCTGTAAAATTTGGATGTGATAACGAGACGTATGATAAAGAAGGTAGAGTAATACAAGCTGATTTTAAAGATTTTTCGGCTATTAGTGTATATGTTCCTTCTGCTACCAATATGGATAGATTGGGCTTTAAATTAGATTTCTGCGAATATTTTCTGAATTACATAAAAAATAGAGAAAAAGAAAATTCTAATTTAATAATTAGTGGAGATTTAAATATCTGTCATCAGGCTATTGATATAAACGATCCTGTAAGAAATGCAAAAGTTTCCGGTTTTTTGCCTCAAGAACGTGCATGGTTAGACAATTTTTTCACGCAATGCAATTTAATTGACACTTTTAGAGTTTTTAATCATGAACCTTTTCAATATTCGTGGTGGACATATAGAGTTAAGACAGCCAGACAAAATAATAAAGGTTGGAGAATTGATTATAATTTAATTACCCGTAACCTTGAAAACAAATTAGAAAGAGCATATATTCTTACTCAAGCAATACACTCAGACCATGCTCCGGTAGGAATAGAACTGAAAATGTAAACAAATAATAATATTTATAATATTTTAATTCCATGAAAAAAACACTAATAGCTATTCCCTTATCAATTACCATTATTTCTTGCGTTCCTCAAACAAAATATAAAGAGCTGGAACAAAAATATTATGCAGCTTTACAAGGAGAAAGCAAAAACAAAAAAGAAATAGAAGAAAAAGAAGCAGAATTAAATATATTAAGATTACAATATACCTCACTTAAAGAACAAGAGGAAGCATTAACTAAGAAAAAAGAAGATTTGGATAAAGAATATGAAAATCTACAATTAGAATACACTGCCAAATTGAAAGATCTAGATGATTTACAGAAAAAAAATGCTGAAATTTCGAATGAAGTAAAATCCAACTTAGAAGATAAAGAAAAACTTTTAGGAGATCTGGAACAAACCCAAACCCAACTAAAAGAAAAAATCAAAAGAATTAACGAGCTAGAAGGTCTTATCAGCCAGCAAAAAGAAGCTGTATCAGGATTGAAAGAAAAATTACAAAACGCTCTAAAAAATTATGAAGGCAAAGGAATAACAGTAGAAGAAAAAGGAGGAAATGTGTATGTTTCTATGGAAAATAAATTGCTGTTTCCTTCAGCTAGTTGGAGTGTAGAATCAGAAGGGCTTAATGCTTTACATGAATTAGCAGCTGTTTTAGCAAATGATAAAGATCTTAACATAATCATACAAGGTCATACAGACTCTGATAAGTATTTGGGAAATGGGAATATAAAAGATAATTGGGA
The DNA here is from genome assembly GCF_002964975.1 of Apibacter adventoris. Lineage (GTDB taxonomy): Bacteria > Bacteroidota > Bacteroidia > Flavobacteriales > Weeksellaceae > Apibacter > Apibacter adventoris. Next base: position 415,402 of record NZ_PSZM01000046.1, on the reverse strand, counting down.
CTTATCTGTAATGCGTGCTACTTCTATAACCAGAGCACTACAAAATGAAGGAGTGTCTCCCACTCAGATGACAGCTTCTGGTAGAGGAGAATATTTACCGATTGCAGATAATTCTACAGCCACCGGTAAAGCTATGAACAGACGAGTAGATATAATTATAGCGCCAAACCTAGATGAAATTACTAAACTATTAAATGAATTATAAATCATAAAGAAAATTGCATTATTTAGTAACCATCTAAAATGGTAAACTTTGCGGGTTTTGAAATACCTATACAATATTCAGGAATCAATAATGAACATTTAGCAGTCAGGGGATATTCGCAAATTAATACTGATATTTTTATTGAAGTCAGAGATAAAAAATTAAAATATAAAATAACCAAACTTCCTTTTATTTAAAAATACTTATGAGAGTTGTCATACAAAGAGTTATAGAAGCATCTGTAAAAATTGATGGACAAATCAATGGAATAATTTCTAATGGACTCTTATTATTTTTAGGTATTGAAAACTCAGATAATCATGAAGACATACAATGGCTTGTCAATAAAATTATAAATCTGCGCATTTTTAATGATGAAAATGAAGTAATGAATAAATCCGTTCTGGATGTTGACGGAAATATTTTAGTAATAAGTCAGTTTACTCTTTATGCTTCCACTAAAAAAGGTCATAGACCTAGTTACATAAAAGCTTCTAAACCCGATTTCGCTTTTCCTTTATATGAAAAATTTAAAGAAGAATTAACATTTTCATTAGGTAAACCTATACAATCCGGGATATTCGGAGCTGATATGAAAATTTATTCTATTAATGATGGTCCGGTTACTATTATAATAGATTCTAAAAATAAAGAATAAAACGAAAAACTGATAAATGAATATTTATCAGTTTTCATTTTTATATACCATTGTTAAAAAAACAAAAATTCCCTATTTTTAAATTAGTATTTATACTATATGATATTTTTCATTACTACAATTAAACTTATTTACTTTATCTTTCAAAATTAAAAATGAAATATACATTATTTCATTACAAAATTATTTATTAAAAATAATTAAATAGAAAAACTACATTCACTCATACTTTTTTAAAACTCTGTAAAATGAGATGTTTTATACATAAGAAACAAATTAAAACCTATAAAATATGATTAATTATAACGAATTAGGAGTAGTTAACACTAAACAAATGTTATCTAGAGCTCTTAAAGAAAGATATGCTGTTCCTGGGTTTAATTTTTGCCATCTGGAACAAGTACAGGCAATAATACAGGCTATAGTGGAAACAAAATCTCCGGTAATCCTACAAATATTAAAAAGTGACAGAGAATATATTGGACCTAAATTAATTCCTAATATAGTTAAAGGATTAGTAGAATATGCTAAAGATTTAGGGTTAGAAAAACCACAAATAGCTCTACATCTGGATCATGGAGATACTTTGGAACTTTGTAAAAATTGTATAGATGATGGTTTTTCTTCTGTTATGATTGATGGTTCTCATCTTCCATTTGAGGAAAATATAAAACTCACAAAATCTGTAGTAGATTATGCACATAAATTTAATGTAACCGTTGAAGGTGAGTTAGGTGTAATTGCTGGCGCTGAAGGATATAAATATTCAAAAATATCTACGTATACAGAACCTGAAGATGTTATAAATTTTGTTTCCCATACAGGTTGTGATTCATTAGCCATATCCATAGGTACAGCTCATGGGTCTTATAAATTTACTGCGGAACAATGTGAAAAAGATGAAAGAGGAGTATTAGTCCCCCCCCCTTTAGCCTTTAATGTTCTTGAGGAAATCGAAAGAAAATTATCAGATTTCCCTATTGTCCTTCATGGTTCTTCCACAGTACCTCAAGATAAAGTAAAAACTATCAATCTATATGGTGGAAAATTAAAAGATGCAATAGGAATTCCTGAATCTCAGCTTGCTAAAGCAGCAAAGCAAGCTGTCTGCAAAATCAATATTGATTCGGACAGTCGACTAACTATGACAGCTTCAATTCGTAAGTTTTTTGCTGAAATTCCCTACGAATATGACCCCAGGATTTACCTGGCTATAGCAAGAGATGATATGAAAGAAGTGTATAAACATCTAATTAGCAATGTTCTCGGATCTGCCAATAAACTATAGTTTACAACCAAAAACTCCCGAAATTCGGGAGTTTTTTAGTCATAGATTAAGCAGTGATTTTTTAGTTTATTTGTTTTTCCATAAAGGATATATTTGTTTCATATATTCCTTATACTTTTCATAAGCAGGAATAATCATCTCTTTAATTTTCGGATCCGGATCTATAGCTATAGATTTTGACCCCATGGTTTTAGCAGCTTCATCTAGATCTTTGAATTGCCCAATTCCTACGGCTACGATCATAGCTGTACCTAATGCTCCTCCTTCGGAAACTTCCGGTATTAATATTTGGCGATCTAAAACACTGGCTAACATTTTAGGCCAAATACTACTTCTCGTAACGCCACCAACTACCCGAATTTCATCTACTTGGAAATTTTCAATCAAAGGATCAATGTGATATTTATGGTTAAACGCTATACCTTCATAGATTGCTTTAAGTAAATGCCCTCTATTATGCCAAGCCCTCATTCCCATAAAACAAGAATCTGCATCTACATCTAAAGGATTTCCATATAAGAAAGGGAAAAATACAATATCGGAAGGATCATCAGCTACCTCAGAAATTTCTTTATCTACAAAACCATAAGGATCTATACCAGCTCTTTTAGCTATGTCCAACTCTTGTTGGCATAAAGTCTGAACAAACCATTCTAAGTTTGAAGAAGAAGCGGGAGATATAGCCATATTCATCCATAGACCTTTTCTTATAAAGCTTCTACAAAACCAGTCTTTGGAAACTTTGGGCTGAGCAGAAATAACTTCATTAATGCTATATGTGCCTGCCATAACCGCTAGTTGTCCCGGATGTGTTGCCCCTGCTCCGATAGCTCCTGCGTCCACATCATGTAACCCGGCAACTACTGGAATACCTTCCGGCAGTCCTGTATGAATATGGGTATCATACCCGATAGATCCAACTATATCTGTGGGATTATTTACTATAGGTGCTATCTTTTCTAATTCACTCAAATCATATAGTTCAAATGCTTTAGGATCCCATTCTTGTTTTTTATAGTTAAAAAACGAAGTACTCGCCTCTGTTAAATCTGTTCCTACGGTTCTAGACAATCTATATCGAATAAAGTCTTTTGCCCACATAAATGATTTAGCTTTAGCTAAGGTTTCAGGCTCATTTTCTTTTAACCAGGCTAATAATGTAGCGGGTGAAGATGGAGAAGCTCCCTGACCAGTAGTTAAAAGCAATTCTTCTAATTTTTTAGAGTATTTCAAAGATGTTTCAAAAGCTCTTGTATCTAAAGATAAAATTCCCGGTCTTAAAGGTCTATTATTCTCATCTAAAATCCATATCCCATCTCCATGTGCACTACATCCTACTCCTATAATTTCATAATTTTCAAGTTTTCCCATTAAGTGCCGTAACATTTTACACACGGCAGCCCAAAAATCTTCCCCTTCTCTTTCTGACCAGTGTGGTTTAGGCATATCATGAGGAGACGTAGCTGATTGTGATGCAGTAATATTTCCTTTCAAATCAAAAGCAATTGCTTTCATTCCGGTTAGACCTATGTCTATACCAATAACAACTTTTGTTTTCATAATTAATTTTTTGTGATTTTTTGTTTATTTATATTTTTAATTTGTTTTTATTTTACTTCTAATCTTTTAATATAGTTTTTATAAAGCTCGATTTCTTGTAATCTTCTTTCTTCATTCCAATCTAAAATTTTTGCACAAATTTTTGAAACTGGCTCTATTGAACCTAATCCTAAGTCATCTTCTAAACCGGTCATAATTCTTCGTGCTATTACATCGGATAGTCTATATGCTTCTTCAAATGTTACTGCCCATTCAACTTCACCTACCGTCAAACCAAAAGCTTCATCAATAACCTCTTGTCTCTCTGGTTTTTCCATAATGAATTTTGATAACTTTACTCCAATAGTTCCATATTGATCTGCCAAACGTCTTATTAAAGTTTCATTAATACCAGTGTTTTTAATCTGATTTCGTAGTTCTTCCATAGAAGTTATATTACCTCCGGGCAATTTCATTTTTCGGGTTTTACATTTAACATTCTTACCTAAACGTTTGGATAAAATATCACCAAAATCTTCTCCTACTTGTCTAAATGTGGTTAGCTTCCCTCCAACTAAAGTATATAAGCCATCATATTTATCTTTATGATCTACAATTTTATGTCTTCGCGTAATATCAGAAACTTTAGAGCCTTCACTATAAGGTAATGGACGTACACCTGTATAAGCATAGATTACATCTTTTTTAGTTAATTTTGCCTCGGGTAATACCTTATTGGTTTCATAAAGTATATAATCATATTCATCTTGTGTAGCTGAAGCAGTGTCTAAATCTCCCACAAAAGGAATGTCTGTAGAACCTATTAAATATCGATCTTTCCAAGGAATGACCATCATAGGACGCGCATCATCAGATTCATAATAAAAAGCATCGCTAGGAGCACCCGGAAAAGAGTGTAATACTAAGTGTGTTCCTTTAGTTCCTCCATTCATTCTTGGTAAAGAAATATGTTCTTTAGGCCATACATCATCTATCCATGGACCTGCATCATTAATAACTATTTTAGTTGGCACATCTACTTCTTCTCCACTCAATTCATCTTTTATTTTAATTGAATTTACTTTACCATTTGAAACATTTAAATCTATAGCTTTTACATGTGTTAAAATCTCTGCTCCTGCTTCTTTAGCTGCTAAAGCTATTTCATAACATAATCTTTCAGAATAATCAACTTGCGCATCGGAATAAGCACATCCCCCTTTAAGGTCTTTGGGATTTAACCCTGGTTCTTTTTCTAATATTTTTTTTCGGGAGAAAAACTCAAAACTTTTCAATGATTTATCAAATGAAAGAATATCATAAGCAATCATCCCTAAACGTAAAATCATTGCAGAATTTTGATTGTTTTTATAAAAAGGTATAATAAAACGGAGTTCGCGAACTAAGTGTGGTGCAGACTTTACCAACCATTCCCTTTCTTTTAAAGACTCACGTACTAAAGGTACATCATATTTTTCCAAATATTTTAACCCTCCATGAATCATACGACTAGACCAAGAGGAGGTACCAGAACCTATATCTCCCTTTTCAACTAATAGTACTTTGAAACCACGTAAAGCAGCATCCCAGGCTGTACCGAGACCATTAACTCCACCTCCGACTATAACTACATCATAACCAGATTTAGTACTTTCAAATCTATTTTTTCTCTTAAGAGATAAGTGCAAATTATTATCTTCCATTTTTTTGTTATTTTTAATCGATTTATTTCAAATGTATAAACTATTTTTTAATAAAAAAATATGTTTTTTATACATATAAATTATTGAATATTTGGTTCTTATAATAGTATTTTTATGTTAAATATCATGGTTGCTTTTTCGAAATTTAAAATTATTTCTTTCGATTTAATAACCTATTATACATATATTTATAATATTCTTATTGATTAAAAATCTCAATAATTACACACACAATTATATTTATAGTAATAAAAAATAAAATAGAATTTATATAGATAGCACTTTTATATGTCAGGCTATAAATAAAATCACTTAATTAAAAAAATTAGATTATTTATTTTTATTATTTTTGCTGTGCGTAAAATCTTAACAGTCAAAAAAAACATTATAATTTATAATAATGCCAAAAACTTCTCAAAGAGGCCAATTAATGCCTGAATCCCCTATAAGAAAATTAGTACCTCTTGCTGATAAGGCTAAATCTAAAGGCATAAAAGTATATCATCTTAATATAGGCCAACCAGATATACAGACACCAAAGGTTGCACTGAATGCTTTACATACTATCGATAGAAAAATATTAGAATATAGTCCGAGTGACGGTATAAAAAGTCTTAAATCTAAATTGGCAGATTATTATCACAGATTTAATATCGATGTTGATGAAAATGATATTATTGTAACTACTGGTGGCTCTGAAGCTGTGAATTTTGCATTTATGAGCTGTTTAGATCCTGGTGATGAAATTATAGTACCTGAGCCTGCTTATGCTAATTATACAGCTTTTGCAATTGCTGCTGGAGCTACAATTAAATCTGTTGTTTCAACTATTGAAGAGGGTTTTGCGTTACCATCTATCGAAAGGTTTGAGGATCTTATAACGCCACGCACTAAAGGTATTATGATTTGTAATCCTAATAATCCTACAGGTTATCTCTATACCCAATCTGAGATGAATCAAATAAAAGATTTGGTGAAAAAATATGATTTATATTTATTTTCAGATGAAGTATACCGTGAGTTTTGTTACAACAATACTCCTTATATATCTGCTTTTCATTTAAAGGGAATTGAGGAAAATGTAGTACTCATTGATTCCGTATCTAAACGATACAGTGAATGTGGAATACGTATTGGGACTTTAGTCACTAAAAATAAAGAGCTTAAGAATAATGTGATGAAATTTTGCCAGGCTCGTTTAAGCCCTCCTTTATTAGGACAAATTGTTGCAGAAGCTTCTATTGATACTCCAGAAGATTATATGCGAGAAGTATATAATAAATATTTAGAACGACGCAATTTTTTAATTGACGGATTAAATAAAATACCTGGCGTATATTCTCCAATTCCAATGGGTGCTTTTTATACTGTAGCAAAACTTCCTATTGATGATGCAGATAAATTCTGTGCATGGTTGCTATCCGAATATGAATATGAAGGCAAAACGGTAATGATGGCACCAGCTTCGGGTTTTTATACTAACGGTGCAAGAAAGAATGAAGTACGTATTGCTTATGTCTTAGATAAAGAAGATTTAAAACAAGCATTAATTGTTCTTAAAAATGCTCTTGAAGTATATCCCGGACGAAAAGATTAATTTATTTTAATTTATTAATTTTTATAATAAAAAAACTCCTTATATATAAAAGGAGTTTTTTTAATTATATTTTATCTACTATTTAATATCTAAATGTAATTTATCTTCTTCTGCTTTATATATTCCATTTATAAGTTTTTCTCTTACGGATTCAAAAGCATGTAGTGTTTCATCTATATCTTTGTCTGTATGAGCTGCTGTAGGTATTAATCTTAAAAGAATCATTCCCTTTGGAATTACAGGATATACTACTACACTCGTAAAAATACCATAATGTTCTCTGATATCTTTAATAAGTAAAGAAGCTTCTACAGGAGAGCCTTCTAAATAAACAGGAGTAACACAAGTGTTGGTATTGCCTATATTAAAACCTCTTTCTTTTAATCCATTTTGAAGTTTTATAACGTTATGCCAAAGTTTGTCTTTTAATTCTGAACTACTTCTGAGTAATTCTAATCTTTTAAGTGCTCCTAAAACCATAGGCATTGGTAAAGACTTTGCAAAAATTTGAGAACGTAGATTATATTTTAGGAATTTAATAATTTTTTTATCTGCGGCAATAAAAGCCCCAAAGCCTGCCATAGATTTTGCAAAGGTTGAAAAATATAAATCTATTCCATCCTGACAATTTTGTTCTTCACCTGTTCCTGCTCCTCTTTTACCTAAAGTACCAAAACCGTGTGCATCATCTACTAATAATCGGAAATTATATTTCTTTTTAAGTTCTATAATTTCTTTTAATTTCCCTTGCTCTCCTCGCATTCCAAAAACACCTTCAGTAATTACAAATATTCCCCCACCAGATTCTGCTGCGTTTTTTTCTGCTCTTTTTAGATTTTTTTCTAAACTTTCTATATCATTATGTTGATAGGTAAACCTTTTTCCAAAATGTAATCTTACTCCATCTACTATACAAGCATGACTATCTACATCATAAACAATTACATCATTTTTTGAAACCATGGTATCTATAATAGAAACCATACCCTGATAACCGAAATTTAGTAAATAAGCAGCTTCTTTATTAACAAATTCAGCTAATTGTTTTTCTAATTCAGCATGATATGGGGTTTGCCCCGACATGGCTCTTGCTCCCATTGGGTAGGCCATTCCATATTTTTTTGCCGCTTCGGCATCTGTTTTTCTTACTTCTGGGTGATTGGCTAATCCTAGGTAATCATTTATACTCCATATTACCATTTCTTTGCCTTTAAATATCATCCTAGAACCTATTTCTCCTTCTAAAACGGGAAACATGTATTCTCCTTCTGCATATTCTGCATACTTTTCTAAAGGTCCTTCATGGCTTTTTATTCTTTCAAAAATATCCATTAATATAGTTTTGCTTTATTTTATTTAACTCTTTCTATAGTAGCGTTAGATTCTAAACCGTTAAGTTTACTTTTTGTAAACCCTTGAGATTTCATCCAATCATCACTAAATACTTTTGTCATATACCGTGATCCATGATCTGGAAATAAAAGTACTACTACTGAATTTTCATTAAAAGTATCTTCTATTTTCCGTGCAGCTACTAAACAGGCACCACTGGTATACCCTACCATCATTGCTTCTTTTAATGCAAGTTCACGTGTAGCGTATGCACTAGGCTCATCTGATACTTTTATATATTGATCTACTACAGAAAAATCTAATGCTCCAGGGATTAAATTCTTCCCTAAACCTTCAATTTGATAAGGTTTAATTTCATTTGGGTCTAATTCTCCTGTATCAAAATATTTCTTTAAAACAGATCCTACAGCATCTACTCCTATAATTTTAATTTGAGGATTTTTTTCTTTTAAAAATTCAGCAGCTCCTGTTAAAGTTCCTCCTGTACCTGTACATCCTATTAAGTGAGTTATTTTACCTTGTGTTTGTTCCCAAATTTCGGGACCTGTAGTTAGATAATGTGAATGTGTATTTTCTTTATTGAAATATTGATTGATGTATAATGAGTTAGGAGTTTCTTCTGCTATTCTTTTTGCTACCTGATAGTAAGATTTAGGATCATCTGCGGGTACATTAGCAGGGCATAAAAAAACTTTAGCTCCCATAGCTTTTAAAAAAGCTATTTTCTCTGGTTTGGTTTTATCACTAACGGCTAATATGCACTTATAACCTTTGACAATGCTAACCATTGCTATAGAAAAACCGGTATTTCCTGAGGTAGTTTCGACAATTGTTGCCCCCGGTTTTAAAATTCCTTCTTTTTCAGCATTCTCAATGATATGAAGAGCTATTCTGTCTTTAGTTGAATGTCCAGGATTAAAGCATTCCAGTTTCGCAAAAAACTCACCTTTCATCCCTTCTGTTACTCTATTCAAGCGAACCAACGGTGTATTGTTAATTAACTCAAGAATATTGTTGTAAGTTCCAGCCATTCTGTTATATATTTCTTTTAATTTTAAGGGGCAAATTTAAGCTTTTTTTTTTACAATAAAACTTAACCTAATGAAATTTACTAAAAACTCTTTTTTTAATAAAATATATTGTCTCTTTTATAATCATTACTTTAATTTGGTTAAAAAAACTATTTATTTAGAATTATTTATTAAGTAGGTATAGATATTCTAAAATATCTTTTTCATCTTCAGATAGTTTTTTATTTCTTCTTTTCATCATTCTTTCTGCAACTTCTAAAGCTTTTGAAAAATTAAACTTAAGATTTTCAGACTTACCTCCCCAAGAAAAAGACTTTATTATATTGGGTGGAAAACCCGAAGTAAAAATATTGGCAAAAACCCCAACAACTGTTCCCGTATTAAATTGGGTATTTATGGCAGATTTTGAGTGATCTCCCATTATAAGTCCTGAAAATTGTAATTCTGTACTTATAAATGTTGATTGCGGATAGTTCCAGCATTTAATAATATCATAATTATTTTTCATATTTGAAGAGTTAGTATCTGCCCCTAAATTACACCATTCTCCCAAAACAGAATTTCCCAAAAACCCATCATGCCCTTTATTAGAATATGCTGTTAAAATACTATTATTAACTTCTCCTCCTATTTTAGAATAGGGACCAATAGTTGTACCCCCATAAACCTTTGCGCCCATGTGTATTTTAGATCCTTCACATAAAGCTAAACTACCTCTTATGTGACTTCCCTCCATTATTTCCGAATTTTCCCCCAGATAAATTACCCCCTCTTGGGTATTTAAAGTAACATATTCCGCAGTTACTCCGTTTTCTATAAATATTTTTGAACTGTCCCCTATCACATTTACTGTTGAAGATAAAGTCTGTGATTGATTTTGCTTTGAAACGAGAGTAAAATCATAATTAATAGCATGATTATTATAGGTAAACAGATTCCAAGGATATGCTATATGGATTCCATTAAAATTATATTCTATTTTTTTATTGAATTTTTGAGCTAAAAATTCACCTTCTGAACTCCTTGCTGCTATTATTTTATTTTTAAATACTAGTGCCTCTCCTTTTTTCAGATTTTTAATTGTTAGAATAAAATCCTGATTTGGAAAATATGAGGGATTAATAAATATGTTTTCTTCTTTATACTGTACAGGGTATTTTTTTGAAAGATATTTTTGGGTTAAAAATGAGATTTTTTCTGTCTGAAAAATTTTATTCCATCTTTCTGAAAAAGTAAAAATTCCCATTCTAAGTTCGGATACGGGTCGTGTAAATGTTAATGGAAGAAGATCTCCTCTTTCTTCTGCATCAAATAAAATGATATTCATTACATATATTTTAATTTTTCAAATGTAAGAAACTATGTCATTCCAGTTAATATATTCGTTATATATTCTTGATTAATTTCATTTATCATTTTATTTGCGAAAATTTTTTAGAATTTTAGCCTAATTTTAATTTTATAGAAATTAGATTCTGACAATAGAAGATATATGTAAGCATAAAATACTAAGACCGAATAACAGAATTATTTAATTAAAAAAATTTAGATAGATATAAAAAACTTAATTAGAAATTTTTTGTTTAAATATCTTTAAACCTTCTGTTGCACCTTTTTGTATATATACAATATTTTCTGGCAGATACATTTCTAAAGGATTAGGATCTATTATATAAATTTTTGCTTCATGAGGTACAAAATTTAATAAAGATGCTGCCGGATATACTTGAAGGGAAGTTCCTATAACTAAAAAAATCTCTGCCTGTGCAGTGTATTTAACAGCTTCTTCCATTTTGGGGACTTCTTCTCCAAACCATACAATATGAGGCCGAAGTTGGTTGCCATCTTCTGCTAAATCTCCCATATGAACATCTTCTAAAGTTTCATATATAAGTGATGGATTTTTTACACTTCTTACTTTGCTTAGTTCTCCATGTAAATGTATAACATGTTGTGAACCTGCTCTTTCATGGAAATTATCAACATTTTGTGTAATTATGGTTACTTGAAAAATATTTTCTAATTCTTTAATTAAATAGTGACCTTCATTAGGACTATGATCTTTTAATTCTGCTCTTCTTTTATTATAGAAATCTTGTACTAATTTCGGATTATTAATCCATCCTTCAATAGAAGCTACATCTTTAACATCATACTGATCCCATAACCCTCCCGAATCTCTAAAGGTACTTAAACCACTTTCGGCACTCATCCCCGCTCCTGTCAAGACTACTAATTTTTGTTTCATTTTAATTTGACTTCGTTTTTTGATTATATATTAAATTCAAATTTTATTACATAAGTATAATGAGAACTAATGTATATTCATTTATAATTTGTTTATTGTTTATTGTTTATTGTTTATTTTTTAATTCTTTAAAAGTTTTAAATCCACATTGTAAAAAGTTTTGAAAATCATTTTTATTCTTATAGCCGGCAACAGGAAAATTGAGAATTTTATTATCGGGGGTTATCAGAACATAGAAAGGTAGTGAGTTTGTATTAAAATTTTCTCTTTGAAAAGTAGACCATTTTTTTCCTATGGTCTTGATCTTTCTCTTTCGACCTTCTTTTAAATCAACAACTTTTTGCTCTTCTTTTGGTAATAATTCAGAATCATCTACGTATAATGAAGCTATTATGAATTCTGTGTTTAATATTTGCCAAATTTGAGGATTACTCCATATATATTCTTCCATTTTCCTACAATTTTCACATCCATATCCTGTAAAATCTATTAATATGGGTTTGTTTTCTTTTTTTGCCAACTCCAACGCCTGATTATAATCATGAATAATATTTAATCCTAAAACTCCTTTTTCATTTTCTTTGTGGTATATACTAATATTTAATGGAGGAGTTAACCCACTCATCAACTTCAAATTTGGTTTATCAGAAGGAAATAATCCAGGAATCATATAAATTCCAATAATCGTAAAAATACCCGCCCATACTTTTCTTCCACTTCCTATTTTTGCTTTTTTATCATCATGAGGAAATTTTATTACACCTAATAAATATAGTACTATTGCAAGGGCTATAAGTATCCATATACCGACAAATATTTCTCTTTTTAGGAAAAAAGTCTTTGCGACTAAATCTGCTTTAGAAAGAAATTTAAATGCCAAGGCTAATTCTAAAAATCCTAAAACAACTTTAATAGTATTCATCCATCCACCGGATTTAGGCATGTTATGTAAAAATTGAGGAAATAGCGCAAAGCCTCCAAATATCAAAGCCCAAGCTAAACCGCACCCTCCAAAAGCCATTGTAAGCTGGGTAGGGTTTTGTATTGCTTTGGCTAATATACTTCCTAACACAGGCCCTGTGCAGGAAAAAGATACTATAACCAAAGTTAAAGCCATAAAAAATAATCCTATAACTCCACCAGTTTCAGAAGCCTTATCAGATTTATTGACCATCCAACTTGGTAAAGTTATATCATAATATCCAAAAAAACTAAAGGCAAAGATTATAAAAATTATAAAAAATACTAAATTGAGACCAATATTTGTAGAAAGCTGATTAAATATATCCGGATTAATCCCATTAATTAAATGAAAAGGTAATGTAAATAATAAAAATATTAGAAGAATAAAAAAGGCATAAATTAATGCATCCTTTTTCCCTTGTTTTTTATTTTTTGCTTGTTTGGTGAAATAAGATATTGTAAGGGGTATCATAGGATATACACAAGGGGTCAATAAGGCTATTAGCCCACTGATAAAGCCAAATATAAAAATCCATAAAAATCCTTCGTCCTGAATTATTTTTTCTCCACATGCTTTGTTTATTGGATTATTAATATCTAAACTGGGTATAACAATATTGTCTTTATTGACGTTTATTATATCTTCTTTATCAACTACTTCTGAAGCATTTAACTGAGAATGATTTTCCTTATTATCAATAGCTTGAGAAGAAACACTTGAACGTAATTCATCAATATTTTCTGGTTTTACAGTCCTAGAAAAGGATTCCCCATCTGGAGCTAAACAAACTTTATCATTGCAAATCTGAAATTCTACTTCTGCTTCAAATTTTATAGGTTTATTTCCTGTAACTTCAAATTTTTGTCGGTATTCAACTTTATTTGAAAGATATACTAATGTTCCTTCAAATACGTCTGAATATTCTTCTATTTTTTTACCTATTTCTTTAGTATTTCCCAGTAATTTAACATTAGGATTTTTAGGATATGTAAATGTGGTAGGAATTGCATTTTCTACTTTTATGTCTTTGGAATATAAATGCCAACCCTTTTCTATAAAAGCAGTAAAAACAGCTTCGTATTGATTCTGTTGAAGAGTGTGTATTTCAAATTCCCATTTTATAGGATTTTTTACTTGGGATTGTACAAATGTATTGATCAACAAAAAAAGACAAAATAATTTCTTCATATTTACAAAATTCCTAGTTTAATTTATTATGTTTTCAAAAGTAATATTTTTATAAAAAAAATCTTTATGTAACTAAAACTTTTATTTGTGTAAATATTGAAAGTTGTAAATTTCAATGTATGGGTACTTTAATTAAAGTAAGAAATTCTCAAATATCTTTTAGAAGGGTATATTTCTCTTTTCTATCTATTATTTTACGGATTTCCAAAATTTTATTCCATATATTATTAAATTCCTGCATCGTATCAATTTTGAAGTCTTCAGAACCGTATAAATCCATTTTATTATAAAAATAACTAATGGTAATAAGATTTATATCTACTGCTGGAATGTATGCTATTTCTCTTGGATCCTTAGTAGGAGTTTCTGCAATTAGTCCTATTTGTTGTAAATAATATAATGTATCGCTCGTCAATTGTGTAGGAATTTTATATTTTTCTGATAATTCATCAGCTGTATAGGGTTTCTCGGCAGATTCAAATCTTTTAACAATAAGAGTCATAATTAATAATAGAACAAATTCTTTATATCGTTTACTTATATTGGTAATTTCTTTTTCAAAACTAAATTTATTTACATTTTGATAAGCAAAAGATAATTCTACCCCTAACAAACATATAAACCAACTTAATTGAAGCCACAATAATAGTAAAGGCAAAACAGCAAAACTTCCATAAATAGCATTATATTTTGAAATCCATATTTGCCCGGAAATGTAAAGAACTTGAAAAACTTGAAAACAAATTCCACTAAAAAACCCTGCAAGGAAAGCAGCACTGAACTTTACTTTAGTATTGGGTAGGTATATATAAATAAGTGTAAATAATAAAATGGTCAGTAAAAAAGGAACTATTTTTATTAGTGGATTAGCAACCCATTCAATAATCTGCAAATCTGATGCGGAAGTTAAAACTATAGAAAGACCTGCATTACAAATCAAAAATATGGGAGCAATTATAATTAAAGCTAAATAATCTGTAAATTGTCTAAAAACTGTTCTTCCTTTTTTTATTCTCCATATTATATTAAAATTATCTTCTATATTGGATATTAAACTGATAACTGAAAATAATAAAAATACTATTCCTATACCGAGAAACAAGCCTCCTTTAGCATATTCTAAAGATTTATCTATAAATCCCATACATTTTTCAATCACTTCTTTTTGTCCGGAAAAATATTGTATTAATTGACTTTCTTCAATGTTTTGAAGCCCAAAGCCTCTGGCTATAGCAAATAATACTGCTAAAAGAGGAACTAAAGATAATAAAGTATTATAGGTAAGTGCCGCAGCTCTTGTATTTAGCTTTGAACTATTTATATTTTTATATAACAATATAAAAGCTTTAACTATATTAAAAAAACTTATTTTTTTAGATGTTTTTTCTTCTTCAGTTATGCGCCAAATACCATATGTAAGAAAGTGTATAATTTTACTTATACGTAGTTTAATTTTAGCAAACATTGCTGTATTTTTAAAAATTTTGAAAATAAATGAAATTACTTTTTTATATGAATCAATAGTGCTTTTTTAATATACTACTTTTCCGTAGTAGTATTGAATATTTTTAATTGATTATTATATAATGAATATATTATTTATACTATATCTTTTTAATATTTAATTTTGAATTTGTTCTAAGTTGATTTATATTTTAAGTAATCATATACAATATTTTAAATAAATTTCACCTTTTCTATCATCCTCTTCTTCTTTAATATTCAATAATTATTTGTTTAGTTGAACAAACTTATTTATCATTAATTTTTTATTGCTGTTAATAGAAGTATGTATTTTCTTAAATAAATAATAACACATTTAAAGACTATTTTTTTCGTAAAAAATTTTTATTCATATCATTAAATCTAGACAGCTAACTTCAGACAGACAAAACCATAATTATATTTATATAATATAAAATTAGCAATTTAAATATTATTTTATATTATAACATATAATTATATTTATTTAAAAATAATTCAACAGTTTTTAAAATTAGAGATATAATCTTAAATATGTTAAAAAATTAATTTTAAAATCTTTTGTAATATTTTTGTGTTTAAATAATTATAAAAAAACAACAAACAGAATTTTTTTTAAGAAGAAGAAAGGTTAATATAGGATAAAGTCTCAGAAGTAACTTTAAAACGATCATCCAATCTAATTCCTATTACCCAAATAATTGCTCCAGAATTATCACAAAGAACCAAAACCTCATTTTTCCTTAAAATAGAGATTTTATTATCTTTTAATAGTTTACTTATTTTTTTCTTTCCATTTCCATTAATAGGATAAAAATAATCTCCTTCATTCCATTTTCTTATTATTAAGGGAAAAGAAATTTTATTAAAATCAACTACTTCATTTCCTATTTCTTTTTCTAAATTTTCACTTTTTGTTATTTTTATTTTCACAGGATTTTCTATATTAAAAGGAAGTTCTTTTACTAAAATTGGTTTATTGTAATTGGTAATTTCTCTTCCAATTTCTTCAACAATTAATTCTTCCCTATTGATCCATATTTTATGTGATGATGAAATGAAAAATCTGCCCGTTCCTGCCAAAAGTATATTATTTACATCTTTCTCATTACTAAAACCTAGAGAACTAAAGAAATAATAAACTAAAATAAAATCAGCATTACTTAATATTATTTTAGAATATTTACACACTCCATCTTCTTCAGAAATAATAGCTTTACTCTTCAGCCTAAGCATCTCTTTTTCTATAAAAGCATATGAACTTTGCATGATTTCCATACTTTTATTTAATTGATCTAAAAAATCAAATTTTATACTTTCCAATTCGGGAATTACTTTATGTCTGATTTTATTTCTCAAAAAATTTAAAGACTGATTGGTAATATCTTCTCTCCAAATTATATCATGTGTATTAGCAAATTTTTCTATTTCTTTTCTCGATATTTTTAATAGAGGCCTTAATATTTTATTCTTTTGAAAAGACATTCCCGATAGACCTTTCAACCCGCTTCCTCTTAATAAATTTATAAAAAAAGTTTCCGCATTATCATTCAAATGATGTGCAGTCACTAAATAATCAAAACCAAACTGGTTGATCAGCTCATTAAAATAATTATACCTAAGAGATCTGGCCAACATTTCTATAGACTGCCCCCCTTTTTTCAACTGTAAGGTATTAAATTTTTTAGAAAATAATTCGAGCTTATTTTTTTTACAAAAATCTTCTACTAACTTTTCATCTAAATCCGAATCTTCTCCTCTTAACTGAAAATTACAATGCACCACACTAAAAGATAATTTTGAATTCAAAAACAGATAAAGAAGCACCATACTGTCTACCCCGCCGCTCACTGCCAGTAAATAAGTTTTATTAGAACTTAATTCCATTAAAACCTCAATTAAATTAATTTTTCTTTTCATAAAAGAATAATAATTAAAAAACAAAGATACAAGGAGTTTTTATTATTGATAATTAAAAATAAATAACACAAAACAGGTTAAAAACCATATTTATCTTATCTTATTTTAATATAAATTTGTAATTAACTATACAAATCAAATATAATAATCTTAAAAACAATAGAAGAAAAAATTAATTTTTCAAAAAATAATAATTTTTTTTCTGATTTTTTTCCTTTTATTATTTTTCTTCTTAATAAATATCTGAGTATATGGGAAAAGATATTAATAATCTGACTTTTATTAGTTGCTTCCCAAAATTTTCAATCAATAAAATTACCTATAGGGATTTCCCCTACCAATGTAAAAAAAATTGAGGCCTCTTATGTGAGTCTTGTACTATTTTATTATCCAACTTCGGAGATGTTTATGTATTAGGTAAAGAAACATCTCTTTTTGGAGATGGAAGCACTAATCTAACTATATGGCATAAAGTAAATGGAATTAGTAAAGTAAAATTAATAAGTACCGCTGATGCTGTAATTTTTGATTATACAAAAAAATGGTGATTATTATACCTGGGAAAAGAATACTTTTTTAGGTGATAATACCTCGAGCAGTATAAAGGAAATTTTATTGTCAAAGCTACCATTATGGAAATAACCAATCTAAAACTATTTCACAACAAATTTAATTAAAAGAATTAATTTAAACTTAGGCAAAGATCAAACGGTGTGTGAGGGAACTATTATTACTCTGGATGCAGGTAACCCTGGAGCAACTTATCTTTGGAGTACCGGGGAAACTACTCAATCCATTAAGGTCTCCACCTCGGGTAAATATTCCGTTACTGTAACCAACAAAAACAATTGTAGTATTTCTTCTTCTGTCAATATTACATTCCATAATCCTTTTATTAAAGAAGTAAAGATCAATAATTACACTGCAGAAATTATTGCTGTAGGAAATCCTCCATTACAATATAGTTTGGATAAAATTCACTGGCAATATTCATCAGTTTTTCATAATTTGAAATTCGAGGTATATAATGCTTATGTAAAAAATGCTATGGAATGTATCTCTAATCCATTTCCTTTTGCTATTTTAAATCTGCCTAATGTAATTACTCCTAATAAAGATGGGGTGAACGATGTTTGGAATCTTAAAGGTTTGGAATTATATCCGGGAAGTTCCGTGAAAATCTTTGACCGATATGGTAAATTAATAGTCAATACTAAAATTGACAAAGGGGGATTTGTTTGGGATGGTACTTATTTAGGAAGAAATGTGCCTTCTGCCAGCTACTGGTATGTAATTGATCTTACAGATGGTAGAAAATTAACCGGTTGGATTGTGGTTAGAAATTATAATGAGAAAGATCAATGAGTAATTTCCTTTAAATTTTGAAATCTTAAATAAAAGATAATATTTCATAATTTTGTATATTATGAAAGCATCTTTTTTACCATATAGCTTACTTTTCAAACAACCGGCAGGTACATCCCGAGGAATATTAAAAACAAAACTCACCTATTTTATAAAAATTAATATTGAAGAAAATGAATTTATAGGTGAGTGCAGTTTTTTCAAAGGTCTAAGTGCTGATCCGGAATCTGAATATGAAAAAAAATTACAATGGATTTGTACAAACATTGAAAAAGAGGAAGAAGAAACATTAATAGAGTCGTGCAGGAAATTCCCTTCTATCCAATTTGGCTTAGAACAGGTGTTTCAACAAATTAAAACTAAAAAACAAGGATTATTTTTTGAATCTGATTTTACAAAAGGTCAAAAGGGTATTTTAATCAATGGTTTAATTTGGATGGGATCTCTTGATTTTATGAGAAAACAAATTCAAAAAAAAATTGCTGAAAAATATAAATGTATAAAACTTAAAATCGGCATAAATTGGGAGGAAGAATTTAAAATTTTAAAAAATATTAGAAAGGAGTTCTCTTCTTCCGATTTAGAACTAAGAGTAGATGCTAACGGTGGTTTTTCTTTTGATGAAGTAAAAAAAGTACTGAATCAACTGGCAGAACTTGAAATACACTCTATTGAACAACCTATAAGTGCAGGTCAAGTAGATAGAATGGCGGAATTATGCACTAATTCCCCAATACCTATTGCGTTAGATGAAGAACTGATTGGCAAGTTTTATAAAAATGAAAAAGAAGCTCTTTTAAAAAAAATAAAGCCTCAATATATTATTCTAAAACCATCTTTAGTCGGGGGTTGGTCCGGTTCTAAAGAATGGATAAAATTAGCTGAAAAACAAAATATTGGTTGGTGGATTACTTCTGCTTTAGAATCAAATATTGGATTAAATGCTCTAGCTCAATGGACTGCCATTTTAAATAATAAAATGCCTCAAGGATTGGGTACAGGGCTTTTATATTCGAATAATTTACCTTCTAAATTAGAGATAAGAGGAGATAAATTATTTTATAATCCAGAAAAATAAATATTATATACCCTCAAAGATTTATTTAAATAAAACCACATGAAACCTAACCTTATATAAATAATTTTTTATAATTCTCTTACTCATTATGATATTTTTAGATTTTTCAAAAGAAATAAATTTAGAAAAAATTCCTCAAAAAAAAGAATGGCAGAAAAATGTAGTAAAATTTTTAAAAGAATGGGTTTCTGATTCTGAAATAATTTGCACTAAAACTTCCGGATCTACCGGATTACCTAAAAATATAGAACTTACTAAAAAATCGATGATACAAAGTGCTATACTTACCGGTGAATTTCTTAAATTAAAAGCAGGTGACACTGCTTTGGTTTGTATGCCTACACAATATATTGCCGGAAAAATGATGTTAGTAAGAGCTTGGGTTTGGAAATTAAAATTATTTTGCATAGAACCTACCTCTAATCCTCTAGAAAAAATAGATCAAAAGTTTACTTTTTCTGCTATGACTCCCATGCAAGTAAGGAACTCTTTAGGTAAAATTAATTTAATTGAAAAGCTATTAATAGGTGGTGGACAGGTTTCTTACGATTTACAAACTATCTTAAAAAAATACAATACAGAGATTTATGAGTCTTTTGGAATGACAGAAACCATTTCTCATATTGCATTAAAAAAAATATCAGGAAATAAAAATCATTATTTCCAATTGATGAAGGGTACAAAAATTCGAAAAAATGAAAAAGGTTGTCTTTGTATAAAACCTTCGTTTTTGAATGAAGAAGTAATAACTCATGATATAATAAATTTAATTTCTGATCATGAATTTGAGTGGTTAGGAAGACTGGATAATGTAATTAATTCCGGTGGAATTAAAATTTTCCCTGAAAAAGTAGAAAAACAATTAAAATCAATAATTGATCTGGAATTTATAATTTCAAAAAAATTTGATGAAATATTAGGAAATAAAGTAATTTTAATCATTGAAGGAAACGAATCATCTGTTTTAAGGAATAAAATTGAAAATTTCTCTTTCGAAAATAAATATGAAAAGCCAAGGGAAATAATTTATATTAAAAGATTTAAAAGAACTCCTACCGGAAAAATTATACGAGAGAATAAATATAACTAATCAAATAAATATGAACTTGGTTTTGAAAATATTAAAATTATTAAATTTTCAATCCACTTTTATTTAAATAGTTTTATAAATCATAACTTTGATTTTTGTTAGCCAAAAAATTATACAAATTTTTATATATAAACAGTAATAATTCACAATTGATTGTATATATTATGATAACTATTTTTAAAAATCTAAATTCCAAATTCTTGAAAAAACATACTACTAGAATTAAAAATAATTTATGCTCGATTTAGAAATAATTTTAAAAAACTTTTTAATATAAAACTTTATATAACAATATTTTATAATAACTTTTTATATAAAATTGTACCTAAAAGAAATGAACTCCTATTTTTATTTTTCTAAAATATGAAACAGATATTTAATTTTTCAATATAATTATGTCATTAATAAAATCAAACTTAAAATCAGATATAATTGCTGGTATTGTTGTTTCATTAATAGCAATACCATTATGCTTGGGTATAGCTCTTTCATCAGGAATGTCTCCCTTTGCAGGAATGATTTCCGGAATTATAGGAGGCATTGTAATAGGGACTCTTAGTAGAGCTCAATTAAGTGTAAGTGGACCAGCAGCAGGTTTAATCACTATCATATCAACCGGAATAATAGATATTGGAATTAATGGAGTTTTATTAGCTATTTTTATTGCCGGATTATTCCAAATATGTCTTTCTCTACTTAGAGCTGGTGGAATTGCATATTTTTTTCCTTCCAGTGTCATTGAAGGAATGTTGGCTGCTATAGGTATTACTATTATTTTCAAAAATTTACCTACACTCTTAGGGTTTTCAGAACCTATTTTTAAAGAATCAGGAATTGAATATTACCAAAGAATATTATCTGATATAACTCAATATGTAAATATAATAGCACTAATTACCGGACTGTTAGCTCTTATATGTATGATACTTTGGGATAAATTAAAACCCACCAAGTTAAAAACGTTTCCCGGGGCTATGATAGCAGTGTTTATAGGATTTATATGTTACTTCATATTTAAAGAACAAAATTTTCCTTTTAATAATAAAGAATTAGTACAATTACCAATTATTGACAGTTTTGCTTCTTTTACCCATCTTTTTGCTTTTCCAAAATTCGAATTAATTTTTAATATAAATGTCTGGATATTAGCAGTAACTATAGGTTTAGTTGCTTCTATTGAGACATTATTAACAATAGAGGCTACAGATAAAATTGACCCTTTAAGAAGGATAACGCCTACAAACAGGGAATTATTTGCTCAGGGTATAGGTAATTCTATAAGTGGATTAATTGGAGGACTACCTATTACTTCTGTAATTGTAAGGTCTAAAGCCGGTTTAGATGCAGGAGGTAGAACTAAGACTACTACAATTGTTCATGGATTTATTTTATTATTGGGAGTTCTATTTCTTGCTAAATTTTTAAATATGATTCCCTTAGCTTCATTATCTGCAATTTTAGTAGTGACAGGCTATAAATTATGTACTCCTTCTTTATTTAAACATGTTTTCAGTTTAAGTAAGCATCAATGGATTCCTTTTATAATTACTGTAATTTCTATTTTATTTACAGATTTGCTTAAAGGAGTTGGTATAGGGATGTTAGTAGCTATCTATTTTATTTTAAGAGGAAACATGAAATCTTGTTATACTATTTATAATACAACCATTGATGGAGTAAAATATATTCACCTTGTTCTATCTGATGAAATTTCTTTTCTTAAAAAAGCTACAATAATAAAAACTTTATCAAGGATTAAGGAAGGTTCTAATGTTATTATAGATGCTGAAAAAACCATTTATATAGACTTTGATGTATTAGAATTAATACGTGAATTTAAAAAAGAAACGGCTCCAATGAAAAATATTAATGTAAAACTTATAAATTTTAAAGATGTATATAAGATAGAAAATAATAAAGATGGAGTAAACCTTAATTCGGAAAACATTCAATCTATAAAACTAAGCAATGAAAATTTTAAAAATTTTGATGCTATTATATAATTAGTTTGTATATACCTTAAAATTAAAAATAATGAAAGCTCATACTAAAGAAAATTTAGAATCTATAGATCCTCATGAAGCTTTACAATATCTAAAAGAAGGAAATTATAGGTTTGTTAATAACTTAAAAGTCAATCGGAATCTTTTACAACAAGTAGAGGAAACAAACGAAGAGCAACATCCTTTTGCTGTTATTGTTAGTTGTATGGATAGCAGAACTTCCACTGAACATATTTTTGACCAGGGAATCGGAGATATTTTCAGTATCAGAAATGCCGGAAATGTGATTAATACTGACGTATTGGGTTCCTTAGAATACGCATGTAAAGTTGTAGGCTCCAAACTTATACTTGTTTTAGGACATACACATTGTGGAGCTATAAATGGGGCTTGTAAACATTATGAATTAGGGCATTTAACAGAGTTATTACACAAAATTCATCCGGCTATGGAAAAAGTTGGTAAAGATAATCCTTATGATGATAAAGAACATGAAGATTATGTAAATAAAGTAGCTCATGAAAATGTCATTCATAGTATTGACGAAATACTTGCCAAAAGTTCAGTTTTAAGGGAATTAATAGATCAGGGTAGAATTGGAATTACAGGAGGATTTTATGATGTTAAAACAGGAGAAGTTGAGTTTTTTGATGAAATTATTTATAATTCTCCTAAAGTCTAATTTATTTATAAAAACTAAAAATCCGGGAAAATTTCCCGGATTTTTAGTTTTTATATTTCCCCTATATCCGTTCTATAATAATTATAATCAAAATGAATTTTTTCTATATTCTGATAGGCTATTTTCCTAGCTTCTTCTAAACTATTTCCTATTCCTACAACATTAAGAACTCTTCCTCCTGAAGTATAAAGTATATTATTGTTTAGAAAAGCACCCGCTATAAAATAAAGACATGTTGCTTTTTGGAGTCCATTTATTTCAAATCCTGAATCATAATTTAAAGGATAACCACCAGAAGCTAAGACCACACAAACGGAATGTTTATTTTGCCAGTTTAGATAAATAGGTTTATTATCTATTGCATCATTGAATATATCTAATAAGTTATTTTCTAATAAAGGAAGAATCGCTTGCGTTTCCGGATCCCCCATTCTCATATTATATTCTAGTAAATAAACTCCATCTTGTGTAATCATAAGCCCAAAGAAAATGATCCCGGAAAAATTCATGTTTTCAGCTTTTAACCCTTCTAATGTTGGTTGTAAAATATCTTTATTAAAAGCTTCCCAATGTTTGTCCATAAAAAATGGATTAGGAGAAACGACTCCCATTCCTCCCGTATTCAAACCTAACTCTCCATTCCCAATTTTCTTATGATCCTTAGCGGAAATAAATGGAATTATTTCATTTCCGTTAAATATTGAAAGAATAGATGCTTCAAAACCTACGAGGTATTCTTCTATTACAACATGATTCCCGGCACTACCAAATATTTGTTTATTTAATATTTCATCCAATGCCTTCTCTGCTTCAAATTCATCTTTACATATAAAAACACCTTTCCCTGCAGCTAAACCGTCTGCTTTTATTACTAAGGGATATTTTTGATTTTGCGCATAATTATTGGCATCTGTATAATTATTGAAAGTTTTATATTTTGCTGTTTTCACACCATATTTGGACATAAATTTTTTAGCAAATTCTTTACTCCCTTCCAGTTGTGCAGATTTTTTATCCGGACCTAAAATTCGAAGTCCCTTTTCCTGAAATACATTAACAATTCCATCTACTAGAAGCGCTTCAGAACCTACAATAGTTAAATCCATTTGTTTTTTTTCAGAAAAATCTGCAAGCTCTTCAATAGTTCCAAAATTGATATTTTTACCTATTTTAGCTGTTCCCCCGTTTCCAGAAGAGAAATAAAGCTTTGCATCAGGATTATCCTTTTTTATTTTCCAGCCTATGGCATGTTCACGACCTCCATTTCCAATAATTAAAACATTCATAAATATTATCGTTTAGTTTAGCTTAAAATATAACAAATATAAAATTAAAAATATAAATTTCTATTCATCATTTTACTTTTTAACTTGTTTATCAAACCAAATTTATTTTATCAGATAAATATTTGAATATAGAGAAAGTCTAAATTGTTACACTATTTTGATTAAATTTTTTTTATTAATATTCGGTAAACATTCTTTGTATTTCTTTATAATCATTTGTTTTTGTTAAAGCTAACATAAGTAAAACTCTGGATTTATAAGGATTAATATACCAAGATGCCGAAAAACCATATTTATCATCGTCTATTTCATCCCATTGAGCTGTGGGACCCATTAAGATACGGGAAGAACGTACTACTGCTATTCCTTTTTTAACTGCATTTGCAAGTGCATTTTGCATTTCAGTTGTTATATTTCCATTCCCTACTCCTGCTGTCACAATACCTTTTACACCTTCTTTAACCGCAGCATCTACAAATAAAGAGGTCGCATTAGAATAACTTAAAATAATTTCTACCCTTGGCAATTTAGTTATTTTACTAATATCAAATTCTGAATTTATAGTATGTCTTTTTAAAGATTCTCTTGTAAAAATCGGTTTCCCATCATACATAATTCCTAATTGTCCATAATTTGGATCTTGAAATGTTCCTACTGCTAAAGTATTGGTTTTTGCAATATCATCAGCCCCAATTATTTTATCATCCATAACTACCATTACTCCTTTTCCAATAGATTTTTTTGATGATGCACAGGCTACAGCATTATAAATATTCCTAGGACCGTCTGAGCTAATAGCAGTTGAAGGACGCATAGATCCAACCAACACAACCGGTTTATTACTTTTAACAGTAAGATTTAAAAAATATGCTGTTTCTTCTTGTGTATCTGTTCCATGTGTTATCACAACCCCGTCTACATCTGATTGCTTAAGTAGTTCATTAACTCTTTTAGATAATTTAAGCCATACTTCATCATTCATATTCTGACTTCCAATATTTGCTACCTGCTCTGCTTTAATATTGGCAATATCTTTAATAGAAGGAACAGCACTAAGTAATTGATCTACTGTAATTGCACCTGCTTTGTATTCTGAAACTACTGCTGTTGATCCTTGGCCCGCAATTGTACCACCTGTTGCCAATATATAGATTGTGGGTTTCACTTGTGCGTGTACTGATAAAATTAGTACAAACATAAGCAAGCTAAAAAAGTTTTTAAAATTCATTGTTCTCATATTCTGATAATTATACTTTATTTTTTGGTTTTCTTCCATGCTTCTACATATTCATTCATAGTTTCTGACAATTTTTCTCCAATAATACGATAGTCATTTTCTTCCAAGTTAGCTAATGATACTCGCACTGACCATTCCGGTCCGGCAAAACCTCCTCCATTTAACAAAACTATAGAAGATTTTTCTGCTAATCTAAAGACAATGTCTACGGGTTCAAAATTCTTTTCTAAAAATAATACAAATTCTTTATCATAGTTTTTTAATGCCCATTCATGAATATCGATTTCACAATAGTAACCAGCTCTTTCCGGGTCTGGTATAACAGTCATATTCATACCTTCCCAAAGAAGATTATATCTGTGTTTAACTAAACCTGTACATTCTTTTTTATATTTATCTTCTTTGTCTAATAAAGCAAATGAAGCAAATAATAACATCTGAATTTGCTGTGGTAAAGATAATCCGGCTGTATGATTTAACGCTACTTGACGACTATCTGCAACTAACCGATCAATAAACTTAAGTTTTTCAGGATATAAGGTTAAACTGGAATATAATTTAGATAATTTTTGTTTTTCTTTTTCTGGTAGGGCTGACAACATTTTATCGTATATATTCTCTTCATGTAATGCTATAGCTCCTAATCTCCATCCTGTGGCTCCAAAATATTTAGAAAAAGAATATACACACAATGTATTCTGTGGTAATTCTTTCATCAAAGATCTAAATCCGGGTACAAAGGTACCATAAACGTCATCCGTTAAAATCATAAGATTCGGGTTTAAATTTTTAACTACTTTAATTAAATATTTCCTACTTTTATCTGAGATTTCAACTGAAGTTGGATTACTAGGGTTTACAATAAAAAAAGCTTTTATTGTTTTATCTCCTAATTTATCCAATTCTTCTTCCGGATATTGATAATTTGAATTTCCATTCTTATCCTTGGCTGTTCCATGTATATAGGTTACCTTAAAGTTATATCGAGCCAGTTCAGGAATTTCTAAATAAGGGGTAAATACAGGAACTCCTAAAGCTATATGATCTCCTTTTTTTAATAAAAAATTTTCAAGCAATGAGTTAAATATGTAGCACATAGCTGCTGTTCCACCTTCTACTGCAAAAATATCATATTTCGCATTTTTTGGCACTTCATTTTTGCACATTTCCTGTATTAAATAGTCATGGACTATAGGCTCTACATGTTGTAACATTCTTACCGGACTAGGGTACTGATCTCCAATGACACCTTCAGCTAATTCATGAGCCCAACTATCCGGATCATATCCATGTTTTTCAATTCCATATTTATATGTATTTTTTAAGAGGCCTATACCCGGAAGATTTTTATTATTTTTAAAAAATAATTCTAATCGTTTACCTATGTCTTTTTTTAGTGGAATACCTGCTAATCCTACATGTTTATCCATTGCTCTTTTGCATTCTTCTATTGCAAATCGACCTAAAGTGAAAAAAGCTTCTCTTGGCAAAGTTGCAACCCAATTAGGATTTCCACGACCTGCATTCAACATGGTATTTACTGAATTTTTTTGTTGGTCGGTGGCTAATTTTACAAGATTATTTTTTAATTCAAAAGGGCTCAATTGTTCTAATTGTTGCTCTTTATGTCGAGAGGTTTTAAGTTTTGAAATGTCCATTACTATTATTCAATTTTTAATTTTTTTATACTATTATTTTTTATATATCAGCTCATCATTAAAACTATAACTACTCCCCAAATTATAAGAAGAGTATTTCCTACTGCATAGGTAGTCGTATATGATAAAGCTGGTACTTTACTTTGTAAAGTGTCTTCTAGGGCACCTAAAGCTGCTGTAGTTGTTCTTGCTCCTGCACAAGCACCTAAAGTTATTGCCGGATTAAATTTAAATACATAACGTCCGAGCAAAATCCCTATCAACATAGGGACAAGGCTAACAAAAATTCCTGCTATAAATAAACTTACTCCAGAAGTTTTTAATCCAGAAATAAAATCGGGTCCTGCATTTATTCCAACTACTGCTATAAACATATTAAGCCCCAAATTGTTCATTAACCAAACTGAGGGTGCGGGTATATTTCCAAAAGTAGGACGTAGTGAACGAGCCCAACCAAAAATAATACCCATAATTAATACTCCTCCACTAGCACTTAAACTTAATGGAACATTTCCTGCACGAAATGATATAGAACCTAAAATCCCTCCTAAAAATATACCTATGCCAACATATAATATATCTGTTATATTACTTGGACGTTCTGGATACCCTACATAAGATGCAAATTTGTCAACATCACCTTTTCTTCCTTCTATTTCTATAATATCCCCTCTTTGTATTTTTACATTCTTTAAAAGAGGCAAGGTTACCTTTCCTCTATGTATCTTAAGTATAACAACTCCATGTCTCTGTTTACTGAATTTAAGATTTTGAAGACTTTCTCCGATAATTTCTTTATTAGCAACAATTACTTTTAAATTTTCTACTTTAAAGTCTAAAAGTTTTAAATCAACAACTTCTTTTCCAATACAATCTTCATCAGCTAACATAGTATCTATAGGTCCGTTCAAAACCAATTTATCTCCTTTATTTATAGAGGTATCAGGAGTAGGATCATTAATGATTTTATTATTGGATGAGACACGAATTTTTTCTATGTAGATGGGCCAGCCTTTTTTAATAAGGAAATCTTCGACTTCATGAACTGTTCTTGATTGATCAAAAAATGCATTGGATGCCTGAATAACCCTGAATGTGGTCCCATCATAAGCTTCTTCGAGTCCAGGTTCATCATCCTGTATTAACCCACCTAATGATTGTTCATAATCTTTTGTTTGTTTAATTACATCTTTTCCTAAAAGTTTTGGTCCGATAAAAGCTAAAAACCAGGCAGTTCCAGCTGTACCAAAAATATATGTAACCGCATAAGCAACAGGAATTTGATTAATCATCTGCTGTTTTTGAGAAGAATCTATACTTAATTGATTTATTGTATCTGAGGCTACTCCTATTACCGCTGAAATTGTACTTGCTCCGGCCAATAATCCTGCTGCATTTCCTATATCGAAACCAGCAATTAATGCTGCTACCCAACCTATTAGTAAACATGATACACAAACTAAAGCTGCAAAAGCGATTTGAGGTAAACCTTCTTTTTTTAATCCCTGTACAAACTGAGGACCTACACTATAGCCCACAGCAAATAAAAAGATCAGAAAAAAAGTCGATTTTACTGTTGGAGAAATAGTTATACCTAATTGCCCTATTAAAACCCCCATCAATAAAACTCCTGTAACTGATCCTAAACTAAATCCTTTAATTTTGATTTTTCCTACTGCAAAACCTAGAGCTAGTGTGAGAAATATTGCTAGTTCAGGTGAATTTTGCATAGTCTTAATTATCCATTCCATATATTTTTTTTATAAATGCATTTATTTAATGTTATAAATTATTAAAAATAATTATTAATTAAAATACCATATTATAATTATTTAAAATAATTGCAATAAACATGCCAATAATAATTGCTTTTATGCAGATTTAATTTTCTATTATATTTTATTTATAACAATAAGATTTGTGAAAATTCTGATTTTAAAATTATTCTTACTAATTTTTCAAATCGACTTATAACAAAAAAAAGGTTTAATAGTAAAAAGTAATTTAATTATTTAACAAATAATTTATTAATAATATATAATTAAGGATCTTTTTTTTAATTTTTATTTATAAATTAGTTTAAAATAATATATATAATCTAATTGAAAAAAAATGAAATGATATAATAAAATAAATTTAATGAATTATATACATTAATAAAAACTTAAATATCTCACATTACAATTGTTAATTAATAAACAAATCCTTACCTTTGCATGCATTATTAAAAATAGTTAATGAATTTATTTCAAGAGTATGGTCTATCTGAAGATCTACTAAAGGCCATTACAGAGCTAGGGTACACTCAACCCACAGATATCCAAAAACAAACCATTCCTTACTTATTATCTAAAGAAGAAGATATAATTGCTTTAGCACAGACAGGTACAGGAAAAACAGCAGCTTTTTCATTACCAATACTGGAAATGATAGATAGCGAACAAAAAAATGTACAAGCTTTAGTCTTGTGTCCAACACGTGAACTATGTTTACAAATTTCTAAAGATATAGCGAGTTATTCAAAACATATGACTAATATACGCTCTTTGGCAGTATATGGAGGTTCAAGTATTACAGAGCAGATACGAGGTTTAAAAAGCAATCCTCAAATCGTTATTGGTACTCCGGGCAGGGTAAATGATATGCTGAAAAGAGGGGTATTAAAAATTAATCATATTCAATGGCTTATTTTAGATGAAGCGGATGAGATGCTTTCTATGGGATTCAAGAATGAGCTAGAAACAATATTAATAGAAACTCCTAAAGAACGCCAAACTTTACTATTTTCCGCTACAATGTCTAAACAAGTAGAGAAAATAGCCAAAGGTTACATGAAAGGAGCCCATAAAATTTCAGCCGGGGGTATTAATGAAGTTAAGAAAAATATTACTCACAAATTTGTTATAGTCAGAGATAGACAAAAAAATAATGGTCTCAGAAGAATTTTAGATGCCAATCCGGATATTTATTCTATTGTTTTTTGTAGAACTCGTTTGGAGACTCAAAATGTAGCAGATTTTTTAATGCACCAAGGATATTCTGCTGACGCCTTGCATGGAGATCTATCTCAAGCACAGCGTGATACGGTTATGAAAAAATTTCGGCTAAAAAACATTCAAATTCTTGTCGCTACTGATGTTGCTGCCAGAGGTTTAGATGTGAACAATCTTACACACGTAATTCATTATTCATTACCTGACGATCCTGAAGTTTTTGTACACAGAAGCGGAAGAACCGGGCGTGCCGGAAAAGATGGTGAATCTATTGCTATCATCAGACCTAGTGAAGTTGTAAAATTTAACAGGATAAAAAAAGAAACTTCTATTAAAGTAGAGGAAATGGAAATTCCTACTAAAGAAAGTATATTAAAAGCCAAAGAAATTTACCTTTCTTCTAAGCTATTAACCTCTGATTTTACTACAAATAATTTTGAATTAAGTCAGATTCCCGATTTGACTGACATATCAAAAGAAGAACTTTATAAAAGAGTTATGTATCTTGAATTAAAGTCCACTTGGGAATTTTATCAAAAAGAAAAAGATATAGCTCCTATTGATAAAAATGAAAGGTTTTCTGAGAGAGAAAGTGGAAGAAGAAATAGAAGAGATAGAGACAGAAAAGTTGCTAAAGGAGGTGGAAAAAACAGAAGAACTAGGAAAAATGGTAATTTTACGAGATTTTTCTTTAATTTAGGAAAACGGGATAACTTAAATAAAGTAACGATTATTGATCTTATAAATAAAAATACTAAAGGAGCTAGGGCAGATATTGGAGATATTGACATACGAGATAGATTTTCTTTTTTTGAAGTAGATTCAGGTTATGCTGATCAATTACTAAAAAAATTTAACAAGCTTAGTTTTAATGGTAAGAATATGTCTCTAGAAATTGCTCAATAAAATAATTTACAAAACTATTTTCATTACTTGATAAATATCATACTATACTTTTAGGCATGAAAAATGCTTATAATTAAATTGTACTAATTTTATTTTTTATAAAATATGGTTTCAATAAAAAAAATATTTTTTTCTTTGTTGATATTTCTATCTGCGATTACACTTTTTTCTGCTCAGATAAAAAATCAAAAAACAGAAATAGTAAAAATATATGGAAATTGTGAAATGTGTAAACAAACCATTGAAAAAGCAGGATCTATCCCTGATGAATCTTTAGTATTGTGGGATGTAAAAACAAAACAAGCAGAAATTACTTATGATTCCAATAAAACCTCTATAGACAAAATATTAAAGAGAATAGCTTTAGTTGGCTATGATAATGAAAAATATAAAGCAAAAGATGGAGTATATAGGCAATTGCCTATATGCTGTCAGTATGAAAGAAAAAAATAAGCGCTCTTTTTTATGAGAATTAATAAATTCTCATATTTAATACATTAATTTATCAAAATGAGACTAAATATAAAATATTTAGTCTTTTTTATATTTATAGTTTTTCTATTACTAAAAAATAGAATTTTCTTAATATTTTTTAATTAAACATTCTCCGTTTAAATTATTATTTCTATATTTTTAATAATAAATCTATTTATTAAAAGTAATATATAACTATACGAAAATATTTAGAGGATATATTATTTAATTTACCTTTAAAATATTATACCACACAAAAAAAACAGATAAAAAATACTAAATATTATTTTAATTTTTTATAATTTAACGCTACATATGTAAACTATAAAAAAAATAATTATGACTGAATTAAAAATTATTGCGACCCTTATTATTAAAAATGGATATAATCGGGAATTTGAAGAAATACTACATTTTATAGCGGATGAATCAAGAAAGGAATCTGGAAATATTTCTTACGAAATTCATCAAGATATAAAAAACCCATTAAAGTTTCTAATTTTAGAAACATGGAAATCCCAAGAAGCAATAAATGAACATAATCTTACTTTGCATTTTAAAAAATTTACAGACAGCATTAAAAATAAAATTGATATGTTACAAATAGATATTATTAAAAAAATTTATTAAATTTAAAATTACTTTTTTTATAATAAGTAACTTATTATCACATTAAGTATAACATAACCCAATAAAACATCCCATATTTACTTTAATTTTATAAAAAAAAGATAGCAAAAGTTATATACTTTTTAATTATTACAAATCTTTTTTAATAATAAAAAACTAATCTTTACAGATATAGATTAGTTTTTTATTATTAGTACTTCCATAATTTTTTTAAGAAGCAACTCCTCTAGGATACCATACAGTACACATAATACCTTCACTTGCAACTTTCGGGTGTGCACATGTTGAAGTTTGAAATTTTGAACATTTTAAACAATCATCTTCTTTATGTGGAACAGCTTTAAATTCATAGGAACTACATACTTGATTTTGACTAACTCCAATTTCTTTTATTGTACATAATTGACCATTTAAAAAATGTTCACAGTTTCCACAACAATCGGCTAACTTTAACTCCATAACTATTTTATTTTATTGTTAAATATTGATATAAAGTTAATGATAATCAAACAAAGAATTATTCTAAATTACTGATTTACATATATTTATAATTAGAATAAATTAAAATAAATTTTATAGCTTTACTTATATATTTTCTACATAAAAAGACCATTTATTTTTAAAATTTATTACGAATTTTTTTCACATTTCTTCACATAAGAATTTCTAACCATATTTTTTACTAGGGTTATTTTGTTGTAATGGCTTTCAATGAGCACATTTGTATCATGTCAATTTCTGCCTAAAACTAATAATACTCATTATCGCCAAAGATTTTAGATTAATTTTTTCAGATAACTTTTCAGGATTTTATAAATAAAAATATATTATTTATATTATTCAACAAAAAAACTGATATTAGAATATTTATTTTATATTTTTTAGGTTTAATAATTTTTTAATTACCACCTTATCTACTGGTAAAGGAACATTTTCAACTTTTAAATCAGATAATGGAATCCAAACTACTTCTTCAATTCCTGCATCCATAATTTTTAATGTTGAAAAATCATTACATCCAACCCAGTAATAAATTGTCAATAATTGTTTTTCGGGAGTTAACTCTGATTTTATAAAAAAATCTTGTGTATAAAAATGTTCTTTTACTTCTATTTTTAAATTTAACTCCTCCATAAATTCTCTTTCCAGAGTTTGTCTTGTTCCCTCTCCCAATTCTAAACCTCCTCCCGGTAATTTTAATAGTTGATTACCTGCATACATTTCTCTCAAAAACATAAGTGCATTGTCTTTTATTAAAAGTGCATATACCCTTACATTTACTGTTTTTAAATTTTCCATGCGTTTACCATTTCTCTTTTACCTTTAGGACCTTGTAATTTTTCTACTTTAAAACCGACTGATTCCATTGCTCTCCTTGCACTGCCTTTACTAGAATAGGTGGTAAGCAATGCTGAATAGGACATACAATTATATATTTGTCTAAACATAGGCTCATCCCAAAATTCCGGTTGTACTCGAGCACCAAAAGCGTCATAATAAACCAAGTCTATATTTTGAATTGGAATATTTTTTAATTCAAAAAAATCTAAGTTATATTTTATTAACTTAAAATTATTTTCAATTACTATTTCTTTTTCCCACCCTGCCTCATGTAATAAAAAAAATTTTTTTTCAGCTTCTTCTTCGTCCGTTAATTTCCAATATTTCAATTTTTCGAGCTCTTCTGTACTTACAGGATATTTTTCTAAAGTGTAATAATTTATTTTTATATTTTTCTCTATTGCTTTATTTAATGTTAAGAAAGCATTTAAACCTGTTCCAAAACCCATCTCCAAAATAGAAATTTCTTTTGAATGAATTTTATTTAACCCATTAGAAATAAACACATGATTGGCTTCCTGCAAAATTCCATGATGTGAATGGTAACACTCGTTCCATTCTGGAATTTTAATAGTATGTGTACCTTCTTCTGTGGTAATAATTACTCTTTCTAACATAAAAACAATAAAGTAATCTTCAAAATTACAATACTTTTTTCATGAATAAGATGTTTTTATTTATTAAATTTGAAGTAATAAAGAAAGCAAATCTAAATATAAATAATGGAAATAAATAAAATCCAACATTCTAAGCTTGATAAAGTAGATCCTAATAATTCTGCTTTTGGAGTAAATATATCTGATCACATGCTAATATGTGTATTTAAAGACGGAAAATGGGGAGAGCCTGTAATTATGCCTTATGGTGGAATGAATTATTCTCCTGCTTTAATGGCAATTCATTATGGACAAGCTATTTTTGAAGGAATGAAGGCATATAAAGATAGTAATGATAATGTTTTTCTATTCAGACCTGAGAAAAATTTTGAACGATTTAATAAATCGGCAGAAAGATTGGCTATGCCTAAAATTACTAAAGAAATATTTTTAGACGGACTTTTATCATTAATTGATTTAGATAGAAACTGGGTGCCTACCAAAGAGGGTAATTCCTTGTATATACGTCCAACTATGTTTGCTTCTGAAGAGATGTTTTCTGCTAGGATTTCCAATGAATATACTTTTGCTATTATGACTTCTCCGGCAAATAGTTACTATGATAAGCCTTTAAAAATAAAGATAGAAGATTATTATACACGTGCTGTGGACGGCGGTGTGGGTTTCACAAAATGTGCCGGAAATTACGGAGCGTCTTTCTATCCTACAAAATTAGCAAATGAGGCAGGCTACGACCAAGTTATATGGACTGACAGCAAAGAACATCTATATTTTGAAGAATCTGGAACAATGAATGTAATGGTAAGAATCGGAGATGTTTTGTATACCCCTCCTACTTCCAATACTATTTTAAGCGGTATTACCCGAGATAGTTTGGTGACTATTGCTAAGCATAATAAGATTGAAGTGAAAGAAGAAAGAATTTCTGTGGATGATATATTTAATGCCTATAAATCCGGAAATTTAAAAGAAATATTTGGTTGCGGAACAGCGGTGGTTATTAATAGATATTCTCATGTGGCTTATAGAGATTTTATTATGGAACTTCCCGAACTTGATGAAAAAAATAGTTTTGCTATATTTCTAAAAAAACAACTTGTAGATTTACAAACCAATAAATCTGAAGATCCTTTCGGATGGAGATATAAGGTTGAAAAAAAATTATAATAAAAATTAAACGCATATTTGATTATCTAATTTTTTAAAAACTTCTAGTATAGGTTATTAGAAGTTTTTTTTACGTTATTTTTTATAAATTTGATATGATGAGACTTAAGAGTAGTGTAAATTCCATACAAAAAGTTCAATTTATTTTTATTAGCATTTTATTTTTATTAAACCTGACACAAGCCTTAACTCTTCCTTTAATTGATGATGAAGCTTATTATTGGGTTTGGTCTAAGCGTTTAGATTTTGGATATTTCGATCACCCTCCTATGGTAGCTGTCTTTATTAAATTAGGATATGCTTTATTTCCTAATATGTTGGGAGTACGTATAGTATCGGCTCTATCAAATGTTTTATTTTATATTCTATGGATTTACATACTGAAACCTAAAACTTTACAAGAAAATTATTTACTTTTAGGATTATTAGGATCATCTGCAATATTTCAGGGTTTAGGTTTTATTTCTACTCCTGATACTCCTTTATTATTATTTGGAACTTTTTTTCTATGGAGATGGAAAGAATTTTTATGCATACAGAATTTTAAAACAACATTTCTTTTGGCCTTATCAATGGCTTTAACCATGTATTCAAAATATCAAGGTATAATTATAATTGTATGTGCTATACTTCCTAGTATACCTATTTTATTTAAAAACAAATGGTTTTATTTAAGTATTTTGTTTTCAATTATCTTATATTCTCCACATTTATATTGGCAATATATTTCAAATTGGCCTTCGGTCAGATATCATATTTATGAAAGAACACAAAAAGTAGTAAAAGGTTTCTTACCTGGGGAATGGCTCTTAGGAATACTTGTAATATCAAATCCTTTATTAATTTATTTTTATTTTAAAAGTTTAATTATAAAATCAAATTTTAAAGATTTACTCTGGGTTAAATCATTACAATGGGTATCTATAGGTAGTATAATTTTTTTCGGATTTTTTTCTTTTTCCAGAAAAATACAACCTCAATGGAACTTAGTTGTTTATATGGCACTAATACCTCTTTGTTTCCTATTTTACAGAAAAAAAATATCTAAATATTTGTTACGAATTTGTTATTTTTCTTTATTTCTATTTATAGTAATTCGTATTTCTTTTTTATCTCCTATTATTATTTCTTATACGCCAATGTATAAAATAAAAAAATTTGTATTACATGCAGAGGAAGTAAATCGAGGTATAGCTGTATTTGAAAGATATCAAAAAGCTGCTTTGTTTAATTTTTATACACAAAAACCTTCTGTAGCTTTACAGATTTATACTCATCGAAAATCTCAGTATGATTTGTGGAATTCTGAAAATTATCTGAATGGTAAAAACATTACTTTTTTTGGATTAGAACATACTTCTAATCATTTTATTTTAGATGAATCAAATAAAAAAGAATATTATAAATATATTTCCAATTTTCATTCTTATTCTAATATTTCTTGTCAAATAAATTTCAATAAATCTTATCTTGATTCTGCCAAAATATTACATCTATATTTGAAATGGCAAAATCCTTATGAAAAAAATTTTATCTTAGAAAATAATTCTGCTCTTGAAGGTGGAATTATGTTAACTGACAAAAAATCTTTAGAACCTAAAATTTTCTTACCCTTCGCGCAAAGTATACAAATCTTACATGGAAATTCTGACGAAAAACTTTTTTTATTTGATCTCTCTTCGTGTGCTGCTAATCAATATAGAATATATATTGTAATTAAACCTTGCGGAATTTCTGGAAAGAACATTTCTGAAGGGATGAACATTAATATTTCTAATTTATAGAATATACTGCATTTGATTATTTTTTAGTAATTTTGATAAATTCTTCTCATGGTACATATAAAAAATATATATAAATCTTTTGGAAATTTAGAAGTATTGAAAGGAGTTTCTTTACTTATTAAAAGAGGTGAAATTGTTACTATAGTAGGAGAATCAGGTGCAGGAAAGTCTACTTTGCTACAAATTATCGGAACATTAGATAAACCTACCTCTCCCGAAAAAAATCATAGTCTTATAGAAATTGACAGCTTACCCATAATACAACTAAAAGATAAAGAACTTTCTCTTTTCAGAAATAAAAATATAGGTTTTATTTTTCAATTTCATCAATTACTCCCAGAATTTACTGCTATTGAAAATGTAATGCTTCCTGGGATGATAGGAGGAAAAACTAGGAACGAATTATATAAAAAAGCAGAGGATTTATTAAAATATTTAAATCTATCTCATCGTTTAGAACATAAACCAGGAGAACTTTCCGGTGGGGAACAACAAAGAGTAGCTGTAGCTCGTGCTTTAATGAATGATCCTAAAATAATTTTAGCTGATGAACCTTCTGGAAATTTGGATTCTAAAAATGCTGAAGACCTGCATCGACTCTTTTATCAGCTTAGAGAAGAATTTAATCAAACTTTTATTATTGTTACACATAATATTCATTTAGCTGAAATGGCAGATCGTAGAATGGAAATGAAGGATGGTAAAATTGTTAGTTAAAAAATCTTTTTTGTTTGTTATTAAATAAATTTTATAAAAAAAGGAAGTTTCATTATTACGAAATAACTCCCTTTTTATAATTTTTATTATAGCATCATAATGTCTTTTATTTTTCCTGCTTCTTTGTAATATTCAATTACAGAAATTGAATCTGGAACATATAATGTAACGGTTACACTTGTATATTTACCGTTTTTACTTTCCCTCATAACAAATGAAGCCTCCCCATGATCAAATATTTTGTGTAATAACGCTATATTTTTATCTCCAGTAGGAATAATAAACTTAAACATATAATTACCGGGGAAATCATGTCTTTCATCGAGTTGTTTACGAAATCTATCATAAAAATCATTCGGATTTTTATCTTGATTATCAAAAATTTTTATTTTATCATTAGTTATCATATAACATCTCTAAACAAAACTTAAGCCAAGCAGATAAGCTATGTCATTTTGGCTAATTAGCTATCTTCCATACATTTTATTATATAAATCTATATATTTTTGTTTTATAAATTTTCTTTTCAGTTTCAATGTAGGTGTTAATTCTCCTCCTTCTACAGACCATATTGTCGGGGTTAATTCTATTTTTTTTATCTTTTCCCAATGTCCTAATGAGGTATTTACTCTCTCTACATCTTGTTCTATTCTTTTTTTTAAAATTTCGTTTTTAATAAGTTCTTTCTTTGAACTCTTAGTATCTATATTTAAATTTTTATATTTAATATATTCTTTCAAAAAAGCAAAATCCGGTTGAATTAATGCACAAGGCATTTTCTCTCCATCTCCAACAACCATTGCTTGTTCTATAAACCTAGATTTTTTTAAATTATTCTCAATAACTTGCGGGGTTATATATTTTCCTCCTGAGGTTTTAAACATTTCTTTCTTTCTATCTGTAATAACTAAAAAGCCATCATCCATATGTCCTATATCTCCTGTTTTCAGCCATCCATCTTCAGTAAATGCATTTTTCGTCATCTCCTCATTATTATAATACCCTAAGAATACGTTAGGTCCTTTTGTTAATATTTCACCATCTTCAGCAATTTTGACAAGGCTATTTTTTATTATTGGACCCACTGTACCTAATTTAAAATGATTTTCAGAAGGACCATTAACTGCTATGACAGGTGAAGTTTCTGTTAGCCCGTATCCTTCTAAAATAGGAAGCCCTGCCGCAAAAAAAATTCTATTTAAACTGACTGATAATGAAGCACTTCCACAAATCATAAATATTAATTCACCCCCTAAACCTTTTCTCCATTTTTTATATACTAAAAAATCAGCTATTTTATGTAATAATCCTTTAGTTTTAAATGGCTGATATTTTTCTGCCAAATTAATAGCCCATAAAAAAATTCTAGTTTTAAGGATTCCAGCCGAAGTTCCTTTTTGATAAATAGCTGAATAAAATTTTTCTATTAAACGAGGAACAACTGTCATTACATGGGGTTTTACTTCATTTAAATTTTCTACCAGTTTTTCAATACTTTCAGCAAAATATATAGAATAAGATCTGTATATAAATATGTAGTTTATCATGAGTTCCAGCACATGACTAATGGGAAGAAAGCTTAATGTTCTGCATTCTCCTTCTATTTTCAAAGGAACTCTCTCATGACAACTCATTACATTAGATATAATATTTTTATGACTAAGCATAACTCCTTTAGGTTTTCCAGTTGTTCCTGAAGTATATATTATTGTAGCCAAATCTTCTGTTTTCACAATTTGCTTTAAACTCTCTACTTCATATTGAGTTTCAGGATTTTCTCCCATTGCGATCACTTCTGACCAATGGGTTGTTCCCTCTACTTCTTCAAATGAAAAAATGCTCACTAATAATGGACATTCTTTTTTTATATTGCATATTTTATCATTAAGGATTTTATCCGAAACAAAACAAAAAATACTGCCACTATCATTTAAAACAAAAGCTGTATCTACTTCACTTAATGTTGGATATATAGGTACTGTAATTGCCCCTATTTGCTGTGCAGCAAAATTTATAATTAACCATTCTGTTCTATTATTTGAAACAATAATAGATATTTTATCCCCTGGTTTTATACCATATTTTATTAAGCCTCGACTCACTTTATTTACCTGATTTACTATACATTCTGTAGATGAATTTTTCCATATACCATCCACTTTCATATTAAAAGCATTTTTTAATGGATTATTTTTCAATTGAAAATATAGTATATCAAATAATCGGTTTATTTTCATTTCCTAATATTAAGTTTATGAAAAGTAATAAAAAATTTTATATTGCTAAAACTATTTTTTATATTCTATTTTATTTAAAATATTTGATTAATAATATTAAATACAATAACAACGATATTTTTACTGAAAATTTATACCTTTTCAATATATAAATAGTGATAATATTTTTTTTATTCATTATCTTATTTATATCCTATAACTTCACTTTCAGCTTCTATAATATTTTCCACAAATTCTTTGAAATTTTTATATTCATTTACCGGGATGTTTTCCCAAGAGGTTTGTGCTGTTTTGATAATTCTAAGTTTTGTAGGTGAAATCTGATCATAGGTTAGTTCAAATTTTCTTTTTCCATATTGAAATTTTTTATTTTCAGGAACTTCAATAAACTTTTTTCCATCTGTTAAATTTAATACAATTTCTTCTTTATAATCATTTTCACCTTCATAGCTAATGTAATATATATCTGTTTCTCTTTGTTCATTTAAGATAATATTTTTATTGTATACCTGAGAAAAAAACGGGACAGATAAAAGATTCATATTCCCTATTTTCTTAGATTTTTCAGCAATTTCTATTTCAGTTTCAAAAATCAAAGGTAAGGATGTTAAATCATTACCTTTTATGAGTTTTGATGATTTTATCATTACTGATTTGTTTAACATATGACCGATTTGTTCTTCCAACTTATTTTTCCTTTCTTTTTCTGAGTTTGCTTCTGAGAATAATTGATTGTAAAAAGATTTTGATGTACCGAAAGAGTTGTATTGCATTTTAATTTTTTTTGAATCGGTATCAATGAAAACTTCTGTAAAAATATTCACTTTATTTTCTAAATTATTTGCATTGTTTAGCTCAATAAGCTTAGCATTGTCATTCTCTGTTTTATTATGATTAATTACCAGAGCTTTTGCTTTATAGTTACTCAAAGAAATTGCCCTAAATGGTAAATATTTATTGGTCAATTCTAAAAATACATCTTTACCATCTATTTTTACTTTTGCAATACAATGATTGAATCCTAAATTAGGTAATGATAAGGATGATTGTTCATTATCATTGGTAAGTACTAAAACTAAATTTGCTTGAAGACCTGCTTTTTGAGCTAAGGTAACAAATAAAGCAGAGAAGTCTTTACAATCTCCAAGTTTAGTTTGTAATGTTCTGGACGGTTTTTGTGGAATATATCCACTTTGTCTAAAATCCATATAACTATACTTTATATTTTTTTGTATATA
This sequence comes from Apibacter adventoris, assembly GCF_002964975.1. GTDB lineage: Bacteria > Bacteroidota > Bacteroidia > Flavobacteriales > Weeksellaceae > Apibacter > Apibacter adventoris. The sequence continues at coordinate 373,723 of NZ_PSZM01000046.1, read as the reverse complement.
GTTATAAATTTTCTCTGAAATTTCATTTTGAGATAGAGAGGTTACCCCTTGTGGAAAAATTTCATTAAATGCTAATTCTAATTTTTTATCTTCCACCATTACTTTACTTACTACATCGGCATACCAATTAGCAATTTCTCCCCAAGATTTTATAGTTCCTACTACTACAGAGGTACAAATATCTAAATACGGTTTTGCATAGTATTCATTATAATCAAATGAAGGTGTATTTTTTAAAACCCAAGTAGTATATTTTTTATTTTTTATATTTTTTGTTTTACTCTCTATTTTACCATTATTTATAAATGTAAAATAATTCATATTTTCAGGGGCTATAATTGTAAATCTTGATTCTACTACCGGATAAGTGCCATTGAAGTAAAAAACTTCATTAAAATCTTTGAAAAATCTTCCTGATTTTTTTTCAATCTCATCATATTGAATAAGAATCACATCTCCAACTTCTAAATTAGTAAAAACTATATTGCCGGCATTTTTTTCTGCCGGAACTATTACTCCGTTTTTCTTAATGATTTCAGATTTTAAGATGTTACTATAATAATTTACATTATACTCTTTAAAATCTTCTACTCCTTGTTCTGAAGTAATTTCATAGATTATAGTTTCTTTTCCTTTCGAACCACCTTCTGGAAAAATATTAACAATATATTCATCTAAAAGTTTTGTAGCACCACTTTCTCCTATCAGTTTTGTATTGCGTCTTTCCTTAATTAAAGAATAAAGATCTTTCACCGCAATATTATCTATCTCATCTTGTTCTTTATTTATATCTTTTAAAACATTTCTAAGATACGTATTAGCCGAATTGTGCAATAGTGCACTTTTAAGATACTTTACAGATTCTTCCTTATTATTTAAATTAGTATAAATATAACCTATATCTGCCAAGATCGAAGATGAATATGGAAAGTTTTCCAATGCTTCTTTTGCCTGTTTTAAAGATTCATTATATTTTAGTTCTTTATTATAAATTTGAATATATTCTTTTCTATAAAAATTAACATCCGGATATTTTTCTATAAGTGAAAGTAGAAGTTTTTCGTATTCTTCATATTTTTTAGCCTTATCATATCTTTTTAATAAATCTGAAATAATAGCAAAATCATCTTTTTCTTTTAATGCATTTTCTAATCTTATGATGGAATTATCTTGTGAAGAACCTGAATAATCAAAAATATCTGCAAATAATACTAAAAAAGAACTGTTTTGATAAGATGCATCTAAAATTTCTTTTACTTTATTTATGGTTTTAACCATATCCTGCTTTCTTCCCGATATCAACACATCCATAGTTAGTGCTCCTATTTCAGATTTTGTTTTGGCCAGCCTATTTTTTAATTCTTCTAATTCATGAATTGAGACAGATGATGACCAATTTTGGTCTGCCATTCGATCGAATAACGATACATAATATTCCGGATCATCTACTTGAATATTTTTAACTATTTCTTTATTTTTTTCATCTTCATTTATATTTACATTATATTTAATCCTTAAATTTCTTATAAAAGATGATTTAGGATATGCTTTTTCAAACTCATCCAATATTTCATCGGCTTTTGTATTCTGTTTATTTGCTAAATAGCCATTTAGTAAAATAATTTTATTGGTTATATTATTAGTTTCTTCTTTTATTTTTTGTTTAAAAAACGTTTCATAATGAAATTCCGCTTCTTCTAATTTTAAATCTTCAATTTTACTTAGGTTATATTCTTTATAATTATCACAGTATTTTAAATTGGTAAGAGTTTGTTTATTTTCATCTGTGAATTTAGCTAAGAATGCCGATGAATCTGTTAATTCTGATTTTATTAATAATCTGCTTACACCTTTTGGTAATTTTAATTTTAAAAGAACTGATCCTGTTTCTTTATATCCTTTATTGTGGGTTGAATAAATTTCACAATCATTTAGAAAAGCTTTAAATTCATTGTTGGTACCTAATTGCAAAAACACCGTTTGCTCTATAGGGCTTTCAATAAAACTTTGTGCATAAATAATTCCTGGGGCATACTCTTTTTCATTGTCATAGGAATGAAATCCTATATTTTGATAGTATTTTTGATTATACCATCCTACTTTTCCATTAGCATTTGCATTAAATAATCTGTCATTTTTAGCATAGATTTCAGGTTCATACTGTATATCAATTCCGCTGCCATTAAGATTCTCAAAAACTCCACAAAATTGCCATTTATCTACATTATTCAATGCTTTTGTAAAGTTATTATAACTTTCTATATCTCCCCTCTTTTTATCACAATATAATTTATATTGAATTATAACATCTTCGGCTTCATACTTTTTGGAAGATGCTAAAACATCCATTTTTTTACATGTATATGTATCTTCTCCTAAATCCGTATTAACAAACATGAATGGTTGATTAATTAATGGATATATATATGAAGCGTCTGGTGATATTTTTACAAAACTTTTCACAAATTTATCATCAAAAAACATTTGTCCTTCTTCTATACTTATTATAGCATCTAAAAACAAATAATTAAAATTAGAGTCTTTAGTTTTTAAGAATGATTTATCATAAAGTTCGCGTGCTTCTTTTCTTTTATTATTAAGTAGAAAATTCCATATTTTTTCTTCTGTCTTATTTTGGGAAAAAATATTTATGGTTATAAGAAATAAAAAAAAGGATGTGATTCTTTTCATAGTATATTTTTTAGTATAAAAAAAACCGGCATAAATATTTTTATACCAGTTGTTAATTGTTATTTGATATTATTTAATTACCATTGAAATAAAGGTCGTGAATTCATCATCGAATTTACTTGAGATTTTATTTGATTGATTTTTATATCATTATGAGGATCTTTTATCACTTCATTTATAAATTCTGCTATTTTACCCATATCTTCTTCTTTCAGACCTCTTGTGGTTATGGCTGCTGTTCCAAATCTAACTCCGGAAGTGATAAAAGGGCTTCTATCATCATAAGGAATCATATTTTTATTACAGGTTATATCTGCTTGTCCTAAAACTTTTTCTGCTTCTTTTCCTGAAATATTTTTATTATGTAAATCAATGAGCATTAAATGATTATCTGTTCCTCCGGAAATAATTTCAAAATCTTTTTCTATCAATGCTTTTGAAAGAGCTTGCGAATTTTTAAGCACTTGCAATATATAGTTAAAATAGCCTTCACTCAAAGCTTCTCCAAATGTTATGGCTTTTGCTGCAATTATATGTTCTAAAGGTCCTCCTTGTGTACCAGGAAATACTGCACTATCTAAAACTTGTGACATTAATTTAATTTCTCCCTTAGGAGTTTTTTGCCCAAAAGGATTTTCAAAATCTTTACCTAACATAATAATTCCTCCTCTTGTTCCTCTTAGGGTTTTATGAGTGGTTGTAGTTACTATGTCACAAAAAGGCATAGGGTCTTTAAGAATACCTTTGGCAATAAGTCCTGAAGGATGGGAAATATCCGCCATTAAAATAGCTCCTACTTCATCTGCCGCTTCTCTAAATTTTGAATAATCAAAGTCTCTGGAATAGGCTGAGGCTCCACAAATAATCAATTTAGGTTTTTCTCTTTTTGCTGTTTCCAACATTCCCTCATAATCTATACGTCCATCCTCCTTGTTAACCTGATAAAAAACTGCTCTATAGTTTATTCCTGAAAAATTAACAGATGAACCATGGGTTAAGTGTCCACCGTGTGCTAAATTTAACCCCATAACAGTATCTCCCGGTTTTAGACACGCTAAAAATACGGCAGCATTGGCTTGTGCTCCTGAGTGTGGTTGTACATTAACATATTCTGCTCCGAATAATTCTTTAGCTCTGTCAATAGCTAATTGCTCTATTTCATCAATAACTTCACATCCTCCATAATATCTTTTCCCTGGATAACCTTCTGCATATTTATTGGTTAACACAGAACCTGCAGCCTGCATAACTTCTTCACTAACAAAATTTTCTGAAGCAATCAGCTCTATTCCTTTAAGTTGTCTTTCTTTTTCCTTTTTTATTAAATTGAAAATTATATCCTGACTCATAATTTAATTTTATTTTATTCAAATATACAATAAGTTGTAAATATAAAAAATGTTTACTTTATATTTAGATATTGTAATGTATTGATATTTTTATTTATAAATTATTATTTATTTTTTACTCATTATATTTTTTTCCCAATTCCAAGAATCCCTAACCATATCATCTAAAGAGAATTTTGCTTTCCATTGTAATTTTTGATTAGCTTTTTGGCAACTAGCATATATACTTTCCACGTCTCCTTTCCTTCGTTGACCTATGATATACGGAATTTTAATTTTATTTATTTTTTCAAATGTCTTTATTATTTCTAATACAGAATTTCCTCTTCCGGTTCCGATATTGAAAACCTCAAAATTTAACGAATTTTCTTTTTCCAGCAAATAATTACAGGCTTGTACATGTGCATTAGCTAAATCAACTACATGTATATAATCTCTAATACAAGTTCCGTCTGGAGTATTATAGTCACCACCGAATACTGTTAATTTTTCTCTAATCCCTATAGCTGTTTGTGTTATGTATGGCATTAAGTTAGAAGGAATTCCTTTAGGCAATTCTCCTATTAAAGAGGATTTATGTGCTCCTACAGGGTTAAAATATCTTAAAGACAAAACTTGTATGTTATTTGCTATGGATGTTTTTTCTAAAATATCTTCTGCCATTTGTTTAGTACTTCCATATGAAGACAAAGATTTTTGAAGAGGAGAATGTTCATCTACAGGTAACTTTTCCGGTTGCCCATAAACTGTAGCTGAAGAGGAGAATACAATACTATCTACCTTAAATTCCTTCATAACCTCTAAAAGATTTATTAAAGAAAGTAAATTAGTCTTGTAATAAACTAGTGGAATTTCCATAGATTCTCCAACAGCTTTTTTAGCAGCAAAATGAATACATGATTTTATATCGGGATTTTCTTCAAAAATTTTTTTTAATTTATTTATATCGCAAATATCAGAGTGATAAAATTTAGGTCTTATTCCCGTAATTTGTTCTATTCTATCCAAAATAAATAATTCAGAATTACTGAGATCATCTGCAATAATTGGATTAAAACCTGATTGTATCAGTTCTACAACTGTATGTGAACCTATAAATCCTAATCCTCCTGTTACTAATATGGAATTATTCATAATATAGTTAAATTTATGTAAACGAAAATATCTAGATTTGATTTGTTTTTATTCTTTTTATTCTGTTTTTATAAATTACATCTGTAAGCATTGGAACTTCTTCAACCTGTACATTATAAGTATCCAAGCCTAAAGCTGCTGTATCAGAAATTCCTATATACTTAACTAAATTATAAAATCTTAATATAAACCTTTCTTTTATTGATAACAAATATTCTTGATTGAAAACTCTATCAGTTAAAATATATCTAAAGTCAGAGGGTATATCATATTTCTTTAATGATGGGTAATTACTTATGAGGCTAATTTTTCCTGATGCTTTAAGGTCTTCTAATACTTGATTAAAGTATATATTGATTAAAGGTTCAACTTTAAATCCTAATTTAAAATTCACATTATACAAAGTATTTGGAATTAACTCTAAAACATCATATTCAAAAGTATAGGGGTTAGAATCATTTTCAACCCTTAAAAACCAATAATAATCTGCTCTTTTAGGATTTTTATTTATAATGGAAAAAATAATTTTTGCTTCTATTTCTACTGGTTTTTTTGTTCTGCTTACATATACTAAATTATTTGAATATTTAGGTATTTCTTTATCATTTTTCATATCCTGTATAATAGGTAAATAGGGCTTTAAACTTACATATTGGACATATTTATTTTTAAGTTTTCTACCATTATACCAAATATACATACAAAATGCTATAATCCCTGCCAACAGCATTGTAATCCAACCTCCATCTTTAAATTTTAATACATTAGCATAGAAAAAACCACCTTCTAAAGTAATATAAACTACTGCAAATAATAAAATCAAAAATTTATTAACTTTTTTATAATTAAGATAGTAAATTAACAATACTGTTGTCATTAGCATGGTTATCGTTATTGCTAAACCATAGGCTGCTTCCATTCTTGATGATTCTTCAAAATGAATCACCACTATAATACATGAAATCAATAAACCCCAGTTTATTGCCGGTATATACATTTGACCTTTTTGGTAAGAAGGATATTCTATACGCTGCCTAGGCCAAAAGTCTAATGACATAGCCTCACTAAAAATAGTATAAGACCCTGTTATTAAAGCCTGACTTGCAATAATTGCGGCTAAAGTGGACATTGTAACCCCTATTACTAAAAAACCATGGGGCATCATCATAAAAAAAGGATTTCCTCCACTATTTGCTTCCGCTGGATTTGAAAGAATCCAAGCTCCTTGCCCCAAATAATTTAATATTAAACAAGTTTTAACAAAGAACCAACTAATTCTTATATTTTTTATTCCACAATGTCCTAAATCTGAATATAATGCTTCTGCTCCTGTGGTACAAAGGAAAACCGCCCCCATAATAACAAGAGTTTCTGGTTCTGTTATGATAAGCCTAACTGCGTAATAAGGATTGATAGCTTTAAATATGTAAAGATGAGGGATAACTTCTATAATTCCTAAAATAGCTAACATTATAAACCATAAAAACATTATTGGTCCATAAAATTTCCCTATCGATTGAGTTCCAAATTGCTGAACAATAAATAATACCATTAAAATTAAAAGGGTTATAAATATAACCGGAGTATGAGGATTATAAATTTTTAATCCTTCTATAGCTGAAACAATGGTCATTGAAGGGGTAATAACTCCATCAGAAACTAAAGCTGCTGCCCCTAAAATTGCAACAATATAAAGCCATTTTTTTTTTAATTTTTTCACTAGTGAATAAAGTGCTAATATTCCCCCTTCTCCATTATTATCTGCTTTTAATGCAATTAATACGTATTTTACAGTAGTCTGAAGAGTTAATGTCCATATAATACATGAAAGAGCTCCTTCTACAAAGTCCTGATTTATTCTACCTTTACCTACGGCTACTATGGCTTTCATCACATATAACGGAGAAGTACCAATATCCCCAAATACAATCCCCATTGTAACAATTAAACCTACGAAAGTAAATTTAGCCGTAATTGAATTATTTTTTTGCACCTTATTTATGTTTAATAAACTGATACAAATTTATAATATTTATAGAATAACCATTAATTTTATTTTATTTGAAAATTTTTTTAAACGAATTATTTTAATTGTAAAAAAGCAAAAACCGGATAATGATCTGAAAATTTTATATTTTTATTTACATAACTGCTTTTAGGAATAAAATCGGGACTCGTAAATATATAATCAATTCTTATTGGATAAAAATAATCATAAAAGGACATTCCTAAGCCTGATCCACATAACTCAAAAACATCTAACATATTTCCTTTTACATGAAAATATTCATAAGATAAAGGTACTGAATTTAAATCCCCACAAACAATAGTAGGATAAGGAGACTCTTTTATATATTTAATTAATAAATCTATTTGAACCTGATGTTTTTTATATCCTGTTGACAATTTTTCAACAACAACCTTTGTTTTATCTTTAGCATCATCTACTTTTTCTATTCTAAATATATTTTTTGTTAAAAACATAGGCTCTAAATAAATATTTATACACCTGATTATGGATTCGTCTTTTTGAATATCTGCCAAACAAGCATAACCATTTCCCGGAAGAATTATCTTTTGTTTATTAATTATAGGATATTTTGATGAAATTGCTACCAAATCAAATACAGCATTATATCTATCCACTAAAAATGTTTCTTTGGACCTCCACTGTCTCGTATATATTTCTTGAAAAAAAGCTATATCTATATCTCGTTTTATTACAGAATCTTCTAAAGCCCTTAAATCCTTACTTTCGTTGGCATAACGAATATTATAGGTTAAAATTTTAAATTGCTTTTTTGATGTCTTATTTGCTATGATTTTATTTCCAAAATGTATGTATTTTTTTATAGGAAAAAGTAAAAAAATCGTAAATAATAAAAAAGGTATGAATATCAATTCTCTTTTTATTAACCACATTATTGTAAATAAAAGATGAAAAATAAATAAAATGGGAAATATCAAAGAAATAAGCCCCAAATATGGAAAATCTTTGGGTTGGACTATTTTATTAAGATATACTATACATAACAATAAAGCTATTATACAATGTAAACTAAAAAATAAATAGTTTTTTTTATTATGTGTAATAAATATCATAATTTTTTAGAAGAATTAAATAGAAATTCTTTTTCTTCTTTTGTAAGGTTTTCATATCCATATTTAGATATCTTATCTAAGATAGCATCTATTTTTTTCTGATTTTCTATTTTATTTTCATTAAAATTTTTATTTGTATGAACACCTGATTTGGTTGATTGATATTGAAATTTTTCTTTTTTTCTGTTTTTTGAAGAAAAAATCCTTACTTTGATAAACGAAAATATTTTGTAGAAAGTATTAAAATTAGGAACTATTTTTCCTAAAAAATCATTTCCTGTCTGAAATGATTTCATGTAAAAAAAACCGAAAGCTGCTGCAGCTATTCTTGCTATAAATACATTCATTGTAAGAGATGATGAACTCAAAGTTGAAAAAGCGTCTAATACTATAAAAATTATCCCTAATACATAAATTGGAAACTGAACAGGTAATGGAAATAAAGAAACCGGCATTTTAGGATTATAAGATATAACAGCAAATAGTACACTATATATCCCAACAATAGCACCATTTAAAAAAATATAAGTATATCCGGTAAGTAAACTATATAATAAAAAAATTATTCCACCGAAAATATTTCCTAAAACAAAAAATTTAATAAAACTATTTCCATTAAAATAAATTCTAAAAATCTTTTCTGTAAAGTATAACATTATCATGGCAAAAAATAAATCCCAAAGATTTTTTTGCACTATAGGAAAAGTAAAAAGTGTCCAAATATAAGGGATAAATTTATCTGCTGACAAAAAAATTACTGGTTCTAATGAAAAACCTGTTAGATTCATCAAAATAAAATTGAAAATCCAGTAAACAAAAGAAGAAATTATAAATATGTAGATTATTTTTACTCCTTCTGTACCACTTCTATAATAGTATTTTATTTTATTTATCCAATCATTATACATAAAAAACTTCTTTTTTTAATTCCACCTATATCTATTTTTCACCCAATAACGTGTTAAGAAAAAACCAAATACTGCTCCACCTAAATGTGCAAAATGAGCTACATTATCACCCTGAACTTCTTTTACACCCAGAAATAATTCTATTAATACCATTATAGGTATAAAATATTTAGCTTTCATAGGAATAGGAGGAAATATCAACATTAAAACAGAATTGGGAAACATAACTCCAAAAGCCACTAAAACACCATAAATAGCACCACTAGCCCCTAACAAAGGTGTTACTAAATCTAAATAAAACCTTTTCGCTACATTATAATTCGTATTTTCAGGTAAGGTAGATAACCATTGAAAACGCATTCTCATAATATCGTTATCTGAGCTATAAATACTTAATTTAGAATATTGCCCAACTTCATTTAAAGGAATATTTTCAGCAAGTAAAGAATCATATAAATGCTTAAATTCAAAAAAATTAACTAGATTAAACAGAGCAAATGCCCCTAGGCCACAAACAAAATATAAGATTAAGTATTTTTTTGTTCCTAATGCCTGTTCAACTGCAGAACCAAACATCCATAAAGAAAACATATTAAAGAAAAAATGAGCTAATCCTCCATGCATAAACATATGAGAAATAGTTTGATACCAATGAAAATTTGGAGAAAAAGGAAAAAAAGATGCAAAAATTACGTCTAAATCTATGCCATTCATTCCCAATATATATCGCGCAGCGAAAAAAATAGTATTTAATATTAATAAATTTTTAGTTACCGGTGGTATTACTCTATTCATTAGCAAAAAATTAATTAATCAAAATCAATAATAACAGTTTGTTCAAAATTCTTCTTTCCAAATGGATTATATTTTGGACACCCTAAAGACTCAAAATTTTTCCATATAGGATAAAACTGTGAAGGTTGGATAAATTCATTTCTTTTTTTGGCTGAAACTTTAGAAACAGATTTACTAAAAAATATAGAAAATTCATCTTCAGAATGGTCAGAAAGCTCCATTAATAAATCATCTATAATATCAATTACCTTCTCTTGAGGAATATCTGAAGGAATTGCAGTAATCGTTACAATATCAGATTCTATATCCATATCAAAACCACAAGCAAATAAAGGGGTTTTGATAGAATCTAATTTTTCTTTTTCCATTTCATATACTGGACGATTTATAGGGAATAATAACTGCTGGCTTAAAGCATTCCCTTTATAATTTTTTAAATGATTTTCATATAATACAGTCTGATGTATTCTATAAGGATCTAAAAACCATAATTTATTTTCCTTCTCTATGACCCATCTTCCATTTGAAAGCCTTAATAAAGATTGTTCTTCTATTAAAGGAGGGTTAGGAAAATCAAATATTTCAGGAGATAATATTTCCTTTCTTGATGAAGCATAAAGTTCTTGTAAATTTATCTTTTCTTTGGATGTAATAATTTTTTTTTCTTCAAAAGGATTATATGTAGGATTAATTTTGATTTTAGGTTCTGTTATAGAGGTATTTTTGTTTACAGAACTTAAATTACTCCACTCCGGATTCTGATCAAAATCCAAACTGGGAGCAACATTATATACTCCTAAAGATTTTTTTATTGTAGTTCTTAACAACATATAAATAGAGGACTCATCTTCAAACTTAATTTCTGTTTTAGTAGGATGTATATTTACATCAATTTTTTCAGGATCAATCTCTATATATATAAAAAATGACGGTAAATATTTTGATGGAATCAAATTTTCAAAAGCATCTTGTACAGCTTTATTTAAATAATTTGATTTAAAAAAACGATAATTTACAAAGAAAAATTGTTCTCCTCTTATTTTTTTCGCACTTTCCGGTTTTCCTATAAACCCACTTAAACGGATCCACTCTAGTTGTTCTGAAACAGGAATTAATTGATGCTGAATTTTACGTCCAAAAATTTCAGATATTCGTTGTAATACTCCCCCCGAACGTAACCTAAACAATTCTTCTTCATTATTAAATAATTGGAATTGTACTGTTTCATGTGCTAAGGCTACCCTATGAAATTCATCTAATATATGCCTTAATTCAACAGAATTAGATTTCAAAAATTTTCTACGAGCAGGTACATTAAAAAATAAATTTTTTACTAAAAAAACTGTTCCAGTTGCGGTATTAATAGGTTTTTGGGTTATAAATTCTCCTCCTTCTATTACCACATGTGTACCTATTTCTTCCTCGTTTTTTTTAGTTTTAAGTTCTACCTGGGCCACAGCAGAAATTGAGGCTAGTGCTTCTCCTCTAAAACCTTTGGTTTGTATATGGAATATATCTTCTGTTTTTGATATTTTTGATGTGGCATGCCGTTCAAATGCCATTCGGGCATCTGTTACACTCATCCCTATACCATTATCCACGACCTGAATCAAATTTCGACCGGCTTCTTTTACTATTAATATAACTTGAGTAGCTCCAGCATCTATAGCATTTTCCAACAATTCTTTAACCACAGATGCAGGCCTTTGGACTACTTCTCCTGCTGCTATTTGATTAGCCACATTATCTGGAAGTAAATGAATTATATCTGGCATACTTGCAAAGTTATTAAATCTTTTGAAAAGTAAATGTTATGTATGCTTTTTTAAAGTAATAAACAAAGTATACACAAATATTAATTTTTTAGGGAAAATATTTTCCCTAAAAAATTGATATTATTTAAACTTCACAATATTTAAGCCACACTTTTTTACAAAGAAGAATCCTTGTTTATATAAACTTTATTATAAAAATCTATAAGACTTTCAAATCCAATATATTTACATAAAAAATCTATTATACGTCTATTTGGATTAGCTATTGAACCTTCCTTTTCATTTATAAATTTATCGTAATATCTTATAAATGTTTTTTCACTAATATAAACTTTATAATGGATTTCAATTTCATGTGAAATATGTTTAGAAAGTGGGGTTTTTAATATTTGCAAAGTTTCTTTTTCAGCTTTAGAAAAAGCTAAAAAAATAATCTGTCTCATTACCTCTTGATATTCCATAAATTAAACCAGATTTAATTCTGTCTCTAAATCTTTTTTTAAACAATAAATATATCATAAAATAATGATTTTTATTCTCAATATAACATAATATTAATTTGTCCCTCAAAAGTCTTTACATTGTCCATATTTTTTGGACTTAACTCTTTTACTTTGCAAATAATTCAATTGAATGCTATGTAGCAAATGTACAAAATGAATTAAATAAAGGAATAAAAAGTAGCTAATATTAATTATATCGGGATATTTATTATGTCTGCTATTATACTAATTCCTTAATTATCCCGAAAATTGGGTGTGATCTTACTTTATAACCATTAAAGTAAGCACGCTAATGTTAAAATTTAAAGTTGAATAAAAATGAAAAAAATTTTACTTATCGGTATTCTCATTTCCAGTTTAGGAGTAATATCCTGTGTTGGAGAGGATTATAACGATCTTACTGATGGAGAAATATCAAAAGGATCCCAACAAAAAATTCAAGCCGCTGAAACCAGTGGTGAACTTATTCAGTTGCCTAGAAGACTTGATAACAAAAAGGTTAACACCAGTGGTGAACTTATTCAGTTACCTAGAAGACTTGATAACAAACTTGATAATAAAGAGGTTAATACAAGTGGTGAACTTATTCAGTTGCCTAGAAGACTTGATAACAAACTTGATAATAAAGAGGTTAATACAAGTGGTGAACTTATTCAATTGCCTAGAAGACTTGATAACAAACTTGATAATAAAGAGGTTAATACAAGTGGTGAACTTATTCAATTACCTAGAAGACTTGATAACAAACTTGATAACAAAAAGGTTAGTACTACCGGGGAACTTATACAATTACCTAGGAGACCTAATTGGTAGAAAAATTTCTTTTAAAAGAAAATTATACTATTATGCTTATAATGATCTTATAATTCAACAGCCTTAAAATATATTTTGTAAGATCTTAAAAAAACCTAAAAAAATAGATACTAATAAGAGTTAGTATCTATTTTTTTATCTTTATACTATTCTTTTTTAATAAAATCAAATTCTTTATCTTTGTTTAATTATGTTTGGTTTAAATAAAAATAATTTTTCTTTACTTTCCATCTTTAAAAAAATAAATTTATTTTGTTATATATTTTTCATTATATATTCTTGTGATTCACCTGTCTCTATTTTAAACCCTTCCGAAAACTCCAACAATTTAAAGATACATCAATATAATGATAATAATTTTAAAGAAGTTTTTAATGATATCAAAAATGCCCGATCAGAAAAAAACTCTTTATTATTAGGAAAAATATATTTTGAAGTTGGGTATTATTATCTTAACAAAAATATCAGTGATAGTGCATTTTATTATTTTAATCATTCAAAAGAAGAATTTCTGATTCAGAAAGATTCTTCCCATATCGGGGTTAATTTAATCAATATGGCTATTCTACAAGCCAATGAAGGAGACTACTTTGGAAGTGAAGAGACGGCAGTAGAAGCGTTAAAATATTTGAAATCCCCGGAATATAATTCTTTTATTTCTTCTGTTTACAATTGCTTAGCTATTTCTAAAACAGAACAAAAAGATTATGCTCAGGCAATTGATTACTATACAAAATCTTTAAATTATACAGTAAACAAACTTGACATACTATCCATCAAAAACAATCAAGCTGTCATATATTTAAAGAATAAAGAATATAATAGTGCTATTAAGCAATTAACAAAATTACTTGAAACAGAACCTGAATTATACAATCATCCAATTATTCTAGCTAAAATTGAAGATAATCTTGCTTATGCAAAATGGCTGAACACCCCTAAATACAATGCAGAGCCCGAGCTTATTAAAACTTTAAAAATACGGGAAAAAGAAAATGATTTACAAGGACAAATAGCCAACCACTCACATCTTTCAAGATACTTCGCTAAAACAAATCCTTTAAAAGCTGTTTATCATGCTAAACTTATGTATAAAATAGCAAAAAAAGTGGGTACTCCAGATGATCAATTAGAAGCATTACAAAAGCTAACATTATTGGAAAACCCTTCAGAAGCAAAAAAACACTTTGTTTCCTATTTTCATCTTAATGATAGTATACAAACTAAAAGAAGTAAGGCAAAAAATCAATTTGCTTTAATACGTTATGAAGTTGAAAAAAATAAAGAAGAAAATTTACAACTTAAAGCGTTAAATGCCCAAAAAAATTATCAAATTCTTAAACAACGAGTATTAGTATTTTCAATAACGGGAGTTACAATTATAATTTTAATTATATTAATTACATGGTACAAAAGGAGAAAGGAAAAGTTTAAACAGGAAAAATTGGAGGAAGTACATAAAACTGAAATTAAATATTCCAAAAAAGTCCATGATGAAGTAGCCAACGGAATTTATTATTTAATGATTCAACTGGAAAATAATTCTGACCTTAATTCATCAAAAATCATAAATAATTTAGAAGAACTTTATAACAGATCTAGAAATATATCTCATGAATCAGAGTTTAAGACAGACTTGAAAAATGATTTTGCAAATCTCTTGAAAGACATGCTTCAACCTTATGGAAAAAAGGACACGAAAATTATACTTTTAGGAAATAATAAATTGATATGGGAAGATATTTCAATTAAAATAAAGGAGGAATTATATTACGTTATAATAGAACTTATGACTAATATGAAAAAACATAGCTGGTCGAGTTTAGTTACTTTAAAATTTAAAGAAAAAAATAAAGTTTTGATAATTGATTATTTTGATAATGGTGTGGGTATATCATCTTCCAAGAACTGGAAACCAGGTAAAGGATTAAAAAACATAGAAAATCGCATAAACACAATCAATGGAAAAATTTTATATAATATTGAATATAAAAAGGGATTTTCTGTAAAAATTATCATAAATTTACAAAAATAGATAATAATATGTTCAGAAAGATACTCATTGCAGAAGATTTTGATAGCTATAGCCTTGGAGTAAAAAGAACCATAGAAGAGTTAAATATAATACCTATAATTGATCAGGTGTTTTATTGCGACGACGCTCTATTAAAAATACAAAGGGCTCTATTGGATCAGGATCCTTATGATTTATTAATTACTGATTTATCTTTCGCTTCTGATTACAGAGAACAAAGAATATCTGGAGGAGAAGAATTAATAAAAGAAGCAAAAAAAGAACAACCTTATCTTAAAATTATAGTCTTTTCGATCGAAAATAGATTTTACAAAATCAAATCAATGTTTGATGATTATCAAATTAACGGATTTGTAACTAAAGGGAGAGACGATTCTAAAGAACTAAAAAAAGCTATCATTGCAATTAACAATAACCAAACATATATTTCTCATGACAACAAAGAATCTAAACAAAGTCATGTTTATGAGTTTAGTGAATATGATATAAATCTACTTAAATTATTATCTCAGGGATTTACCCAAAAACAAGTAGAATTATATTTAAAGGAAAAACATATAAGTCCTAATAGTGAGAGTTCTATTGAAAAAAGGTTGGCATTTTTACGAGAATCTTTTGATGCTAAAGACACTAAACAACTTTTAGGCATTGTTATTGAATTAGGATTTATATAAAAATACTAACCCAATTTTCTTCTTTTAATTTAATGCTCTTTTTTACGGAAATCCGTAAGGAATGAAGTACATGCTGCATTACCTTTGCTCCAAGATTAAACTTTTAGGCTTAATGTAAAGTCATTAAACCTAAAATTAACCTTATTTAAAAATCAAACATAAGTGTACAAATGTTACTTAATGATGTTTTATTTTATTATTTAATAGGTTTAAGCGTCAAAAAAATCTATATTTCATAAATAATCATAATAAACATATAGTAACAAAACTTGAAAGGGTGTTGATCTCTCAGATCAATGCCCTTTTTTTATCGATTCAAATATATGATATTTTTTGGATATACAAACATAAAAAATTACATTTATTATACAATTATTACATAATATAAGCTTTATTTTATAACAATAAAATATATAATATCTTTTTTTATAGAAGAAGTATTAACATATTATCTAACAAACACAAAAAAAATTTGAAAATCTGTTAAAATATTAATCTAAATTTATTAATTATTAAATCAATTTTCATCTATGAATTTAATATAAATTTAAATTAAAAATAGTTTGTTTTAATTACCATAAATATAAAAAAAGGGTTGTAGTAAACTACAACCCTTTAAAACAAGGCTCCTCCTGCTGGGCTCGAACCAGCGACCCTCTGATTAACAGTCAGATGCTCTAACCAACTGAGCTAAGGAGGAATTTGCGTGTGCAAAACTATAATAAATATCTTTAACTACCAAATGATTTTTTTAAATAATTTTATCCATTTGGGATTTAATACATTTTTTACATTCTTTTTTATTACAAGCCATATACTTAGAATGTTCAAATACAAATAATTAAATTGAATATTCATTGTTAGTATTAAATTTTTTATTATTATATTTATTTTAAAAATACTTCCTTTACAATACAGAATATATTATTTTTGTAAAAAATAGTTATATGGAATTTACTTATTTATTTATTTTATCATATATTTTTATTTTGATAATTATAATAGGTACATTTATTTATCTTTTTAATAGATATTGTAATTCAGAAAAAGAAAAAAGGGATTTTGAATTAAAACAACAAAACTTACATCAAATTCTACCCAATAAATTACAAGCTTATGAAAGAATGGTATTATTCTTAGAACGTATAAAACCCACTGCCTTAATCAAAAGAATTCCCATTACTCAAGATTTAAAGAGATACGAATATTCTTTAATTGAAACTATACAAAATGAATTTGATCATAATTTAGCACAACAAGTTTATATTCATCCGGAAACCTGGGAAATTATTTTTTCAGCTAAGAATGCAACCCAATTACTTATTAATGAAATTTCACAATCTTTAAATGAGGAATCTACAGGAAAAACACTACAGGAAGAAATAATCAAATATTCACTTAAGGATCATCCATTTCCTTCTTCATCTGCTATCATATATTTACAAAAAGATATCCAAAGTTTAGGATAATTTTTAATTAATTTAAACTATACTTGACATGAATATAAAATCTCTTGCTGAAGATGACCGACCTAGAGAAAAACTTCTAATTAAAGGCAAAAATTCTCTTTCTGATGCAGAATTATTAGCAATCATTATCGGTAGTGGTTCTAAAAAAGAAAGCAGTATACATTTATCTCAAAGAATTTTATCTTCTGTAAATGGTAATTGGAATGAATTAGCTAAACTATCAATTAAAGACCTCTGCAAATTTAATGGTATTGGAAAAGTAAAAGCTATTGAAATAATAACTTCTTTAGAAATTGGAAGAAGAAAATCTATACAAGAAGCCCTGAAAAAAGAAAAAATTTCTTCTTCTAAAGATGCTTTTAATTTATTACATCCAATTATTGGAGATAATATGATAGAAGAGTTTTGGGTCGTCTTTTTAAATCAATCACATACTATTCTACATAAAGAAAAAATATCTCAAGGAGGCATTACTGGAACTGTAGTAGATATGCGGTTAATTTTTAAACAAGCTTTAGAACTCAACGCAGTTTCATTAATTATTTCCCATAACCACCCATCAGGAAATACTCAACCTAGTAAAGCTGATCTACAACTTACCCAAGAAATAAAAGATGGAGGTAATCTATTAAATATTAAACTTATAGATCATTTAATTATCACACAATCTTCTTATTTAAGCTTTGCTGATGAAGGGCTTTTATAAATATATTAAACATCTTGGGTAATTAATCCCGCTCTTTTAAGCAATGCTTCCGGCTGAGGCCTTCGTCCTCTAAATGCAATATACAGCTCCATAGGATCATCAGTACCTCCTTTACTTAATAAAGTTTTAAATTTATCTGCAGTTTCAGGGTCAAAAATTCCATTTTCTTTAAAAAAACTAAATGCATCAGCATCTAAAACTTCTGCCCATTTATAAGAATAATATCCTGCAGCATATCCGCCTTGAAAAATATGAGAAAAAGATGGACTTATAGCAGTTTTTTTAATATGAGGATATAACTGAGTTTTTTTTATGTGTTTTTCTTCAAAATCTTCAATAGAATCGGAAGGTTTTAATTGATTTGTATGATATGCCATATCCAATAAACCGAAACCTATTTGCCTTAAGGTTTGATAACCTTGTAAAAAATTTGCTGAAGCTACTATTTTATCTATTTTATCTTCTTCTAATACCTCTCCGGTTTGGAAATGTTTAGCAAAAGTAACTAGAAATTCCTTTTCATAGCAGAAATTCTCCATAAATTGAGATGGTAATTCCACAAAATCCCAATATACATTAGTACCTGATAAAGACTCAAATGTTGTGTTTGCTAAAATACCATGAAGTGCATGACCAAATTCATGAAATAATGTAGTTACTTCTGAAAAAGTAAGTAAGGATGGAATATCTCCATTAGGCCGAGAAAAATTACAAACTATAGAGATATGTGGTCTTATATTCTCTTGTAAAGTTTTGTATTGTCCTTTATATTGAGTCATCCATGCACCAGCCCGTTTCCCTTCACGAGGAAAAAAATCTGTATATAATAGCGCATATGTTTTTTTCTCTTCATTTAAAACTTCATAAACGTCTACTTCGGGGTGGTATTTTTGGATATCATTCCTTTTTTTAAAAGATAATCCATATAATTTATTAGCCGCATCAAAGGCTGCTTTTAATACCTGTTTCAGGGGAAAGTAAGGTTTTAATTCTTCCTCTGATAAATCATATTTATTTTTTCGTAAAACTTCTGCATAATATGCATGATCATAAGCCATTATTTCATTTATTCCATCTTGCACTGCCAATTCTTTCAATTCACTTACCTCTTTTTCAGCAAAAGGCTTTGCTTTATTCAAAAGATCTAAAAGAAAATCTAAAACAATCTTAGGACTAGAAGCCATTCTTTCTTGTAAAATTAAATCTGCATAAGTGCTGTATCCTAATAACTCTGCTTTTTGCTGTCTTAACTCTACAATCTGGTGAATAATTTTTTCATTATTATTTTCATTATCTTTGAATCCTTTTTGCATAGATGCTATGTAAATTTCTTCACGTAACTCTCTATGTTTAGAATATTTTAAAAATGGAACATAACTAGGAAAATGTAAAGTAAAAACCCATCCGTCTAGTTTCCTTTTTTTTGCTTCCTCCCGAGCCATGCTAATAATTAAATCGGGTAGACCCTCTAAGTCCTTTTCATTTTTAAGATGTAAAATATAATCATTTGTATCTCTCAATACATTTTGACCAAATTTTACGGTAAGAGTCGCTAATTCGTTAGAAATTTCCCTTAATTTCTGCTTATCTTCTTCTGATAGTAGCGCCCCATTTTTATAAAAATCTTTATATGTTTTATCTAGTAATCTATATTCTTCTTGAGTTAGCTTAGATTTAAGTGTTGTATCATAAACTATTTTTATTTTTTCAAACAGTTTTTCATTTAAAATAATATCATTGCTATATTCTGCAAGCATAGGAGATATTTCCTGAGCTAAATTCTGTAGATAATCATTGGTTTCAGCTGAATTTAGATTAAAAAAAACAGCTGAAATGATATTAAGCTTTTTACCGCTATTTTCTAAGGCAACTATAGTATTGATAAAACCAGGTGGTTCTGTGTTTTCAATTATTTTTTGTATTTCTTCTTTTGATTCTTTGATTGCCCATTCTATTGCAGATTTAAAGTCTTCTTGGTTTATATTTTCAAACGGTATACTATCAAAAGGCGTCTCAATTTTTTTCAATAAACTATTCATAATCGTTAAGCAACAAAACTCAATTTTAAATGATTTTATAGCAAAAGTATAATATTTTATTTAGATTAAACAAATTTAGAAATATCAATAGAGCCTCCTATAGGTAAAAAAGTAAGATGTTTTTCATCAGCCAAGAAAGCATGTTTGGCTTTTTCTTTGTGAACTTTAATTTCCGGAAAAGTATCATAATGAGATGCTATCACATTGCGGGTTTTAACAAATTTTGCAGCTGCTACTGCATCATAAACACCCATTGTGAAAGTATTTCCTACAGGTAATATAGCTACATCAATATAACCGTATACGTAAGGAAGATTTTTCATATCCTGAGTTAATGCAGTATCGCCTGAAAAATAGACTACTTTTCCGTCCATCTTCATTAGAAACCCAGCTGCTAATCCTCCATACATTCCATCTGGAAAAGTAGAACTATGAACTGCCGAAACCATTTTAACTCTTCCAAAATCAAATTTTTTAACTCCTCCTATATTCATTGGAATAACTTTAAATCCCAATTTTTCATAATGCCTTGCTATTTCTACATTAGCCAATATAGTTGCATCATTATTTTTTGCAATAGCTTCTACATCTAAAATATGATCAAAATGAGCATGGGTAAGAAAAATATAATCTGTTTTAATATCATTTATATTTATTTCTTTAGCTAATTCATTAGCTGTAATAAAAGGATCTATAATAATTTTTGATGTGCTTGTCTTAAAGCAAAAACAGCCGTGACCATAATATACAATTTCCATAATTATCTTATAATTTAATATTAATTCAAATATAATAATTATTAATTATCTTTGAAAAATTTTCATTTAAAAACATTCTTATGAAAAAAGGTTTTTCTATACTTATTTTATTAATAATTCCTACTGTGTGCTTTTCTCAAATAAATTTTGGTATTAAAGGTGGAATGGCTTTTGGATATGATGGAAATTTAAAAAATTTAGTAACTGATATTAAAGAAAGCCATGCAAAAAATAATATTGGATGGCATATGGGAGCTTATAGCAGAATTCATTTTTTAAATTGGTTTTTACAGCCTGAAATATATTTTTCTTCAATGAAAACAGATTTTAATTCTTTTTCTCAAGGAGATTTTACTGCTCATTCTAATAGGTTGGATATACCTGTGCTTGTAGGTCATAAATTTTTGGGAATAGGCCGAATATACGCCGGACCTGTTTTTTCTACTTCTTTAAATGAAGGAATTTCTCTAAAAGGTATTAAAAAAACAAAAACTGATGATTTTTCACTGGCCGGACAGGTAGGAACTGGTTTAGATATTTCTTCTTTTACATTCGACGTTAGATATGAGTTCGGATTTAATGATAATGAAACAAAATTTATAAATAAGCATTCCGGACAACAATTTCAACTTGAAAAAAAACAAAATTCATTAATTTTAAGCATAGGTTATAAGTTTTAACTTTAAGTAGCATTTATTATAAATTTTTTTATTATCATACCATGAAAAAATTATATTCTGTAGTTTGTATATTATTATTCAGTATTATTATTTTTTCTTGCCGTGATGATTACAATTACGATTTAGCCAGTCAACCCCTACGATTTTCCAAAGACACCTTGATACTAGATACTGTGTTTTCTGAAAATCGTTCAAATACTTATGTCTTAAAAGTTTATAACCAACAAAACGAAGATGTTACTATACCCAGAATTTATCTGGAAAAAAATTTAGACTCACAATTTAAAATTAATGTAGACGGTGTTTCCGGAGGAAATGCCAATAATAACAATTTTCAAAATGTTTCCTTACGTGCTCACGATAGTCTTTATATTTTTATTGAATTAGCACCGAAAACTATAACCTCTCCTACTGCTTTAGTGGATGAAAATCTTATTTTTGAAACTGTAGGAAACATACAAAAAGTTAAACTTATTTCTTTAGTTGAAAATGCTGATTTTTATTTTTCTACTTCCGGTACTAAAGAAATCAAATCTGATTTGATATGGGATAGTTCTAAATCTAAAGTTATATATGGAAACTTGAAATTTGTTAATGGATCCAAGCTCACTATAAATAAGGGCACGAAGGTATATTTACATAAAAACGCGGCTTTAATAATAGATAAAGGATGTCAACTCATTATTAACGGAACTTTAAATGAAAAAGTATTAATACGTGGCGACAGACATGATATTGAACATGATACACTACCTGCTAACTGGAATAAAATTCATTTAATGGAAAATACTAAAGCCAATATAAACTATGCTATTATAAAAGGTGGTAATCAAGGGTTATTTTTAGAAAAAAATTCTGAGTTAAATATTTTTAATTCTCAAATTTTAAATTTTATGGATGCCGGAATTCATTCTATAAAAGGATCTATAAAAGGGGAAAATATAGTAATGAATAATTGTGGCAAAAGTGACTTAATTATAGAAAATGGCGGTAACTATGATTTCACACATTGTACATTTTCAAACTATTGGAATTTAAATTTATCTCCGGGATATGCCGTTTATCTTTCAAATTATTATTCTGATAAAGGAAGCCTTTCTTACAACCCATTAAATATTATTTTCAAAAACTGTATTCTTTGGACTCGAAACTCTAATAGCTTATTTCTGGATATCAATAAAAATGCGGCTTTTAATTATACTTTTGATACAAATCTTATTAGAAACAATTCAGACAAAATAACTATTCAAGGAAATCCAAATTTTAAAGATATAATAGTTAATCAAAACCCTCTTTTTTATAAAACAGGATATAATAATCCTAAATTAAATCTAAAACCTGCCTCGCCGGCTATAGGTAAAGGTAATTTAACCTATTCTATTGCTATTCCTAAAGATATAAATGGTGTTTCCAGAACTATAAACCCTAATCTAGGCGCTTATCAAAAATAAATACTCCCTGGATATTACATATTAAGATTTCTTATCCTATTGTATAAATAGGATTGATTTTTGAGGGTATGTAATAAAAATTGATTGGATATGGGAAATTTTTCAGAAATAATTAATAAAAATAAAATTGTACTAGTAGATTTTTCCGCGGAATGGTGTGGACCTTGTAAAACTTTGGCTCCCATGCTAAAAGAAGTAAAAAATAAAGTAGGAAATAATGCTAATATTATAAAAATTGATATTGATAAAAATCCTGGATTGGCAAATTTTTATCAAATACAATCGGTTCCTACACTATTATTATTTAAAAATGGAAAACTAAAATGGCGGGAAAGTGGAGTAAAACCTGTGCATGAGCTAGTTGAAATAATTAATCAGAATATTTAATTTTTATTAAATCATAAATTAATTGATTTTCATATCCTTTCTGAATAAGAAATGATATAAGTTTCTTTTTTTTGGAAATGGCTGTATTTTCAATTAGTGAATTCCATTTTTTATCTGCAACTATTTCTAAGGTTGCTTGGTATGCTTCTTCATCAATTTCATTTAATGCAATATCTATTAATTTCTCAGGTACTCTTTTTTGTTTTAATCCTATAATTATTTTATTTCTTCCCCATTGTTTCTGATTAAATTTTCCTTTTACGTAAGCTTTAGCAAATCTTTCTTCATTCAAAAAATTATTTTGAATCAGCCATATAATAATTTCCCCTTTTTCTTCTTCATTTAAATAAGAAGCTTCTTTTATTTTTTTTTCTACTTCCCAATGACTTCGATCTTGATAGACACAATAATCTGCTAATTTCTTTTTTATTTTTAAAATTGAATTCATTGAAATTTACTTTATATAAGCGATTGTAAAAATATAAATTTCAACTAAAACTAGATAGATAAATTTATTTTAGTAATTTTAGGATGTTTAAATCATATATTTATGAATAGTAAAATCTGTATTTTTTCATTTATTTTCACTTTTTGTTTAAGTTTTTTCTTAATTGCTCAGGACAACCCAAAACTAGATGTGAAAGACCTTACTGATAAACAACTGGAAACCTTAGATAAAGATGTAAGTTTAGATGACTTTCAGAAACTTGAACTGTATGATATATATATGGAAAGTAATAAGAAAATAAAATCGGCTATAGATAAGGGTACCGACGCTACTGAATTAAGATTTATGATTGAAAACAATGACAGAGAAATCGATTCCAAGCTTAAAGAAATATTACTTCCTGAACAATTTGAAAAATATATAAAAATAAAAAGGGAAAGGGCTATAAATGGAGAAAAAAATAAAACTACAAAAAAGAAAAAAAAGAAAAATGACAATCATAATTAAATGAATTTTTTCTATTAAGTTATCTTTTATTTAATGTTTTTTTTCATATTTCATTATATTCATTTTGTTTTTTTATAGGTAATTTTTTTATTACTTCACTTACGGAATGATTAATTAAATCTTTAATTAAAGGATCTGGTACATCTTTATTTAAATACACAGATATCCAATATTTTTTATCTGAATGATATCCAAAATCTATTCCGTCATATTGTTCTCTTAATTCTTCTGATTTTTCCGGATCACATTTCATATTAGCAAAAAATTCATTGTTTTTAGGTGAAAGGGAGAAGTATAAAAACATTTTATTCATTACCTTAAATACTAAGGTATATTCGTCGAAAGGAAAACTTTCAGAGGCACCTTTTATTGAAAGACAAAATTCTCTTAATTCTTCTATATTCATATTTCTAATTATATAGCAAATAAAAATACTAATAAAAATTTATTTATTTAAACTCTTTAAAAGGTATTTTAAACTGATATCCTTCTTTGATAAATTGTTCTGTTTTTATTTCAGAGTTTTTAATGCTTAAACCAATGAGGCGCACTTTATTGTATAATTCTACTTCACTGAGGAGTTCTAAAGCGATTTTATATAAAAGTGTGTATTCATTTATATAAGTTATATGCGTTTTGCTTTTAGAAATTAATTTAAAGTCGGAATATTTAATTTTCAAGGTTACGGTCTTTCCTTTAAAAGAACTTTTTTTTACTCTTTGTATTACCTCTTGCGCTATAATTCCCAGCTCTTTATAAAGTTTAGGTAAAGAATCTGTATCATACATAAATGTATTTTCTGCTCCCAAAGATTTTCTTATCCTGTTAGGATTTACTTCTCGATTATCTTTACCTCTAGCATTAAGATAATATTGTTTTCCTATCTTTCCAAACCAATTAATAAGCTCTTCTTCCGTTTTCTGTTTTAAATCCCAACCTGTATTTATTCCTAAGCGATGCATTTTCTCTGCTGTCTTTTTCCCTATTCCAAAAAATTTTTCGATAGTTAGTTTTTCAATAAATTTTTCTGATTTTTGTGGGGTTATAATGAATAGCCCATTGGGTTTATTATAATCTGAAGCTATTTTAGCTAGAAACTTATTAAATGAAACACCTGCTGAAGCCGTTAAGGAAGTTTCCAGAAGAATTTTTTCTTTGATTTCTTTAGCAATATCCATAGCAAACTCCATATTCTTATGGTTTTGTGTAACATCTAAAAATGCCTCATCTAAAGATAATGGTTCAACTAAATCTGTATATTGAAAAAATATATCTCTAATCTGCTGAGACACCTTTTTGTAGACTTCAAAACGTGAGGGAGCAAATATTAATTCCGGACATTTTTGTTGGGCTAATTTTGATGACATAGCAGACCGTACCCCATATTTACGAGCTTCGTAACTTGCTGCAGCGACTACTCCCCTTTCTCCTGAATAACCTACAGCCAAAGGCTTACCTCTATATTCCTCATTATCTCTCTGTTCTATAGATGCAAAAAAAGCATCCATATCAATGTGAATAATTTTCCGCACTTTACAAAATTATCAATGTTTACCCTATTATTTTTTACTATTATTTGAAATTTATCCCATATCCTTGCCAAATTTTATAAACTTAAGTTTTTTATGATTATTAAATGGATATATAAAGATAAAAATAAGAAGAATAATTCCTATAATAATTAAAATTCCTAAAATGACTTTTAACGATGTCGTTATTGCTTGTATTTGTATAAGATTATATAAATTGGTTGTAGCGTATTGTTGTGCTTCATTTACACCTAAACCTTTTGCTAAACCACTTTTGTAATACTGTTCATACCTTTCTGTTGCTATAGGATTAGTATTGGTAATATTTTCTGAATATTTAACTATAAAATGTTGTTGTAAACGATAAATAGCATTGGTAAAAATAGATGAACTAATTGCAGGGGCCAAGGCTGATCGAATACCTATCAATAAGAAAGCATTAAATATTATTTTAGTAACGGGAATTCCTTGTACTACATAAACACCAAATACAACAAAAATTATAAGCATTCCTATTCCTCTTAAAAACATAGGGAGATAAAGTAACTTATATTCCCCTTGTGGACTTATGGTAAAATATAATAGTACACAAGAAGCTATAAGACATAAATATCCTATAAAAATTATTAAGTTTACTCTTCTTTCTTTTTTAAACCACCATAAACAAAGAAAACTACCTAATATAAAACCTGGTATAGTTATAATATATAATTCATATAAACGATTACTTTCTAGTCTTAAAACAGAAGTTACATAAGAGGATACTAAAACGCTCACAGAAACATAAAACATTCCAATAAACAAAATCACATAGCCTAACCAAGTATTAGTATTTTTTAATATAGTAAGGTCCGCGTAAGGTTTTTCTCTTAAAAATTGTCTCCTAATAAAGAGTAAAAGACTGATCGGAATAATAAAAAATGTGGTAATGGTAATAGATCTTGAATAAAACCAGTCATCAGTTTTGCCATAAGTAAATACATAAATGACTGAAATATAAAATATGGATATTAAAACTACACTAATCCAATCTGCATCTAATAGTGGGATTATAGAAGGTAATTTCACATATCTAAAGGTAAGTAAAACAGCAATAATAGCAATTAGTAAAAGAGCCACCATAAAATAGTACATATGCTGCCAATTGTAACGATAGGCTAGTTCTGAAGTAAGCACCATAGACAATTGGCTCAAACCTAATGTTATTGGGTAAAATTTAGCATAAAATACGCTACGCTTATTATCCGGACTCAGAATCGGCATAAGAATAGATAATGTTTCTAATAAAGCAAATGCTTTAAAGAAGCCAATTAAAAAACTACATCCGGTTATTATAGTCATATTATCTGTTTCTGCACAGATAATACTTAAAATCACCTGCATAAGTAAAGTTAGTAATAAAGTATTTTTTATTGCAAATACAGGTCTTAGCTTTATAATTAATGGATAGGCTACAGACATACCTGCAGATGATGAGAAGTAAGCCATGTTAATATCTTCAGACATAACTCCTAAAGTCCCGGATATATCAATAGAACTTCCTGTATAAGCTCCATTTATAAGCATTATCGGCGCCATAATAGTGTAGGCTACTACACTCATAAGCCATTTAGGTACTTTATTACGAAATATATGTCTTTGTAGCATTACCTTACATATGCTTCTGTTTCTACCATCATACCTGCTCTTAATTTATCTTTATCTTTTTGAGGTAGATTAATAAACTCTATTCTCACCGGAATTCGTTGTTGTATTTTCACAAAATTTCCAGCAGAATTATCTGTAGGAATTAATGAATATTTAGATCCTGTGGCTTCTGAGATAGCTGTTACTTTACCCTCAAAAACTCTATTTTTTATAGCATCTACTTTGATATTTACTTTTTGTCCTATATGAATATTTGCAATTTGTTTTTCTTTGTAATTAGCCGTCACCCATTTATTATTATTTTTCACAAGGTTAGTCAATACTTGCCCAGCCTGTACCAATTCACCTTTTTCTATATTTCTTCTGCCTACATAACCATCATAAGGAGCTGTTATAACTGTATACGATAGATTTAGTTTGGCCATATCTAAATTAGCTTTGCTTCTTAATATTAAAGCTTCTGCGTTTTCTTGTTTTTTACTTACTCCTACAGTAGAAGAAATGTTTGTTTGTTTTTGTCGTCTTAAAGATTCATATTTTGCTTTTGAGGCTTCATATTCTGTTCTCTTTTGATCGAATTGTTGTTGTGGAACAGACTCTTCCTTTAATAAATTTGCATATCGTAAATAATCTCTATAGGCATTATCCATCCTTATTCTGGCTTCTGCTATATTGGCTTCTGTTACTGCCTCGGTATTTTCCGATGTTTCAATATTTGAACTTAGAACATTTTTAGAGGCCTCTGCATCTCTAAGGGCTGCCTGTGCATCCATGACTTTAATTTTAAATTCTCTATCATCAATAATTACCAAAGTATCTCCTGCTTTTACTTTTTGATGTTCATTAAACCTTATTTCTTTAATATATCCGGCTACTCGAGTATTTACAGGCGTAATATATTGATCGATAATTGCATCATTTGTAACTTCATACTGATAATATCTCCAAAAATAATGAATTACCCAACCTATGCCGAATAAGGTAATAATAATACAAAATGTATTAACTATAATATTTCTTCGTCTCTTTTTTTTTAGTTTAGTATGTAGTTCTCTTCCTTCTTTAAGTTTTTTGTTTGTAATTATATTCTTACTTTCCTCAGCAGAAGAGGTTTCAGAGGATCCTTTCTGCGAATTTCCTTCTTTTACACTCATTTTTTTATTAAATTAAAGATTACCACTTGCTTGTAATAATAAATAATAGGTATATATGAAATTGGCTTTGGCTGTTGTTAATTGTAATTCTGCATTAAGTTGAACTGCAGACGCATCTAATAAATCAGTAAGTATTGACAATTGATTAAAATATTTATTATTAGTAATTCTGTAGTTTTCTTTGGCTTGCTGTATAGTTTTAGTTAATACCTCTATCCTATCCATTGCTTCTTTATTTTTAATATAGGCAGATTTTACTTTCATCCTAATATTTTCGCGTGTTTGTTCTTTTAAATTTTCCTGCAAATTTATATTGTATTTTGCTTCGTTTAATGTGTGTCTATGATCGAACCATGAAGATATTTCATAAGATAGACCTAAATTAATTCCCCAAGAATTAATGTATAAATCTTGTACCGGGCTAGTATTTGGTAAAGGTCTTACTAAATTATTACCTGCACTTAAAAATAAATTGGGTAAATATTTTGATTTTGCAATTTTTTCATCAACTTTTGCCTTTTCTATATTATAATCTGAAATTCTTAATTCAGGATATTTTTCGTAGCCTTGTTGCACGTAATAATCTTCATTCTCAACAAAAATCTTTTTTTCTAAAAATAAGGTATCAGGTACAATTATATTTTTTTCCTCTATCCCTAAAACAATATCTAATTGTTGAGATATTATAATTATATTATCTTGAGTTTCTTTTAATGACAATTCATAATTAGATACATCGATCTGACTTCTTAATACGTCATTATTTGTTACAATACCTTCTTTTTTTAAATTTTTTATATTATTTAACCTTTTCTTAGCTTCTTCTATATTTTTTAATAAAACATCTTTCTGTTTATATAAACGAAATAATTCTAAATAATTATTAATTAATACCAACTTTATATCCGAAACATCTTTTTCTAAACTAAGTTCGGATATTTGTCTTGATATATATGCACTTTTTATGTTATTTTTAATTTTTCCTCCCTGATATATAGTTTGCTTTAACTCTAAACCATAGTTCTGTTTCCAATTTGGAATATCAGGATGCTCTGCAAAGGAAAAATTTTTATCATAAATAGATGCTTTTCCTACATATCCATTAGTTGCAGTAAAAGAAATTGATGGTAATTGTTCAATTTCAGTTAAAGCTTCTTTTTCTATTGAAATACTATTTTTTATATGAGAGGCTTTTAATTGTGTACTATGTTCAATCCCTAAATTAAATAACTCTTCAACTCCTAAATAATAATTATTCTGTGCTTTTACTAAATATGTAAACAAAATAATTAAATAAGCAATTTTATACTTCATTTAATTTATTTTTAAATACTAATTCTATATCTTCCAAGTATTCTTTACAGAGCGATACTTTTTTATTTATTCCCTTTGTCTTCAAAATATTATTATATACTCCTTTTACTACATTTTGTATCTTTGCTTCCATATCTACCCCTTTAGGAGTTAAATGAATTAATTTATTTCTCTTATCTTTAGTATCTTCTACCCTTTCAATAAGTCCTTTTTTTTCTAAATTTTTTAAAATATATGATAAGCTAGATTTGTCTCTAAATGTTTTATTGGCAATATCCTGTTGATTCA
Organism: Apibacter adventoris; assembly: GCF_002964975.1. Taxonomy (GTDB): domain Bacteria; phylum Bacteroidota; class Bacteroidia; order Flavobacteriales; family Weeksellaceae; genus Apibacter; species Apibacter adventoris. The sequence goes on along the minus strand of NZ_PSZM01000046.1, from coordinate 343,567 downwards.
TCAATTCCTCATTAAACAAACAAGACATAATCTGTAACATTTCAAATGAAATGCCTATTTTCTCTTTCCTCATTTCCCTTTGAAACACCTGCCTATAAGCAGTTTGAGTCCTCAATAATGCATATATAAAATCTCTCATCAGTACTTCTTTTTTCAGCTTGCAAAGTTAAAAAACAATAGTTGAATATTCAACTATTATTTAAATCTATTTTTTATTTAACCTTCTTAATACTAAGGATGAATATCTGGCATGATTTATGTTAGTTAAAAAAATGTTAAATATATTATAATTATTTGTTAAATTTATATAAATGAAATCATATACTTTCTCTTTTCAAATACTTATATTTTCACTAATCATCATCAGCTGTAAAAAGGAAATGCAGTTAAAAAGTGAATTTTCTAAAATAAAAGAATCAATAGCTCTTCATCCTAAAGAAAATTATTATGATTCTACTCAATCTTACAATAAAATCTATAAAAAAAATGTCAGTATGCAAACCAGAGGCATAAAGGAAATTCATCCCATAAAAACTGATTCCGGTAAATATCATATCTTTTTCACTCTGGATGATGGACCACAATTACCCGGAACTCAAATATGTAAAAATATTCTAAGAAAAAATAAGGTCAAGGCCACTTTCTTCATGGTAGGCACTCATGTTTACGGAAAAGAAAGACAAAATTTAATAGATTCCATCCAAGCTGATTCTCTATTCATTATAGGAAACCATAGTGATACTCACGCATTTAGGAATAAATTCAAGAATTTTTATCAGAGCCCAAACGTTTCTGTAACTGACTTTATTACTGCGGAAAATAAGTTATGTATAAAAAATAAAATTGCCCGGTTGCCCGGAAGAAATACCTGGGCTATAAATAAAAAGGTAAAAGGCGAATCTTCCGCCTATACTGTTGCCAAAAAATTGGATTCCATTGGGTATTCTGTGTTTGGATGGGACGTTGAATGGAGATTTAAAAATGGTAATATACCCATTGAAACTACTAACGAAATGATAAAAAAAATACAGACACAATTAAAAAACAATAAAACTAATATGCCGGGAAATATTGTAATTTTAGTCCATGACAGAATGTTTAGTAAACCTCAATATACAGATTCGTTAAAAAAATTCATTACTATTCTGAAAGAAAATAATCAGTATACATTTGAAACTATAGATAAATATCCGCTATATACTTTTCAAGAAAAAATCAACTAAAATATTTTGTTTATGTATTAAACAATAAATTTAGCAATTTAGCTAAACGCAATCCACCTTTTAATAACTGGTTTTCTAAAATCTCTTTATTATAATAGGCATATTCATAATCTAATTTTTTATAAGAATTCAATTCAGAATATATTCGAGTAGCAAGCAAATAAGAATCGTAAATCCAATCTTCCAAAGTTCCCTTTGAAAGTACTTTATTTTGATCCTTAGAATTGGTATCTAATACTGAAGCATACTCAGTATAACTATATTTATAATAATCTATTAACTTAGAATCCCATATAGAATGCAGGTTTGTAGGATGCGAAAACCACTGGAGCTTTATTTTATTTCCTCCCAAATCCTTTTCTCTGCCAATATGCAAGGGTTGCTCTAAATCCCCTATTATATGCATCAGAAACAATAAAGCAATTTTCTTATCTTTTGTTAAAGCTGATTTGTCTTTTATTGTTTCCTGACATTTCTGAATAGCAGAATATAAGTTTTCTGTTGGATAATTTTTTAATTTAAAGGAAAATTCATCAAAAGACAAACCTTGAGAAAAATTTATAAAATGCCATTGAAAGGTTTTGTCCCATATTTTTAGAGTATCCGACTTTATTTCGTCAGGCCAATTAGCATAGTAAGCCATAGGTTTGCCTCCTAATAATTTCTGTACTTTTTTTAATGTTTTGCGATTTAAGTGTCTTTCTGCTATTTCAGCAATTACCCTATGCCCGGTAATACCCCATGCATAAGAAAATGTACTATGTAACATACATGACATAAACAAAAATAAAGTACAAATATTTTTAAACATAAGCTTATATAATTTACATGTGTACAAAAATACTCTATATAAAAATAAATTACAGCTATTATTTATTACTATTCTCATTTATGAATAATATCATATAAATTAATTGTAACAAAAAATACTAAATTAACAACTTATTAATTAAAACCTCTATGAAATGAAAAAATTAATAATTTGTATAGCCATGGCAACAACTGTTGGATATAATAGTCAGGAAATAAAGGAACTCCCTGGCGATATTTCTTTACCCTCCAGTAAAGAAGAACTTCAAAAAATAGCAAGCTATGATAAATCGAACTATAAATATAGTGTTGAAGATTATTGGTCGAAACCTAAACAGTCCGGATTTAAGTTCTCTCCGGATGGAAAATATTTTTCTTACCGAGAGAAAGATGAAAAAGGTAAAAATCATCTATATGTTAAGAATACCTCTAATAACGAAGTAAAAAGAATACTGGAAGAAAAAGAGGAACTGATACGAGGATATGCTTGGGTAAATAATGAACGGCTTATTTATATTCAAGATCAAGGAGGAAATGAAAATTACCAATTGTTTGCCGTAGATCTTACCGGTGAAAATAATAAGGCACTCACTCCTTTTGATAATGTGCGTGTAGAAATTCTACGAGTGCTTAAGGAACAACCGGATTATGTGATTATTATGATGAATAAAGATAATCCTCAAATATTTGAACCTTATAAGCTGAATATAAAAACAGGAGAATTGGTCAAATTATTTGAAAATAAAGATATTTCCACTCCTATTATGGGATATGAATTTGATAAGGACGGAAATTTAAGAGCTTATACCCAACAACAAAACGGAACGGAATATTCCTTATACTACAGGACCAATGATAAATCTCCTTTCAATAAAGTTGTTACTACCACATGGAAAGATAGTTTTAACATATTAGAGTTTGACTACCAATCTTCTAACCCAGATTATGCTTATGTGGCGTCAAATCTAAATAGCGATAAAACCGAAATATTACTTTTTGACCTTAAAAACAATAAAGAAATTAAAAAGATTTATAATGATCCTACCTATGATGTTTCTGATGCTTCTTTTTCCCGTAAAAGAAATTATGAGTTAGATTATATCTCTTTTACCGGTGAAAAACCTGAAATAATTGCAGTAAGTCCTGAATTTAAAAAAATATATAGTAAATTAGAAAAGCAGTTTAACGGATATTTTTTCACACCGGTAAACAAAACAGACAAAGAAGATAAATATCTTATTTATGTTGGAAGTGACAAATTATATGGAAAATATTATTTATATGATATTACTGCAGATAAAGTAAGTCTTTTAATGGATCTAATGCCTAATCTTAAAGAGCAAGATATGGCAGAAATGCGTCCTGTGACCTTTAAATCACGAGATGGACTAACTTTACACGGATATATAACTATTCCTAAAGAAACCTCTAAAAACAACAAAGTACCTTTAATTGTAAACCCTCACGGGGGACCTTATGGGCCTAGGGACGAATGGCATTTCAATCCTGAAACCCAATTATTTGCCAGTAGAGGATATGCTACACTCCAAATTAATTACAGAGGTTCCGGCGGATATGGAAAAGATTTCTTATTGGCAGGAAGTAAACAAATCGGACGTAATATGCTGAATGATTTGGAAGATGGAGTAGCATATGCTAAAAGCTTAGATTTTATTGATGAAAACAAAATAGCAATTTATGGGGGAAGCTACGGAGGATTAGCTACTTTAGGAAGCCTTGTAAAAACTCCTAATTTATATATCTGCGGAGTAGATTATGTAGGAGTTTCAAATTTATTTACATTTTTTAATTCTTTTCCTCCATACTGGAAACCTTATATGGGACAGTTTAAAGAGCAATGGTATGATTTTGATAGTGAAGAAGATCAGAAAATAATGAAAGAGGTTTCTCCTGCTTTAAATATCGATAAAATTAAAAAACCTTTATTTGTTATTCAGGGAGCCAATGACCCAAGAGTGAATATTAATGAATCTGATCAAATTGTTAAAAATCTAAGAAATAAAGGATATGAGGTTCCTTATATGGTAAAATATAACGAAGGGCATGGTTTTGGACATGAAGATAATCGTATTGAACTTTATAAAACTATGATGGGATTTTTTGCTAAATATCTCAAATAAAATAATTGTTGTTTTTTTTTCTTTATAAAAGAAACAGGCTGTTTATTTACATTAAAGGCAGCCTGTTTTTTTGCCTTATACTTTAATATATATATAAACTTTTATTAAATCGAATTATTAAAAATATCAATTCTTTAACTATTTTATCCTCCAATCATTTTTTTTATCTGATTTAATTTCATTAAGGCTTCAATTGGAGTTAATGAATTTATATCAGTTTTTATAATTTCTTCTCGTATATTTTCTAAAATCGGATCATCTAATTGAAAAAAGCTTAACTGCATATTTTCTTCTGTTAAGTTTTTTGTACGGTTTTTCAATTCTTTTCTTGAATTATTTTTTTCTAAGGTTTTTAATATTTCTTCTGCCCTATGTGTTAATTTAACAGGCATACCTGCTAATTTGGCTACATGAATACCAAAACTATGTTCACTTCCTCCCGGCACCAATTTCCTTAAAAAAACAATTGTATCTTTTAATTCTTTAATGCTTACATTAAAATTTTTGATTCTGTCAAAAGAATTCGCCATTTCATTTAATTCATGATAATGTGTAGCAAAAAGTGTTTTAGGACGGGTTGGGTGTTCATGCAGATATTCTGCAATTGCCCAGGCTATAGAAACTCCATCATAAGTGCTGGTACCTCTTCCGATTTCATCTAAAAGAATTAAACTTCTATCTGATATATTATTTAATATGCTTGCTGTTTCATTCATTTCTACCATAAAAGTAGATTCTCCTTTAGATAAATTATCAGAAGCTCCCACTCGGGTAAACACTTTATCTACGATTCCTATGTTTGCATTTTTAGCAGGCACGAAACTCCCTATTTGAGCCATTATGACAATAAGGGCAGTCTGTCGTAATAAAGCCGATTTTCCTGCCATATTGGGTCCTGTTATCATAAGTATCTGTTGCTTCTCATCATCTATATATACAGAATTAGCAATATAAGATTCTCCTAAGGGTAATTGCTTCTCTATAACGGGATGCCTACCCTCTGTAATATCTATTATTCTAGATTCATTTAAATGTGGATGGGTATAAGAATTTTCCAAAGCTACATTTGCAAAAGTTAAAAGTATATCTAATATAGATATGATGCGTGTGTTATACTGTATATCTACTAGTTGTTCTTTAATCTGAGAACATAATTCTATATACAAATTCCCTTCTAATAATGCTATTTTTTCTTCTGCTCCTAATATTTGAGATTCATATTCTTTTAGTTCTTCTGTAATATAACGTTCTGCATTTACTAAAGTTTGTTTTCTTACCCATTCCGGAGGAACTTTACTTTTATGAGTATTCCTAACTTCTAAATAATACCCGAATACATTATTGAAATCTATTTTTAAACTCGGAATGCCAGTTCTTTCAGATTCTCTTAGGCATAAATTATCTAAATACTCTTTACTGTGATTTTTAATTGCCCTTAATTTATCCAGTTCTTCTGACACCCCTTCTTTTATCACCTCTCCTTTAGCCAATGCTACCGGCAAGTCTTCCTTTATGTGATTTGCTAATAAAAAATTAATTTTTTGCAAATCTTTAAATTCGCCTAAATATGTAAATGTGAATTTTTTATCTTTTTTTAGTATTTCTTCAATCTTTTCATAATGTTGCAAAGAGTCCCTTAAATAGCCTAATTCTTTAGGATTTATACGTTCTCCTGCCAATTTCCCCAATAATCTTTCCACATCTGAAATTCCTTTTAACTCTTCTTCAATCCTATAAGATATATCGGTTGATTTTACAAAAAAATCTACAATAGACAATCTATTATTTATAGTTTCTATTTCTTTCAAAGGCATTAAAATCCAGCGCCGAAGCATACGTCCTCCCATATTCGTTCGGGTTTTATCTAAAATCTTTAAAAGAGATACAGATTGTGAATCTGCGTTTCCAACCAATTCTAAATTACGAATGGTAAAATCATCCATCCAAACAAAATTATCTTGCGGAAGCCTTTGTATATTTGATATATGATCTAGTAATTTATGATGAGTATCTTCTGTTAGATAAGCAAAAATAGCTCCTGAAGCTATGATTGCTAGTTTCATAGCCTCTACCCCAAAACCTTTTAAATTATGAGTTTTAAAATGATTAGTTAATTTCTCATAGGCATAGTCATATTGAAATGCCCAGTCCTCTAATTGAAAAGAATAAGATTGTATTTTAATGGGTAATGAAATCCTTTTTTGATAAATAATTTCAGTAGGTTTAAAGTTATCTATCAAATGTTTTAATTTACTTATTTCTCCTTCTGTGACCAAGAATTCACCCGTTGACACATCCAACAAAGCCATACCATACAGATTTTTTTCTTGATGTATTGATAGTAAGAAATTATTACTTTTGGCTTCTAATACCTTATCGTTAAAGGTTACTCCTGGTGTTACCAATTCCGTTACCCCTCTTTTTACAATTCCTTTAGCTAAAGAAGGATTTTCTAATTGATCACAAATTGCTACCCGCAACCCTGAACGCACTAATTTTGGCAAATAAACTTCTAAAGAATGATGTGGAAAACCTGCTAATTCTATATGGGTGGCTTTTCCATTGGCTCTTTTAGTAAGAACAATTCCTAATATACCTGCTGCTTTTATAGCATCTTCTCCAAAAGTTTCATAAAAATCTCCTACTCTAAAAAGTAATATAGCATCCGGATATTTAGCTTTTATAGAATTATATTGCTTCATTAATGGGGTTTCCTGAATTCCTTTACTCATTCTAGATTTTTGACTTTTAATATATTTTTTTGCTAATTTAACGAAAAAAGCCTGTTTTATCTTTACATATACTACATAAAATATCAAGTAAATTTCTTTTTGATAATTTTCAAAGAAAAATAGGTTTTCATAATCAGAATTTTTTGATTATCTTAAAATACTTAAGATCTAAAAAAGTTGTGGGAAATAAGTGATTTGAAATTAGGAACTTTTATTTTTATTATTATATTTTTTTGTTAATAAAGTTATATTTAATTTCTTTTTATATACAATGAAAATGAACATTTGATTCATTTTTGTGATAGATGGATTAATGAATATCTATTTTATTCAAGAATATATCTTCAACTATTATAAAAAATGCTTTAATATGTTATTTCTTAATATGAATATGTAGGAATTATGATTGAAAGTTTAACCTTTTTTATAAAAAACCAACAATACAAAAAATATCCCTATAAAGATTTAGATACGATTAGACTGATAGGTAAACTAACAAAAAGAAGTAATCCATAATTTTCTCCCATAAAAAAAGCATAAATAACAATCCAGGAAAATAAATAAAGAAGTAAAACCGAATAGCCATTTAAGATTTTTAAATCATGAATATCTTTTTTATTAGTATATTGATTAACAAAACCATAAATTAAAATAAATGCCAAAACAATTAAAATAGGAATTTGATATTCAAAATGAAATTGAGGAAATTCAAAATGATTTACCCAATCTAAGATCCTATAGAATTGATCGGTAAGATACATAATTTCAATAATGAGAATTAAGGTAACAAATATCCCTGCTAAGTATTGTGAAATATTGATCTTTTCTTCATAATATAAAACCGTAACTATAAAAAATAAAAGAAGAAGAATGGCTGTAGGAAAATATAAAAAAGATGAAATTGTTACTAACATACCTATATTAAAATATTTCAAAGAAGAAGACATAGGTAATGTACCTAAAATAAGTGATGATACTACCGATAAAAGTAAATATACTATCCCTAAAGTAATAAATTCGAAAACTTGTAAGGAAGATATAAATAAAAGTGAAAAAATAATAAGTACAAGTAATTTCGTTTTATTTTTGAAATTGATTGAAACTATAATTCCAATATTAATAATAAAAGATAGACAACTTATAATAAATATTTCCCAAAAAAAAGATTGATTATAATTTTTTAGATTAAAAAAATAAAAAAAAACTCCTAAGAATATAGCAAATAGACCTAAGATTACAAAAATATAATTTCGAGGTGAGGAGTTTGAATACATTTTTATATATTTGTTACAAAAGTAAAAATAAAAATACATTTAATCATGACAGAAATAATTATTGGAATCGGTAAGTTTTTTACATGGACATTTAAATTACTTCCAATTATTGGTACTTATATTGATTGGATTTTTGCATCGGCTATATTTTTGTTTTTATTATATTGGAGTAAGCGAATATTTAAATTTGGTCAAAATGATAAAAAATATGATGGAGATCATTTATAATATATTTTTTTCATCAGTATCGTTTATTTAGTATAAAAATTTTAATGTTGAGAATATTCATTTCATTTTTTATTATTTTTTCAATAATTTCTTGTAAAGGAAAAACCGAAAAAACTGAAGTTCTTCAAAAAAAAGACACACTACAATCATTAACCAAACAAGATACCGTAACAATCACAGCTGTTGGTGATATAATGTTAGGAAGTAATTATCCTACTTCATCCTTATTACCTAAAGATAATATTTTAAAGAAAATAACTCCGTTTTTAAAAGATAATTCTGACATTATATTAGGAAATTTAGAAGGAACTCTTTTCGATAAAGGAGGCGTTCCAAAAAATTGCAACAATCCAAATTTATGCTTTGTTTTCCGTACTCCTTCTTCTTATGGGAAATATTTACAAGAAGCCGGCTTTGATTTTTTAAGTATAGCTAATAATCATAGTGGAGATTTTGGAGTTATTGGAAGAAAGAAAACTCAAAAAAATTTAGATAGCTTAAAAATTCAATATGCAGGAATTTTAAATACCTGTGAATATACTATAAAAGAAAAAAAAGGGATTCGTTATGCTTTTATTGGAGCCGGACATAATCCTGGATTAGTTAGCATAAAAGATTATTCTGATATTAAACGTATTATTTCAAAAGTTAGACCCCAAGCTGATATAATTATAGTTATGTTTCATGGTGGCGCTGAAGGTTCTGCTTATCAACACGTTCCGCATAAAAAAGAAACATATGCTGGGGAAAATCGGGGAAATGTTGAAGAATTTTCTCATATATGTATAGATGCCGGTGCCGATATAGTTTTTGGTAGTGGCCCTCATGTTACAAGAGCTGTAGAATTATATAAAAATAAATTTATTGCTTATAGTTTAGGGAATTTCGCAACTTTTGGTAATTTAGTTTTAAAAGGAGCCAATGGTAAAGCCCCTATTCTGAAAATTACCTTGGATTCTAAGGGAAATTTCATATCCGGAAAAATAATTTCTACTTTCCAAATTGAAGACTCTGAAATAGGACCTGAAATAGATCCTCAAAATCATGCGTTAAAATATATACAAAATTTAACAAAAGAAGATTTCCCCAAAAGTAACGTTATTGTTTCCGATAACGGAGAAATAAAAAAATTATAATCTTATTAATTTTCCCGTTCATTAACCTGTATTTTTTATAAATTAAAAAATACGGATTTCATTTATTATTACTCATTATATATAGATTTTTAGGTACCTATATTTACATTATTGCAATAATCATCCTGCAAAATTATATCTTATCAATATATAAAAAGTGATGTAAATTAATATTTTATAAAATAATAAATGTAATTTATATTGTTTAATCAAATAATTATTACATTTATATCATTAACAAATAAAATAATTATATATGAAACATTACTTTAACAGAATTTTATTATTTACTACAATAATAAGTTTTACTTTATTAGCAAATTCATGTAGCAATGACGAAGAGATAAACGATGCTACACATGCTAACAATCAAAAAATAATCTATAAAGGAGAGGAAATAAATTCTTTTAGTTATTCGGATTTGAAATTGATGAAATCTCAATTAGAAAAATCTAATATTGAAGTTTCAAATGTAGACTTAAATGTAAAATCTGAAAATTCCATTCAGTCTAAAGAAGCTATAGACAACAATCCATGTGTAGTTGCTTTAAAAGTTACATGCAAAACCCCTCATCCTGATCGCTCAGGAAGATACATAGATGCTTCCGGAGTATTATTGGTACCTAAAAAAAACCTCCTCACCGATTTAAAAAACTATCGAATTATTATAGCTACTCCACCCACTTACACCTATAATAATTTAGCTCCATCAATTGCTTTTAAAAAAGTATCTTTAATTGACGGAAACAATGAATTAAACTATTTATATTTCTGGACCTTACAAGCCCAGTCCGGATTTGCAGTCCTTATTCCCGATTACCCTGGTTTTGGAGATTCTTACGGACAATGTTTTCACCCCTATTTAGACTCTAAAGCAATGGTAAATTCTACCATTGATCTTCTAAAATCAGCAGAATCTACTTTATCTGCAAATGGATATAGATATAAAAAAGAATTAATGATTACAGGATACTCTTTAGGAGGGTATGTAGCTGCTTCCTTAGCCAGAAAAATCGAAACAGATTTATCTAACAAATATACAGTCAAATTATTGTTTACAGGCGGAACTCCGTGCAATCTTAAACAAATTGCCGATATTGTTCGTCATTCCAACTATACACAACATACTTTTTTCTTAAGCTATGGACTTTGGGGATACAAAAAAAATGCATATCCACAAATTAAGATCACTGATTATCTTAAACCTCCTTATGATACTCAATCTTTAACATACTTTAATGGAACATATGTTTATGTTAACGAATTTTTCCCGCATAATCCTGCTGATATTTATACAGAAAAATTTATTAAATATCTTGACACCGATCCTGATTTAGCAATCATGAATTCCATATTAGATGAAAATAGTGTAAAACCTTGGAAAAATAAATGTCGATTTATTATGATTCATGGAGTATCCGATGTTTCTGTATATTACCAAAATGCAAAAGATTTTGCAAACCAACAAAACCAATATGGTGGAAATGTTACCTTTTATAATACAGTGGGTGACCATATTGTTGCAGTTGAAGGATACTATCTAAAAGCGTCTCAATACCTAAAGCTTTATGAATAAATAATAAATAACCAATAAAAAAGACGGAATATTATAATATTCCGTCTTTTTTATTGGTTATTCTAATAATATGAAAGAAATTGCCAAAATTTTCTTTGTTTCAAATAACATATTTTTTTCTCATTTGCATATGCTTCTTTCTCAAAACTTATTTCCCTATATGCCTTATCTAAATTTTTATACCTAATTAATTTAATTAAAAACTCGGCAAAATAAAGAATAAAAAAGAAAATCCATAATAATTCTAGTTGTTGCCTGATATGAATTTTTTCATGATTAACAAGAACTTTATCTTTCCTCATAAATTTATATCGAACAAAAATAAAAGGAAAAACAGCCATTCCTTGAAAATCTCCATAAAATATATATGGAAAACATACTACTAACATTTCTATATTTTTTTAACAAACAAAATATAACAATTCCTTACCTTTGCTCTGTTTTTATGACAAATTTCATTCCGAAAAATATTTTCCCGCTCCTAAAAAATAGCATTTTAGGCAGAGAATTGTATGCATCTATAAATCAAACTCATTTCAATCTCAACATAAAAAATGCTTGCGGATCTTATCCATCCCTTATAACTTCTCTTTTATATAAGGAATTTAATATTCCTATACTTATGCTTGTTTCTAATCAAGAAGAAGCCGCTTATGTCTTAGATGAAATAGAAGATATATTGGGAAAAGAAAATGTTTTATTTTATCCTTCTTCCTATCTTATTCCTTACCAGACCGAGGAAGTTCAGAATGCTAACGTAGTATTAAGGACAGAAGTTATAAATCAATTATCTAAAAATAGCAGCCCTAAATATATTGTTTCTTACGCTGATGCAATTTTTGAGAAAATAATCAATAATATAAACCTAAATGAATTAAGTCAATCGATCAAGATAGGTGATAAAATTGATACTAATTTTTTAAATGAAGTCCTTTTTAGTTATAAATTTACCCGTACAGATTTTGTTACTCAGCCAGGGGAATTTTCAGTAAGGGGCGGAATTATTGATATTTTTTCCTATTCTGATGAAATGCCTTATAGAATAGGATTTTTTGGGAATGAAGTAGAAAGTATACGTAAATTTAACATTGAAAGTCAATTATCTGAAGAAAAAATCCAGGAATGTATCATTATTCCTAATATTGATCACCCGGATCATGACACTCGTAAAATACCTTTTTTTGATTACCTTCCTAAACAAACAATTATTTTTAGCAAGGATTTACAACTAATCCATACTATTATTAATGAAAAAAACAATCTGGCAAATCAAATTTTTAAGGAATTAAATTCTACCATAAAAAGAGGTACTCCAAAACAACTTTATATAGATTCAGAAGAATTACTTCAAAAAATTAACCAATTTTCTTGGGTTGAATTTTCTTCTATGCCTTATTATCCTGATAAAAAAACTATCATACTTTCACAAAATGAGCAGCCTAGTTTTAATAAGCAATTTGATATTCTGGCAAATGATTTACATGATAAAGAAAAATTAGGATTTAAAAATTACATATCTTTTACTTCAGAAAATCAAGAAGCAAGACTAGAAGAAATATTTCAGGAAAAAGAAAAAAATTCCCACTTTACCGGATTAAATGCTAATATACATCGAGGATTTATAGATAAAGACACAAAATTTCTACTCTATACAGATCATCAAATTTTTGAAAGATACCATCGTTTTACCTTACGTAACTCTTTTTCTAAATCCGAAGCCTTGACTTTAAAAGAACTTACTGATTTACAAGTAGGCGATTATGTTACTCATATTGATCATGGCGTAGGTAAGTTTATGGGACTGGTTAAAATTAAAAATGATGATAAGATTTACGAAACTATAAAATTAGTTTATAAAAATAATGACATATTATATGTAAACATACACTCTTTACATAAAATATCTCGATATTCTGGCAAAGATGGCGCACAAATCACCTTAAATCAATTAGGCTCTCCGGCATGGAAAAATCTTAAAAATAAAGCAAAAAGAAAAGTTAAAGAAGTTGCTTTTGATTTAATTAAACTCTATGCGGATAGAAGATCTAAAAAAGGTTTTGCTTTTTCTCCTGATGGTTATTTACAAAATGAATTAGAAGCCTCTTTTATGTATGAGGATACTCCTGATCAAGAGAAAGCTACAAAAGAGGTTAAAAAAGATATGGAACAACCTATTGCTATGGATCGTTTAGTTTGTGGAGATGTAGGATTCGGAAAAACAGAAATAGCAATAAGGGCAGCTTTTAAAGCCGCTACAGACGGGAAACAAACAGCCATTATGATTCCTACTACAATTTTAGCCCTGCAACATTATAAAACTTTTAGTAAACGTTTAAAAGAGTTTCCTGTAAGAATAGAATATCTTAATCGTTTCAGAAGTACTCAACAGAAAAAAGAAATTATCAAGGATTTGACTGAAGGGAAAATTGATATAATTATTGGTACTCAACAACTAGTGGGCAAAGACATTAAATTTCATGACTTAGGATTATTAATTATAGATGAAGAACATAAATTTGGAGTTTCTGTAAAAGATAAATTAAAAACTTTAAAAACTACTGTTGATACCCTTACCTTAACGGCTACTCCTATCCCCAGAACTTTACAATTTTCCTTAATGGCTGCAAGGGATCTTTCTGTTATTAAAACTCCACCCCCAAATCGTCAGCCTATACAAACCCAGCTCATAGGGTTTAACGAAGAACAGATTAGGGATGCAATTATGTATGAGCTTAACCGTAATGGGCAAGTATTTTTTATAAACAATAGAATTGAAAATCTGGATATCTTAGCGGGTATGATAAAACGCTTAATTCCACAAGCCAGAGTAGCTATAGGACATGGACAAATGGATGGCAAAAAATTAGAGGATGTCATGGTAAAATTTATGGAAGGTGAATATGATGTATTGTTATCCACAACAATTATTGAATCCGGTTTAGATGTTCCTAATGCAAATACCATTTTTGTAAATGATGCCCAAAAATTCGGATTAGCAGATTTGCATCAGATGAGAGGTCGCGTAGGAAGATCTAATCGGAAAGCTTTCTGCTATTTGATTACCCCGCCTTTTGATGTTTTAACTTCTGAAGCTCGAAAAAGATTACAAGCTTTGGAACAGTTTTCTGAATTAGGTTCAGGTTTTAATATTGCAATGAAAGATTTAGAGATAAGAGGTGCTGGAGATTTATTAGGAGCAGAACAAAGTGGTTTTTTTGCAGATATAGGTTTTGAAGCCTATCAACAAATATTAAATGAAGCAATTGAAGAATTAAAAGAAAATGAATTTTCTGACCTTTTTAAGGAAGAAAATGAAACAAAGGATTTTATTTCCGATGTTCAAATAGATTCTGATTTTGAATTACTAATTCCGGATGAATATGTAAATAAAGTGGAGGAAAGATTTTCTTTATATCAAAAACTTTCTGAAATAAACACAGAAAAAGATCTTTCAAAATTTTCAGAAAATCTTATAGACCGTTTTGGACCAATTCCGCCACAAACTCAAGATTTATTAAATAGTATACGTATTAAAGAATTAGCTAAAAAAATTGGAATAGAGAAATTAGTTTTAAAAAACAAAATCATGTTAGCTTATTTTCCTTCTAATGCACAATCTGCCTATTATAATTCAATGATTTTCAAAAAAATTATTGAATACTTACAGCAATATCCGAAAGAAGCAACACTCAAACAAAAAAGTGGGAATGAGGAAATTTTACTTTACCTTAAAAAAGAAAAAATAAACACTATAGAATCGGTTTTAGAATTTTTTCATCAAATACATAATTTTATACTAAAATAGCAGTAAGTTTTTCGTATTTATATTTAACCCAATATTTGCTTTATATTTATTGTTTTTATATTTATTTTTAATATTTTAAATATAAATATTTATAAAATTAACAAATTCATTGATATTCTATTCCAAAATATATTTATTCTATAACAATATTATACATCATTTTTAAAAATATTATTATATTTAAATTACATTTACTTAATAAGATTTTTTTTAATTTTACCACTAGTTTATAATTATATTATATAGTATAATTCATAAATTTGTTAAAATAAAATATAATAAAGGCAATTATAGATTAAATATTAAATACTTATACTTTATATTTACCATTTATTATAATAGACTTAAAACTAATTTTTAAATCTGATTTAAAGGTATTTCTGTTCCGCTCATTTTTAAAATTTAGTTATCTAAAAGTTCTTTAAAAAGTAATATAAAAAATGAAAAAAAACTGTATAGTCGTTCCTTGTTATAATGAAGAAAATAGAATTCCCATAATCAATTTTGAAAAAAAACTGCTTGAGGATAAAAACCTTTATGTTTGTTTCGTAAACGATGGTAGTTCTGATAAAACTCTTGATATTTTAAAAATATGTAATCAAAAATTTCCGGATAAAGTATTAATTATTGATCAAAATCCCAATCAGGGAAAAGCTATGGCTATATATAATGGCATAAATAAAGCTTTAAAATGGAAATCATTTGATACTTTAGGATATTTAGATGCCGATTTAGCCACTTCTATAGATGAATATTTAAAACTTTGTTCTTATTTAAATAATAATTTAGTCTTCACTTTTGGGTCAAGAATACGTAGGATAGGCTCTCAAATAAAAAGAAAACTCTATAGACATTTAATAGGAAGAGGTTTTGCTACCTTCTCTAGTATTTTACTTGATCTACCTGTATATGACACACAATGTGGAGCCAAAGTATTTACTACTGAAATAGCTGAAAAAGTATTTAAAGATCCTTTTATTTCTAACTGGAGTTTTGATGTAGAAATATTTTTTAGGTTTATTTCTATTGTAGGAAAAAAAAATGTAGAAAAACGAGCTAAAGAAATTCCTTTAGAAAATTGGAGAGATGTAGGTGACTCCAAAGTTAAATTTTCTTATTCTTTAAAACTTCCTTTTGAATTGTTAAAAATTAAAAGACATTACAAAAACTTAAAATAAATTATATTTTTGCAATATTATATTTTAGTATGAATAAATATCTAATTGTAGGTTTAGGTAATGTGGGTTTAGAATATGAAATGACCCGTCATAATATAGGTTTCCTTATTGTAGACCAATTATCACAAAAATTAGGCAATTCATTTAAAGCATCTAATTTTGGGCAAATTAATGAAACTTCATATAAAGGAAGAAAAACTTTTATTCTTAAGCCTGATACTTATATGAATTTAAGTGGAAATGCCGTTAAATATTGGATTCAAAAAGAAAATATTAAAATAGAGAACATTCTAATTATTTGTGACGACCTAAGTCTGCCATTTGGAACCCTTAGAATTAAATCGAAAGGTAGCAATGCTGGACACAATGGCTTAAAAAGTATAGAATCTAAATTACAAACGCAGCAATATCCAAGGCTGAAATTTGGAATCGGAAATAACTTTGCTAAAGGAAAACAAATCGATTATGTTTTAGGGAAATGGAGTGATGAAGAAAAAAAACTTCTAGTTCCCAGAATTGATCTAAGTACAGATGCAATAATGAATTTTATTTTTACAGGAATTACTCATACTATGAATGAGTTTAACGGAAAATAGTTTTGTTAGATTTGAATTTTATCTCCTAAATATTTAGGTTTTTTTCCGGTTAAAAAGTCTAAAAATACTTTTACTCTAGCCAGCTTTTCTCTAGCCATTGTCTTAAAACCATAATAAGAATTAACATCTTTTGCATTATAACCTACCACGTCCATATTATAATGTCTGGCTATAAGTATTGCTCTTTCATTATGAAATTTTTGAGATATTATAGTAAATTTATTCTGTCCGAAAATTTCTTTCATTCTGACCACCGAATCCAAAGTTCTGAATCCGGCAAAATCTAAATAAATACTATCTGATGGAATACCTAAAGCGATAAGATCATCTTTCATATCTTGAGCTTCATTATATTCTTTTCGGCTATTATCGCCACTCACTACAAAAATATGTACTTTACCCGCATCATAAAGTTGTTTTGCAGCCTGTATTCTATAAGAAAAATATAAATTATTCCATCCATTATTTAATTTTTTAGAGGTTCCTAATAGTAAACCTACTCTATTATATGGGATGTTTTGTATTTGGTTATAAATATAATTTTCAGATTTAAATGAGACAACTTTGTCTATAATGAATAATATCAAAATAATAGCTAAAAAAATCAAAATCAAACCTTTTAACATTTTGCTTTTTAAAATTTTCCTCAACATATATTATAAGTTTACAATTCAAATATATAAAATATTCATTACTACAAACAACTATAATCTATTATCTTCTCTTTGTATTTTAGAATATGGATATACTTGTGAATCAACATGGAAAATATATCTACCTTCATATATAGCCTGCTTTTTATATTTATCTGGAACATGATATCCTAATGCTTCAGCTAATACATAAATTGAACAAGAACTGTTTAATAATTGGGTATTTTTGTTTATATATTTCAAAATAACATTATCAACATCAAAATTACTTTTATTAACAGTTATATATGGAATTTCAAATTGAGGTGTACCATCTTCCATAAATCCATGACCTTTCCCAATTTTTTCTCCATGATCAGAAAAATATATCATTAGTGAAGAAGAGCTATTTTTCATTAGATTATATACACCTTTAAGAACCCTATCTGTCTGATGAATTGAACGATCATAATCAATTGTAAAAAAATCTTCACTTTTTTTAATGGCCTTCATATCTGCTGAATCATACCTCTCATTATATAATATATGGCTCCCCATTAAGTGTATAACAAAAAACTGCTTTTCCTTTTTGTTATAGTTTTTCTTCAATACATTTAATAAAACTAAATCATGATTTTTTTTATTCCTTACTTGTGATTCTGGAAAATATTGCTCAGTAGCACCTGAAGAAATAAACCCAACATAACTTTCAAACATTCCTATCTGATCCTGATTTGAAATCCATATAGTTTCATATCCAGCATCATTTGCTAATTCAACAATATTTTTTTCTCTAAAAAAAGGCTGGATAGTAAATTGTGTAGAAAAACTTAATACGATCCTAAGTGCCTCCCTAGTAATTGGAGCCGGACTAATTGCATCATAATATTTAAAATTTACATTTTTTTCTTGATTTAAACTATCCAGAAAAGGAGTAGTGGCTACTGAATATCCATATAAGGAATAATGTTTTCTCCAAGAGCTTTCACCAATAATTAAGAATATTTTCTCAGGAGATAAATTGTTTTTATTTAAATAAATACCATTAGGTAATACTCTTTTTTCTTTTCCATATTTATGAAACTTGGACATCTCCCGCCGATATGCTATAAAGGTCAACCAATCATTATATACTAAAGGAAGAGTTTGCAAAGATAATCGTTGAAGGGTAAGAATGGGATTAGCAGGAAATTCCTGACGTAGTCTTTCTACCTTAGTTATTATAAAAAAATAACTTACTGGTATTATAATAATTAAATAAACAGTTAGTAATATGATTGATTTTTTTAACAATAATTGAGATTTTTTTAATTCTCTTTGTGACATAAAAATGAGAAAAAAACTCAATAAAAATATAATTGTAGCCGGAAATACAACGTGCCCTAGGACCTCTTTAGCTTCCGATAAATTTGTTTCAAAAATCGAAGCTAAGCCCCCTAAAAATATTGGATTATGATATGTATAAGCAAAATAGGCATCAAAAGCTACGAAAAAAGAAAAAATCAATGTTACAAAAAACGTATATTTTATTCTTCCTAAGATATTTATGATTATTAAAATACTGACTATATTTAATATAATCAGTAACCCGTAAAAGGAAGTCAAAAAATTTTTATCAAATAAATAACAAATACCTCCTAAATAAAATGAACAAATCAATGTATATTTATAAGAACATAAAAATTTCAATATTTTTAACATGAACGTTATTTGCTAAATTAAAAACAAATATATATAAACTATATATATAAAATTAAATCAATTAAATATAATTATTATACAAAAAGCTAAAAACTACTCTTAACAATAATATTATATTTATTATGTTGTAAATAATTTTTTATTAATCCTTCAAAAAATAAGTTCTTTATTTTTTTTCTTTAATTAAATTACTCATTATTATAGATATAAGTATAAGTATAACCCCTAACCATTGAAGAGTTTGTACATTTTCTTGCAATATAAAATAAGAAGAAAGAACTGCTATCGGCAATTCCGCGGCACTTAATATAGTCCCAACAGAAATGCCTACTTTAGGAACCCCTATTGAAAAGAAAAGCGGAGGAATAACTGTTCCTAATAAAGCCAAAGCTATCCCCCATTTATATAATCCGGAAATAAAAACACCATCAAATAAAAATGTAGGCCTAAAAACAACCCAAGTCAAAATAAAAGATCCGGTAATCATTAATGCACTTTTTTTGAATACAGGTAAATCATTACCTACCCTACCACTACATAAAATAAATAAAGCATAAGATAACGCAGCCAATAAACCATATATAATACCCACCATATTGAGGGTAATTGTCTGATTAAAAATTCCTCCTGCAAATATAGTTCCTATTAAAACTACAGCTGTCGCTAAAATTTGAATACGTGTCGGTTTCTTCTTAAAAATTAATGCATCCAGAATTATACTCATCCATAAATATTGCATTAATAATATAATAGCTATAGAAGCCGGTAATAAGCTTACACATTTATAATAAAACATTCCCACTAAGCCTGTGAAAGTACCGGCAAATAATACTTTCCACCATTTTGTAGCAGTTTTTTGCTCCTGTCCTGAAAATTCATGCTTTCTTGTTTTTTTTACTACCCCAAAATTTAATTGTAAATAATAAATTAACCATAAAAAAAAGGTTCCGAATAAAGTTTGAGAACCTGTAATTTCACCTAAATTATAATCTTGCGCATAAGCTTTTTTTACAATTGTCGATAATAACCCAAAACTACATGCCCCTAAAAAGACAAATATACCTCCTCTTAGTTTTTTATTCATCTGTGTATCATTTTTTCTCGGAGCAAAAATACGGAACATTACACAAAACGGAACAATGATAATTATAATACTTTTTAGCTATTAATTAAATTGTTTAAAAATATTTATTATAAAAATTCAAATAACAAATAATGCGTATTGCATACTCTCATAATTGAAACTGCGAACATACACTAAATCATTTACATAACTAACTGATATTGCTTTCGATTCAGATATTGCATTAAATTATAAAATAAAAATTTTTTGTTTATAATTTCTATTTTACCAATAATTTTTATTTTAAATTTTATTTTAAGAAAATGAATATTTAATATGGAAATAATTTTCAGACAGGCAAAAAATGAATAATTAAATCGAATTTGGAAAATTTTAGATAAAGCTATTCAAAGAAGAAAAAAAGATAGAAGCAATCAATGGCAAGACATCTATCCTAATCCTTCAATTATAATAAAAGACCTTGAAAAAAAGTTGGGGATATGCAATCCATAATTATCCATTGCCGGATATTGTTATCCTCATTATTAATAATGAACAAACATACCAACATATAAAAGGTCCGTGGAAAACAAATTCAAAATATATTGCATTTCACAGATTAGCCATATTGCATAAATATTAAAAAAAAGGTTTAGCTCAAAAAATGCTTTATTTTATTGAAAGTTTTGCGCTTAATAATACTCTTTACAGTAAAAAAAACTAATACAAATTTAGACAATGAAGGCATGCTCCATATATTAAATAAAATATTTGATTTTCTATCTCCTTACCTATTATCTATAACTTCCATATAAACAATAAATTAATTAAAACTGATTACAAAAAATACATCTATTACTATTAAAACATAAATAAAATATATAAATATAACATATATGTATTAAAAATATATTTAATATCCCTAAATAATTATTTTTATAGTTTTTTTATTTTATATTAAATTATTTTATATATTTGCTCCTATATGATAATATATTTGTTATTTAACTCTTTATAATTGACTATATATGAACACAACTAACCCCAATGAAGAGAAAAACCCTCTTTTTCAAATTAATTCCTCCCAAAATAAGTCCTCTTATTTTGCAAAATACGGAGGAATAAAAGAAGACTTATACGGAGATTCCCATTTAGTATCAGTTAAAATAAAGATCAATGGAGTTGATTTTTTCACTCAAACAAATATCCGATTAGAAATCAGGCAAAAAATCAATGACCTACACGAATTTACCCTTATTTGTGACCCCGACGAATTCGGAGAGAATCATACCACTTACCTTTTACAAAACTCCAGAGAATATTTAGGAAAAAGGATTAGCTTCCAATTCCGACAGTTCGGAAAAACTACCTCTATTTTTACCGGAATCATTACCCAACTTTCCATGCCTAAAAAAGAAGGAATTCGCCAGATTGTTTTTCGGGGGACTTCTCCTTCCATTCTTATGGAAAACGGGCTCCATTGCCGCAGTTTTGAAAACCAGACCTTTGAGGAAATTATTAAAGAAGTAATTAAAGACTATCCGCAAAATGTTATAAGCTTTCATATTAATCCTAATTATAATGAAAGGCTGAATTATATAGTACAATACAACAGCACCGATTTTCAGTTTTTACAGCAGCTAAGTAAAAGGTTTGGAGAATATTTTTACTACAATGGAGAACAGTTTTGTTTTTCTGCCTGGGGAGGTAAAATTATTGAGTTAATGGAAGGAGAAGATGTTTACGATTATGAAATTAAGATGGAAGTGCAGCCCCAGAATTTTTCCTATACGGCCTATGATGCCAAACAAGGAACAGACTATTTGCTAGATTCCAAAACCCAAAGCATACAATCCTCTAATAACCCTTTTCAGCAATTTGCCTACAATGCATCCAAAAACCTATATAATGTATCTCCTACGGCCCATTACGATCAGAGCTTATTGCTTAACGGCTCGTTGGATATGCAACGATCATTGGAAAGAGATATGAAGAAAAGGCAGAATTTAGTCTATGTGGAAGCTACCAGTAATAATCCTTGCTTACGTGTCGGTGATGTGGTTAAGATGATGGCTTGGATTCCGGGGCATGAAATATTCAAAAACGGACGGGTACCCATAGAATCGTATAAGATAACCGAAATCGTCCACACCTTTGCAGATGGAGAAGGGTATACCAATACCTTTGTCGGAGTACCTAAAGACTTACCGGTTCCTCCATACTATAACGAGGTTGAAGCTCCCAAAGCCCAGATACAACATGCCACTGTAAAGGACAACCGAGACCCCCTGAAAATGGGAAGGGTAAGGGTACAGTTTGCCTGGCAAAGGAGGGCTAACAGCCAGACTCCTTGGGTACAGGTAATTCAGCCCCATTCCGGAGGAGGCAAAGGGACTTATTTCAACCCTGAGATCGGGGAAACCGTATTGTGTGCGTTTCAGGGAGGAAATGCCGAAGCTCCTATTGTGTTGGGAACGGCTTATAATGGAGGAGAGATTGCAGAATATTACACCCAGGGAAACGATATTAAAGTCATACAGACCCGAAGTGGTACCAAGATTGTTTTTAATGATGCCCAGGAACAGGGTTCTATACTTATAGAAGACCCCAGCGGAAATAAAATGTTTATGGACGGACAGGGTAATATAAAAACCTATGCACCGGAAACCCTTTTTATAGATGCAAAAAACGTAGTGGTATCCGCTTCTCAAAATATAAGTATGAGTGCCGGGGAAAATATATCTGCCATGGCAGGAGATGATTATAATTTATCTGCACATAATATATTTGAAAGTGCCGGAGCATATAGGGATAGTAAGGCAAAAGAAATTACTGAAACTACAAAAAAGAGTACTTATACGAGTAATGAAGATACAATTAACCTGGAAAGTGGAGCTATAGTAAAATCTAATAGCGCTCAACAAACCAGTTTACACTAAAATAACTTATTGTTATGTCTGGAGGAAAAATAGTACGTACCGTAGGTGGGGAAAGTGTAAAAACAGCTAAAAAATCCATCACTCTTACAGCTACTGAAGGAGATTTGACTTTTAATTCTCCTACACAAGTAATTATGAACGGAAAGCAGGGCGGAGTACAATATCTAAATAATTATGTTCCTCCTCCTCCCTTACGGGTATTAAAATTAGATGGACCTTTTGATGAAAAGGGACAAAAGGTTAGTGTATTGAAAAAAGAAAAATGGTATACATACAAAGTAATTCAATTTAATCGTGACTTCAAAGAATATGAAATTAAAGGTTTAAAGTGGGCTACTAAATATGATGATAATGAATTATACATAAATTATCCTTCTGTAATAGGCAAAAAAGAAGTCTCCTTTAAAATACCTAAGAATAGAATAGCTTTAAAATTTACAGTTTATGCTTATTTAGAAAAACCTATAGATGAAGTTTGTATTGAAACAAGTATTTTTGAAATAAAGTTTCCAATGTTGATTATACAAAGCATTGGAAGAAAAGGAAAAAAGACAATTACAGTAAAAGGAAAGAAAACCAGTTCCAATGAAACAGCTATAGACTTATTATACAATGATTATACAGAAAATAAAGCAGGATTTACTAAATTAAGAAATCAATTAAGACAGGAAATTTATGATACCAATAAGCAGGAAAGATGGTTTAATATTACATCGAGGGATGATTATGCTGATGAAAAAGCAGATAAGTTAATTAAAAAAGTGGAAAATTTTTCAAAGAAGACAGACGCAGAATTATTTGAAATTTTTAATAATAATGCAGAATCTTTTTCACAGAGTAAATTGGAAGACAATATAAAAAGAATGATAGCTAAAATGCAAAGAAATGAAGGAGGAGAATATTCACATATTGATTTAACAAATGCTGTTATTCAACATGAAAATACTATAAAATTTGTGAATGAAGTAAAAAAATATGTTGTGAAATATTTGAAAAAATATAGTTCAGATATATCAATTTTAGAAATCAAAGATGATGGAACAGGGATAATATATGAAGATATGGTGGATTCTAAAAAACCAAAAGATGAACAAGTAAATAAACCAAGATTTAATAATTATACAGATGCATTGTCGGGAATTCAAATTGCTATAAATGATGTGTGGGCATTTCAAATATATCTTTCCAATTACTATATGACTAATAATGATCCGCATGGCGAATTATATTTTAATTTTTATGATCATTTTGGTTTAGATTATCCGGATATTGAAAAGTATGATTATGATATTTTTATAGCCTGGTTTATTTTACAACATTTTAGAGGGTATAAACCTTTTATAACCAAAGTTTCTTTTACCAGTAAATTTTAATACTATGAAAGTTGTTTTTTATTTGCTTACCAAAAGGAGTTTATTAGAATTATTAATCATCCTAATAATTTCCTTTATGCTGTTTATTTTATATTTTGGCGGATTCCCTTATGGAGAATGGATAGCCTTAAATACATATCCTTTTTTTGCAGGGATTATTTCTTGGATAATTGTAAAAATAATAGCGTACATATTTAAAATAAAAAATACTTTAAAATATAATTTATTTATGTTTTTAGTTAGTATTCTATTATGTATATTTTTCATGTATATTTTAAAAAAGATATAAATAAATGAGTAATATGAAATATTATAAAATAATTATTTTTACTATAATTGTATACATTTTAGCATGTTTTTCTACTTATTTTTCCATGCATCAATACTCAAATGATATTTCATCATCTTGCTTTAATTGTTCATATAAAAGAGATATTTTTTTATCTTCTGCTTATATAAGTCTTATTTTTATTTTATTAGTTTTATTAAAAAAAATATGGGGGAAAAATTGGAATATTTCAATATTTTTTTCATTTGTATTTGTAATACTAGTTTTTTTTAATAATTATAATATTTTTTCAGACAGAGTTTCGGCATGGAGTAGTTATACCTTATCGGATGAACTTATAAGTGTATTATCTAGCTCTTATATATACTTGATTATTAGCACTGTATTAGTATTCATTTTGTTAAAATTATATAAATTTTAAAATAATGTTTTAAATGATTTGAATATGAAAAAACGAACCATATGAAAGTATTAACTTTTTATAATCATTAAAAAAACAAAGAAATTTTACATGAGTAAAAAAATATCCCTAGCTAAAATAATGGAACTCTATATATAAAAGGAATTGTAAAAGTAAAAAACGAAGTAGAACTAAATAAAAAGATAAAAAATAGAATGATACTCTAATCCTGGAAAACGCAAAGAAATTACCTATGCAAGTAAAAGACTGGAAAAACACACACATATATAAAGTAGACCATACGCTGGAAGTAAAAGAACGCTCCCAAAACAAACAAAGCAGGATAAACTTTGATATGGGAATTAGTTGTTTTATACAAGGTACAAGCATCCAAAGGATTTTTACCAAAGAAAATTACAGGATAAACTCCCAACCCCCAAAAGATCATCACATTCGTTTATTATGTGATTTGGAGCAAGCTATGTACCCGTTAATTATAGAAGTAACTCCTTATGAAAATTATGTAAAAATACCCGCCTATAACCTTTGGAAAGAAGACTGGCGGAAAAAATCCCAAGAAGTACTAAAAAATAAATATAAAGGAGACTTTGCCGAAAGCCTGAGAATCGGGTATGAAAAAGCCATGGAAACCGAAGAAAAACTCAAACAGAAAATTCAGGAAGAAGCATTCTGGCGGTTGTATTTTTTAGGAATATCAGAAGATCAGAAAGAGAAACCCTGCCGGTGGAATGTACTAAAAGCAGGAACCCTATATTTTGTAGGAACCGTGCAGACGGAAATCAAAGAAAATGAAATCAATTCACGCTATATCGGGAGTCCTCAACCATGGGAAGATAATTTTATTGAAAACATTAATCAGTTATTAAAATTAAAAAAATATACCCACGCTTATATTACCAAGGAAAAAATGCAGGCAAACTGCGAAGTTACAGCCTGTTGGGAAAAATCTACCGGAAAGTTACTTACTAAAACCGCAGAAATCAAAGTTTATTCCTCTGATAAAAAATATAGCTATTCTGAAAAAATAGAAATGAATTACCACAGCATAAGTATGAGAAAAATATCTACCCCCCGAACTTTCTCTTTTTTCATTACAGAAAAAGAAGAAGAATCCGAAAAAAAAGCAGATCCACATGGCAGATAATACCAAAACCCAAGGAGTAATAGTAGTAGAAGGCGCTCAGGTAAAATGTTCTCTGGGGAGCCTACCCAAGTCTTCACTCAAAATAAAACACAAAGAAGATAACAAATATTTTGTTAATGAAAAGAAAATAGCCACCTGGCTAGAGGACGATAAAGACCATATGAACTTTGTCTCGTGTAAAAGAAGTAATCCCCAACCTGCCTGTACCCCCGATATTTCGTGGAGCGATTATTATGAGAATGCCGAATTTGGAAAACAGAAAATCCTTATAGATAAATCTCAGGGAAAGTGTAAATATAAAGGAATGGTAACCATTGCCCACCATGGGCAAACCTCCCAACCTTCTTCCCGAATTTACAAAAAAGACAACAAAGATTCCTATGACATCTTTATGCTTAGCCCGCAACTGGCAGCTACTAAAGGTAAAAAGCAGCCTTCTGTAAGTAAAATAGATATTCTTCCTTATACTTTTCCTATGCAATCTATACCGGCGAACCGCGAAGTTGCCTTTGAAATAGGGGGAAGTATAAAAAACATCACACTTATAGCTACCGTAGGAAAAAATGAAGATGCCAGCCTGGTGAGTTGGGCCTTCTATAAAGGAGATACTCAAAAAGATCGCAGTAAAACCTATCTGGAACACGGAAGCACACTCAATGTAAAATTAGAGGACCTGCCGGAAGGTAAGACGACCATTTACGGATATGGGCAAATTCCTTCGGGAGAATCTACCAAAATTGTTATTAACCGTAAACATAATAAGCTGGAAGGGATTAACTTAAACTTATACAAGGCTAAAATGGGAAACACTGCAGAAATACCCAAAAAAACATATGCTATATTTACCCCTAAATACACTTTCCCGATTGATTATAAAAACCAGATTATTGCGTCTTCAAGTATTGTATGGCGAATAAAAGACGCGAAGGGAAACATTTTATATACCAATGCCCCAGGTTTTTCTGCTGATCGTAAAAATAGTACTACTAGTGCAGGTATTCTTTCCGGATCTCTTGTTTCCACTTTTCAGAACAACGGATCTTACATTGTAGAACTGGAAGACAGTACTCTTATAAAACAGGGAATGGTTCCAGATAAAAAAACACTGACTGTAAAAGTTAAAAACCGTTCCGCTAAAGATATTGTAAACAAAGGAGATGAAAAGATACGGAAAACCGGATCTTTCCATTTGACGGCTTCCGGTATTACCTTTGATTACGGGGGCACTGTGGGGTTAGGAAACCGTGTTTTTTGGTTTGTGCAGAAAGATAACGGAAAAGCCATAGCTTTAGGGCTTAGAAGTGAGGTAAGGATGAGTGTTTCGGCCCTGATGGAAGAATTTAGAAAAAAACAACAGATTATAACCGACCCTTATGGAATTTATAAATTTCAGGTTTTTGGGGAAGACAAATCCCAAATTACCACTATAGGAAAAGGATCGGATACCGCCCTTATTGAAGTAGCAAAAAACCGTATGGAAAGTATTGGCGGGCCTGTAAAAATACCGGTGGGTGCCGTAGCTACATATGAAACTCACTTACTTATGTCTCTGGTAACCGGTGAAAACATTCTATGGAACAAACCTCAAGATCCTTCTGCTATATTTAACTTGTCAGCAGATGAAAAAGAAGCTACCTTAAAATTTAAAAAACCGGGCAAAGTAAAGTTTTCTGCCTATCTGGAAGGTACAGAGGTAAGCAACCGCCCTGTAGAAAAAACTATAGAAGCCGCAGGTGCCTCACTCGATAAAGCCCTGTGGTGCTATGCTAATGGAAAAAAAAGGGCCGAAACCGGATGGGAAGAGGAAAACTATATTCATATCTCTCTGGAAGGGCTCTCCTCTACCCCGGTAAAAATTAAAGTTTGGGTAGAACATCCGGAATTTGATCCGCAGGAAACTTTTACTCAAAAAGATTGTCTGTTAAAAGAAATAGAAACTACGCTGAATGATAAAGGAAGTTGTCAGGTATCATTTATTGCCGACAAAGAAATTAAAGAAAAAATACAAAAAATTAATCCTGCTCCTGACCGGCAGGCAAACCTGCTTTTTACGCTGGAATTTGCGAATGGTAAGCCGCTCGACCTTTCCAAAATATCCCTTACCCATAAACAAAGCGGCAAGGAAGTGGAAATAGTAGTTAGCGAGGGTAAGAATCTGTATCTAGTGCTGGACCCCGGAGAATACCTCAAAGTACCTGCTCCGCCCCGCATTACGGCCATTAATTTCTCTAACGAAGCGGCAGACAATATACAGGTGGGTCCAACCAAATATGGGGCAAAACATACCATTTGGGTAAATACCGTAGGTATGCCTAAAGAAAAATTGGTGGTAATTGTGTATAAACAATTGCTAAAGGACGATATGAAGGAGACCTACAACAACAAAGAAAAGGCCTTTGCTGCCACCGCGCAGGTGAAAAAATACGAAGCTCAGGAAGTAGGTACCGACGGCTTATTGGCATTGGATTTTACCCCGGAGAAAAAAGATGCCGACGGAGACCCTCAATTGTTCTATGTGACGGTATTTAAGGAAAAAAAGAATGACAAAGGTGAGACTGAACTGGTAGAAGTAGGCTCGCAACTCAAATCGTTGGACAGCCTTCCGTTTGATAAAGAGCTAAATAAAGATGCCACACAAGTTGGCATTGTAATGCCTACACTGGAAGAAGGCCAAACCCCTACGGCAGAGCAGCTGAAAGACGTGGTATCTAAATTTTTCCATTTTTATAATCCGCTCTATGTTTCCGAAACCGGAACGATAGAAGACCAGCAGGTTATTTCTCCGGTATTGGTGGAACGAGGGGATAGTAAAAAGAAAAAAGACTGTTATTGTCATAAACCTCTTACTGTAGAGTTTTTTAAAGATATGCTTTTCAAACTATGGTCTTCGGAAATAAATGGTTTTTCAAAAGAAAAGATAGACGCTACCTTATGGGACAGACAAAAAAATTTAGATGATAAAAAACTGGAAAGAACGGTTAATGAATTTAACCGCATATTTACCGGCTACAATATTAATACCTGTATGCAAAAAATTGTGTTTATTGCATTAGGATACGCCGAAACAAGATTCAGATTATTAGGAGAAGACCTGAGTGAGTACAGTTCCAGTAAATCTATTTATAAAGGGAGGGGATTCCACCAGCTAACCGGGATACAAGACAGTTCAGGCCTTTATAACGAAGCGGGACCTTATGAAAAATATGCAGACTTTGTAGGAAATAAAAATATTATTTCTCAACCGGACTTACTCTGCACTCAAATTCATTATGCCATAGACAGTGCCGGTTGGTTCTGGACTGATAAAACCAACGGAAAATCTGTGCCTAACTGGTCTTCGGCTTCAAATACTGAATATATTAAATTTCGGGCAGAGTATTTTTCCAAGGCTTTAGGGAAACAATTAAATGAGGTTTCTCATTTGGTGGAAGAAGATGAAAAATATTTCTGGCTTCAGGCTAAGATGCTCAATGGATACCCTAAGGGACAAAAATTAGAAACCAATCCTTATGGATGGACTACCCGAAAAAAAGCTTTTGATATACTAAAAAATGAGGTTTTTGAGTTTGATAAACGTTGTAAAGGAAATGAGGAATTAGAATTTACTGGAGATAGAGCACCGTGGATGAATGTTGCCATACAGGAAATAATTAATTATGGTGGAAAAAATGAGAGTAGTATAGATTCAAGAATTAGGCAATATCATAAAGAAGGGGGCGGATTAACAGCCGGATCAGGAACGGCATGGTGCTCTTCTTTTATATGTTGGGTATTAGAAAATTCAAATCCAAAATATAAATCACCTCATTCTGCTGGGTCTAGAGATTTTCTAACTCACAGTTCTGTAGAAGGTTGTGATGTTTTTTTTGGAGCTATAGCTGTATTTTCCGATTGCGATTCAACTGGAACAAATATAAAAAGTTCAGGACATGTTACTTTTGTCTTTGGTAAGTTATTAGACAAAGAGGATACATATGCCGTTTTAGGAGGTAATCAAGGTGATATGATTACTCTATCTCCTAACTATCGATTTCATGGTAAAGCTTTTCCAATGAACAAGAAGAAAACTACGTTTAAAATATTTAGGGGTTTTTTCAAACCTAAAGGATATATTATTAAAGAAGAAGATAAACTAAATAAAAATGATGAGTATGCAACTATAAAAGAAGCAAATAGAAAACTTAAGCAAAAAACACAAGATACTAGCAAAGGGGAAAGTTCAAGATAATATTATAATTATGAAAACAAAATTATTATTCATAAGCACAATGACTTTTTTTTCACTAACAAACTGTCAGGAAAAAAAAATTATAAATCAAACTAATGAAAAAATTTTAGAAAATGAAATGGAAACATCTGAAGTAAAAAAAATATTAATAAAGCAAATAAAATCAGGTCCAGGATCAGAATATTGGGGAGAGAATGAATATTATACTAAACAAGATTTAGATGCTTTAATTTCTATTGAAGACACCATTTTAAATAATAATGGATATAAAATACCTGAGCAGGGAATTTTTAATGAAAAAATTAATAATATTTTTGGAAGAATTATTGATAATAAGTCAGAAAATTCCTATTTAAAAGTTGATAAACATGATAAATGTAATAAAGTAATTGATTATCAACCTGTATACACAGGTATAGATTATATTTATGTAGATAAAAATCATAGATTTATTACAACTTTTTATTCTTTACCAAGTATATTAGATTATCAGAAAATATATCCTGATGTTTCAAAATATGAAGAAAAACCATTTAATATAACTTATGCAGATGGTACAAAACAGGAAATTTCTAGATGGAAAGATTTGAAAAATCTGCCTAAAGAAAGGCGCTTCAATCAGCAATTATTGATCTCCAGAAACAAATACCTCTTCAATGATGATAAAAGCCAGTTTGCCTGGTTGATTAATAATGACGAAGATTTTATGCAATCTTTGGTTACTACCTTTGGATATACCGAAGATAAGAAATTACTGAAATGGGCTTTTGAAAAACAAGGATTTAAATATCAAAAATATCCGCCTGATGAAATCTTAGAAAATTATGGAAATTTTTTATGGACGAAACAATGTAATGGAGAGATAAAACTACATCCTAATACTTTAAATCTTATAAAAGAATTAGTTAAACCTTCCTCCAAATATGGTAATGAAGAATATATTTTATATCTAGCGGAATATATTAATTATCTGGTTAATAATGAAAAAGAAACAGGACTAAATTTCCAGCAAAAAGCTAAAATTGCAGCCTATTTACTGGCTTTTGGAGAACAATATAAGTATAATAAAGAATATGGCTATAATCAAATGTTTCTAGGTAAATTTATTTTTTATCAGGATCCTGATAAAAAATATAAAAAAGAATTTGAGAAAAACAATTACTATAATTTACCTAATTTAAAAAAATGGTACCAACAAGCAGAGCAGGAAAAAGATATGTTTGAAAATGATCAAACGTTGGCAGATGATCCTCAACCTATGGACTACCTATACAGAGCCACTTATATGAAAGGACCTTACTCAAAATGAAAATACAATTATTTATTTTGGTTTATGTACTCACTTTGTCTTTAGTTTTTTGTCAGGAACAAGAGAATGTCAATATAGAAAAAGTATTGAATAATCAATTAGAAAATGGTGCATCGGCAGAAAATGAGGTTATAGATACTATGATAAAAGAAGTATTAAAATCTCAATTAAAAGATGGAAATAGTATTCCATTAGGAGATGAATATGAATCTCATGATTATTCTGAAAAAGATTTAGAGGCAACTATTTCCATAATTGAAAATATTTTAGTATCACAAGGATACAAAATTCCTACACAGTCAGAATTTAAAGAAAAAATTAAGCTAAAATTAAACCGAATAATAGATAATAATTCAGATAAAAAATATTTATACATAGATTTGTTTGATAAATGTAGTAGAGATATTGTTTACAGCAGAAGTACTATTTACAACGGATTTTTTATAATCAAGAATAATAATTTCATCACGAGCTTATATGCTATCCCTGAACTAATAGATTATCAGAAAGAATATCCAGATCTAAAAAAAATAGAGGAAAATCAAATTATAAAACAAGAGCCAGATTTGGAATTGGATATAGAGATTCCACGATGGAAAGACATTAAAGATTTATCCCAACAAAGACGTTTCAACCAACAATTATTAATATCTCGCAATAAATATTTATTTAATGATGATCAGAGCCAATTTTCTTGGTTAATCAATAATGATGAATATTTTATGAAAAGTTTAGTAACTACCTTTGGTTATGCTGAGGATAAAAAATTATTAAAATGGGTAGTTGAAAACACTTCTTATGATGAGAAAAATAAAGATGATTTTGGTAAAATATTTTGGACTAAAAATTGCAATAATACTATTTCTATACATACTAATTCCTTTGATATTATTAATGAGTTTTCACAAGATAGAAAAGAAAAATATTTAATTTATTTGTTAAAATATCTTCAGTATATTTTAGATTATGAAAATAATAATCCTAATGATTTAATTAATCAAATATCTTTATCACAAAAAAGTGAAATAATAGCCCATATAATCAACTTTGGAGAAAAGTTTAGATACAGTGAAAATTTAGGAAAAGAAGATCCATATAAATTTATGGGATGGACCTATCTAATGGATTATAAGCATTTGTATAAAAAAGAATTTGAAAAAAATAATTTCTATAATTTATCCCAATTTAAAGAAAGGTATAAGAAAGCCGAGGAGTATTGGAGTAAGGAAGTAGCACCTTTAAATGATGGTGAATAATAATTTAGTTATTTAATAACTATTGATACAACTTCTTATCCTAAAAGAAAAGCATCTTATATAGGGGGAAAATGGATATATAGTTCAAAAGATGGTAAAAAAACATATTCTGGAGAATATAAAACAGGAAGCAGAATTGAATTTAAGGTAGAAAAATGTGGAAATATTGAAGAAAAACTAAATTTTAATAATTTTGATTTAAAAATACAACAAGGTATAGATTGGCTATTGACTAAATGCATTGATCAGTCAGAAGTGAGAATCAAAAATTATAAAGTGAAATATGCTAATGATTCAAATCGGACCTCTGAATCAGGAGAAAATACCATGGATTGTTCAGAATTAGTATGCCGTTATTTACATAAAATTGAATGGAGTGAAAAAGTAATGGGAGGAAATACCAGAATACTTCATGATTTTGGAGAAAAACACTCTACCTATTTAACAAAGCATGATAATACAACCTATAAACCACAGAAAGGAGATATTTTTATTTGGAAAAATTCAAGTGGAATGGGACATACAGGGGTTATTATTAAATATGAAGAAATTCAAAATAAAAAAGGTGGAACTGATGAGGTAGTCACAACTATTGAAGCTATTAGTTCTACTGAAACTCCATATGATTTAAATAAAAATATTTCCATGAATGGAGTTATTAAATTAAAATGGCTTCGAAAATCAAAACACTTACTCAATCACTCACTAACAAATAAAAAAGGTCATAGTGTTACTCCTTGCCGTTTTTACACCCCTTTAATACATTATACAAAAGCAGATAAAAAAATAATATGGAAAGGTAATTCTGCTAATTTTGAAATAAAAAATAAAAATTAATAAAACATTCAGCATGAAAAAAAATATCCTACTATGTTTGGTTTTAATGATTTTATTTTCTTGTCAAGGGCAAGAAAATAAAATTGTAAAAAATACAAATAGTCGAATTAATGATACTTTGCAAAATAAGTTAAATATGATTAATATTGATCTAAAAAAAATAGAAAAACATATCAAATTACAAATGAATGTTACATGTGGGGATGTTTTTGATCCTGCACAAGAATATACACCAACAAAAGAAGATCTTGATTTAATGCTTCCTTTATTGGAAAAGTCTTTGTTTAATAGTGGATATAAAATTCCAGATTATTCCCTATTTAAACAAAAAATTCAGGAAGGATTTGGGGTTAATATAGATAAAACAAAAGAAGATATAATAATTTTATATTATAATGACAGTTATAATGTTTTAAATGATTATGTTTATGGTAATACATATAATTTCTGCATGTCTAATTTATTTATAGACAAAAAAAGAAGAATTATTACTCCCATGATTTTTCTTTCCGATTTAATAAGAATAAATGATAGTAAAACAGACAATTATGCTATTAAACAGAATTTAAAAGTACTATCCTTAAATAAATATCTTTTTTATGAAGATAAAGCGAGTCTTACTTATTTATTATCCAGAGATACAGATTTTACAAAAGAGTTATTAATTTGCTTTGGATATGATAGAGAAGAAAAAATAAACCAGTTAGTTTTAGAGGAATTATACAATATGTATTCAACGCTTGGAGAAAATTATAAATTAGGAGAAGTCGTATTTGTAAAAAACAAGAAAGGGGAAATGAAAATACATGAAGGAGTTTTAAAGACAATAGCTAATAATACTTCAGAAAATAATAATGACTGGTTATATGCAATAAATCAGTTTGGGTATCGTATCTATTCTAAAAACTATAAGGAAGAGTATGAATATAAAAATCAATTTACTTTAGAAGAGAAAAGAAAAATAGTAGCTTATATACTTAATACCTATGCGCCTTTATATCATAAATATATAGTAAAACATGAAGGGAAAGCTAATTGGGATCCAGGTAGTATTTTAGAAAACTTATGCGCAGAAGATAACAAACTGAAAGATTATATCATTAGCCAAAAATATTATGGATTACCCAATTTAAAAGCTGAATTAGCTATGACTCCATGCCCATGGGAACCTGTAGACCCAGACTAGTAGAAATTAATAAGAATTATTAAAACCAGCAGGTTATTTCTCCGGTATTGGTGGAACGAGGGGATAGTAAAAAGAAAAAAGACTGTTATTGTCATAAACCTCTTACTGTAGAGTTTTTTAAAGATATGCTTTTCAAACTATGGTCTTCGGAAATAAGCGGTTTTTCAAAAGAAAAGATAGACGTTACCTTATGGGACAGACAAAAAAATTTAGATGATAAAAAACTCGAAAGAACGGTTAATGAATTTAACCGCATATTTACCGGTTATGATATTAATACCTGTATGCAAAAAATTGTTTTTATTGCATTAGGATACGCCGAAACAAGATTTAGATTATTAGGAGAAGACCTGAGTGAGTACAGTTCCAGTAAATCCATTTATAAAGGGAGGGGATTCCACCAGCTAACCGGAATACAAGACAGTTCAGGCCTTTATAACGAAGCAGGACCTTATGAAAATTATGCAAACTTTGTAGGAAATAAAAATATTATTTCTCAACCGGACTTACTCTGCACTCAAATTCATTATGCCATAGACAGTGCCGGTTGGTTTTGGACAGATAAAGATAATGGAAAATCTGTGCCTAACTGGTCTTCGGCTTCAAATACTGAATATATTAAATTTCGGGCAGAGTATTTCTCCAAGGCTTTAGGGAAACAATTAAATGAGGTTTCTCATTTGGTGGAAGAAGATGAAAAATATTTCTGGCTTCAGGCTAAGATGCTCAATGGATACCCTAAGGGACAAAAATTAGAAACCAATCCTAATGGATGGGCTACCCGAAAAAAAGCTTTTGATATACTAAAAAATGAGGTTTTTGAGTTTGATAAACGTTGTAAAGGAAATGAGGAATTAGAATTTACTGGAGATAGAGCACCGTGGATGAATGTTGCCATACAGGAAGGAATAAAATATAAAAATTGTAATGAAAAACAGGAACCATTGAAAGCAAAAGTATCAAACTATCATAAAGTAATAGCTGGACAAAATTGGAGTAGCAAGATAGCTTGGTGCGCTTCTTTTGCTAATTGGTGTATAAAAGAAACAAAACAATATTCTTTCGTAAATTCAGCTGGTTCTTTATCCATATCAACATCAAGCCAATTCAAAAAAATTGATAAGCCAATCTTTGGAGCGCTTGTAGTATTTAAAAATTATAAACAATCAAACGGAAAGGGATGTGGACATGGACATGTTACATTTCTTTTCGGTAAGACAAAAGATGGTAAATTAATTTGTTTAGGTGGAAATCAAGGTGATAGAATAAAATTATCTTCATATAATCATAATGGAATAACTGGATCTTTTAACTGTATGAATGAATGTGGACAAGTAAATCAAAAATTTTTAGGTTTTTATATTCCAAAAGATTATGAAATAAAAGAAAGTGATTATTTAACAGATGATGATATTTATGATCAATCTATAGATGCATTAAATAATAAAATATTAAACGCTAAAACTAAAACGAATGAAAATGAAAGTAATCGTTAATTTTTTTATAATTATAACATTTATTTATTCTTGTCAGGGACAAAATAGAAAAGAAAATGAAAATAGATCTATTAAAACACAAATGAAAAACACTGATATGAAATTAGTTGAGGAAGTTTTAAAAGCACAATTATGTCGTGGCACTGGTGATAGAGGGATGGAATGCGACGAACCTATTATAAATTCAGATGAAGAATTTTTTAAAGCATCATACATTATAATTGATTCTATTTTATTAAAAAATGGATATATTAAAATTGAAAATGATAAATTTTATAATAGGATTAAATTAATTTTTGGAGATTATTTATTTAAAAAATTTGAAACTAAAAATATTATTCACTTTGACTTAAATTTAGTTGAAAATGCTAAATGTTCTACTTTTCCTCCTTCATTTACTGAATCTGATAGTTATTATTTATACACAGAAGGTTCAGAAAAAACGGGATATCATATAGTGAAAGATAAACAAATTATTTCAAATTTTTATTATTTACCAGAATTAATAGACTATCAAAAAGAATACCCTAAAATAGCACAATTAGAAGATAAAAAATATAAGAATTATAATTTTAATCAACTAGCAAGTTTACAAATTGCCTTTTGGAAAGACGACAAAGACTTACCAAAAGAAAGGCGCTTCAATCAGCAATTATTGATCTCCCGCAACAAATACCTTTTCAATGATGATAAAAGCCAGTTTGCCTGGTTGATTAATAATGACGAAGATTTTATGCAATCTTTGGTTACTACCTTTGGATATACCGAAGATAAGAAATTACTGAAATGGGCTTTTGAAAAACAAGGATTTTCCAACTATCAAAAATATCCGCCTGATAATATAATGGAAAATTATGGGAAATTTTTATGGACAAAGCAATGTAATGGTGAAATAAATCTACACCCCAATACTTTATATTTAATTAAAGAGTTATCTGAACCATCTATAAATAAAGATAAATATCTTTTAAATTTGGCAGAGTATATTAATTATTTAGTTAATAATGAAAAAGAAACGGAGCTAAATCTCCAGCAAAAAGCTAAAATTGCAGCCTATTTACTGGCTTTTGGAGAGCAATATAAGTATAATAAGGAATATGGCTATAATCAAATGTTTTTAGGTAAATTCATTTTTTATCAGGATCCTGATAAAAAATATAAAAAGGAATTTGAGAAAAACAATTACTATAATTTACCTAATTTAAAAAAATGGTACCAACAAGCAGAGCAGGAAAAAGATATGTTTGAAAATGACCAAACGTTGGCTGATGATCCTCAACCCAAAGATTATGTTTACAGAGCCACTTATTATAAAGGACCTTACTCAAAATGAAAATACAATTATTTATTTTGGTTTATGTACTCACTTTGTCTTTAGTTTTTTGTCAAATAAAAGATGAAAAGCAAATTTTTAATCATTCAGAAATTAAAGCTAATGAAAGTCGTAACCATATGGATATAGATATAAATGAAATTAAACAACAGATTAAATTACAAGAAAGAATTGAATCTGATGAAAAAGAATTTAATAACCCATATGAAATGACCCAGAAGGATTTTTTAATAGAAAATCAATTAATTTATAATGGGTTAAAACAAAATGGTTATAGAGATATATCTGATGAAAAATTTTATGAAAAATTAAAATTGATATTTAATATTGATTTTAATAATAAATGTAATAGAATAAATAAAGGTAATGAATTCATAGTATATTATGGGAATATGATGGATGGAAATATAGAAACATTAAAATACAACCAATTTGATTTGTATAGTGTTACAAATAATATGTTTTTTTCCTTAGATAGGCATATTTATTTATACATCATAACTTTAAAAAATATAATTCAAATTAATCCAGATAATACATTTAAAATAAAAGTTCCTCAGGAAATAATTACTCGCAACAAATACCTCTTCAATGATGACAAAAGCCAGTTTGCATGGTTGATTAATAATGATGAAGATTTTATGCAATCTTTGGTTACTACCTTTGGATATACCGAAGATAAGAAATTACTGAAATGGGCTTTTGAAAAACAAGGATTTAAATATCAAAAATATCCGCCTGATGAAATCTTAAAAAATTATGGAAATTTTTTATGGACGAAACAATGTAATGGAGAGATAAATCTACATCCTAATACTTTAAATCTTATAAAAGAATTAGTTAAACCTTCCTCCAAATATGGTAATGAAGAATATATTTTATATCTAGCGGAATATATTAATTATCTGGTTAATAATGAAAAAGAAACGGAACTAAATCTCCAGCAAAAAGCTAAAATTGCAGCCTATTTACTGGCATTTGGAGAGCAATACAAGTATAATAAAGAATATGGCTATAATCAAATGTTTCTAGGTAAATTTATTTTTTATCAGGATCCTGATAAAAAATATAAAAAAGAATTTGAGAAAAACAATTACTATAATTTACCTAATTTAAAAAAATGGTACCAACAAGCAGAGCAGGAAAAAGATATGTTTGAAAATGATCAAACGTTGGCTGATGATCCTCAACCTATGGACTACCTATACAGAGCCACTTATATGAAAGGACCTTACTCAAAATGAAAATACAATTTTTTATTTTGGTTTATGCTCTTTCTTTGTCCTTATTTTTTTGTCAGGAACAAGAGAATGTCAATATAGAAAAAGTATTGAATAATCAATTAGAAAATGGTGCATCGGCAGAAAATGAGGTTACAGATATTCCTACTGGCTATATATTTACCGAAGAAGATGTTAATGTGGAATCTACTGTAATTAGAAAAATATTAGACAATAATGGCTATAAAGCTAATCAGGATGATTTTAATGATAAAATAACAAAGATTTTTGGTACAAAACAAATAAATCCTTTTTATATCAATACACTTGAAGGTAAATGTAATATCAATACTAAACTAAATCATGATATTTTTGATTTTCCATCTGCACAAATATATGTTATACCTAATAAACAGATTATTTTCCCTATATTATTACTCCCCCAGTTAATTGATTATCAAAAAGATTACCCTAAAACAGCATTAGTAGAAGATAAAATAAATAAATCTTTTGTTAAAGATGACTATAAAGTTAATCTTAAGTTATGGAGAGATGTAAAAGATTTATCTAAACAAAGACGTTTCAACCAACAATTACTTATTGCTCGCAATAAATATTTATTTAATGATGACCCAAGTCAGTTTGTTTGGTTAACTAACAATGATAAAGATTTTATGGAATCCTTGGTAACTACCTTTGGCTACACAGAAAATAAGAAATTATTAAACTGGGTAATGGAAAATAATTATAATAAAGCTGAAGAATTTATAAAAAATTATGTGTTTGTAAAGAATTGTCAAGGAGATCTAGAAATACGTAAGGATATATTAAAATATATAGCAGATAATACTAATGAAAATGAAAATACTTACTATAAAGCGCTTGAAAGTTTTGGATACCATACTTCTGACAATAAATTTTTTAACAAAAATGAAAAAACAAAAATTATTGCATATATAGCAAATATCTTAAGCCCTTTGTTTTATAAGTACACAAAGTTAGAAGGAAAGGCATTATGGAATCCAGGTACTATGCTATATAATTTAAGTATAAGTGATAAAAATCTTATACCTGAAATTGAAAAGAACAATTATTATAAACTTCCTAATTTGAAACAAGCAATAGATAATTTAGATGAAGAAGCACCTCCCTTACCAGCAAATTAATATTAAAAAAATAAAATTTAGATGATGAACGGTTAATGAATTTAACCGCATATTTACCGGTTATGATATTAATACCTGTATGCAAAAAATTGTGTTTATTGCATTAGGATACGCCGAAACAAGATTCAGATTATTAGGAGAAGACCTGAGTGAGTACAGTTCCAGTAAATCTATTTATAAAGGGAGAGGATTTCACCAGCTAACCGGAATACAAGACAGTTCAGGCCTTTATAACGAAGCGGGACCTTATGAAAAATATGCAGACTTTGTAGGAAATAAAAATATTATTTCTCAACCGGACTTACTCTGCACTCAAATTCATTATGCCATAGACAGTGCCGGTTGGTTCTGGACTGATAAAACCAACGGAAAATCTGTGCCTAACTGGTCTTCGGCTTCAAATACTGAATATATTAAATTTCGGGCAGAGTATTTTTCCAAGGCTTTAGGGAAACAATTAAATGAGGTATCTCATTTGGTGGAAGAAGATGAAAAATATTTCTGGCTTCAGGCTAAGATGCTCAATGGATACCCTAAGGGACAAAAATTAGAAACCAATCCTTATGGATGGGCTACCCGAAAAAAAGCTTTTGATATACTAAAAAATGAGGTTTTTGAGTTTGATAAACGTTGTAAAGGAAATGAGGAATTAGAATTTACTGGAGATAGAGCACCGTGGATAGTAGTAGATTGGAAAGAATATGAAAAATATAAAAGCCTTATAGAAAAGCAAAGCCCATTAAAAGAAAAATTTATATTAGTTTATGTACTCACTTTGTCTTTAGTTTTTTGTCGAGGACAGGAAAAAAAAGAAACAATAGAATACCCAAACAATAAATCAAAGGAAATAGATAGTACAATAAACTTGAAAAAATAAATAAGTTTCTTATTTCACATAATAAAGTAAACACAAAACTTGTTAAAGATAAAAAATAGATATGCTAAACAATAAATTGTATATATGCTTATTTATACTTGTTTTTAATATTATAAATTGTCAAGAAAAACAGAAAAGTAATATAGTATCGAATAAGAAACCTCATGATAAAACAATAAAGATTATATTAGAAAAACAACTAAAGCAAGGAGCTAATCATTATATAGAAGAGCCTGGCGTTGAGATTCCTAAGAAAGCATTTAAATTGGAAGAACTAAATGTTTCTATGTTTTTAGCAGATAGTTTATTAAAATCAAATGGATATAAAACGCCTTTACAATCTGATTTTAATAAAAATATTAAATTAAAATTAAAAAGAATAATTGACAACAATTCAGATAAAAGATATTTATATGTTAATTTTTTTGATAAATGCGACAGAGATTTTAATTATTTCCCTTATAATGGTGTAGAATATAAAGGGATTTATATAGATAAAAATAGAAAAATAATCTCTAAATTTTATTATATACCGGAACTCATAGATTATCAAAAGAATTACCCTAAAATTTCTAAAATAGAAAATCAAATTTCTTCACATTATACTATAGATGAAGAAAGTTATACTATTGAATTATGGAAAGATTTAGCTTCAAGAAATGATGATTATAATTTATCAAAACAAAGAAGTTTTAATCAGCAGTTAATACTGTCCCTCAATAAATATTTATTTAATGACGATCCAAGTCAGCTTGCCTGGTTGATCAATAATGATGAATACTTTATGGAATCTTTGGTAACCACCTTTGGCTATACGGAAGATAAAAAATTATTAAACTGGGTAATGGAAAAGAATTATAACCAAGCTGATGATTTTATAAAAAATTATGTGTTTGTAAGAAATTGTCAAAATAAACTAGAAATAAGAGAAAATATTCTAAAATATATTGAAGTAAATACAAATGATAAAGAATATCAATATGCCAAGCAATTATTAAATTTAAGCAATAGAAATGATTGGAAAAACTTTAGTGATGAAGAATACTATATGATATTAGCTTATATGGCAAATACGTTTGATCCATTATCAGAAAAATATTCAGAAGTAGGAATGGAAACACATGCAAAATGGACTATATTAGGCAAAGAATATCATGAAAGAAAACCAGAACAATGGAATCAACTTATAAAAGAATTTAGAAAAAATAATTATTATGGTTTACCTAATCTTAAACATGCATTAAAACAAGCGGAATCGTATGGAGATATATCTTTAGAAGTTTCTCAATAAAATCAGATTTTTCCATTTTTATAATCCGTTTTATGTTTCCGAAACCGAAACTATTGAAGAACTGCAGGTTACCTCTCCGGTATTGACAGAACGGAGGAATAGTAAAATGACAAATACCCAAGATGTAATGAAAATATTACATTCGATATTTTAAAACAAGTTTATTATGGAGTAAAAGATAATAAATTGTTAGAAGAATTGGCAAAGGCTTTAAATAAATACAAAGATGCATTTCAGTTAAATACTTATGCCGGAAAAAGCATATTTCTTTACTCTATCCAAAAATGATGAAACCAATACTAAATAAAACCTTGGACATATTTGAGATTTTACAATATTTCAATTTATAAAAAAAAGTACATCTTAATTTTTTTTCAATATCTAAATATTCTAAATTTAAGGTCAGAAATATACACAATGAAAAAGTCAATTGCCTATTTACCAACAACCAATCAAAGAGTTTTTTTTAATAGAGAAAGATCATATGTTAAATGGATTTTATTCATTT
This sequence comes from Apibacter adventoris, assembly GCF_002964975.1. GTDB lineage: Bacteria > Bacteroidota > Bacteroidia > Flavobacteriales > Weeksellaceae > Apibacter > Apibacter adventoris. The sequence goes on along the minus strand of NZ_PSZM01000046.1, from coordinate 300,599 downwards.
TTTTGTTTCATAGCATGCTCTCTGCTCAAACTATTGATAAACAAAAAATTGACAAATACATACAGTACTTTGAAGAACACAATGGAGGGATGGGTACTCTTTCTTTGTTCAAAGGGGGTGTTGAGGTCTATAACCGAAGTTTTGTCCAACAATTCATGGCAGGATGTTTTAACCCAACAACCCGATATAATATAGGTTCGGTAACTAAAATGTTTACTGCGACTTTGACGATTAAATTAATAGATGATAATAAATTTAGACTTGAAGACAAACTCTCCGATTTCTTTCCATCAGTACCTAATGCCAATAAAATTAGTATAAAAAATTTGCTTGAACATACAAGTGGTCTAGGAGATTATACAGTTAAGAACAACAAATTATGGCTTAATGATAGTGTAAATGATAGTTTGATATTTGAAGAAATCAAAGAACAAGGGGTCCTCTTCCAACCAGGCGAGAAAGTGCATTACTCAAATACGGCATACTATCTTTTAGCTAAAATTATTGAGCAAAAATATGGTGATACGTATTCAAATATTATACAAAGAGAAATCGCTGGCCCTCTCAATCTAAAAACTTTAGAATCGTCGCAAAATGATGTATCAAATGTTTATCTGCCATATGCTTTTGCCAACTGCAAATGGGCAGAAGCAAAAGATATGTGCTTTGATCGTGTAGTGGGAGTAGGAGATCTTATTTCAACACCTACGGATCTTAATCTTTTTATCATCGGTTTATTCAATAACAAAATACTTAAACATCCATCTATTGAGTTAATGAAGCCGCATGATAAAGAAATATTTGGTAGAGGAATGATAATATGGCCCTATAAAAATTTGATTTTTTTTGGACATGGAGGAGATACATCGTGTACACATTCTTTTGTCTTTTATAATGAAGACAGTGATATTGCAATTGCTTTCAGTCTTATTACAAATCGATACAGACACAAATCTTTTGCAAAAGATATAATGGATATAATATATGGCGAAAATATTGTATTCCCTAAATTTACCTGTGTAGTTCACAAGCCGGAAGCTTTAGATAAATACGAAGGAACTTATGTAAATGAAAATTTTCCTATAAAACTGGTTATTGAAAAAGATCACGATCGGCTTATAATATCAGGGGGTGCTGTTTTGGATAGCTATGAAGAAAACAAGTTTCGTAATGAAGGTATAGGGGTGAATATTGAATTTGAGCCAAGTAAAAATATTTTATATCTAATGCAGGGCGACCGCAAATTAGAATTTAGTAAAGAATAGGGAAACTGATATTTTTTATATTCAACTTCTTGCTTTCATTCAGGGCGCCCAGAGCTACTATACCAAATGAATAACAAGGTTTTGTAAGTTGATATTGTATCTTTGAATGGAAAATCAAATCATACGATTCTATCAGATATTAGATAAAAGCATTCTCACCACTTTTAGTATCAAAGAATAGAAAAGCTGTATCATATATATTTGTTTGGTTAAAAAAGAGAGGAACATAAGGTTTTTTGAAATAAATAACGAGTATGATGTTCAAGACATGTTATATGTTATCTGTTTTTCTAAATTTAAGAGATGAAGTTCCAATTGCTAAACAAGGAGCTAAAGGAACTAGAATTGACTTGATATAGAATCATATCATCAATGTATATGATAAAAAAAACTATTCTGTTTTGTTTACGATCCACTTAGAAAAACAAAAGATATATCCAATTTCAATGACTTAAACTGTACACGAGATAAAAATAGACATAAATTTGATGTAGAAATTATTGTTGTAAATTAATTTTTATAATAGAAAACACCCAACTTTACATTTTAGGGTGTAAAATCGGGTGTTATTTTCATAAACCACTGATAACTAGCGATTTTTATGGAACTGGAGGAACTAAAAATACATCTATTTATCAATTAGTTATATGTGAGTGTAGCGTAAGGTGTAGTGCATTTATTACATATTCCAAATTGTTTTAGCATATTCAAATAAACTTTGAACTCGATTCAAGATTTCATTCTCATTCCAGATATCGGTATGAATATAATCTGTTGTAATCCTCAATGATGAATTTTTCCTCAATGCCTCTTTTTTATTTTTCCAAGGTGAATCTCTCATAGAACTATTTAATTTGCCCGTTACCAAAGTGAGATTACCTAAAGTTAATAAAATAGAATCTCTTTGAAATTCATCTTCGCCTTCTTCTAGTGGCCAATTATTCCTCCATTTTTTAGGCATCATATGTTCCAAACTTAAATTGCTAAGACTCAATTTTTTTGAATCTTGAAACTCATTACATATTTGATAAAGAGCTATACAATACAATATTTCACTTGTGTATTTATTCACTAAATGAGAAGAATAAAAACCCGTTTTAAAATCTTCGTCATTAGGGACTCTGTTACTATCATCTTCATAAGACATTAATTTTTGTTTGACAATGTCTGCTGTAATAACAGGTTCTTTTTTCATGTCTTTTAATATAGATATAAACAAATTATTGTAATTTTTAGTAGTTAATTTACAGATAGCTCTTCTAATCAAATAAGATTCAAATATTCTTAGGATTTTATTTCTTTCTAACTCATTATCAACTCTTTTATAAATATATAATACTAAAGGCAAAATAGTTGTATTTTCCAAACCTTGAATAACATGAAAAAAACGTTTATCATGTTCATTAAACATTATTTCTCCAAGATTTTTTCCATCTGGTATCTTGGAATATAGTTGTCCATATTCACTCAAATCTTTAGCAAATTCCAGCCTCTCTTCTGCTGTTTTATCTTTGAGAAAATCTTTAAATTCCTTAAACAAGGATTCCATCTTAACAGTACCTTCCTTTATTATGACTAGATAACTATAAAGAAATAGCTCTATTGTCGTCCGCATTATACGTCCAGAAGTTTTATTTTCATTCCAAAAATTTATAGCATCTTCATCAGCTTCAAAAACGTCCTCCCAATATTCTTTATATTTTGAAGCAACATTTTTATATGCATATAAATGATTTTTCAATAGTTCAGCAGTAGTAAGCCTTACACCTAAAGAATTTATTGTGTCAAAAATTTGTTGGACATCATCATCCTTAGATAGAGCCATATGTATAACAGGTAATCTCTCTAAAAGAATTCCTGCAAAAGATCTAATATCTTCTTGAACTAATTCTTTTATTATTTGTTTCCGAAAAAAACAATATGCTTGTTTTATACCATTTTCTTTACTTTGTTTAATTTCTTCTATTTCATTAAATTTATTATATAATAAATTATTACACTCTTTATCAAGAATCACTTGTTCAAAATATTTTTTATCAACCTTACTATGCAATATTCTAATATTTTCATTGCCATATGAATCTCTTGAAATTAGCAAATCAAAAATCCATTTCTTTAAAGAATCTTCATTTGACACATCATGTAAAGCCCTAAGTAAAATACAAATAGTTGTTAATCTTTGTTGTCCATCAATCAAATCATATTCTAATGCACCTAACCTCTCTGTTTTCGTAGACTGTTTTATTATTATTGTTCCAATGAAATGCTCACTTTCTGTTTTCCCTTCACTAATTTTATTTTTTACATTTATTATATTTTCCCATAGTTCTAACCAATTTTTAGAATCCCAAACATAGGAACGTTGAAAGAAAGGTATTATAAACTGGTTCGCTCCCATAAAATAGGATTGTAGTTTTTCTTTATTAGCACTTAACATATTATTTTATTTTTAATTTGGTTATTATCAAAACGAGGTTATTATTTTTTTGTTCTGCACTTTACCTATTTGTACAGAGGTAACAAACTCTCCTTCTTTATACAGGACAAAAGTCAGATAGTCGGTGATAATAAGATTATCTAGAGCATTTCTGTATCGGTCGAACTGTTCTCTGTATTGTTTAGCTTTCAGGTCGGTATCTATATCCTTAGCTTCAATATAACCCACGGGAATATCTCTATGGGTTATAACATAGTCGGGAGCTCCACAACCAATACGGCGGGGTTCATTTGTCACTTTCACTTGTGGAACTAATGACTCTAAGAGTCGTTGCAGGTCACCTCTAAATGTGAGCTCTGTTGATATATCCCTTTTAAAATGACTATTTAGGCTTTTTAGATAATCTTGGATATTCATAGTAGTATTTTATGAACATAATAATATAAATCAAATATAATAATTATTATTTTTACATACCATAAAATATTTTCTTAATTTTACTCATACCCTATCATAGCGAAGCGTCGTATATGGTAAATATAACTACTCTTTCCTGAAAATCAAATGTAACATTCTCTTATTTCGATCCACAATTACAAGCTCACAAGAAATGTCCGGTTGGGTTTATTCTGTTTTTTAACAATATCACACAATATAAAGCAAACTAAAAAAAGACCTACAAATCAAATATATTATTGATTTATAGGTCTTTTAAATTTTAAATGGATTCTCTAAAATCCATTTTGTGGAGCTGGAGGGATTCGAACCCTCGTCCAAACAAGCAATACATAAGCTTTCTACATGCTTATCAGATCCTTAATTTTCGACTGTAAACTGAAGACCTGCATCCTATTTACAGCTTATCATCTTAAATTTTGAATAAAGTCCGATGCTTACTTTATTCTATCTCTACATTCCTGTACCTCTATACCAAACGCCGCAGAGAAAGGCTTTTGAGAGACATTTAGCTTTTCTACCTTGTAGAAAAAATGCTTCAACCTACTATGATTCAGTTATATTAAGCAGCTAAAGCGTATTCTTCGTTGCCAGTTATAATTTTGTAATACAAGTTTTACGAGATTGTATTACATGGCTCGACATGCTTACTTATCCATTGATCTTGCTGTCAAAACCAGTCAGCCCCATAGATAAAATGTTTACAAATATACTCTTTTTATAATATTTATTAAAATTTCGAATTCTAAAACCTAAAATACTAAAAGAAAATAAGGATTAAAAAAAATCCTTAGCCTTTTTTTTATCAAAAATTCCATTTAGCTTTCAATTCTCACATAATTTATTCTTATAAAATTAAATATATATCTAATAAAAAGTAAAATTATTCACTCGTAAAAAAATAAGTTCGTAAACAAACTAAATAAAAACTAGCGAATGGTAAATAAAATTAAAAATAAAGTATAAAAAAACTTTGAGTTAGAACGAAAAAAACTAATTTTGTAAATATTAAGAAAAAACTCATTATATGAAATTTATAGTTTCTAGCGGAGAATTATTAAAGGCTTTACAATTAATTAGTGGAGTTACAGGAGGTAATTCATCCTTGCCAGTTTTAGAAAACTTTTTATTTGACCTAAATTCAGAAAAATTGGTCATATATGGCTCTGATGGAGAAACAACTATGAAAACAAGTATTGAAGTACAAAGTAGCGATTCCGGGAAAATAGCTGTACCTTCAAAATTATTAACCGATATAATTAAAACTTTTTCCGAACAACCTTTATCCTTTTCACAAGAAGGAAATCAGCTGGAAATAGTAGACGAAAAAGACAACTATTTTATAGCCCTGGATGAAGTGGACCAATACCCTACTCTACCGGAATTAGATACAAATAAATCAATTACTATAAAAGCCTCTGTCTTAGCAGAAGCTATAGCCAATACTATTTTCTCTACTGGAAATGATGCTATGCGTCCGGTAATGACCGGAGTATTATTTCAATTTACAGAAAATGAATGTCGTTTTGTAGCCACAGACGCTCACAGGCTTGTTAAATATACAAGGAATGATATTTCTTCGCCTGAAGAAATAGAATTTATTATGCCTAAAAAACCGTTAACTTTATTGAAAAATGCTCTTATGGCATATGATGACGAAGTTACTGTAGACTTCAATGAAACCAATGCGCGGTTTACCCATAATGAAACCCAATGGGTATGTCGTTTGATAGACGGAAAATATCCAAATTATGATGCTGTAATTCCTAAAGAAAATCCAAATATCCTTACCATAAATCGTCAACTATTTTTAAGTTCTCTCAAAAGAGCTGCTTTATTCTCTAACAAATCTACATCGCAAGTGCGTCTTTCGCTAAATGGAAACTCTTTAAAACTAAGTGCAGAAGATGTAGATTTTGCAAACAAGGCTGAAATGAGTTTACCTTGTGACTATAATGGGGAAGAATTAAAAATTGGCTTTAACTCCAAATTTCTTAATGAAATGCTTACAAATCTTTCTTCAGAAGATATTTCATTGGAAATGTCTACTCCAAACCGAGCAGGAATAATAAAGCCTGTAGATGGGGTTGATGAAAATGAAGACGTTTTAATGCTTGTAATGCCCGTAATGTTAAATGCTTAGCAACAAAAACTTTAAAATATTAAATTCATATAATCATATAAAATTTATTTTATAAATATATAAGCGCAAGTTTACATATATCATAGTTTTTATAAAAAATGAAAATATCATATAACTGGTTAAAAAAATATATTAATACAGACATTTCTATAGAAAGAATAGCCTCAACACTTACGGACACAGGATTAGAAGTAGAAGGAATAGAAGAAATAGAATCTATTAAAGGAAGCTTGGAAGGAGTTATTGTTGGAGAAGTCATACAATGTGAAAAACATTCTAATGCCGATAAATTAAAAGTAACACAGGTCAATTTAGGAGATAATAAAATTGTACAAATTGTATGTGGTGCACCGAATGTAGCTCTTGGGCAAAAAGTACCAGTAGCTACCGTCGGTACAATTTTATATCCAAAAAATGGAGAAAAATTTGAAATAAAAAAAAGTAAAATACGAGGGGAAGAATCTCTGGGTATGATTTGTGCTGAAGATGAACTGGGAATAGGGGAAAACCATGACGGTATAATTATTCTCGATTCAGAACTAAAAGCAGGGACACCTTTAAGTGAAGTATATCAGGTAACAAAAGACTATTGTATAGAAATTGGCCTTACCCCTAACCGAACAGATGCAATGAGTCATTACGGAGTAGCCAGAGACTTATATGCCTCTTTAAAAAATAAAAAAATAAAATCTACTTTAGCTCCGCTTACAATTGAAAATTTTAAACTGGATGAGGAAAAAGGAAACCCTATAGAGATAGAAATTGAAAATACTGAATTATGCCCCAGATATTCAGGCATATACATTAAAGATATTCAATTAGGATCTTCTCCCCAATGGCTACAAGATCAGCTTAAAACCATAGGGTTATCTCCTATTAATAATGCAGTAGATATTACAAATTACATTTTACATTCTTACGGGCAACCTCTCCATGCTTTTGATGCTGACAAAATTGGAAAACAAAAAATAATTGTAGGTACTGTTGAGGAGGGAACAACAATTACCACTTTAGATGGTGTGAAAAGGGTTTTGAATTCTGATGAATTAATAATTAAAGACGGAAATAATATTCCAATGTGCATTGCTGGAGTTTATGGAGGAAAAGATTCCGGTGTAACAGAAACCACTAAAAACATATTTTTAGAAGCTGCCTATTTTCAACCCGTATCCATTAGAAAAACCTCTAAAAAAGAAGGTCTCAATACAGATTCTTCTTTCCGTTTTGAAAGAGGGATAGATCCTAATATTACTATTTTAGCATTAAAAAAAGCAGGTCAGTTATTTCAAGAATTAACACAAGGAAAAATTATAGGTGAAATCATTGATCATTATCCATCACCGATCAATAATTCAAACACTATATTAAGATATTATAAAATTGATCAGATTTTAGGAAAAAGAATCCACAGAGATCAAATAAAAGAAATACTAAAATCTTTAGATATAACAATTATAAGTGAAACTAATGAAGTTTTGGACCTCATTATTCCTGCATATAGAGTGGATGTAACACGCGAAATTGATGTTATTGAAGAAGTAGCTCGTATTTATGGATATAATCAAATAGAATTTCCTGAAAAATTCTCTTTTGCCTATACAAAATCTGAACAAAAAAATGATGAACATATAGAAAATGTAATAGCAAATCAGCTAACATCTCATGGTTTTAATGAAGTAATAAATAATTCTTTAACAGAAAAAAGAGAAGAAAATAATAATACCTATGTAGAAATATTAAATCCGTTAAGCAATGAATTAGCTGTTATGCGTCAATCTTTGGTTTATGGACTATTAGGGAATATAGCTTTTAACATAAACCGAAACCAAAAAGAAATCAAACTATTTGAATTTGGAAAAGTATATTTTAAATCTCAGGAAAAATATTTAGAACACAAAAAATTAGCTATAGCCATATCTGGAAATATTCAAGAAAATAATTGGATCTATCCAAATAATAATAGTACCTTTTATCATTTAAAAGGGATTATTCAACAATTATTTAAAACACTTTCTGTTTACAATATTCAGGAAAAACCTATAGAAACCTCTCTCTTTAAAGAAGGCATAGAATTAAAAAATAATAAAGGCTCATTAGTCAAAATGGGTAGCATTAATTCTAAAATATTAAAAGAATATAACATCAAAGAAGAAGTTTTTTATGCCGAATTAGAATGGGAAAAACTTTTCCTAATTTCAGCTAATAAACCTGCTAAAAAATTAATTGAAATCCCAAAATTCCCCGGATCCAGTAGAGATTTAGCCTTACTTTTAGATAAAAATATAAAATATATTGATCTATACAACGCTGCTTTTGAAACAGAACGAAAATTACTAAAATCTGTAAACTTATTTGATGTATATGAAGGGAAAAACCTTCCCGATAATAAAAAATCATATGCATTAAACTTTTATTTACAAAACGAAAATAAAACTATTACTGAAAAGGATATTGACAAAGTCATGAATAAACTTATAGAGAAATTCTCCTCACAGTTTCATGCAGAATTAAGAAATAATTAATCCAAAAATGAGTAGTAGAAAAATTGTAATAGTAGGAGCTGGTAATGTAGCTTTCCATTTAACAAGAGCTCTATTAGAAAATACGCTAAATGTAGTTCAAATTTTTAATCGCACCTTAGAAAAAGCTCAAGATCTGGCAAATAATTATAATATTAAATATACCGATAAAATTTCAGAAATTGAAAAAGCCGATATTTACATTATATGTACCAGTGACAAAGCAATACCGGAAATTTCTTATTACATTCCATTTGAAGACTGTTTAGTTGTACACACTTCTGGTGCAACACCCATTACTGCACTTAAAGGTAAATACAGAAAAGGGGTATTTTACCCGTTACAAACATTTTCAAAAAACAAAAACATAAAATATGACGAAATTCCTTTTTTAGTGGAAGCTGAAAATATAAATGATCAAAATGAATTGATTTCCCTAGGTAAACGGATATCCGAAGAAGTTTATGTAATGCCGTACGAAAAAAGATTACCCGTACACATGTCTGCCGTATGGGCCAGTAATTTCACAAATCACTTATATTACATTGCCGGAGAAATATGCAAAAAACAAGGAATTCCTTTTAACATATTAGTACCTTTAATAAAAGAAACTGTAGATAAGATTCAAAATAACATGTCTCCTTTTGAAGCTCAAACGGGACCTGCTAAAAGACAAGATGAAGAAATTATTAATAAACATTTACAAATTTTAGAGTCAGATCCTAATTCTACAAGATACCAAATATATAAGCTAATCACAGAATCTATAATTAAAACTTATCATGATTAATTATAAAGAAAAACTAAATCATATTAATGCTTTCGTATTTGATGTAGATGGAGTGATGACAGACGGTAGTATTATATTAATAAATAATGAAATGATCCGTAGTATGAATACTAAAGACGGATTTGTATTACAGTTTGCCATAAAAAAAGGATATAAAATTGCCGTTATTACAGGAGGTAGAGATCAATCTGTAGTAAGCAGACTTAACTATCTAGGTATCACAGATATATATCTGGACTCCAAACACAAATGGGACGATTTAGAAGATTTTTTATATAAATATAATTTAAAACCTCAGGAAATTCTTTATATGGGGGATGATCTACCCGACTATGATGTCATGACCCGGGTAGGAGTTGGAGCGGCGCCTAAAGATGCATGTTCTGAAATTTTATCTATTGCTGACTATATTTCTCCCTTAAAAGGAGGTAAGGGTTGTGTAAGAGATGTAATAGAACAAGTAATGAGAACTAAAGGTGACTGGGATTATCTAAATACCGAAGATACAACCACTTCAACTTAAAAATTATTTTTATCCTTTTAAATTAATATTTTTACAATTTATAATAACATAAGTTGTAAATATTTAACTTATAAAAAGACTTTTAACACTACGTATAAATAAAGTTCCCAATATAATTTTTTTTAGATATTGCCTTAAAATAAAATTGAAAACTTTGACAATTCAAATATTATAAAAATTAATAATAATAGTTTTGTGTTATTTTTCTTATTAGATTAAAAAAATTCTATTTATTATTTTATTAACTTTACCATTAATAGTTACATATTTAATAGAAAAAATATTAATGGTTAATTGGATTAAATCTTTAGATTTCTCACAACTTGCGTTTATTGTAGGAATTATACTTTACATTTTAATAATTCTATATACAATTGTAAAAATAATAAAAGACACGGAAAGTCCTTCCAAAGCTTTAGGATATCTACTATTAGTTCTAGCTTTGCCTATTGTAGGATGTATTTTATATTTTTCTATTGGAGTAAATTATAGATTAGAAAAATTATATAAAAGAAAATATACAAAAAATAAAACTTATTACAATAACACAAAAAAAATTATACTTAAAAATACAGAACAAAGAATAAAAGATCATGCAAAGCTCTTAGAAGGAAAGACACTACCTATCCGTATGCTATTGAAAGACTCATTATCAGCATTATACACTGCAGAAAAAACAGAATTATTAATAAACGGGGAAAACAAATTTGAAGTCGTATTATCAGAATTAAAAAAAGCTAAACATCACATACATATACAATATTATATCTTTTCTGATGACAAAATAGGAAATAAAATTAAAGATATTCTCATTAAAAAAGCACAAGAAGGAGTTGTTGTTCGTTTCATATTTGATGATTTTGGTAGCCATGAACTAAGGAAAAGAATGTATAAAGAATTAATTAATGGTGGAGTTCAAGTAGCTGCTTTTTACCAAATTAAACTATATGCTTTAGCTAACAGAATGAACTATAGAAATCACCGAAAAATAATTATTATAGATTCAGAAACAGGATTTTTAGGAGGAATAAATGTTAACGATAAATATATAAATACTCCAGACAATACCCTTTATTGGCGTGACACGCATCTTATGATAAAAGGAGAGGCTGTAAATGGTTTACAATTTACTTTTTTAAACGATTGGAATTTTTGTTCCAAAAACAAAGTTGATATTTACGATACACAATATTTTCATCCTGTCAGCTCAGAAAAAGAATCTCATAATTATGAACTTTTACAAATTGCTTCCAGTGGACCTGATAGTGATAGAGCTACCATAATGCTTGCCTACAATGGAGTCATCATGTCAAGTAAAGAAAGATTATATCTTACCACACCCTACCTAATTCCTAGTGAAACCATTGTAAATGCTTTAAAATATTCTGCACTTAGCGGAGTAGATGTACGTTTACTCGTACCTTATAAATCCGATAGCATAATCGTAAATGCAGCATCTTGTGCCTATTATGAAGAATTATTAGCTGCCGGAGTAAGAATATACAGATACACCAAGGGTTTTGTACATGCTAAAACTATCGTATCAGATAATAACTTATCTGTAGTAGGATCTGCTAATATAGACATGAGAAGCTTTGATCTGAATTTCGAAATTAGTGCTTTATTATATAGCAAAACAACCAATCAACAACTCTCTGAAGCATTTATGGAAGATATAAAAAATAGTATTGAACTTGATTATAAAGAATGGAAAAACAGAAATAAATTTATAAAATTCGGAAATTCTATAGCCAAATTAGTTTCCCCTTTATTATAGTCGGTAAATAAAACATCCTTTATATATTTATTATATAGAGCTTTCCATATTTAAAAAACTTATGATTAACATTTAACTTATCAATTCGGAAAGTAATTTCTAATATTTAAAAACTGTTTTATTTTATGATTTTATCATTAAAAAAAAATTTAACATTCAATTATTTAACAAAAAATCTTTATTACTTTTCTTATAATTTAATTTACTTATAACTTTAAATTAAAGATTATATTATTTTGGGAAAAAATAGTAAAAAACCAATCTATAATTTAAGACTCAAATCCACTAAAATAATTCACATTCAACATAAAAAAACAGCAGAAAACTTATATTTTTTTTTTATATTCGCAAATTAATTTTTACCCTAGGCTAAAATAAAAATGAACAGTAAATTTCAAGAATATAGCGGATTAGACCTTATAAAAATTGCGGATGATGTTTTAAAATTTTGGAAACAAAACCATACTTTTCAGAAAAGTGTTGAACGTCGTGAGGGAAAAGTTAAATATGTTTTTTTTGAAGGACCTCCATCTGCAAATGGTATGCCTGGAATACACCATGTCATGGCACGCACAATCAAAGACATTTTTTGTCGTTACCAAACCCTAAAAGGCAAACAAGTATTTAGAAAAGCCGGTTGGGACACACATGGACTGCCTGTAGAATTAGGCGTAGAAAAAGAATTAGGCATCACTAAAGAAGATATTGGAAAAAAAATATCAGTAGAAGAATATAACAAAGCCTGCAAAGAGGCTGTTATGAGGTATACGGATGTATGGAACACCTTAACAGAAAAAATAGGTTATTGGGTAGATCTTAAACACCCTTATATAACATATCAATCCAAATACATGGAGAGTGTATGGTGGCTATTAAAAGAAATTTACAATAAAAAACTACTATACAAAGGATATACCGTACAGCCTTATTCTCCTAAAGCAGGAACCGGCTTATCTTCTCATGAGTTAAATATGCCCGGGTGTTACCGAGATGTTACCGATACAACTATTGTAGCACAATTCAAAGCAAAAAAAGATACTACGTCCCTATTTGATTCTGTTGAAGGAGCCGTTTATTTTCTTGCCTGGACGACTACTCCTTGGACACTACCATCTAATACTGCCCTCACTGTTGGATCTAATATTGATTATGTATTAATTAAAACTTTCAATCAATATACTTTTGAACCAATAAATGTAATATTAGCTAAAAATCTTATAAACTATCAGTTTGGAAAAAAATTCAAACTAACCGAATCTGAAGAAAAATTCAAAAGCTTTTCTTCAGAAACCAAAGAAATTCCGTACAAGATTCTTAAAGAATACAAAGGAAAAGAACTTTTAGGTATTAAATATGAGCAATTACTTCCATGGGCTTTACCATATAAAGATGCTGAAAATGCTTTTGTTGTAATAGAAGGAGATTTTGTAACGACAGAAGACGGAACCGGAATAGTTCATACAGCCCCTACGTTTGGGGCAGACGATGCACGTGTGTCTAAAGAACAAGGTGTACCTCCTTTACTTGTTTTGGATGAAAACAACAATCCGGTGCCACTGGTAAATCTACAAGGAAAATATATTGAATCTTTACCGGAAGGATTTAGAAATAAATATGTAAAAAATGAATATTATAAACCCGGTGAAGCTCCAGAAAAATCTATAGATGTAGAAATAGCTATTTTATTAAAAATAGAAAACAAAGCATTTAAAGTGGAAAAATATGTTCACAACTATCCACATTGTTGGCGAACAGACACCCCTATTTTATATTATCCATTAGACTCTTGGTTCATAAAAATTCCCGAAGTTCGAAAAAGAATGACAGAACTTAACCAATCCATCAATTGGAAGCCTAAAGCTACAGGTGAAGGAAGGTTTGGTAATTGGCTTGAAAATGCTAACGACTGGAATCTTTCTCGATCTAGGTATTGGGGAATTCCGCTACCAATATGGAGGACTGAAGATAAAAAAGAAGAAATTATAATTGGTTCCCTAGAAGAACTTATCCATAAAATAGAAGAATCTATCGAAGCAGGATTTATGCAGAATAATCCTTTCAAAGACTTTATCATAAACGATTTTTCAGAAGAAAATTATGAAAAAATAGATCTTCATAAAAATATTGTAGATGCCATAATTCTTGTTTCCAAATCCGGAAAACCCATGAAACGGGAAAATGATTTGATTGACGTTTGGTTTGATTCAGGTTCCATGCCTTATGCCCAATGGCACTATCCTTTTGAAAACAAACAACTTATTGATAATAATCAATTTTATCCAGCCGATTTTATCTGTGAAGGAGTAGATCAAACTCGCGGATGGTTCTATACTTTACATGCCATAGGAACCTTAGTATTTGATAGCATTACCTTTAAAAATGTTGTTTCTAATGGTCTAGTCTTAGACAAAAACGGAAATAAAATGTCCAAAAGTAAGGGAAATGCAGTGGAACCATTTGAAACTTTAGCCATGTATGGTCCCGATGCTACCCGTTGGTATATGATATCTAATGCCCAACCTTGGGATAATCTTCGTTTCGATTTAGAAGGAATAGATGAAGTAAGACGTAAAATATTTGGAACACTCTATAATACTTACTCTTTCTTTGCCCTATATGCCAATGTAGATAAATTTACGTATGAAGAAAATGATATCCCTTTCCATGAAAGAAATGAACTGGACCAATGGATACTTTCTGAATTAAATATTTTAATAGGAGAAGTAGATGAATATCTCTCTGACTATGAACCTACTAAAGCTGCTCGAACAATAAATAGCTTTGTGATAGATAATTTAAGCAACTGGTATGTAAGACTTTCAAGAAGACGTTTTTGGAAGGGAGAATACTCAACTGATAAAATATCTGCTTATCAAACCCTTTACCAATGCTTAATTACAGTATCTAAATTAATGTCTCCTATAGCTCCTTTCTTTTCAGACAGACTATATCAAGACCTTAATAATATAACACATAAAGAATCTTTCGAGTCTGTTCATCTATCAGATTTTCCTAAGAAAAATACTTCTGAAATAAATGAATCATTACTTAAAGAAACTCATATTGCTCAGCAGATAACCAGTATGGTTTTCTCTTTACGAAAAAAAGAAAATATAAAAGTACGTCAGCCATTACAAAAAATTATAATTCCAGTTTTAGATCTACAAACCCAAAAAATTATAGAATCTGTATCTACTCTCATTAAACAAGAAGTAAATGTTAAAGAAATACAATTATTAGATTCTAAAAAATCTTCAGATATTATTAGTAAAGCACTAAAACCAAATTTCAAAACTTTAGGACCTAAATTAGGAAAAGATCTAAAAAAAGTATCTGAAGAATTAAATACCTTTACTAATGCTCAAATTCAGGATTTTGAAGCTCAGGGAAGTATCATGGTACAAGGTTATAAATTAACTTTAGATGATGTAGAAATACGAACACAGGATGTTACCGGATGGACCATGATTTCTGACGGTAAACTAACTGTAGCTCTGGATATATCCCTCACTCCAGATTTAATATCTGAAGGAATAGCCAGAGAATTAGTAAATAAAATTCAAAACCTACGAAAAAACCAGGGACTGGAAGTTACAGATAGAATTTATCTAGAAATTCAGTCCAATAAAGAAATTGAAAACGCTGTTAGTCAAAATAAAGAATATATCTGTTCAGAAACCTTAACTCAGGATATAGTATTTTCTAATACTATTTTAAATGGAACTGAATTAGATATTAATGACATAAAAATAACTATTTTACTCAAAAAAACTTAAACCTATGTCCGAAGAAAAATTAAGATACTCTGACGAAGAACTGGAAGAATTTAAAACTATCATTTTAGACAAAATAGAAAAAGCCGAAAATGATTTAACTATGCTTAAAGAAGCATTTGTTAATGACCTGAATAATGGGACAGATGATACTTCTCCAACTTTTAAAGCTTTTGAAGAAGGCTCTGAAACCATGAGTAAAGAAAGTAATGCACAGTTAGCCGCCCGTCAGGAAAAATTTTTAAGGGATTTGCGAAATGCCTTAATAAGAATTGAAAATAAAACCTATGGAATTTGTAGAATAACCGGTAAATTAATTAGTAAGGAAAGATTAAAAGCAGTACCTCATGCTACCTTAAGTATAGAAGCTAAAAATATGCAGCAATAGAATGAAAAAAGTTTTATGGATAACCTTTATTATCCTTTTAATTGACCAAGCTTCTAAAATTTATATTAAAACACACTTTAGTCTACATGATGAAGTAAAAGTATTTAATTGGTTTTACTTTACTTATGTTGAAAATCCGGGAATGGCCTATGGAGTACAATTAGGAGGTTTTTTAGGAAAAATAGGATTAAGCTTGTTACGATTTGTCTTAATTGGTTTTATGGCTTATTATATAAATAAATGGTCCAAAAAAGCAACTTCTTGGTTGTTTATTATTCCCGCAGGATTAATTTTTGCAGGTGCTATCGGAAATTTGATTGACAGTATTTTTTATGGAGTCATATTTGATTCAGGTACTACATATAATTCCGTTTCAGGAAAATGGGTAGAATATTTAGGGATTTCAAAATTGAATTTTAAAGGTTATGCTCCGCTTTTTGGAGGTTGTGTGGTAGATATGTTACGTTTTCCTTTAATAGATACTTCTCTCCCTGATTGGTTTCCTATTTGGGGCGGAAAAAAAATACAATTCTTTAATTATATATTTAATGTAGCAGATTCTTCTATCACTATCGGAGCCATTATTTTAGCTTGGACATATTTTTTCAGACCTAAAGTTTTTCCTAAAGAATGGTTTAAATAAAGATTATAAACTTAATACTATCTAGCATAATAAAAATAATTATTTTTAACACAACAGTTTTAAATCCTATAATGTGTAATTTTGTATTTTAAGTAGTAATTTATGAGAATATTAACAGGTATACAAAGCACCGGGACTCCTCATTTAGGTAATTTGTTAGGCGCTATAGTTCCAGCAATTCAATTAAGTAAAAATTCAGAAAATGAATCATTCTTTTTCATTGCTAATTTACATTCAATGACTCAGATTAAAGATGCTGAAGTACTTAAAAAAAATACATATGAAATTGCTGCTACATGGCTGGCTTGTGGTTTAGATACATCTAAAACCTTTTTTTATCGTCAATCAGATATACCTCAGGTAACCGAATTAATGTGGTATTTATTATGTTATTTTCCATATAGCAGATTAGCGTTGGCTCATGGTTTTAAAGATAAGGCAGATCGATTAGAAGATGTTAATTCAGGTTTATTTACTTATCCTATGTTGATGGCTGCAGACATTTTATTATATGATGCTCAAGTTGTACCTGTTGGAAAAGATCAGTTGCAACACTTAGAGATGACACGAGATGTTGCTCAAAAATTTAATAATACTCACGGGGATGTTTTAGTACTTCCTGAATCTAAATTACAACAAAATACTATGTATGTTCCGGGTATTGACGGAAATAAAATGAGCAAATCTCGTGGAAATACCCTACAAATTTTTGCCCCGGAAAAGGAATTGAAAAAGCAAATTATGTCAATTGTAACTGACTCTACTCCTTTAGAAAAGCCTAAAAACCCGGATACTTGTAATGCTTTTTCAATATATAAGCTGGTAGCCACACCTGAAGAAACTGAAATTATGAGAGAAAATTATTTAGCTGGAGGATATGGATATGGGCATGCTAAAAAAGCTCTATTTGAAGTTCTTTTAAGAGAATTTGGAGAGGCTCGGGAAAAATATAATTATTATATGAGCCATTTGCCTTTATTGGAAGAAATATTATGTGATGGTGCAGAAAAAACGAAAAAAATTGCAGATAAAACTTTACAAAGAGTGAGAAAATCTCTTTCTTTTAAATAAAAAATTGTAGCAAAAGAATTAATTTCTTTAGCTACAATCTAAACTAAACTAATTAAACTAATATTCTAATTCCTTTTTTGAAAAGGGAGGTAAATTTACAACCTATACTAATATAATACAACAATATTTAATACTTTTTCATATATTTAATTTATATTTATTTTTCCCCCGGCAAGTGTTTTTTTGTTTACATGTTTAGGTCGTCCATAAACATCAATTACACCTCCAGCACGAGTTTTAGCTTCTAGAGTTTCTGAAACATTTACCTCTGCATTTCCTCCTGCATTAATTGCAATCATCGTTTTTTGGGTATCTAAGTCTTTTGAATAATAATTTCCACCTGAAGTAATAACAATATCTTGCTCTTTTGACTCTCCTGTAAGATATATTTCTCCCCCTGTGTTTATATTAGCCTTTAATCTTTGAACTTCTATTTCTAATTCTATTTTGGCTCCTTCTTTCACATTTAAGGATAATGATCCTTCTTCGATCCTGTCATTACTTTTTATCACAGCACCTTCACTTGCTTGAATATCTTTTAACTGTTTATAATAAACTTTTACTTTTACATTATCTCCTGCTAAAAGTTTTAGTGTGGTCATTCTTATCTTTAATTCACCATTTTTATTTATTACTTGCACATCTCCATTTTTAGTTCCCCTTATTTCTACTTTACATTCAGATGAAGAAATTAACTCAACCGGTATTTTATCGAAAACTCTGAGGGTAGTAAAATCTCCTACATTTTTTTCAATAGCCAACTGACAAAACATATAAGAACATCCTATAAAAAAAGCTAATGCCAAAGATATTTTTTTCATATTTTTTTTATTTATAATTTATAAATTTAAAATCTATCTTAAAATTTCGGTATAATTATACTTAAAAATTATTTGTTATAAAACAAATCAAATTACACTTAATTAATAAATAAATATACATATTTTATGTAAAAATACAGATTAATTATAAAATTAAATTAAATACATATCATATAATTTAATGAAGATATGGTAAAAAATAATTCTCTTAATTTAAAAGCGTATATATAGTTTTTAAAAAATTATTTAATATAAATTTTATCATATTTTTTTATGTTTACCCACCAAAATAAACAATCAATCCGGCTACAATAATATAAAGTAACGCATAAGGAAATGCTTTTTTCATTATCTCCCCTTCTTTTCCTTGTTGTCCACAAGAAGAAGTTGCAACCGCAATACTTTGTGGGGATATAATTTTACCTCCTGTTGCCCCGGAAGCATTAGCAGCTGCCAGCCATCCTTTATCTGCACCTATTCTATCTGCTACAGTAGTTTGTAATTTTCCAAACAGTATATTAGATGAAGTGTCACTACCCGTAAGGAAAGTTCCCAAACAACCGATCAAAGGTGCAAATAAAGGATATAAAAAACCAGTTGTAGTAGCTAAGGAAATCCCTAAAACTCCAATCATTCCAGAAAAATCCATTATAGTAGATAAAGTAATCAAACCACTTACAGTAATTACGGTTTTTTTAAGTTGTAATAGGGTTCTCACTAATAAAGATAATAAATCTTTTAAACGAGCTCCTTGTATCAATCCTCCTAAAATAGAACCTAAAAATAACAATACCCCAGTATCTATTAAAGAAATTTTAATATGTCTGATTTTATCTGTTTGCGAAATAGCATCATAAATATTTAGATTAAATGTATAGGAAACTATAGGGTCTAACGATTTTTTAATCGATAATAAAGGTCCTGTCAATAATATAAAAATTAATATTAAACCATATATACTCCAAGCTTGAATTATTTCTTTGTAAGAATGTTTTTTTATTACTTTATTTTCACTTTTTTTTGTCTCCGTTATTTTACCAATAGCTATAATTACAATAATTGAAGCTAAGCTCCCTAAGATAGCAGGGGTTTCTGCTCCTATAAGCAAAGCTGAAAAATACTGCACTATTAAAGAAATTCCTCCTACCAATAGACTTAAAAAAATATTTCTAGGGATAGAATTTAATCTTCGGTCTGTAAGAGTTACTAATATAAAAGGAATTAAAAACATTAATACAGATAATTGTATTACTACATCAGAACTTATCGATTGCAAATGTTCTGACATTCCTATTTCTCTGGCTAATACTATTATAGGCGTTCCTACTGCTCCAAAACCCGTAGCTACACTGTTAGCAATTAAACTGGCAACAGCTGAAAAAATAGGCTTAAATCCTAAACTGATTAAAATAGCAGCTGGAATGGCAACAGCTGTTCCAAAACCTGCCATTCCTTCTAAAAGACCTCCAAACCCCCAAGTTAATAATAGCACCTGAATACTTTTATTCGTTGAAATTGATGAAAACTGATCTTTAATAACTTCCATTTTTTGGGTATATACTTGCACATTATAGCTGAAAATTGCCATTAATATAATAATGAGTATTGGAAAAATAGCTTTTAATATGCCATAAACTAATGTTAATCCGATTTCTGATAAAGAATAATGATATCCCCATACAGCTATAAATATGGTAACAATTAAAGTAAAGATCGCACTTTTTTCCCCATCCATTTTTAATATACCTAAAAGCAGAATTAACAACAACACGGGTGTAGCTGCTAATAATAATTCAAAACTTGTAAATGTTTCTGTTATTATTTGTGTTAATGGTAAAGCATATATAATCATTTATTTTTTGCTTAAATATAAAAATATTTTAATATTCAAAAAATATTTTTATAAATACTTATTATATAATGAATTAACCACATTTAATATTGTATAATTATACTTTTTTATCATAAAAAAACATGAAAATTTATAGTACTATCTGTAAATCATACTAACTCTTTTATCTAAAATAAAAAACCTGCTTCATGGTTTCATAAAGCAGGTTTTTCAAAATCAGACCTATATACTAAACAATCTCTAATTCTGAAGAAATTACCTTTATCTTTTTTCCAATTAACTTTTGAATCTCTTTCAAGTAAGGTCTCTCATCTTGAGCACAAAAAGATATTGCCGTTCCATTATTACCGGCTCTGCCTGTCCTTCCAATCCTATGAACATAAGTTTCCGGAACATTAGGTAAATCATAATTAATTACCCATTCCAATTCATGAATATCTATTCCTCGGGCCGCAATATCTGTAGCTACCAGAACTTGTGTTTTGCCTGTTTTAAAATTTATTAGTGCTCTTTGTCTTGAATTCTGAGATTTATCTCCATGAATGGCTTCAGAATTTATTTTTGCTTTACATAATACTCGAGCAATTTTATCTGCCCCATATTTAGTTCTTGTAAAAACCAATATGGATTTTTGATCGGTTTCTTTTATTAGCCTGATTAATAAATCTTTTTTTTCAACTTTTTCAACAAAGTAAATAGATTGTTTAATAGTATCTGCTGTGGATGAAACCGGAGTTACTTTTATTTTTACAGGATTATGTAATATAGAATTTGCCAAACCTGAAATTACCGGAGGCATAGTCGCTGAAAAAAACAAAGTTTGTTTCTCTTTAGGAAGTTTAGGCAATATTCGTTTAATATCGTGTATAAATCCCATGTCCAACATTCGATCAGCTTCATCTAAAACAAAATACTTAATTTTATTCAGTTGTATAAATCCTTGTTGAATTAAGTCTAATAAACGACCAGGAGTTGCTATTAAAACCTCAATCCCTTTTTGAAGGTTATCAACTTGAATTTTTTGTTTTACCCCTCCAAAAATTACTGTATGTTTTATATCTAAATATTTATTATATTTTGTAAAACTATCATTAATTTGAATTGCTAACTCCCGTGTGGGGGTTAAAATTAGTGCTTTAATTTCTCTATCCTTGTTATTTTTATTTCTTTCTAGACTTAACAATTGAATTATCGGAATTGAAAAGGCAGCAGTTTTACCTGTACCAGTTTGGGCACAACCTAATATATCTTTTTTTTGTAATAATATGGGGATAGCTTTTTGTTGTATTGGTGTCGGGGTTAAATATCTTTGTTCTTTAAGAGCTCGTAAAATAGGCTCAATAATTTTTAAATCTTTAAATGTCATAATGTATTTTAACTACCTAAATAGTTATTTTTTTGTTATAAATTACAAATAATGGCTGGAAAACTGACGGAGAAGTTAAACCTACAAAAACTTGTTTCTAGGTTACAAAAATACAATATTTTTTCTAAATAGGGATTCCCTTTATTTTATCCTTTCTTAAAAGATCTTTTTTTCTTGCTATATATAGCCCCATATGTAGCTATACACTTGTATTACATATTTTTATGAATTATTTATAAAAAATTTTTTTCTTATTTTTTTGACATTTCATAATATGAGTGACAATTTTAATTTATGATTTTTTATTTTTATAGAAAAACTCTTTGTATTATTTTCGCTGTACATATTTAACTTTTCAAAATGAAATCATACTCTTCTGTATTCTTTATATTTATATTATCTTTTTCATTTATTCAAGCTCAAAATTTCGATCTTATTCCCTTAGGGATATATGGAGGAAGAGATGAAAGTAATTTATCTGCTTATTTATTAGGTGAAAAAGATAAAAATGAATTTATATCTCTGGATGCAGGTACCTTACATGCCGGAATAGATAAAGCTATTATGAAAGGAACTTTTAAAGTCAGTTCAGATACTGTGTTGAAAAAGTATATTAAGGGATATTTTATTTCTCATGGTCATTTAGATCATTTGGCTGGATTAATTATTAACTCTCCGGAAGATAATCCAAAAAACATTTATGGACTTTCTCCGGTAATCGATATATTAAAAAATTTTTATTTCACTAACGGCCCTTGGATCAATTTTGCCAATGAAGGAAACCCTCCGATATTGAATAAATATAAATATATCTCTTTAAATCCTCTAGAAAAATTTAAAATAGAAAACACGCATCTTCAAGGACAAATCTTCCAATTAAGCCATGGAAATCCCTATATAGGTTCTGCCGTTTTAATCAACTCTGATCAAAAATCTATTTTATATTTAGGAGATACCGGGGCCGACCGTATTGAAAAAAGTAATCAACTGGATATACTTTGGAAAAGTATTTCTCCTTTACTTATCCAACATCGATTACTGGCTATTTTAATAGAAGTATCCTTCCCCAATTCTCAGCCTGAAACTTCTTTATTTGGACATTTAACCCCTGCTCTTTTACAGGAAGAGCTTGGTAAATTAGCCACATATGCCGGTAAAGATCACTTAAAAAACCTGCCTGTTATTATAACACATTTAAAACCTTCGGGAAATAATATCGATACTATTAAAAAAGAACTTCAAGAGAATAATGTATATGGAATTAAATTAATATTTCCGGTGCAGGGAGAAAAAATAGTTTTATAATTTTAAATTTAAAAATTATTAAAAGGCATATATCCTTTATTTTAAAATTTTTATTTTCTCAATAAAACACTACAAGCCAATAATTTAAATTTATTTTTTTTATTCCACTCATAAAAAAAATGAATAAAATTACTGATGTATAGAAAAAAAGTTGTAAAATTGCAATGAAAATAAGCGGAAGTAGCTCAGTTGGTAGAGCGTCAGCCTTCCAAGCTGAATGTCGCGAGTTCGACCCTCGTCTTCCGCTCAATAAAAAAGCATCTAATAATAGATGCTTTTTTTTATTGAAAATTTATATTAAATAATAATTAAAAAAAATAATTATATATTTTAATCTTCTTTTTTAATTACATTTCTAGCTATTTCAATTTTATATTTTTTACCTTTCATTTTTTCTCCTCTTACATTTTCCAACAATGTTTTAACGGAAGATTTTCGCACAGCTGCAAAAGAAATAAAATCTTTTACTTCAATTATTCCTACATCATTTTTTTCAAGCTTCCCTTTTTGTAAAAAGAACCCTACAATATCTCCTTTATTCAATTTATTTTTTTTTCCTCCACTAATATAAATCGTTTTATATTCAGGAAGTTTCGGCAATGGATTCTTGTTACTTACAGATAAAATATCTAAATGATTGGTAATATAATCGGGTAATGGTTCTTCTTTATATTGTATAATATAGGCGTTTCCTTTCGCCTGCATACGAGCTGTACGTCCGTTACGATGGATAAATTCGCTTTCTTTTCCCGGAATATGGTAATGAATTACATGATTCATTTCTGGAATATCCAATCCGCGTGCTGCAAGATCTGTAGTAACCAAATAATTTAAACTTCCGTTACGAAACTGAATTAAAATACGTTCTCGTTCTTCTTGATCCATTCCTCCATGATAATACCCGGAAAATATTCCATTTTTATTTAAAAATTCACTAACTCTTTCTGTCGCTTCTCTGTGATTACAGAAAATTAAAGCAGGCTCTGAATTAAACGAGCAAATAAGAGAAATCAATGTTTTTATTTTATCTTTTTCTGGAGATAAAACCAATTTAATTGTAAGTAATTCTTTTTTATCTTCTTTTAAATATGAAAGTATTAAAGGTGATTTCATTCCAACAAAATCAGGAATCTCAACATCGGAAGTTGCTGAAAGAAGAATTTTCTTTTTTAGATTAGGAAGTTTTTCGATAATTTTCCTCATTTCCTCATGAAAACCTAATTGAAGAGATTTATCAAATTCGTCTAGTATCAACATTTTAACGGAAGATGTATCAAAAGTTTTCTTTTCTATATGATCATAGAGCCTTCCAGGGGTTCCGATAAGCAGAGCCGGAGGATTATTTAAATTTTTCAATTCTGTATTCATAGAATGCCCTCCATAACAAACATTCACCTTAAATGAAGTCCCCATTTTTTTCCAAACCTGCTCTATCTGTAAAGCCAAATCTCGTGAAGGTACAACCACCAAAGCTTGTACATCGGACAGGCTTTCATTGAGCAATTGTAAAATAGGGGTTAAAAAAGCCAGTGTTTTTCCAGAACCTGTGGGTGATAACACTTCAACTTCAGACTCTTTCATTATCGCGTCCTTAGTCGCTAACTGCATAGCGTTCAGACTTTCAATTGCTAAACGAGATAGTATATTTTTGCTTTGATTTTCTTCTTTCATATAGCAAAGGTACACTATTATAGTATAGTTGCCTATCTCTCGTTTTTCTTAATTAAAGATAAACTATTGATAATTTAATTACTAATTAGTTTTCCCTCTTATACTGTAGTTTATTATTATGGAAATAATCGCATTTTTCTTAACCTTATAAATCGACTAGTTTATTCTTAATATATCTTTCATAATAATTCCAATATTGTTAGATAATTCTGAAGATCCTGCAGTATCTACATTAAAAGTAATTTTATATCCTGATTTTATTGAATTTGCATCTGAAATCGTTGGAAAAAATAGCTGAAATGGTATATTTCTACCCACATCTGTTCCTCCGGGAACTAATATTTCATCAGAATAAATAACCTCTCCTGAGGCTATAGAGGTAATGGAAATATTAAAAAAACCGGTAGAAACTGGTTTTTTTTGTTTAATAGTGTATTCAAAATTGATCCTAAAAAAATTTGCCTGGTTATTTAATTTATTTTCAAAAAGTAAAGTTCCTGAATCTCCATTTTTTTCAGAAAGAATATCTGTTGGACTGCTAGATTCTGAAGGCCAAATTCCTTTAACAAACTTAGGATTTATAGTTACAAATGAATTTTGAAGCAACAATCCATAGGATTGAGATCCACTTAAAGTAACATCCCCTGATTGATTAATGGCAATTTTTACCCCAACAAGGTTCCTTCCTTCTATAGGAGAAGAACTATCACCAGTTAAAAGTCTTTGCCATTCATTTCCGTTATACATATAAACTCCTGCTTCTCTATTATATACTACCGCTCCAATTGTCTCTGTAAAACCATCAGGTTCATAAATAAGTAAACCAATTGCGGGGTTTTGTATGGTCGTTACATCTTTTACAGAAGTAAGATTTACTCTTGGCGGCAAAAAGCCTTTATCAGTAGCACTTATTTCTAAAAGTGATGATTTATCAGGATTTTGCGTACCTATTCCTATTTGACCAAAAAGGACAAATGCATTTAATGCAAAAAGGAAAACTAACCAATTTTTCTTCATTATATTAAAAAATTAAAATGTTTCAGTGGATATTTTTGGGGTAACTGTGATTATTCTGTAATATCTTGAGAGGAAAATAAATATAAGGCTATTAAAGATACAAAAATCATGCCTTCTACTTAATATTCACTGTTTTTTATAATTATATAATATAAAATATTATACATACACCTATACTTTTATTAAATATATGATTAATAATGAAAATTTGTAATTTTTAGTATCTAGAATTTTTTTTAGTTATAAAGTCTGTTATATATTCTTTTTTTTTATTGAATTACTTTATTTTTTAAATTTTTATATTTTTCTATAGATAATTGTAAAATTTTTATGAAGCTAACTTATAATCTATAAAAAATATTTAATTTATCAGTTTTGAATTTATTATTAATAATGAACGATTTAATATATGGGCTTATGGTGAAAAGAGTATAGAATATAATAAGAAGAACGAAATGATGATCTATTAAATTAAAGTTTATCTTAATTAATTTGATAATAACTTATACGGAAAATATTAAAAATAGATTTTGATTGTCCGCTAAATAAGGTTTTATTTACAGTATCCTCATTTTAATCTATTATTATATTTTCTTTGTACCATTTTTTATTTATTAAGGGTTAGGAACTGGATATTTAACAATGATAAATTTTGCAACATTACAATAATTGTTAATTTATAAAAATCTGCAAAAATTTATAGATTCATTACCATAGTTTACATTTCTAAAAAAGGTTAAATTTTTTGCAAGCTTTTTCCATTTTGAATAGCTTTCAGTATGCTTTTTCGAACATTCAGAATTGCCGGAGATAAGTCTCCTTCCATCATTTCTAGTATTGATTTAAGTTCTTGTATCAGTTCTGGAAAAGGACGACATAATTCATAAGCAATTTTTATACAAAGAGATTGTACTCCGGCTAATTCTTTTACTGTAATTATTCGTTCTAAACAAAAATCAAGAAAATCGACTCTTATTGGTTCCATAAAGGGTTGTTTATAGAGTAAACTAAGAATAAGTCTTCGTTTTCCTCCGTGTTTGCAATTCAAAAGTGTATCAATCAACTCATTTTGTTTTTTATATAGCCATTTATTATCTTGTGCTGAAAAATGAGTAAATATCCACGCTGCTTGACAACCCATTTTTTCATCTTTGCCTATGAGTATATTATACAGCTCCTGCTTTTTACTATCACTAGTATGAGTTATCTCAAGTATTCCATCGATATCTTCCATTTTTATTCGTTCAGATAGTTTTTTTTTGATGTCCATAATCAACTTTTTTTTCACTCATTATTTATAAATTTCCATATGATTCCTTAGCTGTATAAATAACCTGTTATCAACCTTATATTTTATAATTTAAAGGTAATGTCAAAATCCATTTTTTTATTTTTTTTATTTTTTTTATTACCAACAATACACTTATTATAAGTTATAAAAGAAAGATATCCCCTAATTTTCATATACTTAAACCAAGGGGGATTATTATCTAGCTTACTTTTTTTATAACTTTTTATATTTGTAAACAAATATGAGAGGGTAAATATTATAAATTAAAATTTGTTTATCTTCAATTTATTTGTAATATTAAAAAATTAAGCAAGTAATATCAATTATTATTTGATCTATATACATTATATTTTCTATTAAAACCAAACATTTCATTAAAATCTGCCTATATGATTTTACTCTTTAAAGTTAAAGTGGACCAACTATTAGGGTTTTTGTTATTTAAAAATTAATTTTATAATTCTAATTCTTTCTTACTCTTTTTTATTTAATAAATCCTGCTTCTTTTTATAGTATAATTCTGAACATTTTTCAGAATAATCAAAATATATGTCACTACTAAAGTTTTCTAAATATATTTTAGGGAAAATCATCTTTGCCCTGATTTCCGGCATCTTTACTAAGTAATCTTTATTTACATCATAATAACTCCATTTTCCTATATACTGATTCGTTAACAGATTTACACTTGATTCTCCGCTCCCATCATTATTAGCCGGACCAAATTCAAACCTACTCATTCCTATAAGTTGTATTTTTTTAATTTAGGATTATATCTAAATTGGTTTTTATAACCTGCTCTCATCCAATTATTATAAAATTCAAATCCATTTTTTGTATCAATTATTCCAGAATTTTCATTTAAGAAGTCAAGTTTCTTACTTTTAATCTCTTTAAAGTTGCAAGAAGAAAGTTTACATATTATTCTTGTTTCTTCTTCACTTATAAAAATAGTATCTTTAATTTTATCGTTATCTATATCTTTTATAAGTTCTGAATATTTACTTTTTTTATTTTTAACTTTTATAAGTTGAATAAATTTTTCATCACAATTATCAAAACGAATATAAGGACTCATTGAATTCCCTGAATTCTAAAGAATAATTGTATCTTTTGTATATAAGGAACTTATATCTCCAAAATTTATGTATAATTTTTTTCTTTTTTGGAAATATGCACTAGTCCAGAATCTTTGTATTTATCATTTATATTTAATTGATAGGTGCTTTTTTTCTATAAATAAATTTGCCTTACACGTTTTACTATTTGACAGATAATTTCCTGATAATTCTTCATACTGATTTTGACCAAAACCCTGAGTAATTAATAATATCTTAAAAAATAATGCTATTTTTTCATTGTCTGTATATTACACTTTTTACTATGTATATCGGTTTTTTTAGCCCTGCTCTTAGCGTCCTCTGCTCAAGTCTACTTCCAAATCTTTAAAAAAAAAAACAATTTAAATAATTTTCAATAAGTTTTATATAATACTTATAACATTTTAGACTCTTGAATATTATGAAATGCACAATAATAAACAGTTTTTTTATGTAATAAATTTTTTCTTTCATCATATGCTAACAGATTTTTATAAAAGAAAGATTTATTATAAAGGAATTTGGCTTTATTGAGTGGCATTCGAAAAGAATATCCAAAAAAACACTTTTATGAGCCATTTTTTTAGTAAAAATACATAGACAATATTTAAGATTGAATTAGAAAAATCATTTTAATATTATTATAATAAAAAATATTTGGCAATACTAATCAATGTACCCAGAATTATTGTATTAAGAGCAATAATAAGAATCGGCTTTCTATCTGTAGCTCCTACATGAATTAATACGGGCGACATCATTGCGATTGAAATTATTGCACCTTGCAACCACCACACAAGATAAGGAATATTTGAGTGAAATATAATTATAGAAATGAATAAGAAAAACAAAAATGAAGCAACAATCGAATACTGAGGAAGCTTTTGTTTAATCATTGGCACTATATCAATAGAGCCTATGATTAAGCCTATGATTATGGATAATAAAAGAGTATTCATATCAATTTTTCAGTTGAATTAATGAAGCAAAATTATATTTTCTTTTACACACACGGTAAATATTTAAAGTAAATTAAAAAATAAAGTTTTAGAAAAATCTAAATTAATGCATGTAATTGTTTGATATAAACATATTTAATTCATTTTTTATTTGTCTTTATTTTAATTGGTTACTATTCAATGCAGAAAGTAAATTTTTTCTTTAAAATCCCCAAAAGATTTTAATATCTAAAAATAAAGTGAACTAACTAGCCGAAATTATAGTGTTTAGAAAATTTAACTTTTTTAGATATCTTATCCCAATCAATGATTACTTCTTTGATTAACTCTATTACTAATAAAAATTTAAAATAAAACTTGAATAAATTATTTACTTGTTCTTACACTTATACTGTCTGTTGCATCCTGCACAGCTATATCTGCTAATTTCCTTCTTGCATTTTCAGAAAAATATCCACTTACCAATGGAACAAAGAAAAGAGCAATAGAAGCTCCTTTTGATAGTAAAGAATTAGGGTTATTCAACGACCATTTATTATTATTGATACTGTCATCCAAATGAGATATAGCATTATTTCTCATTGTAGGGGTAACCCTATTTTGATTATAATTACTATTTCTTTTGACCGCATTATAAACACTTTCATACTTAGGGTTAGTTTGTACCTCTCTCCATATATTTTGAGCTAATTGACTTGAATTTAATTGCTGCCTATTCATAGTAGCTAATTTCTCAAATTGAGCCCGTAAAGTTGCATCTTGTATAATTAATTGTCCTGTTCTATATAATTGTACTACTCCTGCTAAATCACTAATATTTGGCGGTGCCCCTGATAAAGCAGCATCTTTTATAGAATTCCCAAATTCTTCTCCTATAGTCTTAATATCACCATAATCTTTCTTATCCGCCTCATTCATTCTTTGATAAACCTCATTATCTGCATAAGCTTCATTACCTCTCATTACATGTTGTTGATAAGAAGTCATAGCATAAGTTGTTCCGATACCTCCAAGAGTAAACAAAGCTCCTGATTTAGTAAATATACCTTTCATTGCATTCAAAAATCCACCTCCTTTACCCATTAGAAAACCTGATGCAATAGCTCCTACAGTTACTACTGTTGTTTCCTTAATATTCTCCCAGGCAATTGCTTTAGCAGCTTTACAAGCTACATCATAACTAATAATAGGCTGTAGCATTCCTCCACTATCACACATAAGCATTGATAATTGGGTAATTGCTCTATGCCCATTAAAATAAACCGTTTTTTTAAAATTTATCCATTTCCCTTTTTGTAAAGGACCTGTACATTTATGAGTAACTATTGCTATAGTTGCAGCAGCAACAAGAATTCCCACACAAATACCGGCTACAACCCATCCAATAGGGTTTGAGGCTAATATTAAACCTACAGCAAGCCCTGCTAATCCCATTAGTAGATTCATAGGGCTTTTACAAATAAATTTTTCATCTGTATTCCTATCTTCTACAGTTAAAAGAGCCTTATCTTTCTTATAAAACACAGAAACTTTGGCTCTAGTTACATCTAATTTTTTAGGGTCGGTATTTTGCTGATAAGTACAAACCACTCAAGTATCTTTAGGTATATAGGCTTTACTCATTTTAGTTGTATTTAATTATATATTGTATTTTAATAATAATTCCACATATTAATAATCCAATAAAAGGGAGTATTAAATGACTATATTTTAGAGAGATATCATAAACAGTTTTATTTTCTGAAATTGAACTATTCTTTAAAAATATTTCAACTTCTTCTTTAAATTCTTTTCCAATATAGGTTATTAGATTTTTATTCTTTGTTTTCACCCTTAACATGAATAACTCATTTAGAGGCAAACAGATGTGATAGTTTACAATATCTGACAATAGAATTGTATCTTTATCAATAGTTATACTATTTTCTGAAAAAATAATCTGAATAGATTTTTTCTTCATCTGATTTAAAATTAATCCATATGTTGCAGCTCCTACTGTCAGAAACAAAAAAAAACGTAGTTTTTCAAAATAAGAACATATAAATAATACTACGGTAAAAACAGGTAACCATAAATAGGCTGTTTTCATCATGGTAGAATAGTAATATGCTTTAGCTTTTATCTCAGTCATTTTCAAATAATTTAAAGATTAAAAAACAATAAGTTCACTGTTTAAGTAATAAATAGTTTTATAATATTCATAATTTTCTTTTGGAACTTTTATGATATACCTGCATTTTTTCAAATTAGAATTATTTATATTATTTAGAATTTTATTTATATTATCTAATCTATCTTCTACAAATTTTTTCTCGCTTTTTTTATACTCTTGTATGAATTTATTATATGTGTTTTTCAAATCTTTAAGGTCTTCTACTATTTCTTCTTTATTATAAGTTATTAATTCTGGATAGCCAAACTCTTTAATAACCTCTTTTTCACTCATACCTAATTTAGCATATCTAAAACAAGGCTTTTCTTCGCATGGAGATTCTATATTACTAAGAACTTCGATAATTATCATTATTACCAAAAATATAATAAAGACTATGAGAGGAGGGGTTTAGCATCTTTCATATTAATATTACAACTCTATCTTTTTTAGCTCAAATTTAGTAATAGTTTCGTAATTATTTTTGACTTGCTCGCTCAAAGAAGCACTAGCATTAATTAATAACCCCGTTTTGTTTTCTATTACATAAGTAATTCGGTAGATATAATCAAATTCTGTATAAGAGAATTTGATAAGAGGCTGATACATTTCTATGTACAATTTCTGCAACTCCTTTTCATTTAATTTCTCTTTATTTAGAGTTCCTACCAACCTATAAGTTGTAGATAAATCATCTTCTGAGGCAATACTTTTAACTACCTTTATTTGCAATTTTATATTAGGGAATATTTGTGATTGCTGATTTAAGATGTATTCTTTTAAGTTATCTTGTAAATTTGCTTTAAGTAGAATATGATAAAATAAATTTTTATCTAATACTTCTGCTAATTCTCCATTACTAGAAAATTCTTTATTCCCATTTTTGATAAAATCCTGAATGGTATCAGGACTTCTTTTTTCCAGTTCTTGAAAGAACGGAATATTTTTAACTTCTTTATTCAGAAACCTTTTCCAATTATTCTCAAGTGTTCCTAAATTATGAATTTTAGATATTTTACCTAAATTATCTTGTGTAAAAATAATCTGATTCCTAATTAACTCTATTTGCTTAATCAACTCAAAGGCTTCTTGCATTCCCTGAGGTTGAATAGAAGTAATATAATCTTCTAATTTAACATTTAAGTATTTTTGTTCTTCGTTATTTAAAGTAGAAAGTAAATACTGTGTTTTAAGTTCACAAGAAAAATTAGGAGTTCCGTCTATAATTATCAAATTATCTTGATTGCATCGGTAACGAACTTGTTTGATAAATTCCCCTTCAGGAATAGTGTCTCCTTGTTTTCGCTCTACTTTTACTTGTTCAAGAATTCGAATTGGAATTTTAATCTGTTGCCCATGTGCTATAAAAGTTCCTCCTATAAGAAAACTTCCCACAATTCTCATATTAGGATTCAAGGCTTTTATAGCTTCTGAGGTTGTATTATATTTTTCTGCAATGGATGATAGTTTTTCCTCCCCATTCACAGTATGTATTTTGTATTCCATAATTTTAAATAACAAAGCTAATTTAAGATAATTTTTATTTTATTTTATTTGAATTTTATTTTTCTTAATTTTTAATAAATGCTCCTATTATTCCACCTAACATACTAGAACCTTTTTTAGGTTGTTTTTTAATAGATCAATATTTTTTCCATTATCTCTCATTATATCTTTAGATACATAAGTAAATGTATATTTTCCTTTTTTAAATGTATCTTTCAATTACTCTCTAATTTTATACATATCCTATATTTTTAGTTGCTTGTAAGAAAGCCTATAAATAACAATCCGAATAGTAAGAATGAGAATAGTATAATTACAAGCACAATCTAACAACCACAGGTTATTAACACATTCATTTCTTAGGTTTTAAAAAAATTTTTGGCTTTTTCTTCAAGCTCCTGCTTTGAGAGCATTTTGTTTTGGGTAGTGTATTCAATAAGAGCATCTCTATGATAGTAATTTTTTTACTATCATCTGGCTTAAAATAAGGAATTTCCTTATTATAGTATTTCTTATAAAGCGTTGATTTTGATACACCTAAAAACAGACAAGTATCTATAGTATCCAAAAAAACTTTTTCAAAAATTTTTGTCTTATTATTGAGAATTTGCTCAATAATTAGTATAATGTCGTTATTCTTCATAATAACTTCTTTTTTTAAATTAGTATTTTATGGTTTGATTTATCCTACCCAATAAGGTATTATATTTAGGCAAGTCTTTAGGTCAACTAAAACCTTCTTATTATAATTTTTATTGCTTAAATACCTTCCAAAGGGGGGCATTATTTAGACGAGACTAAAAGGTTAATTGAATAACCTAATTTGTTCTAGGCATCAAATTAATTATTCATATCTAAAGTAAAAATTGTGTTGATTTCTGGATTCTTTTCCAAAGAGGTCAATTTTCTGGACAAGACCAAGGTTTTTAATTGATTAACCTAAATTTATTTTGTTGTATTACGCGTAATATTCAATTGAATACATTAAAAATGTAGAGAAGTTTTCTAAATTAGAAAATTATTTTTATAAAAAAGGAGATTTTTTAATCTTCTTTTCTTATAATAGAAATATGATATTTACTACATCTATTAAAACATTCTTAATATGAAAGACTACTTTATATTAAAAATCTCTCCAAACTCAAATTCTTTAATATTCGAAATTGCTTGTCTTGGATTAATTGCTTCCATTGAGCGGTTTATTTTATTTCTCTGCTTTTCTCCAGCCCCTAAAAATTTACTTGTAGATTTCCAGTTATTTCCATCTTTTATTTGCATTAAAAATGCTGATTGACACATTTCAGAGAAATCAAATGTTGGTTGATTAAATTCTTCAACACCTTGCGAAACAAGCATTACAGCTACTCCCTGTGAACGAACCTCACGCAATAATTTTTCTAATATTTCTTGTGATTTCTTTTCTTTGAATACGTTATGAGCTTCATCAATCAATAACACATACCTAAGTCCACTATAATTATCATCAATAGATACTTTATCCATATTCATGAATATATTATATAGATAATAAATCACTAAAAAAGTTGCAGTAAAACGTACTTCTTTACTTAAATCACCTGAAAGACTTAGATAATAATTTTCATTAATAAAATCTCCAAGTTTATTATTATCAAACAAATCAATTTCAGTTAGGCCAATCAATATTTGTGTTAGTGATGTAGGCTTATCTCCAGCAATCTCATAAACATTTTCTAAAATCTCTGATAATGTTGGATAAGAACCGTCTTTCTTATCTTCAAAAGCTTTTCTTGTAGCATCTTTTAAATGTTGTTTCTGAACATTCCCCAAATTAGCATATTTAACTATAATATCAACGAAACGACCAATTCCAACAATTTTATCCTTTTCATTTACATTATTGATAAAAGATAACGGATTAACAGGGAATGAGTCTTTTGGTGTATCGATTAGTTTTGCATTAGTTGATGAAAAAAAATCTTTATAATCTTTGTTAGTCTTGTCGCTTTCGGTCATTCCTTTAAAGTCTAAATAAAGGAAGTTGACTTGCCCTTTTGATTCGGCTATAATTCTTTCCAAAAACTTTCTTGCAAAATATGATTTTCCTGTTCCTGATTGCCCTGCGATAGCAACATGGCAATTCCCATAAATAGAAGTGTTATTAGGTGTGAAATAAATATCTTTCCCATGATACTCGCCGATTAAAATTTTAATAGGTGCTAAATAGCTTTCTTTTTCTTTTAAGAAATTATTCTTGTTCTTGACAAAATCAAAACTTGTCTCATTTTCATTTATTGCATCAATTCCTAACTCAATATGGTCTAGCAAAAATTCAATCCCTGAAACATTCTTATTTTCATTAAAATACAAGTTTATCATTTCCAAACCTTTATCAATATGCCATTTTAGATATATTCTCACATCAGCATCGTCTTTATGAATTTGGTACTTTTGACAAATTAATGAAACGTAATAATCTTTGTAACTTCCAAATAAAGTATTGTCTTTATATTCCTTTTGTTTATCAGTTGAATTATAAAGCTTTTCAGAGTTATATGTAGCGCCTTTAGCCAAAGAATAAGCTATTGAAATTCGAGCAATATGGTTTTCTTCACCCAGTCCCATTTTGTTGGTCAGCTTTTTTACAAGCTCTGATGATGTTTTTATATTAAACTGCATCTTGATAGTCTTTTTCAAATATTCTAAACAAATCTTCTTTATTTTCTACTTCCTCAAATGAAGATTGTTCATTATCAACATTCTTAATTAAATATGTTTTGCTGACATTCGGTAGCAAAATGTTAAATTCTTCTTCATTCATTTCTTTTTTAAGTAATGGGAAAATGATCACTTGGTCTGAAACCTTTGGATAGAAATATTTTACAATACTGTTGGAGTGGTCTACATCAAATTTTTGCATTGGAGAATCAATAAATACAGGAAAACTGATGTTTGATTCATCAACTAAACCTTTCAATAAAGCTGTTGCGTACATTTGTTGCTCTCCTTTGGAAAGAGAATCTTTATTGATAATATTTCCCCTTGAATCAATCAAATGAATATCAATATCTTCTCCGATAATCTCAACATTTACATCATTAATAAAAGATTTTTTATGAAGTAATATATCTAGACCATCTTTAATTCTTTTTGAAAGAGATTTAGATTTTTCATTCTTAAAATCTATAATAAATCGCTTTAAAGTCTTGATTGTATTTTCAACTTCTTTCCCAATTTCTATATTTTCTTTACCTAAATCAAGTCTTTCTGTAATTCTGTTGATTTCTTTTTTATACTGTGTTATTAAATTAGTGTTATCTTCAATTTTTTGGCCTAAAACACCAATTTTCTGTTGGATACTTTCATATTGTTGTTCTAGTTCATTTTTCTTTTTTCTATCAGCAATAACTAAAGCATCTTCCGATTTTTCTTCTGCCAGTTTTATTTTCTTATTAATATCATTCAATTCATTTTTTGAACGTATGAAATCAGTATTGATTCTACTGAATTTTTCTTTAAACGACAATCTAATATTATTTATAAACTGCTCTAATTCTGCTTTTTCAGACTCTGAATAATTGTGTATTATCTCAACATCTTCGAAATTTTGTGTATCTTCTTCTCCAAGATGCTTTTTCACTAATTCTTTAAAATTTTGAATGTAATACTCTTGTACCTTATGAGTAATCTGAATATCTTTAGGGCGTGGCAAATTAATTAAATCATTAATGATTTTCGTTGAAATCTCATCTACTTTATTTTTATCAAAATTTCTATTAATAAAGTTTCTTTCATCAATAACTTGTTCGAATACTTGAGTCAATAATTTTCCTGTAATTGCAAATGGAATTATTTCAAAATAAGATTTTAACTCTGTTTGAATTTGACTAACGTGTTTATCTAAACTCTCTTTTCTTTCACGAAGTTCATTCAATTCATCAACGGTAATGACACTACCGTTTTTGATTAGTTTTTCTTGCAACTTATCAATGTCATACTTTAAGGCAGAGGCATCTTCTTTTAGATTATCGATTTGATCCTGTATTTCTATATTTTCCTCCTCTTTAGCTACAGATTCCGCTTTGATACTTTCTAATGTTGACTTCTCTTTTGCACTTGCTGTTTCAGCCTTGAGTTTGTTTAAATAGCTTTCTAAATCTTCTTTTAAATCCTGATAATGTTTAATCCCTAGTACTTCTATATATGCCTGACTTAATTCTTTTCTTTGTTCTGCAGTATGAATTTCGGCAAGAGATACGATTTTTTCAGCATCAAAAAAGAAGAATTTTGCAATTTCTTTTGGCATAATAAAATCACGAATGAATATTTCCTTACCTACTTCTTCGGCTAACTCGCTTTCCATTCCATCAATTAGAATTTCCAATTCTTCTTCTTTTGAGCCTTCTGTATGATAAGTTCGTGTTATTTTTAATTCATCACAAGTAATATCAGGTATGGTAGAAACATTTGCAAATGTTACAGAAACAGAAAATGTTGTATTGCCCTCGTATTCAGCCTGTCTATTTAAGCTATTCTTGATATATTTTTTATAATTACCGTTACTTTCAATCTCTCTTTTATAAATATCATCAACATCACTCATTTGTCGTCCATACATACACCAAACAAGTGACATTAGAAAAGTAGTTTTTCCATAACCATTTTTACCACTAACAATAACAATAATCTCATCATTTTTAACAGATAGGTCTATTTTGTTATAACCTTTGTATATTCTAAAGTTATTAAGTTCAATTTCTTTAATTGTCATTGCGCTGTAATATACTGTTTATAACGTTTTTCAATATCTTCAATTAATCCTCTTCTTTTCATCATAATTGTTTTAGACTTTTCTAATTTTAGTAAGTCCTGGATTAAAGTGAATTGTTTTTTATCTTTTTCACAAGCAGACAATAAAAGTTCTTCTTCTTTTTTTACGAGTTCATTGTGCTGTTTCATATCAAGATGTTTATTAAATACTTTATTGTAGATATCCGAAACCGTGTATTCAAAAAATAAATCACGATACCAAATCACTTGAATTGCAATTAATTCTTGTTTATTGATTAATTCAACTTCATAACCCAAATCATTAATTTGTTTTTGTGCTTCAAATACTTTTTCAAGAATTTCAACTCTGTGATTAAGTTCAACAACTCCACCATGTGGAATTGAAGCTTCAACTCCGTTTCGTCTTAAATGCGAACGGTTTTTTGGCTTATTTCTTTCTTCTTGAATCCAGTCCCGTAGATCGCGTAATGGTATTAACCATTTTTGTCCCTTCTCAATTTGTGCTGATATAGATTTATCTTGTTTTACAACAGTACAGGTCCAACAACCAAAACGGCTTTGCCCACAAGATCTATGTTCTTTGTCTGAAACCATAGTAGGACACTCATAATCATCTGCACTTGCATCCATATAAATATCAAACAATTCTTTGTTATTTGCACCCCAAGGTGACTGAAAAGTATTGATGATGTACCAAATTTCTTCTAATTCTAATTCTTTAATAGGAGAATAAACAAATACATTGTTTTGCAGAGGATGTTTTGTTAATCGTTTTCCCTTAATCTCATGTTTTTTTATAGACTTTGCTCTGGTAGCACTTTCGCTTTTTCGTGTTCCAACAAGAATGATTGCTTCATGATAGTCGTTATTTTCGCTTTTGACTATATCAGTAACAAATTTGGCAGTTGGTTTTATTTTTAATCTTTCCGTACACCAACGAAAAGCATTATTTGGTGCTGGATAACCTTTACCAATGAGATTCACAAAAAAAGAATCTTCTAATCTTGGTATTGTTTTTTGAACAAACACAGGTAATGAGTGTTTTAAAGACGCTTCTTTAATCTTCTCTAAAACTTTATTTACATAGTTTATAATTATCGGATTTTCTACTAAAGTATCATTACAAACTACATGAACTTCCCTAGTTAAAAAAGAACTACCCTTCTTGTTCTTTATTTTCAACAAAGCCAACCAAGTGAGTGTTAGCAATACTGTTGAATCCTTGCCACCACTAAAACCGATTATCCAAGGTCTATTACTATCATCTATAAAATATTGGTCAGTTATTTCTTCAATTATATAATTAATTTTCTTATTCACTTGGACTAAATGATTTGCATATTCTGCAATTTACATCTATTATACTAATTTAGCAAAATAATAAATAAGAAATTATTAATACAATACCAATATAAAAATTCGAAAAAATTATACTGACTTAAATATCAAATTCAGGCTATTTCTTAACCACTTCTATCTTGGTTTCGTTCATCACTTTTGCATAAATAGAAGTAGTTTTTAAATCCTTATGTCTTATCATCTTCGATACGGTAAATATATCTACTCCGTTATTCAAAAACAAAATGGCGTTTGTATATCTGGCACAATGAAAGGTAATATGTTTAGTAATTCCTGCTCTCAAATACCATTGTAATAGTTGCCATATTCATATAATCGCTGTATCTAAGTCCTGTGACATCTTCTCTTCTTTCTCCTAATAGTTTTTACTGCTATTTCAGAAATAGGGAGCAACTCGGAGTTCTTCGTTTTCTTCTAGGTGAAGGCGATATAATGTACTTCATTTATGATTCGGATTTCTTCCCAGACTAATTTATTTACATCAGACCAACGTGATCTTGTAAAGCACGAAAATAAAAATGTTTGTTTTAATACATCGTACCAGCATTCGGTTTGTATCAGGCTCTCTATTTCTCCTTTGGTTAGAAATTCTCTTTTGGTATCTACTGTTTTTATAGATTTTACTCGTTTGGCGAGGTCTTCTCTCAATAATTTTCTTATAAAAGCTTCATGTACTGCATGCTTCATTATATTGAAATATTGGGAAGAGATATTGTTTTTTACTTTGGTAAGTAAATAGGCTTTGAATTCTTCCAAGTATCTTTCTGTTAAGTATGTGAACAGAATATTTTCATTAAAGTTATTAAGGTGTTTAGAGACACTATCTCAGTTATCGAAGTTTATTTTGTCCTTTCTCTTTCCTGCCATAATTCATAGAAGAATTCATTAAACGTTCTGTAAATTTTTTCGAGTTGTTTAAAGCCAAAAACATCGTTCTGTATCTGGAATAGTCTTTCTACTTTTATTTTTTCTGCAACAGATATAGTCTGCTTATTCATCTGACGAAGGGTAGGATTCCTTTGTCGCTTTCAAGATAGAATTTTAAATTCTCCTGCCATTGTTTCTGATAGGCATAAATATCCAAGTATAAGGCATATCGTCCTTTTTCTTTAAGTTCCCGTTTTCTTAATCTTATATTCATTATACACCAACTTTAGTTAGATTGAGAAAATAAAATTATAATTAATTGGATGATCATTTTTGATTAATAGCCATATAATAGGACTCTAAGAGAAAGAAAAAAGGGTTAAGAAATAGATTTCCACCATTTTTATTAATCCGATAATAGTCGCAAACTCTTTCTATGACTAGTGTCTTTATCCTTTTTTTGACAGGTTTTATTGATTTGGAGAATTTTGGATATAAAGTTAATAAATAATCAATAAAAATTTTAGATGAATAAGTATAGGATAGGAAACAATCGAAAAGTAAAATATTCCTGTAATCCTTACGTAGAAAGGGTTTTATTTTCTGATTGTTTCTCTTGGATTCTTTTTTATGCCCCAGCCTATTTCCCGATACAAAATTTACCAAAGATATTTCCGAGGAGTTCATCGTTTGATACTTGTCCTACAATTTCACCCAACGCCTCCAAAGCCCGACGTAAGTCAATAGCTACCAGCTCACTACTTAATCCGTTTTGTAATCCTTCTTTGCTCAATACCAAAGATTCTTCGGCACGAACCAATGCGTTTAAATGCCTTGCATTATTTACTATAGTCTGTGTAGCTGTTTTTTGTTTTTCTATATATGAAAACATTTTTTCTTTTAGTATAGAAAGATCGGGATTAGTTTTTACAGCTAATGTAAGTATTGTATATTTTTTATTTATATTTTCGGGTATATCTGAATTTTTGAAATCGATATTTTTATCTTTTTTAGTCAAACAAATTATAATATATACATTATCTCTGCTAAATTTATTCAAATCAGCCTGAACTTCAATCCAATTTAAATGTTCTATATCTACCAGATATAAAATTATAGAGGCCTGTTTTGCTTTTTCTAATGCTTTAGCTACCCCAATAGCTTCTATGGTATCTTGAGTCTCCCTCAGACCGGCAGTATCAATAAACCTAAATTGAATACCATGAATAATAAGGGATTCTTCGATCGTATCTCTGGTAGTTCCGGCAATATCACTCACAATAGCTCGGTCTTCCTGTAATAAAGCATTTAACAAAGTAGATTTCCCTGCGTTCGGTTTTCCTAAAATAGTTACAGGTACTCCGTTTTTTATTGCATTTCCGTAAGAAAAAGATTCTATTAAAGGGTGTATTGTATTGAGAATACGCTCCATTAAGTTGAGCAACTGAGAACGGTCTGCAAATTCGACATCTTCTTCGGAAAAATCTAACTCTAATTCCAATAAAGAAGCTAAATCCAGCAGTTCTATGCGCAACTCTTTTAAAAGGGAAGAAAAACCACCACGCATCTGGGAAATAGCCATATCGTGACTTGCTTTGTTTTCAGCAGCTATTAAATCTGCCACTGCTTCTGCCTGGCTCAGATCTATTCTTCCATTCAGAAAAGCCCGTTGGGTAAATTCTCCGGCAAGTGCCAACCTACATCCTTTTTTTACCAATAATGATATTATCTGCTGTTCTATATATTGAGATCCGTGACAGGTAATTTCGACCAAATTTTCTGCTGTAAATGTTTTAGGGGCATGAAATACAGATACCATTACTTCATCAATGATTTCTTCTTCCTCTACAATGTATCCGTAATGTACACTATGTGATTGTACTTTTGTAAGATCTTTCCCTTTAAAAACCGAATTCACTATATCTATTGAATTATTCCCCGAAACCCGTATAATGCCTAAAGCACCTAAACCCTGAGGTGTAGCTAGTGCACAAATCGTATCCTGAAACATGTTATTTTCTCTTATTCTTCATAAATATCGTATGGAATTCCATCTTTAGCCCCTACCTTAGTCACTCCAAAATCAGTTTCAAAGGATATTTCACAATCAACAGGTTTAACGTGCGACAAATATTTATCAAATTCAGCTATAATAGGTTTTAATGCTTCTTCATCTTCTAATTTCCCTCCATATGCCAAACCACAAGCTCCACAATAAGCGGTAAAAATTAATCCGGAATATTTATCTTGAAATGTATAATTAAATCCCTCATATAAAATACTATTGGGTGGTCCATATAAAGCCCATATTCTAGATAAAAAATTACCTATGAAATTTTTTTCAAATCCGTTATTTCTATCTTTCAAGCTGACAGTATCTTTTGCAAACTCATCATCTATCTTCTCTAATTGAATCATATCATTTAATTACAAATTTTATCTATATATAATTTCCCGTTAATATGATCAAATTCATGCTGAAAAATAATTCCGGTATAATCTCCTGAACGGGTACCTCCATAAAATTTTTGTTTAACTTTTTTCCCGTTTTGATCAATATACTTTACTTTTATCCATGAATATCGCTTTGAATTTCCATATTTACCCGGAACTGATAAACACCCATCATTTTGAAAACAAATTAATTCTTTAGAATGTGAAATTATTCTGGGATTAATGGCTACTTCCACAGATTTTTCATCTTGATCTAAACGATAAAACAAAAAAACATTTCTGTTAATTCCAATTTGAGGTGCAGCAATCCCTACTCCGTCTTCTGTTACCATGGTTAAGTACAATTTTTTTACCAATTGAGATAAATCTTCATTTTTTATATTTTTTATATTTTTTGATGAAGTTCTCAAAATAAGTGAATCTTTTTTATTGGTAATTTTTAAAACTTTGGCAGGAGAATCTGCCTCGGAATATAATATCTTTTTTTCTGATACTGAAAAAGCACTCTTACAAGAGGTGAAAAAAAGTAATAAAAATAAAAAATATGCTATTTTTTTCATTCTTTTATTTTATTAATTATTGTTTTCTTTATTGAATGAATTAATTCTAAAAATGAAATTATTTTTTTATTTATACTTAAATCTTTACCATTAACAAAGGAATATTTTTCCCCTGAATTTAAAACAACGGTGTATTTTGTATCTGTTCCATCAATAGGTAATCTACTGGGACCGCTATGAATAGATTTAAATGTTTTTAAATCAAAAAATGAAACTAATTTATTCCAGTCATCTGTAGAAATAGTAGTATCTAACCTAGATTTTTTATTAGTTGCGAATAAATTGGAATTATAGTTAACTGAATCCTGTGTAATTACTAAAGTTTCACTCCAACCTAAACCTCCTCCATAATTTGAATAAATAATCTTAACAAGCTGCTGTTCACTTTTTCCTATATTTTGCTGAGAATAACATGAAAAAGACAAAAATAATAGAAAAATAAAATATAATGATTTCTGCATATTAAACTGTTAAATTAACTTATACTCAATTCTTAATAAATACGGATAGTAACTTCCTTTTGAAAAATCTATTCTATGTAAATATTTATCCTTTCTTAAAAAAACTGTCTACAAATTCGTATTTATTAAAGGGTTGTAAATCATTAATTCCCTCTCCTACACCTATATATTTTACGGGAATTTTAAATTGATCTGAAATACCTATGACGACTCCCCCTTTAGCTGTTCCATCGAGCTTGGTTATAGCCAATGAGGTTACTTCTGTAGCTGCTGTAAATTGTTTAGCTTGTTCAAATGCATTTTGTCCGGTAGATCCGTCTAATACTAATAAAACTTCATGAGGAGCATCAGGAATTACTTTTTGCATAACTCTTTTAATTTTGGATAGTTCATTCATGAGGTTTATTTTATTGTGTAGACGTCCAGCAGTATCTATCAATACCACATCAGCATTTTGTGCTTTTGCTGATTGAACAGTATCAAAAGCTACCGATGCGGGGTCTGAGCCCATTTCTTGTTTAATAATAGGAACTCCTACTCTTTCAGACCAGATAACTAATTGATCAACTGCTGCTGCTCTAAAAGTATCTGCTGCCCCAAGTACCACTTTCTTTCCTTGCTGTTTAAATTGGTGAGCTAGTTTACCAATGGTTGTGGTTTTACCTACTCCATTTACCCCTACTACCATAATTACATAGGGTTTTTTATTTTCCGAAAGGCTAAAATCTGAATCAGAGTCTTTATTTTCTGCCAATAAATTCATAATTTCTTCTCGCAGAATTTGATCTAATTCCGAGGTATTCATAAATTTATCTCTAGCTACCCTTTCTTCAATTCTTCTAATCACTTTCACTGTTGTTTCTACACCAACATCCGATGATATTAAAACCTCTTCCAAATCATCTAATACTTCATCATCTACCTTACTTTTTCCAGCTACAGCTCTCCCTATTTTATCAAAAAAAGAGCGATTGGATTTTTCCAGCCCTTTATCTAAGTTCTCCTTAGTATCTTTTCCAAATATTTTTTTAAACCAACTCATATATTAATTATACAAAAATAGAAAAAATCATTCACATTTTTATGTGAATGATTTTAAAAACCTTAAAAACCTATGTTATGAAAACTATTTCTGTTTCAAAAATGCATCAACGCTATCAGCGGCTACTACTTTTTCTTCGAAAATATAAGCTCCGGATTTTGGTGATTTAACCATTTTAATGACTTTAGTCATCTTTTTTGAAGCTGTTTGTAATGTTGCTACGGTCTTTTTTGCCATGACTTTATAGCTTTTTTATTGTTTGTTATTTTATTTCTTTGTGTATAGTATATTTTTTAAGCACCGGATTGAATTTTTTTAATTCTATTCTTTCCGGAGTATTTTTTTTATTTTTAGATGTCATATAACGAGACATTCCTGGCATTCCGCTTTCTTTATGTTCAGTACATTCTAAAATAACCTGTACTCTATTTCCTTTTTTTGCCATTTTTCTTTATATTAAAAGTTTATAAGACCTTGTTTTCTAGCTCTTGACACAGCCTCTTCAATGCCTATTTTATCAATAATTCTTAAACCATGAGCAGATACTTTTAAAAATATCCACGCATCTT
This sequence comes from Apibacter adventoris, assembly GCF_002964975.1. GTDB lineage: Bacteria > Bacteroidota > Bacteroidia > Flavobacteriales > Weeksellaceae > Apibacter > Apibacter adventoris. Next base: position 255,692 of record NZ_PSZM01000046.1, on the reverse strand, counting down.
CTGATGGTAAATAGAATTTTTTTTCCATCAAGTTTATTTCAAAACGTCTTTTCGTTTTGTTATTTGCATGCGATACATTATTACCAACCATTGCACGCTTTCCTGTTATTTGACAAACTCTAGCCATTTCTATAAGTTTCTTTTTCTTTAATCGGGTTGCAAAGTAACAAATATTTTTCCACTCTTACAACTTTTTCAATTTTTATTTTTCAGTATTTTATATTTCTCAGCATTTTTCTTTATTTTCATATGCTCTATTATATTCTTTGTTATTACATATGCTATTATTATACCTGAAATTATGAATGAAACTCTTGCTATCCAATCCCCATATTTAACATAAAAAGTCAATTTTGTATTTAAATTAACCTCTCCTTTAAGAGCTCCTCTAACTCCATAACCTAATCTTTTTTCTATATCTCCTCTCTGGTTTATAAATGCAGAAATCCCACTGTTGGCAGAACGGGCTATATCTCTTCGGGTTTCGATAGCTCTGAGCCTTGCATAGGATAAAAGTTGCTTATGACCTTGGGAATCACTCCACCAGGAATCATTGGTCATAATAAATAAAACGTTTGCTCCTCTTCTTACGAACCTTCCCACATATTCCCCATAAATACTTTCATAGCAGATAATTGGCGCTATTTTAGCCTCATTTTTTTTATGATGAAATACTGTAGGATGTTCCTGTGTTCCTAAACTTTCCATAGTACCTCCAAAATCGAGCATGTAATTTCCTACTATTGGTTTTAATATTTTAGAATATGGAAAATGTTCTACTCCTACTACCAATCTAGATTTATTATAATATTGAACTTCATCTGGCAAATCTATCTGAATTGCGGAATTATATAAATCTACCCAATAATTACCTTCTTTTATATATCTGGCCGTAGAAGTTTTTGGAGTTGTATATTCTTTGAACAAAGAAGCCCCTGAAACAAAACTTAAATTGGGGTTATTAATCCTCATCCAATTTTTAATCTGTTCAATATAAGGGTCATTAGGTAAATTATTAATTGAAATAAATCCTCTACCCGGAAAAGCTGTTTCCGGAGATACTACAAAACTAGTATTAGGGGTTATATCATTTTCTATGGATGAAAGAAGATTTTCAACAATTTGTTCTCCATCTTGAGAATATTTATCGTTATATGGGTCTAAGGCCGGCTGAGCTAAAACTACTTCTAATTTTTGTTTTGATATTTCTTTATAAGACTGATATATAAGCAAAGAAATTGCAATTGGTATCCCGATTAATAAAATACAATAAAATGTAAGTTTCCATACATAGGCTCGTTTACCTGTTACCTGATATGCTCTTATGTAATAAAATAATATTTCATTCACAACAAGAACCCAAAGTGTCCCCCCAAAAGTCCCTGTAGCTTCATACCACTGAATTGATTGTGGATAGTTTGCAAATGCATTCCCTAAATTGAGCCAAGGCCATGACAATTCCCAATTTAGATGTATTTTCTCAAAACATATCCAGATTACAGGAAAGAAAATAAGTCCGGACCATGTTCCTCCTTTTCGTTTAATAAAATGAAAAAGTGTGAAGGTGAATGACATAAGAAAACTGTTCACTACAAGTGGGAAAATAAAAGCTATCCAAGAAAGACTCCCATCAGGGTTTTGAGAAAAATGTAACCATTGGGTAGCCCCATAATTCCATATTAAAAAAGATATATATGTAAAGCCAAAGACCTTCCAGTCTGAATATTTTTCTTTTTTTTGGGTTATTTCATGCTCTAAAAGTAACAATGGAACAAAGGCTGTAAATAATAAAAAAGGAAATCCATATGTTGGCCATGATAGCGCTAGAAGTATTCCACTTAATATTGAATAAATAAATCTTTTCATATCCTTACAAAATTAGTTATTTTTGACTTTTAATATATTTATCATCTTATGAAGTTTGTACTTTTTTTTGCAGTTGCTTTTCTTTGCTTACTTTCTTGTAAAACACAAGATTATGTATCTGACAATACTAATTATAGCACTCCCCCAGAAATTGGAATGGTAACTACAGACTTGCCACGAAAAAGTAATTATACGCATATTATAAGCAATGAAAACCCTTCTGAAAATTTATCTTTAAATGTAAATTCTGATAAAAAAGAACCAGATTTTTCAAATATTTCTACAAGTACAGAAGAAGTTTCTCATGCTCATGAAATAATTATTCCCCAAAAAGAAAAACCAGAATATATACAAGAAAAAACCATACAAAAAGAGAAAGTAACAGAGAGCTCCACTACTATAACAGAAAATAATAATGTTGCAGATCAGCAAGATAATACATTATCAATACAAAATCCAAAACCGGATAACAGTTCTGAAAAAGATTTGCCTGTAAATGAAATTTCGGATGATGAAAATATTTTCATTAAAAATTTAAATGTATCTGAATTCTCCTGGGAAGTAGGTATTAAAATTACCCAAATTTTAGATGTTCGAACTTTAAAGGAGTATAAAACCGGGCATATTTATGATGCTTTAAATATGGATGTGAACAAATCCAGTTTTGTAAATCAAATTCAGAATTTAGATAAAACCAGTCCTGTTGCAGTATACTCTCAACATGGAAAAAGGAGTATAAAAGCTTCCAATATTTTAAAACAATATGGTTTTAAAATCATTTATAATTTAAAGGATGGGTTAGAACAATGGATTAAAGAGAAAAAAGAAATTTTCCCTTAGTCTTTTTCATTAAATAAAAAAATAAATTTATATAGAATATGAAGAATATATCGAAAATATTAGTCCTTATAATATCAAGCATTTTTATAATAGGATGCTCAATTAGTGAGGAAATTACTTTAAATGCAAATGGAAATATTAATTATTCTTATCTTCTAGATGCCAGTAAATGTACACATATGTTGCCCGATACTATTGGACAACCCAAAATTATTAAAGATACCACATTTTCTTTTGTTAATTTCTTAAAAGAAAAAAAAGATAGTATTTCTAATCTTTCTTTAGATGAGCAGAAGAAACTGTATACACTTAAACCCTTTTCAATCAAAATTCATCAAGATGATAATAAAAAGGAGTTTACTATTCAATTATTCGGAGATTTTAAAGATGTAAATTCTTTAAATTCAGCTCTTAGTTCTTTTAGTACTATAAGTCAAAATAATTTGAATGTATTATCAGAAGTAAATTTTAGTTTGCTTACCCATATCCAATACAACTGGGATGGCAAAATTTTTAAGAAAAAGGTATTAGAGCACATTGAAAAAAATGATTCTACCAAAATCATTTTATCAACTATGTTTAATGGTGGTTTTTATGATGTAAAATATAACTTCCCCAAGAAAATAAAAAAAGCCAATAACCCTAGCGCTATTATTTCTTCTGACAGAAAATCTTTATTTATTAGAAATGATGCTACAGATTATATTATGTATCCCGAAAAACTAAACATAGAAATCGAATTAGAAAATTAATCTATACTTTTTAATGGCTAAACAAACTCAAATTAAATGCCCGAATTGCGGAACTGAAATAGATGTTAATGATATTCTAAAGCATCAATTAGAAGAAACTTTAAAAAAAGAATATCAAAACAAGTTCTTATCTTTTCAAAAAGAAATTGAAAATAAAAGCGTTTTATTGGAAAAAGAAAAACAGGAATTTGAAAACAAAAAAAAGAAAGAAAACGAGCTTTTTCAAGAAAGGTTATCTAAAATAACAAAAGAAAAATCTCAAGAAATAGAACTTTCATTAAAAAAAAGATTCGAAGAAGAAAATAAAGAACGAATTTCTTTATATGAAAAAGAATTAAAAGAAAAATCAGAAAAAATACAGGATCTCAACAAATTGCAGGTCGAAATATCGAAACTGCAAAGAGAAAAAGAAGAAATGAGAACTGTTATTGAAGTAGAAACACAACAAAAACTGAATGAGGAAATTATATTAGAAAGAGAAAAAATACGTAAACAAGAAAGTGAAAAAAATGAATTAAAAATAAAGGAACTTCATAAGCAACTTGAAGATCAAAAACGTCTAACAGAGGAAATGAAACGTAAACAGGAACAAGGTTCCATGCAATTACAGGGTGAAATTCAAGAATTGGCTATTGAAGAATGGCTTATTCAAAATTTCCCTTTAGATTCCATTAATGAAATAAAAAAAGGAGCACGAGGGGCTGATTGTTTACAAATTGTAAATACTCATACCACACAAAACTGTGGTAGTATCTACTATGAAAGTAAAAGAACAAAAGATTTTCAACAGGCTTGGATAGAAAAATTTAAAAATGACATCCGTGAAAAAAAAGCAGACATCGGAGTATTGGTTACTGAAGTTATGCCTTCTGATATGGAACGTATGGGACTGAAAGATGGGATATGGATCTGTACTTTTAACGAATTTAAAGGACTTAGCGCTGTATTAAGATACTCCGTAATTCAGTTTCATAGTATCCTTAAATCTCAGGAAAATAAAGGAGACAAAATGGAAATGCTTTATAATTTTTTAACAGGAAATGAGTTCAGACTTCGCATAGAGGGAATTGTGGAAGGTTTTACACAAATGCAGGATGATTTGGCTAAGGAAAAAAGAGCCATGATGAAAATATGGGCGCAAAGAGAAAAACAAATTCATAAAGTAATTGACAATACTATCTCTATGTATGGCTCTATTAAAGGTATAGCCGGAAATGCAATTCAGGATATCAAATCATTAGAAATAGATGAAATAAACGAAATTGACTTTGAAAACTAAAATACACATATAATAATGTGATTTTTTCTGTTTAGTCATAGTTTTTCGTTTAGTCTATAAATAAGATTTATATTTGCACAACTCTTAGGAAGTTTAACCTATTTAAAGTAAGTCTCTATGGAAAAAAATATCTTTGAAAGTACCCCTGTAGAAGATCTTCACCCAAAAGACATTGCAGAACAGCTTGCAGAATTAAATGAAAAAGACAGAATATTAAATTTTTTTTTACTCCCAAGAGTACAAAAAACTGAAGTATTCACATATCTTGATCCTAAAACTCAACAAGAGTTATTACATGGTTTAGGCAAGAAAGATATTGCTGATCTTTTAAATGAGATGGCACCTGATGACAGAACCGATTTTTTTGTAGACTTACCTGACGATTTAATTAAAAATACTATTAATTTACTGGATGAAAATGAACGCAAAATAGCCCTACAATTATTAGGATACCCAGAAGATAGCATTGGTAGACTTATGACCCCCAACTATATCCAGGCTAAAAAAAACTGGACAGTGAAACATACATTGCAACATATAAAAAAATATGGTCGTAAGGCTGAAACCCTTAATTTTATTTATATAGTTGATAACAATGACAAATTATTAGATGATATTAAAATAGGAAAGCTCCTTTTAGCTGATGATGATACCTTACTGAGTGAACTCTGTGATGATAATTTTATTGCACTTCACAGTTTAATGAACCAAGAAGAAGCTATTCATGTCTTTGAAGATTATGATCGGACTGTTTTACCTGTAATTTCTGAAATGGGTACTTTAGTAGGAATTGTAACTGTAGATGATATTTTAGATATTGTAAAAGAGAGAGATACTGAAGATATCCAGAAATTTGGTGGATTGGAAGCTTTGGATATCCCCTATCGTGATACACCGCTCTTGGCTTTATTCCGAAAACGGGCCGGATGGTTAATTATATTATTTTTGGGCGAAATGTTGACTGCCAGCGCTATGGTACATTTTGAAGAGGAAATAGAAAAAGCGGTTGTTTTAGCTTTGTTTGTTCCTTTAATTATTTCCAGTGGAGGAAATTCCGGATCACAAGCTGCAACACTGATTATTCGGGCTATGGCCTTACATGAAATTAAACTAAAAGACTGGTGGTATGTAATGAAAAAAGAAATTTTTTCAGGTATTTTATTAGGGATTACTCTTGGAATTATAGGCTTCATACGAATCGTTATCTGGCAAAACTTAAATTTATACGATTATGGACCTCATTGGTGTTTAATTGGTATTACAGTAGCGACTTCTCTTATTGGCATTGTATTATGGGGAACGCTTTCAGGCTCTATGATTCCTTTTATTCTGAGATTATTTAAGTTAGATCCTGCCACTTCCTCTGCTCCGTTTGTAGCAACCATGGTAGATGTTACCGGATTGATCATTTATTTTACCATTGCTTCCCTTATATTAAGAGGAGTTTTACTTTAACTAATTTAATAAATAAAGGTTTTTTTTAAACCGATAAACTATTATTTTTAAACTTTATTTTCTTTTTACTTGGTTAAAGTATTAATATAATTTTATAAGATATTATTAAACAATATTTAAAATTAATTAAAAATGCAATAATAAAAATAATGTAATGAATTAAATTAGGTAAACTGAAGAAAATTACTTTTTTTAATTCAATTTCAGTATAGAATATCAATTTTTTATAAAAAAGAAAAGGCTTAAACTATTTATAACCAAATGTTTAAGCCTTTAAAAATGTACCCCAGACGGGACTTGAACCCGTACAGCCTAATGGCCACAGGATTTTAAGTCCTGCGTGTCTACCAATTCCACCACCGGGGCCTCAGTATTTTTTAATATTTAAAATATCAACTGTGAGCGAAAAACGGGACTCGAACCCGCGACCCCGACCTTGGCAAGGTCGTGCTCTACCAGCTGAGCTATTTTCGCGTTTCAATTAGCGTTTTCCCTTAATTGGATTGCAAATATAGAATTGATTTTTTATTTCTGCAAATTTTTTTTCTTTTTGACATATATTTTTTTACTATGTTATATTTATCTACTTAAAATACAAAATTTTGATAAAATATTTTATAGTACTAACCAACCTTACTTATCCAATTTAGGAAATATAAAAAAATACACTGAATTTTTTTATTTATTTCTATATTTGCTGATAAAGTTAAATTTATTAAAAAGTGAAAATTAGAAAGGAAGTAAAAGCGGGTATCATAGTAATTATAAGTTTATTAGCTTTTTGGTGGTTATTTCAATTCTTAAAAGGAAAGAATTTATTTTCAGACCAAAATATTTATTATGTGAAGTATAACAATGTAGAAGGACTTTCCAAATCAAAAAATGTAAATATAAACGGATTAAAAGTAGGTATGATTGAGTCTATAACCCCTATACCTGCCGGTAATAAAAATATATCTTTCATAGTGGAAATAAAAGTAGATAAAACATATACATTTTCTAAAAACACTATAGCCCAAATATCTTCCAGTTTTATGAATGGAGCTGAAATTAACCTTATTTTGGCTGAAGATAATGCTGACATTGCAAAATCCGGTGATACCTTAAAAGGAAAAATAGAACCTAGTTTATTTGATTCTGCTGCTTCTCAAATTAAACCTTTAAGTAATAATGCAAATGATGTATTAATAAAATTAGATTCTACACTTGCGGCTACCAATAAGTTATTAAATGATAAAAACAGGCAAAATATAGAACTTGCATTATCTAATTTAAATCAAGCAATTAAAGAATTCCAACTATTAGGAAAAAATGCTAACGGACTTATTTCTAAAAATTCTTCTAAATTAACCTCAGTATTAGATCATGCCGACAAAATGTTGGTAACGACTAATACTACAGTACAAAAATATGGTACAATAGCTGATAAATTAAATAAAACTGATATAGACCAATCCATAAAAAAATTAGAAAGCACTTTGGATAATGTAAATCAGTTAACTTCAAAAATTAATTCCGGACAAGGAACTATGGGTAAATTAATGAATGATAATCAGCTATACAATAATCTAAGTGAGGCTTCAAAAAACCTTTCTCTTTTATTGGAAGATTTAAAAGCTAACCCTAAAAATTATGTCCATTTTTCAATTTTCGGAGGAGGTAAAAGCAAAAAAAATACACATCAATTAGAACCTAAAAATCCGGAATAAAAACTAAAAAACCATAAAAATGTTTATTTATGGAATATATACCCAATATATTATTTATAGTTTTTGCTATTTTAGGATTTGGTCTTTTTATACGTAATATTTTAAAAATCCGAAGAAATATTTTCCTTGGAAAAGATGAAAATCGTTCAGACCATTCTTTTGAAAGATGGAAAATACTGTGCTTAGTTGCTATAGGGCAAGGAAAAATGTTGAAAAAACCTATTTCCGGATTTTTTCATATAATTATATATATAGGTTTTATAATTATCAATATTGAGTTAATTGAAATTTTCATAGATGGTATTGGGGGATCTCACAGGTATATAGGATATTTATTGCCAAATACTATTTATAATTACATTACTTCTATTTTAGATATTTTTGCTTTACTAGTAACCTTTGCTGTACTTATATTTTTTTTTAGAAGAAATATCATAAATGTTCCTAGGTTAAATTCTAAAGATTTATTAGGCTGGCCTAAAATAGATGGAAATTTAATTTTAGTAATTGAATTTCTTTTAATGATGGCTTTTTTTTCTATGAATGCTTCCGATTATAGACTTCAACAGTTAGGTGTATATATAACAATTGGCAATTTCCCTATTAGTAATTTTATTTTTGGAGGTTTATTTTCAGAACTATCTGTACATAGTTTAGAAATTATAGAAAAATCTACCTGGTGGTTTCATTATTTAGGAATTTTATTCTTTTTAAATTATTTATATTTATCTAAGCATTTACATATATTATTTGCTTTTCCTAATACCTATTTTTCAAATCTTAATAAGATTGGACAAATAAATAATCTTGACTCTATTACTCATGAGGTAAAACTGTTAATGGATCCTAATGCAGACCCTTTTACTACAGCTTCTGATGGAAATACTCCAGAAAAATTTGGTGCGAGTGATGTTACAGATCTTTCCTGGATTCAGTTATTGAATGCATATTCTTGTACAGAATGTGGACGTTGTACCTCTAGCTGTCCGGCTAATATTACGGGAAAGAAACTATCTCCTCGTAAAATAATGATGAATGTAAGAGACCGAATTGAAGAAGTAGGTAGAAATATTGATAAGAATAAAAGCTTTATAGATGATGGTAAACAATTACTAGGTGATTATATTACTCCGGAAGAAATTTGGGCTTGTACTACTTGTAATGCTTGTGTAGAAGCTTGCCCTATATTAATTAATCCCCTATCTATTATTATAGATTTACGTCGTTATTTAGTTATGGAGAAATCTGCGGCCCCTCAGGAATTGAATATGATGATGAATAATATTGAAAATAATAGAGCTCCATGGCAATTTAACCCAAGTGACAGAGAAAACTGGAGCAAAGAATAATTTCTTTAAACTAAGATCATGGAACAACCTATAAAAACTATGGCTGATTTCAAAGCTGAGGGTAAGTCTCCCGAAATTTTATTTTGGGTAGGATGTGCCGGAAGTTTTGATGATAGAGCTAAAAAAATTACTCGAGCTTTTGCCTCCCTGCTACAAAAAGCTCATGTAGAATTTGCTATTTTAGGTAAGGAAGAAGGTTGTACGGGAGATCCTGCCAAAAGAGCTGGAAATGAATTTTTATTTCAAATGCAGGCTATAATGAATATTGAAGTGTTAAATACTTATGAGATAAAAAAAATTGTAACTACATGCCCACATTGTTTTAATACTTTAAAAAACGAATATCCTCAATTAGGAGGAAATTATGAAGTATTACACCATACTCAGCTTTTACAATCTCTTTTAAATGAAGGACGATTAAAAGTAGAAGGAGGAATTTTTAAAGGAAAAAAGATTGTATTTCATGATCCCTGTTACTTGGGACGTGCAAATGATGAGTATGAGGCTCCCAGGAAAGTCCTTCTTCAGTTAGAAGCAGATTTATTAGAAATGAAACGATGCCGACAAAATGGCTTATGTTGTGGGGCAGGCGGTGCACAGATGTTTAAAGAACCTGAAAAAGGAAATAAAGACATTAATATTGAAAGGACTGAAGAAGCTCTAGAGCTAAATCCTAACATTATTGCAACGGGCTGTCCTTTTTGTAATACAATGTTAACTGATGGTGTAAAAGGACATAATAAGGAAAATATAATATTTGTTAAAGATTTAGCTGAACTGTTGAATGAAAGTTTAACTTAAAGAATTATATAAAGCATATGTATAAATTAAAAAACAAAAGAACAAATATTAAATATTTGTTCTTTTGCTTTTTACATTATTTAAAATTTATTTAAACTCTTCATCCGATATTTTAGGATTTATAGTATATTTTTTTATAAATTGAGACATATTTTGCTCTTGAGTAATGGTATTAATTTTAGTAGGAAATTTATATCCACCAAAATCTTTATAATCATAAAACTCCGTAATAGCTGTTCCTATTTTACCTGTAGCTTCTTCTTTCAGTTTCAATCCCGTTTTTGAATCGTAATAAATATTTTTTTTATTATTTCCGTTAGTAATAGATATTTTATAGGTTTCTTTACCATCTATATTAACCTTTCCTTCTATTTTTGCTTCGGAATCTGTATAAAATAATTCAGGAAAATATCCCTTTTGATGCTTAAACTCCTCAATTTGATCTTTGTCACTTTCCCCCATGCTAGAGAATATATTAATACCATCAAAACCATGCTTCATAGTTTGTCCCATAAAAGAAATTAAAGTTATGTTTTTATTGGGTGCTAAAAATTTAAATACAAAAGGTAAAGGTTGGGGAATTTGTGATAATTTCATTTCTCCTTCTATAATCAATGATTTTAATTTTTCTAATTTTTCTTTACTCCCAGCTACACCTACATAAAATTTATTTAAAACCTCCTTTAAAGTAATATCTGTCACTTCTTTTATCCCTGTAGGTTTATTTACAGGATTCCCGAACTTATCATAAAACTCTATAGGATAGCCTAATTTTTCTAATCCGTATAATACCTCTTCACCATTTCCTACAACTAATATAATAAGATTATCAGGATGAATGGTTTTATTTAAACTTATAGGTATTTGTTTCGCGGATACTTTATTGAGGCTTTTAAGATAGTTTTCATAAAAATTAATGGGAAGACCTTCCATCATTTGTGTTCTTATAAAACGAGCCACCGTTTCTGATTTTTCTAACATCAACGCAAAATTTCCGTTATATTCAGATTTTTTAAGGCTTAATTCTTCTTCTGTTGGCGGTTTTATTGTAATATCTCTTATGTTTTTTATAAATTCAACCACGGCACTATCTGTAACCTCATTCCTTACTTGTGCATAGGCTCCGAATTTTCCTAACCGTTTGTAATTATCATTTAAAATAGAATAGGCTCCATAGGTCCATCCGTGTTTTTCTCTAAGGTCTTTAAATAACCTACCTGAAGTTCCATCACCTAAAACACTATTTCCTAACACATTAGTAAAATAATCTTTATCAGATTTTTTCAAATCTACCAAACCTATTACACTAATTGAGGATTGAGTGGCAGTAGGCAAGTCCACAAAAGCTATCTTTATTGCAGAAGTGTTCCTTTTTAATGTCGGAATGTCTTGCTTAACTTCTCCTATTTTCCATGAGGAAAAACATTCTTTTGCCATAGTTTTCGCTTCTGATAAAGTTATATCTCCTACGATAGTTACATAACCTATATTAGGTTTAAAATAGTTTGTATAATAAGTTTTAAAATCGGATAGGTTTATATTATTTAGAGTTTTTTCTGTCACATATTCTCCCCAAGCATCTTCTTTGCCGTAAAGAAGTACATTTTCAACTCTACCGGATATTACATCAGGTGTTTTATCTCCTGCCTCCAATTCTGCCTTAGCCTGTTTTTTTAGTCTATCTAATTCTACTTGATTTGAAAAAGTTGGGTTGTATAATAGTTCTTTAAATATTTCCATACTGGGTTTGATTTGCTTTTTTAATGCATAAACTCCCATAGATGTACTTCCTATATAAAAATCTGAGCCTAAATAATCTATCTTTTCATCTAAATCCTCTTTTGTGAAATTTTGAGTTCCGGCTCTAAGCATCTGTCCAAACATCCCCAAGTACCCAGCCTTTTCTCCTTCTTTTATTGCTGTAATGTCCAAGGTTAGATCTACCCGAACTATAGGTAATTTATGATTTTCTACTACTATTACCTTTAATCCGTTAGATAAAGTAAATTGTTCTGTTTTTCCAAAATGTATATCTCTTTCAGGTAATGGTTTAGGAGGGTGTTTTCTGTCTACCTGAGAAAATATCATTGCTGTAGATGCTATAATAACTGTTAATGTAAATAATAATTTTTTCATGGTTTTTGTAGAGGTTTTATGGTTTTTTTTCTGGCATTACAGTTAATCGTACTCTTTGGTTTTCATTCAAATACTGATTTGCTACTCTTTTCACATCGTCAATAGTAATGCTTCTATAAATCTCAATTGCGGAATTAATTAAATTCGTATCATGATAAAATAAATAATAATCTGATAAACTTTCTGCTACACCCTCTACTGTGGAATTGGCATCAATAAAATCCTTTTCTAATTTATTTATTTGTATATCTAATTCTTTTTGAGTAATTCCATTCTTTTTAAGATTTTCTATTTCTTCGTCAATAGCTCCGCCTAATTGATCTATAGTAACTCCTAAATTTGTAAGTCCTAAAACAAGGAACACTCCATAATCTTCTAAAGGCCATAAAAATGAACCTGTATACATTGCCAATTGTTTTTTATTCTGAACATTTTTTACAATTCTTGACGATTCTCCGTTGGATAGTATATTACCAATAATGGTAAGAACATAGGCATCTTTATCTGTTTGTTTAGGAGTTCTATATCCTAAAATTAAAGCTGGAACCTGTGCATTTTTATCTTCTGCATCGACTATTATTTCTTTGGTAATCGGCTTTTCTTCTATCGCTGGTCTTATTATTTTCTCTTTTCCGCGTGGAATTGATCCAAAATAATCATTTATCATTTTTTTAGCCTGATCTAAATCAATATCTCCAGCTATAGTTAATACCGCATTATCGGGAACATAAAAAGTTTTATAAAAATGAACGTAGTCTTCTTCAGATGCAGCGTCTAAATCTTCCATAGATCCTATCACAGACCAATGATATGGATGAGTTGGAAAAAGGTCATTCCATAAAATTCTAGTGATGGCATCTGAGTAGGGTTGGTTATCAATTCGTAATCTTTTTTCTTCTTTGACCACCTTTCTTTGAGTTTCAATTCCTTCTTTATCAACCTTAGCATGAAGCATTCTTTCACTTTCCAGCCATAAACCAAGACCTAACTGATTAGAAGGTAATATTTCATAATAGTAAGTTCTGTCTTGCTTTGTATTTGCATTATTTTGTCCTCCTGCTTTGTTTATATACTGAAAAAATTCTCCTCTTTTTATATTCTCTGAACCTTCAAATAATAAATGTTCAAAAAAATGTGCAAATCCGGTTCTATCGGGTTTTTCATTTTTACTTCCTACATGGTAAGAGACAGAAATTGCAACTACGGGATTACTATTATCTTTATGAAGAATTACATGCAAACCGTTGGAAAGATCATATTCTTCAAATTTTATTTGTTGAGAAAACATAAAACCTGTCAACAATATAAATGGTAATATAATTTTTTTCATTTTAAAAAATTAATTTCTAAAAGTAGAAATATTGTTTGAATTTTTTTATTCTATTTTTACTTATTTTTCTGTTCTATTATATCTTTTAGTATTTTTAATACCCCATCTTCATCATTGGAAGATGCAAGAAAACGAGCCTTCTCCTTTAATAATGGGTGTGCATTATCCATAGCAAAACTGTAATAACCATTACTCATCATTTCTATGTCATTTAAATAATCTCCAAAAACCATAGTTTCTTCTTTTGACACTTGTAATATATTTTGGATTTTTTTTAATGCATATCCTTTATTTGAATTTTTAACAGATATATCAACCCAATGCTTTCCTGATATTACGACCTGAAATTTATCCTTCAAATATCCCACATGAGGAAAAATATTATCTTCAGAACTTTCAGGATTATAAATAGCAATTTTTACAATTTGGTCATTTATAGGTTTTAGGAAATCTGAAACAAGTTCTCTTAGCGGATAATAAGGAGCTATATGTTCTTCAAATTCTGGTTTAGATTCTTCTATATAAGCACTTTTTACACCACATAAAATAAGCTCTGTGTTGGGTATCAAACGAATAATTTTGACAACTTCCTTTATAATTTTCGGATCTATTTCCTGCACAAACTGTTGTTTTCCTTGATAAACTACATTCCCTCCGTTTTCTGCAATAAAATAAATATCATTCTGTATTTCTTTAAAGATATTAAAAAGACTTTCATATTGTCTTCCACTTGCAACTGCAAATGAAATCCCTAATGTTTTTATCTGGTTATAAATATCAAAAAATAATGGATTTAAGGTATAATCTGAATGAAGTAAGGTACCATCCATATCTGTAACTATCAGTTTTACATTTTTATAATTTTTCATATTAGTTTTATTTTGAGGCATGTTTTAAATGATTAAAAAATTTGTTATTTATAATCGTTCTTATTCTATTTTACAAATAAATTATGTTTTTGTGTCAATCCATTTATAAAATCTGAAATACTCATTCTTTTTTTCCCTTCTAATTGAACTTCACTAGGAAAATAAAATCCATTATTTGCTGCTATTTTAAAAGTTTTGTTGCCCTCTACAATAACAGTTCCAATGGGTAAGATATGTTTTTCTAATTTATAATGACCTTTATAAATTTTCAGGATTTTAGAATGATCATTAATTATTAAATTTGTGAATGCTACCGGATAAGGACTTAATCCTCTGATTAAATTATATACTTTTTCTAATGGTTCATTCCATTGTATCAAACAATCTTCTTTGAATATTTTAGGGGCATATTTATATTCTATCCCCTCCTCATAAATTTGTTTTTGTGGTTTTAATTTACCTGTTGAAATTCCTTCTAAAGTTTTTACTACCAAATTTTTCCCTATTTCTTGTAACTTATCATGTAAGGTTCCTGCATCTTCATTATCTTTGATTTGGGTTTTTTCCTGAAGTAAAATTTCTCCTGTGTCAATTTTATCATCAATAAAAAAAGTGGTTACTCCAGATTCTTTATCTCCGTTTATTATTGCAAAATTAATTGGAGATGCACCTCTATATTGAGGCAATAAAGAAGCATGTAAATTAAAAGTACCTAACTTAGGCATTGACCAAATCTCTTTAGGCAATAAACGAAAAGCAACTACTACTATTACATCTGGATTTAATTCTTTTAACTGATTTACAAAAACTGGATCTTTCATTTTCCGAGGTTGTAATAAATTCAGTTGGTGTTTTACTGCATATTTTTTAACTGCAGATTCAGCTATTTTCTGTCCTCTTCCTGCAGGTTTATCTGGAGTTGTAACAACTCCGACCACATTAAATCCAGATTTTACAATTTCATCTAGAGGAGCTACCGCAAATTCAGGTGTTCCCATATAGATTATTTTTAATTTATTTTTTATCATAAAAAATATTTATAAAAAATTTTGGTTTTACAAATGTAAACATTGTTAATGCTGTTTTTTGTATTTATATATATTTTTTCATCTTTCTATATTATATTATTTAATACTTGAATATTAAAAAAAATCACTATATTTGCAGTCCAAAAAATAAAAAACGAATATTTTATGTACGCAATTGTAGAGATAGCAGGGCTTCAATACAAAGTTGAGCAAGACCAAAAATTGTTCGTAAACCGTTTAAAAGCTAATATAGGTGAAGAAGTAACATTCGACAAGGTATTATTAACAGATAATGGTTCTGTAACAGTTGGCGCCCCGGTTATAGATGGAGTGACAGTAGTCGCTAAAGTTCTAGATCAGGTAAAAGGAGACAAAGTAATTGTTTTCAAAAAGAAAAGAAGAAAAGGATACAAAGTAAAAAATGGTCACAGACAACAATTTACTCAAATACAAATTGTATCTATAGGAGGAAGTACTGCAGCTCCTAAAAAAACTGCAAAAAAAGCAACTCCTAAAAAAGAAAAAGAAGTTGTAAAAAACGAAGAAGTAAAAACAGAAGATTAATCTAATAAAAAAGAAATTATAGCATGGCACACAAAAAAGGAGTAGGTAGCTCCAAAAACGGTAGAGAATCACACTCCAAAAGATTAGGAGTAAAGATTTTCGGGGGTCAGGAAGCCAAAGCAGGTAACATCTTAGTTAGACAAAGAGGAACTACCCACCACCCAGGCGATAATGTAGGAATGGGTAAAGACCATACTTTGTTTGCTCTTATAGATGGAGTTGTAGTTTTTAGAAAAAAACAAAATAATCGTTCTTATGTTTCCATACAGCCTAATGAGGCTCAGGCATAATTAGAATTTGTTTTGTAAAAAATAATAAAGTCCGATATGTGTATTATCGGACTTTTTTATTGATTTTAATTCTCTTTACAAATTCACTTTTTTCTTAATCAAATTAAAAGTATCGTTGCTATTATCTGCTTCATAATAATAGACAGAATCTCCTTTTCTAAATATAATATTTTCTAAATATTCATCTGATATATAATTGCAGAAAGTAGGAAATAAAAAAGTAGGAATCATTACCTCCCATTTCCATTTTGACAAAGAATAAATAGTCATCATAAAGGTACACCCATGATTAGGTGGTGAATAAATAGTAATTTCCATCTCCTGAAATGTTATTTAACGATCCTTCATTTATTAAAACAGAATAATCTTTATCACATTTAAATAAAAGAGATGGAATGGATAGATCTGAAAAAACCACAGATAAAATCCATTCTTTTTCATCAAATATACCTTTCTCTACTATTTGTAACCTTGCAGTTTCAAATTTTCCATCTCCATTAAAATCGCCTTGAATTTCTTTACCTACTTTTATAATTTTTGTTTCTTTTACATTTTGGGAATAACTTATAGAAACAATTATAACCAATAAAATAAAAAATAAAATTTTCATAACTTAAAAACTTTCAGAGCATTTTCAGAAGTAATCCTTCCTATCTCTTCTGGAATAACTTCATAAATATCAGAAAGTTTATCTGCTACAGATTGTATATATGCAGATTCATTCCTTTTCCCACGATAGGGTACCGGGGCTAAATAGGGTGAATCTGTCTCTAATACAATATGTTGTAACGGAATTTCTTTTAAAAACTTATCTATTTTACCATTTTTAAAAGTCACAACCCCTCCTATTCCTAAATAAAATCCTAATTGGATAAATTCTTTTGCTTGTTCCAAAGTTCCAGTAAAACAATGAAGAATTCCATATAAATCTGGAGATTTTTCTTGTCTTAAAATATTCAGAGTTTCTTCAAATGCTTCTCTTACATGAATTACAATAGGAAGTTTATATTGCTTGGCCCATTGTATTTGTTTTTTAAAAGCATATAGTTGAATTTCTAATGTTGAGGTATCCCAATATAAATCCAATCCAATTTCCCCTATAGCGGCAAAACTTTCTTCACTCAACTTTTCTTTTACAAAGAATAATTCTTTTTCATAAGTATCCGGTTTAACATCACAAGGATGTAGCCCTATCATAAGAAACATTTTTTGTGGATATTTATTTTTTAATTCTACCATCTTAGGATAGTATGAAGAATCTATGGATGGTAGATAAAATCGATCAACTCCTGCATTTATTGCTCTTAAAATCATTTCATCTCGATCTGTATCAAATTGTTCTGAATATAAGTGAGTATGAGTATCTATTAATTTCATTAAGTAATATATATATTTATTGTGGATTATTATTGCTACTTATAAAGTATTATTGAAATTTTATATATAACGAAAAATACCAATAGTTCAATTAATAAGAATCCTGCATCCTTTTTTTCAACTCCAATATTTCTTGCCTAAAAGATGTTTGTGGTAATAATTCTTCTACTTCCTGTATATCTTTTAAAATACTGTATAAAAATTTTTTATATGCAATGGTATGTGGATTAAAAGGTTTATGTTTCAATGCCTGAATAATTTTTTCTACTTTTTTCATTAAAGGCAAAACTTCTTCTGAAATATATGCTTCTTTAAATTTGTTCCATATATATTCTATAGCAAATTTATTGGGATGAATTAAATCTTCTTTATAGAACCTATAATCTCTAAGATCATCTAATAAAAACTCATAAGATGGAAAATATTCACAATTTTCATAAGTTTCAACTACTGAATGAATTGCACAAAGTAAACGAGATTTACTTAGATTATTTTCAATTATTCCATCACTAATATGTCGAACAGGACTAAGGGTAAAAATAATTTTCATTCCTTTTTTTCCTAGGTCTTTTAACATCTCTATAATATTTTTGAGAGAAGTTTTAATTTGATGTTCGGCCAATAGTATTTTTGAAAATTGTGAATTAGGTATTTTATGACAATTTGCTACAACTAAATCAAATTGTTTTAATTTATAAACATAGGAAGTTCCTAAGGTGATTATTACAAGATCGGTATTTTGCAAAAAATGATTAGCTTTTTGAATATTCTTGTTAATCTGACTAAGAATTTTTTCTGATGATACATTATTAAATGATGAATGATGATCCCAACTCAAATAAAGTTCTTCATGTTTATAAATTTCTGCCGGTTGGTATTCTTCATTTGAGTATATTCGCATTAATGCATTCTCAATAGCTAAGGGATGAAATAATATACCAAAAGGATTATGTAATACAGAAAATTTGTAACGGGATAACTTTTCTGCTATTTCTGTCACAAAACAAGAACCTATTGTAAATACATTACTAGAATAATCTAATTTAATAGAATTAGGTTTATAAAATAATTCTGTTCTAAATACCATTATTATATTATTTAACTTTCTCTTAATAATAAATAATCTATTAACTCAAAAAAAGACTGTTTTTTTTCTGAGGATACTTTCACTTTATTTAAATATTCCTTAGCAAGATTTGTATAGCTATCCACTAATTCTAAACACATCTTATCTACCTCTAGTTCTTTAAATATATTTATTACCTCATTTACTTTAGTATCACTATCATCTTTTATAGAAAACCAATAATTTAGTTTTTCTATTTGTTTTTCATCTCCTCTTTTTAAAGCTAAAAAAAACAAAATGGTTTTTTTATTTTCATAAATATCTCCTGCATGTTTTTTACCTACCATTCTTTCATTTCCAAAAACGTCTAAATAATCATCCATTAATTGAAAAGCTATTCCTAAATATTTCCCAAATTCATATAAATTATCTGAATTTTCTTTATCCGTTTTAGCAATAATTGCTCCCATTTTAATTGCACAAGCACATAAAACAGCTGTTTTACCTGTAATCATATGAATATATTCTTCGAAGGAAATTTCCTTCCGAGTTTCAAAATTCATATCATATTGTTGACCTTCACAAACTTCTAAAGCTGTTTTTGAGAATAATTCAAAACAAGGTTTAAATAAGCTAGGCTCCAAATCTTCAAGCATTTGAAAAGATTTAACAAATAAAGCATCTCCAGATAAAATTGCTGTATTTTCATTATATTTTACATGAACAGTTTTTTTATTTCTTCTTAATGGAGCCTGATCCATAATATCATCGTGTATCAAAGAAAAATTATGAAAAAATTCAATTCCTAATGCAGGTTTTATTGCTTTTTCTATATCTTCTCTAAATAAATTATATGCCATTAATAATATTACAGGTCTTAGTCGTTTTCCTCCTAAATGTAAGATATATTTCATAGGTTCATACAACTCAGAAGGCTCTCCATCAGGGATAAAATTATTAATAGATTGACTAATTATATTTTGATATTTTTCTAAAAAACTCATAATTAACAAAGGTAATACTTTTCATTCTTAATATAAACCTAAGAATTGGTTTTATACTTTTTTAAATATACTTATTTAAATATGCTTAGTACATTTGTAAAGAATACTGTTCAAATATTAATTCATGTTAATTCGATATATAATTTTTCCCTTAAAAATTCACCTATGAATAAAAAAATCATTAAAATAGAAAATGTAATACCTAGAATGGATTATTCCCAATTTCAACACCCTATAAATTGGACAATTAATAAAAATGAACATTGGGCAATTATAGGACCTAATGGTTCAGGGAAATCACTACTTATAGACATTCTTATAGGAAAACATGCATTAAAAGATGGCGTGATAATTTGTTTGGATGAAAATGGTTTGCAAAAACCTATAAAAGATTTTATAAAATTTGTAGCTTTTCGTGATATATATTCTTTAACTGATTTCCAAAACGGATATTACCAACAACGATGGAATATTGGGCTGGAAGAAGATATACCTATTGTAAAAAATATTCTTTTTAAAGAAAGGAATCAAGAATGGATAAATTATTTAATTTCAATCTTTAAGATAACTGATTTACTTGAAAAAAAAATTAATTTACTTTCTAGCGGAGAATTACGTAAATTTTTAATAGTCCGCTCCTTATCTACTAAACCCAGAATTTTAATTTTGGATAATCCATTTATAGGATTAGATAAAAGTTCAAGAAAAATTTTACAAAAAGTACTTACAGACTTAGCTAAGATAGATAATTTACAAATTATCATTATTGCCTCAGATATTCACGATATTCCACCAATAATTACCCATATACTTCCCATAAAAGACAAAAAATTACTCCCCTATTCTTTAAAATCTGATTTTTTATTAAATTATAATTTACACAAAAGTCTATTTCAATCTAAAATTAATGAATCTCTTCTTCCTCATCTATCTGATAAAAATGAAAAAAATGATTTTAAATATGCTTTACTTTTAAAAGATATTACTATATGTTATGGAACACGTACAATTCTCAAAAATTTATCCTGGAAGGTGAAGAAAGGCGAAAAATGGGCATTGCTGGGTCCAAATGGCTCAGGAAAATCAACCCTTTTAAGTTTAATTGCTGCAGACAATCCGCAAGCCTATGCTAATGATATTACATTGTTTGATCGAAAAAGAGGAACCGGAGAAAGCATATGGGATATAAAAAAACACATAGGATATATATCTCCTGAAATGCATTTATATTATCATAAAAATGTAAATTGTCTTGATGTGGTTGGATCAGGATTCTTCGATACCATTGGACTTTATAAAAAATGCAAGGAAAATCAAAAAATCACTGCCTTAAAATGGATGAAGATATTTGGAATAGAAAATCTGAAAAATACTTCTTTCCTATCAATATCTACGGGCGAACAACGGTTGGTTCTTTTAGCCAGAGTATTTGTAAAAGATCCTTCTTTAATTATTTTAGATGAACCTTTACATGGGCTTGATATGGCAAATAAACAACAAATAAAAAAATTAATAGAAAAATTCTGTACCGCAAATAAAGCATTAATATATGTAACCCATTACAAGGAGGAAATACCAACTATTACCAATAAAGTTTTTACACTATCAAAACAGTAACAAAAATCTTTTCCCAAAATCAAAAAAATGCTTTATTGGCATTGTATATATAAACTGCGTAGGAGACCAACTTGCTCCTAATGGTAATCCGATAAATAAAAGTATAAATTTATTAACAGAATATAATTTATTAGTAAGTTTTAAATTTACAATTTTTAAAAATCCATTATTTGTTTTTACATATATTAAAGTAAATATCGTAATTATATTGGATAGCCAAAACCATCTAACATAATCAACAGCTATTAATGATATTAAAATAATAGCTATATATTGACACATTAAAAACGTAAAAATATTATTTGATTTTGATTGAAAATTTTTGTTTAAATAAATCAACATACAAAAAAATATCAAAATGGTATTAAGTAAGAAACCTAAAAGATAGATAGGATGACTTTTAAAAATTGGAATTTTCCACATTATAACCTCATCACTAGAATTAAATACCCAATATAATTCACCGATTTCCTTCAAATGCATCGTTCCAAATTCTCCCCAACTATTAATTATGACATTTATATCAACACCAAAACCATTGAAGCAAATTCCTACCAATAGAAAGACAATAAAAGATGGAAACAATAAAAATAATTTTTTTATATTTTGAGCACTTAAACTATTTACATTAAGTAAGTATAATATTGGAAAAAAAGTAAATATAAAATAAGCTTCATGAATAAGAATCATAAAAATACTCGTCAAGTTTATTGTAATAATCTTAATATTAAAAGTATTTATTTTATTAATAAGATTCATCTGTAAAATGAAAAAAATAAACATGAAAACATCTAGAGTAAAAAACATTTTATATGCAATAATATTTAGAAGCATAAAACTTCCAAACAGAATATAAGGTTGTATTTTATATTTATAAAAATCCTTAATAATTAAATACATTAAAAAAGCAATTAAAATAACTTCAAAAATAATTTGAAACTTAAACGGATTTATGGAAATATTTTTTGCCAAAAACAGTAATATACTCCCAAATAAACCTCTACGAATAAATCCAGCTTCATAATTTATATAAAACCCCTTTACAATAAGTTTTTCATAATTAAAATAATCCATAAACTTAAGAATCATTTCAATTAAAATAATACTGTATATAAATAAGCAAATTTTTTTTATCACTGTTACTTTAAATAAAACACAAATATAAAATAAAAATAACCTTAGCTTTTTAAAATTTGAATATTAAAACTAACAATACAAATTAAATTATTATAACAAAATAAATTACAAAACATTAATTAATAATTATCCAAATATATTAATCACAAATTCTCTAACAAAACAAATATAAAATAATACAATTCTTAGAATTTTGTAAATTATACATATCTTATGAATGATTTTTTAAACCCTTTCATACTATAAAAATATATTTTTGAATAATCTTTAAAAAAACATGAAATATAAAAACTATTTTTATTATATAATTTTTATATTAAATAAAATTATATCATTTAACCAATAAATCGCAGCTTTTGTACTTATAAAAATTGATAAGGCAAAACATTTTTATTATTTTTTATTTGTTTTTTATAAAAAATGTCATAATTTAGCAATCGAAATAAAAAAACAAACCAATACAATAGCCAATGTCATTATTTACTAACATTATCAGCATTATTCTGATTCTGGGACAATCTCAGAGTGAGTAAATGCTTATGTTATAAATGATCCAAAATATAAAAAAGCCTTTCTCACTTAACTGAGAAGGCTTTTTTGTTTTAATATTAAAAAAATGAATCATAAAATGGAGAAATTATTTATTTTTGATACTACTTTAAGAGATGGAGAGCAAGTACCAGGATGTCAATTAAATACAATTGAGAAAATAGAGATAGCCAAAGCATTGGAAGAACTGGGTGTAGATGTTATTGAAGCCGGATTTCCAGTTTCAAGTCCAGGTGATTTTAATTCTGTGGTAGAAATATCAAAAGCTGTTACATGGCCGACCATATGTGCATTGACAAGAGCTGTAGAAAAGGATATTGAAATAGCAGCAGAAGCTTTGAAACATGCAAAGAAAAAAAGAATACATACAGGAATTGGGACTTCTGATTTCCATATTAAATATAAATTTAATTCCACTCAGGATGAAATTATAAAACGTGCTGTTGATGCAACCACCTATGCTAAAAAGTTTGTGGAAGATGTTGAATTTTATGCAGAAGATGCCGGAAGAACAGACAATGAATATTTAGCAAAAGTAGTTCAGGCTGTGGTCAATGCCGGCGCTACCGTAGTTAATATACCGGACACTACAGGGTATTGCTTACCTACTGAATATGCAGAAAAAATCAAATATCTTATAGACCATGTAGACATGAAAAATGCTATTCTTTCTACACATTGCCATCAAGATTTAGGAATGGCAACAGCTAATTCACTTATGGGTGTAATAAATGGAGCCCGTCAAGTAGAAGTAACTATAAATGGTATTGGAGAAAGAGCCGGTAATACTTCATTAGAAGAAGTTGTAATGGCAATAAAAAGCCACAAAGAATTAAACATAGAGACCAATATAAATACGCAAAAAATATATCCATTAAGTAAAATGGTTTCTAATTTAATGAACATGCCCATACAACCCAATAAAGCGATAGTAGGTAGAAATGCATTTGCACACTCTTCCGGAATTCATCAAGACGGCGTTTTAAAAAATCTTTCCACCTACGAAATTATAGATCCGAAAGAAGTTGGAATCAACGATAATTCTATCGTTCTTACAGCCCGTAGTGGTAGACATGCCTTAAAAAGCAGATTAGACCTACTAGGAATTAAAGTAAATGCTGATAAATTATCAGAAATTTATGAGAAATTCTTAGTGTTGGCAGACAACAAAAAAGATATTAATAATGATGATTTATTAATTTTAGCAGGTAAAGAAGTAGGAAAATCCAACCGTATTAAACTTGATTATCTACAAGTTAACTCAGGCATTGGAATAAAATGTGTAGCAGTAGTAACTTTAGATATTTCCGGAGAAAAGTTCACTGCCACTTCATTTGGAAATGGTCCTGTAGATGCTGCCATCAAAGCAGTAAGAGAAATAGTAAAAAAACAAATAAATATTCAAGAATTTTTAATTCAAGCAATCAATAAAGGTAGTGATGATTTTGGAAAAGTTCATATGCAAGTCGAATATAAAGGAATAAATTATTACGGATTTTCTGCAAATACAGACATAGTCGTTGCCTCTGTTGAGTCATTTATTGATGCAATGAACAAATTTCCAGTATAAAAAATACCAGTTAATAACAAAATAAAAACATAATTTATACAAACCGATACAGAATATGAAAACATTATTTGATAAAATTTGGGATGCCCATACAGTAACGGCTATACAAAATGGTCCTACCCAATTGTATATAGATAGGCATTTCTGCCATGAGGTTACTAGTCCTCAAGCTTTTAATGGACTTAGAGAAAGAAAGTTAAAAGTATTTAGACCCAACCAGACAACCTTAACGGCAGATCATAATACTCCAACCTGCAATCAAGACCAACCAGTAAAAGATCCTATATCTAGAAAACAATTAGACACATTATCTAAAAATGCAGAAGAATTTGGACTTACACTTTACGCTCTTGGAAATAAAAGAAATGGTGTTGTACATATTATTGGACCAGAAAACGGATATACTCAACCCGGAATGACCATTGTTTGTGGTGATAGTCACACTTCTACCCATGGTGCATTTGGAGCTATTGCCTTTGGAATAGGAACCAGTGAAGTAGAAATGGTTCTAGCGACCCAATGTATCCTTCAAAGTCGACCTAAAACGATGAGAATTACTTTTAATGATAAATTAAGTGACGGAGTTACAGCCAAAGACTTAGCTTTATTTATGATTTCGCAATTGACTACGGGAGGAGCTACCGGATACTTTGTAGAATATGCCGGAGAAGCTATCCGGAATTTAAACATGGAACAAAGGATGACTCTTTGCAACTTGAGTATAGAAATGGGCGCCCGTGGAGGATTAATTGCACCTGATGAAGCCACTTTTGAATATCTTAAAGGAAAAGATTTTTCTCCTAAAGGTGAAAAATGGGATATGGCTGTAGAGTATTGGAAAACCCTTAAAACCGATGAAGGAGCAAAATTTGATAAAGAATATATTTTTGATGCTTCAAAAATAGAACCTATGGTTACCTACGGAACTAATCCAGGAATGGGAGTTTTCATAACCGGAACCATACCTACCCTGGAAGGATTAGATGAAACCGGAAAAATTTCATTTAAAAAATCATTAGAATATATGGGATTTAATCCAGGAGAAAAAATGGAAGGTAAACCAATAGATTATGTCTTCTTAGGAAGCTGTACCAATGGTAGAATAGAAGATTTTAGAACCTTTGCTAATTTTGTAAAAGGAAAGAAAAAAGCAAATAATGTTACGGTTTGGTTAGTTCCCGGAAGTCATCGCGTAGAACAGCAACTCCGAGATGAAGGACTTTATAAAATATTGGAAGATGCCGGTTTCGAAGTTCGCCAACCCGGATGTTCTGCTTGCCTAGCCATGAATGATGATAAAGTTCCTACCGGAAAATATGCTGTTTCCACAACTAATAGAAATTTTGAAGGAAGACAAGGGCCTGGTGCCAGAACTATATTGGCCAGCCCTTTAGTTGCTGCTGCAGCGGCTATCACCGGTAAAATTACTGACCCAAGAAAACTTAATTAATCAAGAAAAAAATTAAACATGGAAAAATTTCAAACCATAACATCAACTTGTATTCCTCTCCCTATAGAAAACGTAGATACAGATCAAATAATACCTGCACGTTTTCTAAAAGCTACTGATAAAGAAGGATTTGGAAATAATCTTTTTGCGGATTGGAGATATGATAAAGAAGGAAATCCTAAACCAGACTTTGTGTTAAACAATTCAACTTATAAAGGTACTATTTTAGTAGCCGGAAAAAATTTTGGAAGTGGTTCCAGTCGTGAACATGCTGCCTGGGCAGTAGCTGGATATGGATTTCGAGCTGTAGTTTCCAGCTATTTTGCAGATATTTTTAAAAATAATTCTCTAAATAACGGACTTCTTCCCGTAGTAGTAACTCCCAATTTTTTGTCAGAACTTTTTGAATGTATACATACCAATCCTGAAAATACTATTACAATTAATCTAGAAAAACAAACCATTACCAATAATGCTACAGGAAATTCAGAAAGTTTCGAAATTAATTCATATAAAAAAGAATGTCTTTTAAATGGTTTAGATGACATAGATTACCTATTATCTAAAAAAGATAAAATTGAAGAATATGAAAAAAATCGCATTTTTCAATATTAATAATTTATTAATACTACATTAATAAAAATTAAATTAAACTTAAACTATAATTATGTTAGAAATTATGGATACCACCCTGCGTGATGGAGAACAAACTTCAGGAGTTTCGTTTTCAACGCAGGAAAAACTTAGTGTAACCCGTCTCCTTATAGACATGGGGGTAAATAGATTGGAAATTGCCTCAGCTAAAGTTTCTGAAGGAGAATTTCTAACAATCCAAAAGATTGCAGAATGGGCAAAAGTAGCAGGACACCTAGATAAATTAGAAATACTCGGTTTTGTAGATAAAGGAATATCTTTAAACTGGATTGAAAATACCGGCTGCAAAACTATAAATTTACTGACAAAAGGATCTTTAAAACACGTTACATTACAATTACGAAAAACACCGGAACAACATTTAAAAGACATTAAATATGATATATTTCTTGCGCAATCCAAAGGAATTTCTGTAAACTTGTATTTAGAAGATTGGTCAAACGGAATGCTTAATTCTCCAGATTATGTATATTACTTGTTAGACAATCTTAAAGACTTACCTATAAAACGTTTCATGCTACCCGATACCTTAGGAATATTAAACCCAAATAATACTAAAGAATTTTGCACACAAATATTAACCCGATACCCTAAAAATCATTTTGATTTTCATGCTCACAACGACTATGATTTGGCTGTAGCTAATGTAATGTCTGCAGTAGAAGCTGGAATTCAGGGAATTCATGTTACAATGAATGGTTTGGGAGAAAGAGCAGGAAATGCTCCCCTACCCAGTGTTATTGCTGTTCTTCATGATCAAATGAAAATCAAAACCACTATAAATGAAAAAATGCTTAATAAAGTCAGCAGAGTAGTGGAAACTTATTCCGGACAAACTATATCTTCTAATCAACCCGTTATAGGAGAAAATGTTTTTACCCAAACTGCAGGAATTCATGCAGATGGAGATAATAAAAATAATCTTTATTATAACGATCTTCATCCCGACAGATTTGGCCGCATAAGAGAATATGCCTTGGGAAAATTATCAGGAAAAGCCAATATTAAAAAGAATATAGAAGCATTAGGAATTGAGTTAGACGAAAAAGACATGATCAAAGTTACCAATAGGGTCATAGAATTGGGAGACAGAAAAGAAATTATTACTCAAGAAGATTTACCTTTTATTATTTCCGATGTATTAAATTCTAACGAAAATGAAAAAAAAGTAAAAATACTATCCTATGCTTTGGTTTTAAGTAAAGGGCTTCATCCTACGGCCTCATTAAGGATGGAAATAGACAAAAAAATTTTTGAACAAACAGCTTCAGGAGACGGACAATATGATGCTTTTTTTCAGGCAATCAGCCTAATATATGATAAACTTAATAAAACTAAACCGATTTTAACTAATTATAGAGTGATCATTCCTCTAGGGGGACAAACCGATGCATTAGTTCAAACTGTAATTTCCTGGAAATTTCATGAAAATGAATTTAAAACCCGTGGATTAGATGCTGATCAGATAGAAGCAGCTATAAAAGCCACTGAAAAAATGTTGAATTTAATAGAAAGTATGTAATAAATATATATATATATTAAATGAAAAATAAATTATTTATAATTAGTATTTTATTTATAATATGCTATCCACTAAAATCACAAGTAGATAATGATTCAGTCACTATACAGGGTTATGTTAATGACTATGACAATAATCCATTAGACAGTGTATCTATTTTTTGGCAAAACACAAAATTTGAGGTCATAAAAGAGACTTTAACAGATAAAAATGGATATTATAAAACTAAAATAAAGAAAGGACGTTATTATTCCTTGGGAGCAATTAATATGAGTGAATATCCTAACGCAGGTTCTATACTTCCGGAAAAAGATCAACGTTTAGAATTTTGGGCATGGAATTTTATTGCCGATAAAGACACTATCTTCAATATGAAATATCATCGTATGGAAGTATACGGTATTAATGTATTCCATGTCCAAGGAGGGGGGCAAGGATATACTATATTTTGTCGACCTATGAGCTTAACAAAAGCATTTACTTATCAAAAAAATAAAACTCCACATATGAATCTTTCTCCCCCTCCCAATAAAATAGATATAAAAATTACCATAAATGACGAAGAAGTACCTCTTCAATATAAACAAGAAGTTATAGAATATTTTGATAGACAAGAAACAAGCGGAGCTTATTTAATATCCGTAGGACTACCTACCAAAAAAAATCCCCTGCTCTATGATATCTTTCGCATACAAATAACTGATTTGGAAAATGGTGATAAAGGAGAAGGTGTTTACTTTCTTGAGAAAAAAGAATATATAAATTAAATTAATATTAAAAAAAATGAAATTAAATATTGCTGTATTACCCGGTGATGGAATAGGTCCGGAAATTGTAGCTCAAGCTTTAGAAGTAACAAAAACTATATGTACTAAATTTAATCATGAGCTTACATATAAAGAAGCTTTAGTGGGAGCTACTGCTATAGATAAAACCGGATCACCATACCCTAAAGAAACTCATGAACTATGTATGAAATCAAATGCAGTTTTATTCGGAGCAATCGGAGATCCCAAATACGATAATAATCCTTCAGCCAAAGTTCGACCTGAACAAGGTTTATTAAAAATGAGAAAAGAACTAGGTCTTTATGCTAACCTTCGTCCAATTAATACTTTTAAATCTTTAATTCACAAATCTCCATTACGAGCTGAATTAGTTGATGGAGCAGACTTTATGTGTATTCGCGAATTAACAGGAGGGTTATATTTTGGCCGCCCTCAAGGAAGAAGCGAGGATGGTGATACAGCTTATGACACCTGCGTATACACTCGTGAAGAAGTGGAAAGAATATTACGTTTAGCCTATAAACTAGCGGGGCAAAGAAATAAAAAATTAACTGTAGTTGATAAGGCTAATGTTCTTTGTACTTCACGATTATGGAGACAAACTGCACAAGAAATTGAAAAAGAATTTCCTAATATTCAAACTGAATATATGTTTGTAGATAACGCTGCTATGCAGATCATTCAATGGCCTAAAAGATTTGACGTCTTAGTTACTGAAAATCTATTTGGAGATATACTTACTGATGAAGCCTCTGTAATTACCGGATCTTTAGGTATGCTTCCTTCTGCTTCTATTGGGATACACACATCAGTATTCGAACCTATTCATGGCTCTTACCCACAAGCTGCGGGTAAAAATATTGCGAATCCATTAGCTACAATCTTATCTGCTGCACTTATGTTTGAATATGCATTCAATCTTAAAGATGAAGGAGCTTTAATTAGAAAAGCAGTAAATGCTTCTATGGAACAAAAAATCGTAACAGAAGATATTGCTTTTGAAGAAAAAGCTTATTCCACTTCAGAAGTAGGAAATTGGATCGTTGATTATATCAAAAATGCTTAATATTGATTTATTAGTATCTATATTAATAAAAAAAGACTTCTTACATATGATATAGAAGTCTTTTTTTAATGCATCTAATTATTAATATATTAAATAAAAAATAATATAAATATTTTAAGCAATTTATTTATTAATAAATACCATATTAGTTGAATCAAAAATAATAAAAAAGCTAACAATTTTATTCATTTGACCATTTGTTTTTCATTACCAATTCAACATTATTTTAGCAAATAACTCCCTTTTTATTTACATATGAACAAATATTTAACTTATTTATTCAGAATTCCAAAAAAACAAACTAATCAATACAATATAAATAATAAATATTTTTTTATGTTTTTATCATTAAAACATCTTTTAAAACCATAAATATTTAATTTATTTACTGAAAAATATTTGGATATAACAAAAAACTATTTTAATTTTGAATTGTGATTTAAAAAAATACTTATGCTATTACACAACTACATTGTCACTCTCATTCTGGTCATTGGTTCCTAAACAGAAAAAGGAATGTAGTGTGTTTCTATTGTAGTTTAAAAATATATTCATATATCCCTTTTTCTGATTCTAGAAAAAGGGTTTTTTATTCACAAAAGCAAACAGTAAAAATAAAAATGAAAAACCAACTAAGAAGCCATAGTAGTACACAAGGCAGAAGAATGGCAGGAGCAAGAGCTTTATGGAGAGCTAATGGAATGAAAGAAGAACAAATGGGAAAACCTTTAATTGCCATAGTTAACTCTTTTACACAATTTGTTCCAGGACATGTACATTTACATGAAATAGGACAATACGTTAAATCCGAAATAGAAAAACATGGATGTTTTGCTGCTGAATTCAATACGATAGCTATTGATGATGGGATAGCCATGGGACATGATGGAATGTTATATTCCCTACCATCCCGAGATCTTATCGCTGACAGTGTAGAATATATGGTAAATGCACATAAAGCAGATGCTATGATATGCATCAGCAATTGTGATAAAATAACCCCCGGTATGTTAATGGCAACCATGCGCTTAAACATTCCCACAATCTTTGTATCCGGAGGTCCCATGGAAGCTGGAGAATATAATAACCAGCATCTTGATTTAATTGATGCCATGATTAAATCTGCAGACGATACAGTCTCTGATAAGGAAGTAAACGCTATTGAAAGAATGGCTTGTCCCACCTGTGGCTCTTGTTCTGGCATGTTTACTGCTAACTCCATGAACTGCCTAAACGAAGCTATAGGACTTGCCTTACCGGGTAACGGAACTATTGTAGCCACGCATTCGCATAGAAAAAAACTATTCAAAGATGCAGCAAAACTTATAATAGAAAATGCTTATAAATATTACAGAGATGGGGATGATTCTGTGTTACCCTTAAACATAGCCACTAAACAAGCCTTTTTAAATTCTATGACATTAGATATAGCCATGGGCGGATCAACGAATACAATACTTCACCTTTTAGCAATAGCTAATGAAGCAGGAGTTGATTTTACTATGGATGATATTGATGCTTTATCCAGAAAAACACCTTGTCTATGCAAAGTTGCTCCTAATACAGCCAAATATCACATACAAGATGTAAATAGAGCCGGAGGTATATTAGGTATTTTAGGGGAGTTAGCTAAAGGAAATCTTATTGATACCCAAGTATCTAGAATAGAAGGAATTACCCTAGAACAAGCCATAGAAAAATATACAATTAATAAAGAAAATCCAGAAAACAGAGCTGTAGATTTATATAAATCTGCTCCGGGTAATAAATTTAATTTAATAATGGGATCACAAAACAATACATACCCAACATTAGATACAGATCGTACAAAAGGCTGCATAAGAGATATAGAACATGCATATACCAAAGATGGAGGATTAGCAATTTTAAAAGGAAATATAGCACTAAACGGCTGCGTAGTTAAAACCGCAGGTGTTGATGAAAGTATATTTAAATTTACCGGAACTGCTAAAGTTTTTCATTCTCAGGATGATGCTTGTGTCGGTATATTAGAAGGAAAAGTACAAGCCGGAGATGTAGTAATTATTACCTATGAGGGTCCTAAAGGCGGACCTGGAATGCAAGAAATGCTTTATCCTACCTCATACATAAAATCTAGACACCTGGGAAAAGAATGTGCTTTGATAACAGATGGTAGATTTTCCGGAGGAACTTCTGGATTATCTATTGGTCACGTTTCACCGGAGGCTGCTGCCGGTGGAGCTATAGGATTGGTAGAAGATGGTGATATAATAGAAATAGACATTCCCAATCGTTCCATTAATGTAAAAATATCAGAAAAAGAACTGGAATTCCGCAGACAACAAGAATTATCCAAAGGCGAAAAAGCATTTAAACCCAATAGAGAACGAAAAATATCCAAAGCTTTAAAAGCTTATGCCAGTATGGTAAGCTCTGCAGACTTAGGTGCGGTAAGGTTAATAAAATAAAAAAAGAATAAAAAGAACGTTATGAGTAACAATAAAATTTCTGGAAGCGAGGCTCTCATTCATTCACTAATTGCCGAAGGAGTAGATACGATTTTCGGATATCCGGGCGGAGCAATTATGCCAGTATTTGATGCCTTATACGATTATAAAGATAAAATAAATCACTACTTAGTCAGACATGAACAAGCTGCTGCTCATGCAGCACAAGGTTATGCTCGTGTAACCGGAAAACCGGGTGTAGTTCTTGTAACTTCCGGTCCGGGAGCAACCAATACAGTCACAGGTATTGCCGATGCTATGATGGACAGTACCCCATTAGTAGTTCTTACTGGACAAGTATTTTCCGGATTATTAGGTAGTGATGCCTTTCAGGAAGCAGACGTAGTGGGTATCACTAAACCTATTAGCAAATGGGCATATCAGGTAAGAAAAGCCGAGGATATTCCTAAAATTATAGCAAGAGCTTTTTACATAGCCAATAAAGGCCGTAAAGGACCTGTAGTTATAGATATAACCAAAGATGCACAACAAGGCTTATTAGAATTTTCTTATCAGAAAATGAATTTTATAAGAAGTTATCAACCTAATCCTGACCTAAATAAAGAGGACATACAAAAGGCTGCAAAACTTATTAATGAATCTAAAAGGCCATTGGCATTAATAGGTCAAGGGGTTATACTAGGTAATGCAGAAGAAGAATTAAAAATTTTGTTAGAAAAAGCAGATATACCCGGAGCTTCTACAATGCTAGGATTATCTGCCTTACCTTCAGAACATCCATTAAATGTAGGCCTCTTAGGAATGCATGGAAATGTAGCTCCAAATATGAAAACTAATGAGTGTGATTTATTAATAGCCATAGGAATGCGTTTTGACGATCGGGTAACCGGGGACTTAAACACCTATGCCAAACAAGCTAAAATTATTCATTTTGATATAGACCCATCTGAAATAGATAAGAATGTCAAAACTACAGTTAAGGTATTAGGAGATGCTAAAAAAACTTTATGCGAGGTATCTAAACTAGTTAGTGAAAATAAGCATACAGAGTGGAGGAATAGTTTTAAAAATTACCAGAAAGAAGAATTTGAAGCTGTTATCAAAGACGAAGTATATCCTGATTCGGGAGGAATAAAAATGGGTGAAGTAGTACAAAAAGTTTCTGAAGCAACACATAATGATGGAATTCTTGTAACTGATGTAGGGCAGCATCAAATGATGGGTGTACGTTACTTTAAATACAAAAAAACCCGAAGTGTCATAACTTCAGGTGGGTTAGGCACTATGGGGTTTGGATTACCAGCAGCTATAGGAGCTAAAATTGGTAACCCTGAAAGAACTGTATGTTTATTCTCAGGAGATGGAGGATTTCAGATGACATTACAAGAACTAGGCACCATTATGCAATACAATATAAACGTAAAAATAATTATTTTAAATAATCATTTTTTAGGTATGGTTCGTCAATGGCAGGAATTATTTTTCGATGAAAGATACTCTGAAACTATTATGACCAATCCTGATTTTGCAGCGATTGCTAAAGCTTACAAAATAACCTCTCGTACAATTAAAAAGAGAGAAGAATTAGATGAGGCTATAAAAGAAATGATTACTCACAAAGGACCTTATTTATTAGATGTACAGGTTGAATTACAAGGAATGGTTTACCCTATGGTTCCTGCCGGAACCTGTGTTACTAATATATTATTAGGGGAATCTAAAAAAGTATAATTTCATTAATTAATAAAACCAATTTTTAGAAATAAATCTTGGGAAACAACAAAATATTCATGGAAAAAACAACCAATAAAACCGTATATACGGTAACAATTTTCTCTGAAAATACCGTAGGACTTTTAGGGCAAATAACAAGTGTTTTTACTCGAAGGTTTCTAAACATTGAAACTTTATCCGTATCACCTTCTGCTATAGAAGGAATTCACAAATTTACCATAACCGTTAAGTGTAATAAAGAAACCATTGAAAAAGTAGTAAAGCAAATAGATAAAAGTGTAGACGTATTAAAATCCTATTACAATACAGATGATGAGCTGATATATCAGGAAATTGCCTTATACAAACTTTCAACACCTGAATTTTTAAAAATAGGTTCCGTTGAAAATTTAATTAGAAAATACAATGCTCAAATCCTTGAAATAAATGAAGTATGTGTAGTCATTCAAAAAACCGGACACTATTCTGATACGCAAGCTCTTTTTATAGAATTAAGTAAAACCATTCAAGTATTACAATTTATACGTTCCGGTAGAATTGCAATAAACACTTCAAAAATTGAACGATTGAGTGATATGCTGTCAGAACTTAAAGCAAAAGAATCAATAATTAAAAATAATTAAATAAAAAATATCATGGCAAAAATGAATTTTGGAGGAGTAACAGAAAATGTTGTTACTCGTGAAGAATATCCTTTAGAAAAAGCAAGAGAAATATTAAAAAACGAAACAATTGCCGTAATCGGATATGGAGTACAAGGTCCGGGACAGGCATTAAACTTACGTGATAACGGATTTAATGTAATTGTAGGACAAAGAAAAGCTAGTAAAACCTGGGATAAAGCTGTTGCTGACGGTTGGGTACCCGGAGAAACCTTATTTGAAATTGAAGAAGCAGCGGCCAAAGGTACTATTATTCAATACCTTTTATCTGATGCTGCGCAAATTCAAGTTTGGCCCAAGTTAAAACCTCATTTAACTGCAGGAAAAGCTCTATATTTTTCCCATGGTTTCGGAATTACTTTTAATGATAGAACCGGAATTGTTCCTCCTTCTGATGTAGATGTAATTCTAGTAGCCCCTAAAGGTTCCGGAACCAGCCTGAGACGTATGTTTTTAGAAGGAAGGGGAATTAACTCAAGCTATGCTATTTACCAAGATGCTACCGGAAAAGCCAAAGAAAGAACAATTGCTTTAGGAATAGGAGTTGGATCTGGATATTTATTTGAAACAGACTTTAAACGCGAAGTATATTCTGATCTTACTGGAGAAAGAGGTACTTTAATGGGAGCTATTCAGGGAATTTTATTAGCTCAGTATGAGGTATTACGCGAAAACGGTCACACCCCTTCCGAAGCGTTCAATGAAACTGTAGAAGAACTTACTCAATCTTTAATGCCTTTATTTGCAGAAAAAGGAATGGACTGGATGTATGCCAACTGCTCTACTACTGCACAAAGAGGAGCCCTTGATTGGATGGGTCCTTTTCATGACGCTACCAAACCCGTATTTGCAAAATTATATGCTGAAGTTGCTTCTGGAAATGAAGCACAACGATCTATTGATACCAACTCTAAACCAGATTACCGTGAAAAACTAAACGAAGAATTAAAAGCTCTTCGTGAAAGTGAAATGTGGAGAACCGGAACAGTAGTTAGAGAGCTAAGACCTGAAAACAATTAATAATTTCCTAAAATGATAAAAAAATAGAGGGTAATAATTAGTAATTACCCTCTATTTTTTTATCTATTTATTATTTATTTCTTCATATATATTCATCATGCCATAATAAGGCATTACACATTACATATCATCTATTTCGAACTTTTTCTATATTTAAATACATTTCCATAGGAAAAATCTTCACTCTTTAAATCACTTTATTTAATTTTAGGGAAATTTTCTTCTCATGATTTTTAAAATAAAAAAAAAGAGTAAGAACTAGTAGGCAAATAACCTGCATCTGAATGCCTTATCCTAAATTGTAAGATTCCCATAGTTTCACTAATTGCATTTACACCCATTACCCCACCTAGAGCTTTATTTAGATAAAATAGTGGTTCCATTTCTTTTGAGTTTTTAAATCTGTTTTTTTTAAGTATTTTTTTTACTACATGAAATGATAATTTAAAAGAATATAATGTAAAATAAATTTTTCATTATTTTTTCTTGACAAATCGTATAATATTTTCCGAAAAAGTTCTTTTTCTTTGTTATTTTTGCATAGAAAAACATTACAAATGTCAGAAATTAGAGTACGTTTTGCTCCTAGTCCTACCGGATATTTACATATAGGTGGTGTAAGAACCGCATTATATAATTATCTTTTTGCAAAAAAAAATAATGGAAAATTTATTTTAAGAATAGAAGATACAGACCAAAACCGTTTTGTAAAAGGTGCTGAAGAATATATTAATGAAGCCCTGAAATGGTGTGGATTAGAACCAGATGAAAGTCCTGAAAAAGGTGGACCTTTTGCTCCTTATAAACAATCGCAAAGAAAAGATATTTACAAACAATATGTTGCAGATTTACTTAAAACAGACTATGCTTACATAGCTTTTGATACTCCTGAAGAGTTAGAAAAATTACGCACTGATTATGAAGCTCAAGGAAAAGTATTTTCTTATAATTTTGAAATACGAAATAATTTAAATAATAGTTTAAATTTAAGTAATGAAATAGTACAGCAAAAAATAAATTCTGGGGTTCCTTATGTAATACGTTTCAAAATACCTCCGCACCGCACTCTAGTACTATCAGATATTATCCGTGGTAATTTTTCAATTGACACTTCTACATTAGATGATAAAGTATTAGTAAAAACGGATGGAATGCCTACCTATCATTTGGCTAATATTGTAGATGACCATACTATGGAAATTACTCATGTCATACGCGGAGAAGAATGGTTACCTTCACTTGCACTTCACGTCTTATTATATGAAGCCTTTGGTTGGAATGCCCCTAAATTTGCTCATCTCCCATTAATATTAAAACCCGAAGGAAAAGGAAAATTAAGTAAACGGGACGGAGATAAATCCGGATTCCCTGTATTTCCTCTTGCCTGGATAAATGAAAAAGATGGAACTTCTTCTATCGGATATCGAGAAGAAGGGTATTTACCTGAAGCCTTTATAAACATGTTAGCTCTACTAGGATGGTCTCCGACTAATGATAAAGAAATTTTATCTATGAAAGAACTAGTCCAGGAATTTGATTTAGAAAAAGTCCATAAATCAGGAGCCCGATTTAATCCGGAAAAGGCAAAATGGTTCAATCATGAATATATAGTACAATCCAATGCTTCTATGCTTCTTCCACATTTCCAAAAAATATTAAAGGAAAAAGGTATAGAGCCTTATAATACAAAAGATCTTCGTATTATAGAATTATTAAAAGAAAGAGTAAATTTTATACAGGAAATATGGAAAATCGGTTCTTTTTTCTGGATTGCTCCCTCTTCTTACGAAGAAAAAAATTATAAAAAAGTTATAAAAGGTGAAACTGCTACTATACTTTCTCAATTATACACAGGCTTACAATCCGTTTTGTTCTCTGAAAGAGAACTGCATGATTATATACATGATTATGTAGAAAAATCAGGTTTGGGCTTTGGTAAAGTTATGCAACCTTTACGCCTAGCGTTAGTAGGAGAACTTAAAGGTCCTGATATCCCAATAATAATGGAAATATTAGGAAAAAAAGAAAGTTTACAACGTATAAAAAATCTTGAATTAAAAATCTAAACCCAAATAATATGAAAATAGCATTAGCCGCAGACCATGCAGGATTTGAATATAAAAATTATATTTTTAAATACCTCTCAGAAAAAGGACATCAAATACATGATTTCGGAACTTATTCTTCTGAAAGTTGTGATTATCCTGATTATATACACCCATTATCTATAGCTGTAGAAAATAAAGAATTTGATTTTGGAATTATTTTTTGTGGCAGTGGTGAAGGGGTTTCTATAACTGCTAATAAACACGCAGGTATTCGTTGTGCACTATGCTGGCAAACAGATATTGCCCGTTTAACTCGCCAACATAATAACTCTAACATAGTAGCCATTCCCGCTCGTTTTATTGCCAAAGAACTGGCTCAAGAAATTATTGATACTTTTCTTTCCACTGAATTTGATGGAGGAAGACACCAAACAAGAATAAATAAAATAGCTAAATGGTAAGATTATAAAAGAGCTCTTAATAAA
This sequence comes from Apibacter adventoris, assembly GCF_002964975.1. Classification (GTDB taxonomy): domain Bacteria; phylum Bacteroidota; class Bacteroidia; order Flavobacteriales; family Weeksellaceae; genus Apibacter; species Apibacter adventoris. The sequence continues at coordinate 217,225 of NZ_PSZM01000046.1, read as the reverse complement.
ATTAAGAGCTCTTTTATAAACAAAATTTATTTTTTTACATATTCTTCTGGATTTAATCTTATTTCTGCAAATTTTCCCTCATTTGTATTGTAAATATATACCAAAGTCATTTTATTTTCAGAAAATAATTTTATATCCGGTGAATTTGCTGCTTTTAATGCTTCTATAACCCGAGGTTTAGCATTTTTTACAAATTCTTCTGCAGAGATATTGGGCTTATCATTTAATTTATAATAAAACTTAAATTCTTTATTCGAAACAGCTTCAGCTTTTTCCAAAGAAATCCCTGGACTTATGGTCATGGGTAAATGAGCATTGGTTTGCTCTGCTATCTTAACAAATTTATCATCTGCTTTTTTTTGATTACAGTTAATCATAGAGCCTGCTAAAAGAATACTACTTAGCCCTAATATTAAAATTTTTTTAATCATAATGTCTTTTTTTAGTAATTTATACAAATATATATACAAAAATTTATTATTACATGTTTTCCTGATATTATAAAAAGAAGAATAATACAAAAAAAATAAGGTACAAATTTTGCCTTTACTAAAATCATTTAATAACTTTGAAAAAATTAAAATTATAAAAAATGGAATATCAAGAATAAGAAAACATAATAAGGACAAGAAACGAGGGTTAAAGATCAGGCTACTTTTATTTCAAAAGTATATATGTGGATGAGTTTAGCTTTATTAGTTACCGGTTTTACCGCCTATTTTACCTCTGCATCTACAGGAATTCTTAAACTTATGTTTACTGAAACTGGTCCTACATTTTTATTTTATGCACTTATTATCGGTGAATTATTATTGGTAATTTCATTAAGTGCTGCTATTCAGAAAATGACCGCTGGTTTAGCTACTGCCGTATTTTTATTTTACTCTTTTATAAACGGTATGACCCTCTCAATGATTTTCTTTGCTTATACCATGAGTTCAATAGCTACTACTTTTTTTATTACTGCTGGAACTTTCGCTATTATGAGTGCTTATGGATATTTTACTAGAACCGATCTTACAAAACTAGGCAAAGTTTTGTTCATGGCTTTAATCGGTATTATTCTGTCCATAGTAGTAAATTTATTTTTAAAAAATGCTATGTTAGATTTAATCGTTTCTATAGTTGGAGTATTGGTTTTTGTAGGTTTAATTGCTTATGACACTCAAAAAATTAAAGCAATCGGGACAGAAGTAGGAAATTCAGATCAGGACAACTTTATTAAAGCTTCTATTTTAGGTGCATTGTCTTTATATCTTGATTTTATTAACTTATTTTTATTTTTACTAAGATTTTTAGGTAATAGAAGATAATATCAGAAGTATTAATTATAGTAAATAAAAGGTTAAATAACATCTGTTATTTAACCTTTTGTTTATAAAATACTTTTTATCTACAAAAAGTATTTACAATTTCAATTACCCAAAGAAATTGTATTTTTGTATAGAATAAAATTATCAGTATAGGATGAAAAATAATTCTAATGATGAAGAAATAAAGCGAAAAAAATCTCTTATAAAAACAATCTTAGGGTTGCTGCTATTGGTTTCTTCTATTATATTACTTATTTCTTTTATCTCTTTTTATTTTTCATGGAAAGATGATCAAAGCCAACTCACCTCTTTTTTTAATAAAAACATAACGGCTGAAAATTTAATTGGAAAAATAGGTGCTAACTTAGGAGAAATATTTATTTTTAATGGAATTGGAATTATTGCTTTTTTTATCCCTTTCTTTCTTTTCATTCTTTCAATTAAAATTTTATTCGGAAAAGAAATTCTTAAAATCTGGAAACTTTTATCTCATGGAATTTTTTTTATAATATGGATTCCTATTTTTCTAGCTATGATTTTTGGAACCCAATGGCTGCTTTCCGGTTTAATAGGGTTTGAAGTATACGATTATCTAAAGACTTTACTAGGGACTGTAGGAACGGCTATATTATTATTTTTGACCTTAGCTATTTATTTTATCTTAGAGTTTAATTTGAGTGTAGATGCTGTATCAACTAAATTTAATACTCTAAAACAAAAAAAAGAAATATCTGTATCTGAGAAAGAGGAGGAAAAAGAACCTTTTGAAGAAGAAATAATCTACGAAAAAATTGAAGATCCTAAAACAATAAAATCTGAAACTCAAATATCTAAATCCGTAAAAGATTCTCTCCCAAAAAATATAGAAGAAAATAAAGAAGAAATACCTATAATTTCTAGCTTAGAGCCTAAAGTTATGGAAAGTAAACCTGTAGAGGCAATACAATCTCCTACAGAATTTGAGATCGATATACCTGCTGATGAAGAAATAATAGATGAAGTTAGTTTGACTATTGAAGAAACTCCAATAGAAAATATAAATGAGGAGGAAAATATCAGTGAAAAAATAGTAACAGAATTTGGACCTTATGACCCTAAATTAGAATTAGCTAGATATAAATACCCTACACTGGACCTATTGAAAGCATATAATTCCATAGAACCTATAACAATAAATAATGAGGAGTTAGAAGAAAATAAAAATAAAATTGTTACAACTCTAGCAAATTATGGAATTGGAATCTCTAGCATAAAAGCAACTATAGGACCTACAGTCACTTTATACGAAATTGTTCCGGAAGCAGGAGTTAGAATTTCCAAAATAAAAAATCTGGAAGATGATATAGCTTTAAGTTTAGCTGCCCTAGGTATCCGAATAATTGCGCCTATTCCTGGAAAAGGAACTATTGGTATTGAAGTCCCCAACAGTAACCCTACGATGGTTTCTATGAGAACGGTTATTGCCTCTCAAAAGTTTCAGAAAACAGAAATGGAGCTTCCTATTGTATTTGGTAAAACTATTTCGAATGAAACTTTTGTCACTGACCTGGCTAAGATGCCTCACTTATTAATGGCAGGGGCAACCGGACAAGGAAAATCAGTTGGATTAAACGCTATAGTGACTTCTTTACTTTATAAAAAACATCCTAGTGAATTAAAATTTGTTTTTGTAGACCCAAAAAAAGTTGAACTTACTTTATATAATAAAATTGAACGTCATTTTCTTGCTAAACTTCCAGATTCTGAAGAAGCTATCATAACAGACACTACCAAGGTAATAAATACACTCAATTCCCTTTGTGTAGAAATGGATAATCGTTACAAATTGTTACAATCAGCTTATGTAAGAACAATTAAAGAATACAATGAAAAATTTAAAGAACGAAAACTCAATCCTGAAAAAGGTCATCGTTTTCTCCCATATATTGTTTTAGTTATAGATGAGTTTGCAGATTTAATTATGACGGCAGGAAAAGAAGTGGAACTTCCGATTGCACGTTTAGCACAATTAGCACGAGCTATTGGAATTCATTTAATTATTGCTACTCAAAGACCTTCTGTAAATGTAATTACAGGTATGATCAAAGCTAATTTCCCTGCAAGAGTTGCTTTTAGAGTTACCTCTAAAATAGATTCCCGAACTATTTTGGACGGTAATGGAGCAGATCAATTGATAGGTAAAGGAGATATGTTATTTACAACCGGAAATGAACTTATACGTATGCAATGTGCTTTTGTAGATACTCCGGAAGTAGACAAAATAACAGAATACATAGGAAGCCAACAAGGATATACCGATGCTTATTTATTACCTGAATTTTATGGAGAAAATACATCCGGCAATGGAAGTGAAGCCCTTGATTCTAAAAAAGATGAATTATTCAATGATGCTGCCCGGGTCATAGTTTCCGCACAACAAGGTTCCACTTCTCTGATTCAAAGAAAAATGTCCTTGGGTTACAACAGAGCCGGAAGAATTATGGATCAACTTGAAGCAGCAGGTATTGTAGGACCTTTTGAAGGTAGTAAAGCAAGAAAAGTTTTAATAACAGATTTAAATACTTTGGAACAGTTATTGGAAAATTTATAAAAGTAAAAAATAAATTATGAAAAAATTATTTGTATTTATATTTATAAGCTTCTCATTAATAGCATGGTCTCAAAAAATAGATGCTAATGCTAAAAAATTATTGGATAATGTTAGTGAAAGATTAAGTAAAAATTCCACATTTTACATAAAATTTAATTATCTATATGTTGTTCCAAAACAAAAAAGCATCACAGAAACAGGACAAGTTTATGCTGCAGGTGTTAAATATCATTTAATATTACCTACTACTACTCAAATATTCGATGGCAATAAAATATATACCATTTCTAAAGAGGATAAGGAAATTACTTCTTCTAATAAAGAAGATGGAGAAAGTCTATCACCTACAAATATTTTAAATCTTTACAAAAAAAATTTCGACATTTCTTTTGAAGGAACTTCTACAATTAATAATAAAAAATGTTCTATTATTAAGTTAGTTCCTACTAACAATAAGCAATCAAAATCTATTATCCTAGCAATCTCTAATAATAATTTAATAAAAGTTACTGAAAATTATAAAGACGGAAGTTCCCTTATATTAACTATTATAGATTTTAAAGAAAACTTAATTGTTAATAAATCTTTACTTACCTTTGATAAAAATAATTACAAAGATTACACACTCACAGAGTTATAAAAGATAATGATAAAGAAACTTGATTGGTATATTATACGCACTTTTTTCGGTCCTTTCCTTTTTATCTTTAGTGTTTTAATGTTCATTTTTGTCATTCAATTTGCCTTTACTCAAATGGATAAATTTTTGGGAAAAGGTTTAAATATATGGGACATTACTAAATTATTATATTATTTAGGATTAGATGTTATACGTTTAGTACTTCCTTTAACTATACTCCTCTCATCTATTATGGCATTTGGAGGTTTCGGAGAAAGATACGAATTAGCAGCTATGAAATCTGCAGGAATATCTTTACCTAGAATCATGTTTCCACTTTTCGGTTTTGTTGTCATAATGTCAATTGGGTTATTTTATTTTTGCAATACTACCCTTCCGGACAATCAAAGGCGAGCAAGAAATATGTTAATAAATATTAATCAGACACGACCTGCTCTAAATTTTGAGGAAGGAAGATTTATTAAGGAAATGGAACCTTTTAGCATTAAAATTGAAAAAAAGAGAGGAAAAAATGATAGCGAATGGGAACAAGTATTTATTCATAAAAATGCCCCTTCTAGTGAAGATCAACTAACTATTATTGCAGAAAAAGGAAATATTGTTTCTAAAGATAATTACTATTTAAAATTAGAATTATACAATGGATACCTTTATCAAAATAATATAAATGGAAAAAATAGAGAAGAATTACAAAGACAGGGAGCTACTCAAGTAAAATTTGATACTTTAACACAGTATTATGATATTTCTGAATTAATTAAAAAAGCTTTAGATAAAGAATCCGGAGGTGATAACTTTAGATATAAATCATTTTCGGAACTAAATAAATATATAGATTCCATTAAAAAATCTAATGTGGTTTACTATAAAGATCTATCAAGAAACAGGGTTCTAATTTTATTTGGTGATACCTACCCAATGGATTCAATTGACTATAAAAAATTTCATAAAAAATTACCTTTCGACTGGAATAAATTAAATGACGACACCAAATTCCAACTTGTTCGCTCAGCGATTAATCAGATTAAAATAGATAAAGATGATTTGGGTTCTAGGTCTTCTGAAATAAAATCAACAGGAAAATTTGTCTCAAAAATGATTATCTGGCAACATAAAAATATAGTCTCTTATTCCATTACCTGCATTGTTTTTTTTCTTATTGGGGCCCCGTTAGGGTCAATTATAAGAAAAGGCGGAGTAGGAATGCCTGTAGTAGTAGCTGTTATAATTTTCATTATTTTTTATGTTTCCGGATTATATATGGAAAACCTTGCAAAAAATCAAATTTTGAATGCTTATTGGGCTTCTTGGTTACCCAACGCTATTTTTTTACCATTAGGAATTTTTTTAACAATTAAATCCATGCGAGATTCGGAATTGTTTGATATAGACAAATATTTAGGTCCTGTAAAAAAATTTTTCAGTAAATTTAAAAAGAAAAAAAATATAGAACATAGTAGATACCAATGATTACAACAGATGTAAAAATAAATACTATACCTGAAGCTTTAGAAGATTTAAAACAAGGAAAAGTCATTATTGTAGTAGATGACGAAAACAGAGAAAATGAAGGGGATTTTATAGCAGCAGCCTCTACCATGACAGCCGAAACTATAAATTTTATCACCCAATATGGCAGAGGACTTGTATGTGTACCTCTTACTTATGAAAGAGCCGAAAAATTGGATTTGAATTTTATGGTTGAAAAAAATACTGATCCAAAAAAAACAGCCTTTACGGTTTCTGTAGATTTATTGGGGCATGGGGTAACTACCGGTATATCTGCTTCAGATCGTGCTAAAACTATACAAGCATTAGCTGATGAAAATATGTTACCTAAAGATTTTGCACGTCCCGGACATATATTCCCTTTAATTGCAAAAAAAGGAGGAGTTTTAAAACGAGACGGACATACTGAAGCAGCAGTAGATTTATTAAATTTAGCCAGCTTGCCTTCTACAGGAGTTCTTATAGAAATTATGAATGAAGACGGTAGTATGGCGCGTTTACCAGAATTAGCAAAAGTAGCAGAAAAATTTAATTTAAAGATAATTACCATTGAAGATCTCATTGCTTATCGTCTAAGAAATGATACCTTAATTGAAAAAATTGATGATTCCTTATTAGAAACTCATTATGGAAAACTTAGGTTAGTATCTTATAAAGATAAAACAAACGATCAGATTCATTTTGCTTTAATAAAAGGTGTGTTTAAAGAGGGGGAAACAATACCGGTAAGAGTTCAGGCTTTGAATACTTATACTGATTTATTTAAAAACTTGGCTCTAGGAGAAGAAAACACTTTAAGTAAAACTATGCAACAAATAAATAAGGAGGGAAAAGGAGCTGCTATATTTATTAACAACCCAAATAAAGATAAAATAATTGAAAATCACTTATCTGAAATAAAAGATTATATTTCAGGAAAAAACAATAAATTATTTATTAATTCCGATCAAAGAAATTTAGGGATTGGCGCTCAAATCATTAAAAATTTAGGAATTAAAAAAATTAATATACTTTCTTCTACTCCAGGGAAAACCATTACATTAAATAGTGGTTATGGAATAGAAATCATTAAAGAAACTCTACTTTAATAAAAATAAAACCAATTTATTTAGACTCTGCTAGAATAAGCAGAGTTTTTTTATTCCTATTTAGTAAGTAATTTTTATTTAATTCATATAATAATAAACACTATCTATTAATATAATAATCTTTATTTTCTTTATTTTAAAGTTACAAGTATAATTAAATTTCAGTAATAATAATTCCTTATAAACTGAAGGCATTGAACTAAATGACTATTTTTATATTTATAATTAAAAATATACATACGGTTAAAGAGCGAAAGTTAAAACTGTATGTAAGGTTCTATTTCATTAAATTTATTTTCTGATATTACAAAACATTGCTTTATCTGTTGTTTAGATGTAAACCTCCCTCCCAATTTATTCTTATATTTAATTATTACCTCTGCCTGTTTCTGAGAAAAACCAATTTTTTGCCAATCAGCAGAAGAATAAAGATTAGGATTGAATTTGCTCAAAGTATATTTAATTGTTTTATCATCTATTGAAAATTTTTCTTGTTCATTTTTATTAATTTTTTCAGGTAACTGAATAAAAGGAGCCAATTCTTTGTATTTTTCTTCTGAAATGATAAAACATTTTTTTATCTGATCTTTAGAAATAAAAATTCCTCCTATACTTTTTTTATATTTTAAAATACTTTCAGCCTGTTTTTGTGTAAAACCTATCTTTTGCCAATCTAAAGAATTGAATTGATTAGGATTAAATTGACTAAGTGTATATGTTGTATTCGTATATGTTTGATTATTTTGATTGATATTTTCAGGAAGCTCAATAAAAGGGGCTAATTCTTTATATTTACTTTCAGAAATCACAAAACATTTCTTTAATTGATCTTTAGAGATAAATTTTCCTCCTATAAGTTCTTTATATTTTATGATAACCTCAGCTTGTTTTTGTGTAAAACCAATATTTTTCCAATCCGTAAGAATAAAACTATTGGGATTAAATTTTTTTAAAGTATATTGAGTAAAAGTTGAATGATCAGTTTTATTCCCAGTTATTTTTTCAGGTAACTGAATAAAAGGAGCTAATTCATTATATTTCTCCTCAGAAATTACAAAGCACTGTTTAAGTTGTTCTTTAGAAACAAAGTGTCCCCCTACTAAATTTTTATATTTAATAATGATAGATGCTTGTTTTTTAGAGAAACCTATATGTTGCCAATCTGCTTCTGAATAAGCATTCGGATTAAAGTAAGTTGTAAGAATAGGCTTTGAATCTGTTTGATTTTCAGAATTTATAATATTCTGTATATTTAAAGGTAAAGAGTCCTTTTCTACCTTTCCGGAAAATAAAGAATCTCTATGAATATAAATTTCTGTTCCTATAATAAAGGCTAATAAAAACAAAAGTCCTACCCTTTGTTCTCTGATCATTTTAAACCTATATCCGATTTTCATAAATTTTTTTAAAGATCATCCTTTATTAACATATTATTACAATCAACTAATATGCTTATTATTTAAAATTTCTATTTCATTTTTATCAATTTCTTTCCTTTTTCAACATAACTCATATCTCCCATGGATTCAACCTTAAACTTACCATCTTTAAAAAAAACCTTACAAACAGAAGCATTACCTAAATCATCTGTAACTAAATCTCTTCCTCCTAAATTTTGTAACATAAATTTTATGCACATACCATGAGCTACAATAAGAACATTTTTTTCTTCATTTCCCTTACTTTCTTTTTTAGCAATTTCTAATAGGGCTTTTTGCGTTCTTTTTTCCACCTCATCAAACCCTTCTGCCATACCTAATTCATCCAATTTTTTTATAACATTTGCCACCTGTTCATAAGTAATATTTTTTTTCACATCAAAAACATCACGTAATAAATCTTTACTACTCTTATATTGTAAATATAAAGCAGCATCTTTCCACATATTATTAGTAGGGTCAGACTCGTAACTTCCAAAACATACCTCTCTAAATTCAGTTTTTTCTACAACCTTCACACTTTTTTGTCTATGATGTTCCAAAATAATATTAATAGTTTCATGTGTTCTACGTAAGTCACTACAATAGGCAGAAGAAAATTGAATATCAGATAAACCTGCTCCTAAATATTTTGCAACCTTAGCTCCTTCATGAGTTAAAGGAGAATCACTCCACCCCTGAACTTTCCCTAATGTATTTAAAATCGTTTTTCCATGTCGAGCTATGTAAAAAGTTACCTTTGTACTCATATTATTTTAAATCTTATTTTTATTATAACAAATATAAATATTTTATTATATTTAGATATGGATGATTAACTTTCTTCAAAAAAATTCAGCCTTACTCATTTCATAAAAATTATTTTTTTTTATAATAAAATATATTATACATTTGTGTCAGATAAAGTTATTAACTTTGCTATTTTAAAAATATCGATTAATTGAAATTAAATTTTAAAATTTTAAAATTATCTGCAAGCAATATTCTAATTAAAATTGCAAATAATTTTTATTCCCTTTCCTTCTCAGAAAAATTCTGTAGGCAGGTTAGGCTTTGATCTTTCAGAGCCGCTACCTTTGCTATAAATAGTAATTTACCTTTAACTATTTTTTAAATTTCACTTTAAATTTATTGTTAAAAGAATGAATATTAACATTGTTGTTGCCGATCAAAGACATTATAAATACGCCGAACAAATCTGCGAAACCATATATCAGTCTGCAATTGTAAGAGGAACTGGAATAGCCAAAAGAACTCCTGAATACATACAGAAAAAAATGGATCAAAAACAAGCGATTATAGCCACCGATGGTGAAAAATTCGCAGGATTTTGTTATATCGAAAAATGGCAGAATGGGGAATTTGTAGTTCATTCCGGGTTAATTGTACATCCAGATTATAGAAGCTTAGGCCTTGCAAAGAAAATTAAAAAATTTGTGTTTGAATATACAAGAAAAAAATTTCCTAATGCTAAAATATTTGGTATTACCACTGGATTAGCTGTTATGAAAATCAATTCTGAATTAGGATATAAACCTGTTCCTTTTTCTGAATTGACTGACGATCCTGATTTTTGGAATGGATGTAAAACTTGTACTAATTTTGGAATATTACAAAGTAAACAAAATAAAATGTGTCTTTGTACTGGAATGCTTTTTGATCCTAAAGCCCAAAAAAATTCAAAAGAAGAAAAATATACTTTTGATAAAAAAGTCCTTTCCCGGTTGAAAAAAATAAAACAAGCTTTTTTATTATCCCCACATAAAAAAGAAAATGAAATCATTCATAAAGATAATAAATAAAACCCATGAAAACAGCCGTTTTAGCTTATAGTGGAGGATTAGATACTTCCTATTGTTTAGTTCGTTTAACAAAAGAAGGATATAAAGTTCATACAGTTATTGTTAATTCAGGTGGTTTCACTCCTGAAGAACTTGCACAAATTGAAAACAGAGCCTATGAATTGGGCTCTTCAAAACACAAAACTCTAGATATTACAGAACTATATTATAAAAATTGCCTACGTTTCTTAATCTATGGTAATATATTAAAAAATAATACCTATCCTTTATCTGTTAGTGCCGAAAGGATGTTTCAGTCTATAGCAATTGCAGAATATGCAAAATCCGTAAATGCTCCCTATATAGTTCATGGAAGTACCGGAGCAGGCAATGACCAGATACGTTTCGATGTAGCTTTCGCTGTAATTTCACCTAATTCAGAGATTATCACTCCTATTAGAGATGAAAAATTATCTCGACAACAAGAAGTTGATTATCTACAAAAAAATGGAGTAGACATGAATTGGGAAAAAGCAAAATATTCTATTAACAAGGGCATCTGGGGAACTTCTGTCGGAGGGGTGGAAACTCTTTCTTCCGACTTGGCTTTACCCGAAGAAGCCTATCCCACACAAATTTCCGAAACAACTCCCGCCACAATTGAAATTGAATTTTTAAAAGGTGAACCTGTTGGATTGAATGGAGAAAAAATGAATTCTGTCCAATTAATTCAAAAACTTAATGAAATCGGAGGAAAATATGCTATTGGAAGAGATATTCATGTAGGAGATACCATTTTAGGCATTAAAGGCCGTGTTGGTTTTGAAGCTCCTGCTCCTATGATAATAATTAAAGCGCATCACTTATTGGAAAAACATACCCTTTCCCGTTGGCAGTTATTACATAAAGATTCTTTAGCAAACTGGTATGGGACTTTACTACATGAAGCTCAATATTTAGACCCGGTGATGAGGGATATAGAAGCCTTCTTGGAATCTTCTCAAAAACATGTAAGCGGAAAAGTGAAAATACAACTCAACCCTTATCATTTTCATCTGATAGGAATAGAATCTCCTTATGATATGATGCAATCTAAGGTAGCTACTTATGGAGAAGAAAATGAAGCCTGGGATAGCAGAGATGCCAGAGGATTCATAAAAATATTTGGAAACCAGTTGAAAATCTATCATAGTTTTGAAGATAATAACTAAAGGATATAGAAAAAAATGAGTAAAATAAAAGTAAGTATTGTTGGAGGGGCTGGTTATACGGCCGGAGAATTATTACGGATTCTTATACATCATTCTCAAGTAAAAATAACCTCTGTATTCAGCACTTCCAATGCAGGGAACCCTGTTATCAAAGTACATGATGATCTTCTGGGAGAAACCGATTTAGTTTTCACAGACAAAACAGATCCGAATTCAGATGTTGTTTTTCTATGTTTAGGTCATGGTAAATCCAGAGAATTTTTAGGAAATAATCTTTACTCAGAAAATACAAAAATTATTGATCTAAGCAATGATTTCCGACTGCACCCTCATCATACTTTTCAAAAAAGAAATTTTGTATACGGATTACCCGAGTTACAAAGAGAAAAAATAAAATCCGCTAAAAATATCGCAAATCCAGGATGCTTTGCCACTGCTATACAACTGGCTTTACTTCCTTTGGCACAAAAAGATCAACTAAATCAGGATATTCATATTCATGCTGTAACCGGTTCCACCGGAGCGGGGCAATCACTCTCTGCAACTACCCATTTCACCTGGAGAAATAATAATGCTTCCTTTTACAAAGAATTTACTCATCAACATGAAGCTGAAATTTCACAAAGCATCCACCAATTAGGAAATAATTCACATGAACTTTATTTTCTTCCGATGCGTGGAGACTTTGCCCGAGGAATTCTGGCAGGTGTTTACTTAAAATCCGATTTATCGGTAGAAGAAGCTAAAAGCATGTACAAAGAGTATTATAAAAATCATCCTTTTACTATGGTTTCCGATACTCCTATCGCTCTCAAACAAGTAGTTAACACAAATAAATGTTTATTGGAAATACAAAAGCACAAAGATATTTTATTAATTACTTCTGTAATTGACAACTTGACAAAAGGAGCCTCAGGACAGGCAGTACAAAATATGAATTTACTGTTCGGATTTAAGGAAACTGAAGGATTACAATTAAAACCTGTGGCTTTTTAAATCAAAACATAATATTATAATTTACTCAATATGGAGATTGAATACACAAATAAAATACCCGATATCAATTCATTTTTCTCTCTATATGAAACTACCGGATGGAATGATAAAAATAGAACTAAAGAAGAACTATTTCAAGCAATAAATAAAAGCTGGTATATATTATCCGCTTATTATGATGAAAATCTTATAGGATTTGGAAGAATTATTTCTGATGGCAGATTACATGCATTTATTGTAGACTTAATTATTTCTCCTAATTTTAAAAAACAAAAAATAGGAACTGAAATTTTGCACCGTTTAACAAATGAAATTCTAAAAGAAGGAATCACAGATATTCAACTTTTTTGTGCAAAAGGAAAAAAAAATTTTTATTTAAAAAATAATTTTTCAGAACGTCCAAATGATGCCCCAGGCATGCAATATAATATATAATAAAACCAAAAACCTGTAATATGAAAATAGCAATTATTGGAGCCGGAAATTTAGGATTGGCTATAGCTAAAGGAATCATTAATAGCAAAATAACCGAAACATTGTATATAACTAAAAGAAATATAAAAACCCTGCAAGAATTGGATACTTTAGATAATGTGTTCCTTACTTCTGACAACAGGGAAGCTGTAAAAAATTCCGATATAGTTATTTTTGCTATTCAACCTGCTCATATGCAAGAAATTATACTTGATTGTAAAGATTTATTTAAAGAAGAACAAACCTTAATATCTGTAGTAGCAGGATTCAATATTCATAAAATTGAAGATATTATAGGAGATAATCTATCTATTATACAAGCCATGCCCAACACCGCTATATCTGTTAATCAATCCATGACTTGCATTTGTAGCAATAAAAAAGGAAAAGAAAAAATTAACCTTGCCCAGAATATTTTTAATCAATTGGGATATTCTATAGAAGTTCCTGAAGAACAAATGCAAGCTGCAACAGTCATATGTTCCAGTGGAATAGCTTTCTGGATGAGGCTTATTCATGCTCAAACCCAAGGAGCCATAGAACTAGGGTTAGAACCTAAAGAAGCAGTTGATATGATTACTCATACATGTATAGGTGCTGCTCGTTTGCTTATATCAGGAAATAACCACCCAGAACAGGAAATTGATAAGGTTACCACTCCTGGAGGATGTACTATTGCAGGATTAAATGAAATGGAACATCAAGGATTAAGTTCTTCTATTATAAAAGGACTTTTAGCTTCTTATAATAAAATTAGTAAAATCGCAAAGAATTAAACTATTAATTAATGTCGATAGAAGCATATAAAAAAATATTATCTTTATTCTGTATTACTTTTCTTACGTAATCTTATTATGAAAAGAAAGAAAAAGACTTCTATATAGTTAGGTTAGATAATCATATAGCATTTATTTATTTATACTAACAATAATAATATATATTTTGTACATTCTAATTATTATGAGCCCGAAATCAGAGTAATGAAACAAAAAATAAAATCAAAAAAATCCATTTAACGATTCCAAATATGGAATGATTGGAAAAATTTTATTCCCGAAAATGATCGAAAAATGGATTTTAAATACAAAATATTAAAAAAATGAGTTTATTCAACGTATATCCTCTTTATAATATAGCTCCGGAAAAAGCTTCAGGTGCTACCGTATGGGACGAAAACGGAAATGCTTATCTTGATTTCTACGGAGGACATGGAGTTATTTCCATAGGACACTCTCATCCCATTTACGTAAAACATATAACTGAACAGGTAAATAAAATAGGGTTTTACTCCAACTCTATTATCAATCCTCTACAGGAAAAATTAGCAAACTTATTACCTAAAATCTCAGAATATCCCGATTATACTTTATTCCTATGTAATTCAGGTGCAGAAGCCAATGAAAATGCCTTAAAACTGGCTTCTTTCCACAATGGAAAATCTAAAGTTATTGCTTTCAAAAATAGTTTTCATGGTAGAACTTCAGCAGCAGTTGCCGTTACGGATAATCCTAAAATTGTAGCTCCACTCAATGCTCAACAAAAAGTTATATTCTGTGATTTAAATGACATAAACGCTGTAAAAAAAGAAATTGCAAAAGGAGATATTTCTTCGGTTATTATTGAAACGATACAAGGAGTAGGTGGTCTGGATGAAGGAAATACAGAATTTTTTAAAGAACTGGAAAAGGTTTGTAAAGAAAGTGGAGTTGTTTTAATCCTTGATGAAATACAGTGCGGATATGGACGCTCCGGTAAATTCTTTGCCCATCAGCATCATGGGATAAAGGCTGATATTATTTCTTTAGCAAAAGGAATGGGAAATGGATTTCCTATAGGAGGGATTTTAATATCACCTGAGTTTAAACCTTCCTATGGCTTGTTGGGAACTACTTTTGGGGGTAATCATCTTGCCTGCGCAGCTGCACTTGCTGTTTTAGAAGTTTTTAAAAACGAAAATATTTTGGATAATGTAAAACGACAATCATCTTATTTCATGAAAAAATTTAAATCACTTCCGCAAATTAAAAAAATCAAAGGTAGAGGATTAATGTTGGGACTTGAATTTGATTTTGAAGTAGCTGAATTGAGAAAAAAATTGATTTACGAAAAGAAAATTTTTACAGGAAATTCTAATAATAAAAACTTACTTAGAGTTCTTCCTCCTTTGAGTATAACGCAAAATGAAATCGATATACTTTTTGAAAATTTAAAATCCTGTTTGGAATAAAACCAGAAAAATGAAAAAATATACTTCTGTTGATGATATAAGCAACTTAAATGAAATTTTGCAGGCAGCAAAAGAAATTAAATTAAACCCTTTAGCTAACAAGCAGTTAGGAAAAGATAAAACTATAGGATTAATATTTTTCAACTCTAGTCTCAGAACTCGGTTGAGTACTCAAAAAGCAGCACAAAACCTAGGCATGAGATGTATGGTAATGAATTTAAATACAGAAGGATGGACATTAGAATTTGAAGATGGGGTTATTATGAATGGTTCTGCCTCTGAACATATTAAAGAAGCTGCGCCTGTTATTTCTCAATATTGCGATATTATTGCAATTAGAAGTTTCCCAACTTTAAAAAATAAAGAAAAAGATGAGGCAGAAACTGTGATTTCTTCATTTGTTAAATATGCTTCTGTCCCGGTAATTAGTCTGGAAGGAGCTACCGAACATCCCTTACAAGCATTAGCAGATGCTCTTACTATTGAAGAATACAAAAAATCTGATCGACCTAAAGTAGTATTAAGCTGGGCACCTCATCCCAAAGCGCTTCCCCAGTCCGTCCCCAATTCATTCGTTAAAATGATGAAAAAAATGGATGTAGACTTTATCATCACTCATCCAGAAAGTTACGAACTGAATCCTAAAATTACAGAAGGTGTAAAAATAGAATATAACCAGGAAGAAGCATTTAAAAATGCAGACTTCATTTATGCTAAAAACTGGAGTAATTATATAGACTATGGTAAAATAACTAATCAGGATTCTAATTGGACGGTTGGAAAAAAACAAATGAATTTAACCCGAAATGCAAAATTTATGCATTGTCTGCCTGTACGTAGAAATGTAATTGTTACTGACGAAATTTTAGATGGGGATTCCTCGATTGTTATTCCTGAAGCAAATAACCGAATTTATTCCGCTCAAGTTATTATTACCAAAATACTGGAAGAATTTAAAAAATAAATACTCAAAAAGACCGAAAAATAATTCGGTCTTTTTTATTTATTTATTTATCAGAAAACTGTTTAATTATTAATAAATTTAAATATTTAACCTACAAATAAACAAAAAGACTTTCTTGAAGTATAAAAATATTTTATATAAAAAAAAATCAGCTTTTTAATGTATAAAGAATAAATCTAAACTATTTTTGTATATAATTTAAAAAATGGAAAAAGATACTCTCACCATAATAAAAATAGGAGGAAATGTAATAGATAATTCTGAGACCCTTTCTACTTTTTTAAAAAATTTCTCTCAATATAAAGGCTTGAAAATTTTAGTTCACGGTGGAGGGAAAGCAGCTACAAGACTAGCAGGAAAATTAGGCGTAGAAACAATTATGATTGAAGGTAAACGTATTACAAATGAAGAAATGTTAGATGTTGCTATAATGACTTATGCAGGATTATGCAACAAAAAAATTGTAGCACAGTTACAAAATTTCAATATTCAGGCAATAGGATTAACAGGAGCTGACGGGAACAGTATATTATCGAAAAAAAGAGAACACACTACCATCAATTATGGATATGTTGGAGATGTTGTCGAGGTTAATGCAAAATGGATTCAGGCAATCATAGACACTGGAACAACTCCTGTATTCTGCGCTTTAACCCATGACAAAAAAGGTCAGTTGCTAAATACTAATGCAGATACGATTGCTCAATCTTTAGCGGTAGGTCTTTCTTCGATATATAATATTAATTTAATATATTGTTTTGAAAAAAAAGGGGTATTACAAAATATGGAGGATGAGGATAGTATTATTGAAGAACTTAATTACAATACTTATCAATATTTGAAAAATGAAAACATTATACACTCAGGAATGATACCTAAACTGGATAATTGTTTTAAAGCTCTGAAACAGGGGGTCAAAAATATAATTATTGCCAATCCGGATATCATTATAAATCCCCTTATGCTTCATACACATATTTCATTATAACAAAGTCTTATGGAAATAATACAAAAACTCACTTTAGAGTCTATTGATTTATTAAAAAAATTAATTGAGACTCCTTCTTTTTCAGGAGAAGAGTCTCATACAGCTTTAATAATAGAATCCTGGTTTACCCACCATAATATACCTTTTAAAAGAGAAAATAACAATATATGGGCATACAATCAATTTTTTGATGAATCTAAACCCAACTTGCTTTTAAACTCTCACCAAGATACTGTTTTTCCCAATAAAGGGTATATCCACAATCCTTTCGAAGCTATAGAAAAAGATGGAAAAATCTATGGTTTGGGATCTAATGATGCGGGAGGGTGTTTAGTATCTCTTTTGGCTGTTTTCACTTATTTTTATTCCAGGAAAGATTTAAAATATAATTTAATTATGGTTGCTTCAGCTGAAGAAGAAAATAGTGGAAAAAACGGTTTAAACAGTGTGGTTTCGCACTTACCTCACTTAGATTGTGCTATAATAGGAGAACCTACCCTTATGCAGCTGGCTATTGCTGAAAAAGGCTTACTGGTATTAGATATCCTTGTAAAAGGAACTGCGAGCCATGCAGCTCATAATAACACAGACAATCCAATATATAACTCTTTACAGGTGATTAACTGGTTTAAAAATTTCTCTTTTGAGAAGATATCTGATGTTTTAGGACCTATGAAAATGACTGTTTCACAGATTGAAGCAGGAAAACAACATAATTTGGTTCCAAATGAATGTAGAATAGTCGTAGACATTAGAGTCAATGACTGTTATACCAATGAGGAAGTATATTCTATTATTCAGGATAATTTATCTTCTGATAAAATAATCATTACACCACGCTCCCTAAGACAGAAATCTTCCTCTATTCCTATAGATCATCCTTTAGTTTTAGCCGGAATAGAATTAGGACGAGAAACCTATGGCTCTCCTACCCTTTCAGATCAATCTGTTTTATATTGTCAATCTTTAAAAATGGGTCCAGGTAATTCGCTGAGATCTCATACTGCAGATGAATATATTTACCGAAATGAAATTGAAGAAGCTATTCCTCTTTATATCCAAATATTAAATAAAACCGTCATACAATCCTAACATTTATATATTACAAAAATGAAACTTTGGGAAAAAGGTATTCCAACAGATAAACAAGTAGATTTTTTTACTGTAGGGAATGACAGAGAACTTGATACTGTATTGGCTAAATATGATGTACTGGGTTCTATAGCACAAGCTAAAATGCTTCAAAAAGTAGGTTTAATTTCCGTTAATGAAAAAACTGACTTATTACAAGCTCTAAATGAAATTTTAATAGATATAGAAAAAGGAGATTTTCAGATCGAAAACGATTTTGAAGATGTGCATTCCAAAATAGAGTTTTTACTTACAGAAAAGGTAGGTAATGCGGGAAAAAAAATACATACAGCTCGTTCACGAAATGATCAGATTTTGGTAGATATGAATTTGTTCCTGAAAGAAGAGTTAAACCAGATCAAAAATCAAATCCGGCAGCTATTCGATCTATTAATGGAATTGGCTGAAAAATATAAAAATATTTTAATGCCAGGATATACACATTTTCAGATTGCAATGCCTTCTTCTTTTGGTTTGTGGTTTTCTGCCTATGCAGAAAGTATGATTGACGATATAATTTTAGTAAACGCAGCTTTAAAAATAGTAGATCAAAATCCTTTAGGTTCTGCTGCCGGATATGGTAGTTCCTTTCCTATAGATCGTACTTATACTACTAATGAACTTGGATTTAAAACCTTGAAATATAATTCGGTTGCGGCACAAATGAGTCGTGGAAAATCTGAGAAGAGTACCGCCTTTGCCCTTTGCAGTTTAGCCGGAACTTTATCTAAACTGGCAATGGATGTTACATTATATATGAGTCAGAATTTTAATTTTGTTTCTCTTCCTTCCCACCTTACTACCGGATCTAGTATTATGCCTCACAAAAAAAATCCGGATGTATTTGAATTAATACGAGGAAAATGCAATAAAATTCAGGCTTTACCCTATGAATTAACTCTGATTACCAATAATCTTCCAAGCGGCTATCATCGCGATTTACAATTATTGAAAGAAGGACTCATTCCTGCGATTCAAACCATGAAAGCCTGCCTTGATATGACACATTATTCATTAAAAGACATAAAAATTAATGACAACATTTTAGAAGACCCAAAATACAATTACTTATTTACGGTTGATGCGTTAAATGAGCTAGTATCACAAGGGATTCCGTTCCGTGATGCTTATAGAATAATCGGGGAACAGGTAGAAAAAGGAACTTTTCAATCTCCAAAAAAAACTACTCATACCCATGAAGGAAGTATAAACAATCTTTGTCTGGATGAAATAAAAAAGAAAATGTATGAATCTTTATAACCTATGAAACTTCAATATTTTCCTATATAAATTTTCTATTTTTTTTATTACTATAAGAGCAACATCCTGTCATATACAAAAATAAAATTATTTTTAAAGCAAATTTTCATTATGCAAAATTCTTTAAAAAATGGACTATCATTACTGATGAATGGAATAGTGTTATAATCTTAGGCTAAAAGGAGAACGAAATTCTCTGTATTGGGGAATTTTATTACATAATTAAAGTACTTCCTGAAAATTATATTTTAAGTTTTTCTACTATAGTAAACGCTCAATCGTATTTATTTGAACTTATAACACACTTCATAATAATATTTATCTTAGATTTTTACTTGATAAACTAAATAATTATTTTGCTTAAAAGACCTTTCCATATTTTCTGAAGAATATTCGGAAAGGCTTATCTTTTCGGTCATCTGGGATATCTAACCAAAATAGATTATAATCTTCCTTCTGAATAACTAAACTGGAAAATCTTAAAAACAGAAAGTCAATTTTTTCATAAAAATCAATGGAAAGGAAATCATCTCCTTTAGGGAAAAAGAAAATATTGTAAATTCCAAAGGTTGTTTGGAATTTACAATAAATGGCTCTGTACTTATCAATATAATATTTAGTTAAAAAAAGCAAAGATTCTCAACTTCTCGAAAATTTCACTTAGAAAACCAGGCCTTTTGATTTAGTATTATTTTCTGAATCAAATAGCATAACAACATGGTAATGTAGGAATAAATACCAAAAGATATAGAGATTATTTAATTTTTAACGAAAATAAACTCTAAAAACAAAAGCTTAAAACAACTCTTGCTTTTAATAATTTCTTCAATTTTTAATTATATATATATTATTTATATATGACCAAAATACAACATGTAATTATATCAATATAATAATATAGTTTTCAATGTTAAAATGGAATAATTTTTGATTTTAAATTAAAAATATTAAAAAAATACAATATGAAACAATTAAGACGATTATGTTGGGTTTTAGCTATAGCAAGTTTTTTAAATTTATCATTATCATCATGCAAATCAGGCCCTAAAGATTCTGAATTAAAAACTCAGGCTCAAGCAAAACTCCCTACAGGGATTAGCATTGATGTAAAAAAAGGAATTGTAACGATATCTGGAGAATTTAGTGATGATTTAGCCAAACAATCTACCGAAAACTCATTGAAAGCTATACCCGGAATAAAATCAATTATAGATCAAACTACTGTTAAACCTGTAGAATTCCCAATGGATAATGAATTAACAACAAAAGTTAACGCTGTTATAAAGGATTATACAGGAGTTTTGGCGAATGTAAAAGATGGAGTAGTTACCCTAAATGGTCAACTAAACAGAGCCGATCTACCTAAATTAATGCAAGCCATTAATGCCTTACAACCTAAAAAAATTGAACAAAAATTAACATTAAAATAAAAACAATTATGGCTTTACAAGATAAATATGCTGAACTAATTAATGCAGCAAAAAATTTAGGCTCTCATAATCTTTCTGTTAGAGAACAAAATAATGTTCTTTATATTAATGGAGAAGTTCCTGATGGAAAAGCTAAAGATCAATTATGGAATATTTACAACAAAATTGACCCTGATTTCAGATCTGGCGATTTAATACTAAATATAAACGTATCTCCTAATGCTCCTTCTTCCCAATATAAAGTAACTACTCACAGTTCTAATTTAAATATTAGAAAAGGACCAGGAACTGACCAACCCATTTTAGGTAAGGCAGCTCATCAATCTACAGTAACTTTCCTTAGCAAATATAATGAAGACTGGTATCTTATACGTTCTACTGATGGAATAGAGGGATACTGTAATACTGAATATTTATCTGCAATTTAATAAACATCATAAATAAATATACAAATTCAAAAAGAGTTTAAGGTAAACCTTAAACTTTTTTATTTCAAGCAAAAACAAATCAAATTATAACAATTTCTTTTATGGTGTATATTTTTAAATTATACAAGAAAAATCTATAGATAACAGCTTTAAAAAAATAATAAAAGATATTTTTGTCCTTTATTGAAAAATTACTATTTTCGCTGCAAAATAATAGAAGATAAAAATATCCTTTATTAAATTGCTTATCATGAAAAAAGAAAAAAAACTATGGTTTTTATTAGCATTTGTTCTACTTGCTTCATTTTCAACTCTTGGATATTATGGAATACAGATTTACCAGCAATCTCCTCCTATTCCCGAAAAAGTAGTATCCCAGAAAGGAGAAGTAATTTTTACTAAACAAGATATTATAGAAGGTCAAAACATTTGGCAAAGCATAGGTGGGCAAGAAATAGGATCAATTTGGGGACATGGTGCTTACTTAGCTCCTGACTGGACAGCTGATTGGTTGCATAAAGAAGCAATATTTATACTTAACGAATATTCTGAAAAGTTTTATTTTACTTCTTATGAAAAACTAAATAAGGAAAAACAAGCTTTATTAAAAATTAAACTTCAAAATGATTTGCGAATTAATACTTATGATAAGAAAACTAAATCCATTACGATTTCAGAAAACAGACTAAAAGCTATAAAATATTTATGTAATTATTATCAAGGGTTATTTATGAATAACCCAAAGTTTGCTCAACTTAGAGAGTACTATGCCCTTACGGAAAATACTATCAAAGATCCGAAACGAATGAAAAAAATGAATGCTTTCTTTTGGTGGGCTACCTGGGCTACGGTTACCGAAAGACCAGGAACTAATATTTCATATACACATAATTGGCCATCAGAAGAATTAGTAGGGAATAAATCTACTCCCGATCTCCTTATATGGTCTGGTGTAAGCATTATATTACTTATTTTATTTATCGGTATTTTAGCTTATTATCATGCACAATCTAAAGATGAAGAGTTTATTACTCCGACACAGAATCCCCTGATTAACGAAAAAATAACCCCATCTATGAAACGAATAAAAAAATATCTAATTATAGTTGGGCTACTTATGACGCTTCAGGTGCTATTAGGTATCGTTACTGCACACTATGGAGTAGAAGGCAAAGGTCTATATGGAATTCCTATAAGCAAGATACTTCCTTATTCTGTAACCCGGACCTGGCATACCCAATTGGCTATTTTTTGGATAGCGACAGCCTGGCTGGCTACAGGTTTATATATGGCTCCTGCATTATCTGGAAAAGACCCAAAATTTCAAAGTTTTGGAGTAGATTTTCTTTTTTTTGCATTATTAATTATTGTTTTAGTTTCAATGGCAGGGCAATGGATGGCTATAATGCAAAAACTAAATCCAGAGATAAATTTCTGGTTCGGACATCAAGGATTTGAATATGTAGATTTGGGAAGATTCTGGCAATTATTTTTATTTATTGGTTTACTGCTTTGGTTAATATTAATGATACGCCCTATACTTCCTGTAATAAAAGAAAAACCACAAAAAAAAAGTCTCTTACTTTTATTTTTAATTTCTTGCATATCTATAGCCTTATTTTATGCTGCCGGATTAATGTGGGGACAACACACACATCTTAGTATATCTGAATATTGGAGATGGTGGGTTGTTCATTTATGGGTAGAAGGTTTTTTTGAAGTTTTTGCCACCGTGGTTATTGCTTTTATCTTTGTTAGATTAGGATTATTAAAAGAAAAAACAGCCACTGTTAATGTACTATTTTCTACAATTATTTTTCTTTCGGGGGGAATTATAGGCACATTCCACCATTTATATTTTGCCGGGTCTACTCCGGTTATAATGGCTTTAGGGGCATGTTTTAGTGCTTTAGAAGTAGTCCCATTAACTTTGATTGGTTTTGAAGCTTTTGAAAATTATAAAGCCTCTAAAGCTACACCGTGGATGAAAGATTATAAATGGCCGATATATTTTATGGTATCTGTATCTTTTTGGAATTTCCTAGGTGCCGGAATTTTCGGTTTTTTAATAAATCCGCCCATAGCATTATATTACGTTCAAGGATTAAATACTACTGCTTTGCATGCTCATACAGCTTTATTTGGTGTATATGGGATGTTAGGAATAGGTTTTATATTCTTTGTTCTACGAAGTATGTACAGAAAGATGAAATGGAATGATAAATTATTAAAAATATGTTTTTGGGGGCTAAATATAGGTCTTTTAGTTATGGGAGTATTTAGCTTACTTCCTATCGGAATATGGCAAGCTTTTGAAAGTATTGATAAAGGAATGTGGTACGCTCGTTCGATAGAACTAATGCAAAAACCTGAAATAATTTTTTTAAAATGGTTAAGATCTATTGGAGATATTATATTTGCTGTGGGTATATTCAGCGGAGTGGGATTTATAATGAAACTTTGTATAAAAAAGATAACTTAAGTGTAAATTTAATTTTTATAAAAATAAATATAACAAAAAGAAGACTTTTTAAATAAAAAAGTCTTCTTTTTGTTAATGCTTTATATATACCAACTATAAATAATAATTCGAAAAATTCACTAACAAATATCAGGTTCTCATTTTATTTTATATAATATTTTTATTTTTGCAATCACTAATTACTATTGATCATGAATAGCAAAGTAACTATATCTCCTGAATTTAAAAAAAATACTATTGGAGCTATATTATCTATCCTTTTATTTATAATTGTATATATCTCATTATTAATCTTATCTGTTATTTTAACTTTATTTTGCGGCTATATTGGTTATAGCATTATGACCATTAGTTTCCATTTAAAAACATTATTGTTTGGAATAGCTGTAATTGGAATAGGTATATTAATTTTTATTTTCCTAGTTAAATTCTTTTTCAAAAAAAAGACTATTGATAATTCTAATCTTATAGAAATTACCCAAGAGGAAGAACCTGATTTATTTTTATTTATTAATGATATAGTTAAAGAAGTTAAAACTAAATTTCCGAAAAAAATATATGTATCAGAAGATGTCAACGCTTCTGTTTTTTACGATTCCACTTTTTGGAGCATGTTTTTACCTGTAAGAAAAAACTTACAAATAGGATTAGGGTTAATAAATACTGTTAGTCAAACGGAATTAAAAGCAATATTAGCTCATGAATTTGGTCATTTTTCTCAAAAAAGCATGAAAATAGGAAGTTATGTATACAATGTAAATCATATTATATATAATACAATTTATGAAGACACTTCTTATAATAACTTTATCCAAAAATTTGCAAGTTTTAGTAATGTTACTTATTTAGCAGCCAGTATAGTAATAAAATTCATAAATGGAATTCAATGGATTTTACAAAAAATGTATACATTAGTTAATAAAAATCATCTGAAATTATCACGTGAGATGGAATTTCATGCAGATGAAGTTGCAGCAAATGTTACCGGCTATATTCCTTTAAAAACTTCTTTATTAAGATTGAGTCTTTCTGACTCTTCTTACAGAGCTGTTATAGATTTTTATTCAAATAAAATTCATGAATGTATAAAAAGTAAAAATATATTCAAAGAGCAAAAGTACATTATGAATTTTTTAGCTAAAGAAAATAATATCGAAATAAAAGAAGATATTCCTTGTGTTACTATTGAGCATCTGAACAGATACAATAAATCCAAATTGAATTTTGATTCTCAATGGAGCTCGCACCCTAATATTGAAGATCGTATAGCTGCTTTAGAAAAAACAAACATTATAAAAGAACCTGACAATTTACTGCCTGCTAATAAATTATTTTCAAATATAGAAAATTTGCAAAGTAAGCTAACAGATATAGTTTTTTCGAATGTTCAATATTCAGGCAAAGTAACAGAATATTCTTTAGAAGAATTCATTTCCTCTTATATGTCTGATTTTAAGAAAAACAGTTTTGACCCTATATACAATGGATATTACAATTCTAAAAACCCAATAAAATTTGAAGAAGAATATAATAAAACTTTTTTTGAAGGAAATATAAAAGATCTATTTACACCTGAAAAAGTAGAAAATATTTATATCTCTCAAGCATTAGAAAGTGATATAGATTTATTGAAACAAATTGAAAATGAAAATTACAAAATAAAATCATTTGATTATGATGGGGTAAAATACACTCTTAAAGATGTAAAAAATTTGATCAATAGACTTGAAGAAAAATTACAAGATTATAATTTAAAAATAGAAGAAAACGATAAAAATATATTTTCAGGATTTTATCAACTTGCAAAAAAGAGAAATAAAGACCAAATGTTTATTGACATATATGCTTTATTTAAAAAATCAGAAAATCAATATAATGCCCAAAGGGAATATATAGATAATTTCATTAAAAAAACTGAATTTATTCAGTATGAAAACTCAGTGGATATAATTATAAAAAAGCTGAATGAATTATATCATGCTGAAATTGAATTCAAAAAAAATTTAACTATCATTATCAACGATAACTATTATAATTCTATACTCTCTGAAAAAACAAAAAAAATATGGGATGAGTATTTATCAAATGAATATACATACTTCTATAAAGAAGAATTAAAATATTATGATAATGCATTAAACTCACTCTTCAATTCTATTAATGAATATTCAGATTTTATAATTAAAATTCTTATTCTAAGAAAAAAAGATTTACTAGAATTTCAAAAAAATTTACTAGAGTAAAATGGCTAAAAATCGGTGTATTTAACTTTTAAAAAATTTTCTCAAGTTTTATATCTACATAAACATAAAGAACATTTATACTATATTAAATTATATTAATAAAAAATTAAATTGCATTAATAAAGCCTTTTTATTCTATAAAAACATTATTCCTTAATATTATCTATTGTTAAATGAAACTGGTTTTGTAATAAGGGCAGTTTTTTTAAATCTATTTTCTTTCCATTTACAAAAATTGGAGTTGAATTTATCATTCCTTGCAAATATATAGTATCATTTACCATTCTATAATTCAAATAATAAATTTGATCATTATAATCCTTTAATTTAATTGCTTCCGAATATACAGTCATAATTTTATAATCTTTCATATTTTCATTATTTTCTTGAATAATAAAATACCCTCCACTATGAAAGAAAAACCTATTAATCGAAGTTTTTGAAGAAAAAACTTGATATGCACCAAATAAAGAATACTTAGGCACTTTATCTCCATTAAATGCATTTTCTTTAAAATAAATAAAAAATGTTTCAAACAAAATACCTCCTATTACCAAAGTTTTCAAAATAACGTAAATTAAAATACTTTTTTTAGATTTTCTCTGAGGACTCCATTCTTTATAAGTAGGCAATGATCTTTGCTCTTTATAGAAAAATAGATATATAAATTTAAATAACGGAAAAGCTACAATTATACTAATAAAAAGAAGGAAAGATGAAAAAACCTTTACAGAAATATCATAAGTAAAATTAATTATAACTATATTCACAAATAAAACAACCGCTGCTGTAGCTGCTATTATACGAGACTTCTTAAAAAATAAAAAAAAGGCCGTAATAATTTGTACAAGTCCGATAATTATATTGTAAGAATAAGAACTCCCTAACGCACTCCAATATAAAATATCTTTAGACAGATATCCTAGAGGAGTAAATAAAATATTGGGCTCTGGTTCATAAAATTGACATTTAAATATTTTATTTGCACCATATATAAATAATACAAAAGACAAATAATAACTAATTATTATTTTCATCCAATATTTAACCTTCTCAATATGATATGGTATAAATTTTAACCATAAAAGTCCTATAAAAAAAGAAATAACTAATAATAGGAACAAAAAAATAAGCAATCCTTGAGAATCTGAAATGATAAGTCCTGTAAAGTTTGTATCTAAACCAAAAAAATGAATTCCTATCCAACGTACTATAGGTTGAATAAGAGTAACTATTACTTTTTGTGGGTTATAAAAACTATAAATTGGTAAAGAAAAAAATAAAATATATCCCGTTATAAAAATAAATAAAACATTTACACCTAATTTAATTAATAATTTATTTTCTTCATTTCTTTTTTCCATAGTAAATAGCCTATTATAATCATTGAAACAGATATTATAAAAATTAAATATGGAGTCTTATCATTAGGTTTAGATCCTTTAGTGACAAAAGGAAATAATTCATTTTCCTCCTTTTTATGCAAAAATGTTGTATCTGTCTCAAGCTTCAGTATAGAATCATTTTTTGAAACTGGAATCAATTTCAAATCTATATTCTTATCTTTTATTTCTCTTAATATTTTATAATTCTCAAAGGTTGATCTCAGGTCAAAAACAGCTCCGTCTTTAGTTTTAATAAAAAAAACTGTTTTGCCTTGCCTCATAGTTTGGTCTGTCAACTGATTGATTTTTAAAGAATCTATCCCCTCTTTCAGTTCACATATTTTTATCCCCATTTTCTCCCTTTTATTTCTTAATTTTCCATAAATTTCGTATTCAGTTTTTGTTTCAAAAATAAAACCATCTTTTGATCTAATATAATATCTTACAACATCATTTTTCATTAATGCATCTGTTAACTCATTTATTATTCTTTTATCAAAAACAGAATTTTCATTAAGTATTATCAATAATAAACCTAATTTACCATTAGTACCTTTTAATTCTTTATATTTATTAAAATCTGAATTTTTATTAAAGAGTAAACCTTCTTTAATTTTTATGACATTTGAACTTCTATTATTACTTTGTTTCTCATTATTATGGTTTAAATCTTCAGTAGTTAATCCATCTTTTTCATTATTTTCAGAAACATTCTCTGATTTATAAAACTGTCCAATGTAACTTCCTAAATTACCCTCTTCTTTTAAACTGAAATTAACAGCTTTACCACTATGACTCTTATAAAAAATTAATTTAGTTTGTGCAGATAAATTAAACGATAAAAGACCCCATAATAGAACACCTAAAAATACAGTATTATTCCTCACCTTAACTTTATATTAATTTATATTTAGAATTTATTTATATACAAAAATAACAAAGTTATTAATAAATATTAATACTAAATTAATTTTTATCAAATTAAAAATATTATAAATTTGCATATTAAATATTTTACTGTAAAACTTGTATTTCAAAATACCATTTAACCATTCAAAAAAAAAACGAAGCAAAATGTTTAATACACTATCATATATACAAAAAATGAATGATTTTTCAATTGTAGAAAAATCCTAGCTTCGAGTATTTCATCAAAATATATAAAACAAAATGTTAAAAATAAACTTGAAGCCAAACTTTCGGGTTTTATTATTAATTTTTTAAATAAGTTTAAAATTTAAGTCCATATAGTTTTCAGCTTGATATTTTAATATCAATACTCTGCGTAAAAAAAGTACAACATAATATCCTATTTTAAAATTAATCATCATGGGTAAATTAAAATTAAAAGGAAAAGATATCCTAACACAAAAATAATAAACACAGCTATAGAAGTAATGCAGAAAAACTTTGATAAAAAAATAATTGAAAAAATACTTATCCTAAGTTTCATAAATAAAAGATTTTTAATGGTTTGCATTATGTAACAATGCAGAAACATATACAAATATCTGAATCAGATATTTAAATTTCAAACGTTCCGTATATGAAGTTTCATTAGGCAAAATATAAACCCTGTGAATAAAAACAGCAACTTGAATCATACCTCCCCTTTAAATTTCGTTTTCTCTATGGATCTATTTCAGAATTATAAAGAAAACTCCGGTAAAAACTGCATTTGAAATATTTATCTAAACTGAATTTTATTCAGGTTGAAAGCAACTCAAATTCAGAAAAAAAGGAATTAAAACCTGGATTTGAAAAGGAACAATCTGATATAGGTATTATTTAGAAAAAGATATAACTATAAATTATAAAAAAAATTAAATAATGAATGCAACACAAAACAAATACTATTTTCAGGCATTAGATAACTATCCTTTTAATATGGGAGAGACCATAGAGGCGTTAACATATGCCTTGTCTTATGATAAAAATGAAGATTGTTTATGTTTATTAGCCAGAATATATTCTGAAATACTAAATGATTATGAAACTGCTAAGGAATATTTCGAAGAAGCCATTACGGTAAATATTCAGTCTTTAAATTTATATCCTTATTATATAGATTGTTTATTATGGAATGAAGATTATAAAGAGGCTAAAAGACTTATAGACTTTGCATTAACAATTAAAGGAATTGATAAGGCTGTACTTTTAAATAAAAAATCTATTCTCTTGGAATATCAGAAAAAATATAAGAAAGCCTTAAAGGTTATCGATAATGCTCGTTTATATACGTTTAATAACAATTTCATGACTTATCTTGATTCGCGAGAAAAACAAATTAAAAGAAAAAAAAAATAATAAAAATATATAAAATACCAGTGAATTACTACTATTCTCACTGGTATTTTTATTTTATTAAATTATTTATTAGTTTTTCCTAAAATTTTTAAATGTCCGTTTAATTCTATTTTCATTTCTCCCCCAATAAAATCTATACTTTCCACTTCTGCATTTCCATTAAGAATCGGAATTACAGGAGTCTCTGGTATTTTAACACTATGAGTTCCATCCGGCACTCCTCCAGGCGACCAGTTAGCAGCATTGAACCAATCACTGTCAATTCCTTGCCATATTTTTTCATTGGATGCAGAAGAACGTAAGGTTACAGAAAAGTCTTCTACTTGCCCATATGTAGGATTATAGCACGGAGAGACCTCTACAGTATAAAAATCAGCAATTATTCTTAACCGTAATGGTGTATCCAATATAGCTCCATCCGGAGGCGTTACATTTACAGTACCGGTGGTATTTTTTTCCACTTGCATGTTAAAAACAATTTCCTTAGTTTCATCAAAAACCCCGTCGTTGTTATAATCAATATAAGCTTTTACTCTCTGGGGATTATCTTCCACTGATATACTCAAAGGTGTAGCTACTCCTATCTTTAACTCTGTATGCGTCCCTTTTAAATTACATTTAGCTATGTTATCTATATAAAAAATATATCCATCTAAAAAATATCCTCTAGATGTATAATCAATTTCGCCAAAATTTACCTTAGCGGGCCCCATATTGTAGTCATAATTCGGATACATAATAGAAGAAGGCGTGCAAGCTGATACTAAGTTTGGTTTTGAAGTAAGATCGGGTGCTATTCCCCCTTTAGATTTCAACAGATTTCCTCTATATTCTATCAAATGAGCAACTGCACGATCACTTTGTCCATTGGTAAAACGTGTAAGTTTATATCCATAGTTCATAATATTATACTGAACACCTTCGTAAAATTTCCCTGTACAAGGGTTTATATCCGAATTTGTAGGAACCGGATAGGTTTTCAATAAACTTTGTGAAGGCTCAGTATCGCAAACTGAATCATCATCTACAGTACAATCGCCAGTACTAGCAGGACATTCTCCACCATTACCGGATGCTGTACCAAAGGTATGTTTTAAGCCTATAGCGTGACCAAATTCGTGTGAAAGTATTGTATTATTATTTTTAACTATATTTGAAACCATTATAGCTGCATCTTTGTTTCCGCCTGGATAATAGGCATATCCTGCTAAACCTCCATTAGAAGCATCATTACCGTCAAATTTATTTATTATATATATATTATAATAATATTGAGAATCCCATTTACTTAAATTAAATAACTGGCTTTCATTTATTCCATTATCACCGCTTCTTTTCAATCCATAATTTACATATTCAGGTAATTGAGAGCCGTCAATTCTTACTATACCTGAAGTAGCATTACAATTCATATCTCTTTTTGCTAAAACTAACCGAACTGGAACACGGGTGCCTCCATTATCGGGACCATCAAAACCTGGAGCTGTTCCTTCATAAATTTTATTGGTATTATCAATCCATGCCTGAATTTCTTGATCTGTTTTGTTGTATTTTGTTCCAATGGGTGAGCCATCATGGAAAACATGTACCACAACAGGAATTTCATAGATTTGGTCAGTTGCTTTATAATTTTTTTTTAAATATCCTTTCTTAATCATTTGGGATAGCTCATCATTAAATTCCTGGGTTTGTTTAGCAAACTCAGGATATTTTTTCATCAATTCACGATTTACTTCTTCCGTACCACAAATTTCTTGAGCCATTCCTACACAATTCATAAGAATAACTATGCATATTATAAAGTAATTTTTCATCGTATTATAATTTTTATATTTTTAAAGATAACAATTTATCTCATTTATAAAAAAAATTCAAATAGAAATTTTAAATTATAATTATAACAGTTAATATAAAATAATAAATATTTAAAGATTATTATTAACTATTCATAAAGATTAAAGTAATCAAAGTTCCTTTATTTATGCTGGATTCTATAGTATATTTTATAAAGTTTTTTTCTAATATTCTGAGTGCTATAGATAAGCCGATACCTGTTCCTGAAACTTTTTCGGCATTATCTGCTCTATAAAAGGGACGACTTATTTCTTTTATTTGTTTTTCAGGTATTCCAATTCCCTTATCTTGTATTACTACATGTATTTCCCTTTTTATTTCATATAAATGAATCTGAACGGTTTTTCCTTGTGAAAACTTAACTGCATTTTCTATTAAATTAAATAAAGCGATAAATATTTGAGTTTTATCAATATTTATTTGGAGTAGTCGAGTATTTTCGGGAGATATATTTATAGTAAAATTAATACATTCCTTATAATCGAAATGCTTATCTGATACTCTTTTTATAATATCCAGAATCATTTCATCTATTCTGATTTGTTCTGAGACATCTGTATTTTTACGTAAATCAGATACTACTAAAAGAGTATTTAAAATTTCTTGTAATTGATATATTTCATCTATAAGTTTCTGAGACAATGTATGATATTCTTCAGGGGAACGATCTTTTAATGAAAAAACTTCTAAATTTCCCTGTATTGCTGCCAATGGGGTTTTAAATTCATGGGAAACATAACTCACGAAATTTTGTTGTATTTTAAATGTATCTGAAATTTTCTTAAGTAATTCATTAAAAGTTTCGGTAAGATCATACATTTCATCCTTAACGGTATATGTTGCATTTAAATGCATACTATCTCCGGGTGACATTTTTTTTACCTGCCTTATTGCTTCTCTTATAGGACGATATGCCATATTTGCAATCCATTTATTTAGAAATATGGTTGCTAATAGTCCTAAAATAAAGGCAGATAATAAAATCCATATGAGAGGATTGATGTAATAATATATATCTTCTTTTTTTTCTTTGGTTATAATAACAAAGTTTCCCTGATTATCTTTATAGTATACTCCATAACATAAAAATTCCTGAGTAGTAAAGGTTAATTTTTTTTTGGTTCTTATTTCTTCAATAGTTTCAATAGGTATATCTGGAGTATTTCCATATTTTAGATAATTATTTTCGTCATAGATTTCGTAATAGGGATTATTTATTTTTTCGTATTGTTTTTTTATTTTTATAAATTCTTTGGGGCTTACTTCATCTTTTTCAAAAAAATAGTATCCAATGATTTGAGAAGTCTTCTGAAGATTTCTGTAAACAGAATTTTCAATATTTGTTTTATATAATCCAAAGATTAATAATGCAACAACAATGAAAACAATACCCCACAAGGCGGAACTGATTAAACTCAAACGGTTTTGTATTTTCATAAAACTAATTTTTTTTATGATTTAATACGATAACCTCTTCCTTTAATGGTTTCAATCATTTTATTTTCTCCATCTATATCTATTTTATTTCTCAAATAGGAAATATACACATCAACTATATTGGTATTTATATCGTGGTTTATTCCCCAAACACTATTTAATATCTGAGTACGTGATACTACTTTATTTTTATTTTCCATTAGGAATTTTAGCAATTTAAATTCTTGAATCGTTAATATGATTTCTCTTCCCTTTCTCATAATCTTGTGTTCATCTACATATAATTTCAAATCTCCACATATTAATATATCTGAAGAATTTTCATAACTCATATTCATCCTCCTGTCTAAAGCATAAATCCTTGCAATTAATTCTTTAAAATGAAAAGGTTTGGATAAATAATCGTCGGCTCCATAGTTTAAAGCTTTGACTTTATCATCTGGATCTCCTAAAGCACTAATTACCAATATGGGAGTCTTAATTTTTTTATAACGTATATATTGTAAAATCTCTATACCATCAATATCTGGCAACATAATATCTAACAAGATTACTTTCCAATTACGTTCATTAATCTGACTTCTGGCATCTACTCCATTTTCTGCAAGTGTAACTGAAAATCCGCTTTCTTCAAGACCTTTGATCATGAATTCACTTATTTTTTTATTATCTTCTACTAACAATAATTCCATATTGCTTGTTTTTTGATCTTATAAAGATACTATTTTTATGACTTTACTTTTTTATTTCTTCTATAAGCAAAGTAAAAAACTTGAGGTAAGATAGTAAACGACAACAACATACACATTATTATCCCTCCGACAATCATTATGGCTAAGGGTTTTTGTACTTCAGAGCCCATTCCGTTAGACATAGCTGCCGGTAAAAGCCCCATAGCTCCCATTAATGCGATCATTAGCACAGGCCGTACTCTACTTTTTACTGCTTTATCAATCGCTAATTTTAAATTGTTTGTAGAATGTAAGTTTTTCTTCATTAAAGCTATTAACAGAATACTATCTATAGCTGTGATTCCAAATAGAATTATAAAACCTATACCCGCAGAAATTCCAAAAGTAGTACCTGTTATCCATAAAGATACAAAACCTCCTATAAATGCATAAGGCATAGCGCTCGAAGCAATTAAAGTATCTTTAATAGTCCTAAAGTTCATATATAGTAAAAACAAAATAAGTAATAAAGCACAAGGAACAATTATCATTAAACGATGGGTTGCTCTTTGCTGACTTTCAAATTCTCCTGCCCATACTATTCGATTGCCATGATCTAATTTTATACCTTTATCTACTTTTTCTTGTGCTTCTTTTATTGTAGATCCTAAATCCCTATTTCGTATACTAAATCCTACACCTATATATCGATTGCTCCCATCTCTATAAATAAAAGTAGGCCCTGTTACAAAATTAATATCTGCAATTTCTTTTAATGGTATATGCTTACCATCCATAGTAGGTATTAATATTTCACCAATTTTATCTTCATTATCCCTAAATTCTTTTTGGAATCGTACTCTTACATCAAAAACTCTTTCTCCTTCATAGAAGTGGGTAGCTGCTTTTCCTCCGATAGCCATTTCTACAACTGCCTGAGCATCTGCCATAGAAACAGCATAACGGGCCATTCGAGACTCTGATAAACGTATTTGTAATTCGGGCAAACCTATGCTTCTAAAAACATTTACGTCTTCCACTCCGTTAACTTTCTGAATAATTGATGCTGTCTGGTCTGCCAGTTTTTCCAATTTTTGAAGATCATTCCCAAAAATTTTTATTACTAAAGAACTTTTTACTCCTGCAACATATTCTTCTACATTATCCTGAATAGGCTGACTAAAACCGAAAATAGTTCCCGGATAAATATCCAGCGAGTCTTTCATTTCGCCTATCAGTTTGTCTTTATTTATTTTCCTTTTCCATTCTTTTTCAGGTTTAAGTTGTGCATGAAATTCTATGTTAAAGAAACCTGTAGGATCAGTACCATCATTGGGTCTTCCGGTTTGAGATAATACAAATTGCACTTCATCAAATTTTCTCAGTTTCTTTTTCATTTGCTGAGTGATCTTCACAGATTCATCCAGATTAATGCTATTTGGCAGGGTTGCCCGTATATAAATAGCTCCCTCATTCATACTCGGTATGAATTCTGTTCCCCAAAAACTAAACCGTATCAGACATATTATTAATAAAATTACAAACGCTATAATAGCCCCTTTACGATGACGCGAGGAAAATTCATAGATTTTATATAGGTTAGATGTGAAAAACCTGCTGATTACGTTTGTTTTTTCTTTTACTGGTTTTGTTAACAATATTTTGCACATTACCGGAACATAGGTAAGAGATAGTAGTAAAGAACCCAACAAAGCATATCCTAAGGTAAACGCCAAGGGAGAAAACATTTTTCCTTCTACCTTTTGAAATGAAAATATAGGAAATAGCGCTACAACTAAAATAATTTGTGCAAAGAAAATATGAGAAGCTACTCCACCAGAACTCTTCTTTATAAGTCCACCTTTGGCTACTTTAACATAACGTTCGTTTCCTAACTGATTAGTTCGTTTTGCCATAGAAACAAAAATAATTTCTACAATTACTAAAGTTCCTTCTAAAAGCAATCCAAAATCAAGGGCTCCCATAGAAATTAAATTGGCTGGAAGCCCTTGTATCCTAAGCATAATTATTGCAAAAAGAAAAGATAATGGAATTACAGTGGCAACTATTAGGGTTGTTCTCCAATTGAACAAGAAAATGAATACTACAATTGAAACTAATATAATTCCTTCTACCAGATTTTTAATTACAGTATTTACTGTTGAATTTACTAAAGTGGTACGATCTAAAAATGGTTCTATTTTAACATCTTTTGGTAAAATTTGATCATTTAATTCAGCTATTTTTACTTTTAAATTTTTTATTACTTCTCCGGGATTTTGTCCTCTTAACATTACTACTATTCCTTGCACTACATCATCCCTATTATCTAATCCGACTTGTCCTAACCTAGGTTTAGAAGAAGTCGTAACAGAAGCCACCTGCTTTACCCTTATTGGAGTACTCCCTTTTACTTCTATAAGTATATTTTCTATATCTTGAATGTTATCCAGTAATCCTACTCCTCTTACTACATATGCCTGACTTCCTTTTTGTATAACATCGCCTCCTACATTTATATTACTTTTGGAAATTGCTTCATAAACTTCTAAGGGAGATAATCCGTAATTGGCTAACTCAATGGGATTAACTTTTATTTCATATATTTTTTCTTCTCCTCCAAAACTGACAATACTAGCAACTCCAGGAACAGATAGGAGTTCTCGTTCTACTACCCATTCATTAATGGATGCTACTTCTCGAATTGGTAAATCACTCTTTATTGTATACCGATAAATTTCTCCGGTTGCTCCTGAAGGTGGCTCTATAGATGAATCTGCTCCTTCCGGTAATTCTATACCTTGCATACGGTTTGAGGCATATTGCTGAGCAAAGAAATCCTCTACTCCATCTTCAAAAATAACAGTCACTACAGACAATCCGAAGAGAGAGGTAGATCTTACATCCGTTTTTTTGGGAAGAGTGTTCATTTCCCTCATAATAGGTAGGGTCACAAATTTTTCAATTTCTTCGGCACTTCTTCCCGGCCATTGGGTTATAATTCTTACCCTTGTGTTGGTAACATCCGGATAGGCTTCTATGGGGGTATTAATATAACATGCAATTCCTCCAATAAATAATAATACGCTAAGGAATATAATTATTATATGGTTTCGTAATGAGAATGCGATACATTTTTCTACAAACTTGTGCATGATTTAGTTATTTTTTAAACCGGAATATATAAGCAATTGATTTTTTATTACTATGTTCTCTCCTGCATTAAGACCTGAAAGTATATAAGCTACTTCTTCATTATGCCCTTGTAATTTTACTTCTTTTATTTTAAATTTATTTTTAGTTTCTTCTATTATCACATAATTTTTATCGTTATCGAAAATCAGAGCATTTATAGGTACAGAAACTTTTTTATTCTCAATATTATTTTTAAGTTTAATAGTCATTGACATTTCGGGTTTAAATTTTAATTCCAGATTAGGCATAATAATTCTAGCTTTTAATACTTTTTCTTCAGAATCAAATACCTTAGACAAAGAATGAATAGTACCGTAAAATATTTCTCCCGGATAAGACAAAGAGCTCATTTCTACAGGCATTCCTTCTTTTACAAATTGTAAATTGCTAGCATATACATTTGCTGTAATCCAAACTACATTAAGATCTGCGATTGTAAAAACTGGTTCGGATTCCTGTGAAATTGTACTACCTGAAGTTATATTTTTACTGATAATATATCCGGTAATAGGAGAAACTATTGAAAACCCACCTCTTTTATTAGTTTTTACTACAGACATATCTGTATGAACCCTACCTAAAGCGGATTCTGCTTGTCTTACTTTTCCCCTAGCTTCTACTAATTCTCTCTCAGACAACATATTATCTTTATACATAGATTCTGCACTTTTTAATTCTCGCCGGGCTACTTGCAATTCTGATTGTAAAGAAAATTTTTCTGCTTGTAATGAATTTACTTCTAAGCTACGCACATTTGCTAATACCTGTCCTTGTTTAACTTGATCTCCTAAAGAAAAATACGTTTGGGTTACTACACCATTAATCAATGGTATATAGTTTACAATCTTATCGGGATCGTATTCTACCTTACCAGTAAGAATTAATTCTTCTTCCTGTGATTTTAATTCTGATTTAACGGTTTTTATATTTTGTAAAAAAGATTTATTTACATCATTTTGTTCAGATTTTTCTTTTTCTACATTACCTGAGCATGAGGTGATTAAAATAAAAATTAATAGGAAATTTAGAGTATTTTTCATAGGTTCTATTTTATTTCTTTTCCAACTGTGTATTGCAATTCTTCAAATTGTGTAAAGAGATTTCTTCGTGTCGACAAAAGAGTTTGTTTATTATTTTTATAGGCTTCCATAAAATCAATAAATTCTAGCATAGTAATATTTCTGTTCATTAAATTTCTCATATAAGCATCCAACATATAATCTAAATCTTCTGAAATATTTTCATCTTGCATTTCCTTAAATAAAAAATAAGTCATATGGTAATTGTTATATGCTTCTGTGATTTCCTGTTGAGCCAAGTTTAATTGCTGTGTTGCCCAATACTGGCTTTGTTCTTTATTAATCTGTGCTATTTTTATATTTCCTTGGTTTCTATTAAAAAATGGCAAATCAAAGCTAATTCCTAATCCTATAAAATCTTTCCATGGTCCACTTACGCGATCATAGTTTAACGCAAAAGTAAGATCGGGAACTTTTTGCGCTTTTTCATATTTGAGATTTTTGTCAAAGTATTTAATCTGTAAATTTGCTCTTTGGAGATCGGGACGATTATTTTGAGCTTGCTCTAAGATATTGGACAACAAAATATCATCGGGATTTTTAATTTTTTCGGTAGTTTCTTTAATTTCTATAATACTTCCGGGAGGAATATGTAGTAAGCTTTTTAATATTTTTTGTTGTTCATTATAATTGCTTTTTACTTCATAGATTTCCCCATTCATTTCCAATTGTGAGGATTGTAATCGTATTAATTCCTTTTTTGCAATATTGCCTTGAGCTACCTGATTTTTATAAGCTATAATCAGTTTTTGAAGTGCTTCGTGCTGCCTATTTAATATATGTTGATAGGACTGTAAATATATAAGTTCTTGTAATGACTCCCTAACTTCTAATTTCAAACCACGAAGAGTTTCTTCAAATTCCTGAATGGCTATTTCTTTAGAGATTTTTTCTCTGTTTATTAATTTCCCTCTCTTTCTTGCAGTCTGAACTAATTGTGTCAATTCTATGGTAAATTCTGTATTCTTGGCAAAATTTCCAAATAAAGCTGGGATTTGTCCTTGTTCTCTTTGTGTATGGGTAGACCATAGATTTACTTCCCCTATAGAAAAAGTTGGATTCTCCCATAATTTAGCCTGCACTATGGCAGCATCTGCGGCTTCGATATTCATTTTTTCTGCCAATAACTGCAAATTTTGTTTTAGAAACAATGCCTCTGCTTGTTCTTGTGTTAAATAGATTATTTCTGCTTTTTGTGCCGATATTATATTAGCAAGAAAGATACTAACTAGTAAAAAAAAATATTTGCCCATTATTTCTGCTATATTTTTTATATTAAGCAAAATTATTTTGCAGAAATTAGAAAGCTATTTGAGGTAAATTAATTTTCTATTAAAGTTATATTAGAAATAGATTAAAAAAGTTTTATTAGTTTGTTAAATACTTTTATTTTGTTTTGAAATTTTCCCTTAAATGATAGAAAAGTTAAATTAATACATAAAACAGTTTCCAATATTTTCATTATAAGATTGATTTTAATTTGAAAATATTGACAATAAAAGGCAAAATTTTAAAAAATTTGATTTTTTTATTTAAAGATCAAAAATTACTTAATAATTTACTAAGACTCACGTTATATTAAAAAGTAATAGAAGTTAAATATTGAAATAATTTGCATTTCAGTATTTAACTTCTAATTTTAATTAATTATATATTATAAAGATAAAAAAAATATTCTCACATATATTTTTGTCTTTAATAATTATAAAAAACTGTTTAATTTTCTAAAGATTTTTTGTCTTTACCTGCTTCCCAAATTTTATAATGTATTTCATATCCTTTAGGAGCATATATTACGATAGGAAGTTTACTGTTATATCTAATCATAATTGATTGGGCTGATATATATTTATTTTTATTCTCTTGTTTGGGACAAGCCATTTGGGTAGACATAGTATTCCCATCAGAAGAAAAGTCATAATATGTATACCCCCAACCTTCTAAATTTTTTTCTTCTATTTTTCCTATCAAACTATGAATATTACAATCTACATTCATAACCTTGCCTGGAATTAATTCTATTTGATACAAATTTTCATTTGTTTTTTTATCTAAAAAAATGACATATCTTACCATTCCCTCTTTAGCTTTTGGGAAATGTTCTAATTCTTTTTTGGGATCATCTTCATTGGTAACTTCTGATTTTTTACTTACAAAAGACATTATTAAACCTAATGCCAATAACATAATTAAAATTTTTTTTGCTGTTTTCATTTTCTATTTTTTTATTATTAATTATTTTTAAACAAAAGTAAAATAAATACGACTATCTACTTTTAAACCAGCAGGTTAAAAAAATTTAGACTTAATAATTTGCATAGCATCATAAACCCCTTGTCCATATTTATATTTAGAAATGTATTTTGCTGAAGATTTTACATTATCTGTAGCATTATTTACAGCACTTCCCCAAAAAGAATTTTTAATCATTTCTTCATCATTATTAGAATCACCAAATGAATAAATACGAACTTCTCCGGTATATAAACTTTGAATAGCTTTAAATTTATTAATTTTTGAAGAAAAAATTTCAATAAAGGTATCTGAAGAGGTTACTACGGTTATATCATTAGATATATTCCTTATTTTTTCTATTGTTTCTTGAATATTTTCATTTAAAACAATTAAAATTTTTAATATTCCATCGTTTTCATATTCTGCAAATGAATATGGCTCAAAATTAACCCCATAAATTTCTTTTTTACATTCTGGAGTTGAAATATTATCTGCATACCAACCTTTTTTTGTGTATATCCAAAAATTAGGATAATTAGATTTTTGTGAAATTAATATTTTCGCAATTTCTGTAGGAATGGGGACCATTTTTTCCTTATTCCCTGAAATTATATGGGCTCCATTTAAAGCTACAATATGGTCTATAGATAAATTGGAATTATATAGACTGGTAATTCCTCTATAGGGACGTGCTGAAGCCAATACTACCTCTCCTAATTTCTTAGCCTCTTTTATAGACATTTCTGCATATTGGTCTATTTTAGGACTACTAAATTTCATTAAAGTTCCATCTATATCGAAAGCAAAAATATTTTTCATCATTTCTTTTTATATAATTTGATAATGTTTTAAAGCTTGAATTACCCCATCCTGATCTACACTAGAGGTAATATATTTTGCATGAGATTTTACTTCATCAGAAGCATTTCCCATAGCAACACTATATTGTGCCAGTTCTAACATAGATATATCATTTTCTCCATCACCTATTGTCATTATTTCATCTGGAGAAATACTATAATATTCTAACATTTTTTGTATACCTAATTTTTTATTTCCACCTTTTGGGTTTATATCCATAAATAAAGGATGCCAACGGGTCACTTCACAACTAGGAAGTTGCTTTTTTACCTCATCTTCTTTCTCAACATTCACAAAACTTACAATCTGGAATATTTCTTTGTCTGAAAAAGAACTCAAGTCTTCTATTTGTATATTGGTTACATTTATATCCTCCAGTACTTTTTCTACATATATGTTCTTTTTGTTAAGGTACACATTGTTTTCTTCAAAAAACATATATGCTTCTCCACTTTTTTGAGCTATGGAAATTACAGATTGAACAGAGAGTTTATCTATAGGGTTTTTATATATAACCTTTTCCTGATTAAAACAATATTGTCCGTTCATAGTTACATGACCCTCAAATTTAAAACCGTTAAAACGATCTGTTTCCAATTTATGTCGTCCAGTTGCAATAAATAATTTCACCCCATTCTGTTTAGCTGAATACAAAGCTTTTAAGGTCTGTGAGTTTATTGTATGAGCTTTAAAACTAATTAATGTTCCATCTATATCAAAGAATATTGCTTTTATCATATATTAAATCTATTAAACAAAGATAATCCTTATTATTTTTTTCTTCTTGAAAATTACATTAAATAATGAAATGAATCTCCATATTATTTTATTGAAATTATTATTGCTTTTTAAGGTCTAGAATAACCTTGTTAGGACGCATAGGAATCACTATTTTCAAAACAGAATAGATTTTTTCCAAATCCAATAAAAAACAGCTTTAGTTTTTAGTTTTATTAATTATACCTTATAGTTATTTAATGGATAATTAAAATATTTTTTTTATTATTTTTTTGAGTTTCTCAATATTAGGGATTTCTTGGATTGGGATATGCATATTATAAAGATTTACGACTCTTTATAAATAA
Source organism: Apibacter adventoris (assembly GCF_002964975.1). Classification (GTDB taxonomy): domain Bacteria; phylum Bacteroidota; class Bacteroidia; order Flavobacteriales; family Weeksellaceae; genus Apibacter; species Apibacter adventoris. Next base: position 174,922 of record NZ_PSZM01000046.1, on the reverse strand, counting down.
GGTTTAATAATTGAACATTTTTATATGGAAGCTTATCTTTGTTAGATGGAATTATTCATTTCAAACTTTTATTTTTTAATAACTCCCTATAACAAAAAAACTGAAAAATTGATAAAAGCAAAAGAGAGTAAAAAATAACTCTCTTTTGGTATTTACAGTTATAATATTTTATTTAAGCAGAGTTTCGACTTGCATTTATTATTCCATATAAAGTACGCACAAGCATTTTTTCATAAATTAGCCTTTCTTCATCCTTATCCACTTCATGTATTTTCTGCAAAGAAAATTGTTGTATAATTAATAAGGGTAACATAATTTTTTCCCTACATAATACAGAAAGCCGGTTTATTTCTTCTTTTTCCATCAAAACCTTCTGTTGGGCAACTTCTAATAATAATTTACAAGTCAATAAATATTCATCATTTAAAATATTCCAAAAATCTGAATATTTATCATTTTCTTTCATATATGAAGTTAAAGTAAAGTTACATTTAATCATCGACATCATACTATTTTGAACTAAGGTTTTAAAATACAAAGACCTTTTATAAAGCTCTTGTAAATCGGGCATTTTACCCTCTTCTTTTAGTTTTAAAACAGCAGTGCCAAAACCAAAATACCCAGGAACATTTTGTTTAGACTGGCTCCATGAACCTACAAAAGGAATTGCACGTAAATCTTTAAAACTCAACCCTGAAGTTTTACCTCTTTTTGAAGGTCGACTTCCAATATTAGCTTTTCCGTAATATTCTACCGTACTTCTTTCTTCTAAATAAGAAATAAATTGAGGGTGATTTTTTAGTTCCAAATATTTTTTATAACTTATTGCTGAAAGCCTATTTAAAATATTTCTGTCTTCAGAAGTGAGATTCAACTTTACATCTACAAAAACTTTATTTGAAATTCCAGCGGTAATTAATTGTTCAAAATTATGTTTAGCTTGATCTACAGAACCATAGGAAGACGTTATAGTTTGACCCTGAATAGTTAATTGAATTTGATTAGAAGCAATGGTGGGGCTTTGTGATGCATAAAATTGTCTGGTTTTTCCACCTCCTCTTGCCGGAGGTCCTCCTCTTCCATCAAAAAATAATACTTCAATATTATTATTTTTAGATACTTGAGTTAACCTTTCTTTAGCTTTAAATATCCCCCAGTTAGCTTTTACATATCCTCCATCTTTGGTTCCATCTGAAAATCCAAGCATAATTGTCTGCTGTTTTCTCCTTCTTTCTAAATGGTTTCTATATAATGGTAAATTATACAATTGCTCCATAACATTTTCAGCATTGTCTAAACCCTCTACAGTTTCAAACAAAGGAATTATATCCACATTTATTTCCTGAGGTTTATATCCACAAAAATCAAATAATGCCAATACTTCCAACACACTAAATATAGTAGTAGAATTACTAATAATATATCTGTGAATTGAACGCTCACCGTTTTCTTTTTGAATTTTTTTTAATTGCTTAATATTCCGAATTGTATCTTTTATAATGTCTTCTTCAAAATCTTCTTCTTTAATAATTATGTTAGATTGAAACAATATGTAAAACTTCTCTTCATTATCCATTTTATCATAAGAATTGTCTGACAAATTATATCGCTTAACAATTTTATTTAAAATAAGATTATGAATACTGCTATCTTGCCTGATATCTAAGGATGCAAAATGTAATTTAAAGGTTTTAACCTGACGTGTAAATCTATCTAATTCATTTGAGAATAATCCATCATGTTTTTCAATTAAAACCTTTTTTATTTCTTCCACTTTTTGTAAAATATCTTCCGTAGTTAAATCATTCCTTAAACTAAAAGTATTTTCATATATAAGACCAGACAAATTTTCCAACTTTTCATAAACTCCTCTAAAAGTAAGTTTTCTTAAAATACCTCTTAAATCCTCATAATAACATTTCAATATATTAATCTTTAATTCTTCAGTTACCTGTTTAGTAATTTCAGCTGTTACAAAAGGATTTCCATCTCTATCTCCACCCGGCCAAAAACCTAATTCCATAACAGGAATAAAATCTTCACCAGGCTTATAATGTTCTAAAAATAATTTTTCGTGCAATTGACCTATAGCTTTATAATAAACATAACGTAAATAATACATAATGCTTTTAGCTTCTTCTAAGGGAGTAGGCTTCGTTTTGTTAATAAACGGAGTTTTACCTAATTGTTGAAGTAAATCATTAATTTGAGAAATATTATTTTTTTGTATAGCCTGAGTTAAATCTGCAATAATTCTTAAAACCGGGTTCGGATAAAATTGAGTAGGGTGGGCAGTAAAAACTACTCGTACTTTAAAAGTTTTTAATTCTTCATAAACAGCATCTAGTTTTTTTTGTTGCTGAGCCACCTGATACATATTCTCTAATGTCCCTTTTTGGTGTTGCAATCCAACTATCCGGTCAAAAGAAGCATCTTCTACAGAATCAAATAAAACTACCTCTCTTTCTATGAACTGAATTATTTTAAATAATAAATCTATTTTTTCCTGTTCTCCTTTAATATGAGCAAACTTATTCAAAAATGTGTTTATTATATCACTAGGGTTTTTAGACTTTTTTAACTCTTTAATACTTAAATCACATAACATAGGAGTTAAAGCTCCCAATTTCCCCATATCATCATAGGGCAAATTAGAAAATAAACTATTGTAAACAATATATTTATTTTCTACTTCCTGCCTAAAAGTATTTTCAGCAATATTATTATTCATATTTTTATATTGATATAACAAAATTATAAAATTTAGTTTACAAATTTTTGTTTTTTTAGCTCTTTAATATGAACTTTCGTTCTAATAAAATCTGTAACTTTGCTTGGTTTTTATTAAATAATATTACGAAGTGATTGAAAAAAAAGTTTCTATAGAGTCCGAAGCTAATTTAAGTTTTCAGGAATTTAAAAAAGAAGTCTTACACGACTACCGTCTATGTCTAATTAGCCGTGAATGTAGCTTGTTAGGGAGAAAAGAAGTTCTTTCCGGAAAAGCAAAATTTGGAATTTTAGGAGATGGAAAAGAGTTGCCACAAATTGCTATGTCTAAAGTTTTTAAAAATGGTGACTTTCGTTCTGGATACTATCGAGATCAAACTTTTGCTTTAGCTATAGGTGAAATTACTATCGAAAATTATTTTGCCCAATTATATGCAGACACAAATCAAAATAGGGAACCAGAATCTGGAGGAAGAATGATGAATTGTCATTATGCTACACATTATGTGAACGAAGATGGTAGCTGGAAAAACCTTACCGAACAGAAAAATATAGCTGCCGATCTTTCTCCTACAGCTGCTCAAATTCCACGATTATTAGGATTAGCTTATGCTTCCAAAGTATATAAAAATGTAAAAGATTTAGAAAATAAAATTCATTTTTCCAATCAGGGAAAAGAAATTGCCTTTGGAACTATCGGAGATGCAAGCACGGCTGAAGGACACTTTTGGGAAGCTTTAAATGCAGCTTGTGCATTACAGATTCCTATGATCTTATCTATCTGGGATGATGGTTATGGAATTTCTGTAACTTCATCCAGTCAAAGAGCAAAAGAAGATTTTACAGAACTTTTACAAGGGTTTCAACGTAAATCTAATGAAGAAAGTAAGGGCTGTGAAATAATAAAAGTTCGAGGATGGAATTATGCTGAACTTATAGATGCTTATACAAAAGCAGAACAATTTGCAAGAGAGAATCACATTCCTGTAATTGTTCATGTAACTGAGCTAACACAACCTCAGGGGCACTCTACTTCGGGATCACATGAAAGATACAAATCTGCTGAACGCTTACAATGGGAAAAAGAATATGATTGTAATATAAAATTTAGAAATTGGATTAAAGAATTTATTGTTTACGATAAAGAAAATAATCATGAATTATATCTTGCTTCAGAAGAAGAATTGATATCCCTGGAACAAGAAGTTAAACAATTGGTTAAAGAACATCAAAAAAAGGCATGGAATAAATTCCGTACTGATATTAATTTTTTAAAAAATAAAGCTTTATCCTTAGTTGAAATTTTAAGTAAAAAGAGTCCTAAAAAATTATTTATAAATAAAGAAAAAGAAGCTTTCCAAAATATTGAAAACCCTTATAAAAAAGATATATTTCACTTCATAAGAAAAGTGTTACGTATTGTCAGAGAGGAAAATTCTCCTGATAAAACTAATCTTATAAATTGGTTAGATGAAAGCTTAATAAAAGAAGAAGATAATTATAATTCCAAATTATACCCTGAAACACCGTTTTCAGCATTAAATGTCCCATCTATTCCCCCTACTTATGATGAAAATCCAGCAGAAGTAGATGGAAGAATTGTGATCCGTAACAATTTTGATAAAATATTTGAAAAATATCCGGAGGTCATAGCTTTTGGAGAAGATGTAGGAAAAATAGGTGATGTTAATCAAGGAATGGAAGGGTTACAAGAAAAATATGGTACAAATCGAATTGCAGATACAGGCATTCGTGAAGCTACAATAATAGGTCAAGGAATCGGTATGGCTATGAGAGGTTTACGTCCCATTGCTGAAATCCAATATCTTGATTATATTCTTTATGGACTACAAACCTTAAGTGATGACTTAGCAAGTTTAAGTTACCGTACTAAAGGAAAACAAAAAGCCCCTCTTATTGTGCGTACTCGCGGACACAGATTGGAAGGAATCTGGCATTCCGGATCCCCTATGGGAGGTTTAATTCATTTTTTACGTGGCATCTTTATATTAGTTCCTCGTAATTTTGTCAAAGCTGCCGGCTTTTACAATACTATGTTACAAGCGGATGAGCCTTCGTTAATTATTGAATGCTTAAATGGATACCGTTTAAAAGAATTCCTTCCCAATAATTTAGGAGAATTTACTACTCCTGTAGGAGAAGTAGAAATTACCCGAGAAGGAAAAGATATTACGGTACTTACCTATGGCGCAACATGGAAAATTGTTACTAAAGCAGCTCAAGAATTACAAACTTTAGGTATTGACATTGAAATTATCGACGCCCAATCTCTGGTTCCTTTTGATAATAAACATCAAGTAGTGGAAAGCCTAAAAAAAACCAACCGCTTAGTTATTATTGATGAAGATGTTCCAGGTGGAGCAAACTCATATTTAATGCAAAAAGTTTTGGAAGAGCAAAAAGGTTATCAATATTTAGATTCCGCTCCAAAAACAATAACAGCCCAAGAACATCGCCCTGCTTACAGTTCAGATGGAGATTATTTTTCCAAACCTTCCTTAGATGATATAGTAGAAGGAATATATGAAATTATGCATGAGGCAAATCCTTTAGAATATCCAAAAATCAGATAATTTTTAAGATGTATCTGAAAGATCTAAAGTTATTCAATTTCAAAAACTTTGCAGAAAAGCAATTTTCTTTTTCTGCTAATATTAACTGTTTTGTAGGTAACAATGGAGTGGGTAAAACTAATATTTTAGATGCTATTCATTATCTATCACTTACTAAAAGTTATCTAAATTATTCAGACCAGAATAATATTCGATTTGGAGAAAAATTTTTCTCTCTGGAAGGTGATTTTGCAGATGACTCAACTGAAGATATTATAAAACTTTTAGTTCAACCAGGACAAAAAAAAATAATTAAAAGAAATAACAAAGCTTACGAAAAACTATCTGAACATATTGGAAAATATCCCTCCGTTATGATTTCTCCTTACGACCAGAATCTGATTACAGAAGGAAGTGAATATAGGAGAAAATTTATGGATGGAATGATAAGCCAAATTAATCCAGAATATTTACATCTACTAATTCGATATCAAAAAGCCTTAGCTCAAAGAAATGCTTTATTAAAATTATTTTCCACTACTCATACTTTTGATGCAATAAGCTTAGAAATATATGATTCTGAACTTATTGAAAATGGTACTAAAATTCATCGGCTACGAAAAGACTTTATCTCGAATTATTTACCAAATTTCTCTAAATTTTATTCGGTTCTTTCTCTCGGAAAAGAGACTGTCTCCATACAGTATATTTCTGATCTGAATAAGAATAGTTTAGATAATATTTTAAAGGAAAACATTGATAAAGATCGAGTCTGTACCTATACTACTCAAGGAATTCATAAAGATGATCTTATCTTTAATTTATTTGATTATCCTATTAAAAAATTCGGTTCTCAGGGACAGCAAAAATCTTTTTTAATTTCTTTAAAATTAGCTCAACTTCAACTCATTAAAGATAAATCCGGAAAAAATCCGCTTTTGCTTATGGATGACATTTTTGACAAACTGGATGAACATCGTGTGGCGCAGTTAGTAAAGCTGGTTCATAAAGAGAAGTTTGGACAAATTTTCCTTTCAGACACCCATAAAGAAAGAACTGAAAAAATAGTTGACCAAATTAGTTCTGATTATAAAATTTTTAGTTTATAAATTTATTTACTGATTTTAATCTATAATTTCTTCCTTTTAATTAAAATCTTTTTATGTAATTAAAAATTAATTTTTCTCTCTGAAAATTTCTTTAATAGTATGAGAAAAATCATCTGTTATATTTTAATTCATTAATTATTCAATTTTATTGTAATTTTGAGAAGTGAGGATTTCTATATGAGCTTAAGAAGAAAGGAACAAACCAGTAATTCAGCAATTAAAAGCCTTATTAAGGCTTTAGGTTTAGAGGAAAAATTACTAATTCTGGAAATAGAAAAAATTTGGAAAAACATGATGGGAGATGTTATATGTAAGCACACTCTAAAAATGTTTATTGATAAAAAAGTCTTGTTTATCCAATTAAATTCAGCAAGTTTACGAAATGAACTTAATTATAATCAAGCTGCAATTTTATCCGAAATTATAAAAGAAACTCACACTAAATATATTAATAAAATAAAATTCATATAATTTATATTTTATTTTTAAATATCATAATTATAAATAACAATAAACCCTCCAAGCTTTTGTAACATTTTATCAATTATTTTTACACATATATTAATATACACAATCAAAAAAACAATTATAATGAAAAAAAGATTTTTATTTATAGTCTTTTTTATTACTTTAGGCATATGTAATGCCCAAGACTATTCCAATTACCAGCCTTCAGCTACTATGATTAATGATTTGGTACATACAAAATTAAAAGTAAGTTTTGATATACCTAACGAAAAAATGGCAGGAGAAGCTTGGATTACACTTGAACCTCATTTTTACCCTACAGATTCTTTATCACTAGATGCTAAAGGCATGGAAATTTTAAAAGTTACTCTAGAAAATGGTAAAGATCTAAAATACACATACCAAAATTCTAAAATAAAAATTTCTCTAGATAAGTTATATAAGAAAAATGAACTTTATACAGTATATATAAAATATATTGCAATTCCTTCATCTGTATCACAAAAAGGCAGTGGTGCCATTAATGATGCAAAAGGGCTTTATTTTATTAACCCAAGAGGAGAAGAAGAAGACAAACCTACTCAAATATGGACACAAGGTGAAACAGAATCTAGTAGTTGCTGGTTTCCTACCATTGATAAAACCAATCAAAAAACTTCCGAAGAAATTTATATGACAGTTCCTGATAAGTATGTCACCTTATCCAATGGATTATTAAAGAGCCAAACAAAAAATTCTGACGGAACCCGTACCGACTATTGGAAATTTGATAAGAAACATGCACCCTATTTATTTTTTATGGGAGTTGGAGATTTTGCCATTGTAAAAGATAAGTGGAAGAATATACCTGTTGAATATTATGTTGAAAAGGAATATGAGCCCTACGCAAAACAAATTTTTGGCGATACTCCTGATATGATTGATTTTTTTTCTAATTTATTAAATTATCCTTATCCTTGGGAAAAATACAGTCAAATGGTAGGCAGAGATTATGTGAGTGGTGCCATGGAAAATACAACAGCTACCTTACACATGGAAAAAGCTCAACAAAAACCAGGACAATTAATTGATGGAAATCTATGGGAGACAACGATAGCCCATGAACTTTTTCATCATTGGTTTGGTGACCTCGCTACGAGTGAAAGCTGGTCTAATTTAACAGTTAATGAATCTTTTGCCAATTATTCCGAATATTTATGGCTTGAACATAAATATGGAAAAGATAAAGCAGAAGAACATAAACAAGAAGAAAAAGATGGATATATGTATGGGAAAGTTGATTTTGATAAAGACTTAGTTAGATTTCATTACAAAGATCGCGAAGACATGTTTGATGCAGTTACTTATAATAAAGGAGGTCTTATTTTACATATGCTAAGAAAATATTTGGGAGATGACGCTTTTTTTGCCGGATTAAATAAATATTTAAAAAATAATGAATATAAAGCTACGGAAGCGCATCATTTACGTCTCGCTTTGGAAGAAGTTAGCGGAAAAGATCTAAATTGGTTTTTCAATCAATGGTATTATGGCAATGGGCACCCAAAACTAAAAGCTACTTATAGTTTAGATGAGTCTAAAAAATTAATAAAAATAGAAATTCTTCAAACTCAAGAGCCTAAATTTCAATTTCCTCTGGATATAGATGTATATGAAAATGGAAAATCCACTAAACATCAGGTTTGGGCTAAAGCTATTGAAAATAATTCTTTTGAAATTCCTTATAAGTCTATACCTCAATTAGTAAATATCAATCCTGACGATATTTTATTATGTGAAATTATTGAAGATAAAACTACAGAACAATATATATTCCAATATAAAAACACCCCTGAATATCACTCTAAAATAGAAGCAATTAACAAATTAGCAGATGTTCAAATTTCAAACAAAAAAGCCTTAGAAACTTTATTAGAAGCTATTACAACCGATAAATATGAAGGTATTAGAAAATTAGCCATATCTAAATTAGATGAAACTAATCCTACGGTTAAACAAAAATCCGCTTCAATTTTAGAAAAGGTTTTAAATACTGAAACTCAAACTCCGGTACAAGCCGAAGCTATTAAACAATTAGCTAATATTGATGCTGCTAAATATTCTAAAACATTTATAAAATTTTCTTCTAGTAAATCTTATTCTGTAAAATCGGCTTGTATTGAAGCTTTATTACAAACTAATAAAGAAGCTGCTCTAGAAATTATTAATAATATCGATGATAAAGATCCGGGAGATATTTTAATGAATGCTATGGCAAAAGCAGTTATAATAGCTCAAGATTATTCAAAAATAAATTTAATTTCTAAAAGGCTTGTCCCTTTGTTATTTACTGCTCAATCTCAAGAAGAAGCTAATACATACTTTTCTGCATTTAAAGATATTATGAGCGGAGATTATCTTATGGCTACTAAAAATTTAGTTAACAGCATTGTAAAAATTTACTTACAGGTTAAAGGATATAACTCCGGAGAAATATTGTTAGAAATGATGCAGAATGGTTTACAATTAAAACAACAAGCGTCTAATTCTAATCCTACAAATGAAGCTTTACAAAAACAGGTGAAAATTATTACTGAAGGATTGAATAAAATGAAATAACATAATTTCTTATTTTATAACATAGACTTCTTAAAAATTTAGGAAGTCTTTTAGTTTATTTTTTTCTTGATAAAATATTTAAAAGTCTAAAAAAAAATTATTTAATTTTAACTATTGAAAAATTATATAGAAGAAAAAATGAGAATTATTGTGGCAATGGATGAAAATAATGCGATTGGAAAAGATAATCAGCTTTTATGGAATTTACCGGATGACTTAAAAAGATTTAAAAAGTTGACTTTGAATCATCCTGTGATTATGGGAAGAAATACCTTTGAATCTTTAACAAAACCTTTACCAAATCGTCTTAACATTATAATTTCTAATAACTTGAATTATATTGTGCCTGAGGGTGTTGTCCTTACCCATTCTTTACAAGAAGCTATTGAAATTGCCAAAAAAGTTGATGCAGACCCTTTCATAATCGGAGGAGGTACTATTTATAAACAGGCATTAGATTTTATAGATGCTATTGAAGTAACTCGTGTACATACAAAAGTTAATGAAGCCGATACCTTTTTCCCATATTTAAATTTATCTAAATGGAATAAAACTTATGAAAAATTCCATCCTAAAGATGAAAAACATATTTATGATTTTACATTTTTAACCTTTCAAAAATATAAATAGTTTTATTATTTAAGCACGTTTTACATGATTTTATATAACTTAAATATAACTGTATTTTATTTTTTTAATAAAAAAGGGAAATATTTTAAATGCAAATGTAATTTTAGTTGCATTAATGCCTTAATGGCTTATGTCCAAATATATTATAAGAAGCACCAAATAAAATACCAATCCAAAATATAATTCCTGCTATTATCGTCCAAACACAAATAATTCGTGTAATAATAGAAGCTCTACGAGCCTTTAAAATGTTCCCGCTTGCCCAATATTGATTTACGCGTAATGAATAAAATAAAGCAAAAATTCCTACCGGAGCAAAACAAACTACTGTACATAAAATAGCAAATGCTAAATAATTATCTGGATGTTCATCTGCTAGTAATTTTTCATTTTCCTCTCGATCTTTCATATCTCACAACCATTTGAAAAAATAAATAATTTTTATTTGATATCTTTATTTAATCTACTTTGTTTAAAGATAACTTATGTTCAATCTGCCTCATTACTTCTAGAGCAATTCTTAACGCTTCTTTGCCTTGAGTTAAACTCACTTTTATTGGTGTCTGATGTTCAATAGAATCTGCCAATGATTCTAATTCATCTAATATAGCATTATTATTATGAATTTCAGGGTATTGAAATATAATTTGTTTTTTTTCACCTTCGGCATTTTCTATAATCATATCAAAAGGCTGTTCTTTCTCAGGAGCTTTATTCATCTTAATTATTTCAGCTTTTTTAGCTAAAAAATCGATAGAAATATAGGCATCTTTTTGAAAAAATCTGCTTTTTCTCATATTTTTCATAGAAATTCTACTGGTTGTAACATTGGCAACACAACCGTTTTCAAACTCTATTCTGGCATTTGCAATATCCGGAGTTTTACTTACTACAGCTACCCCACTCGCATGAATTTCTTTTACTTTGGATTGTATTACTGACAGAACTATATCTAAATCATGGATCATCAGATCTAAAACAACAGGAACATCCGTTCCCCTTGGATTAAACTCTGCCAATCTATGAATTTCTAAGAACATGGGGTTTATGATATAAGGCTTACAGGCAATAAATGCCGGATTAAATCGCTCTACATGTCCAACTTGACCTTTTACTTTAAATTCTTTTGATAATTTAATTATTTCTTCCGCTTCAGCTAAGGTATTAGTTATAGGTTTTTCTATAAAAAAATGTTTCCCTGAAATAATTGCTTTCTTTGCATATTCAAAATGAGCAAAAGTGGGAGTTACAATATCCAAAATTTCAATTGAAGCAAGCAATTCCTCAAAATTATCAAAAAATTTATATCCAAACTCTGCTTCAAGTCTTCTTCCATTTTCTACATCTATATCATGAAAACCTACCAGTTCATATTTAGAGGATTGATCTAATAACTTTAAATGTATTTTCCCTAAATGTCCTGCTCCAACTAACCCTGCTTTTAACATACTATTTTCTTACAAAGTTAAAATATAATTTACTAAAATGTGAATGACTTATTTTTATTGTTGCGAAAAATACTGATAATCCTTAATAACCGTATCTACATAATCTACATCAGACATTTCCGATTTATATTCATTTATCACAGATTCTATTTTATTCCTAAGTTTTTTAATTAATTCATAGTCTCTATTTTTTTTTGCAAAATCTAAAGAAGTTCTAATAATTTGAACATCTTTATCTGACAATTGTAAAACTTGTGAAAATATGGGCTGATAATTTTCTTCTAAATTATAGAGTATTGTTTGATCAAAATTTATTTGTTGCCTAGTAGTTATTACTACCGTATGGGCAACTAAATCTGCAACTCTTTGTCTTTTTTTTGTAGATGCCATAGTTATTAATCCTACACTAGAATAAAATATAGAATCCACCACATTTAACAACCAACGAATAAAATATGTTCCAAAGGTTGCTTCCGCTCCATCAGCTTTAACAATCTTTATTTTTAGAATTTTCTTACCAAAAGTTTGTCCCTGCATAAAATAAGGAGCCCATAAAGAATAAAAAACTACCGGTAAAATCATTATAACATAAAGAACCATATTTAACATTTCATGTTCAAAATTGAAATCATTACTTGTTAAAACATAAATAATTATAAAAAAAATCACTAAATATATAAGGATAAATATCCAATCTAAGAATCTTGCTGCTATTCTGTTACCGATAGTTGCAAGATTAAAATCAATGGTAACATTCTGAGATGTATTAATATGAACCCCCTCCATATTCTCATGTTTTTTTGTAATATTGCACAAAAGTAATATTTTTTAATGAGAGAGGCAGCCTTCATAAAAAAAAATAAAGAACGCTGGATCAGTTTTGAAAAGGCCTTAACAAAAAGTAATGTTCTTATCCCGGATAAATTAGCCGATTTATATCTTCAATTGGTAAATGATTTAAGTTATGCACAAACTTATTATCCTAAAAGCAAAACCACCCTCTATTTAAATGATCTTGCTCGTAAAGCTCATCTTTCTATTTATAAAAATAAAAAAGAAAGTTCTAATCGTATTATTACTTTTTGGAAATATGAAATTCCTTTTCTTATTGGAAACTACCAGAAAGACTTATTATTTTCTTTTATTATATTTTTTATTTCCTTCGGAATAGGTCTATTTTCTGTTTATCAAAACATGGATTTTGCAAGGGTTATTCTGGGAGACGGATATGTGGATATGACTTTAAATAATATTGAGAAAGGAGACCCTATGGGGGTATACCACAATATGTCGGCATCTGTTATGTTTCTGGATATTACAACCAATAATATTAAAGTGGGCTTTACTGCTTTTGTAGGAGGAATTTTCACTCCTATCATCCCTATATTCATGTTATTTTATAATGGTGAAATGATAGGTTCCTTTGATGGATTCTTAATTCAACAAGGGGTTGGTGCCAGAGCAAATTCTATTATATGGATACATGGTGTTTTTGAAATATTTGTAATTATTGTTTGTGGAGCTGCCGGAATTATCTTGGGAAAGAGTGTTTTATTCCCTAAAACCTTTACTCGATTACAATCCGTTCAAAAAGGGTTTAGAGATGGTATGAAAATATGTTTTAGTACAGTTCCGTTCTTTATTTGTGCCGGTTTTTTAGAAAGTTTTGTAACCCGCCATTCTTTAATGCCTATTCCTATAGCTATAGGAATTATAATTATCTCTTTATGTATTATTGTTTTTTATTATATTATCTACCCAAAAAATTTACATAAAAAATTTAATTCCTATGAACAAATCTCAAAAAATTGAACTATTGAAAGTTCGGGATATCAGCAGCTTACTTTCTGATACTTTTTCGTTTACTAAAGCTAACTTTAAATCTCTTTTTACGGGGCTATTTTATATATGTGCTCCGATTTTACTGGTATACGGTATTTGTAGTGTTTTATTTTTTAATAGTTATTTTAACCTTATACTTACAAATATAACCCAAGAGATAAATGAAAACTCTTATGTTTCAAATGATTATTCTGATATGTTTTTATCAATAATTCCTAATGTATTATTCTTTTCATTATCAGCTTTTTTAGCAATGAGCTTAGTATATACTGTTAGTTTATGTTATATAAAATTATATAAAAATAATGAAGAAATTTCTACTCCTATTTTGTGGATACAAACTAAAAAATATTTTGGAAAAGTTATTGGTTCACAATTTATTTTGTTATTAGCTACTATTATTGCCTATGCTGTATGCTTTTTTCCGATGATTATGGGTCCTATTGGAGCCATATTTACTGTTTTGTTTTTTATTATTTTTATATTCGGACTGTTTTATTTATATATAAAGCTGATATTTGCCCAAGCATTTATTATATTAGAAGATAAAGGAATTTTTGAATCTTTTAAGTTAAGCTATAAATTTACTCAAGGTATTTTTTGGAATATTTTTTTATTTATATTTCTTATGGGGCTCATAACTTCTCTATTTACTTACATATTTCAATTACCAGGGACTATACTTATTTACTTTAATATATTTATGGGTTTTGCAAACCAAAATTCATCTGGTAATTCATTTATTAGTTTATTAGGCAGTGCTTTAACCGGCTTAGGAGCAGCGATTGGTTATGTAGCTTATTCTATATACTATATAGGACTTTCTATCTTTTATTATAGTACTATAGAAAACAGAACAGGAATAGCTACAAATACACAAATAGAAAATATTGGTAAAACTGAAGATTATGATAATTCATCAGATTTGAAAAGATAAATGAAAAGAATAAAATATATTGCACTTTTGTTTTTTGTTACAATTTTCAAATTGTCAGCAAAAGTAAACGTAATTTATGATTCTTCTCATTTACAGCCTAAAAATCTACCTAATAAACCATCCGAGGTATATACTGAAAAAGATTTTATATATGAAGCTCCTATTCAAGAACCTAATTTATTTTCACGTTTATTATCTTTTATATACAAAAAGATTATCGATTTTTTAAATCAATTTTTCAACTTTAATTTACGAGCCGAAACTCTTTCAGGCAGAAAAATAATATGGATAATCTCATTTATTCTTTTAGGGGTATTAATTATTTTAGGAATATTATTTTTTTATAAAAAATTTAAAACTGTTATAGGAAGAAATGATAAAAATAAAATCTCTGTTGAAGAGGTAGAAAAAAATATAAATTCGGTTGATTTCGATCTACTAATTGCTAATGCAGTAAACGAACAAAATTATCGATTAGCTATTCGTTTTTATTATTTAAAAATTCTTAAAACCCTTTCTGTACTAAAACTAATTAACTATGAATATCAAAAAACTAATTATGAATATTTTTATGAGATTAATAATCCGGATTTGAAAAATCTTTTTAAAGATGTTTCTTTTGTTTTTGATTATTGTTGGTATGGAGATCATATAGCAAAAGAATCGGATTTTAGTATAGCTGAAATCAAGTTTAAGGAAATTCAACAATTAATTTCAAAATTATAAAAAAACCAAATTGTCTAGAACATTAAAAATATATACAGGAATTTTTATTGTAGTTATAGGTTTTTTAATGTACCTTGAATACACAAAACCTAAACCTATAATTTGGACACCTACTTACTCGTCTAAAGATAAAATTCCTTTCGGGACTTATATAGCTTATAATGAATTGGCTCAATTATTCCCTGAAAAAAACAAGAAACGAATAGAACAAAGTATTTCTTCATACCTTAGTTTTAACAATAGAACAGGGTCTGATGTTTTTTTTATTATTAATCAAAACTCCACACTCTCTGAAACCGATACAGAATACCTTTTAGATTTTGTAGAACAGGGAAATGATGCCTTCATAGTTTCTAATTTTATTCCCACTCCAATCCTGGATTCATTACATTTAAAAACAGAATCTTCTTATTATATACTTAATAAGGATTTTTCTAATGTGGAACTAAGTCTTGTAAATCCTTCGTTTTCCAATCCACGTTATAAGTTTGAAAAAGTTGATCAATATGCTTATTTTTCAGAAATAGACAGTGTGAACTCCGTAATTTTAGGACAATACCATATGGGTACTGAAACTAAAACAAATTTTATTAAACAAAAATACGGAGAAGGATATTTTTATATTCAATTATTCCCCGAGGCATATTCTAATTATTTTATGCTTAAAGATAAAAACTATATGTATGTTGTAAATTCTTTAAACTATATAAATAAAAATACTATTCTTTGGGAAGAAAATAATAAATCAATACATACCCCTCCTGATGGAATTCTTATGTATATTTTTAATAATCCCCCGTTACATTGGGCATGGGTAATACTATTATGTAGTTTTGTTTTATATAGCCTTTTTTTTGGAAAAAGAACGCAAAGGATTATTCCTATTATAAAACCTTTAAAAAATACAACAGTAGAATTTACACAAACTATAGGCAATTTATATTATAATAACAAAGAACATAAGGATATTATCAATAAAAAAATTAAATACTTTTTATACTACGTTAAAGAACATTATTTTATGAATATTGAAAAAATCAATACAGAGTTTTCTGACTTACTTCATCTGAAATCTGGAGTACCTAAAGAAATAACCGATAAAATTGTATCTTTAATTCAAAAAAATCAAAATTCAGATATATCCACTGAAGAAGATTTAAAACTTATTAATAGAACCATAGACTTATTTTATAAAAATATTAATTGATGGATAACGAAAACTTACAATATGAAAGTCGAGTTGACTTGTCTGCTTTAAAAATTGCAGCTGATAAAATTCGCGAAGAAATTAAAAAAATTATTGTCGGGCAGGAGGTTTCTATAGACCTTATCCTTACAGCTATATTATCAGATGGACATGTGTTAATAGAAGGTGTTCCCGGAGTTGCTAAAACCATTATGGCAAAACTTATAGCTAAAACCATATCTGCTCCATACAGCAGAATACAGTTCACCCCAGATCTTATGCCTTCAGATGTTATTGGAACATCTATATTTAATGAAAAACTTACTGATTTTGAATTTAAAAAAGGACCAGTTTTCTCTAATATTGTTTTAATTGATGAAATAAATCGTGCCCCTGCTAAAACGCAAGCTGCTTTGTTTGAAGTTATGGCAGAAAGACAAATTACGATAGATGGTGTTTCACATGTTTTTCAGCGCCCTTTTACAATTCTTGCTACTCAAAACCCGGTAGAACAGGAAGGTACTTACCGTTTACCGGAAGCTCAATTAGACCGTTTTTTATTTAAAATTGAAATTGACTATCCTAAATTGGAAGAAGAAATTGAAATTATAAAAAAACACAATCATTTAAAATCTCAAAAAGAAGAAGAAATTGTTAATCCTGTAATTTCTGAAGAAGAGATAGTACGTTATCAAGATCTTGTCCAGCTTATTCATGTTGAAGATACTTTAATTGAGTATATAGCAAAAATTGTTACTTCTACCCGTAATAATGCAAATCTATATTTAGGCGCTTCTCCAAGGGCTTCCATAGCCATACTGAAAGCTTCAAAAGCTTATGCAGCATTACAGGGAAAAGACTTTATTACTCCTGACGATATTAAATATATAGCTCCTTATATTTTAAAACATAGAGTAATTTTGACCCCTGAAAGGGAAATGGAAGGACTTACAACATCTGTGTTAATGAAACGAATCATTGAAGGAATTGAAATACCTAGATAATTGTGCTGAATTTCATTAAATCTTTATTCCTTTCACAGCGGTTATTCTTAATTATATTAGGATTTATAATTGCTTTTGTATTTTCGTATCTTTTTCCTCCATTATTCATATTGTTAAAATTCCTTTTTTTATTGTTCCTTCTTGCTATTATTGCCGATATTATGCTTTTATATCTAGTAAATGAAGGAGTTAATGCCCAAAGAATTTTACCTGAAAAATTCAGTAATGGTGACGAAAATCCTGTATCGATAACTTTCAAAAACTTATATAAATTCCCTGTTCATTTAAATGTAATTGATGAAATACCTTTTCAGTTTCAGAAACGTGATTTTTTATTTAAAGTAAATTTAAAACCGGCTGAAACTAAAGATTACCTATATACCCTTCGTCCTACAAAACGTGGAGTTTATCAATATGGAAAACTAAATGTATATGTTAATAGCATTTTAGGTTTAGTCAAAAGACGCTATATTTTTTCCGATAAAAAAAATATTGTGGTTTACCCCTCCTTTTTACAACTTCACAAATATGATCTTCATGCTTTTACTAATCAATTACATGAATATGGTTTAAAAAAAATACGTAAAATTGGAAATACCATGGAATTTGAGCAAATCAGGGATTATATTATAGGGGATGATATAAGAAATCTTAATTGGAAAGCTACAGCAAAGAGAAATACTTTAATGGTAAACCAATTTCAAGATGAAAAATCTCAAACTGTTTATTCCATAATTGATAAAGGTCGGATTATGATGATGCCTTTTAATGAATTGTCTTTACTAGATTATGCCATTAATTCAAGCTTGGTTATCTCTAACGTAGTCTTACAAAAAAATGATAAGGCAGGAATGTTTACTTTCTCGGAAAAAGTTGAAAACCGTATTGTGGCTGATAGAAAAAAATCTCAAATGAACAAGATCCTAGAAACCTTATATAATATAAGAACAGATTATGCTGAAAGTGATTTCGAAAGATTATATATTGATATTAAAAGAAAAATTTACCATAGAAGCTTACTTTTACTTTATACAAATTTTGAAAACTTAGATTCTTTACATAGACAATTACCCTATTTAAGAGCTATTGCAAAAAATCATTTGCTTATAGTAATTTTCTTTAAAAATGTAGAATTAAAAAAACTAATTGAAAAAGAAGCTCTAAATACCAGACAAATTTATCAAAAAGTAATAGCAGAAAAATTTGAATTTGATAAGAATCTAATTGTTCATGAACTAAAAAAACATGGTATTCAATCTATTTTAACTGAGCCTCAAAATTTAACCATTAATACAATTAATAAATATTTAGAACTAAAATCCAGAGGAAGCATATAATATTAGTAGTAATCGTATAATAATACACATAAAAACAACAAAACTATTTTTTTATTTAAAATAAATTATTGTAAAAAAATTTCATATTAGTGTTTTTTTTGTATATTTGAAAAATATCATCATTTTAATGATAAAAAACTAAATTTTATAACTTAAAAAAAGTTCATTATGAAAAATTTAAACAAAAAAGAAAAAGAAGCTCAATTAGTAAAAAAATTCCAAGTTGAAGAATTAGAAAAACGTTACGAAATGGGCTGGTACACTGTTAATGTAGATTGGGGTAGCGGAAGCGTACACGTTGATGGAGATAAAGGAGACGTTAGTTGGGGTAATGGAAAAGGTAGCGCTAGCTGGGGCGTGAATAAATAATTATTTATCTTAATTAACAAATAAAGAAAAAAGAGACCAAGATTTCTTTTTTCTTTATTTTATCTTCTTATACATGCTCTTATTCTACATAATTTAGTTATCATAATATAACTTTAAGTGTTTTTTTCAATAACTCTTGAATGAATCAAAATTCAAAATCTCTGAGCTTTACAAATATTACCTTCATAGATTCTAAGTTATTTGAATAACTATATAAAATTTTTATTCTTTTTATCTAAATCACTTTTTTAAAAGTCTTTCTGTAGTAATAAATTTGAATTAATTACTATTCCTCAGGTAATTTACAGCATATTCGCAAGAGAACTTTATCCTAAACAAATAAAAATAAAAGAAAAAATAATATTTTTTTTATTAAAAAATAAAAAAAACACTTCATTATAATTAGATATAATAAAATAAGAGCATATATATAATTTATTACAAAAAAAATGCAATATATTAATATATATTATTATTTTTACAGTGTTCTAACTATTAGCTAATTTATAGAATTCAAAAATTTAATGATTAAAAAAAATATCTTATAAAAAACAAATCGCAAAAGCTACAAGTACAAGTAAAAACAAATGAAAAATTAGTATTAGAAAAATTCAAAGTTGAAGAATTGGAAAAAAGATATGAAATGGATTGGATTGAACCCGAAGTACATATGGAGCTTCAGAATGCTGAGCCAATAATAATATTGCATAAATAATTTTGTAAATTTTATTACAATTATAGTTTAAATACTTATTTGTTAAATATAAAAACTGTCCAAAATTAGAATTTATCAAAAATTATAATTACTATAAAATAAGGATAAACAAACATTTTGGACAGTTTATATAAATTAAAATTAATGAAAATCATATTTTCTATACTTATTTCCCTTTTATGTATTTTTAATTATACACAGACTATTATTACAGGGAAAGTAATCGATAAAAATACAGGGTTACCTATAGAAGGGGTAGAAATAACTACCTTAGATTCTAATAAAAATTTTACTAATTCTGAAGGAAAATATTACCTGTATTATACTGGAGGAGTTATAAATTTTAATCATTTATACTATCAGGATAAAGAAATTTCTGATATAAAAGACCATACTACTATTTCACTAACTCCACTTGAAATGACTGATATAGACGAAATAGTAGTAAAAAGCCCAAAACTTATAGTGGAAGAAGCTTTTAAAGAAATGAAAAATAATTATGTTTTATTCCCTTATTCAGAATCTTTTTTTCTCAGGGGAACAATAAAACAAAATAATGAACTACTTAGAATAGTAGACCTTACAGGACAAATCCACAGAAAAACATCATTCTTAACCTCTACAATTAAAAAAAACAAATATAAAGCTTCGGTATCCAATATACGCAAAGCTGGAAAAGTATTTTCAAGTAATAAAATAGAGTATTTTAGATTATTTACTTTAAAAGAAATACTCTATCGAGCGACACTAATCGGAATTGAATATAAAAATTACAACTTTTATAAAGGTGAAAATATTGATTCTCTTTACACTAAAATTTATTTTACTGCTAAAGAAAACACAAATAACCCCCGTGAAGGATTCTATATTATAAACAACACAGACAATGCTATACTTTCAGTTTATTACCATTCTAAAAACGATCGAAATTCCGGATTACCTTTTACTTCTAAATACGGATTTAAGTGGAGGGTCATGAACTACAATATAGCTATTTCCTATTCTTATAATTCCTCTTTAAAAAAATATACTCAATCTAATTGTGTCTTTAAATATAATGTGGAATTATTCGACAGAAATAATAAAAGAACTGTATATGATTTAGATTATCAATTACTACTTTCCAATCCTACTACCTCAGACATTACTTCCAACACCTCAGTAACCAAAGAAATTTTTAAAATTGAGGGAGCTTACAATGAGGAGTTCTGGAAAAAACAAAATCAGTTATTGCTTACTGAAGAGATGAAAAAATTTATAAACTCACTACAAGATAACAAAGAATACAAAGCCATATTAAGCAAATAAATATTATGTAAAAACTATAAATACTGCTAAATCTTTTGAATTCTATGAATCTTACCCTAAATTATCCCAAACCTTAGTAGATTTCAAGTTATTTGAATTAACTATATAAAATATTTAATCTTTTTATCTAAATCACATTTTAAAAATCTTCCCGTATTAATAAATTTAAAATAATTACTATTCCTAAGATTATTTACAGCATATTCACAAGAGAACTTTATCCTAAACAAATAAAAATAAAAAAACACTTCATTATAAATATATATAATAAAATAAGAGCATATAGATAATTTATTACAAAATAAATTATAGAATATTAATATATATTATTATTTTTGTATTATTCTAACTATTAGCTAATTTATAGAATTCAAAAATTGAATGATTGAAAAAACTTCTTATGAAAAAAAAGACAAATGGCTCAAGCCAAAGGTAAAACAAATGAAAAATTAGTATTAGAAAAATTCAAAGTTGAAGAATTGGAAAAAAGATACGAAATGGGTTGGGGAAGATTATCTCCAGCTATTATTAGCACTTCAGATGGGGAAACCCATTATGGAGGAAAATGGACAATTAATTTTTAAAAATAGATAGTTACCCAATAAAAATTCAGGCTACCTTAAAGTAGGTAGCCTCTTGTAACATAACCTAAATTAATTTTATATAAAAATGAAATTAGAATTTGTTTTCATATTATTTCTTACTCAATTATTACTTTATTCACAAAATAAATATAAAATTATTGATTTCGAAAGCCAGGCTCCTATTGCCAATGTTGAATTGAGAGGTAAAGAAATTACCTTTTTCACCAATGATGATGGAGATATAACCATACCGACTACTTTTAAAGATAGTTTATTAGTTTATCATCCTTTATATAAGCAGAAAATAATTATAGTTAATGAAGCTTTATCTAATCTGATTACCTTAACACCTATAGAAAAAACTATACCTGAAGTAATAATTGACGGGCTTTCTGCTAACAAAATTTTTAAAGATATTTTAAAAAATTACACTAAAATATACTATGATTCCCCTTCTGAATATGATTGTCTTATAAAACAAAAAGCTTTTTCAGACGGTAAACTAAATAATTTACTGATATCCCAAATGAAAATATGGACCTTATTTAATGGGTTTGATTTCTCTAAAAGTAAAACTCCGGACTCTTTCTTACAAATAAGTTTAAATTCCATACTCTATTATAAAACCAAAAACCAAGATATACAAATAAAACCTTCCGATTTTATTTTTCGTTTTTTTCTTAACAGTGAAATTTTCGGAATCTTACAAGCTACCGAAGATTCCCCGCTAAGTTCTACCTGCCGTAAGATAGAAGAAGATCTATACGAAATTACTTTTGAGTCTGACTATATTGAAAAAGAAGAACTAAAAATACGGGGAGAGATGATCTATAATTCCAAGGATAAAGCCATTACTTATTTACAGATTAAAACCCAACAGGCAAATACGTATACCGAGAAAAAAATAGACAACATACTTTATAAAGCTTATACAACCGATACCGAATTGAAATATACTTTCATAAAAAATAAAGGAAAATATATCCCTTCAAGCATGGAAATGAATTTTAAAGGATTCAAAACAAGAGAAAACACTACAAAAAATATTCCTATTACCTCAAACCAAATAATTTATTTTTCTACCTTTAATAAAGGAAAACATAAAGGATTAAAAAATAAAATAGACCTGTCTAAAAAAATAACTGACAACATTCCTGATAAAGAAAAAAATAATTCTTTCATTTTATTATCAGAGCAAGAAAAGGAATTTACAGAAATTAAATAATAATAAGCCATGAAAACCTTATTCATTTTACTCATTGCTTTTTCTTTCCATATTATTTATGGCCAAGAAATCTCTTCCCAGACCCAAAAAGAATCAATTACTTTTTTACCTGAAAATTTTATTAATACACAGGAAATACTACAATTAAACAACATCTACCAAAATAATCTTCTATACAGCGAATACTTAAAACAAAAGGATTTAAATTATAATTTAAAATATAACTATTATATTAATTATCCTTTTTATAATAAACAAAATATATATAATCCGTCAGGAGTTACAAAAGCTGAGGGTTTTTGGGTTGCAGGATTTATTCAACTGTTATCGGAAAAATTATTCCCAAAAAATAGTTTATTATAAACTTTCATACTTATAATAACATTTTTCAAGCTAACTATATGAGGTTAACTAATCCTGTTCCTAAATTCTATGAATATTACTCTAAATTATTCTAACCCTTAGTGGAATTCAAGTTATTTGAATCACTACATAAAATTTCACCTTTATATATATATTTCACTTTTTTAAAAGTCTTTCTATAGTAATAAATTGTATTAATTTTTAGTACACAGGCAGTTTTACAGCATATCCCTAAGTGGACTTTATCCCAAACAAATAAAAATAAAAGAAACTATAGTATTTTTTTTATCAAAAAATAAAAAAATAATCAATTATAATTTTATATAATAAAATAAAGTCATATATATGTAATTTATTATAAAAAAACAGACAAATAATAATATTTATTATTATTTTTACAACATTCTAATTATTATCTATTTTATAGAATATAAAAATTTAATAATTTAAAAAATAACTATTATATATATTAATTATCCTTTTTATAATAAACAAAATATTTACAATCCGTTAAGAGTTACAAAAGCTGAGGGTTTTTGGGTTGCAGGATTTATTCAACTGTTATCAGAAAAATTATTCCCGATAAATGGTTTTTAATAAATATTTGTTCATTTAAATTAATTTAAGAAAAATTATATGAGTACTACTAAATCTCCTGAATTTTATGAATATTATCCCAAATTATTCACCGCCTTTTTTCCTAATATAGATTCTGAATTAGTCAAAGAACTGTCTTCTGCGGGTTTTTTATACTACCAATCTTTATTGTTTTTAGATGCAGTTATTGATGATCATGATATAACCAAGCTAACCTATTCCCTAGCTTTTCAGGAAGAGGCTATAAAAAAACTCACACATATATTTGGACTTAATTCTATTTTTTGGAAAACCTGGAATCAAAGAAAAAAAGAATATCAGCAAGCTATTAGTATTGAAAAAGGTTTAAGTCTACAAAAATCTACAGTTTCTTTTAGCAAATACAAAAATTTAGCAGATCTCAAGGCTGCTTTTGGAAAAATAGCTATTGACAGCATGTATATTCTTTCCGGGTCTAATAATAAACAATTATATGAATCCCTTATCCAATCTCATTATTATTTTTCCATAGGCTTTCAACTATATGATGATGTGAAAGACTTTTATGAAGATTTTACCAAAGGGCAATTTAACTGGGGAGTATATCAATTAAATATTTCCCTTTTTGAAGAAGAAAGAAAATTATCTCCACAGATTCTTAATAAACTTTTTTTCATTCGTGGAATAGGCCAAAAAATATTAAAAAACTCTATACAATATTTTAAAAAAGCAAAAGCTGTTTTGGTTAAATATTCTATTTCTAGTTTATGGGAAAATACTATTTCAGATATGGCAAATACTATATCTAATTATCTGGATGAAACGGAAGGTTATTTACTTATACTGGAAAAGAAAATTGAATTGGAACAATCTGCTCTATCTCAAAATAGTTTCTTTAATTATTCTAATGTGCGAAATAAAACTATTTTCCAAGGATTGTCTTTTATTGAAAGTGATTATCGGAAAAATTATCAAGAGTTGCAACACATCATGTATCTCAGTAAAAAACAAGGTTTTACCAATTCGTCCCCTATACAGGTAAGTGATGTTTTTCAAAGGGCTATGTTAGATGATTGTTTGCTTCATATTGCTAATAAATATGCTTTAAATATTTCTGATTATATAGAAAAAGAGACTATATATTGGATAAATAAAAGACGGAAAGACAAGGTTGGGGGTTGGTCTTATTATCCGGATGTAAAAGAAATTGCTTCGGATATAGACGATTTAGCTCAGATCTTACAAGTATTTATAAAGTTTGACAAAACCCATTTAATTTCTAAATACTGTGCTAAACCAATAAATATAGCTTTAGAAGAAAGAACAGATGCTAATGGAGGAATTGAAACTTGGATTATACCTAGAAAAAATCAGACAAAAATACAACAAAAACAAGAGTATTGTAACCAAACTTTATGGGGAACGGGCCCGGATATTGAGGTAGTAGCCAATTTTATATACGCTTTACATCTTCTCAAAGATGAATCTTTTAAGAGCCAAATAAACATATCTTTACAATACGTAGTCCGTTCACAATTAAAGGAAGGCTATTGGGCTGCCCGATGGTATTATGGTGTTTATTATGGAACCTATACTGCCCTTAGAGCTTTATCTATTCAAAAAGATTTATATAAAAAAGAAATACAACAGGCTATAAATTTTATTGTTCAAAATCAAAACCATGATGGAGGTTGGGGAGATAATTCAGGATCAGATGCTTTAAATACTTCCTTTGCTCTTCTATGTTTAAAGCTATTTGATAAAGATGTATATAAAAAATATATAAATGCCGGAAAAAAATATTTAATTATTTCACAAAACAAAAACGGAAGCTGGAATGCGGTCGATTTTATTCGTCCTAAAGCCGGACAACCATATCAAAGTAAAGTTTTAACTACTGCTTTTGTTTTAAAGGCATTATCTATGTAACTTTGTAAATAACAAATTTCGTGAAATGGATGATCATTTAATTCCTAAAATTGCAGGCAATATTGAATTCACTAATTTTTCTAAGAGTGAATATCTTCTTCATGATACCATACAAAACCATT
The DNA here is from genome assembly GCF_002964975.1 of Apibacter adventoris. Lineage (GTDB taxonomy): Bacteria > Bacteroidota > Bacteroidia > Flavobacteriales > Weeksellaceae > Apibacter > Apibacter adventoris. The sequence goes on along the minus strand of NZ_PSZM01000046.1, from coordinate 149,143 downwards.
ATGTAAAAATATCTAATGAAGTTTATGACTTGCTTTGTCTTATAGATGGAAAAAAGAGTATTCATGATATTATAATTGCCTATAACAACCAATATGATTTAGAACTCACAGAGGAATTTGTACACGATTTATTATACAAAAAGTTACAACCTTATGGATTACTTGAAGGTGAAAATGAAAATCTAAAAAAATATAAAAAACCCGGATATTTAAATCTTAGTTTTATAATATTTAATGAAAATTTACTAAAAAAGATTACGCCATTCTTTGGTTTCTTGTTTAAATCTAAAATTTCTATTTGTGTTATTATTCTTTGCATAGGTATTATTGGTAGTTGCCTGTACTACCACTTTGACCTTTATTCCTCTTTTAATTTGAGAAACAGTCTTATATATTTCTTTATCCTTATGGCTATGAGTACTACTTTTCATGAGATAGGACATGCTTCTTCTGCAAATTATTTTGGAGCAAAACATGGTGGAATAGGCGGAGGATTTTACTTATTTACCCCTGTATATTATGCAGATGTCACAGATGTATGGAGACTACCCAAAAAACAAAGAATAGTAGTAAATTTAGCAGGCATGTATTTTGAATTAATTTTTTGCTCTCTAATAGTTGTTTTTGCTACGCTTATTTTAAAAAATTCATTCTTAGCTGTATTAGCTTCAATTGTATGTATTAAAACTCTTAATAATCTTAACCCTTTTTTAAGAAGCGATGGATATTGGATTTTTTCAGATATTATTAATAAACCTAATCTTATGAGCCATGCAGGAAAAAAAGTGTTAAGTATTTTTTCAAAAAAACAAAAAAAATGGAAAGGAGAAGATTTTCTTTTATTTTTCTATGGGTTGATTAGTTATTCTATTATTTTATTATTTGTTTACTATGTAATTATTAAAAACCCAAATTCCATATTACTATTTCCTAAAAATCTATATAATTTTTTTAAAAATCTATTTACACGAGGAGCTGAATTTTCTTTTAGTGAATTTGCACAACTTTTGGTGCCCATGTTATTTTTTTATTTGTTATTTAATTTCATTAAAGGTTTTATTATATCTAAAAAAGATAAATTATCAAAATCTTAATTTTTTGCCATTAACCCATAAATTAAATTTATATTTGTCATCTTAAATAAGTAATAATATTTATTTTAATGTATATATAAATTATTTTATAGAATTTCATGAATTTATTTGAAAAACAATACGAGAAAATTTTACATTCTTTACAATTTGAGGATTTCACTTTTACTCTTAAAAGAATTATAGATTTAACCTTAGATACGGAAGACTTTTCTTTTTATAAAAAAACTTACAATCTTTTAGCTTGGGTAGATTATAACCAATCCAATACAGAAGAAAAAAAAGAAAAATATCTTACTATACTTCAGGAACTACACCAGTTTTTATCCAAAAAAGAAATAAAAAGCCAAAAATGTCTATTAGAAATCAATAACTTAAAAAAGTCATATAGTAAATCTCCATTTGCTTTGGGACCTATAAATTTAAAAATATCTGAAGGAGAAATTATAGGACTAGTAGGAGAAAACGGTAATGGGAAAACTACCCTATTACGGTCTTTATGTAAAGAATTAAATCCTACTGAAGGAGAAATTAAATATCATTTTACCTATTCAGACATTTATGACTTGAGAACTCAACTTATATATATACCACAGAGAACAAATAATTGGTATGGCTCTATGTTAGATAATTTAAGATTCACTGCTTCTTGCTATGGAGTAGCCAGTGAAGAAAATGAATTAATAACAGATTTAATTCTAAGCCGTATGGGACTTAGGGATTATAAAAAACTAAGTTGGAAAAACCTTTCTTCCGGTTATAAAATGCGTTTTGAATTAGCCCGTATGCTTCTAAGAAAGCCAAAATTATTACTCATAGATGAGCCTTTAGCCAATCTAGACATTATGGCACAACAAATTGTTTTAGATGACTTTAAAGCTATAGCCAAATCACCATTCAGACCATTAGGAATAGTACTAAGCTCCCAGCAACTATATGAGGTAGAGAAAACTTCCGATCAGGTTATATTCTTAAAACATGGAGAACAAAGAAATTTAAAGACTGAAACTATTGATAATAAAATACATGAGTTTATTATTGAATTTGAATCTGATTGGAATCAAGAAGAATTATATAAAACATTCCAGCAATTAAATCTTATAAAACTCCATTACAATGGTGGAACTTATATAGCAAATTTTCCTGCAACAACCTCTATAAAAAATTTTTTAGAAACAATTATTCAAGAAAATATTCCTATAAAATATTTTAGAGATATTTCCAACTCTACACGTCGTTTCTTTATTTAACTTCTAATTATTTATAACAATATTATGTTTAAAAAAACTCAAAAATATTTACTGCTTAATTACCCATTACTTTGGAATATAAAAATTCTACCTATAGGACTTACTATTTTAGGACTTAATCTTTTGTTTTTCTTTTTCGGATATATATCCGGAAAAATTGATTTCCAGGATACATCATATTATTATTATTCTTCTTTTCGAAATATGGACTTATTATACTTTATAGCCGGATTTACATCTGTTTTAACATTCATAATCTGGTTAATATTTTACTTGAAAAATAATGCCTTTAAATCTTTTTATCCGAAAAAATCTATTTCTTTGTACTATGAGTGGATTCTCATTTTTATTCTTGTAAGTGCTAATGCTCTTTATTGTTTTTCTTATAATCAGGGAATTGTATTAAGACGACAAAATCAGGTCTCCCATAAACAATTTGTAAAAGGCGTAAATATATTAGATAAAATCAGAATATTAATCCCTAAATCAGAGACATCTTATGATGAAACAGATGTAGCAAATCCAAATAATGAACATAAAGATTCTGTAGTTGCATCCCTGTTAAATTATCCTGAAAGTGAATCCTTCTCCTTTAGGTCATTTTTCTTTGCTGATTCTACAAATTTAAATACTGTAAGACAATGGTTAATTGAAGATAAAAAAGATAGTATTAAATTACTTATACAACAATACCTTGATCTACAAAAAAAACATAATTTAGAAACCAATCTAACTGCTGATAAATGGTTTGATTTAATTTATCATTACCCTGATTTTCCAATTAATCCCCAAAATCATATCGAACGCGAAAAACCTGTTTATGAGTATAGTAATAAACATGTATACTATGTACAATATAATAATCTAATTAATGGTTATCAAAAAATTAATGATAATTGTTTAGAAAATTCATTAAGTAAAACTGAACAATTATTACGCACAACCTTATATATAAGTTTATTTATATCTATCGCCTTGTTCTCATTCAGAGTAACCAGCGGTAAATCCTGGTTAATAAGCCTGGTGGTAGCAGGTCTTTTAATTTTTATTTTTGGAATAGCTGTAGCTTTTTTTGATATATTATTTAACTATGATGATGAATTTATTATAATAATGCTAGTTATTTCTTTCTGGTATGGACTATTTATTATAATGATAATTTATTTAGCCAATCTGATATTAAACCATTTACCTAAGAGAAAATCTCCTGTTATACTTAATCTCAGTATTTGGTTAATTCCTATACTCCCATTAATTTTATATTACACAAAATTTGTAGATAAATCAATTTTTAGAAATTATCCTAATTTATTTTTCTGGATAAATCTTATATTTGTTAATATTATATTTTTCTTTTTAATGAAACCTATAAAAAAATTACGTGCCTTACCTGAAGAATAATTTATTTCTGGTTTATATTCTTATTCTTATAATTAATGTATAGAAGATTTCCACTTTCTCTTCGCATTTTTTTAGTCATGATTTTAGTTGTGATTAGTACCATATTTGCTATGGGAATTATAACTTTTTACCAATACATTAAAATTGCAAAAGATTATAATAATAGAAGATTGGAAAGAAAAGAACAATTAATTATTGAAACTTTTGATTATCTTCTTTCTAACAGAAATACTAAAGCAAAAGAAGTAAAAGAAAAAATAGGCAATAAAATTTATGAAATCGCTGATATAAATAATATAGATATTAATTTTTATTCATTAGATGGTAAATTTATTTTAGGGAATAAAATACCAACTCAAAAAACTGAGTTTATTTCCAAAGAAATATTAAAAAATCTCAATAGAAATAATGATCGCATAGAAATAACTGAAAAATCACCTAATGCCAATTCCAATTCTACCTCTGTATATAGATACATATATAATAATGATTATCAACCTATAGCTATAATAAATTTCCCATATCTTCATGATGATTATTTCTTAAAAAAAGATTTTTATGATTTATTATATAGATATGTGGCTATAATGTTTATAGTAATGATAATCAGTGGAATATTTTCATGGTTTTTTTCACAAAATCTTACCAAAAGAATTAAAGAAATAGCTTATCGATTAAGTGATACCGGCGCCCTTTCACATAATCGCCCCATTCTATACAGCTATATAGATGAAATAAGTCCTTTAGTTAGTGCTTATAACACTATGTTATCTAAATTTAAACAGCAAACGGATGCTCTTATAAAGGCAGAAAAAGATAGTGCTTGGCAAGAAATGGCCAGGCAAGTGGCTCATGAAATTAAAAACCCATTAACTCCCATGAAACTGGAAATTCAAAGTTTCCAAATGAAATTCAACCCTAAAGATCCGGAAGTGGTTAGTAAGCTAAACATTCTTTTTCAATCACTAATTCAACAAATCAATACTATATCTTCTATAGCCGAGGCTTTCTCAGATTTTGCTAAAATGCCACTAAAGAAAGATGAAAGAATAAATGTAATTGAAGTGGTTAAAAATTGCTTGGAAATATTCCCTTCTCAATATTTAGTAATGGATTATTTGGAAGACTCCATTATATTAAATATAGATCCTAACTTACTAAACAGAGTTCTTACTAATCTTATCAAAAATGCTTTTCAATCAGTTCCTGAGAAAAGAATTCCAAATATTATTGTAAAAATAAGACATGATATACGTATGGTATATTTTATAATCATAGATAATGGTAATGGTATACCTGAAAAAATACAACCTAAAATTTTTACTCCACAATTTTCTACCAAAACCAGTGGTAGTGGATTAGGGCTTGCTATAACAAAAAAAATTATTGAAGAATATGATGGTAATATTTCCTTTTTTTCTGAAGTAGGAGAAGGTACTGTTTTTAAATTTGAAATTCCTAAAAATGAATAAGATTTTTCATTTTAAAAAATTCTCAATCTTACAAGCTCCATCCGTTTTTAAAGTTGGCACAGACAGTGTGTTATTAGGCTGTCTTACAAATATTAATTCCGCTCAAACTATTTTAGACATAGGAACCGGCACAGGGTTACTTTCTCTTATGTGTGCCCAGCGAAATTCTAAAGCAACCATAACAGCACTAGAATCGGAAAAAGAAGCCTTTTTACTAGCGCAAAAAAATATTTCAAATTCTGATTTTTCGTCAAGAATTACTGTTTTTAATTTAGAGTTACAAAAATTTTCTCCTTTACTTCATTTTGATTATATTATTTGTAACCCTCCTTATTTTAAAAGCACTCAACCCCATCATACTAAGCATCCCATAGCTAGACAACAATTAAAATTGGATTATAGAACCTTATTATTAAAATCAAAAATTTTACTTAATAATAAAGGAATCATGGGATGTATATTCCCACATTATGATGAAGAAGTTATTTTTTCTTTCGCAGAGTCAATACATTTATACCCTCAAAAAATTGTACGTATATCCGGCATTAAAAATGGAAAAATAAATAGGACTATAGTTGAGTTTTCTAACATAGACCCCATAAAAAAAGAAGAAAGATATTTTTATGTTGAAAAAAGTCCACGTGTATGGTCTGCTGAGTATAAAGAGCTAACCAAAGATTTTTATTTATAAAAGAATATCAAATGCATCTTCTATATGATTAATGGTCCATTTTTCTCTCTTTTTTAATAAAGAAATAATATCAAATCTAACATTTACATTCCAATCTTTATCTATTACATAATAATTAACTGCTTCAATAATTCTTTTCCTCTTTGCTGGAGTAACAGCATCTTCAGGATTTATAAAAAGATCGGAACTTCTGGCTTTAACTTCTACAATTACCAATTCTTCTTTATAAAGTGTAATTATATCAACCTCAGCTTTTTTATATCTCCAATTTTTCTCTAAAATATCATACCCTTTTGAAATCAAATAAGTTACAGCTTCATTTTCGGCTTCTTTTCCTAAATCATTATGCAATGCCATTTTTAATTCACTTTATAAGGTTCTATCATGAAAGATCTATAAAAATATAGTATATTTGCAAAAAGCAATTTATGAAAAATTTATTGTTAATAGCTATTACTATGTTCTCTTTTTCGTTATTTTTCTCTTGTGGAGAAGAAAATTTTGAACCTTACGAAATAGATAATTCCTCTCAAAATCTGAAATTATTACCTTCAGAAATTACAAAATCTTTTACAGATCCTAGTACCGGAGCTATATCTACTAGTAGTTACATTACATTAGATTATAATTCTAAAAATCAGCTTATATCTATTCAGGAAACACTTACCGGAGGATATAAAAATACCTATAACATTGCTTATGACGAAAATACCAATAATGTTACAGAGGTGTCTGTAAATTCATATAAAACGGGTATTGCCAAGTACACCTATAAATATATAGATAAAGAAAACATATTAGAAAATGTTATAATTTCCGGAGTAAATAAAACTTACACTCTTACGTTGAATAGCAAACAGCAACTGATTTCAAAAAATAATCCTGACACAGGAACAATTACTTACGGATACGATGCTGCTGGCAATTTACTTACTAAAAACAGTGACCAAAATGTTTATGATAAAACAAAAGGATGGATGAGCTCTGTACAGACACCTAATTGGTTATTTAATAATTTTGGAGAAGAATTTCCGGGAACTTTTAATTTAATCAATAATATTATTACTGATTGGGATGGAAATACATATAGTTATATTGAATTTAATCCTTCTAAATATCCGTTAAAAATTATTGTAAATAATAATACTGAGATAAATATCAAATATATTTATGTGAAATAATTTAAATTTAAATTATAAATAAAGGGAAGATTTCTAATTAGAAATTTTCCCTTTTTTATTAAATATTTTGCTATCAAAATAGTAACAAGTAATGGCCCCCAAAATATAGACTAATATATCACCCCAACTAAAAGAATTTCCGATAGCTATTCTTAATATCTTATTTTTAATTTCTAATATATCTACTATATGAAAATATTGACCAATTTCTACTAAACACGCAAAAATTAGAACTAAAAATATAAGTAATAGAGAGGGTATTTTTATAAATGCCTTTATAAAATAATAAATTAAAAATATCACTAAAAAGTCTCCGCCCCAAGGTCTTATAAAATGATCTTTTACAAAAAGACCAATAAAAATCTCAAGTAGAAAAAATAATAAGCTAAATAGAAAATCATAAATACTAAATCTTAATTTCACAAAATTTATTTTTGAAAGCTTTTCCATAGATTATCATTTTGAGGAACAGGGGCTTCTAAAAAAATTTTTATTTTTTTTACTGGATGTATAAATTCTATTTTTCTAGCTAATAAATGTATACTCCCGTCCGCATTAGATCGTTCAAAACCATATTTTAAATCTCCTTTAATAGGACATTCTATCGCACTTAATTGGGCTCTGATTTGATGATGTCTTCCTGTTTCTAAATTTATTTCTAATAATTGATAGTGATCCGATTTTTTAATTATATGATAAGTTAATATTGCTTCTTTAGCATTTTGAAATGGATGATTATATGCTATAGTTTTATTATTTTTTTCATTCTTTTTTAAATAATGTACTAAACGCTGACTTTCAGGCAAATTCTTTTTTTTTATTACTGCCCAATATGTCTTTTTAATTTCCCTTTTTTTGAGCATTTGAGTTAGGCGACTTAATGCTTTACTGGTTTTAGCAAAAATTACAATTCCGGATGTGGGTCTATCTAACCTATGTACTAAACCGGCAAATACATTACCGGGTTTATTATATTTATTTTTTAAGTAATTTTTAACTTCATCTACCAATGGAACATCACCAGTTTTATCTCCTTGTACAATTTGTCCTGATTTTTTATTAATTATAATAATGTGATTATCTTCAAAAAGTATTTGCTCTTCAAAATTCATATTGAATACAAAATATTAAAAGAATTATTTAAAAACTTTCTTCTTTATTTGGGAAATTTTTGCTTTTTACATCTTTAACATATTGTGAAACAGCTTCTGTTATTTCTTCATGAAGATTTAAGTATTTACGGACAAATTTAGGTTTAAAGTCTTTATTCATACCCAATAAATCATGTATTACCAACACCTGTCCATCAGTTTCATTACCTGCTCCTATACCTATAATAGGAATACTTAATTCTCGAGAGATTTTTTCTGCTAAATCTGAAGGAATTTTTTCTAAAACTATAGAAAAACACCCTAATTTTTCAAGTAATTTGGCATCGGAAATTAACTTTTCTGCTTCATCTAGTTCTTTTGCCCTTAGCTTGAATGACCCAAATTTATTAATAGATTGGGGAGTAAGCCCTAAATGTCCCATAACAGGAATACCTGAATTTAAAATTGATTTTATAGAATCTTTTATTTCTTCTCCTCCTTCTATTTTGATTGCTGAAGCTCCTGATTCTTTCATTATTCTTACAGCTGAATTATAGGCTTGTATAGGGTCTGACTGATATGTACCAAAAGGCAAATCTACTATTACCAATGCTCTTTTAACGGCTCGAACCACCGATTGCGCATGATAAATCATATGATCTAATGTAATAGGTAATGTACTTTCATAACCAGCCATAACATTTGCTGCTGAATCTCCAACTAATATAGCTTCTAATCCTCCTTCATCAGCAAGCTTTGCCATAGAATAATCATAAGCGGTTAACATAGAAATTTTTTCTCCGGAAACTTTCATTTTTTTTAAAGTTTCTGTAGTAATTTTTTTTAATTCAAAGTGTATAGACATAAGGATTTAATAAAATGTTTATTTTATTGTATTTTTCTCTTTTGTATTAAATTTCATTTTTATACTAAAATTAATGTCTGGATATATATTGCCTGAATCTAATTCTACCTTTCCAGAACTTTTACTATAAATGATAAATTGTTTTTCTAAATCATAAACTAAAATTCCTTTTCCTTTCCCATTTCCTGAAAACTGTGATTTGTTAATAGCTGCTTTGGTTATATAATTTTGAGTAAAGTTAAAAAAAACTTTTTTCCCCTTTATTTTCTGTAAATAATAAATAGTCGCCTCTTTCAAATCTATATTCAAATTTTCTGTTGAATAATTAATAAGTGGTGAAACAACTGAAATACTATCTCCAATTTTAATTTTTCTTTGAGAAATAATATTCTCTCGCAATAATTTCTCAATATATAAAATCAATTTTTGCTCTATATCTTTTTTTAATTGTAAGGAATCTAACGAATTTATTATGGGAGAATTTCCTAATTTGCAAAATCCTTTAAATGCTATTCCTTTTAACTTTGAATTTTCAATATTTTCTGTTTTACCTGAGATTGGAAAAGTATGATTAGGTGATAATTTACCGGTAGTTATTAATATTTTTTCTCTTTCCTTTTCTGTTTGTATAGCAGGATTTTCAATTCCATTTTTTATTATTTCTTCTAACATTTCTTTATTTCCCTGAATTTCCAATTGTATTACACACATTTGAGTAATATTTTTCTTATATATTTTATCAGGTAAATATCTAGGATTAAAATTAATAACATTTTTTTGTCCATAACACGAGAACATAAACAACTGAAAAAATAGAAATAATAATTTTATAAGATTCTTCAAAATTATTTGCTTTTTATATAAGCTATTTCAACATCCAATTTTTAGAATTTCTATGTACAAGGGAAACTCGAGTTTGAGGATATTTTTCAATTATATATAATGCTATTTTTTCTGCAGAATATACAGATCTATGTTGCCCCCCAGTACATCCAAAATTAATTTGTAAATCTGAAAATTCACGTTCTAAATAATTGTTAATTGTAATATCAATAATCTTTTTTATAGATTCAATAAATTCTGGCATATCCGTTTTTTCAACAAAAAATTCTTCAACTTCTTTATCTTTACCTGTGAGATATTTTAAATTTCCAAATCTATAGGGATTTAAAATGCCACGACAATCAAAAACAAATCCTCCCCCATTCCCAGCTGGATCTTCCGGATATCCTTTACGATAAGAAAAACTTTGAACTAAAATTTGCAGTGTTTTTTTCATGATTTATTTATTATGTCATTAATTTTATTTTCTACATCTTTATTAAATAAACTGGAAATGATTTTATATAATTCAGGATAATTTTTAATAATAGTACTTTGCCCCATCCAACATTTTAAATTATCTAATCCTAGACTTATGCTATTAATAAAATGTTCTTTTTTTTGAAACATTCCTCGAAATCCATAAGCTCCTAAAACTTGCAATAGCCTTATAAGCAAACAGTATTGATAGGCTTCTTCTAACTGATCTATGGATAAATGACTTATATCTTTAACTTTTTCTACATAATAGTATTTTAAATCTTCTTTTAATTTTACTGATAGATGAACTTTTGCTTGCCATAATAAAGACACAAGGTCATATAAAGTATTTCCTTTCATTCCTCCCTGATAATCTATAAAATACGGTTTAGATTCTTTAATCATAATATTTCTGGATTGGAAATCTCGAAATACAAAACCTTGGGGAGATAATTGTTCTATTTTTTTCCCAATTTGATAAAATTCATGCAATAATTTATTATTAGAATAGGGTATTTCCAAAGGCATAAAAAAATAAAATTTAAAATAATTTAAATCATTAAAAATTATATTTCTATCAAACCTACAAAAATCATAACATTGTGAATAATCTATTTTTTTGGATACTTTAAATTGTAGTTTTATTAAGTCATCTAAGGATTGTTCATATAATTTTTTAATTTTTATATTTTCTCCTTCTTGATTTACTATTGAAAATAAATTTTGATTTCCTAAATATTCCTGTAAATAAATATCCAAATCAGCGTCTACTTTCAAAATTTCCGGTACAGGAATACCTTCTTTTTTGAATATTTTAGAAAAATATAAAAATGTTTGTGTTTCTGCTATATTACTACTAAATGTTAATATAAAAAATACTTTATTAAACTTTATTTTAAAATATTTTCTATCTGATGCACTGTTTGTAATAGGTGAAATTTCATATTCTCTGGAATTAAAATATGAGAATAAAAATTTATGCACTTTTTCTAATATTTGTTCCTGATCCATAATAAAAATAAGTGCAATTTAAACATAAAAAAATGATATACCTTGTTATATCATTATCAATGACATATATATTTTATTGAAAAATTTAATTATGAATTATAATTTACTTAAGATAATTTAGAAGTATCTACACTAAATTAATATTTTATGAGAATTCTTAACTACTTAAAATGAACGAACACTTTTTCTTTTAAATACTTTATTTATGTCAGTAATAATAAAAAACTGATTACAGAAGTGGGTTTATTATATTATATAATTTCAATTATATAAACTATAATCAGAAAATTATCTTTTCAAAAAAAATTAAAGGGGAAGTCTATAAAATTAACTTTCTTGGTAAAAGAAAAAATATACTAATAAAAGAATCCCTACAATGATTCTATACCATCCCCAAATTTTAAAGCCAAATTTTTTTATTACTCCTACAAAAAATTTAATAGCAAAAATAGCTACTATAAAAGCTACAAAATTTCCTAATAAAAAAACACCTAATTTATCGCTATTGGATGCTAATATTTCATAACCTCTCATTTCTATATTTCCCTCTTTCCATTTTTTTAAAGTAAGTGAATATACAGTTACAGCCAACATAGTAGGTACAGCTAAAAAAAAGGAAAATTCAGCTGCAACTTCTCTAGTTAATTTTTGTTGCATCCCTCCGATAATGGATGCTGCTGACCTACTGGTTCCTGGCATCATTGCTAAACATTGCCAAAAGCCTATAACTACAGCTTGTTTGATAGAAATATCTTCTTCCTTGAAAACAGTAGGTTTTTTAAAATATTTATCTATAAATAATAATATAAAACCTCCAATTACCAAGACTATGGCTATGGGGATAGGTTTTTCTAAAATTGCATCTATTTTATCACTAAATAATTTTCCTAAAATCAAGGCTGGTATAACCGCACAAACTAATTTGATATAGAAATTAAGTTTTTTAAAATCAAAGAATTTTTTCCAGTATAATACAACAACAGCTAATATGGCACCAAATTGTATACAATATTCAAACATTTTTAAGAAATTATCTTCCTGAATACCTAAAATGGAACTGGTAAAAATCATATGAGCTGTAGACGAAACAGGCAAATATTCAGTAAGACCTTCTACAATAGCAATGATTATTGCTTCTACGGTACTCATAAATTAAGAATTTTCTTTTTTAGTTGAACTTGTCATTATAGCATAAACCTCTACGATAAAACCAAGCACAATAAAAATAGGAGCTAAACGTATTCTTCTAAAACTAAAAATATCTTCATTCCAGTTATTTTTATCATATACTCCATTTATTGTATTGGCATCTGGGCCTGTCATTAATAATAATCCTAGTGCAATCAATCCAACTCCTATAAACATATATATATAATTTTTCTTTCCAAAAAGAAACATTTTTGAAGTCTCGGAAAGTTTTTTTTGATCTGTTTTTTTCTTCATTGGTATCTTTTTTCAATTTGCTAATTTATTGCAAATTTAGGAATAATATAAATCATCTAGTTTTAATCTTAAAAACCTCCAGGTAGCTAACCATGTGCTGAGGGTAGTAATTAAAACTCCTAATATTAAGATAAACAAAAATAAAAGTATATAATTGCTATATTCTACTATAGGAGGTAAAATATTATAATGGATTAAACCGTAATTTACACCAGAAAGCAATATTAATGCTATAACTGCCCCTATAGAACCTAATACAATGGCTTGCCCTAAAAAAGGTTTCATAATAAAAAAGCGTTTAGCTCCTACTAATTGCATGGTTTTAATAATAAATCTTTTAGAATAAATTTTAAGCCTTATTGAATTATTAATTAAAGAAACAGAAATAAGTAGAATAATTACTGCAAGAACTGAAATACCAATAGTAATTTTGTTAACTCCTTTATTCATTTGTGATAAAAGTTGACTATCAGACTTTACTTCATCTACAATTTTACTTTTTTGTAATTGATGTTTAATTGTTTCAATATGTGTAGAATCTATATATTCAGGCTTTAGTGCTACTGTTATAGACGCAGGAAATATATCTTCTTCAAATAAGGCTTCAGAATCTACTCCTAAATCTTTTTTAGCTATTTGGACTGCTTGTTTTTTAGATATATATTTTGCTGATTTTACGTAGGGATTTGTTCTAACAGTATCTAAATATAATAACTGAGATTTTTCATTTTTCACCAAATCTTTTTTATCTTTTTCATTTTTAAAAAACACCTCAATTACCATTTGTTCTTTTAAATAATCAATATATGAATTTGCATTAATAATAATCATTCCAATAATTCCAATCAAAAACAATACAAGAGATATACTTATAACCACTGTTACGTTTGATGAACGCAATCTATTCTTATTAATCCTATCTAATTTTGAAGCCATATTTATAAAATATTTGCTAAAGTATAAAATCCTAATATATTTTAATGTAATTTTGACTATAAAAAATTGTTAAAAACTATTAACATTGAGAGTTAAACCTAAAAAACATTTAGGTCAACATTTTTTAAATGACCCAAATATAGCTTCTAAAATTATAAATTCTTTAACGTATGCAAACTACCTGAAAGTTTTGGAAATAGGTCCGGGAATGGGTGTTTTAACTGAATTTTTGCTACAAAAAAATATTGAAACTTTTGTTTCTGAAATAGATACCGAATCAATTGAATATCTTCTAATCCACTATCCACAATTAAAAAACCATATTGTAGGAGATTTTTTAAAACTAGATATACCCTCGCTTTTTAATCAATCTTTGGCTATAATTGGTAATTTTCCATACAATATTTCTTCTCAAATTATTTTTAAAATATTAGAAAATAAATCTTTGATCCCTGAAATGGTAGGCATGTTTCAAAAAGAGGTTGCAGAGAGAATAGTAGCTGCTAAAGGAAATAAAATATACGGAATATTATCGGTTCTTACACAGGCTTATTATAAAACTGAGTATCTTTTTACTGTACATGAACATGTGTTCATTCCTCCGCCTAAGGTTAAATCTGCTGTCATAAGGTTAACCAGATATAGAGATACCATTGAGGGAATAGACAACAATCTTTTTATAAGAATTGTTAAAGCAGGATTTAATCAGCGCAGAAAAACATTAAGAAATGCCCTCAAATCTTTGGCTATTCCTGAATATTTGAGCAATCACAATTATTTATCTTTAAGAGCAGAACAATTATCTGTAGATGATTTTATTAAATTGACAGAAATGTGGCGCCAAAAATAAACTTGTTATTTACCAGATTTTTTCCCATCTTTGATTAATAATAAACACCTTATAAAATGAAAGGAAAAATATTGTTTTTATCAATAATTGTATTATCTTCAATCATATCTTGTAACTCTAAAGAAAAAGATAATGTAATGCCTAATAATGATAAAGAAGTTCTTTCAAATGTTAAAGTTATTAATAAACTAGACCCTGTTTGTCAAATGCCAACTTCCAAACATTTAAAAGATACTCTTACTTATGATGGTAAATTATATGGATTTTGTAGTTCCAATTGTAAGGAAGAATTTAAAGCAAATCCTAAGAATTTTATAAAATAATTTTTAATACATTATATAACTCTTATCAGATAATATATTTTTCTTTATTAAAATTAAATATATTATCTACATCATTCGCTTTTTCATGAATTAAAAATTCTATTGAATTTCTGCATTAATCTTTCCATTTTATGATTTTTGAGTTAGCCTTTTATAAGTGGGATCTAAAGTTTTATCATTAACTGAAATTTTAAACAAAATATATATAAATCACCATTAATATTTTTCTTTTGTGTACAACTAACACTAGTAATTCTAAATATTAAAATAAAGACAAACCAAATCTTATTTTTCATTTTGTTTTTTTATTTCTTTCAAATCTATAATATATTTCTCTGTTCTCTTATTATAATTTATTTATAGAAAAATATTTAAACATCTATACTAATTTAACTAGAAATCTCAAACACTTATATACAGCTATAAAAAAATACAATTATTAAACTTTTAGTATATATAATTCCTTCATAAATTTGAATCTTTAATACTAAAAATAACAAATTAAAACATGAATGATTTTATAGCCGCACGCTCACAAATGGCGCTATCCTTAGGCTTCCACATCATCTTTTCCTGTATAGGAATGGTAATGCCAATTTTTATGGCAATATCTCACTACAAATACTTAAAAACAGGCGATGAAATATATAAAGGAATTACTAAAGCTTGGAGCATGGGTATTGCAATACTATTTGCTACAGGAGCTGTATCCGGTACCATGCTCTCATTTGAATTAGGTTTATTATGGCCTAAATTTATGAAACATGCCGGACCAATTTTCGGAATGCCTTTTTCATTAGAAGGAACTGCTTTTTTTGTTGAAGCTATTGCTTTGGGGTTTTATCTTTATGGATGGAAGAAACTAAATCCTTGGTTTCATTGGTTCACCGGATTATTAGTAGGTATAAGCGGATTAGCTTCAGGAATATTGGTTGTTTCTGCAAATGCCTGGATGAATAGCCCTGCAGGATTCGATTATATAAATGGTAAATATTTAAATATAGACCCAATAAAAGCAATGTTTAATGATGCTTGGTTCTCACAGGCCTTACATATGATTATAGCAGCTTTTGTTGCTACCGGTTTTGCGATTGCGGGTATTCATGCACTTATGATCCTTAAGAGAAAAAACATTAAATTCCATTCACGAGCCTTTAAAATAGCCGCTATATCGGCATCTATTGCTGCTATATTGCAACCTATAAGCGGAGATATTTCTGCTAAAGATATAACCCAAAGACAACCAGAAAAACTAGCGGCTATGGAGGCACACTTTAAAACAGATTCTGCATCTGCATTAATTATTGGTGGTATTCCGGATGTTAAGAACGAAAAAGTAAAATTCGCAGTTAAAATACCTGGATTTTTAAGCTTTTTAGCCCATGGAAATTTTAAAACTCCAGTGAAAGGTCTTTCAGATTTTCCTAAAAATGATAGACCTCCTGTTTCTATCACTCATTATTCATTTCAAATTATGGTATTTTTAGGTGTAATACTCATGATTCTTGGCTTTATTTATCTTATAGGAATAATTAGGAAAAAACAATGGGTTAATAATAAATATTTACTAAAATTTTTTGTTATTGCTACTCCTTTGGGGTATATAGCATTAGAAGCCGGATGGACAGTTACAGAGGTTGGACGCCAACCATGGATTATATACAAGGTTATGAAAACGGCAGATGCTGTTACCCCCATGCCGGGAATAGCTTATTCATTTTATTTATTTACAGCTATTTTTATCTCTCTGTCTTTAATAGTTGCTTTTCTCATATACCGTCAAATTAAAATGGTTCCAAAACTTTACGACCCAACTGACAAAAATTATATCTTAAATAAAAAGTAAAAATTATGTTTTATCTTTATGTAGTCATATTCTTTCTTTGGACAGCTATTTGCTTATATTTATTACTAGGTGGAGCAGATTTTGGCGCAGGAATAGTAGAATTATTCAGCAGTAAAAAAAATAAAAATAGGGCTGGTAAAATTATGTATAAATCTATGGGCCCCGTTTGGGAAGCAAATCATATGTGGCTAATTATCGTAATCGTTATACTTTTTGTAGGGTTTCCCAATATTTATGCCACCATGTCTACTTATGTGCATATACCTTTAGTACTTATGCTTATAGGAATCATTGCAAGGGGCACAGCATTCTCTTTCCGAAATTACGATGTTGTAAATGATCATTGGCAAATTGTATATAATAAAATCTTTACTTGGTCTAGCTTAATAACTCCCTTCTTTTTAGGAGTTATTGCTGCTTCTACAGTTTCTATGACTATTGATACCGAATCTACTGATTTTTTGTCTGCCTATATTTTTAGTTGGCTCACTCCATTTGGATGTGCTTTAGGAATTTTCACCATTTCTATTTGTGGATTTTTAGCATCCTGTTATATTTTACCCCAAGTAAAAGAAAATAGCGATAAACAATTTTTGATAAAAAAAGTGAAAGTATTTCAACTTATAGTCGTTATTACAGGCATTTTAGTATTTGTTGCAGCTTATATATCTGATATACCAATTTTTGAATGGGTATATAAAGGAACAATAGGTCAAATTTCAGTGATATTGGCTACAGTTTCATTAATAGGTATATATTATTATTTGAAATTGAAAAAGTATACACCGATACGAATTTTATCTGGTTTTCAAGTAATTATGATATTATTAGCGGCTACATACCAACATTACCCCAATCTTATACTTTTAAAAAACGGCACATTATCTTTAATAAGTAATGAAGATGAACCCATGGCTATTAAAAACTTAGCTTGGGCATTAATGTTGGGAAGTATTTTTATTCTACCCGGTGTATTTCATTTAATTTATTCCTTTCAAAAGAATATTAATAAGGCATTCCCTAAATAATGGATTATTTTATTTAATGAAGATGAATTTGTTTTCTTTATAATTTGTAAATAATTTAATTAAACGATATATTTGCTTATAGTTTAAGCTCATGACAATAAATCACTTACTTATTAGATTATTCTCTCTATTTCTCTTATCAGGAATTTTATTAGGACAAAATAAAAAAGAGAATAAGATATTCCAATCTAAAATATCTAAAAATTTAATAAATCCTAAAAACGGACTTATACGTTGCGCTTCTACAGAATATGAAATGTTTTTACAAAGCAAATACACTAATCGAGATACCGAACAACAATTTGAAAAATGGATATCTCACAAAACTGATAAAATAAAAAAGGCTTTAAAATCAGGGAAATATACTAATGACACTCTCATAATTCCAGTAGTGGTACACATTATACATAAAGATAAAGCTATAGGAGAAAACGAGAATATTTCTAATGAAAGAGTGTTTTCTCAGATAACAGTTCTTAATCAGGATTATTTAAGAATAATTAACACTCCTGGGTATAATAATAATCCTATAGGGGCAAATGTAGGAATTGAATTTAAATTAGCAATTGTAGACCCTAAAGGCAACCCAACAAATGGTATAGACCGTATATCTTTAAAAAATTATATATGGGATACTGATAATGTTGAAAAAATTTTAAAACCTAAAACTCAATGGGATCCTAATAAATATTTTAATATATGGGTCTGTGAATTCGATGACTCTGGGGATTTAAAAAATACTTTAGGATACGCCCAGTTTCCTTCTGGTTCAAAATTAGATGGATTGGAAAATCTTGATGGAATAGCTGCTACTGATGGGGTAATTCTCGATTGGAGAGCTTTTGGATTTAGCAATAATGAAACAGACATTTATTATTCCGGATATAATAAAGGAAGAACATTAACTCATGAAATAGGACATGCCCTAGGATTAAGACATATTTGGGGAGATAATTCCTTATGTACCGTCGATGCCACTGATAGTAAAAACGATTATTGTTTAGATACCCCTGCTGCTGCTGCACCTAATTATTCTTGCATAACTATAGAAGATTCTTGTCCCAATGAACCTGGAAATGATATGACTGAAAATTATATGGATTATTGTAATGATACCTGCTTTAATACTTTTACTTTAGATCAAAAAGCAAGAATATTAGCTGTTTTAAAAAATTCCCCAAGAAGAGCTTCTTTGACTACTTCTGGAGTTTGGAAAACTCCTCAAAAAGTAAATATAGTAGAAGGAATCCAATTATATCCAAATCCTGCTATTAATGAATTAAATATCAAATTTTCTGACTCCAACAGGGTTGCTACTAGTTATAAAATATTTAACAATGTAGGACTTCTTATACGCAAAGATGTGATTGACTCTAAAACTGAATTCCAAATTAATACTTCAAATTTAATTTCAAATACATACATTTTAGAAGTCAAAACCAATAAAGGTACTGCCAAATTTAAATTTATTGTGAGAAGATAACATTAAGGAAATAATAATAAATATTAAAGGATTTAACTAATAGAGTTAAGTCCTTTAATACTTTTAATGCATTCGGACAGATAAAAAAATACTTTCATTAGTTTAAAATAATTATATTAAATACAAAATAAAAGTAAAGAAACATTTGTATTTCAACCTTATCCTCCATCTAAATTATAAGATATATTAACAAACATTAAAAAATTAATTTATATTAAAAATTTATATTTTTAAACACAAAAGATATAAAATATAGTTATTATATAATATTTCAATAAGTGCTTTTAAATTTATTTTTTATATAAAAAAAATAAATAAATACAAAATATAATATAAAAAAACACTTATATAATTATTATATACATTAAAAAGCCTCGTTACAATAACAAAAATTAAATAATAATTAACATAAACAAACAATAAATAATAATATAACATTAAATTGTTATATATATTTTATATTTAATAAAAATTACATTAAAATATATTATTTTATTTAAATTTGTGCGCAGATAAAATTTATCTTTAATAGTTTATAGTTTATAATTTTTAAATTAAAGTTCATTCAAAATTAATTTCAATGAAAAATTTATTTTTTACATTAATCACTTTCAATGTAAACATATTATTGGGTCAAATTGGAATAGGCACTCAGGATATAGAGACCGGACTAGTGCTAAAAATGAATAGTGAAAATTCTGGTATTTTAATTCCTCGATTAGCATTACAAGGAAAAAACATCCAAGCGCCTTTAGAAGGAGAACCTAAAACAGGATTAATTGTTTATAATACGCAAAGAAGCGGAACACCCCCTAACTATGTTTCTCGTGGATTTTATTATTGGGATGAAAAAACCTCTAGTTGGACGTCGGCATACATTCCTATTAGTCATTCCATTGCAAAATTTGCAAACTATGGAACAAATGTGGATTTTAACACTAAAGTTAATCCACTTAATATATTTGACGTGGAATTATTTAATGAAGATCCTTCTTTATATAAAAAATATTTAGACGGGATTAAAATTTATGAAACTGGTCTTTATAAATTCACTTTAAATTTAGATATGGACGGTACCAGTGATAGGGATATTTTTGAAATTGACATATTTGTAGATGACAAAAAAATACCCGAAACATTTTATGTCTGTACTGTAGATAATGCTGCAGGATCAAGCCAAGATATTGGATACGTATTTACAGTATACATCAATATTCCTCGTAATAGCTCCGGATCTTATATATACTTTAAAGGTAAAGAAGTAGACGGAGCAGCTAAAGTTACATTTAGAAAACCTAAGACATCCTCAGTAACCATTGAAAAAGTACGATAACTTAATTTTCAATTTAAAACATGAAAAAAATAATTTTTACAATAATACTTATAACAGTATTTTCTTTCACATTATTCAGCCAGGTAAAAATGGGTGAACAAAATGGTCTTATCCTTCAAATAGATAGTGAAACCAAAGGCGTATTATTCCCAATTGTTGCTTTAACAAACAGAAATTCCCAAGCACCTCTTACAGGTACTGTTCCTACAGGTACTTTTATTTTCAATACTAATACTTTTGGTGATTTTCCTTATGAAGTAACTCCGGGATTCTTTTGGTGGGACAATGAAAATTCACAATGGAATCCTTTAGCTTCGAGCAGAGAAAATTTTACAGCTAAATTTACAAATGTTGATTTTGGGGAAACTATTGATGGTGCAAATAATGATTACTATGATGGCAAATCAAAAAACATGAAAATATTTGGAAATATTGTTTTTAATGAAAATTATGAAGCCTTACAAAAAGATAGAGATAAAGATGATTTTTTAAAATTCAATTACTCCGGATTATATGCCATAAGCGTAGTACTTTCATTAAATAAATTTAATAAGAATCCTGCAATTGCACTAAAAGTCAATTTAGCTTTAAATGATAAACCAGTGGGAATTTCTCATTACGTAAGATCCTCTGCAGCTGTAACTTCTAAATCCGGAAGATTTTTTTCTAATTGCTTTACAGAATATATAGAAGTAAAAGAGGGAGATATTTTGACCCTAAAATCTGTTAGAGCCACTTTACAAGACCCAAAAACTTATAAAGTAAACTTTGATCAGCTAGGTAGTTCTTCTATAACCATATCCAGAATCAGATAAATTTAAACCATGAAAAAAATTATACCATTGTTATGCAGTCTTTTAATATGCCCGGTAATAAAAAGTCAAATAGGAATTAATACTGCTCAAATAAATAGTGCGTCAATGTTTCATATAAACAGTAGTACGAAAGGTGTTTTAGTACCTAGAATACAACTAAAAAGTATAAATAGCCATAGCCCTCTACCAAAAGATATAACTGAAGGCACATTAGTTTTTAATGAAGGTATTGCCGGAATCGGAGATGATAAAATATTTTCGGGGTTCTATTACTGGAAAGATTCAAAATGGAATACTTTAATGAGCAAAAACGATGATACCGATTATAAAGTTGTACAATTTTCCAACAATCCCGATTCTAAGTTTAATTTTAATGGTTCTACTATAGGTTTTGGTAAGGAGACGGATATTTTTGGAGTAGAAGTTTTTAATGATGATCCTAATTTATATAAAAAATTATCTGATAATTCCATTCAATTTTTAAAAGACGGATTATATTTTATTAATTTAAATTTAGCTTTAGAAGACGAAACTTCAAATAATAAAACATACGGGGTAAACTCTAACGTTGAAATTTTTATGAGTTTTACTATTGAACATAATGGTACAGAAACCCAGCCTGCCGAAGGAACCCTAACAATGGTACCTCAACTACATGACACTGGTTCCGAACTTATCAGTGATACTACCCCTAGTACTATTAATACTGCCAGTTCAAATAAAACATATTATACAAGAGGAAAGTTTACTTTTACCCAATACTCTTATTTACAAGCAAAAGAAGGAGATATATTAAGGCTAAGATCTCTTCAGACAAATACTACAACAAGGGCAAATGGAAGAGTTTCTTATGATAAAGAATCTTTATCTAATATAACTATTATAAAGTTAAATTAAACGTTTCCAAACTGGAAAAAAAAGATTAAAAATAATTTCAAAAGGATTTAACTAACTTTGTTAAATCCTTTTTTTAATTTATGAGATCTAGCTATACCATTTATAACGCCTCTGCCGGGGCTGGAAAAACCTATACTTTGGTTAAAAATTTTTTATCTATTTTATTAAAAAATAAACAGCCTGAAAGTATACGTTCTATTTTAGCGGTAACATTTACCAATAAGGCAGCAAATGAAATGAAAGCCAGAATACTTAAATGGCTTAAAGATTTTACTGAGGAGGCTACTTACTTATCAAATTCTATATTACAACAAATAGCATATGAAACAGGGATTAATATAGAAATTTTACATCAAAGATCAAAAAAGTCTTTATCATATCTATTACATCACTATTCTTTATTAAGTATAAGCACAATAGATAAATTCAATTTAAGATTAATGAGAGCTTTTACTAAAGAATTAGGACTTTCTTATTCTTTTGCTGTGGAACTAGATACAACAGAATATTTAAAACAATCTATAGATGAATTAATTGATGAATTAGGTACAGACAATCCATTTGCAGAAGTTATTCTGAATTATATTTTTTGGAAATTTGATAGCGAATCTTCCACAGACATAAGAAAGGAATTGCTTGTATCCTCACAGAATTTCCTTAAAGAAATGCATTTAGAAAAAATCCATTCTTTATCTTCTAAAGATTTTGAAGATTTTAAAAAATTGAATGTTCTTCTTTTAAAAAGAACTTCTTCCAATCATAAAAAAATAAAAGAATTTGCTATATGCGCCATAAATTTGATAGAAAATTTGGGATTACAAGCAAATGATTTTTACCAAGGTGGCAGAGGAATGGGAGGATTTTTTTATAAATTAACTGATGAAACTCTTATTAAACAAAATTATGCAGCCATTAATCTAAAATCTAATTTTTATAAAGATTTTTGTGAAAATGAAAAATATGCAAAACTAAAATCTACCAAAATAAATGAAATTGAATCTATCGCTCCACAACTTATAAAATATTTTTACCAGACTAAAGAGTTAATAAACCGGATTAAAATAGATGAATCGGTAAGACAAAATTTAATTACCATTGAGTTACAATCAGAAATATCTAGATTTCTAAACCAAAAAAAATCAGAAAATGACATTCTTTTTCTTTCAGATGTAAATCCAATAATAAATAATCATCTAAAAAATGAACCTGTTGCCTTTATATATGAAAAATTAGGAGGAAAATATAATCATTATTTTATTGATGAATTTCAGGATACCTCTCAATTACAATGGAACAATTTTTTACCATTAGTTGAAAATGCAAAAGTAACTTATGGTTCTTCAATTACACTAGTAGGAGATCCTAAACAATCTATCTACCGGTTTCGATCAGGAAAACCTGAAATTTTGATGAACCTGATTTCTAATTCTGAAAAGGAAAATATTTCTATCATAACCTTACCAAATAATTACAGAAGTCTGCCCAACATTGTCAATTTTAATAATGATTTTTACCAATTTATTGCAGAAACTGAACTCACAAATGAAGAAAACAAAAAATTATTTGGTAGCCATTCTTACCAAATTCCATATCTAAAAAATGGAGGAAGGGTTCAAATTTCATTTGTTTCTCCTGATATAGAAGAAAACAGCCCATTGGTCAATAGAATTTTAGAAATTATTGAAGAATCAATTTCAAACAGTTTCAATTTTAAAGACATAGCTATTTTAACCCGGAACAAGAAACATAGTTTCCCTATTATTGAAGCGTTAACCGAAAAAGGGTATCCGGTATTAACAGAAGAAGCATTATTATTATCTTCTTCTCCAGTCATCTTAACTATTATTTCCGCATTAAAATGGTTAAATACTCCTCAAAACAAAGAAGCTTTAATTTATACTCTATACCAGTTACATATACTACGAAAAATAAAATTAGTAGATTTTACTTCAGAAATGCTTAAAATAAAAGATTTATCTTTTACGGATACACTTCTTTACCTAAAAAACACTTTTGAAATAAATATATGCGATACGCTGAATAATAATTTAAGTTTCTATGATTTTGTGGAAAATTTGATAAGATCTTTAAAATTTGGAAAAGGAGATGAAATGTATCTTTCTGCTTTATTGGATGTAATTTTACATTTAGAAAAAAACGGAACAATAAGTATAAATGATTTTTTAGAAAATTGGGAATTAAAAAGTTCAAATCTTTCTGTTCAATTTCCAGAAAATATGAATGCTATACAAGTAATGACCATTCATAAATCTAAAGGTTTAGAATTTCCAATAGTTATTTATCCCTTGGCAGAAAACCGAGTTTATCAAGACGAATATTGGTTTCCTTTGGAGGAAGATTTGTATAATGGCTTTAACCAATACTACACCTATGGAAAATCAGGTGTAGACCAAACAAACGATGCTATTGACGAAGTTATAGAAATTAAAAAAAGTGAAAATTTTATAGATGATTTATGTGTTCAGTATGTAGCTACCACAAGGGCTTCGCAACAACTTTTTATATTAAAAGAACAAAAAAATTCAGATATAGGTAGAATAGAAAAATTTCTAAAAAAAAATCATTTCCCTACAGAAGGTATAATAGAACTATATCCGGACATCGAAACTCAAAAAATAAATTTGGATAATAAAAATTCTCTTGAAGAAAAAAATATTGATTGGATTTCAGAAAGCTGGTCGCAAAAAATAAAGGTAAGTACAGAAATTGGAAAAAAATATACAAAAGAAAATAAAGAAATCAGATATGGAAACATTATCCATCAGGTTTTATCCGAAATAACAACTGAAAACAAAGTTTACCCTATTATACAAAAACTCATTTTTGAAGGAATAATTGATAGGGAAGAAGAAAAATTAATCACTCAAACTATTAATTCAGTAATCAAACATAAACAATTAAAAAATTATTTTTCCGGTCAGTATTTTATATATCCGGAGAGAGAAATCTTATTTGAAGGAAGATTTTATCGCCCTGATCGTTTAGTAGAAATTAACGGATTTATATCAATACTAGATTTTAAAACAGGAAAAAAATTACCAAAACATAAAAAACAAATTAAAGAGTATGCTAAAGTTTTAGAATCTTTAGGAAAAAAAATAAAAGATAAAATATTAGTTTACATATTTGACAAAATTGAAATAGTAAAAGTAGATGCTAATCAGGACACAACTGAGAATTTACAAATTGATCTATTCACATAAAAATAGATTATTCATTTATAACGAAAAGTTCTTCAGAGTCTCCATGAAAAATTTTTCCATCCTCACATTTAATTGTCTTAGCCGGAAAATTTTTAATCATTGAATAATCATGTGTAGCCATAAGAATAGCACAATGATTCTTTTTAGAAATATTTTTTAATAAGATCATTATTTCATTAGAAGTTTCCGGATCCAAATTTCCTGTAGGCTCATCAGCCAATATTAAAGCCGGATGATTTAATAATGCTCTGGCTATTGCTACCCTTTGTTGCTCACCCCCCGAAAGCTCATGAGGCATTTTATGTTTTTTGGTGCCCATTCCTACACTGTCTAAAACTTCTTCTACTCTTTCACCAATGGCAAATTTATCTTTCCAACCTGTAGCTTTAAGTACAAAAATTAAATTTTTTTCTACAGTTCTGTCTGTTAATAACTGAAAATCTTGAAAAACTATCCCTAATTTCCTTCTTAAAATAGGTATTTCACTATTTTTTAGCGAAACCAAATCTATATCTACTACTCCTCCTTCTCCCTCTAACAAAGGAAGATCCCCATATAAAACTTTTAATAGCGAACTTTTACCACTTCCTGTTTTTCCTATAAGATAAGAAAAAGCCCCTCTTTCCAGCTTCAGATTTACATTACTTAGTATTAAAAGATTTTTCTGGTAAATATTTGCATTTTTTAAATATAAAATGGTATCACGCATTTTTAATTATTCTATCTTTAGGTTCTTATTATATTTCTACA
This sequence comes from Apibacter adventoris, assembly GCF_002964975.1. Classification (GTDB taxonomy): domain Bacteria; phylum Bacteroidota; class Bacteroidia; order Flavobacteriales; family Weeksellaceae; genus Apibacter; species Apibacter adventoris. The sequence continues at coordinate 122,860 of NZ_PSZM01000046.1, read as the reverse complement.
AATGTAGTAATTAAATATATACCTTATTTTTAAACTTTTGTTAAAAAAAACTCATATGCAGTATTTTTAGTACTTTTGGTATATATTTAATTCTAAAATAACGCATGAAAAAAGTAATTCTTATTATTACAGCAATTACTATTCCTACCCTAGGACTATTTGCTCAAAATAATGCAATCAACCTACAGTACATGGACAAATCAGTAAGACCTCAAGATGATTTTTATAATTATGTAAACGGGAACTGGATGAAAACAACAAAAATCCCTGCGGACCATTCCCAATGGGGGAGTTTTAACCAATTAAGAGAAACTACCGATTCTATTTCTTTACAAATTTTGAAAAAATCATTAAATCAAAAGTTTCCTAAAGGAAGTGAAGGTCAAAAAATTGCTGATATTTATGCTTCGTTTATGAATATGGAAGTACGAAACAAACAAGGAATTGCTCCTATTAAACCATATTTAGATAAAGTTGATAAAATAAACAATTATAACGAATTGCAAAATTTATTAGTAGAATTTACCCCTATAGGTATGAATCCTTTCTATGAATTTTATGTAGATCCCTCTCCTAATGACAGTAATAAAAACATGGTATATTTAGATTGTGTGAAATTGGGTTTGGGAAGAGATTATTATCAAAAAAATGATGAAAAATCTGAACAAATATTAAAAGAATATACTCATTACCTAGCGCAATTACTAAAAATTATCGGTAATAAAACCCCTGATGTTACTGCCTCCAAATTGGTAAATTTTGAAAAACAATTGGCCCTTAGTCTGCTAACCATAGAACAAATAAGAGATGCTAAGCTACAAAACAATCCTTATTCTATAAAAGATTTATCTAAATTATCTAAAAACACTGATTTTGCAAAGTATTTTACTGATTTGGAAATAAAAGTGGACACTGTAATTATCCCTGAAAAAAAATATTATGAAAATTTTGATAAAAATATTAGTTCTCAAAAAATTTCACTACTTAAAGATTTTATAAAATTAGAAATTATAAGAAAAGCTGCCGGTAGTTTAACAGAAGAATTAGATAATGTAAATTTTAATTTTAATGGGAAAATTCTTCATGGACAAAAAGAACAGAGAGCTTTGGACAAAAGAGCCCTTACTTGCATTAACAGTTTAATTGGCGAGGCATTTGGAAAACTATATGTAGCTGAAGTTTTTCCTGAAGAAGCTAAAGTAAATGCTAAAGAACTCATAGATTACCTTAAAAAATCTTTTGTTACTCACATTCATAACTTAACTTGGATGTCTGCTTCTACAAAAGAAAAAGCAATAGATAAACTTAATAAATTTACTGTAAAAATTGGATATCCTGATCAATGGAAAGATTATTCCAAATTAGAAATTATTTCTATAAACGATGGTGGATCTTATTTCCAAAATAGTTTAAATGCAAAAATATTTAAGTATAATAAAAACAAAGATAAAATTGGTAAACCGGTAGATAAATCAGAATGGTTTATGTCTCCTCAAACCGTAAATGCATATTATAACCCCGCTTATAATGAAATTGTTTTTCCTGCAGCTATTTTGCAGCCACCTTTTTATGATTATAAAGCTGATGCTGCAGTAAATTTTGGAGGAATAGGCGCTGTAATTGGACATGAAATGACTCATGGATTTGATGACAGCGGTTCCCAATTTGATGGAGATGGAAATCTAAAAGACTGGTGGTCTCCGGAAGATAAAATTAAATTTGAAAAAGCAACTCAAGCTTTGGCTGTTCAGTTTAATGCTTGTGAACCTCTACCCGGTCAACATATTAATGGACAATTAACATTAGGAGAAAATATTGCAGATTTAGGTGGTTTAGCCATTTCTTTTGATGCTTTACAAATGTATTTAAAAGATAAGGGCTCTCCAGAAAAAATAGAAGGATATACTCCTAATCAAAGATATTTTATGTCTTGGGTTACTATTTGGAGAACTAAAATTACCGATCAGGCTTTAAGCAACCAATTAAAAACAGACCCACATGCTCCGGGGTATTACAGAGCCACCGTTCCTATTAAAAATGTAGATAATTTTTATAATGCTTTTGATGTAAAACCTGGTGATAATATGTATAAAGAGAAAGATAAAAGAGTAACTATCTGGTAATTATAAAAAAAGTATATTTTATTTTATCCCTGTAGAAATTAAAATCTACAGGGATATTTTATATAATTTATTAACTTTGTAATTTATTATTTAAAATAATAAATATGAGATCTTCTTTCAAAATTATAGTTTATGCAATACTGTTATCTTTATTATTAAACTATATTGTTTATTATGGTTTTACTACAAATTATACAGGTGATGTATTCTCAGAAGAAGGTTTCAAAAATCAATACAACAATTCTGTATATAAATTTCGTATATTAAGTAAATATTTTCTATATTTCATTTATGAAGCAATTAAATCCCCTAATATTCCTGATTCAAGATTACTAATTTTAGATAGCCATGCTTCAAATAGTTTCTATAATTCTTACTTTATTTTAAATACCTTTTTTACTTCTCTTGTCTCAATTATATTGGTATTAATACTGAATAATCCATTAATAAAAATAGCAAAAAACTATAAATTGCTATTAATTTATTCTATCATTTCTGCTATATGCCTCACGCAATTTGTAGTTGTTCCTTATGATGTTTCAGCTTATTTTTTCCTTCTTGTATTTATATTAATGTCATTAGAATATTTAATAAAAAGTCGTATAATATACTTAATTGGTATGTTTTTCATAATTTTTATATCAGCACTGAATAGAGAAACTTCTGCTCTTTCAATTTCGTACCTTATTTCCATTTTATTCTTTAAATATGGAATTTCTAAAAAAATTTTCTATCCTGTTTTACTAATGATTTTAGCATATTTAATTGCATATATTGGACTTAGACTTTATTTCCAAAACAACACAATTTTTATGCATATAACTTTTTTAAGTATTCTTCTCCCTAAAAACTTAATTGGGCTGCTGGCTTGGATATTATTATTTATTTTATCTATATCTTTAGCAAATCATAAAAAAAATAAATTATTGATAATTTATTTTCATATTCTAAGTATTCCTTATATATTTAGTTGCTTCTTTACCGGTTTAATATTTGAAATGCGTTTATATATTCCTTTATTTCTCACTTCGGTTATTCTAGCACTAATGGACACAGATAAAATAAAAAATTTAAATTAATATCTAATTAGACATATACAATTAAATATGAATTTTCTTATAGCATGATATAACTTTTATTACATTATTCTAAACAACAATTTATATAAACATAAAAAGAAGAGTAGATCCTTTCTTAATTTTGTTTACTATAAATCTGGTTACAATGTAAAAAAACAATTAATGCTATTTAAAACAAGAAAATTTCTAATATATAATGAAAGTAAAATTTATATAATAAATGAATAATTATTATTAAGCTTACTTTTGGCAGAATATTTGAAATAGAAACATATTATTTATAATATTAATATAAAATGAAAAAGTTTGCAAAAATTAATTTGATTGTTTTCATAATGACAATAATCGGTTTCACTATTAAAAGCTGTAATACAACTAATACCATTACAGATAAAATAGAAAATAAAGACTTAGAATCTAAATTAAATAAAACTTGGGTATTAAAATCTATAGAGCAAACAAATGTTTCTGATGCTTTTAAGGAAGATATACCCTCATTGATGTTTGATTTTACTAATCATACCGTATCAGGAAATGGTGGTTGTAACCAATTTAATGGTGGATTTGCTTTATTAGGTAATTTATATGCTCCTACTCCTTTAATAACAACTCGAATGATATGTCCTTCTAAAAATCAAGAATCTAAATTATTGGATTTATTAGCTAAAAAAAGTACCTTAATATTTAATAACTATACACTTCAATTTGTTCAAAACGGGAAAGTAGTATTAGAATTTATACCAAAATAAAAACAATATTAACATATTTAACAATTTAATCAATTTATATATTTAAACATGAAAAAAATAATTTCAAGTGCTTTATTAATTTTAGCCTTATCATTTGCAATGCAAAGTTGTAACTCAACAAAAAATAATAATTCATCTAAAAGTCAAAGTAAAGAAATAGCGAATAAATTAAAAGGAACATGGACTCTTAGTTCTATTGACGGAATTACAGCTAATAATGCATTTAAAGGAGAAATACCAAGTATTACCTTTGATTTCAATTCCCATAAAGTAAATGGCAACAGTGGTTGTAACCAATATAATGGAGGATTTTCTCTTATTGGAAATATATTTACTCCTACTCCTATGATGTCTACTTTTATGTCTTGTCCTGAAGTAAATCAAGAAAATAAATATATAGAGTTAATAAGTAAAAAAAGCACTTTAGTATTAAAAAATAACAATTTACAATTTGTTCAAAATGGAAAAACAGTTTTAGTTTTTACTCCTTCAGCAAACTAAAATTAATCAAAGAAAAATAAAAGGTGCTATCTTGGCAGATAACACCTTTTATTTTTCCTTAATTTCCAGTTATTTATAAAAAAATCATATATTTGCAGTTCTATACATAAAAATCATTAAAATAATATTGGAATGTATCTAACATCAGAAGTAAAAAAAGAAATTTTCGCAAAACACGGTAAAGATGAAAAGAATACCGGAAGTGCAGAAGGGCAAATAGCTTTATTTACCTTTAGAATTAACCATCTAACTCAACATTTAAAAAAAAATCACAAAGATTATAATACAGAAAGGTCTTTGGTTGCTTTAGTAGGTAAACGAAAAAGATTATTAGATTATCTGAAGAAAAAAGAAATCAACAGATATCGAGCAATAATCGCTGAATTAGGTATTCGTAAGTAATATCTTGCAAAAGAGGTAATTATAATTACCTCTTTATTTATTTTAAAAAATAAAAAAGCTAATAAAGAAGAGAATTTGTTTAAAATTATATGTCTATCTTTTTAGATGTAACCATAGAGCACTGAAATCCATTAATCTCATTATAATTTTAATGGACTTGAGTGTTCTCTGAAAGTTTATCAACAAGAATGATACTATAAATAAATGTAAGATAACTTTTTTATTGCTTTATATATTTAATATAATATTAATTTAATTTTAAATTTTTTATGGAAATTCCAAAAGCAATTACAGAAAAAATTATCTTAGATGATGGAAGAGAAATTATTCTTGAAACCGGTAAATTAGCAAAACAAGCGGATGGTTCTGTTGTTGTAAAATGTGGCGGAACAATGTTGTTAGCCACAGTTGTATCAGCTAAAGAAGCAAACCCCGGAGTAGATTTTTTACCTTTAACTGTTGATTATCGGGATAAATTTTCTGCAGGAGGCCGTATTCCTGGTGGGTTTATGAAAAGAGAAGGAAGACCCACAGATGAAGAAATTTTAACTATGAGGCTTGTTGACAGAGTTTTAAGGCCTTTATTTCCAGATGACTTTCATGCAGAAGTTCAATTAATGATTCAACTTATTTCTTATGATGGTACCATTTTACCTGATTCACTTGCCGGTTTAGCAGCATCTGCAGCCATAGCTGTTACAGATATACCATTTAATGGACCAATTTCAGAAGTTAGAGTTATACGCCAACAAGGTAAATTTATCATTAATCCAAACTTAAAACAAATGAATGAAAGTTTTGAATTGGATATAATGGTTGGAGCCTCTAAAGATTCAATTGTCATGATTGAAGGAGAAATGAGTGAAATATCTGAAAAAGAAATGATAGAAGCTATAGCTATCGCTCATGAAGCAATTAAAAAACAAATAGATGCCATTGAAAGATTAGCTAATAAGGTTCCTAAATCTTTAACAAAAAGAGAATATTGCCATGAAGTACATGATGAGGATCTAAGAAAGGAAATTACTGATTTTGCTTATCAAAAAGTATATGACATTGCTAAAACACCTTCTGAAAAACACGAAAGAAGTGATAAATTTCAAGCTATATTAGATGATTTTCTTTCAAAATATTCTGAAGAGGAAATGGAAGAAAAGCAACCTCTAGCGGCTATATATTTTCATGACATTCAAAAAGAAGCTGTACGACAATTGATTTTAAATGAAAACATCAGGTTAGATGGTAGAGACAATAAAACTATTCGTCCAATATGGTGTGAAGTAGATTATTTACCTGGAGCTCATGGATCTGCAATTTTTACCAGAGGAGAAACTCAATCATTAACTACTGTTACTTTAGGTTCTAATTTAGATGCAAATAGGGTGGATAACGTTATTTCTCAACATGAGGAAAAATTTTACTTACATTATAATTTTCCTCCATTTTCAACCGGAGAAGTTAGACCTGTAAGAGGAGTTTCTCGAAGAGAAATTGGGCATGGTAATCTTGCTCAAAGAGCATTAAAACATGTTATCCCTGATGATACACCTTACACTATCCGTGTAGTTTCAGACATACTTGAATCTAATGGTTCCTCTTCAATGGCTACTGTATGTGCAGGAACTCTTGCACTTATGGATGCAGGTATACAAATAAAAAAACCTGTATCTGGAATTGCTATGGGATTAATAACAGATAAAGAATCAGGAAAATGGAGTGTTTTATCAGATATTTTAGGTGATGAAGATCATTTGGGAGATATGGATTTTAAAGTAACCGGAACTGCCGATGGTATTACCGCTTGTCAAATGGATATTAAAATTAAAGGTTTATCATTTGAGGTTATGGAGCAGGCTCTTAATCAGGCTAAAGAAGGAAGACTTCACATACTAGGGAAAATATTAGATACTATACCTGAGCCTAATAAACAATTGAAGCCTAATGCGCCTAAATTAATTTCGTTAGAAATCCCTAAAGAATTTATTGGTGCTGTTATTGGCCCTGGTGGAAAAATTATTCAACAACTTCAAAAAGATACCGGAACAACTATTACCATTGAAGAAAGCGATGAAATAGGCAAAGTAGAAATTTCAGGAGTAGACCAAGCAATGATTGATGATGCCGTAGCTAAAATTAAACAAATTGCTTTTGTTCCGGAAGTAGGTTCTACCTACAAAGCTAAAGTAGTATCAATAAAACCTTTTGGTGCTTTTGTTGAAATATCTAAAGGTGTTGAAGGGCTAGTTCATATTTCAGAATTAGAATGGAGAAGAATAGAAAAGGTTGAAGATTCTGTTAGGTTAGGTGATTTTATTGAAGTAAAATATTTAGGTACGGATGACAAAAAGAAAATGAAGCTTTCCAGAAAAGTTTTACTTCCGAAACCCGAAAAAAAAGAAGAAAATAAAAATTAGTTATCAAAAAACATATAAAAAAACACCAGATTATAAAATATAATCTGGTGTTAAAATTTGTTTATATATAAAATACTTAGAATTATATTTGTTATTTAAAATTACTATAATATTTATATATCATTTTATAAAGTATAATTTATGAAAGAATATAAACCGATTTTAATATGTCTACTTAAATTTTTTTCTGTTTATTTTATACTGATAAGCTTATATAATTTATATTTAAATCATTATCAAATTCAATTACATACCTGTGATCCTTTCACAAAAATAGTAGCACAACAATCTTCATATTTATTAAAAATAATAAAAATTAACAGTTCTACTTTACATATTAACCAAGATAATTATATGCTCTTTTTTATTAATAAAAAATTAGTTAGCATTGTTAATGAAGGATGCAATGCTCTTTCTATAATGATTCTTTATCTTGCATTTATTGTTTCGTTTGCTTCAACATGGAAAAAAACAGTAATCTATATCTTGGTTACGCTAATTATACTGCATATTTCCAATATTATCAGAATTGCTTTTATAAATTACTCCGCATACTTTTATCCTATGTATAGAAATGAACTTCATGATTATATATTCCCCGCCATCATATATGGATTAGTAATATTATTATGGATTATTTGGATTAACTTTTTTGTTTTAAAACCTGCAAAAAAATGAGACAAATAATTAAAATTGTTGGAATTGTTATATGTTTTTTGTTATTAATTTTTATAAGAAAATATGAAACTGTTTTATTTTACGATCCTTTATTATCTTTCTTTAAACAATCAGATTTTAATCACTACAACTCTCCTCCCTTTGATTCCATAAAATTATTATATTCTTTAATTTTCAGATATTTTCTTAATAGTATAATATCCATTATGATAATTTACTTATGGTTCAAAAATAAAAAAATCACTAAATTTTCCTGCTTTATATTTATTATAGTATTTATACTATTTACGATATTATATTTAATATCCATAAGCAACAATTTTTTATTAGGATATATGCCTACCTATTATATAAGAAGAATACTAATTCACCCTTTATTATTGCTATTACTTATACCAATATTTATTTATACCCTTAAGTTTTCTAAAAATTAAACATCCGTAGGTGTTTTTTCAACTGTAATATTATCATTATTTTTAATTCTTTGTTGCCTTTTTACACTTTGCGCTTTACTACTATATCCTATAATAGCCCCAAAAAGTAACCTTAATCCTGCACCTATAAGTATCCCTATAACGAGAGTATAAGTTAAAAAAGGTTCTGTAGAATCACTATATCTTATATAACCAAGAATTCCTCCTATTATCAAAAATATAAATCCTAAAATTAGCGAGCTTTTCATTTTTTATTTTTTTATTACGATAAAATTAATAAATTTATTAAGATAATTTTAAATTTTGTCTAACTACTTCATATAAAAAAACACCACATGCCACAGAAACATTTAATGATTCAATTTTCCCTAAAATAGGAAGTTTTAAATTCGCATCTGCATTTTTTAGCAATTCTTTAGAAATACCTCTTTCTTCGTTTCCGACAATAATTGCTATAGGAGGAATGAGATTTTCTTCATAAATTAGTTTATCTGTTTTCTCTGTAGCACATACAACTTTTATTCCACTCAATTTTAAATAATCCAGAACTTTTAATAAATTTTTTTCTTTACAAATTTTCAAATTAAAAATTGCTCCTGCTGAGGTTTTAACAGAATCAGAATTTATAGGTGAAGATCCCTCTTCTGGAATAACAATAACATCTACTCCGGTAATTTCTGCCGTTCTACAGATAGCTCCAAAATTTCTAACATCAGTTAGATGATCTAAAATTAGTACAAAAGGCATTTTTCCTTCTTCAAAAAGTTGAGGAATTACATCTTCTATACTAAAAAACTGAACGGGAGAGAGAAAAGCACAGGCACCTTGATGATTTTTCTTAGTTAAACGATTTAGTTTTTCTATAGGTACATATTTTATGTAAATACCCGCCTGAGATAATTTTATTTTTAATTTTTTAATATTATCTCCTAACAAGCCATTTTGAATAAATACTTTATCAATGGTTTTTCCGGCATCTATAGCCTCAATTATTGGATGTATACCGAATATAAAATCTTTTTCCATTAATTAAAAAATCTATGTATATATAATAAAGTAAAATTATCTAGTTTATTAGTTAAAGAAAATTTTATTCCTAATCAAATATTTATTCGTGTCTTCTATAAAAGATAATATTTCTTCCTTACCTATTTTTTTTTCAGAAGAAGTTTTAAACATTTCAGGAAGCTCCTCCCAAGTATTCCTTAATTCTTGAGAATACTTTTTAAAATTATATGAAAATTCTCGCTGAGAAATTTTATCAATTTTTGTAAAAACTAAATTAAACGGTATACTATTTTGCCCTAGCCAATTTATAAAATCTACATCTAGTTTCATAGGTAAATGTCGAGAATCTATTAAAACAAATAGATTTACCAAGTTACTTCTTCCTAATACATATTTTTCTATCATTTTTGAAAAAGATGCTCGCTCTGATTTGGATACTTTTGCATAGCCATATCCGGGAAGATCGGTTAAATACCAACTATTATTAATTACAAAATGATTGATAAGTTGAGTTTTACCCGGAGTAGAAGATGTTTTAGCTAAACCCTTTTTATTAGCTAACATATTTATTAAAGAAGATTTCCCTACGTTAGATCTTCCAATAAATGCGTATTCAGGCTTATTTGCTTCTGGACATTCTTCTAAATACTTACTACTTTTTATAAATTCTGCTGAAAGTATATTCATAATTTCACAATTTATGCTTACTAAATCTACTTATTCACATCTTTCAGCCATTTTAAAAGAATCTTATTAAATTCATCAGGTTTTTCCATCATAGCTGAATGTCCACATTTATCAATCCAAAACAATTGTGATTTTGATATACATTCATTAAATTCCACAGCTACTTCTGGAGGTGTAACATTATCTTGTTTACCCCATATTAAACATGTATCCTTTTGAATATTTTTTAACTCTGATGATAAATTATGTTTCATAGCACTTCTGGCTATCTGAATAGTTTTTATCGCTTTAGATCTATCTGATACCGTTTCATAAACCTGATCCACTAATTCCTTGGTTGCTACCTTAGGGTCATAAAAAACTTCTTCAGATTTATTCTTAATATATTCATAACTTCCTCTTTTTGGGTAAGTATCCCCAAAACTCCTTTCATATAAACCAGAACTTCCTGTCAGTACCAATGCATCAACACATTCAGGCTTTTTGAGTGTTAACATTAAAGCTAAATGTCCGCCTAAAGAATTCCCAATCAATATGGCAGGTTTTTTAACAATACTTTTTAAAAAACTAGCAACATGGCCGGTCAAACCTAATATATTGGTTTTTAGCGGCGATAAGGAATACAATGGTAACTCCAAAAAATAAACTTTATATCCATGATTAGAAAAAAACTCTATTTGATGTTCAAAATTACTCAAACCTCCCATTAATCCATGTAATAAAACTATAGGCTTACCCTCTCCTGCTTCAGTGTAAATATGCTTTTTTTCCTTACGAAAATTAAATATCATCCCCCTTAAATCATAAAACTAATCTAAATGCAAAAATACATTATATTATTACTAAATAAAAATAATATTTCACAATTAATTTTCTCTATTTCTTAACAGAAATAATCATAACCACAAAAATATTTAAAAACCCCAATAACTTATTAACAAAAGTGGGAAAAAGTGGATAAAAGTGGAAATTATTTTTTACTTTTGAAAACTAATTTAAAAGTGAATTTAATAGGAACATATGAGTGTACCCTGGATGCAAAAGGGAGAATGTTGTTACCTTCAGGTATTAAAAAACAACTAGATAGCTTATTGCAAGATGGTTTTGTTCTTAAAAGATCCGTTTTTCAACCTTGTTTGGAATTACACCCCATGTGTGAGTGGAACCAAATAATGAAAAAAATTAATTCACTGAATCGTTTTGTAAAGAAAAATAATGATTTTATAAGACAATTCACTGCGGGATTAAAAAATGTAGACATAGACAATAGCGGAAGATTACAAATTAGTAAAGACTTGATTCAATTTGCTAAGCTAAATAAAAACATGGTAGTTGTAGCATCTGTAAATATAATAGAAATTTGGGACAAAGAGCTTTATGAAAAAGCTGTAGATGTTAATGATGAAGACTTTGCAAATTTAGCAGAGGATGTAATGGGTAATATGTCTGAAGATGAGCTACCATAATTCTGTTTTATTACAACAAAGCATTGACCATTTAGTCTTAAATCCCAAGGGCATATATGTGGATTGCACTTTTGGTGGGGGTGGACATTCTAATCTGATTTTAAAAAAATTAGAGTCAAAAGGACGCCTATATGCTTTTGACCAAGACGCAGATTCTCAAGATAATTTAATTAATGATCCTAGATTTACTTTTATAAATCAAAATTTCAGATATTTAAAAAATTCCTTACGTTTTCATAGCATCACTTCTATAGATGGAGTATTGGCTGATTTAGGGGTATCTTCTCATCAATTTGATAAGGCAGAAAGAGGTTTTTCTACTCGTTTTGAAGGACCTTTAGATATGAGAATGAATACACAACAGTATTTTTCAGCTAAAGAAATTGTCAATGAATATTCTGAAGAACAATTATCAGAATTATTTTATTTGTATGGAGAACTTCCCCAAGCTAGAAAAATAGCGAAAGAAATTATTATTGAAAGAAAAAAAAGTATCATTTCCACTACAAATCAATTAAAAGAAATATTTAAAAAAAATATTCCAGAACATAAACAAAATAAATTTTTTGCACAATTATTTCAAGCGCTAAGAATAGAAGTTAACGATGAAATAAAAGCTTTGAAAGATTTACTTTTACAAAGCTATGAAATCTTAAAACCTGGAGGGGTTTTAGTATTTATAGCTTATCATTCTTTGGAAGACCGAATAGTTAAAAAATTTATAAAAACCGGACTTTTCAATGGTGAACCAGAAAGAGATTTATATGGAAATTGGAATAAACCTTTTGATTTAGTTTCCTCTAAACCTATTATACCAGATGATGATGAGATTAGAGAAAACCCGAGGGCGCGTAGTGCAAAAATGAGAATTGCAATAAAAAGAGATGGCAAAAAGAATTAAATCAAAAACTAGAAATATATCGGACATACTCAAAGGTAAATTTCTGATAGAAGGTGGTGCCTTCTCCAGTTGGAAATTTATACTATTTATTGTGGTTCTTGCACTTATATCTATTTCTTCTTCACATAAAGTAGATGAAAAAGTAGTAAAAATTTCAGAACTAAAAGAAAAAGCAGAAGAATATAAAGCTCGCTTTGCTCTAGTACACAGTAAACTCATGAAATTAAAAGTTGAATCTGAATTAGAAAACATGGTAATTTCAGATTCTCTTTTAGCATTAGAAAAGCAACCTTATAAAATACTTGTTCCCAAAGTAAAAGATGAATAACGAGCGTAAAAATATATTAGCCCGCACCTATCTGGTTTCTGCATTTATTCTCTTATTTGCCGTTTCCGTCTTTGGACGTTTAATATATATACAAACGCATGATACTGAAAAATATAAAAATTTAGCCCAAACAACAAATTTTAGAAATATTGAAGTTCCGGCCGCCAGGGGAAACTTATATGCTTCTGATGGAATTTTATTGGCTACTACTATTACAAAATATGATATATATATGGATATGAAAACAATTCGTAAAGAATTGTATCTAGACTCAATTATATCATTATGTGATTCTTTAGAGAGAATGTTTGGTAAACCAAGTAAATACTTTTATGAAAAATTAAATCATGAAAGAGCAAAAAAAAATCAGTATATGGTTTTAGCTAAAGGACTTGATTACGAACAATTTGCAAGGCTTAAAAAATTTCCTATACTTAATAAAGGTCAAAATAAAGGAGGTTTTATCGTTGAAAGAAGAACAGAGAGGATAAAAACTATTTCAGGATTTGGAAGCAGAACCTTAGGATTTGATGATTCTAGAGGTAAATCCGGTTTAGAAGGAGCTTTTTCTGCTTATTTAAAAGGAAAAAACGGTAAAGAAATTCAACAACGGATTAATCAAAAACAATGGAAGCCTATAAATATAGAAATTGAACCCCAAGACGGTGATAATGTATATACTACAATTGATATGCGAATTCAGGATATAGCCTATTCTGCATTACAAGATCAATTAGAAAAATCAGAAGCCGATCATGGATGTGCAATTGTGATGGATGTAAAATCAGGGAAAATTGTTGCTTTAACTAATCTACAACGAACTAAAAACGGTACTTATGATGACTTGAGAAATTTTGCTGTATGGGAAGCCTCAGAACCTGGTTCCACTTTCAAATCTATTTCAATGTTAGCCCTTTTAGATGATGGATATGTAGAACCAGAAACCACTGTTAATATCGGAAATGGCTCATGGAATTATAGAAATTTCACTGTTAAGGATGACCACGGACATGGAGTAATTACTTTATCTCAGGTATTATCTCAGTCTAGTAATGTAGGTATTTCCAAAGTTGTGGAAAAATATTATTCTAAAAACCCTTCTGATTTTATTAATAAAATAAATAATTGGGGCATTAATAAAAAAACAGGAATAGACATTCCTGGAGAAAGCTCTCCTTACATACCAAAATATGATAAAACCTGGAGCCCAATATCTTTACCATGGATGTCTTTTGGTTATGGAGTAAAATTAACTCCACTACAAATATTAACTTTTTATAATGGGGTAGCTAATGGGGGCAAACTTATGAAGCCTCAATTATTAGAAAAAATTGAGAGAAAAGGAGTCATAACCCAAAAATTTACACCTATTGTTTTAAACAAAAAAATGGCTTCAGATAAAGCTATCACTAACTTAAAACAAATGCTTGCCTATGCAGTTGAAATGGGTACTTCCCGAAGTATTTATACACCTAATTTATCTATGGCAGGAAAAACGGGCACTGCACAGGTAGAATATTGGAATAAAGGTAAAGGTAGATTATATCAAGCTTCTTTTTGTGGATTTTTCCCTGTAAATAATCCGGAGTATTCATGTATTGTAGTAATAAACAAACCCCGAAATGGTTATTATGGATCTCAAGTAGCCGCTCCTGTTTTCAAAGAAATTGCTGGAAAAGTTTACCTCAAAAAGCCACTAAACTTACCTAAAGAAGAAGAAAATAAAGAATCATATAATATAAAAAAATTAATTACTTCAAGTCTAAAACCCAATTTTGACACATCAACTCATTTTGTTCCTAATGTAGTAGGTTATTATGGAAGAGATGCAATCCCTGCTCTGGAAAATCTAGGGCTCAAAGTAGTATATACAGGAGAAGGAAAAGTGATACAACAATCAATTATCGGGCATCCTATAAAAAAAGGTATGACAATATATTTAAAACTCAGAGCATGAAAATACTTTCAGATTTATTATATAAAGTAGCTATTGAAAAAGTGATCGGGAATGTAAAAACCTCAGTTAATAACATTTCTTTTGATTCACGAAAAATAGAGCACAAAGATATCTTTTTTGCTATTAAAGGCTATGATTTAGATGGACATAAGTATATATCTACAGCTATAGAAAATGGAGCAACTGTAATAATTTGTGAAGATATTCCTTCAGAAATTAAAGAAAACATTACGTATATAAAAGTTTCAAATACTTCTATAGCACTAGGTATTACTGCTTCAAATTTTTATGAAAATCCATCTGAAAAAATAGAATTAATTGGAATAACGGGCACCAATGGAAAAACCACAACTACTACCCTATTATACAATCTTTTTACACAATTGGGTTTTAAATGTGCATTACTCTCAACCATAGAAAACAAAATTGCGAACCAAACATTAAACAGTAATCATACCACTCCAGACCCTATTACTATTAATAAAATATTAGCCTTAGCTGTAGAAAATAATTGTAAATACGCATTTATGGAAGTAAGTTCTCATGGAATTCACCAAAACAGACTTGCTGGACTAAATTTTAAAATAGGAGCTTTTACCAACATTACACATGACCATTTAGATTACCATAAAACCTTTGCAAATTATATAGCTGCTAAAAAAAAGTTTTTTGATGAATTGCCAAAAAATGCAATAGCAATTACAAATATAGATGATAAAAATGGATGGGTAATGTTACAAAACACAAAAGCAAAAAAAATTACCTACTCATTAAAATCTAATTCTGATTTCAAAGGAAAAATAATTGAAAACAGATTAGATGGAATGCTTTTACAATTTAACGGAAATGAGTTTTGGACATCTTTATCCGGGAAATTTAATGCTTATAATGAACTATTAGCATATACTATTGCTATAGAATTAGGCTTTTCTTCAATAGAAGCACTTACAGCAATAAGCAAACTCCAAAGAGTAAAAGGAAGATTTGAAACTTATATTTCAAAGCAAAATATTTATATAATTGTTGATTATGCCCATACACCAGATGCCTTAAAAAATATTATAGAAGCAATCAATCAAACCAGAACACGTAACGAGCAACTTATTACAATATTTGGATGTGGTGGCCATAGAGACAAAAGTAAAAGACCTGAAATGGGAAATATTGCTACCCAACTGTCTGATTTTACTATCATTACTTCTGACAACCCTAGAGATGAAGTTCCAGATGAAATAATTAAAGAAATAGAAGCAGGAGTACAAGCTCAAAATACTAATAAATATATTTCAATAACTGACAGAAAACAAGCAATTAAAACCGCTATTAAAATAGCTAAAACCAAAGATATAATCCTAATCGCAGGAAAAGGACATGAAAACTATCAGGAAATTAATGGTGAAAAATTTCCATTTGATGATATGACTATAGCCCAAGAATTATTAAAAAATATAAATTAATATGCTGTATTACTTATTTGAATATTTAAATGAACATTTTTACATACCTGGAAGTGGACTATATAAATATATAACTTTTAGAGCATTAGCCGCTATATTCACCTCATTATTCATTTCTCTCATTATAGGAAAAATGATAATAAATATTTTGAGGAAAAAACAACTCGGAGAAACTGTAAGAGAATTGGGACTTTCCGGACAAAAGGAAAAAGAAGGCACCCCAACCATGGGAGGGGTTATCATCATTTTAGCAACATTAGTTCCCATCTTTCTATTCTGCAAGTTAGATAATATATATATAATTATACTAATAATATCCACCCTTTGGATGGGTATAATAGGTTTTTTAGATGATTATTTAAAAATACACAAAAACAATAAAGATGGATTAAAAGGTAAATTTAAAGTATTAGGGCAAATAGGACTAGGAATATTTGTTGGAGTTACCCTATATCTGAATAAAGATATTGTCATCAAAGAAAAAATAGAAGG
Source organism: Apibacter adventoris (assembly GCF_002964975.1). Classification (GTDB taxonomy): domain Bacteria; phylum Bacteroidota; class Bacteroidia; order Flavobacteriales; family Weeksellaceae; genus Apibacter; species Apibacter adventoris. The sequence goes on along the minus strand of NZ_PSZM01000046.1, from coordinate 106,184 downwards.
AATTCATAATATAGAATATAGCAAAGATTTTTATCCCAATGAAAAATCTTTTAAAACTACTATTCCTTTCTTCAAAAACAACCAATTTGATTATGGCAAAATACTTGAATGGTTCGGGGTAGATGAAAAAAAATCTCAAGACTTAGTATGGATTGTCTTAATTCCTATCGTAATTACCATAGTTACAGCTGTATCAAACGGTGCAAATCTCACAGACGGCATAGATGGTCTTGCAGCTGGAAGTTCTGTAATTATAGTGGCCACCCTGGCTCTTTTTGCTTACGTATCGGGAAATATTATGATGGCAGATTATCTGAATTTAATGTACATACCTAATTCCGGAGAAATAGTTATATTCTCAGCAGCCTTTGCCGGAGCTTTAATAGGTTTTTTATGGTATAATACATATCCTGCACAAGTATTTATGGGAGATACAGGAAGTTTGACTATAGGAGGTGTTATAGCCGTACTTGCAATTGTTTTAAGAAAAGAACTATTAATTCCGGTTCTTTGTGGTATATTCTTAGTTGAGAACCTTTCTGTAATTGTACAAGTTTCTTACTTTAAATATACAAAGAAAAAATACGGAGAAGGACGAAGAATATTCTTAATGTCTCCCCTACACCATCATTTTCAAAAATTAGGTTATCATGAAAGCAAAATTGTAACACGTTTCTGGATTATTGGAATTATGTTAGCCCTATTTTGTATAATCACCCTTAAAATAAGATAAGCACATGAAAAGATTAGTCATATTAGGAGGCGGAGAGAGTGGAATAGGAGCTGCCATATTAGGAAAAAAACAAAATTTTGATGTCTTTCTTTCAGACAAAGGAATCATAAAAAAAGAATATAAAGATATATTACTCGATAAAAAAATTCTTTTTGAAGAGCAACAACATACGGATGAAAAAATCTTGAATGCAGATTGGATAATCAAAAGTCCTGGAATTCCCAAAAAAGCTCCAATCATAAAAAAAATTCAGGAAAAAGGAATAACTATATCCTCAGAAATAGAATTTGCTTCACGATATACTTCATCTATTTTAATAGCAATTACAGGGTCTAATGGAAAAACCACTACAACTTCACTTACTTATGAAATTTTTAAAAAAGCAGGATTTAATGTAGGACTGGCTGGGAATATAGGAAAAAGTTTTGCCTGGCAGGTTGCAGAAGAAAATTATGAATATTACATACTCGAAATAAGTAGTTTTCAACTAGACAACATACAGAATTTTAAACCTCATATCGCGATGGTTCTTAATTTAAGCCCTGATCATTTGGATCAATATGATTATAATTATCAAAATTATATAAATTCAAAATTCAAAATCACAAAGAATCAGGATGAAAAGGATTACTTTATATACAACTTAGACGATGAAATAACTCAAAAATGGTTACAAAACAACCATACAAAAGCACACTTATTACCCTTTTCCCTTAAAGAAAAAGTAGAAAAAGGTGCCTATAGTGACCAAAAAAACATATACATAACAACAAACACAGAAGACGCTTTAAAAATGAAAATTGAAGATTTAGCTTTAATAGGGAAACATAATGTAGCCAATTCAATGGCTGCTGGAATTGCAGGAAAAATATCTAAAATAAAAAATGAATTTATTAAACAAAGCCTTGCAGATTTTGAAGCTGTAGAACATCGTTTAGAATTCGTCTTAAAAATAAATGGAATCAATTTTATAAATGACAGTAAAGCGACAAATGTAAATTCAGTTTACTATGCTTTAGAGAGTATGAAGTCACCAGTAATTTGGATTGTAGGAGGAACAGACAAAGGCAATGATTACTCGGAATTAATACCTTTTGTAAAACAAAAAGTAAAAGCCATTGTATGTTTAGGCTTGGACAATGAAAAAATTATAAACACTTTTCAAGATATAATCCCTAACATTGCAGAGACCCATTCTATGAAAGATGCTGTAAATGCGTCATACCTTTATGGAAAAAAAGGAGATACTGTACTTCTATCTCCTGCATGCGCAAGCTTTGATCTATTTAAAAATTATGAAGATCGTGGAATACAATTTAAAGAAGAAGTAAGAAAATTATAAATTACATAACGGTAAATGCGAAAATTAAAAGAATACTTTAAAGGAGATGCTACACTTTGGGCCTCTATATTCCTAATTTCATTAGCCTCTTTCCTACCAGTATATTCTGCAAGCTCCAACCTGCAGTATGTAGTGGGACAAGGGTCTGTATTAGGTCATTTCGCTAAACATGCCGGTTTTATTATCATAGGATTAGGCATTGTATTTATATTTCAAAAAATAGATTATAAATATATTGGTGGATTCTCAAAACTTTTACTCCCATTGGTTATATTTCTTTTAATTCTTACCCTTATACAAGGTCAAAATATAGATGGAGCAAATGCTGCAAGATGGCTAAAATTACCTGGTGTTCCCTTTGCATTCCAGACCTCAGTATTTGCTTCTTTAATCTTAATGATCTATGTTGCCCGTTATTTAGACAGAAACAAAAATAAAATTATAACACTCAATAATAGTTTTTTACCCGTTTTATTACCAATTTTTCTTGTCGTCGGACTTATTTTTCCTGCAAACGGTTCTACGGCAATTATAATATTTTTAATGGTTTTAGCTTTATTATTTATTGGCGGATATCCCATAAAAATAATTTTAGGTATAGTTGGTACGGGAATTTTAATAGTTGCAATCTTTATTACAATAATCCTTAAATATCCTGAATTATTCCCTAGCAACCGTGTATATACCTGGAAAAGCAGGATAGAAAATTTTTTTGGAAATGATAAAAATGAAAGCTATCAGGTACAGCAAGCTAAAGCAGCCATCATACAAGGAGGAATTATTCCGAGAGGTCCCGGTAAAAGTGCCTTTAAACAATCTTTACCTCAATCTTCCTCTGACTTTATATTTGCAATAATTGTAGAAGAATACGGATATGCAGGAGTAGCTATTTGTTTTTTCTTATATCTACTCATATTGTGGAGAATTATAGTTATAGCCACAAGAATAGAAAGTGTATTTGGTACTCTTTTAGTAGTAGGAGTAGGATTACCGATAATATTTCAGGCATTTTCCAATATGGCTGTAGCTGTAAACCTAATTCCGGTAACAGGTCAACCATTACCGATACTTAGCTATGGAGGTACTTCTATGTGGGTAACTTATATGGCATTAGGAATCATCATTAGTGTAAGCAGAGATATAAAACCCAAAGATTTACCTCATAATGAAAACAATATAAAAGATAAAACAAATTATGAAATCGCCTAAATTTATAATTAGTGGTGGTGGCACAGGGGGTCACATTTTTCCGGCTATAGCTATTGCAGATGAATTAAAATCTCGTTTTCCTAATGCTGAATTTTTATTTATCGGTGCAAAAGATAAAATGGAAATGGAAAAAGTTCCTCAATCTGGTTATAAAATTGAAGGTCTTTGGATATCAGGAATTTCAAGATCATCCATCTTATCCAATCTGAAATTTCCATTTAAATTAATTTCCAGTTTAAAAAAATCCAAAAAATTAATTTCACAATTTAGGCCTGATGCAGTTATAGGCACTGGTGGATTTGCCTCTGGGCCAGCTCTCTATGCAGCTTCTAAAATGGGCATACCAACCTTTATACAAGAACAAAATTCATTTCCCGGAATTACAAACAAAAAACTTTGTCATAAAGCCGAAGAAATTTATGTTGCTTATGAAGGAATGGAAAAATTTTTCCCTAAAGAAAAAATTTATAATACCGGAAATCCTGTAAGGAAATCATTATTTGAAAAAATCATTTCTCAAGAAGAGGCAAAAAAAGAATTAGGATTAGATCCCTCAAAACTTATCATTCTTTCCGTCGGAGGATCTTTAGGCTCTCGAACTATAAACAATTTTTGGACACAAAACGCTCAAAACATTATAAATTCACAAAACATTCAATTAATTTGGCAAACAGGAAAATTAGATTATCAAGAGCTTATAAATAACGATATTAGTAAAAATCCTGACATATACATTTCAGAATTTATAAAAGACATGGCTACAGCTTATACAGCTTCAGATATTATTATATCAAGGGCCGGAGCAATAGCTATATCGGAACTATGTGTAGCAGGTAAACCTACTGTGCTCATTCCATTTCCTTATGCTGCTGAGGATCATCAAACCAAAAATGCACAGCAATTGGTAAATAACAAGTCTGCTTTAATGGTAAAAGATACTGAGGTTTCCAGCAAGTTACTTCCTGAACTCTCAAAACTGATTCAGGACGAAGAATTACGTAAAACATTGAAAGAAAACATTATAAAATTAGCAAAACCTAATGCTACACAGGATATAGTAAATCATATTATAAAAAAACTAAAATTAAATTAAGTAATAAATGAAAGATATTCATTCTTATACATATTATTATTTTATAGGAATCGGTGGAATCGGTATGAGTGCCCTAGCCCGTTATTTTAAATTTTCAGGAGCTCAAATATATGGTTACGACAAAACCTCTACTCAACTTACCCAAAAATTAACTGAAGAAAAAATAGTAATTACCTATAAAGATGAAATATCTGAGATTCCAACAAATCTAAATCCTGATAATACTTTAGTAATTTATACGCCGGCTATACCTAAAGACTCCAATATAAAAAAATATTTTCAAAAATCAGGATATCAGCTTTTAAAAAGATCAAAGGTTTTAGGATTAATTACCCAAACCACACAATGTCTTGCAATTGCTGGAACTCATGGAAAAACTACCACAAGCACACTACTTGGATATTTATGCAAATATGCAAATTTACCGGCAACTGCTTTCTTAGGTGGAATTTCCGTAAATTATAATACTAATTTTATCTATAATGGAAATCAAATATCAGTAGTTGAAGCAGATGAATTCGACCGTTCTTTCTTATCTTTATATCCGGACATGGCTGTAATTACCTCTACAGATGCTGACCATTTAGATATTTACGGAGACACTAAACATGTATTAAATTCCTTTAATGAATTTGCAAATTTAGTACCTGAAACAGGATTTCTATTGGTAAAGAAAGGAATAACGATAAAAGCCAAACATTATACATATTCCGCTTATGAAAAAGCAGATTATTATGCAAAAAATATACAAGTCGTAAAAGATACAGTCGAATTTGATCTGATTACACCAGAAATATCTATAAAACATTTAACCTTGCATCTACCAGGAAAACATAATGTAGAAAATGCAGTAGCAGCATTAAGTATAGGACTGAAAATAGGAATTGATCCAGAGATTTTACGTCGGGCTCTTGCTTCTTTTAATGGTGTAAAAAGAAGATTTACTAAGCATTCTTTTACAAATGGAAAAGTATATATAGATGATTATGCACATCATCCTACTGAACTCAACGCTGCTATTAATGCTGTAAGAGATCTTTATCCTGAAAAGAAATTATTAACTGTGTTTCAACCACATTTATATACAAGAACTCGGGATTTTGCAGAGGATTTTGCCCGGAGTTTAAACAAAACCGATGAACTGATTTTATTGGATATCTATCCAGCTCGTGAATTACAAATAGAGGGTATCACTTCCGAATGGTTAGCTCAAAAAATACCTAATCCTAACAAGAATGTTACTTCACTGGATAAAGCATTGAAATTGATAAAATCAAAAAAATTTGACATTCTACTAACTGTAGGTGCTGGAAATATAGATACATTATACGAACCTTTAATAGAGTGGTTACATGAAGCTGAAGTATAGATTTTTAAAAATATCATTATTAATTTTTTTATTAGGTTTTTTAATGAATTTTGCCATTAAAAGGCATAATAACAGACCTATTGATAAAATGGATATATATATAGAAAATTCAGATAAAATTCATTTTATTACAGATAAAAAAGTAATTAATGTAATAAATCAATCCTCTAAAAATGGAATAAAAGCAGAAAAAATAGAGGATATAAATATTATAAAAACAGAAGAAATATTACATTCCAACCCTTTTATATCTAAAAGCAACGTCTATATAAATTTAAATGGCGAAATAAATGTAACTATATCACAAAGAATTCCCATAGCAAGAATAAAAACTCCAAAAGAAGAATTTTATCTGGACAACAAAGGAAATAAATTTCCTTTGTCTTTAGATTTTTCTTTCCCCTGTATGTTAGTTGGAGGAGATATACATAAAAATGAATACAAAGATATAGCAAAATTATGTGAATTAATTTCTGTTGATAATTTGTTAAAAAATCACATTATAGGCATAGAAAAAGATAAAGGAAATTCTTATAACTTCCTTCTCAATATAGAAGGTACCTATATTGAATATGGAGAAATTGAAAATAATCGTCAGAAACTTACCAATCTTAAAGAATTTTATAAACAATATTTAGATTTCATAGGTTTTGATGCTTATAAAAAAATAAGTTTAAAATATGAAAATCAAATAGTTGCAACAAAAAGATAATTATGAACAATAATAAAATCGCAGTAGGTCTCGATATAGGTACAACTAAAATTGTAGCTATTGTTGGTCAACGAAATGAACACGGGAAATTGGAGATATTGGGTATGGGGAGAGCGAAAAGTTTAGGCGTTCACCGAGGTGTGGTAAATAATATAACCCAAACCATAGACTCTATAAAAAAAGCTGTTGCTGAAGCTGAAAAAGCAGCCAATTATAAAATAAAAGATGTTACGGTAGGAATTGCCGGACAACATATACGTAGCCTACAACATAGTGATTATATTTCTCGCCCTAATTTTGAAGATGTCATTGATGATACCGATTTAGAGCGTTTAAAAGAGCAAGTACATAAACTGGTTATGCTTCCTGGTGAAGAGATTATTCATGTTCTTCCTCAAGAATATAAAGTAGACTCACAAACAGAAATTATTGAACCCAGAGGATTTCATGGAAGTAGACTGGAAGCAAACTTCCATGTGGTGGTAGGTCAAATATCTCTTATTAGAAATATTGCAAGGTGTGTAAAAGAAGCTGGTCTTAACTTAATTGGAATTACCTTAGAGCCCCTTGCTTCTTCTGATGCCGTTCTGAGCCAAGAAGAAAAAGAAGCTGGTGTAGCCCTTATTGATATAGGAGGGGGTACTACAGATATAGCAATATTTAAAGACAACATCATTCGCCATACTGCTGTAATTCCATTTGGAGGAAACGTAATTACAGATGACATTAAAACCGGATGTTCTATTATTGAAAGACAGGCAGAAATTCTAAAAGTAAAATATGGCTCTGCATGGCCTTCTGAAAACAAAGAAATTGAGGTTATAAGCATTCCCGGATTACATGGCAGAGATCCTAAAGAAATTACAGTAAAAAAGCTTTCTCAAATTATTCATGCCAGAATTGAAGAAATTATTTCATTAGCGTATCTAGAATTACGAAACTATGGTTGTGAAGAACAAAAAAAGAAACTTATTGCCGGAATTGTAATGACCGGTGGTGGAGCAAAATTAAAACATCTTAGACAACTTACAGAATATACTACAGGTATGGATGTACGCATTGGGTATTGCAATGAACACCTAGCTAGTGGTCAGCCTGGAGAATTGGCAAGTCCTGAATATGCTACTGCAATTGGACTATTAATGACCGGTCTCGACAATCTCCAAATAGAACCTGAAAAAAAGGAAAAAATCATTCCTACTAATGAAGAAACCCCTCAACAATCTGTAATTCAAGAATCTAACAAAAAAGTGACAAAGATAAAAAAAGAAGAAAAGGTTGCATCAAAACCTAATAAAGAAAAGAAAAAGTCAATTTTTTCAACCTTTCAAGAAAAATTTATAAAATACATTAACGATACTGAATAAAATCTAAAAACGATGGATAATACTAACAATAAATTATTTTTTGAATTACCTAAAAACAGACCCTCTGCCATAAAAGTCATTGGCGTAGGTGGAGGAGGTAATAATGCTGTGGGCTATATGTATGATCAAGGAATTACCGGAGTTGATTTTATTATTTGTAATACGGATGCTCAAGCCTTAGTAAATAATCCAATCCCTAACAAAATACAACTAGGAACCACGATTACAGAGGGATTAGGAGCAGGGGCAAATCCGGAAATAGGAGAACAAGCCGCCCTTGAAAGTATAGACGATATAAAAAGTGCTTTAGGAGAAGATACCAAAATGGTATTTATAACTGCCGGAATGGGAGGTGGAACTGGTACAGGAGCTGCTCCAATAATAGCCGGAATAGCGAAAGAAATGGGTATATTAACCGTAGGTATTGTAACTATTCCTTTTTCTTTTGAAGGTAAATCTCGCCTAGAACAAGCTGAAAAAGGATTAGAAAAAATTCGAAGAAATGTTGATTCTCTGATCGTTGTAAAAAATGATAAATTAAGGGAACTATATGGAAATTTAGGATACAAATCTGGATTTTCAAAATCTAATGAAGTGCTAAGTACTGCTGCTAAAGGAATAGCAGAAGTAATTACAAAAAATTATTCCATTAACATTGACCTAAGAGATGCACGAACAGTTCTTGCTGATAGTGGAACAGCCATAATGGGCTCTTCCATAGCTTCAGGACCTAACAAAGCTCAAGATGCTATTATGGCTGCTTTAGATTCTCCATTGCTTAATGATAATAAAATTTCCGGAGCTAAAAACGTACTCTTATTAATTGTTTCCGGTGATGATGAAATTACAGTGGATGAAATAGGTATAATCAATGATCATATTCAATCCGAATCTGGTAATAATACTAATATTATTATGGGAATTGGAGAAGATGAAAATTTAGGGGAAAATATAAGTGTAACGGTCATTGCCACAGGATTCCCTATAGACGATGAAAGAAATAGTGGTAAAGAGAAAGAAAAAATTATCCATACCTTAAGTGATGAACCTGTTTTTCCTAATATAATGAATATAGGAGGAAAAACTGCATCTACTATTACTAGGGAAGAAGATAAAGAAGAACCACAAATAACTTCTTTTACCTTACAACCCGAAACGGAAGATAAAAAAGAATTTCATTCCCAACCCATAGCTCCTCAAAAAATAATAACTTTAGAAGAGGAAGAAGAAATTATATCTTATGGAATATCCAATAAACCAGAACAAAACACATCTAAAATAGAATTGGATGAAGAAATTACTTTAATTAAAAAAGATAGAATTAATCAAGAAACAGAAAATCACGCAAAATCATTTGTTTCTAAGGAAGATTCTTTACAAGAAGAAATAAAATCAGAAAAAGAAATTGCAGTAAACCAAACTTCTATTTTTAATTTAGATGAAATAGATAATTTTACTCAAAAAGTAACGGTTACAGATGAAAACTCTTCTACAGAAAAAAATTCCGTTTCCTCAGAAGAAGATATTTTTAAATATGAAAAAAATACAACCCCTCAGGATATTAATATTACTACTTCTGAAATAAATGAAGAGAATATAGAAGCATTGAATGATTTAATGGAAAAGAAAATAAAAGAAAGACGGGAAAGACTTAAAAAATTGAATAGTAAATTCCAGAACCTCTCTAAACAAAATGTAGACGAAGTAGAAAAAATACCTGCTTATTTAAGACAAGGGGTAGATTTGGATGAGAAAAAAAATGCAGATAATGAATCTAATGTATATTTCAATAAAAAATCAAACGAAATTCAAATTCGTCCCAATAATTTTTTTCATGATAATGTAGATTAGGAAAAACAAAAAATAAATATGAACTTAGAAAATAAAATAATGGACGCCATAAAGGTTGCCATGAAAAATAAAGATAAAGTAGCTTTGGAATCTCTCAGGGCTATAAAATCACAATTACTATTACTTAAAACAGATGGTAAAACTGATCAAATAGCTGAAGAGCAAGAAATAGCTTTATTACAGAGGCTTGTTAAACAAAGAAAGGAAGCCTATGAACAATTTAAAGCTAACAACCGGGAAGAACTTGCTCAAAATGAATTAGCCCAATCAAAAGTTATAGAACAATTCCTCCCACAACAACTTACCACTGATGAATTAATATCTGAACTTAAAAAAATTATAGAAGAAACTGGAGCTAAAGACATTAAAGACCTCGGAAAAGTAATGGGAATTGCTACTAAAAAATTACAAGGTAAGGCAGAGGGTAAAGTTATATCTGAAAATGTTAAAAAATTACTTTCTTAAATTTACCTTTTAAATAAAAACATTTTACTAAAAAAGACTATTGAATATCAATAGTCTTTTTTTACTTTTTTATTTTTTTTATTAAAATATTAATTGAGATGATTTCTGAAATTGTTTAATTAGGGAAATAATAGGAAATATCTAAAACTTAAATATAAAGCCACCCAAAATCTGAGTTCCTAAAACTTTATATCCTTGAAATCTTTCATAGTGTTTACCAAATAAGTTGTTCCCGTTTACATATAGGGAGAGATTATTTAATAATTGATAAGATGCTGAAAGATTTAAATCAAAATAGCTATCTAATTTTGCAATTCCTTCATTAACTGATAGTGTTTGCGGATCATAATATAAATAATTACTTTTTCTTTCTCCTGTAAAAAATAGTTTAGCACTTAATCTAAGTTTATCATCTATTGCTTTATAGTTTCCGTCTAAACCTATTTTAAAATTTGGTAAATGATAAGCTTCTTTTAGTTTATCTAAATCATAATGATTATATTCCCCTTCTATGCCTAAATTAAGATCTCCATTATAAAAATATTGTAAGGAACCTTTTATAGTAAAAATATTACCGTCATCATATGCTACATTAAAAGTATTTGATCGGTTATAAGAAGTAAGAGACTCCGAAGATTGTACTAAATCAACTGAATTTTTCATATAAACCCAAAAATCTTCAACTTTGGTGAAAGAAGCTTCTGCTTCATATTTAAAACCTTCGCCTACATCGCCTTTCATTCCTGCATAAATTTTATATAAAGTATTAGTTGGCTTTAAAACCTGATTTGATAATAAATAAGGATTTTCCACTGATAACTCTGCCATATTATGAAGTTTTAATCCACCATTTAAACCGGCAAATACACTAATTTCTTTTGCTGCATGAAATAAAAATTCTGCTTTGGGGTGAAAAAAGAATTTGCTATTATTATTTTTTAGTTCTCCATTATAAATCATATTAGCTCCAATTTGGAAGTAAGACCCCTGACTTGATATTTTTAAAACCGGAGAAAATCCTGCTGTAATGTATGAGTATTTATTTTTTGTGGCTAATCCAAATTGAGTATCTGTGTAATTAAATAAAACATCTGCTTCGACTGCAAAATTTAATCCACCAATTAACAAAGAAGCATTTTCATTACTTTTTGCTAATTGAGCTTTTATATCAACAAAGGATTCCTTAGAATCAAACTTATCCCACCAATATCCTGCCTGTAAGGAAGCCTTGTCCAAATAATTATTAGAATACAAATCATAATCTGATTTAAAAGACAATTGATTTGTATTTTGTTTAAGTTTCATTCCTGGTGTAGCAAATATTTCCGGAGCATTAATTCCATAATAATTAGATCCGTTATAAGTATAATTTCCTGCTAAATGTAACTTCCCTGTTTTTAATTTTAATAAATAAAATGCTTCTGTGTTAATATGGGAAGAAGCTGTTTTCCAATCATATTGATTTTTAGGTCCGTCTGTGGAGAGTGCAGAAAACTTAATTCCCACTCTATTATTTTCTATAGGATAATTATAATAGGCATCTGCTAATAGTGTATTTCGGTTTCCATAACCCATTTTTAAATAATTATCTTTATAGGATTCATTAAAATCTGAGTTCAAAGGCTGTGGAGGAAGTTGAGTGGTTTGAAAATCTGAAACTGCAGGAATATTAATAATAGAATAAGTTAAGGTATCCTCTTTTTTATCTAAAGATGGTTGTTCTGAAATAGGAGGGTATCTTTCCGGATTATTTTTTATTTTCTGAATATTTTTCACATTGACTTCAGGATTTTTCTTTTTCCCAACATTTAGTACTTCTTCATGTAATTGAGCATATCCTTGTGTAGAAATAATTAAAAGAAAAGTTAAAAAATATATTTTATTTTGAGTGTTCATAGGATTAAAATCTATATTAAATTCATTTATTTTTTTATTTTACTTAATGAATTTTGTGCTTCTGAAACCAAATCAGGATATTCTTTATAATTAGCTATTATCTGTTCTAAGATATAGCTTGCCTGATAATTATCTTTTAAATTATAATAATTATCACTCATAATAAGTAAGGCTTTGGCTCCCCAGTACTGTTGGTCAGAATATTGGGAGGTCAAAGTATATATTACGGTATTACTTGCATCATATTTTTTATCTTTACTTTTAAAGAGAGCATTATAATAAAGTGCTTCAGCTTTTACGGAGTTGTGGGTTGACTTTTCCAAATTTGCAAACATATTTCTGGCTTCTTTTAATTTGCCAGAAAAATATAATCCCCGAGCTTTTATTAAAGATGCTTGCTCTTTTACGTTTTCGGGATTTTTTGAATTTGCAAGAACCTTTATGGCCATATCATTTGCTTTGGAATACTCTTTTTCCTCAGAATAGATATACATTAGCTCTAATTCTACAAAAGATTTATATCCTTCGTTGGAAGTTATTTTATATAAAGCTTCTAAAGCCAAACGTGCATCATTTTCTTTTTCTTGTTTTAAGTAAATTTTCGATAAACGATATAAGGCATCTTCTTGATATTCGTTGGGTGAACTGGCTACAGGTTTTAAAACTTCTATCGCCTGATCATATTGTTTAAGCTGGAAATAACTATCTCCTAAATAATACTTTGTTGTTGTTTGTCTGTTTGTGTGAGCATAGTTACTCAAAAACAATTTAAATTCCTGTGCTGCTGATGTATATTTTTTTTCTAAATAATCTTTTTCTGCAGCTAAAAACGCTAATTCCTCTGCATCTGAACTATTAATGCTATATCCTTTCTTTTTGGCCCATATTTCATATTCTTTAACTCTCCCGCCTTCTATAAAAGCAGATTTGGCTCCATTCACTGCCTGTAAAGCATAGTCGGTTTGAGGGTATTGGTCAGCTATGTACCCATACTCATTGATCGCTCGCTGATATTCTTTTTGACTGTAAGAATTATCTGCTTTACTAAGATATGATCTTGCAACCATATCATTATTTTTAGATGTATCTATTACTTTCTGAAAATTCAAATCAGACTTAGTGTAATTTTCCGTTTCGGCATAAGCTAATCCTAATTCAAAGTAAGCATTTACAATATTTTCGCTTTGGGGATATTTTTTTACAAATTTTTCTAATTCTATAATTTTATTTTTTTGATCATTTTTAAGACCATAAACTAAAGCTTTTTGATATTGCGAATATTCTCCATCCTGATCTTGTAAGGAAGCTACTTTATTATAAAAATCCACAGCACGATCTAAATTATTACTTCCTAAATAGGCATCGGCTAAACGCAATTCCGCATCTGATTTATACCTTGATTTAGGATTTTTTAGATATTCTTCAAAAGACTGTCCGGCTTCTGTAAATTTTTTCAATTTTAAATATGCATATCCTTTTTGATAAGGTATTTGTTGTGACTCGGGAATATTGCCTCCCGACTTCTGTAAAGAATTCAGATTCTCTATTGCTACCTGATAATTTCCTAATAGATATTGACAATCTGCATTCCAGTAAAGAGAACGAAGATAATATTGTGAATTATTTTTAAGTTTTTTTGCTTTTTCAAATTGATGGGAAGCTGCTTCTATTTCTCCCTGATTATATAACTGAACTCCATAGGCATAAGAAACCTCTTGTTCTTTAATAAGTAACTGAGGAGATTTATCGGGTATTTGATCCAATAATTGAGAGGCTTCTGCAAAATTCCCTGAATTAATATAGGACTTTATTAATAATTCCCTTATTTCTTGTTTATATTCAGAATGTGGATATGTCTTCAAATATTCATTCAATACGCGAGATGCGGAAGTATAAGGATTTCCTACATCATAACTTAGTTTTGCATAATTTAAATACGCATTCTCCTGAATGGTTTTATCAAAATCCATTTCAGAAGCAGCTTTAAAAGCTGTTAAAGCTTCTTTTTTCTTTCCGATTTTTAAATACGAATTTCCTAATTGATAATAGGCATTTTGAGAAATAGGAGAAATATCTCCGACAATTATTTTATTAAAATAGTTTACTGCTCCTTCATACTTATTTTCTTGATACAGTACATAACCCATTTGATAATAATCTGCTAATGTCGGATCTTGTGCTTTTTGTATATAAGTTTTAAGATAAGGCTCTGCTTCTGTATAATTTTGTTTTCTAAATTCACTTTCACCTATAATTTTCGAGATTTCCAATGCAATTTCTGGATGTTTATTTTGCTTTAACAAAGATTTTCCATTACTAATAGCTAAATCATATTCTCCATCATTAAAATAAATTTGTACTAAATAGGGCCTTACTTTTTCTGTAAATTCAGGATCCTCTGCCAATGATGAAAACTTTTCTTTAGCTTCTGCACACTCTCCTTTTGCATAAGCTATATGCCCTAATAAATAAGTAATCTGTTTTTTATATTTCCCCGTTGTCCTACCCTTTTGTAAACTTTTTTCCGCATTTTCAAAATCCTGCATCATAAATTGAGCATATCCTAACTTTATATATTGATCTGCTCTTTTGCCACTAGGTAATTTTTCAATATTTACTTGTGAAAGTTCTTCTTCTGCTACATCATAATATTGACGGGATAAATAATAATTCCCTAATTGTAAATGTGAACTTTCGACCATAGCACTCTGCGGATACTTTACCACAAAAGCATTATAATTATTTTCTGCACCTTCATCTTGCAATATAAGCCCTATTAACGCATCATAAAAGCTGGCAATTTCCTGTTGATACGACTCTAAATGGTTAAAATTAATCAGATCATTTACTATATATTGGGTTCCTCTATATGCTTCCTGATTATACAGATCTTTTGCAGTATTAATCTGATAATTTTTATCATAATATATTTCTGATAATTGAGCATTTACTAATAAATTAACTCCTAATACTGGAATTATAGTCCATTTAATATTTTTATACATTTAATTGCTTAAAAATTTACATTTAGGTTTTTTCTATATATACAACACTTTTGGTTTTAAAAAAATCTTCTTCAAAAAAATCTTTTAAAGAATAGAGCTTTGCAGAAGGAAATTTTTTAAGTTCTTCAGATAAATCTCCTCCTTTTAAATATAAAACTCCGTTATTTTTTATTTCATTATGAGACGTCAAAAATTTATCTTTTATCCAACTCATAAATACAGGCATTTGAGTTACAGCACGGCTAACTATATAATTAAATTTTTCCGGAACTTCTTCTGCTCTTTTATGAAGAGTTCGAACATTGGTAAGCCCCAAAAGTTTTACTACTTCTTCTACCACTTTAATTTTCTTCCCAATGGAATCTACCAACAAAAAATCAACTTCAGGATAAAGTATAGCCAAGGGAATTCCAGGAAAGCCCCCACCTGTACCTACATCCATGATTTTTGAATGAGGAGGAAATAAAAATACCTTTGCAATTCCTAATGAATGTAAGACATGTTTTTCTAATAACGAGTCTATATCTTTTCTGGATATAACATTAATTTTTTCATTCCATTGCATGTAAACCTCAGGAAGTTTACTGAATTTCATTTCCTGATCTTGAGTAAGTTCTGGAAAGTATTTCTTAAGTATCTCCATATTTATCGATTATACATATGTAAAATTATGAATTTTATTAGTATTGAGGATGATAATAAAAGAATGTTATTATTAATTTTAACTTTGCTTTAATAAATTTTTATTAGATGAATATAGTTACTTTTATTCAAAAACAAAACCATTTACCGGAAAAAGAAATTGAAAATACCATAAAATTGTTACAAGATGACTGTACTATTCCTTTTATTGCTAGATATAGGAAAGAGGCAACCGGTAATATGAATGAAGTACAAATTGCTCAAATTGCTCAATTAAAATCAGATTATGAGGATATTTTAAAAAGGAAAGACTATATTCTAAAAAGTATTGAAGAACAAGGAAAACTTACATATGAACTAAAAACTAAAATTGAAACATGTTATAATCTTACCTTATTGGAAGATTTTTACCTGCCTTTTAAAAAGAAAAGAAAAACCAAAGCCGATACAGCCAAGGAAAACGGGCTATTACCATTAGCTAAAATTCTTATGAAACAACAGAACATTCCTGATTTGGATACTTTAGCGAAAAGATATGTATCAAAGAATGTTTCTACCGGTAATGAAGCATTAGAAGGAGCCCGTTATATAATTGCAGAATGGTTGAATGAAAATGAATGGATTCGGAATAAGCTTCGTAATTTTTTCCATAAGACTGCTCATATTGAATCTAAAATTATAACTTCAAAAGAAAATGAAGCCGATGGACAAAAATTTTCTAATTATTTTAGTTTTTCTGAAATATTAAAAAACTCTCCTTCTCATCGAATATTAGCAATGACACGTGGGGAAAAAGACGGATTTTTAAGATTAAAAATAAAAGTTAATACCAATGATGCATTGAAAATTATGGAAGAAATTGTTTTAAAAACAAATCAGGAAAAAATTTTAGAGCAAATTAAAATTGCAATTAAAGATTCTTTTACACGTTTATTAGAACCTGCACTAAGTAACGAGGTTTTCCAAAAAGCCAAATTAAATGCCGACCTTACAGCCATTAATGTATTTTCTTCCAATTTAAAACAATTATTGTTACAACCGCCTTTAGGAGAAAAAAGAATACTAGCTATAGACCCGGGCTATAAATCTGGATGCAAAATAGTTTGTTTAGATGAACAAGGTAAATTATTACATAATGACACCTTATATCCCCATCCCCCACAAAGAGAAACTAAAGAAGCCGTTAGAAAAATAAAATCTTTAATTAATGCCTATAAAATAGAAGCTATTTCTATAGGAAATGGTACTGCATCTAGAGAAACAGAGCATTTAATACAATCCATTGCCTTTGAACGCCCCATTAAGGTTTTTGTAGTTAATGAAGCAGGGGCATCTGTATATTCTGCCTCAAAAATTTCCAGAGAAGAATTTCCTGCGTACGATGTTACGGTTAGAGGTGCGGTATCTATTGGAAGAAGACTTTCTGATCCGTTAGCTGAATTAGTTAAGATTGATCCTAAATCTATAGGAGTAGGACAATATCAACATGACGTAGATCAAACCCTACTAAAAAAAGAACTGGGTCTTGTAGTTTCCTCCTGTGTAAATAATGTAGGCGTAAACTTGAATACGGCAAGTAAATCACTACTTTCATACGTATCGGGAATAGGAGAAAAAATGGCGGAAAATATTATAAATTACCGCGCAGAACATGGGTTGTTCTCTTCAAGAGAAGATCTTAAAAAAGTACCCAGACTAGGAGAAAAAATTTTTCAGCAAGCCTCTGCTTTTTTGAGAATCCCATTTGCGGAAAACCCTTTGGATAACTCAGCTGTTCATCCTGAAAATTATAAATTGGTTAATAGAATGGCTCATGATTTGGGAATTACCATAAAAGATCTTATACAGAATAAAGAAAATATACAAAAAATTAATATTCATACATATTTAAATTCAGAAGTGGGACTTCCTACCTTAGAAGATATTTTACAAGAACTTGAAAAACCCGGATTAGACCCACGTAAACAAACTCAGTTCTTTAGTTTTGATCCTTCTTTGAAATCTATAAGCGACCTTAAAATAGGAATGAAGGTTCGAGGAATCATCAATAATATAACTAATTTTGGCTGTTTTGTGGATATTGGGATTAAAGAAAATGGGTTCATACATATTTCACAAATCCATAAAGAATTCATTTCTGATATTAATTCTGTAGTAACGCTTCATCAAATAATTGAAGCTAAAATCATTAATATTGAAAAAGAAAGAAAAAGAATACAACTTTCCATGATAGAATAATCTAAACAGACTTATTTTTTATTATTTATGATAATGCTCTATACAAAAAAAATCTTCATTTTTATCTTTTCAGAAATCTGAAACACAGGAATTGACTTTTCAGTAACAATATAAAATTTATAATTTATTTTTTTAATTAATAATGAAGAAAAATTTGCATATTTAGCCTATTCATAACGAATTTATATCTAATATCGAAACTATTATAATCAACTAATGAAACAAAAATTATTAATTTTGACAAAAAATGAAAAAACAACAAACCTTTTTAATTGAAATTATTAGTAGCAAAATATAATTTTTTATCCTATATTTGCTTATAGTTTTACCATTTTTAGCCTTTTTACACAAATAAAAATCTCGTATAATATTATAATAGAAATGAAATTACAAAAATTTAAATTATTTTTTCTTTATTTCACTCTCATACTATTAGGCTTTAATTATTTATTCTCTCAATCTGCCTTAATCCCTGAAGTAAAATTAAAAGATCATAATAATAATACTAAGATTATAAACATTAATTGTGATTATAATTTTTTACCCGGAAAAAAAATCCAATTAATAACAGAATTTCCTGAAATAAAACAACCTAACACTTATAATGTTGAGTCTGTTCCATATAAGCCAATAGGAGATTTTAAAGATGGAAATTTAGTAACTATAAAAAGGGATAATGGAAAACAAGATGATACTTTCAGCAATATTATTTCACTTCCTTTTGACTTCTGTTTTTATGGTAATAAATATAATTCAATTATCATTAGTGATAACGGGGTCGTTAGTTTTAACACAAAATTGGCAAAAGATGAATGTCCCTATGCTCCAGTTAATACCTTAATCAGTGGACTTCCTAAAAATTCAATTTTTGGCGTCTTTCATGATATGTTAAATATAAATGAGGTTAGATATCGGGTAGAAGGCACATATCCTAACCGAAAAGTAATCATTAATTATAACAATATCCCCCAATATGGCTATCCTATGCCTAACAAAAATTCTACCTCTCAAATCATACTCTATGAAACAACTAATATCATTGATGTTTATATAAAAGACCGATATAAAAATGAAAGCACTAATCCTATTTTTAATGAGGACAATGCTTACAGAAAAAATGCAATTGTAGGGCTAACCAATTATGATTCCAGTAATGGTATTATTGCTCCCGGCAGAAATAGCGGAAACTGGGAAGCTCATAATGAGGGCTGGAGGTTTACTCCTAATGGTAATACAGATATAACCATAGTATGGAAATATAATGGATTTGAAATTTCAGGAACCCGAAATAAAAAAACAATTATTGTACAACCTGCAGAAGATGGTAAATATTCTGTTGAAGTAACTTACAATTTATGTTCTCCCTTTAAGATAAAAGAAGATATAGACGTTAAATTTTCAAATAACTTTCCTAAGGTCAAAGAAATTACTACGCAAGCTTTCTGTTTAGATAGCGGTAAAAATTATACTATAGATTTGACTGGTTATCAATCAGAAATAAATCCAGACCAATCATTAATATTTACTTATTTCGAAAATTTAGATACAAATTCTATCCCTATTAACCCGATTAACAACCCGAAGAACTATGTTTACTCTAATGATAAGACTATATATGTAAAGGTATTGAAAAAGGGAGTTTGTTATACAATAGGTAAAATTAATTTAAAATTAAATAAGAAACCGGTCGTTCCGGAAAATCAATATTTCGAAGAATGTGATCCGGATAATGGTGGTAAAAAAATAATTAAAATAAAAAATTATAATTTCAAAGGTTTATCGGGTACTTATCACAAAGTGTTTACTTCTTTGAGCGATGCCCAAAACGGAATAGGAGAAATTAATGAAAATTCTTTTAATTTAGATGTAAATGGTGAACCTGATGCCACAAAAACTTTTTATTTAAGAGTTTGGAATAGCAATTATAATGATCCGTCATGTTTCACTATCGTCCCCTTTAAAATAAAATTAAAGAAGACTATAAGATTAAATATACCTAAAGAGGAATTCGAGATATGCGATGTAATTGAAGGCCAAACCATTAAATATGATTTGACCCAACATGAATCTCAATTAATTAATTTTCCTACCAATGGACTTACTTTTGAATATTTTACGGATCCTAGCTATTCTTACTGGTATAAGATTAGTGATCCTAAATCTGCTACCATAACATTAAGTGCCACTATATACGTGAAAGCCACTTCAAAAGATTATTGCGAAGGTTATAGTCAAATAAAATTTAAACCTGTAAAATGCAGCGATGATATAGACGATGGTGGTGCTGGCGGTGGCGGTGGCGGTGGACTTAATTTATGTAATGCTGACAAAACCTCCTATACTGTAAAATTAGATAAAAATTATCTAAGATATTATTTGCCTCCCGGACTAATTCTGGATAAAATAGATATTGTTGGTTTTTATGATCTTAAAACAAATGAATTAATAACTAAAACCCCTCCTTATACCTATGTTGTATCCGTTCCCAGTGCCAGAAACATAAAGGCTGTTTATAAAATAAAATCCAACGGAGTAGAAACATCTGTCAAATTTCCGGTTTTTGCCTCTGCAAAATCAGAAATAGATCCGGACGTATTTTTCATTTGTGATACTTATATTGATGGGCTAGGAAAGGAAAAAGTTTCATTTTATAATAAATACAAAAATATTATTAATTCATACTATTCAAATAGGGCCACAAATATTTTATTTTTTAAAAGTAAACAAGACCTTCTTGACTATAAATTAGACAACACTCTAGAAAATTATATTAATGAAACTGAAGTTGTACAATTTGAAAAAAAAACTATTTATGTCTATCTAAAATTTTTTGGTTGTATTTATGAACATGAAATCCATTTTATTCTCTCCCCTATAAATCAAAAAATTATAGGTCCCTATGAGGTTTGTGATTTTGATAATAATAATAAAGAAATAATAAATATTCTAAACAAAACTAACTATGAAGAAGATTTAAAAGCTTTACTTAGTCCCGCACAATTAGCAAAATTAAAAACCCCCATTCGTTACTATAATACTATAGAAAGTGCCAGCGTCAATTACCCATATCAATATATCACAAATATTGAAAATTTTGAAGTAAACACTTCTCCAATGTCTGTTTGGGCCCGTTTAGAAATACAAGATGAATGCCCTATATTTGTAGAAATAAAATTTGAATTTTCAAAAACTTCTATATCATTACCAGAGTATAATGCAGAGCTTTTTCCTTGTGCTAATAAAAATGATAAAAATAGAAAAATTGATTTAAATCAATTCATCATTAGTAAGGACTCTAATTCTGTTATTTCTTTTTATAGTACTGAAAAAGGAGCCTTGAATGGCGATAATGGAACCCTTTTAGGAGGAAGAGTTTATGATGGAAATCCTCTAATCTATAATAGTGTTAATAATGAGCACATTATTTATATGCGGGTATATGATAAAAAAACCCAATGTGTAAAAGTTATACCTTTAAAAATTACATTTATATTTCCTCTTGACATTATTAACCAAACTATTAATATTTGTGATAGTGAAAACGATAAAAAAGAAACTGTAACTACTCAGTTTATACAGGATCAGTTTATTTCTGTAAATCCGGGATTAACAGGTCCTCCAACAACCACATATAAGTTTTTTGCCACAGAGGAAGAGGCAACAAATAATACTACTGCTTCCCTTACAACATTTACTGTCACACCTACCAATTTCATTTGGGTAAGAATATTAAAAAATACAGGAGATTGCCCTATTATTACCAAAATAGAATTTGATTTAAAAGAATCTCCTAAATTAAATAGCTCTCCTCTTTCCTTCTTTATTTGTAATAATAATACTGGAAATGAAAATGGAGAGACCAAAGAAATTGTAAATCTTGATGATTATAGAACTAAAATATTGGATTTATCTTATAACATCTCCGGCTATAACTTTAGTTATTATGATACTGAAGAAGATGCTAAAAATGATATAGATGCTAAATCATCTGCTTATATTATCAATTCTTTTCCGAAAACTATATGGGCAAGGGTTAAAGACAAAAATTTTGGCTGTTTTTCAATCAAATCCTTTACAATAGATGCCTTAAATCCTTTTAAAGATAAAGGGGAAATAAAAGATGGTGAAATTATATCTTGTGTTGCGGGGGAAATGTCTAAAGAAATTAACCTTGAAGAATATCCTCCAAAAATGATTGATAATAATAAATCTAATGCAAAGGATTTTAAAATTACTTATTATACTTCAAGAAAAAATGCAGTAGATGGCATTAATGAAATTCCTGATACTGAGATTAATAATTATATAATAACCCCTGCCAGTCAGATTTGGGTAAAATTTATACTTAGAAGTGATTCAATCAACAAGTGTTACATTATTAAAAAATTAAATGTTACCCTTTATAGTTCTCCTAAAGCTCAAGATATATTCCCGGAAATCTGTGATGAAAGTGATGGGCATATAGATGGTAAATTTGTTATTCCTGATCTGGATGAATATAGAGAAAGAATAATTCCTGGGGAAACACTTACTACTATAAACAGCCTGTATCCTTTTACATATTACTCAACTATTACAGGAGCCAAAAACCAAGATCCCAATGATTTATTAAATAAAACAAATTTTACCTTTTCTGAAAACAATCTTACCCACGGAAATGGATCTGACCCTAACTTCTATATTATATATGCAAGAATCGATAAAAATGATAACACCGGATGTTATTCTATCGTAGGAATATCCTTTCTAGTCAATAAAAAAGTTCCTATCGATAAAAAAGATCCTATCAATAAAACTGGAATAAATCTAGATAAATGTGATGAAAATACCGAACCGGGATATGATGACGGAAAGAGTTTATTTAATCTAAAATCGGTGGAAGATATTTGGGCGAAATATCTCCCGGATAATAATACAAAATTTAAATATTTTAAAACAGAAGATGACGCCCAAAATAACAAAAATCCTATTGATGAACAAGAACTTACCAATTATGAAAATACTGTAAAATATAATGATAAAGTATATGTAAGAATTTCGGCAGATAGATATTGTGATAGTATTGCTGTAATAAACCTTAACGTATATCCAAGCATTCGTACAAAGGATTATGACATAGGCAATATTTGTCAATTTGAAAATGGTACAGGCAATGATACCCGTATAGACCTGACTTCAAAAATCAGCTCTATGCAAACAAATCTGTATCCAAACCAACTTAATGACCTGCATGTTACTTTCTATACAAATCTTACAGATGCAGAAACAGGAGTAGCTCCCTTAGGCGATTTAGATACTCCTACTGCAGCTATTACAAACTATTTGCCTGTATTGGGTAACACAACTATTTATGTACGGTTTGAAAGCAGAACTAAAGGTTGTTTTAGGATTAATAAGATCACTATGAATAAACTTAAAGCTCCCGAGCCTAGACCTTTCACTATGCCTATTTGTGATGATGATCTGGACGATATTTTCTATATTATTCCTGATCAGTTAGATCATATAGGTTTTATAGATACCCCTACTAATTATAACCTCTCATATTTTCTTACAAAAGAAGATGCATGGAAAAATAATGCTGAATTGCCTAAAAATCAAAAATATATTATTAACTCCTTTGATACCAATATTTTTGTAAGAGTTGTAGATAAAATAACCGGATGTATAAATGTAAATACTATTATAATTACTACAAATCCTAAAATTTCTTTAATTAACAAAGAAGTAGAATTAGAAGCTTGTGATGGAGATAATGACGGATACACTTCTTTTGATTTATCGCTGGTAAATGCTGATATTGTTAATTCTCTTTCTGAAACAAATGTTAAGTTTTCTTACTTTTCATCTTTAGAAGATGCCCAAAAACAACAAAATGAACAAACTAATTTTAGTTCCTATCAAAATTTAAATCCTAAAGTTGATTATGTCTATGTAAGATTAGACGAATTAAATCCTATAGGAAAAAAATGTCCTTCCTTAGCTAAAATTAAATTAAAAACCTACTACCCTGATAATCCTTTACCAAAATTCATTTATCTCTGTCCTAGAATTGACAGTTTAAAACTTAACGGAGGAAATTTTGATGAATGGGAATGGTCTTTAAACGGTAAAGTTATAAGTACGGATAGATATTTCACAGTTAAAGATATAGGAGTATATTCATTAAAAGTTACTAAATATTTAAATTATAACTTAACTTGTTCTGTCGTTTTTAAGGTTGAAGCAAAACATTTGGAAGACCCGGTTATCTTAGAGCTTAAAGCTGGCGATAATTATATTACAGTTATAGCTAAAGGACCTCAGCCTTTAGAATATTCCATAGACAATATCAACTGGCAGACTAGTAATACTTTTACTAATTTAGAACCGGGTATATATACTTTTTATGTACGTTCTAAAGCTAACGGATGCGAAGCTATTACCTCTAAAGGAATAATTTTTAAAGTTCCTAATGCGATTACCCCTAATGGGGATGGGTATAATGATACCTGGAAACTTTGTGGATTAAATCTTTTTAACTCCCCTTCTCAAATTAAGATCTTTGACCGTTATGGTAAAAAAGTTTTTGAACAACAATCTGATAATTGTTTCTTATGGGATGGAAAATATTTAGGACGTAACCTGCCTACCACCTCCTATTGGTATATTATTACAATTGCTGATGGAAGAAAGTTTACCGGTTGGATTTTACTTAGAAATTATGATGAAAGTTACAGATAAATAATCTTTATTTAAAACAAGCCGTATAAATCAATTTTTATAAAATTATATGGCTTGTTTTATTAAATATTAATTTTTCAATAAATTAATAAAATATCATTAAATTTGTTTTTAATTATTTTTTTCAAAATGATTGAACGTTTACGCACAGTGCTTGAAGCAAATGGCTTCGAAGTAATCTCCAGAGTTTCTGAAAAATTTGGAGTAAGAGCTTCTAAATTGAGGCTGTTATTTATTTATCTTTCATTTATAACATTAGGTGGAATTTTTGCCTTTTATCTCATAGGGGCATTTTTTTTATGGATTAAAGATAGTTTTATAACTAAACGACCATCTGTTTTTGACTTATAAATGATTTAAAATTTCAATTTATTTATTTCTTCTTAAAAAATTTGAAATATTCTTTTTTATTAATTTCCCTTATATTTTTGTAGGAATATTTTCTTATTTTATATAAAAACTATACGATTATTTTATCATTAAATAAAATTAAGAGCTGTTATATTAGGTACTATAACAGCTCTTAAAATATTTCATACATTATATTTCACTACGTAAAGAATTTAATTACAATACTTTTTTCCATTCTTTAATGGCATCTGTATTTATTTTTATATATTCTTTATTACCTACCTTTATAGCCCCATCTAAAGATTTTTCTGCAGATTCTATTGCTTCTTTAATATTCCCTAATTTTGCTTGTATTAAAGATTTGGTTCTGTAAAACCAATAGGGAGAATCTCCTTGTTTTAAATCTATCGCTCTGTTGATCCAATTTAATGCTTTTTTCATATCTCCTCCAGATTGAAGATAGTAGTTTGCAGAAGCATAATATGCATTAGCATCTGCTTTGGGATTAGCCAAAATCCCCTCTATACTTGCATTAGCAATTTTTTGAGTGGGTACGTTAAATTTCAAATCTATTAAGGTTTGATCCCAAGCTAGCTGTAAATGTCCTGAATTATCTGAAAGATTATTGATACCTATAATAAATGTTTCTACCGATGCGGGTAAATTTTGAACAGGGACTATAGTTCTAAGCGCTACTTTTGCTTCATTCCATTCTTTAGGGGTACCCCAATTATCTGAATCTGAATAAAAAATTATTTCCCACTTATCAATATTAGGAATGGTATATATAGCATATTTCCCTTTGGGAAGAGTTTTTCCATTAATCTCGACATCATCTCCTAACTTAATTGTAGTATTTTCATTTGCTCCGGTTCTCCATATTTCATTGTAAGGAACCAAACCTCCAAAAATTACTCTTCCCTTTTTATTGGGTCTAGAATATTCTAACTCTATATCCGTAAGTCCGACCATCTGTTCAATCTTAGATTTTAAACTAGCTGCCGGAATCTTTACTTCTTGGGCTTTCCCTATTGATAGAAAGACCATCATGACTCCTGTTAAAAGTAATTTTTTCATCTTGTTATAGGTTTTATTTATTATTAATTTTTGCCCATGTATCTTTTAAAGTTACAGTTCTGTTAAAAATTAACTTATTTTCTTTAGAATCTTTATCAACAGCAAAGTAACCTATCCTTTGAAACTGAAACTTATCTCCAACTTTTGATTCGCTTAAACTTGGTTCTGCAAAACCCTTAATAATCTTTAAGGATTCAGGATTTAAATATTCCAAAAAATCATCTTCATGACTATCAGGAGATTCATCAATAAATAATCGATCATATATCCTTACTTCAATAGGCAAGGCATGTCTTACAGACACCCAATGTAAAGTACCTTTTACTTTCCTCATACTTGCTTCTGATCCACTTCCACTTTTGCTTTCTTTATCATAGGTACAATAGATGGTTTGGATATTCCCATGCTCATCTTTTTGTACAGATTCTGCTTTGATTATATAGGCCCCTTTTAATCTTACTTCTCCCCCTAAAGTTAAACGGAAAAATTTTTTAGGAGCTTCTTCCATAAAATCTTCTCTTTCAATATATATTTCTTTAGAAAAGGGTACATTTCTTTCTCCTGAATTTGGATCTTCAGGATTATTTTCTAACGAAACCCATTCTTCATTGTCTTCATTTAAATTGGTAATAACCAATTTAACTGGATTAAGAACCGCCATTACTCTTGGTGCAATTTTATTTAAATGATCTCTTACCGTAAATTCTAAGAGGGAAACATCTATTAGATTCTCTCTTTTAGCAACTCCTACTCTTTCTAAAAAGTTTTTAATTGCTTCCGGGGTATATCCTCTTCTTCTCATACCGGAAACGGTAGGCATTCGCGGATCATCCCACCCTGAGACATATTTTCCTTCTACTAATTTTAATAGCTTCCTTTTACTTGTAATTGTATAACTAACATTTAATCGAGCAAATTCTCTTTGTTTACTTTTGGTTGTATTTTTTTTATATACCTGATTTAGATACCATTCATAAAGTGGTCTGTGATTTTCAAACTCTAAAGAACATAAAGAATGTGATACTTGCTCAATATAATCAGATTCTCCATGTGTCCAATCATACATAGGATAAATAGACCATTCTTCTCCGGTCCTATGGTGTGGCTTTTTTAATATTCTATACATAACTGGGTCCCTCATATTCATATTTGCAGACTTCATATCTATTTTTGCCCGTAAAACATGAGTCCCTTCTTCAAAATCACCGGCTTTCATTCGCCTAAACAAAAGAAGATTTTCTTCTACACTTCTATTTCTGAAAGGACTTTCAATACCTTCTTCAAAAGGTGATTTTCTTTGAGCATTAATTTCTTCAGAAGTTTGATCATCTACATATGCTTTCCCTTCTGAAATTAATTTTTCTGCCCAATCATATAACTTTTGAAAATAATCTGAAGCGTAACATATCTTATCCCACTTATATCCCAACCATTCTACATCTCTTTTTATAGCATCTACATACTCCTGTTCCTCTTTTTCGGGGTTTGTATCATCAAAACGCAAATTAACCGGTGCTTTATATTTTTCTCCTAATCCAAAATTTATCCATATAGCTTTGGTATGACCAATATGTAAATACCCATTAGGTTCTGGAGGAAATCTAAATCTTAATTTATCTTCTGGAAAACCCTCACTTAAGTCATCTTCTATTATTTGTTCTAAAAAATTAAGTGATTTTTTTTCTTCTTCTTGCATGATATATAATAATATTAACAAGCAAATTTACGTTATTTTCAAAGAATTTCATAAATTTAAAACATTAATATAGAACGTAATATTACTGTCATTTTATTTTTTATTCTTATTTTTATTAGTAAATAAATCCTAATCATTTACTTAAAATTTAATTGATTATTTTTGTAACATGAAGGAACGTTTTATCCCCATTTTATCAGGACTTATGACAATTTCACTCATTGTCTTTATTGGGTTGCAAATTTTCTGGCTTAAACAATCTGTAGATGCAGGAGAACAAGATTTTTCTTCAAGAGTTTATAAAGCATTAAATAGCTCTTCCCAAAAACTTAACACTCTTGAAATCAATAAATTTTATAAGCCTTTTACCAATTTTTATCAAAATATTAATGCTCAAAAAGATTCCAGTACGATTCAAACAGCAATGAGTGTAATAGATTCTCAATCTGTTAAATACATTATCTATAAAAAAACCATTGTTCATAAAAAACCACTCGCTATTCCTTTTTCCCAAAAAGATACTTTAAAAATTACGAATCTTTTAACTGATGAAGGGGTACTCAAGATTAAAAAGGATTCAAATGATCAAAAATTAAGACCTATTGAAGATAATATTGAAAATAGCTTTACTAGCCCAAAATTTACCTTAGATGAGTTTGCCCGTTTAAGTGTAAATCAAATGAGCTTGGAATCTAGGGTATCCATTAAACAAATTGATTCTATAGTAAACCAAGAACTTAAAAAACAAAATATAGATACAGATTTTAAATGTGGTATATTAAATAATAATTTAAAACCTACCTCCGTGCATAGCAAAGATTTTGTTTTAAGTAAACACCCTAAACAAAATTATAATGTTATTTTATTTTCTGATGGAAAAGATAATACCCAATATTATCTTTCGGTTTACTTCCCTTCTAAACAATATTCAGTATTAAACCCTATTTTTGGAGCAATCGCAGTTACTATAGCTTCTACCCTTATAATTATTGCTATCTATATTGCCTCTATTTATTACATGTCCAGGCAAAAAAAGATCTCGGAAATAAAAACTGATTTCATAAATAACATGTCTCATGAATTTAAAACCCCTATAGCTACTATAAATATAGCAACAGACACATTAAAATCAGAAAAAATACAAGAAAATCCTGAAAAAATGAAATTTTATATTTCATTAATTAAACAGGAAAATGAAAGAATGAAAAAACAGGTAGAAATGGTTTTAAGAATGTCTAAACTTGAGAGAAATGCTTTAGAACTTGTACGTAAAGAAACCGATATAAGAGATGTTCTGAAAAACAGTGTAAAAACGGTTCGAGTACAAGTTGAACAAAGAGGAGGCAAAATAATTGAAAATTATACAGCCGAAAAACATATAGCTTCTGTAGATGGTTTTCATTTAACAAATGCTTTTGTAAATATATTAGATAATGCTAATAAATATTCCCCGGAAAAACCGGAAATTACAGTAAAAACATATAATAATAAAAATGACTATGTTGTTGAAATTTCTGATAAAGGCAAAGGAATGCAGGAAAATGTAATAAAAAAGATTTTTGAAAAATTTTATAGGGAAGAAACAGGGAATATTCACAATGTTAAAGGACATGGCTTAGGTTTAGCCTACGTTAAAAATATAATTAAATTACACAAAGGTGGTATTAAAGTTGTAAGTAAACTACACAAAGGAACAACATTTATTATAAAAATACCTTTAAATCAATCAAACTATGGATAAAAAAGTAAAATTATTATTAATAGAGGATGATCCAAGTTTTGGAGCCGTACTGAAGGATTATTTAACCTTGAATGATTATGACGTCACCCTTGCCGTAGATGGAGAGGATGGATTGGAAAAATTTAAATCAGATACTTTTGATCTATGCCTTTCAGATGTTATGATGCCTAAAAAAGATGGATTTACATTAGCAAAGGAAATAATAGACATAAATCCGGATATTCCCATCATATTTTTAACAGCTAAAAATATGAGAGAAGATATATTAACAGGATATAAATTAGGGGCTAATGATTATATAACTAAACCTTTTGACTCAGAAGTATTGTTATATAAAATTAATGCAGTATTGCAAAGAAATAATAATAATGCAACTAATGAAGAAAATGAAGACAAAGAAGTTTA
The DNA here is from genome assembly GCF_002964975.1 of Apibacter adventoris. Taxonomy (GTDB): domain Bacteria; phylum Bacteroidota; class Bacteroidia; order Flavobacteriales; family Weeksellaceae; genus Apibacter; species Apibacter adventoris. The sequence goes on along the minus strand of NZ_PSZM01000046.1, from coordinate 76,269 downwards.
TGAAATTTCAAGTTTCAAATTTAACACTAAACTTAGACAATTAGAGGTAAAAGATAAAATGTACAAACTTTCACCTAAAGAAAATGAATTATTAAAACTTCTGTGTAAGTATAAAAATGACCTTATGCCTAGAGAAGAAGCTCTAATTAAAATATGGCATAATGACAACTATTTCACATCAAGAAGCATGGATGTATATATTGCAAAAATTAGAAAATTATTTAAAGAAGATGAAAACGTAGAAATCGTAAACATTCATGGCGAGGGATTTCGATTATTAGTAAAAGAATAATCAAAATTGTATTCAACTATATTTCTATGAATATCTATTTCTTAAAAAAACACTGCCTATGTTTTCATCTAAGTATATATGGAAATTTACAAAAGTAAAAATATAGAAGATTTAGAAAATAAAAAAATTAGTAATCTTCTTTGGCAATATGCTATTCCTTCAATTATCGGTATTACTGTAATTGCTTTATATAATATAATAGATAGTATTTATATTGGTCATGGACCAAATTTAGGAGATCATGCTATAGGGGGACTAGGCGTAGTACTTCCTATTATGAATTTAATTTCAGGAATAGGTTTATTAATTGGAGCAGGAGCTGCCACAAGAGTTTCATTATATTTAGGTAAAAAAGACCAACAATCTGCTGAAAAAGTGGTAGGTAATTCCTTTTTGCTTACTATATTTTTAACAAGTATAACCGTCTTCGGGATATACATATATATTGATTCCATATTAATTTCTATTGGAGCAACGGAAGAAACTTTTCCATATGCCAAAGAATTTTTACAATATTACCTTCCCGGAAATATATTTTTAACTTTAAATATTGCTTTCAATAGTATAATGAGAGCATCCGGATATCCTAAAAAATCTATGTATACCATGCTCATAGGAGTTATAGCCAATATTATCATAGCTCCTATATTTATCTTTATTTTCAATTGGGGAATGAAAGGGGCTGCCATAGCTACTACAATATCCATGCTTATAGGTGTAACTGTAGTGATGATACATTTTTTCCAAAAAAAACATACTCTATTATTTCATTGGAAAAGAGTACGAATAAATGCAAATATTACCTGGTCCATCATTAACATAGGCTTTGCTCCATTTTTTATGCAAATAGCCGCTTCTCTTGTCATATTTTTCATTAATAATCAATTAAAAAAATTTGGAGGAAGTACAGCTATTGAGGCTTATACTATTGCTAACCGTTTAACCATGGTTTTTATTATGATATTGGTTGGACTTACTCAAGGAATGCAACCTATAATAGGATATAATTATGGAGCAAAAAAAATGAAGCGAGTAAAAGAAACTTTAATTTACACAATAAAAGTAGGAGTTTTTATAGGATTCTTAGGTTTATTATTTGGTTTCTTTCTTCCAAATTGGGTTGTACAACCCTTTAACCCTTCACCAAATTTAGCGAAGGAGGCATCTATAGCATTACAAATAATGACCGTAACTCTACCTTTAAGTGGATTTCAAATGGTAGTTTCTAACTTTTTTCAATGTATTGGAAAGGCTATTTTATCATTTTTTTTGAGTATGACACGACAATTTTTAGTACTTATACCTTCTCTTTTCATACTCCCTAATTTTTTCAACCTCAATGGAATTTGGCTTTCCATCCCTCTATCCGACATAATTTCTACAATCTTAGCTGTGTTTTTTTTAATATACCAAACATATAAATTGAAAAGTTTATATGCTATATAGCTAAAAACATATAATATTAATTACTATATTTGCATACAAATTGTTTTATGTAGTTTAAAAAAAAATTATCACGCTAAATTGAGGTGATAACTTTTATATAAAGTAATACTATTATTACTATTTAAACAAAATAACTGATCATTACACAAATTATAAAATAATATTGTTTAAATACCTTGAATAAGTAAGCCATGCAAGAAAAAAAAGAGTTATTCGTTCTTTCTCCTTTTGAAATTCCGGATGTTAATTTAGCATTAAACACTTTTAAGTCAGGGGCATTCCCGATTTTACATCTTGGACATAATAAAAAATTAGCTGAACAATGTTTAAAAGACCTGTCAGAAAAAACAAAAAATCATTTTGGGGTTTGTTATTCATCCCAAGCTATATCTTCAATAGAATTACCAAAAAATGTTTCCAAAGTAATTCTTCCTTTAAACATAAAGTTCTCTCCTAAAAAAAATATTGAATTATATTATCAAGTATACTCTCTGGAAGAAGCAATTACAGCAATTAAAAACGGAGCAAAAAATATTATATTAAAAGGAAATGAAGGAGCAGGTAAAGTAGCCTATGAATCTACTTTTGTATTATTTCAAGGAATAATGAAAAATTACTCACAACTTCCTATAAATATTTATTTACAAGGAGGGATGGGAATTCATACCTCAGCAGCTGCTTTAGCCCTTGGAGCAAAAGGAATTATTTTGGATAGTCAAGTCGCCTTATTCCCGGAATGCAGTACTTTAAACAAAGAAACTAAAAATATATTAAGTAAACTAAGTGGTAGCGAAACCATTTTAATAGATAATTTTAGGGTTCTTTTAAGAAAAAATTCCCCTTCTTTACCTAAGAATCCTACATATAATGATATAATTCCTTTTTTAGGAGGAGCAGATTTATCTCAAAACATTCTTCCCATGGGGCAAGATATTACATTGTCCGTCAACTTTGTGGATCAATATAAAAACTTATCTCATTTTATTTTTGCTATTCATGAAGCATCATATGGACATTTGTTGCAAGCTCAATCTTTAAACATATTAAGTTCTGAAAATAATTTATGTAAAGATCTGAATATAAAATTTCCTATAGCGCAAGGGCCTATGGCAAGGGTAAGCGATGTTCCTGAATTTGCTAAAAAAATATCTCAGGAAGGAGCCTTACCTTTTATAGCTATGAGTCTTATGCAGGGAAATACGGCAAAAAATACAGTATTAAAAACTGCAAAACTTCTCAAAGATCAAACGTGGGGAGTAGGAATTTTAGGTTTTGCACCTGTTCAGCTGAGAGATGAACAAATGAAGTATATTTTAGAAGCTAAGCCCCCCATAGTTCTTATTGCAGGAGGAAGACCTTCTTTAGCCAAACCATATGAAAAAGAAGGAATTAAAGTATTTTTACACGTACCTTCCTCATCTTTACTTGATATGTTTCTAAAAGAAGGTGCACGAAATTTTATTTTTGAAGGTAGAGAAAGTGGAGGGCATGTAGGCCCTTTATCCTGCTTAGTTCTCTGGGAAAAACAAATTCTCAGATTATTAAAACAAGAAGACATTCCTTCGCTTAATCTTTTTTTTGCAGGAGGAATACACAACGATTTTTCCTCTGCCTTCATTTCTATCATGACTGCTACTTTAGCCGCAAGAGGAGCTAAAATAGGAGTATTAATGGGGTCTTCATATCTCTATACAAAAGAAGCTGTAGACACAGGAGCCATAGTTTCAGAATATCAAACACAAGCTATAAATCAAGACAAAACCGTTTTATTAGAAGCTGCTCCAGGACAGGAAACGCGTGCTTTAGATTCTCCATTTATTGATTATTTTAATCAGAAAAAACAACAACTTCTATCTCAAGGTTTAGATTCTAAAGAAGTTTGGATCAAATTAGAAGAATTGAATATCGGACGTTTACGCATTGCTTCTAAAGGAATCGAAAGAAAAGGAGATAAACTCATTTATCTAAATAATAAAGAACAAGTAGAAAAAGGTATCTATATGATCGGACAAATAGCCGCATTACAAGATAAAGCTATATCCATCAAAGAATTGCATACACGTGTTGCTATAAATAGTCAAGCATTAATTTTAAAATTAGACAAAATTCAAGAACCTACTCCCCCACATGAACCTGTAAAACTTGCTATTGTAGGAATGGCAGGAATTTTTCCGGGGGCTCAAAATTTAGATGAATATTGGAAAAATATTATTTTAGGGAAAGATAGTATAACTGAGGTTCCCGATTCTCGTTGGAATAAAGATCTTTTTTATAATCCTGAAACGCGAGATACAGATTATGTATCTTCCAAATGGGGTGGATTTATTCCTACTATAGACTTTGATCCATTAGAATTTGGCATCCCCCCACAATCTTTAGCCTCCATAGAACCAGTTCAGCTACTTAGCCTTTTGGTTGCTAAAAGAGCACTAGAAGATGCCGGCTATGATCTTGCTACGTTTGACGGAGAAAATACCTCCGTAATAATTGGGGCTGAAGGAGCCACAGATTTAGCAGCAGCATATGGATTTCGTGGATATGCAAAACAAGTATTTGGTGAATTACCAGAAGAATTTAAACAAATGCTTCCTAAATTAAATGAAGACTCTTTTCCAGGTGTTTTATCCAATGTTGTGGCAGGGAGGATAGCAAATCGTCTTAATTTAGGTGGCAGTAATTTCACAGTAGATGCCGCATGTGCTTCTTCTCTTGCTGCTTTGGATATTGCATATCAGGAATTACAAAATAACAAATCTGATATTGTGATTTTAGGGGGGGCTGATTTACATAATGGTTTAAACGACTTCCTTATGTTCTCAGCAACTTATGCTTTGTCTAAAAAAGGATATTGCGCATCTTTTGATTCTGAATCTGATGGAATTGCACTAGGAGAAGGAATTGGCATGATAATACTTAAGAGACTTGAAGACGCCGAAAGGGATAATGATAGAATATATGCAGTTATAAGAGGTACAGGAGGTAGCAGTGACGGTAGAAACTTAGGTATGACCGCTCCTAATAAAAAAGGTCAAATTAAAGCTTTACAAAGAGCTTATAAAAATGCGGGTATATTACCTTCAGAAGTAGAATTAATTGAAGCTCATGGTACTGGAACTGTTGTAGGAGACCGCACTGAACTTAGTGCTCTAACAGACATGTTTTTAGAATCGGGGGCTGTAAAAGGTCAAACACATTTAGGATCAGTAAAAACACAAATTGGCCACACCAAATGTGCAGCAGGTATTGCTGGAGTAATCAAGGCGGCTCTTTCTACCTATTATGGAATACAACCTCCAACTTTACACTTAAATAAACCTAATCCTTTTTATAATAAAGAAATCAGCCCTTTTGTTTTCAATAAAAAAGCAGGAATTTGGAATAATGACAAAAGAATTTCTGGAATTAGTGCTTTTGGTTTTGGGGGTACAAATTTCCATGTAGTAATGGAGAATTATCAGCCTACTATTTCTACTCAAAGTACGCTTCCGTCTTGGCCCTCTGAGCTATTTGTATTTCGTGGAGATACTTTAGAAGAAGCTCAAAGCCTATTACAAAAAATCAAACAATTATTACATTTCAATGATAAACTCCCTTTAAAGAATATAGCTTATAGTTTATCCTTATATAATAAAAAAGATATACAGATTTGTATTGTAGCTACCAATCATGAAGATTTATTATCAAAGATTGATGTTATACTTTCTAATCAAAAAAATGAAAAAGGAATTTACCTAAGAAACCTTAAAAAAGGGAAAATAGTTTTCTTATTTTCTGGACAAGGAAGTCAAAGGGTCAATATGGCCAGAGACTTATTTGTTGCCTTTCCTGCTATGAGAGAGTTATTACAACAAAATAAAGAATATGAAAAAGTAATATTTCCGCATGCAGTTTTTGATGATGAAAGCTTACTTAAACAAAAAAAGTCTATAACAGAGACCCAAAATACTCAGCCTTTATTAGGTATTGTAGATTTAGCTATAGCAAAGTTTCTACATTCTTTAGGAATAAAACCTGATATTCTTGCAGGACACAGTTATGGAGAATTACCTGCTTTATGCTTTTCTGGAGTCTTTGCTCCTGAACATTTAGTTTTTTTAAGTCGGGAAAGAGCTAATGCTATATTAGAAGCAGTAAAAGATGATAAAGGAAAAATGATTGCTGTTAGTATTGATGAACGATCCCTTAAAGAATTATTACAAGGAGAAAAGGAAATATGGCCGGTTAATTTTAATTCCCAAAAACAGATTATACTAGCAGGAACAACTACTGCAATGAATTCTTTTGTAGAAAAATTAAATAAAAAAAATATTTCTTCCAAAGAACTAGCTGTAGATTGTGCTTTTCATAGCCCTTTACTAAAAGAAGCAAAAAATATATATGCAAAATATTTAAAGAAAATTAGCTTTAGTAAACCTACTATTCCTGTATGGTCTAATACAACAGCAGATGCCTATCCGTCAGAAGTTATTAAGATTAAAGAACGATTATCCGAACATCTCATTCAACCAGTATTATTTAGCAAAGAGATTAAAGCTTTATATGACCATGGCGCACGAATTTTTATTGAAACTGGTCCGGGAAGAGTTTTAATCAATTTAGCTCAAACCATTTTAGGAAAAGATGAAATAACTACAATTCAGACAGAAGACAAAAATGAAGAAGGAATAGAATTTATACTAAAAGCACTAGCTCAATATATATCCACAGGAAATTCAATACAAGTTGAAAAATTATTTGATGGTAGAAATGTACACATTTTAGATATTGATAATCCGGAACAATACAAAAAAAATTCAACATTATGGTTGATAAATGGACATAATGCTATTCCATCTGTTGGCAAATTGCCTTCTAATGGAGCTTTACCAATCACTAAACCAGTTAAAATTAATGGTATGTCCGGTAATTCAATTGATAATATTTCTTCTCTTTCTAATTCAGAGCAGGTAATTCTGGAATATTTGAACAATATGAAATCCATAATTCAAAATCAAAGAGATGTTATGCTCGGATATTTAGGGCAACCTCCTTCTATAGAGGTACCTATTCAAACTGCAAATACAGAATCTTTACCTCAATCAGTATCTATACAGTCCTCAATGAATGTAGATACCATTGTTACATCTGCAAATTCAAACTTTTCTGTAGAAGAAATAAAAAAACTTTTATTGGAAACTGTAAGCGAAAAAACAGGATATCCTATTGATATGTTAGGATTAGATCTGGATTTGGAAGCTGATTTAAGTATTGATTCTATTAAAAGAATGGAAATTATTGGAGCATTAAGAGAAAAACTCGGCATTACTGATGATCTGGAAGAATCTGAAGACGCGATTGAAAGAATGGCTTCTATTAAAACTTTAAATGGTTTGATAGAATGGATTGAGGAATTAGCTAAAGAAAATAAAAAAAATATCAATAACCAATCAAGTTTAGAAATTTCTCAGAAGTTAGATAATACAATAACCACTAATCTCGTAACTTCAACTGATAAACCATTTTCCATACCTTCTGCCCAAGAAATAAAAGCTTTATTACTGGAAACTGTAAGTGAGAAAACAGGATATCCTATAGATATGTTAGGACTAGATCTAGATTTAGAAGCAGACCTAAGTATAGACTCTATAAAAAGAATGGAAATTATTGGAGCACTAAGAGAAAAACTAGGTTTTACTGATGATCTGGAAGAATCTGAAGACGCCATAGAAAGAATGGCTTCTATTAAAACTTTAAATGGAATGATAAAATGGATAGAGGAATTAACTAATCCTGAAAACCTTTCTTTAATAAATCATGCTCAACAACATATAAATCATTCTATTTCTTTTGATAATAAATCTATATCAGAATTAGAATCAACCTTAATAAACAAAAATAATACAGAAACTACTCTTCTAAGAGCCAAACTTAGTTTAGAAAAATGGAATGATCCAGATGCTAAAATTTTAGATATAAATAATAAAAAATTGGCAATTGTAGATGATGGAGGTAGTTTTTCTAAAAACGTTAAAAATAAACTAGAATCTAAAGGAGCTAAGGTTGATATAATTAATGGAAATGAAGATTTATCCGATTACAATGGTTTAATTCTCTTAGATACTATTAAATCATCCATTCATTATAAAATAGATGATGTTTTCCAAATGGTAAAACAGTTAAATCTGGAAAATGTAGAATGGATTTTTATTTTTAGCGATACTCTTGTAGAATTGAAAAAAGAAAAAGATATCAAAAAACTAAATCAAATAGAAGGATTCCCTGGATTTATCAAAAGTATAGCTCGAGAATATTCACACATTAACTGTAGATGTATAAATTCTTATTCTCCTTTTAATACAAAATCTATTTCCGAAATAGTACATAACGAATTAAGTATAAGCGATATTTCTTCTGAAATAATATATAAAGAAAAAGAACGATTCCGTTATAATATTATTTCTGAACCTTTATCGAAGACTAAAGATTCAAAGCTCCAATTAGACATAAACTCGGTAGTATTAGTACTAGGAGGAGCGCAAGGAATTACTTCAGAGCTTATTATCCATTTATCCAAAGAATATCCATGCCATTATATTTTAGTAGGAAGATCACCTATACCTAAACCAGAAAATAAAAAGTATGTTCATTTTTCTTCAAAGAATGAAATTCGAGAATTTTTAATTTCTGAAGAAAAGATGAAAATTCCTGCTGAAATTGAAAAAAAAGTAAATAATATCTATAAAGAAAATCAAATTATTAAAACATTAACTAAGATTAAAGAAAGCGGGTCAAAAGTGACTTATAAATCTGTTGATATTACAAATGAAAAAAATTTCAGAAAACTCATTCAAAACATTTATAAAAAAGATGGAAAAATAGATGGAGTGATCCATGCTGCGGGCTTATTAATCGATAAATTATTTGCACACAAGACCTTAGACTCTTTTAAACAAGTATATTCTACAAAAATAACTCCTTTACATATACTATTTGAAGAACTTAAGCCAGATGTAAAATTTATAACATTTTTTAGTAGTATTGCCTCTGTATATGGTAATAGAGGCCAGTGTGATTATGCTGCTGCAAATAGCGTTTTTGATCTTATCGCACAAATTTATACCCATAAAAACAATTCAAGAATCTTAACTATTAATTGGGGACCATGGAAGGGTGCCGGAATGGTATCAAGCGCATTAGAAAGTGAATTTAATAAAAGAGGAATTTCTTTAATTCCTCTTAAAGAAGGTGCAAAATCCTTTATAGATGAATTAAAATATGGAACTGAAAAACAGATTATGATCATGGGTGAAGGAGATGGAGTAAAACAATTTTTCGGAATTTGATTAAAAAACATGGAAAAAATTGCTAACGTACTTGCTGTATCTTCTAATTCCAAAGAAGATTTATTAAAAATACTTTCTGACTTTCCACCATCCAATACAATAAATAATGATGGAAACTATCGACTGATAATTTTTGATCCAACTTTTGAACGAGTTGAAAAAGCAAAAAAACTTATAGACAAAGATAAACCTTGGAAAGGACGCCAAGATATTTGGTTTTCTAATGACCCTGTATTAAAAAAAGAAGGAAAAATTGCATTTTTATTTCCCGGATTTGATTCTGTAACTAATCCGGAAATTAAAAGTATTTCTGAATTTTTTAACTATTCCATCTCAGAAAATAATATTGGTGATAATAACAAGCTATTAAATCAATCATTAGAATTATTTAATGCTAGTAAAATTATTGACAATTCTTTAAAAAAGTTAGGAATATATCCAGATATGAATGCAGGGCATAGCCTTGGAGAATGGTTTGCAATAAAAGCTTCAGATTTAGTTTCTGAATCTTCTATAAAATATTTATTACAATCTATGATTCCTGATAAATTCAAAATTGAAGGAATTTATTTTATAGCAGTTGCTTCTGGAAAAGAAAAATTGGATTCTTGGTTAAAAAATATTCCCGATCTTTATTTGTCTATGGATAATTGTCCAAGTCAAATTCTACTATGTGGCACAGAAAAAGCAAGAGATCTTTTACTCGATATTCTTAGAAAAGAGAAAATTTTTTATCAGGTATTACCTTTCGAGTCAGGATTTCATACCCCTTTTATTAAAAAACACCTACATATACTTGATGAAGCATTAGAGAATATACAAATACAAAAAAGTAAAATCCCTTTATGGTCTGCTACCACATTAGATCTTTATCCAGAAAATTTTGAAGAATTTAAAGAACTTACCATTAAACATCTTACAGAAACAGTTCGTTTTCGAGAGCTAATCGAAAAATTATACTATCAAGAAAAAGCCAAAGTATTTATACAAATTGGTATAGGAAATATAGTTGGATTTGTAGATGATATTTTAAAAACAAAAAACTATAGTGCCATATCTACTTGTATTTCCGGCAGATCTACACTTGAACAACTTAAACGAGTACTTGCTCTTTTATATATAGAAGGAAAAGAAATAAATTTTTCTTTTTTAGGCATTAATAATAAAACCTCTACAGATACTAAAGATCCTGTTACGATAAAAAGATCTTCTAAATCAATTACCGCTGAAAACACTAAAGAAAATTTATCCCAATTATATGCAATTAATAATCTTTCCGTAAATATTGAGGACCCTGTTGAAAGAGCGTGGAATGAGAACATAAAAGAAATGATGTTAATTCAGGACCAAATCGTTCGTTTATTTAAAGAAAGAAAAACAAATATTGTTATTAAAAAAACATATCCTTCTATTACGGAAAAAGAATCCATCGTAAATAAAAAATCATATGACAGAACTGGTAATACATTTACCGAAAACTTATATGTCTCTTTGGAAGAATATCCTTATTTGATAGACCACTCTCTATTTAAGCAACCTGAAAACTGGAAAATTTTAAGTGATATAAATCCGGTAATTCCTATGACTATGACGTTAGAATTACTAATGGAAGCCGCGCAGAAACAAAATCCCAGTCAAAAAGTACTCAAATTAGGGCCTGTAAGTGTTTTTCAATGGATGAAAGTGAATACTCCATTTGATCAAAAAATTGAAGGAATTTGGAAATCAAAAGATAAAATTTCCTTAAAAATTAAAAATTTTGTTAGTGGCGAAGTGCAATTGGGAAATAATTATCCTGTTCCTGAATCAAAATACTTACAGGAAATAGATTGGGGTGAAAATATAGTATCTATACCAAGCCCTGAAATAATTTATAAAAAACATATGTTTCATGGTCCTAGCTACCAAGGAATTCTTGAAGTAAAGAATATAACCCGAAAGGGACTTCGAGCTCTTATAAAAAAATCTACAGGAAAAGGTTCTTTATTAGATAATATAGGACAACTTTATGGCTTATACTTACAACTAACTTTAGGTGAAAATTCCAAAGTTAGTTTTCCCGTTAAAATAGAAGAAATTAATTTCTTTCAGGAGGTTCAAGATCAACAAGGGGTTTTTGAATGTATTTGCCTCCCTACTTCTTTTAATAATAAAATTTCTACGGCTGATATAATTATAAAAAGAGAAAACAAAATTTGGTGTATCATTAAAGGATGGAAAAACCAAATATTTGAAGGATTTGATAAAAATCTTTGGAATATGACTTTAAATCCTGATAAAAACATTTTAGCAAAAGAAATAAGTCCTAATGTATATTTTTTTAATAATGTATATAACTATGCGGTGAACTGGAATTTTTTAATGAACATATATCTCAATGAGGAAGAAAAAAAACATTATGACTCTCTTCTATTAAATAAAAAAAAGGATTATTTAATAAGTAGAATAGCTTTAAAAGATAATGTAAGAAAATATATTGAAACTAAATATGGAAAAAAATATTTCCCTATAGAAATAAATATTCAGTATGATGCTAACAATAAACCCTCCATATATGGAGTAAAAGAAGCTTCTGAAATTGAAATATCCTTGGCTCATAAAGGTACAAATTCTGTTAGTATAGTTTCTGAGAAACCTGTGGGGATTGATATAGAAATAATTGAAGAAAGAGAAACCAATTTTTTGGACTATACACTAACCAACCATGAAAAGAATTTACTAAAAGATAAAAATAATAATGAGTGGAGTACCCGTTTTTGGGTTGCAAAAGAAGCTTATGGAAAAATGTTAGGCGTTGGATTAAAGGGAAATCCAAAACAGTATGAAATACAAAAAATTGAAGGAGAAGATTTAATAATTTGTAATACAACGATTAAAACAATTAAATATAATAATTACATAATAGGATGGACTCTATAGAATTACAAAAGCAAAAAAAGGAAGTATTTGAATTATTGAAAAAATTTATTACTGAGGTTTTAGGGGAAGATATCGTAGATGAATTGGAGATAACTGAATACAGCACTTTTACTAAAGATCTTGAAATGGATAGTATTGAAATTGTAGCTTTAGCTGAAAAAGTTAAAAATTACTACAATGATGATATGGATTTTAATGGTTGGGTTGCTACATTAGATATGGATCAGTTAATTAACTTACGTATTATTGATATTATTAACTTTATAATTGATGCCACTAATAAAGATAAATAATCAGAAATTTCATGTTTTAGAACTTAATGAAACATCTCCGGATCCTATTATAATGATACACGGAATGTTTACGAACTTATCTGTGTTTTACTTCAATATAGCAACACACCTGGCTAAAACCCACCATATTATCATGTATGATTTAAGAAGCCACGGGTTAAGTGAAAAGGTAAAATATGGATATGATTTGAAAACCATGTCTAATGATTTAATATCATTAATGAATTTTTTTAAAATTCAAAAGGCAAACTTAGTAGGATATAGTTTCGGAGGATTAATTTCATTATTTACTGCTATTCATCATCCTGAATCAACTCAAAAAATTGCAATTATTGATTCTCCAATTACAGATAGCGGAACAGATGACACCATAGAGAAATACGGAAATGAGTTTTTAGAACATTATATGCGAAATTATTCTATATCTACTCAATTAACGCCCAATAAAAGACAGTTGAATAAAAGTAAAAAACTTTTTGATTTTCTACTTCATGAAACTACTATGCCTAAGGATCTTATCAAAGATAAAGATTTTTCTTCTGCTGAAAATATGAAATCAATTCATCAAGAGATATTGCTCTTATATGGAAATCAATCCGATTGTTTAGAAGATGGAAAGTTATTGAATAAACTTATCCCTAATTCTAAATTATATGAAGGAAATGGAGACCATAATCTCCCGGTTCAAAACCCTGAATGGATAAGTAAAAAATTAATGGAATTTTTCAATTAATTAGTTTAAACCTCTATAATGGCTAAATTTTTTTTTATAGTACCTCCCTTAACGGGACATATAAATCCTACATTAGGTTTGGGAAAAGAACTTATAGAAAGAAACCATGAAGTTTTCTGGATTAGTTTTGATCCTGAATTAGAAAAACAACTCCCAGAAAAGGGAAAGTTATTACTTATTCCTTTTTCTTTGAGTGAAGAAGAAAAAAGTAATTTACTAACATATATAGAACATCTCAAAAAAAAAGTTGTTTATGGAATTGATAGTTTAAAATTTTTATACGAAGACGTTTTAATTCCTATGAATAATTACATAATTGATGGTATTTCTGAGCTACTTACTGATAATTCCCCTGATATTGTGATTACGGATCATCAGATATTTGCTGGTGCAATAAGCTGTTTTAAGCAAAAAATTCCCTATGTAACGTCCGTAACTGCTCCTGCTTCTATAAAAATCAACAAAAATTTACCTATGGTTCACCAATGGGAAAGTGAACAAGTAATTGCTTTCCAAAAAACACATGGGATTATGGGAGATCAAAGAATTGATTGCTCAAATTTACTTACATTAGTATATACTTCTAAAGAATTTTTTGGAGACTCTCAACTCCCTTCATATTATAAATTTATTGGACCGATTATTAATTCCCGTAAAGAAAATATTTCTTTCAATTGGGATAAATTAAATTTAGATAATAAAAGCCCTAAAATTTTAGTTAGTATCGGAACTACTTTTGATCATGAACAAAAATTAGTTTTTTTTAATAAGGTTATAGATGCTTTTAGAAATGAAAAAATAACTGTGGTCTTAGTTTCAGATCCTAAATTATTTACACATATTCCAGATAATTTTATTATACAGCAAAAAGTACCTCAATTAGAAATTATTCCTCATATGCAGGCAGTTGTATGTCATGGAGGTAATAATACTGTTTGTGAATCGCTTTCTTTCGGTATACCTTTGGTTGTAATTCCCATTGCTTATGATCAATCTTATGTTTCAGGTTGTGTAACGGAAAACTTTGCTGGTATAAGGTTAAAGTTTAACAGATTTAAATCTCAACATTTAAAAGAAGCTATACACCTTATTATTAATGATAAAAAATATAAAAATGGAGCAAAAAGAATACAGAAGTCTTTTATAAATGCAGGAGGATTACAAAAAGGAGCTCATTATTTAGAAAAACTTATATATAAAAAATAATATGGCAAAATTTTTATTCGTAGTTCCCCCCTTTTTTGGACATATTAATCCCACTCTCAGTATAGGAGCCAGTCTTATTGAAAAAGGTCATTCTGTAGCTTGGACAGGATTAATTCCCTTAGAAAAGGAATATATACCTATGAAAGGAATTTATTTTTATCCTGAAGAATTACTAGCTCCACATAAAAAAGAAATTGAATATATTCTTTCATTACAAGGAAATGGTTCTAATCTTTCCGGTTTAGAAACTTTAAAGTTAGCTTTAGAGCAAACTTATATCCCTTTTGCCAAAATAATGATGGCTGGAGTTTTTTCAGTAATTGAAAAATTTAATCCTGATGTTATTATTAATGACTGTATTACTTTTGCCGGATCCTTAGCTGCCTACAAAAAAGGAATTCCTTGTGCTACTACTACAACATCTCCGCCTGAAGCCATGGGTGACCCTAAAATAGCTCCTAAAGTCACGGAATGGTGCCACAATTTAATTATTAAATTACAAAATGACCTAGGAATATATGGAAAAGAAGAACTTATTAATTCTAAAGAACTAAATATGGTATTTACTTCTTATGAGTTTGCCGGATATAAAATACCTCCTAATAATTTAACATTTATAGGACCTGTTTTCGGGCGACCTTCTCCTGTAACATTTGACTGGGAAAAATTTGAAACATATAAAAATCCTAAAATTTATGTTTCTTTGGGTACGGTTGTAGAAGATATTCGACAAGATTTTTTTAAACGGATTGTTAATATTTTTGGAGAAAAACCTGTTACCGTAATAGCCTCAGCAGAACCATCTTTGTTAAAAGAATGGCCCAATAATTTTGTTGTACAAAAAAAACTACCTCAAATTGAATTATTACAAAAGGTAGACGTTGTAATTTCACATGGCGGATTTAATACCATTAATGAATCATTAATTAATGAATTACCCATCTTAGTAATACCTATTGCCTATGATCAGTTTTATAATGCCTCATTAATAGAAAAATCAGGTTGTGGTATAAGACTACGTTATAAGAGAATGAAAGATTCTGAAATTGAAAATGCAATTTATGAATTGTTAAATAACCCTGTTTATAAAAAAGCTGCTAAATATATAAAACGTACATTTATTAATGCCGGAGGAAATCATAAAGCAGTCAAATTATTAGAAAACTTAGTTAATTCTAACAAAAATTTATAGAAATGATCCGTACAACCACAAAAATAACAAGTAATAATAATATAATATTAATTTTCATACTATTTTTATATGTAGTTTTTTTACTTTTTTTTGGATCAAAAATGTCTCCATTTTATGCCTCAAATGAGTGGGCTGATCCAAATATATATTTTAATGTTGCGAAAGGGATGCTAAATGGAAAAACATTATATACAGAAATTTTTGATCATAAAGGACCTTTCATATTTTTCATTTATGGAATAGGATACTTTATTTCAAATACTTCTTTTTTTGGTATGTTCCTTATACAAATTATAAACTGGACAATTCTTTTAATATTTGTCTACTTAACTGCTAAACTTTATCTAAATCAAGCATTTTCTTTTATTATCAGCATCATTTTTTCATTGTTTTTAATGAAACTAATTAAAGCTGGTGGATCAGCAGAAGAATTCATTCTGACTTGGGAATGTATAAGCTTATATTATTTTATAAAATTTTTTAAAAAAGATAATTTATCAGTACATCCTCCAATTTATATGCTAATCCATGGATGTTTATGCAGCATGACTTTATTAACAAAAATTAACTTAGTTATGTTCTGGTTTTTTCCTTTATTATTCATATTTATCTCTATTTTATGGAATAAAAATTTTAAAAATTTTTTTCTAAATGTAACTTATTTTATTGTAGGATGTTTAATAATATTTTCCCCCGTTATATTTTATTTATATAGTCATAATGCATTAAAAGAAGCTTATAATATATATATTGTACTAAATAGTAAATATTCTCAAATATCTTCTGTTCAAAGTACTTTTTTACTATTGTTGAAAAGAATAACCTTCTTATTTATAGATTCTTGTTCATTACTTGTTTTTCCTACTATTGGATTATTTTATTTTTCCATTAAATATATTAAATCTAAAATAGCCAGTTTATCTATTATACTATCAGGAATATCTTTTTACATTACTATATTTATGGCTCCTATGTTTCAATACTACTATCCTATACCTTTTTTAGTCTATGATGTGTTGGGATTAATAGGTTTATTTTTATATTTACAAAAATATATTTCTTATCATTATTCTGTTTATCCACTAATTGTTATAGCCATAATCTCCGTTTTTTTAGGATTAAGTTTGAGATTATTAACCAATACCTGGGTAGAAGCTAGAATTCTTAAACATGATAAATATCTTACAGAAAATTTAAGAGATGTATTAATTAAAGAAAAGGATCCTACCCTTCTTAATTTAGGTTTTGGATTAGGCAACAGCTTATTTACAACTTGCAATATTGTTCCAAATGTAAAATATTTTATTAAACCTAATTTATCTTATAGAATATATCCTCAATTGAGAGATGAACAAAGTTCTTATATTAAGGACAAAAAAACTCAATTTATTATTTTACCTCGTCGGGTTTATAAAGATGGTATTAGAAATAGCTATATTCATGTTGAAAAAACTGATGAATTTGATTATTATTATAATTTACCAACACTTAAAGAAAATTATAATTTAATAATGATTGACACCATAAAAAATAGAATTGATGAAAATAATCTTGAAATATATTATTTATATAAAATAAAAAACCCTTAAAGATTAAGGGTTTTATTTTATTTTAATTATTTTTATTGACTTATTTTCGTTAAACGTAATGTATTAGTTAGTCCATTACCAAAGGATGGCATAGCATTGAGATTTATTACAAAATCTCCTGGATTTGCATATTTTTTATCAACGATGTCTTTATTAACTTCTACAACCGTCTCATCTGTACTTTTTAATCCTTCATAATGAAAAGCTTTAACTCCCCATAAAAGGCTTAACATATTAATTACTCTTTTATTAGAGGTATATACTATAATATCAGCCAAAGGTCTGTAAGAAGAGATTTGAAAAGCTGTATAACCTGATTGAGTTAGAGTTACTATAGCTTTAGCATTTACCTGTTCTACCATCTTAGCTGCATTAAAACAAATCATATCTGTAACATATCTGTCACTTAAAGGCTTAGGGTCATGTGCCGGCACTTTAATATGATGGTCATCTTCAACATTATTAATAATCTTAGACATATTTTTAATGACTTCTACCGGATATTTTCCTATTGAAGTTTCACCACTCAACATTACGGCATCAGCACCATCTAATACTGAATTCGCTACATCATTAACTTCAGCACGAGTTGGTGTTAGCCCATCAATCATACTCTCCATCATTTGTGTTGCAATAATAACCGGTTTACATGCAATTTTACACATCGCTACCAACTTTTTTTGTATTAATGGAACCTTTTCCATAGGAATTTCAATTCCTAAATCTCCTCTAGCTACCATAATTCCGTCTACTATATTTACAATATCCTGAATATTCTGTATTGCTTCTGGTTTTTCTATTTTAGCAATAATCGGAATTTTATGATTACTATTTTTTTGAATTAATTCTTTAAGATCTTGTACATCTTGTACATTTCTTACAAAAGAAAGAGCTAGCCAATCAAAATCATATTTAATAGCAGTTAAAGCATCTTTTATATCTTTTTCTGTTAATGCTGGTAAGGAAATTTTAGTGTTAGGAAGATTCACACCTTTTTTTGATTTAAGTGGCCCTCCTTGAATTACCCTTGCGGTAACTTCATTAATTAAATTTGTCTCTAATACTTCAAATATTAATTTTCCGTCATCTAATAATATTTTTTCTCCTACTTTTACGTCTTTTGCAAACTGAGGATAACTCATATAAACTCTACGAGAATCTCCTTCAATTTGTTCATTAGTAAAAGTAATAATATCTCCTGGGCTAACTATTGTTCCTTCCTTAACTATTCCTACCCTTAATTTTGGACCTTGTAAATCTGCTAGTAAAGCTACATTTAAATTATATTCTTTATTAATTTCTCTAACTAAATGTACCCATCTTTCCACAACTTCTTCTTCTGCATGTGAAAAATTAACTCTAATTACATTAACACCAGCCTTAAACATATTAATCAAAACTTCCTTGCTTTCAGAGGCTGGACCGATTGTTGCAACAATTTTTGTTTTTTTTCTAAATTCGTTCATTATGTAGGTAATATCAAATTTTCTAAATTATTTATTTTTATATTTTCTAAATCAATATACTGATATTCTTTTATCATTTTCAGGTTTTGCAAAGTTACATAAAACTCTTCATCTAAGAAAAAATCAAATTTTAAGAAATAATTAAATGCCTTATATTCAGGCATTAATATTTTAGTGTTTTCAACTTCTTCAAATAAACTAAAATCATCTTTCTTTAAAATTTCAGGAAATGAATAATTACTGATTAATTCTATTTTTTGTTTGGTTTTTAAATGATAAAATTTAAATACTGAAAACTTATATGGGATTTTTTGATCCATAATTACCTGATCATCTACTCTTTTTAGATTGAATAAACAGTATTTATTTAAATAAAAAGCAAATTCATAATCTTTTGTAAGATTTGAAGATAAGCCTAACAATTTAAAATTAAATATAGGGTCATCTTCTTCCCAATCAAATGAATATATCTTCATTATTTTTTATTAGAAGTATTTATATATTTATTTAATCTATAAAATGCCCTTTTGGATGCTATTTCCTCTGCTTTTTTCTTTGATGTAGCTCTCCCTTTGGTAATTATTTTATTATCTAAATAAATGATGGAATTAAAAATATTAATTTCTTCTGCATTTTCTTCCTGAAATGTATCAAAATTAATCTCTATTTTATTTTTCTGAGCCCATTCAATAATGAGACCTTTATAACTGGTAACTCTTTTTTCTAACTGTTCAAAATCTTCTTGCTTAATTAGCGTTTCACTTATAAAATCTCTACAGTTTTCAAATCCCCCATCAATATAGATTGCACCTACTAAAGCTTCATAAAGATTTCCGTTTATATTTTCTCCTAAACTTGTATTTTGTCTTTTTTGAAGATAATCACTCAAATTTAATTCAGTTCCTAATGCATTCAATGTTTTTCTATTAACCATTTTAGAACGCATTTGAGTTAAATACCCTTCTTTTTTATCAGGCGCTTGATGATATAGATAATCAGAAATGATACTTGATAATACTGAGTCACCTAAAAACTCAAGTCTTTCAAAATCTCTGCTATTATTATTGATTGAAGAATGGGTAAAACACTCATAAAAAACATTTAAATTTGAGGGTTTATACCCTATAAGATCTTCAATCTGTTTTTTAAAAATTTTTTCTTCTTTAGTATTCGGATTTTGTTTTAATAAATTTGAAGGGAAAAATATTTTTTTCCAAATAGCCATAAGATTCGATATTCATATTTTAAATTTTCTTTAAAATAACACATGCATTATGACCACCGAAACCAAAAGTATTACTCATTGCATAAATTACTTCTTTTTCTTTAGCTTTATTAAAAGTAAAATCTAATTTAGGATCAAATTCCTCATCATCTGTAAAGTGATTAATAGTTGGAGGAACTTTGTTTTCTTTAATAGCCACAATACAAGCTAAGGCTTCTAATGCACCTGCAGCGCCTAATAAGTGACCTGTCATGGATTTTGTTGAATTTATTTGAATATTATATGCATGTTCTCCAAATAATTTTAAAATAGCCTTAGACTCTGCTAGATCTCCCAACGGAGTAGAAGTTCCATGTACATTAATATGATCAATATCACTATATTTAATTCCAGCGTCTTCTATTGCATTTTTCATAACATTATAAGCTCCTAACCCTTCCGGATGTGGCGCCGTCATATGATATGCATCAGCACTTAACCCTCCACCAACAACTTCTGCATAGATGGTAGCTCCTCTTTTTTTTGCATGTTCATATTCTTCTAAAATAAGAGTAGCAGAACCTTCCCCTAAAACAAAACCATCTCTATCTTTATCAAAAGGACGAGAGGCTGTAGAAGGATCATCGTTTCTGGTAGACATAGCATGTAAAGCATTAAACCCTCCTACTCCACTTGCACAAATTGCTGCTTCTGACCCCCCTGTTACAATAGCATCTGCTTTACCTAATTTAATTAGCATTAAAGAATCAATAATAGCATTGGATGAAGAAGCACAAGCGGATACTGCCGCATAATTCGGTCCCATAAATCCATATTCCATAGATATAAGACCCGGAGTCATATCGGCAATCATTTTAGGAATAAAAAAGGGATTAAATCTGGGCACACCATTTCCTCGAGCAAAAGTTGTAACTTCTTGCTCAAAAGTATTTAATCCTCCAATTCCTGATCCCCAAATAACTCCAACCCTTTCTTTATTTAATTCAGAATATTCTAATAATTTACTGTCTTCTACAGCTTCTCTAGATGATATAATACCCAATTGAGCACATCTATCGTATTTTCGAATATCCTTTTTTTCAAAATAATCTTCAGGATTATAATTTTTTAATTCACAAGCAAACCTTGTTTTAAAATTAGTTGCATCAAATAGAGTAATTGGACCCGCTCCACTTTTTCCTCCTAATAATGCATCCCAATATTCTTTGAGATTATTACCTATAGGAGTTATTGCACCAAGTCCAGTTACTACTACTCGTTTTAAAGCCATACTCTAATGTCTTATAATTATTGTTTATTTACTTCTTCAATATAAGAAATGGCTTGGCCTACTGTTGAAATTTTTTCTGCTTGATCATCGGGAATTTGAATATCAAATTCTTTCTCAAATTCCATAATTAGTTCTACTGTGTCTAATGAATCAGCTCCCAAGTCATTTGTAAAACTTGCTTCTGGGGTAACTTCGCTTTCATCAACTCCTAATTTATCAACAATGATAGCTTTTACTCTTGATGTAATGTCAGACATAACCTTTTATTTTTTTATTATAGTTCAGTCGGCAAATATATAAATTTTTTTGCTAGAATAATATTTTTTCGTAATTTTTGATATGTCAATATTAACAAAAAAAGAAATAATCAACCATATAAACACTTAAAAACCAAATTATTACACTCCTTCTTCCAATAACAAGTAAAAAATTCCTCAAAATACCTAATTCGTTTTTCAATGAAAATCTTATTATTTTTTTGAAGTGGTAATTAAATATAAAACTAATTTTATTATCACCTTATTGTTATATATTAAAAAAATTATCTACAATTTTATATAAAACTATACAATTATATTTCTGTTTTTAAACGTGTTATTTTTAAATTTGTTGACATCAAATTTCTTTTGTCTTAATAAAATGATATTTAATATTCCTTCTAAGCAGATATTATTTATAGATTTGGAAACAGTTCCTGAATTTGAAAGTTGGGAAGATTTACCGGAAAGAACTCAAATACTTTGGGAAAAGAAAACTCAGTTTCAACGAAAAGAAGATATTTCCCCTGAAGAATATTATTACGATAAAGCCGGTATTTTATCTGAATTTGGTAAAATAATTTGTTTATCTTGTGGCTTAATCATTGATAACAAAATACACATTAAGAGCTTTTATGGAAGTGATGAACCTCAAATATTAAATGATTTTAATACTCTGCTAAATTCAAATTACTTTACAACTAATTTATTATTATGTGCACATAACGGTAAAGAGTTTGACTTCCCATACTTGGCTAGAAGAATGATTATAAACCAGGTTAAACTTCCTCCTATATTACAAATACAGGGCAAAAAACCTTGGGAAATACCGCATTTAGACACAATGGACTTATGGAAATTTGGAGATCATAAACATTACACCTCTCTTGATTTGCTAGCTAATATTTTTAATTTACCTACTCCTAAGGATGAAATGGACGGCGGAAATGTTGCTCATGTTTATTATAAAGATAAGAACATTGAAAAAATACGATCTTATTGTGAAAAAGATATTATTACTCTTATAAATGTATTTAGAAAAATGCGTTACGAAGAACCTTTAGAAAGGGAATAAAATTTTTATTTTTTAATTTTCAAACTATTATTTTCTATTAAGTGAGAAATTGTTTGGTAATTTGCTATAGCTTCTTCCAATATATTTTTATCTATATGCTTATTTTTTTCAAGTTTATTTTGAATAAAATTATATTGTTCTATTTTTTGTTTGGGAGATAAAACAATAACAATATCTTTTTTTAAATATCCTAATTTCTGATAAGTTGCTATTGGTGCTCTGGGTATATATTTCGAACTAAAAATATCTTGTCCGTAAAAAAAAGAAGTATAAGAAAAATGTAACTTTCCTAATACGGTAGGCATTAAGTCAATTTGTGATACTAATTTTGTTATTTTTTCCGGTTGGATAAATCCTGGTGAATAAATTATTGCAGGAATTCGATATCCTTCTAAAGGAATATCTTCTTTCCCTGCACTAGAAGCACAATGATCTGCCACAAAAATAAAAACTGTATTTGAAAACCATGAGTGTTTTCTTGCCTCATTAATAAATCCCCCAATGGCATAATCTGTGTATATTATCCCTCCTTCTCTGGTTTTTTCATTTTCAGGATTACCAATCTTTCCCTCCGGGTAAGTAAATGGTCTATGATTACTTACAGTCATTATATGTCCAAAAAAAGGTTTTCTTTTCTTCTTATTTTCGTCAAATACTTTTATTGCTTTATTAAATATATCTTCATCACAAACTCCCCATATATTAGCAAATGTTATTTCATTTGGTGCTAAAGAATTTCTGTCAATCACCTGATATCCATTTCCTTTAAAAAAAGTTTTCATATTATCAAAATAACTATATCCTCCATAAAAAAACTG
Organism: Apibacter adventoris; assembly: GCF_002964975.1. Classification (GTDB taxonomy): domain Bacteria; phylum Bacteroidota; class Bacteroidia; order Flavobacteriales; family Weeksellaceae; genus Apibacter; species Apibacter adventoris. Next base: position 53,166 of record NZ_PSZM01000046.1, on the reverse strand, counting down.
TACAGTATACCCCTTTTTGTTAAATAAATATCCTGTAGAGAACAAATTATTTGTGTTTTTTCTTTTAACTAAACTTTCTCCAGGAGAAGGAGGAATACAAAGTGTTAGTGCTTCCAAACCTCTGACTGTACGATTTCCTGTAGCATATAAATTGGAAAAAAATATTCCATCATTTGCTAATTTATCTAAATTAGGTGTTAGGTTTTTTTTATTGCCAAAATGATTTAGGAAACTACTGCTCATACTTTCAATAGTAACTAATACTACATTTTTTTTTATTTCTGGGAGAGTATCTTTTATAATTTCCCCATCCTTAAACATTCCATATTCATGCTCAATAATTTGAATTGCTTTTTTTTCAGGAATTTTTGCATAAAACTTATCATAATTTAAAGAACTATCCATAAATGCATTATAAAATCTAAATAATCCATTGGACTGCAACTCATTTACGAATTCATTCTCTGAATTTTCCTGTTCTTGATTATATTTTAATAAATATATACTTCCAATAATTAATCCTAAATAAATTAATGAACTAATTAGTTTTGTTTTAAAACCGGAAAATTCATTAAAATATTTTTTAGATTTTTTTACATAAAATATAGTTATTATAATAGATATTAATACTAAAACAGAAAACATGGGAATTACAGGGTATGATTCCAAAATGTTTCCTATTACTTCATTAGTATATATTAGATAATCTACTGCAATAAAATTATACCTTACTCCAAACTCATTCCAAAATAAAAATTCACTAACTGCTATAAAAATTATAAAATAAACATAGAGAAAAAATATAATGCAATACATGGAGTATCTCCAGCTTTTCCTTATAACTGGAAAAAAAAGAAGTAAAGCAAACGAAATAACTTTAATAATTAAAAAAGCTATTAAAAGTTTAGATACCAATTTTCCATAATCATCAAAAATTGTATGAAAAAACATCAAATATCCCAATAAGCATAACATTATAATTAGTATTATACTTCCCCAGGGAGATTTAAATTTCCTATCAGATAAAAATATTAAGTAAAGCCAAAAGAATACAAAAGAAATTATGGAAACACATAAATCATTTACAATCCCTAATAAAAAAATTTTAAAATAATCACTTATTTCCGGAAAACTATTATTAGTTATAGGTAAAAAAAGTAAAATAATCCTTACTATGGCTCCTACTAATATATAGAATCCAGAAATTTTCAAAAAAGAATTTAATAATTTAGCCATCAGTATATTAGCTCATTATTTTTAGTTTATGATTTCTTTAAATTTGAAATAAAACAACATTTATTTATTGTTAATATAATGTTAATTTTAATTGTAAACGTAATATATCTATTTATTATTATCAAATAATAAAAAAAATATCTTATTTATTAAAAAAACAATCTATTAAATAATTTTAAAGACTTAAATATTTATATTTATATTATTATTTTTATCTCTATTTCTAATATTTAGATTACAACACATCAAACTATACTATACATTACCTTGTTATATAATAACAAATCAACTCTAAAAATGAAATTTTAACATTTAAATCTGTAGTATCTCCTAAAAATTATCAAATGAAGAGATATTAAAATTTTAATTTTTTTAAAATTATCATTTATATCATTTACCCACAGAAACATAGATATATATTTTTTTTCTATTAACTTTACTCTTAAAAAAAACATTAAATTAAATTTCTTTAAACATGAATAACTTTATTTCATTAGAAAATTTAAATCCCGAACTTGTATTAGAACTTATAGACGATGCTATTTGTTATAAAAAGAAAAAAGCCTATCCAAATCTTTCTAACCACTATATATCAAACTTATTTTTTGAAAACAGTACTCGTACAAAATTAAGTTTTGAAATGGCTGAAAAAAAAACTGGCATGGAAATTATTTATTTTGATGCAGAAAGTTCAAGCATAAAAAAAGGAGAAACTTTATATGATACGGTAAAAACATTAAATTCAATTGGTGTAGAATGTTTTGTAATAAGACATATACAAGACCGTTTTTACGAAGACTTAATACACCGTCTTCATATACCAATAATAAATGCAGGCGATGGTTGCGGAGACCACCCTACTCAATCCTTACTAGATCTCGTTACCATCCAAGAAGAATTTGGATCTTTTAAAGATTTAAACATAACAATTGTTGGAGATGTGGTACATAGTCGAGTTGCTCACTCCGATGCCAAAATTTTACAACGTTTAGGCGCTAAAATTAATTTTGCTACTCCTGAATTTTGGAGAGACTCCAGAATGACTATGGGCTCCTATACGTCACTAGATTCGGTAATTAAAGAAACAGATGTTGTTATGCTATTAAGGAATCAAAATGAAAGGCATACTCAAACCTATGATGAAAGCCATTTCCTGGAACAATATGGACTGACCAAAGAGAGAGCTAATAAAATGAAACCATCTGCCATAATTATGCATCCTGCACCTATTAATAGAAATATAGAAATAGATGAAGACCTGATTGAATCTCGGCAATCCAGAATATTCACGCAAATGACCAATGGAGTTTTTGCCAGGATAGCTGTACTAAATTATGTATTCAATTATTAAAGATGTAAACTTCTTACATACTCCCTCAAATCCACAAATCCGGAAATTAACAATAATTCCCGGATTTTATTTTAAATTTTTTTATTTAAAATATCAAAAAAACTACATATCTCCTTTTAAAAGCATATTGCTCTACCTAATCAATTTAATAATAAATATACTTTTTACAAGTTATTATGCCTTTTATTACATAAAAAAAGTATTTTTATACCAGTTTATTATAAAAATAAATTATATATTTGCTATTGGCGAAAATAATTATAAAATTTATACTCATGAAAAAAATTATTTGTTTATTAATTTCTTTTTTATTTACATTCATAAATGCTCAGGTAGGGGTCAATAACACATCCCCACAAGCAACCTTAGATGTAACAGCAATAAATATTGATAATGCTCCAAGCGGTCTTATTCCCCCACGTTTAACCTATTCCCAACTAAAAAAGCAAACAATAGATAAACAGCTATATAAAACCAACCAAAATGGAGCAATAATATACTTAATCAATTTATCTGATACTTTATCCACAGACCCAAGAATGTCATCTATTAATGCAATCGGATACCATTACTGGGATGCCACTGCCAACAAATGGACTCCATTTACCCTGAGAGAACTACGAAGAAGAAATGTAACTGTAGGAACAGGAGTTTCCAGTAATTCAGGAAAACCTTATGATTACCCTTCTTTACAGGCGGCCTATAATGGGGAAGCCAAAAAAATACCCAACCAAAACGGAGGAGATGAATTAACCTTCACTTGCAGCATATCAACAGACTTAGGAAGTCTTTCTGCAAATGGTGAAATACCCAAGTTTAAAATTACCGCTGAAACTAACGGCCCACTCACTATTGGTTCTTTAAATCTAACTAATTCCAATCTTACCATAACTCATCTATTTAATGGAGATGTAGAACTTGGCTCATTAAATATTTACAACTCTAATATTAAAATTTTTAATACTCAGGGCACAGGACGTATCATTCTTTCCAACGATAATCATAATGTTTCTTATTCCAGTTTCTACATACAGGCCAAAGAACTAACCATAAATGGAATATTTAATATAAATGACAAAAGTTCATTTAATATCAGTGGAAAAAAGGGATACACAATAAAAACAAACTTTAAGACAACTACAAATCTAACTAATAATAGTAATTTAGCTATAGACGGATTTGGCGGAGATCTCTTAATAGACGATCTATTTTCTATATCGAATAATTCCAATATGAATATTATAAATGTGAATACTATTGATTTAAATAATAAAGGTAGTTTTAATTTAAATGGAAATAGTTATTTAAATATTGAAAAAGGAGATATGGGTTCAACTCTAAAAAATACTAATATACCTCCAAATAGTGTTTTTGACATAAATTATTCATCGGTAAATATTAAAAATATGGAATTAGATCTTCGAGGAAAAATTATAAAAGCAGATAATTCTAAAATAAATATTTCCGGTGGTAATAATATTGTCATTTATTCTCCCTCTCCAGCTGAATGCATTGAATCAATTTCCAATAGCTTCATCGGAATCTCTTCTTCTGGAAAAACTGTAATGACTGGGGGAGGTGATATTAATTTATATTTTAATTCCATAATCAAAATAGGAGAAAAAGGAGTATCTAGTAGCACTATTAGTATGTCAGAAACACCCATAAATTTATATACAGGTTCTACCGGACAACTAAAAATAGGAGGAACCTATGGAACACTTTATAAAGCTCCTGCATCAGGAGCAAATTATTATAATTTTTAATTTTTTTGGAAAATAACACAATAAATATTATCTTTGTAAGATTTTATTCAGTTCAAAGAACTACCGATTCGGTAACTAAAAAAAATAAATGTTTTATCAGTGTAATATAATAACACCTATTCTTAAAAAAGAAATAATAATTTCAACAATATACATTTATTCAGAAATACACAAACGAAAAGGAGACACTCCTTTAGGAGGAGTTTATATAAATAATTAAAAAAAACATCTTGGAAAACAAGGTGTTTTTTTTTAGTTTTTTTTAATAAAAAATATAACAATAAATAATAGAAAAGTATCTTGAAACGAAAATTAGTATTAGAAAATGGAATGGAATTTAGCGGCAATGGTTTTGGTAGCGCCCAGTTTACTGTTGGAGAAGTTGTTTTCACTACAGGAATGACCGGCTATCAGGAAACCATGTCCGACCCATCATTTCACAAACAAATTATTGTTTTCACCTATCCTTTAATAGGTAATTACGGAATTAATCCGAGTGATTTTGAATCGCTGAACCCTTTTGTTGGTGGAATTGTTGTGCATGAATATGCACAAACAGAATCTCACTGGCAAAGCCAGATGAACATTGATGCTTTCTTAAAAAAACAAAATATCCCTGGATTATGCGGAATAGATACTCGTGCCTTAGTAAAAACCATAAGATCTAAAGGAAGTATGAAAGGAAAGTTTTGTAATGATAATGAATGTACTGAAGAAGTAGTAAAAAAATTACAAAATACTACGCTGGAACATCATGTACCCGAAGTATCTACCCCAAGACCCTATAGTGCTCCTGCTGAAGGATACAGGGTTGTTTTAATAGATTATGGCATGAAAAAGAGTATTTTGAAAGAACTATATCGACGACATTGTGATATTGTGGTAGTTCCTTATAATACAGATGCTCAATCTATATTAGAACTGAATCCCGATGGAATCATGTTATCTAATGGACCGGGAAACCCGGAAGAATTATTAGATTCTATTAATACAATAAAAGAACTAAGTGGAAAAGTCCCTATGTTTGGAATATGTCTTGGACATCAACTATATGCACTTGCTCATGGAGCTAAAACTTACAAAATGTTATTCGGGCATAGAGGGGCTAACCATCCGGTAAAAGAACTAGCTACGAATCGAGTTCATATAACCTCTCAAAACCATGGATATGTAGTAGATGAAGATTCTTTGAAAAACACCTCACTTGAAGTAACGCATCGGGCTTTGAATGACGGAACTATTGAAGGACTACAAGATAAAGAGAACTGGGCTTTTACCGTGCAATATCACCCGGAATCCAGTCCGGGACCTCATGATAATGAATACTTGTTTAACAGATTCATGTCTATGATCGAAGAGTTTAAGAATAACTAAAATGAAAAAAATCCTGTTTTTTATTACTTGCTTGGTTATAAGTGCTTTATTGTTTATGAACTGTCTAAATGGTTTTATGAACTGTCCTAAAACAAAAAATATAAAAAAGACTATTTCTTATTTAAAACCTGATGCAAATCAAAAATATTCAGATTCTTTGATTATTTCCATAGAAAAAATAAAACCAGATAAATACCTGATTAACTACAATTTATTATTCTTTTTGCTAAACAAAGGAACTACTGAATATGATTTATGTGCCCTTACCATAAATAAAGAAATTCATGGAGATATAATGAATATAAATATTTCTCCCTCTACCAGAAGTGTAGGTAAAGTAGGCTCTGATGTTATGGGCATGTATAAACAAATTTTACTTATACAGACATCTAAGGAAAAATTACCTTCAGATGTAAAAAAGATACAATTTAGTTATATTAGAAAAACTGAAATATTTGATACGGTTAACAAAAGAATTAAACCTCAATTAATAAATAAAGAAAAAATAATAACCTTACCTGAAAAAAAATTAGAAATTTCAATTCCAAATAAAAATTAAAAATGCCAAAACGCACAGATATAAATAAAATATTGGTAATCGGATCAGGCCCTATAATAATAGGTCAAGCTGCTGAATTTGACTATGCAGGAACACAAGCTTGTTTAGCTTTAAAGGAAGAAGGTTATAAAGTAGTCCTGGTAAATTCCAATCCGGCTACTATTATGACTGACAGAGAAATTGCAGATACAGTATATATGGAGCCCCTTACTCTGGATTTCCTTCAACAGATTATTGCCCTTGAGCGCCCCGATGCATTACTTCCTTCTTTAGGTGGGCAAACCGGTTTAAATCTTGCGGTTGAATTAGCAAAAGCAGGAACTTTAAATCAATATGATGTGGAAATATTAGGGACCAAACTCTCTTCCATTGAACAAGCAGAGGACAGGGACTTATTTAAACAATTAATGGAAAAAATTAATGAACCTATTGCCGAAAGTGTAATTGTCAATGAAGTAAAAGCTTCCATAGACTTTGCTAATCAGATCGGCTATCCCATTATTGTAAGACCTGCTTTTACTTTAGGTGGAACAGGAGGAGGAATTGCTGAAAATGAAACAGAATTAATAGAAATAACAGAATCCGGATTAAAATACAGCCCGGTTCACCAATGTTTGATTGAAAAAAGCATCGCCGGATATAAAGAAATTGAATATGAAGTAATGCGCGATGCTAATGATAATGCAATTGTGGTATGTAATATGGAAAACTTTGATCCTGTCGGCATCCATACCGGAGATTCCATCGTTTTTGCTCCCAGCCAAACTTTAGCAGACCAAGAATACCAGTTATTAAGAAATTCAGCGTTAAAAATAATACGAGCTTTAAAAATAGAAGGAGGGTGCAATGTTCAATTCGCTTTAGATCCTTTTAGCCGAGAATACATTGTAATTGAAGTGAATCCAAGGGTTAGCCGATCCTCCGCATTAGCCTCTAAAGCCACCGGATACCCAATTGCAAAACTAGCTGCTAAAATTGCAGTAGGCCTTACATTAGATGAAATGAAAAATCCGGTAACCAACACTACTTATGCTTGTTTTGAACCTTCATTGGATTATGTTGTGGCCAAAATTCCCAGATGGCCATTTGATAAATTTCAAAGTGCAAACAGACATTTAGGTACTCAAATGAAAGCCACAGGTGAGGTTATGGCTATCGGTACTACCTTGGAAGAATCTTTATTAAAAGCTGTACAGTCATTAGAAATTGGTTGTTTACATCTGCACAAAAAAGATATGGAACCTTTTAATATTGTTACACTTGATGAAAGATTGAAAAAAGCAGATGATGAACGTTTGTTCTTAATAGCTGAAGCGCTGAGAAATGGAATTAGTATTCAAAAAATATATGAAGTTACAAAAATTGATATCTTCTTCCTTGCCAAACTTCAACATATTATAGATCTAGAAAAAGAATTAAAAAATAATCCTCAAAATACAGAAATACTGGCTAAGGCTAAAAAGTATGGCTTTTCAGATTGGGAAATTGCTCAATTATGGAACATAAAAGAGAAAGAAGTATATGAAATAAGAAAAGAAAAGCATATAGTCCCTGTATATAAAATGGTTGATACCTGTGCAGCTGAATTTATTTCTGAAACCCCTTACTTTTACAGTACATATGGATCAGAAAATGAATCCATACGTACAAACCGGAAAAAAGTAATTGTTTTAGGTTCCGGTCCGATACGGATAGGACAAGGAGTAGAATTTGATTATGCTACCGTTCATAGTGTTTTATCTCTTAAGGAAGCTGGATATGAAGCTATAATTATTAATAGTAATCCTGAAACAGTATCTACAGATTTCAGTATTTCAGATAAACTTTATTTTGAACCTCTAACCAGAGAATCTATTACTTCTATAATAGATTTAGAAAAACCTGATGGAGTTTTTGTTCAATTTGGGGGACAAACTGCGATTAATCTAGCACAAGCAGCCGTAGATGCCGGAGCGAAAATTCTGGGAACTACAGTAGAAGATATTGACAGAGCTGAAGATAGGAAAAAATTTGAAGAACAATTAAATGAATTAAATATTGCCCGGCCTAAAGGAGATACTGTTTTTAATTTAGAAGAAGCTTTAAAAGTTGCAAATACAATAGGTTATCCGGTTGTAATACGTCCATCCTATGTCTTAGGTGGAAGAGCTATGCAAATTGTATATGAAAATTCCGAATTGGAAAGATACATGAAGGAAGCAATCAATGTACATGAAAAACAACCCATATTAATAGATAAATATTTAGTAGGTAAAGAAATAGAAGTAGATGCTGTATGTGATGGTTTAGATGTTTTTATTCCGGGCATTATGGAACATATTGAAAAAGCCGGTGTACATTCAGGCGACTCAATTGCCGTATATCCTACACAAACTTTATCTAAAGATGAAAAAAAAGAAATTATAAGACAAACTCAGGCGCTTGCCAAAGGTTTTAAAATTGTGGGATTAATGAATATTCAATTTGTTTTAATGAAAGGAAAAATTTATGTTCTGGAAGTAAACCCGCGCTCTAGTCGAACGATTCCTTTCATGAGTAAAGTAACAGGAATTCCATTAGCAAAAGTAGCAACTCAAGCAGTTTTAGGAAAATCTTTGAAAGATCAAGGACTAGCTATGGATTGTTATCCGGAAACCAATAATATTTATGTCAAAGCCCCTGTATTTTCTTTTGCTAAATTACGTGCAGTTGATATCACTTTAGGTCCTGAAATGAAATCTACCGGAGAAGTAATTGGAAGAGATATTACTTATGAAAGAGCCCTATACAAAGCATTGCGAGCCAGCCATATCAATATCCCTATATTAGGGAATGCCATATTTACAGTAGCAGATAAAGATAAGGCAGAAGCTCTTCCTTTGGCTAAAAGATTTTATAATATAGGATATACCATTATGGCAACGCAAGGAACTGCTAAATATTTTCGTAATTATAATATTCCTGTAGTTGAAATAAATAAATTGGAAAGTGAAGAAAATAATATTGTAAAAATTATGCAACAAGGAAAAGCTCAATTTGTAATTAATACACTTTCCAATGATGGAACTGCTCAGGAAGACGGATTCTTAATCCGAAGAAATGCGGTGGAAAATAGTGTGGCTTGTTTCACTTCATTAGATACTACAGCTGCTGTTATTCAGGTACTAGAATCTATCAGTTGTGACATTAAACCTTTTTAAAAAGATATTAAAATTCAATTTAAGAAAAAGCCCTATATATAGGGCTTTTTTTATTAAAAAATTTATTGAACTATAATATTCATTTACTTTACCCTATAAATTAATTTAGCAAGATTTGTAAATAATTATATACGTATAAATACTAAATTTATACTATAGTATTATGGTTTCTAAGGAAGAGAGCAAACAAGTATATATTGCCCGTATAAATTGGGTAATGGATTACATTAATAATAATATAGATTCTACTATTGATCTTTCAGTAATGGCAAATATAGCATTATTCTCACCATATCATTTTCATAGAATATTTACATTTATTACCGGAGAAACGCCCAAACATTTCCTTTTGCGGATACGATTAGAAAAGGTCGCTTCTCATCTACAAAATAACACGAAAGACTCAATCCAAGAAATTGCATTCCAATACGGATTTACAAATATATCTTCATTTAGCAGAGCTTTTAAATCCTATTTTAAAATAAACGCCAAAGAATTTAGAAAATTAGATAAAGCTATATTTATTAAAAATGGAATCCGATATAGCAAGAATGGCAAACTTGTTAGCAAGATAAGCAAAAATATAGAAGAAAAAAGTGATCATATTTGCTACATAAAACAAAATGAATTAGTAATAATGAACACAAAAATCGAAATCAAACAAATGCCTGAATTACATCTTATTTATTGTCGACATGTGGGTGCATTCAATAAAATAGGTCAGGCTTATGACAAACTTTTCAAATGGGCAACTCCTAAAAATCTTATCACTCCCACTACTAAAACTGTAACTGTATATCAAGACGATCCTTCAGTTACTGATATAGAAAAAGTACGTCAAGATGCTTGCATTACTGTTGAAAATGATGTAAAAGTAGAAGGAGAAATAGGTAAATCTATAATTCCTGGAGGGAACTATGCAGTAGGACATTTTGAAATTAAAGATAACGAATTTGAAAAGTCATGGAATACCATGTGTCTTTGGCTAACCGAAAGTGGTTACCAACCAGCAGGATCTTGTAGTTATGAACTCTATCATAACAATCATGATGAACATCCTGAAAAAAAATTTATACTAGACATATGTATACCTATAAAACCATTGTAGAAAATTAAATTCCCCACAAGCTGAATAATATAAATAATTCAGCTTGTGTACTTTATATACTATTCTCTCTATTTTTCATAAATTATTTAGCATACCACAAAACAAAAATTCAATATATTTATTAAGCCTTATCTATACATTAAAAAAATCTCAATTTATTAACAAAAGATAAGAAAACTATACAATAAAAATTTTTATTTTTGGATAGTATTAATCTTTAAACTTAAAAAAAAATGACAAAAGGAATAAATCAGGATTTTGGAAAATTACTTATAAGAATTTCCGTAGGAGGATTAATGATTTTTCACGGAATTTATAAACTAATTCATGGGCATGATTTTATTAAAATTATGTTAGAAAAAAAAGGACTTCCTTCCATCTTATGGCTCGGAGTTCCAAGTAGGAGAAATTATAGCTCCCATTTTTATTATATTGGGAATATTTACTCGTATATCTTCCTTATTAGTTGCCTTCACCATGATTATGACAATTTATTTAGTTCATGAAATGAATATATTTAACATTTCCGAAAATGGAGGATTAGCAGGAGAACTCAATATATTCTACCTTCTTGCTTCTTTATCCATATTTTTCTTAGGATCCGGGAAATATAGCTTATATAAAGGAAATAAAGGAATATTAATGTAATATAATACTGTATAAATATAGGAAATTGGCCAAGTAATCATTAAAAGATTTAAACAAAAGAAATATTTATTCCTCATAAAATATTTAAATTATGAATATAAAAAATAAAAACTTGTTTTTTTTATTATCTATAATGAAGTGTTATCCTTTTTATTTTTATGATATATAAAATCATTACTATAGGACATGAATTACACGTTTAGTGTCACATTTAATTATATAAATCCCTATAAATAATAATTCTTAAAGAATTTACTACCCTAAAAAACCTTAAAAATTATATATATAAAAAATGTATTTTTGCATTATTGTACACTCAATATGAAGAATATCCGAAATTTTTGCATTATTGCACATATAGATCATGGAAAAAGCACATTAGCAGATCGTCTCTTACAACAAACTAAAACTATTTCAGACAGAGAACTTCAAGAACAAACACTGGATGATATGGATTTAGAACGTGAGCGAGGAATTACAATTAAAAGCCATGCCATACAAATGGAATATGAGCATAAAGGTGAAAAATATATTCTGAATTTGATTGATACTCCTGGGCATGTAGATTTCTCATATGAAGTTTCGCGCTCTATCGCTGCGTGCGAAGGTGCTTTATTAATTGTAGATGCCGCGCAAAGCATTCAGGCTCAAACCATTTCTAATCTATATTTAGCCTTAGAACATGATTTAGAAATTATACCGGTATTAAATAAAATAGATTTGCCTTCTGCTAATCCTGAAGAGGTTACTGATGAAATCGTTAATCTTTTAGGGTGTAAACCAGAAGAGGTCCTCCGTGCAAGTGGAAAGACCGGTGAAGGAGTATCTGAATTGCTTGAGCAAATTGTAGAAAGAATTCCTTCTCCCTCAGGAAATCCTGAAGCTCCATTACAAGCCTTAATTTTTGATTCTGTGTTTAATCCCTTTAGGGGAATTGAAGCCTACTTTAAAATTATAAACGGGAACATAAAAAAAGGTCAAAAAGTAAAATTTATGGCAACAGGAAAAGACTATGATGCTGATGAAATAGGCACACTCAAATTAAATCAAATTCCTAAAAAAATCATTCAATGTGGAGATGTCGGATATATAGTGAGTGGAATTAAAGAAGCCCGCGAAGTTAAAGTGGGAGACACTATTACATCTGTAGAAAATCCAGCCTCTGAAGCAATTTCAGGATTTGAAGAAGTAAAACCCATGGTTTTTGCAGGTATTTATCCCGTAGACACTGAAGAATACGAATTATTAAGAAGTGCTTTAGAAAAATTACAGCTCAATGATGCTTCTCTTGTTTTTGAACCAGAATCCTCTGCGGCTTTAGGTTTTGGTTTTCGATGTGGTTTTTTAGGAATGTTACATATGGAAATCATTCAGGAACGTTTAGAAAGAGAATTTAAAATGACAGTAATTACCACTGTACCTAATGTATCTTATAATGCTTACTTAAATAAAGCTCCAGAAAAAGCAATTGCTGTACATAACCCTTCAGAATTACCAGAACCCACTTTGCTCAACCGTGTAGAAGAGCCGTATATTAAAGCATCTATCATTACTAAAGCAGATTTTATAGGTGCTGTTATGACCCTTTGTATTGAAAAAAGAGGAGAACTCACCAATCAGTCCTATCTAACAACCGACAGGGTTGAATTATGGTTTGAAATGCCTTTAGCAGAGGTAGTTTTTGATTTTTATGATCGATTAAAAACAATATCAAAAGGATATGCTTCTTTTGATTATGCCCCTTCGAAAATGCAAGCTTCTAAATTAGTAAAAGTAGATATACTAATTAACGGAGAGCCTGTAGACGCTTTATCTGCACTTATCCATCAAGACAACGCTTATTCCATCGGGAAAAAAATGTGTGAAAAGTTAAAAGAACTTATTCCCAGACAACAGTTTGATATTCCAATTCAGGCTGCAATAGGAGCAAAAATAATAGCTCGTGAAACTATTAAAGCATTAAGAAAAGATGTTACAGCTAAATGTTATGGTGGAGATATTTCACGAAAAAGAAAATTGTTGGAAAAACAAAAAGAAGGGAAAAAACGTATGCGTCAAATAGGCCGGGTAGAAGTTCCTCAATCTGCTTTTTTGGCTGTATTAAAATTAAATTAGAGTAAAAAAATAAGCTTTTTAAGGCTATATAAAAGCTATTTTAATAATTTTACTATATAATATCTATCCACATATATAATATCTATCCACATATTTTGGAAGTAATTGTTAATTTCCATGCAATTACTTTCGTTTCTTTATTTAAGTCTTTTAAAAAAAATTAATCTATCATAATATTTGATAAAAAATTAAAAGTTAATATGGATTAATTTGCTGATTATTTTTTTATTAAATATTATGATATAAAAAAACATATATTAAAAAAAAGTTTTAAATTAGGCTTTCTAAGATTTTTATTATGATGTTTGACAAGATATTAGAAAAAGTAAACGAAACCGTTTCTTTAAACAAAGAGGAAAAAGATTATTTGAAGTCAATATTAAAATTCAAAAAAGTAAATAAAAAAGAATATGTATTAAAACAAGATGTAATTGAAAATAATTATTATTTTATAATTTCCGGATGTTTACGAAGTTATATTATAGACAAAAAAGGTATAGAACATGTAATACAATTTTCATCTAAAGGTTGGTGGATATCAGACAATGAAAGTTTATTATATAATAAACCGACAAAATTTAATATTTCAGCAGCAATGGATTCAGAAATATTAATTTTGACAAAAGAAGCAAAAGAGGAATCTATAAAAAAATACTCTAAATTGGAAAAATATTATAATGAGGGATTAGAAAAATCTATAATTTTTTTACGTAACCGATTAAATGAAATTTTAAGTTTATCTGCAGAAGAAAGATATTTAGATTTTTGTGAAAAATTCCCCGACCTTAAAGATCAAATTTCGCAAAAATATATTGCTTCATATATTGGAGTAACTCCGGAATTTTTTAGTTTTATGAAAAAAAAAATTAAAAACAGAAAATCAAAATAAAATTTAACTATTAATTAAATTTATGAATCTAATATCCCATATAATTCAAATATTAGAAAATGAACACGTAATTACACTTCCTTCATTAGGTAAATTTCAACTCACATTTAATTCTGTAACAATAGATGATACTACAAAAAAAATATTCCCTCCCTATTATTCAATTGTATTTTCTCAACAATATGATATTAAAAATGAAACTATTTTCAAAAAAATCTCTAGCTTAGAATCTATTGAAGAAAACCAAGTGAGGGAAGAATATGGTTTGATTTTATCCCAATGGAAAGATATTTTAAAAGATAAAAAACAATTATTTTTAGAATGTTTTGGAGTTTTTACTTCTGATAAGGAAAAAATATCTTTTAAAATGTTCGAAAATTGTATTGTTAATTTTAAAAATTTTGGGTTACCTGTCATTTAAGAATTTATTATTTATTTTCTCTTTTATGAAATCTAAATCTCCTTCTGATTCGCGAACTATTATGACAACAATAGTGCTTACTAATGAAACTAATACTTGTAATAATATGTTTGGTGGAGATTTATTAGCCCTTATGGATAGAGCATGTGCTATTGCAGCTCAAAGGCATGCTGAAGCTAGAGTGGTAACCGCTTCCGTAAATCATGTTTCTTTTTCCTTGCCTATACCTTTAGGCAGCACTGTAGAAGTAATAGCCAAAGTTTCACGTGTATTTGGCAGTTCTATGGAGATTTTTGCAGACATATGGGTTGAAAACCCTTTAAATCAAACTAAAATAAAATCTAACGAGGGTATTTATACTTTTGTGGCTTTAGATGAAAATATGAAACCACAAAAAGTTCCTGAATTGATACCGGAAACAGAGGAAGAAATTTTTAGATATAAAGGAGCAAAACAAAGGAGAGAACTTTCTTTGCTATTGTCAGGAAGACTTAAACCTTCAGAGGCTTATGAACTTAAAAAGCTTTTAAAAAAGTTTTAATCATAAATTTAATTATCATTGTATGTTAACAATTTTAAGCTTTCTCCATCAAAAACCGCATAAGTAAAATAAGAAATCCAATCTCCAAGATTAACATAATGGCTTTGTTTTTGTTCTCCTATTGGTAAATCCATAGGCAGATGACGATGACCATAAATAAAATAATCAATTTTTTTGTCTTTTAATTTCTCTTTAGAAAATACAATTAGCCATTCGTTATCTTCTCCTAAAAATTTAATATCTTCTTCTCCACTAATTAATTTATTTTTCCTGGAAAAATAATTCCCTAAAGTTACTCCTATATCAGGATGGAGCCATTGAAATAACCATCTTGCCAATGGGTTAGTAAATATTTTTTTCATTGTTTTATAGCTTTTATCTCCGGGACCTAGTCCATCTCCGTGAGCTATAAAAAATTTTTTATTATTGATATCAAATTCCTGTTCGTTTGTATAAAGTATAATACTCAATTCATTTTGCAAATAATCTCTCATCCATAAATCATGATTCCCTGTAAAAAAATATAGAACTATACCCATATCTGAGAGTTCTGCTAATTTGCCTAAAATTCTAACAAATCCTTTAGGTACAACCGTTTTGTATTCATGCCAAAAATCAAATAAGTCTCCTAATAAAAATAAGACCTGACAATCTCCTTTTATACTATCTAAAAAGTTAATAAACTTTTTTTCCCTAATTTTTGAATCTTTTTCATTAGGAGCTCCAAAATGTTGGTCAGAGGCAAAGTAAACTTTTTTTCCTTTTACTAAATTTATTTCATTTGATCTTCCAGTCTCCATTCTCCATAAGAAGTTTCTGTTTCATATAATTTTAACTTGACTAACAATATGTTTTGGGGAAGCTTTGCTTGTATTTTTTTTGCAAAATCTATCAACATATTCTCACAAGTAGGCTGATAATCGGTAAAAATTACTTTATGTCCTTCTGCTATTAATCTTTCTCCTAAATCCTTGTGTTTCGATTGGGCATTTAATACTACACCATGATCTAAAGGGTCTATTATTAAAGAATTAACTATTAATTTCAGATCACTAAAATCCATCACCATGCCGTTTTTTTTATCATCTAGATCATCTACAGGAATCCCTTTTATTGTCACATACAATTTATAAGAATGTCCATGAATATTTTTACATTTACCATCATACCCCCATAAAGCATGAGCAGTTTCAAAAGTAAATATTTTTGTTAGTCGAATCACCACTCAATAATTTCTCTATATTTAAGCAAAGGTAAATCAAAA
Organism: Apibacter adventoris; assembly: GCF_002964975.1. Taxonomy (GTDB): domain Bacteria; phylum Bacteroidota; class Bacteroidia; order Flavobacteriales; family Weeksellaceae; genus Apibacter; species Apibacter adventoris. Next base: position 36,715 of record NZ_PSZM01000046.1, on the reverse strand, counting down.
AAATTATGTGGCAAGAAGTTCTTAATATGTTATTCCCTAAAAAATGTATTAACTGTGAAATTATTATTCCCTCATCACAATTGTATTTATGTGAAGTTTGTAAAACAAAACTCCCTTTTACAGGGATAATTTTAAATAATGAAAACTATCTATGTGAAAAATTAAATTTAATAACAAAAATTGAATCTGCCTCTGCTTTATTAAATTTTACTAAAAATAATATTACACAGAAACTAATTCATCACCTTAAGTATAAAAACATGCCTGAACTTGGTGAATGGTTAGCTGAAATATGGTTTCAAAATAATAAAGATAATCCTTTCTTAAAAAAAATAGAAACCGTAATTCCTGTTCCTATACATCCTAAAAGATTAAAAAATCGAAATTATAACCAATTAACTTTATGTGGAAAAAGATTAGCTGATTTGTTAAATTGTGAATATGATGATTATACTCTTAAACGCATTTACCATTTAAAATCTCAAACTCAATCTGGAAAATATGAACGTATGGAAAGAATGAAAAATACGTTTCAAAGAACAAATTCTAAAAAATCACATTTTCTATTAGTGGATGATGTTTTAACAACCGGTTCAACGTTAATATATTGCACAGAAGAACTTTTAAAAATTAAAACTTCACAAGTAAGTATTTTTACTTTAGCTGTAGCTAACTAATTATTGAAGTTTGATGAATTAAATTTTTATATTATTTTTACTTTCACTTTATTTATCATTTAAATCTATATTCTTTTTATGAATTTTAAAAATTAAAGTATATTTTTATTAGTAATTAAATGAGATTTCTATTAAAATCCCCTAATTTATTAAAAAAATATTTTTCTATTTTATAACATTTTTTCTTATATTTGCAATATATTTCGTTAGTAGTATATGAAAAAAACTCTATCTTCTATACTTATATTATTCTGTTTAAACCTTATTGTTGCTAATAGTGAGCTTCCTAACAGTAAGGGTATGGATTGGTTAGAACAAAAAACTGTAACAAAATCAAAATTATATCCAAATCCTGCGAAAGATTTTGTATTTATAAAAAATTACTCTTCAAGTAAATTAAAAAATATTTCTATTTTATCTATGGTAGGTAGTTCTGTTCTTTCTAAAGAAATAACAGATAACAACAACAATCCGGAAATAAATATCAGTAAATTACCTACTGGAAAATATTTTGTTAAAGTTTCTTATTTAGATGGATATATGGAAATTTTAACTTTAATAAAAATCTAATTCTACCCTACCCTGTTTATTTATTTGGCATATTAATTGACTTTCTACTACCGCAAATAATTAGACAATATACATTAATACACACATAATCAGCCATGTAATAAATTTATTAATAGGTAAATTTTATTATTATACTTATTAATCTATTAATTTTTGTCATATTAATTAAAAGAAAAGAAATGAAATTTGACACTTTGTCATTAGATCAGGTTATTCAAAACGATAGTGAATTTATTCCTTTAATGAGTCAGGACGAGGAAGATAAAATGATGAATGAATCATTTCCATCTGTACTTCCTTTACTTCCAGTAAGAAATGTTGTACTATTTCCAGGAGTTATTGTACCTGTTACTGCGGGAAGGGATAAATCTATAAAATTGTTACAAGAAGCGCAAAAGTCTGATAAAATTATAGCCGTAATTACGCAAAAAGACAATAAAACAGATGAGCCTAAATTTGAAGATCTTCATAGTGTAGGTACTATAGGTAAAATATTAAAATTACTTAAAATGCCGGACGGAAGTTCAATGGTTATTATACAGGGAATCCGAAAATTTGCTCTTAATAGTATTATAGAAGACACTCCTTACCTTAAAGCAGAAGTTACCCTACTGGACGATAAGAATAAAACAGCCCCTAAAGATAAAGAACATTTTGATGCTCTTTTAGAAAGTCTTAGGGAAACAGCAATTAAAACCATTCATGAAAATCCAGCCATACCTTCTGAAGCTTCTTTTGCATTAAAGAATATTGAAGGCAATACTTTGTTGGTAAATTTTGTAGCCTCTAATCTGGATATTCCTCTCAATGAAAAACAACATTTATTAGAAATTCAAAATTTATTTGAAAGAGCTTCCCAGACTTTAAAACATTTAAATTTAGAACTTCAAAAAATTACTCTTAAAAATTCTATTCAAGATAAAGTTAATACTGACCTTAATAAACAACAAAGAGAATATTTTTTACAACAGCAAATGAAAACCATACAAGAAGAACTTGGAGGGGTTTCTTATGAAGCTGAGTTGGAAGAAATGAGAGCAAAATGTGCTAAAAAAAAATGGTCAAAATCCGTAAAAGAACATTTCGAAAAAGAATTAAATCGATTAGCCAGAATGAATTCCCAAAGTCCTGATTATGGAGTACAAAGGAATTATTTAGAGTTAATGCTAGATCTTCCATGGGAAAAATACAGTAAGGATAATTTCGATATTAATCATGCAGAAAAGATTTTAAATAAAGATCATTTTGGGTTAGAAGATGTAAAAGAACGTATTTTGGAGTATTTGGCTGTACTTAGACTTAAAGGAGATATGAAATCTCCTATAATTTGTCTTTATGGCCCTCCGGGCGTAGGAAAAACATCTTTAGGTAAATCTATAGCATCTGCGTTAGGTAGAAAATATATTAGGATGGCTTTAGGAGGTTTGCATGATGAATCAGAAATTCGTGGACACAGAAAAACATATATAGGAGCCATGCCTGGTAGAATTATACAATCTATTAAAAAAGCAGGAACTTCAAATCCTGTTATTGTTTTAGATGAGATTGATAAAGTTAGTAATAGCGGTCATGGAGACCCTTCTTCTGCATTGCTTGAAGTGCTAGATCCAGAACAAAATAGCACTTTTCATGATAATTTTTTAGATGTAGACTATGATTTATCAAAAGTATTGTTCATAGCAACTGCTAATAATTTATCTACAATTCAACCAGCATTATTAGATAGAATGGAAATTATAGATATTTCAGGCTATACAATCGAAGAAAAAGTAGAAATAGCCACAAAGTATCTTCTTCCTAAACAGATATTAGAACATGGTCTAAATAAAAAAGATGTTTCTATTGGCAAAAAAGAAATAGAATTTATAGTACAAGCCTACACTCGAGAATCTGGTGTAAGAAATTTAGAAAGAAAAATAGCTAAAATCATTCGTAATACTGCATTATCCATAAGTAGAGAACAGAAATATAACAAAAAAGTAAATAGGGCTAAAATTGAAGAAATATTAGGACCTCCTATGATGCCTGAAGAATCTGAAAATAATATAGTTCCTGGTGTAGTTACCGGTTTAGCTTGGACACAAGTAGGTGGTGATATATTATTTATTGAAAGTATTCTTTCTAAAGGATCCGGAAAATTATCTATGACCGGGAATTTAGGTAACGTGATGAAAGAATCTGCAACTATTGCATTGGAATATATTAAAGCTAATTACAAAAAATTTTCTATTGACCCAAAAATAATTGAAGAAAGCAATATACATATTCATGTTCCCGAAGGTGCTACTCCTAAAGATGGCCCTTCTGCAGGTATTGCGATGCTTACTTCTTTAGTTTCTTCTTTTACTGGAAAAAAAGTAAAATCCAAGTGGGCTATGACAGGTGAAATTACTCTACGTGGAAAAGTTCTTCCTGTAGGAGGGATTAAAGAAAAAATATTAGCAGCAAAAAGAGCCGGAATTACAGATGTTATTCTTTGTGAAGAAAATAAAAAAGATATTGAAAAAATAAAGCCCGATTATATAAAAGGACTAAACATACATTATGTAACTCAAATGTCTGAAGTAATAAATCTGGCAATATAATATAAAAAGGCATAATAATAATTATGCCTTTTTTTGTGTTTTTTTATTTCTAATATATGAATATGTTTATAGTTGATATATTTGTTGACATCCCATATTCTTTAATTTTCCATCAGTGTATATAATTTAATTATATTTTACCAGAATATACTTTATTCTAATAAAAAAACAAACCTATCCTAATTGGTTTTAATCACAAAAATTGAAAATATAGTTAATATATAATTTTTTAATATAAACTTGGGAGCAGAATTATGAGATAAAGTGATTTTCTTTACTTTCTATCTATAAAAGATGCTTATTTTGGATACTCCTCTTTTATTTATGATATAATAGAAATCATTTTTATTTTATTTACCTTTGATCTATGAATGGTGCTAACATAAAACAATTTTATTTAAATTCAATAGATGAAGAAAAAGCTAAACTTATTCCTTTAAAAAAGCAAATTTTTATCATTGCAACTCTCCGTTTACTTACACTTACCTTAGGTATCGTAATATGTTATTTAACATGGAACAATACTTTATTAACAATTGCTATAGCCCTTTTTTTCTTTTTTATATTTATTTTACTTTTAAATTATTATGGAAAACTAATTTTTAAAAAAAAATATAGTTTAACATTAATTGAGATTTCAGAAGATGAATTAAAAGGACTAAATTATGATTTTTCAGCCTTTGATGGAGCCCCTGAAAAAATACAGGCTGAACATAGTTATAGTTTTGATTTAGATTTATTTGGAGATCGTTCTTTCTTCCAATCTATAAACCGTACAGTAACTTTTTCAGGTAAAGATTATTTAGCCCGATGTATTTTATTCCCGCAAAAAGATCGGGAGGTTATATTAGGTTATCAAAAAGCAATTCAGGAACTGGCAAAAAAATTGAAATATATTACACATTTTAGAATTATGGGAAAAATTACACAAAAAGAAATCCATAATTCATCCAAATTAACTGAAACCTATTCTCATAAAAACTTATTATATAAAAATAAATTTTGGGCTATTCTTACCTATATAGTTCCATTAAGTTATATTGTATTATTAATATTATTTCTAACAGGACTTATCTCTGCCATTTATTTTATTCCTTTATGGCTGGTTACATTTACCATAAGCTCTTTCTCTATCAAACCTATAAATTCTATTCTGGATATTTTTGATAAGAAAACAGATATTCTTACCACTTATTCTCAACTTTTACAAATCATAGAAGATGAAAAATTCCATTCAACTTTACTTACATCCAATCAAGATCTTACACATTCTCAAATAAAAGCATCTTTAGCTATTAAAAAATTAGAAAGGTATTGCTCTAATTTAAATATGGGTCTTTCTTATCCTGTAATATTATTTTTTAATCCTGTTTTGTTCTGGAATGTAAACTATGCTATAAAAGTGGAAAAATGGTTGGAAAAATATCAAAATGAAATACCTAAATGGATGGAATCTACCGCGCATATGGATGCTCTTTGTTCTCTTTCTATATTTGCTTTCAATCATCCCGAATATATTTATCCTACAATAATTACAGAACATTTTACTTTTACAGGAAAAAATTTGGGTCACCCACTTATTCCGGAAAATACTTGTGTAAAAAACAATGTTTCTATTGATAAAGATTCTTATTTTCTAGTTATAACAGGAGCTAATATGGCTGGAAAAAGTACATATCTAAGAACAATCGGTATCAATCATGTATTAGCCTGCATGGGTGCACCGGTTTGTGCTTCCTCTTTAGAATTCTATCCCGGGAATCTGTTCACTAATTTACGAACTACAGATTCTTTGGCAGATAATGAGTCATATTTTTTCTCTGAATTAAAAAGATTAAAAATGATTATAGACCGATTGCAATCTGGAGAACGTTTATTCATTATCTTAGATGAAATTTTAAAAGGAACTAATTCGGAAGATAAACAAAAGGGATCTCTAGCTCTTATGAAACAGCTGATCTCTTTACAAGGAAATGGAATTATTGCTACTCATGATCTTGTATTGGGTTCTTTGGAGAATGAATATCCTGAAAATGTGAAAAATTATTGTTTTGAAGCAGATATAACTGAAAATCGATTAACTTTTACCTATAAAATCAGAGAAGGAATTGCACAAAATATGAATGCTACCTTTTTAATGAAACAAATGGGAATCACAGGACTATAAAATTTTAAATTATATAACAGTCTGATATATAATCATTATATTCATTACATATAAATGATTCCTATATCAAATAACTGATCTCCTTTTTTTACTGGCAGAGTGCCTATTTTATATAGTACAACTCCTGAAACAACCGCTTTTATTTCTTCTTGCTTATTTCCAAAAAAATCAGTAATATATCCTATTTTTTGTCCTTTTTTTACATGATCTCCTGCTTTTACATCTGAATAAAAAATTCCATCAGAATTACTAATTATATTTTCTTTTTCTTCTATAAGTATTGATGGAATATTAGACTTTACGCCTTGTTGCATTTGCAAATATATCATTAAATTGTTTAGAGCTTTGTTAAGATCATGTACCTCTTTTCCCTCTTCCTGCCTCATACTGCCACATTCTATAAATACTGTTGGGATATGTTGATATTTATCTTTTCTTGAGGTATATATAGAATCTTTAGCAATTTTTTCATTATTTCCCAAAGCTACTACATAATTAAATCCCATGTTTTGAGCCATTGCCTTAGTTATTTCTGATAATTGAACATCTGAATAATAATTATAAAACCCGGCATATGGTATTATATCATCATAAGCATCGCCTGTGCACATATGTACCAAATAATTACACCGATTTATAATTTTTTTTGTAATAAATTCTCTTATTTGTTCTGTTTTTTTTTCATTCTTGGAAGAACTTTTATTCAGATTTTTACTTTTCATCAGATCAACATAACTAACTCGGCTCATTAAAGAAGGAACATTCGGGATGTTAACTATAAGTAAGGTTCCTTTTATCTCATGAGAATTCGCTTTTTGTATTAATTTTTGTATGGCTATAATTTGAGAATAATCGTACTCATGATTCCATGTAATAATACCTAAAACGGGACCTTTTTGTTTTCCATTTATTACTGTTACAGGAATTTCTGTCTTAACTGTATCTCCTATTGTTATTAAAGTATCAAAACGTGTATTTAAAGGAATTTTTTTGCTTTCAAAAAAAAACTCTTGTGCATTCATAAAAAATCCGATACTAAATAGTATTATGGCTGATATTAAGTATTTCATTTCAATCTGACATATTTATAAAAATAATTTTTTAAGAAAAATTTGCTAATATATGTGCATTTCAAAAAACCTACCAAAATTATTCTTTTACTGTAAAGATTGTTTCTAGACTTTTAATCTTTGATTATTTTAAGAATTTTTTTTATTATTCATAATTAAGGTTATATCTATTATTTTTAAGTTAAATTTGATTGTTCTTCTATATGAAGATAAGAAGAGATGCTTAACGCACCTCTTCTTTTTGTGTTCAAACATTAAAAATTCAAACTAAATATACAATTATCTCTTTTTAGCCATACATTTGATAATTATTTTATTCATCTTTTACTGATGATATTTTCCTAAATCTATATTCTTTTATTAAATTTTCCCTATTAATTATAATAATACTTAAAGCATCTAAAACATCAGGTTTATTCCTATTAAAACGAGTTCTAACATTTTCAGGAGTGGTTTTAAGCATTTTAGATGCTAATATATAATCTCCAACCTGTAACTTTTTTTTAATTTGTTCGGTTGTCATAACAATATTATATTATTTTTAATATATTTGTTTAACATTCAACAAATATATAAACATTTTGTTTATTTACACAAATAATTTTACACGGAATGTTTATTTTTTATACTATACATGGATAAAATCAGTATTTTAAATGATATTAAAAAACATTATGGATTTCGAAAAAACAAAGAATTTGCTAATTTCTTAGGAATTTCTCCGCAAACGTTATCTAATTGGAAGGCTAGGAATACGTATGATCCTGTACTGATATATAGTAAATGTAAAGATATTAACCCTGATTGGCTACTTACGGGAACTGGAAATATATGCAAGGTTTATCCTAAATATTTAGTTGATAATATAATTGCTTCTGAGCCTTCTACTTCTTATGCTTTGGATAAGACTGAAATTCCTATTTATAATTTGGATTCCGGTATAAGTCTTCATGATTTATGTAATAATAAAACCCAATGGACAAAGATTTTAAAATTTGTAAGAATTCCGGGTATTTCCGATTTTGATGCAGCTTGTTACGTTTTAGATAATTCAATGTTCCCGATTGTTAAAGCAGGTGATATTATTATTTTTAAAAATATTACCCTAAAAGAAACTCTTTCAGGTAAAATGTACTTAATTGAAACTGAAAAAATAATAAACAACAAAGTACACAAATTGTTTGAAATTAGAATTTTAGAAAAATTTATTCCTGAAAGACAAGTTTTTGTTTTTCAAACTAAAAATACTTTTAATAAAACAACTGAACTTAATTCTAATGAAATTATTTCTATAGCCTATATTCAGGCGAGTATATGTTTTAATTAAATCTATGTAATATTTTTAAATTCTGCTACTTATAGATAACACACCATATTTCATTTCTAGTTTAAAACTGTTTTATTGTTGTAACAACAAAACAATTTTATTATATTTGTTTAAATAAATTTAATAACAGAATTTGCTTTTCAAGAACTTAATTCGTGTGTATTTATATGGATAAAAGGGAAATTTTCAATAAGCTCATGATTTATTTAGGTTTTAAAAAAGATGTTGAGTTAGCTCGTTTTTTAGGAATCTCATCTCAAACTCTTTCAAACTGGAAATCTCGAAATACTTATAAACCTCAATTGATACACAAAAAATGTCCTGAAATAAATATTGAATGGTTATTAACAGGGAATGGTCCCATGTTAAATTATAAAAATTCTTATTTTGATATAAAAAAACAAAAGGTTAACGAACCTATATATAATCGTGATTCTTCAAATGAAAATTTACATAACATTCCATTATATAATCTAGATACAGGACTTGGCCTTAAGGACGCTATATTCAATTCAAAAAACATTATCACAAATTATATAAAAATTCCTAATCTTTCAAATTGCGATGGAGCTATTTATGTAAGAAATGATTCAATGTATCCTCTTTTTAAAAGTGGAGATATTATTGCTTTTAAAATTGTTTCTAAAGATAATATGTTTTGGGGAGAAATGTATCTAATAGAAATAGTTATTGATGAAAATAACAGTTTTCTCACCATTCGTTATTTGCAAAAATCAGAATTAGGAAAAGATTCTATTAAATTGACCTGTGAAAATCCTCAGTATGAGCCTCAGGATATACCACTGGAAAAGGTTAAGACTCTTGCTCTTATTCGTGCAAGTATTCGTCTGTATTAACCTATTCCCCTAACCAGCTTTTAAATACGGAAACCCTTTCCCTGCTCACAATAAATGATTCTTTTTTATCTTCTACATTTATTTGTAATCGAGAATTGGAATAAGGCAATATATCTTTAATATAAGAAATATGAATTATACACTGTCGGCTTATTCTAAAGAAATTTTTAGGATTCAATTCTTCTTCCAATTCGTCCAATGTAATATCTAAAGGGTAACCTCTGTCTGAAATTTGTAAATACGTTATTTTATTCTCACTAAAAAAACAAGATATATCTTTTGCATACACTGGTTTCAACAAATTTCCTGCTTTTATTAAAAAACGTTCTTTATATATAAAATTTTTAGCAAACATATTTTTTAATAATTCCGGATAGAAATCTTCTTTCTTATAATTAATCTGGGAAAACTTATGTATTGCAGCTCTTAATTCCTCTTTTTGTATAGGTTTTAACAAATAATCTATGCTATTTAGCTTAAAGGCTTTTAGAGTATATTGATCAAAGGCTGTAGTAAAAATAATAAAACTATCAAATAAATTTACAGATTCAAAAATCTCAAAAGACAAACCATCTCCCAATTGTATATCAGAAAATAATAAGGCAGGGCATGAATTAGACTTAAACCATTTTATGGAAGATTCTACAGAATATAAAATGGTTTCTACTTCAAGTCCCTGAGCGATAAGCATTCGTTCCAGTCTTCTTGCTGCTGGTTTTTCATCTTCTATAATAATTGTTTTCATTAAATTGTGGAAATTATTATAATATTTATGAATTAAATCTCTTTTTTTCTAATATTTCTTTAATTTTCTTTTCTTCCCAATCATATTTAGAATCTGGGAGACAAAACAGAGTTATGGCTTTTCCTAAAACTACTATTACGCAAGGAACAATCACCCAGATAGCCCAAAAAAAATATAAATTAATTCCATTGGCCGTAAAAATATGGCCCCATGCAGTAATTAAATTTATAGATGTACAAATTAATATTGCCATAATATTGGACATCAACGTTTTATAGAATTTTTTAAGTTCTCCAACCCTCTTTTCCGCAACTTCCCTTTGTTTTACAGTATATTCCATTGTTACATAGTTTTTATTTATTATAGGCAGATATACTTTAAATTCCTTTTCCGTTTTTTCAATTTCCATAGACAACCCTAATTTCTGATATCTTGCCTGTATGTTAACTAAACCTTTTTTACTAGTAGATTGTAAATTCTTTTTGGGAGAAAGATTATTTTTCACACTGAGTACATCTCCAATTTGTATAATTTCTATCTTCAAAGGATTACTTTCACTTAACCTATTATGTTTAAAAGCATTTTCTATTAAAAGTTGAATACTTAAGGGAAATACTTGACCTTCTTTATTTATATCATTAGAAACTGAAAACTCAACCATTCCCTCAAACCTTTTATTCATAAGATTTATATAACTTTTTACAAATTTCAATTCTTCATTGACAGTAACAAAGTCATTTGTTTGTTGTTCCAATACATAACGATATATACTAGATAATTCTTGGGTAAATTCATGTGCTGCGTACCTATTTTCATCAATTAAAGAATCTAATACATTTAAACTGTTAAAGAGAAAATGAGAACTTAACTGTTTTTGTAATCCTTCATATTGAGATGATATTTTTTGTATTACTAATTCTTGCTTTTGATTTTTATCATGATATATTTTCTCATAAAACCATGAAATATAATTAATTAATGTAATAATTACGGATATTAAAATCGGTATTAAATAATAAAAAACAAATCTGATACCATTCCAGGTTTCCTCAATTGTTTTCCCTTCAACATTTACAATTAAAAGATTAACTAAAAAAGTAGCAAGAAAAGATACTAAAACTGAAGATATAAGCCCGGTTATTAATCCTAATTTTTCTTGCCCTTCTTTTCTAAATATTTTCTTAATTATAGAGATAACTAGTGTTATCCCCAAATAATTTGCACACGCATAAGCCATTGTGAAAAATATAATAGTTAGAAGATCTTTAAATTCAATTTTTGCTTCTAATCGGTAATTGATGAATAAAATTAGTCCTGTAATTAATAAAATAACTAATATAAACTTGGGAATATTCTTCATTTTACTTATTTTTTTGATAATTTGTACTTTTTATAAAATATAGTAAAGGTAAATTTAAATTGTACTTTTTATGAATAAAATGTTATTCTATTATTTGTATTTATATACGACAGATCTATTTTAAACATTTATTTGCAACCCGCTCAAAAAGTAATCGCTCCCATTTTGGAGTAAGAGTTGTTTTGTGTTCAGATTTCATAAGATTTTCTATTCTGGACAATTGTTCACATTCAGCAGAAATATCTTCTTTAAAAAACATTTTTTTCCCAAAACTGAAATTAATCAACACCAATCTGGGGCGTGGGTTTTCAGGATTTTCCTTTATGGATTTTTCCAATATATTATAAACACTCCCTGTTAAAGAAGCCCCTAAATTCATAGGATCTGTACTAATTTTCATCATCATAATATATCCCTGCAAAGCCCATAGTTCTGATTTATCTGCCCTTTCTATAGACAATGCTTCTCTTATTCTATCTTCGGCATCATTCAAAACTGCAATTCCTAAATCCGGTTTTATAAAGAAACTACATAAATCAATATATGCTTCATAATATAATGGCTGCCATTGATCAGGAAATAGTCTGTTCACCCTTACTAACTGGTTATTTAAATCTGTTATTTTTTCTAATGACGTTGCAGAATCTAAAGAAACTACTATTTTCTCCATTTCTTTCTGATACATTTCTTTCGTCTGTGCTGCTAAGATTACACTAAGACAAAGACTAACTATTACTACTATTTTTTTCATAATTCTGATTTTTTTATAATTTATCTAATTGATTTAATTTTTTGTTTTTACTTATAGTTATAAATACTCCGAGAAAAAACACCCGGTCTGCACTGGGTAGAATTTTTTGTTTAGTATACACTCCCTGATCATCAGACTGAGATGAATACTCATACCCCAAAACCTGCTTTACACCTAACAGGTTACTCAAATCGGCATATACCACTATATTTTCTTTAGGAAGATAAGCTATACCTAAACTGGTATTCCAATAGTCCCGGATTTTATTTTGATTAAATCCGGGTAAATTGGGGTTGGTATAAGGTCGACCGGATGAATAATTAGTACTTATAGCCACCTGTGTTTTACAAGACTGAATCCAATATTTCCCTATAAAAGAAGCGGTATGTTTAGCTACAAAAGAAGGTTGTATTTTTATAGGATAATTGAGAAACTTACGTTCCGTGTCAATATAAGAATAGGAAATCCAATATTTAAAATTCGTAAATCCAGATTTCAAAAAAAGATCAATCCCTTTAGCTTCCCCGAATCCGGAATTGGATATACTCTCATAAAATCTATTATTCAAAGAATTAACAGAGTAGGTTACCAAGTCGTGATATTTTTTATAATAGGTTTCTGCTTTAAAAAATAAGTTGTAAGCTGTATAAGTATAACTTAGAATATAATTATCTGCATAAGAAAAATCCAGATTTCTATTATATTTCAACATATCATTATCTGGAGATTGAAAATAAGTCCCTAAAAAAGCCGAAATCTGGTTCTTTTTATTAGGATTATAATTCAATGAAAAACGAGGAGACCAAGCACTTTCTTTTAATAAAGAAGAATTATCTATTCGCAAACCCATGCTTGTTCCTAATTTATGTGTGATCGCCCAATTAAATTCCGAGAAACCTGTACTAAGAACATGTGTAAAATAGGGATGGAATACTGATTTTTCGGTTTTATAATTCTGATTGTATGTTTTATAAAGTAATTCTCCTCCAACCTTAAATTCAATACTCCCCCCCATCTTCTTTTTAATTAATATTTTAGAATGAGACAAATTTTCTTCCTGTTTCATAGCATCCCAAGGTATTAAAGCTCCTTCAATTCGTTGAGCCGAATATCCAAAATTAACTCCAGCATATAACTTGTAACGATTTCCTAAATCATAATTTAATGTGATATAGGTATAAATATCTTCTACAGAAAAATCCCTTCTTATTATAGCATAATCTGGAGTTTTTTCATTTAAAGAAAAATTATAGTTTGCATAACTTCCAAAAAACTTCCAAACCCCATTCTTTATTAGCCTCTGATAATAAATCTCTGAACTAATTTGTTGATAGGGACGATTCCAGTCATTTCTATCAGGAAAGAGCGCATTATATAAGGTAAGGTTAGTATAGTTTCCTGTAATATGAAAAACATCTGACTCTCTCTTTTTTGTAAATCCACCCCATGCTCCTACTGTTGTGAAACTTATATCAGATTTATCTTCATATTGATTCTGTTTTTTAGAATCTAACATTAAAGCTCCCGACATAGCCTGTCCATACTCTGAAGAAAAACCTCCGGTACTTAAATTAATACCTTGAAAAAGATCCGGAGAAAACCTTCCTCTTACCGCATTATTTGGCCTTGTAGCTGTATAAGGAGAAAGAACTAATAAGCCATCAATGAATATCTTAGATTCTTCAGAGGTTCCTCCGCGTATATAAAGACGTCCGTCTCCCGGTACAAATTGCACCCCTGGAACATTTTCCATTGCCCGTATAATATCACCCAAAGCATTCGGATTGGTGTAAATATCTGAAGAAGAAAAAGCCGTAGCATTTGACGAATCTCCAGATTTAAATAAAGAACCCGTAACTATGACTTCTTCAATCTTCTTTTCTTTTCCTCCTTTTATTACAATTATTTTTATATATTCATTAATATTTTCAATTCTCACACTTTCCATCCCATTTCCCTTACTTTCAACTAATAAATAAAAAGGTATTTTTTCTTTTTCAACATTAAAAGAAAACTCTCCTTTATTAGATGTGGTAGCCCCTAACAAAGTATTTTTAATATATACATTTGCTCCGGAAACAGGGTTTCCTTTTCCATCTGTAACAATACCTGAAATAGTTTGTGCAGACATAAAATATCCTATTAAAATTCCTATTATATAAAGTAAAATTTTCATGTATATTTAATTTCACTTCAAAAGTCTATGTTAATAATCACTTTATAAAAAATACCTTACTCAATTGTAATTTAAGCTGGATGAATTGTTATAAACTTCATTTATAAATAGCACATGTCATTATGTCTTAAATTGTTTGCGTTATTTAATAATTTAAGACATTTCGTCTTTATTTTATACTAATTTTCTTAGGATAATTCTTTATAAACTTTTGATTTTTAAACATTTATTTGTTTTCTATAACAACTTTGGTTTACATTTTGATAATACAAAAAGCAAGAGATTATAAAAAATTATGGATTTTAATAAATTAACCATCAAATCACAAGAAGCCTTACAGCAAGCACAAGTGATTGCTCAAGGATTAGAGAACCAGGCAATAGAGCCAGCTCACTTACTTAAATCTTTATTAGAAAGTGAAGCAAGCGTTATTACCTTTATATTAAAAAAACAAAATTCAAATTTAGCATACATTAATTCTGAACTACAAACTATACTTTCTTCTTTACCCAAAGTATCAGGAGGACAGTTATATCTTTCACAAAATGCAAACAAAGTTTTAAATGAGGCTCAATTGGAAGCAAATAAGATGAAAGATGAGTTTGTGAGTCTGGAACATATTTTTTTAGGAATTCTTTCTGTAAATGATAGCACCTCACAATTACTAAAAAATCAAGGAGTTACCAAAAACGGGGTAATGAAAGCTATTGAAGAAATAAGAAAAGGAGAAAGGGTAACTTCTCAATCGGCAGAAGACACTTACAACTCTTTAAATAAATATGCAAAAAACCTGAACGAACTAGCTCAAGAAGGAAAATTGGATCCGGTCATTGGTCGTGATGAAGAAATACGAAGGGTATTACAAATACTCTCGCGAAGAACCAAAAATAATCCTATACTAATTGGAGAACCCGGAGTAGGTAAAACAGCTATTGCAGAAGGTATTGCTCACAGAATTATTAATGGGGATGTTCCTGAAAACTTAAAAAACAAAACCATATTTTCTCTAGATATGGGAGCACTAATTGCAGGTGCTAAATATAAAGGAGAATTTGAAGAACGTTTAAAAGCTGTGGTAAAAGAAGTCACTGCTTCTAATGGGGAAATTATCTTATTTATTGATGAAATACACACATTAGTAGGTGCTGGTGGTGGCGACGGAGCTATGGATGCCGCAAACATACTAAAACCTGCATTAGCTCGAGGAGAACTTAGGTCTATAGGTGCTACTACATTAAATGAATATCAAAAGTATTTTGAAAAAGATAAAGCATTAGAAAGACGTTTCCAAAAAGTAATGGTAGAAGAACCTGATGTAGAAGATGCTATTGCTATATTAAGAGGTATTAAAGAAAAATATGAAGCACATCACAAAGTTCGCATTAAAGATGAAGCAGTTATTGCAGCAGTAGAATTATCTAATCGTTATATTTCAGATCGTTTTCTACCAGATAAAGCCATAGATTTAATGGATGAAGCTTCTGCTAAACTTAGAATGGAAATGAACTCAAAACCTGAAGAACTGGATGCTTTGGATCGTAAAAAAATGCAATTGGAAATAGAATTAGAAGCTGTTAAAAGAGAAGCTGAAAGTCCTACTTCAAATGAATCTATCAAACAAGCCAATGAAAAACGTTTACAAAATGTAAAAGAAGAACTAGCTCAGCTCAATGAAAAAAGAGATGAATTAAGTGCATCTTGGAAAGCAGAAAAAGAAAGAGCAGAAAAGGTTCAGGAAATACGTAAAAATATTGAAGAATTCAAACTGGAAGCTGAAAGAGCTGAAAGGGCCGGAGATTATGGTAAAGTAGCGGAACTACGCTACGGAAAAATAAAAGAACAGGAAGAAATGTTAGCTAAAGCTGAAGCTGATTTGTCTGAAGATCGTCCAAGATTAATTAAAGAAGACGTTGATTCGGAAGATATTGCTGATGTAGTTGCTAAATGGACGGGAATTCCTGTAACTAAACTCGTACAAAGTGAAAGAGAAAAGTTATTAAATTTGGAATCTGTACTTCACAAAAGAGTTGTAGGACAGGAAGAAGCAATAGAAGCTGTAGCCGATGCAATTCGTAGAAATAGAGCCGGATTAAATGATGAAAGAAAACCTATTGGATCTTTCTTATTCTTAGGTACTACCGGAGTAGGTAAAACCGAATTAGCTAAAGCATTAGCAGAATTTTTATTTGATGATGAAAACTCTATGACCCGTATAGATATGAGTGAATATCAGGAAAAACACTCTGTAAGCAGATTGGTAGGGGCTCCTCCGGGCTATGTAGGATATGATGAAGGAGGACAGTTAACGGAAGCTGTACGTAGAAGACCGTATTCTGTAATTTTATTGGATGAAATAGAGAAAGCACACCCTGATGTATTTAATATTCTTTTACAAGTTTTAGATGATGGTAGGTTAACCGATAATAAAGGACGTACCGTAAACTTTAAAAATACCATTATTGTAATGACCTCTAATATGGGCTCTAATCTCATTCAGGAAAATTTCGAAAAACTAAATGGAGATAATTATAAAGAGATTTTAGAATTGACCAAAGAACAGGTAATGGAATTGTTAAGAAAAACTTTGCGTCCTGAATTCTTAAATCGTATTGATGAAACCATCGTATTTAAACCTCTAAATAAGAGCGAAATAAGAAGTATTATTGATATACAATTGGACTCTCTTAACAAAATACTAGCAAAAAAAGGCATTCATATGAGTATGTCCGATGAAGCTAAAGATTATGTTATGGGAAAAGGTTACGACCCATCTTTTGGAGCAAGACCTTTAAAAAGATTGATTCAACACGAAATATTAAACCAATTATCTAAAGAAATATTAGGTGGAAAAGTTAATGAGAATGAGAATATTGTTGCTGATTATTTCCCTGAAACAGGTTTAGTTTTTAGAAAAGAAAATAAAGATGAAATAGAATCATAAGAATTAATTTATACCAAAAAAATCCGGTAAAAATTTTTACCGGATTTGTTAGGCATTGTTTTTATATAATTTATAATAACTATTTATTAATATTTTGTAATCTTTCTTTATTATCTTATTTATTTGGTTTAAAATATTTTTAGTGAAAATACCCTCATATCTTAATAACAATTATATATACATATTTGTAACAAATTATAATATTGAGTTACTTATACCTTAGGTAATACATTTTAAAATATGAAAGTTTATACCAGTATTGTTGTTTTGTTCTTATGGAGCACTATATCCGCACAAAAAATATGGTCTTTTAATGATTGTCTTTCTTATGCTAAAGAAAACAATTTGCAGGTTATTGCTTATGAATTAAAAGAAAAAGTACAAGAAACTGAATATAAAATAGCAAAAAAAAATAAATTACCTAATGTCATCGGAGGAATAGATAATTCGTTAATTTTAAATCGTTCCATCAATAAAAAAAATGATTATCAATACAGAACCATATATAACAATTCTTTAGGTATATCATCTGAAATAATACTGTATAATCAAGGTCAATTAAAAAGAACTGAAGAGAAAAATAATCTCTTATATGAACAGAATAAGTTACTTACAGAAAAAATTAAAAACGATATTTCTTTACAATTAATGGAATATTATCTTACTGTACTACTTAATAAAGAATTACTGATTGTAGATAAAAATTCTTTAGACAACAATCAACAACAACTAGACCGTAATCAAAAATTATATAATGCCGGAAGTATACCTTTAAGTACGCTGTATGAATCTAAAGCAAATTTTGCCAATGCGAAACAAAAGTATGAAACCTCACTTATAACAGTTGATAGGTCTAAGTTAAATTTAGCTCTGCTTTTACAGAAAGATTATGAAGGTTTTGAAATAGAGAATGTAATAGTTCCTGAAGATATAACAATGCCTTTGATTAATGTAAATGAGATCATTGAATATGCCTATACACACCAACCTGAAATAAAATCTTCTGAAATCGGAATTGATGCTGCAAAAAAAGATATAGATATTGCTAAAACTGCTTTGTATCCTCAAATTACAGGTAATTATAAATTAAATACTTCCTATTCCGATATTTTTGATAAAAAAGACCGTGCCTTAACAGATCAATGGTATGATAATTATTCCCATACTTTTACTGTAGGAGTTTCTATACCAATATTTAATAAAGGGATAAGCAAATTAAAAATAGAAGAAGCTAAAGTTCAACAGCTTATTCAGGAAAATGATCTGGATCAACAAAAACTTACTTTAAAACAAACTATACAAACAGCGTATTTTGATGTTAGTTCTTCTTATCAAACTTATTTAGCAGCCAAAGAATCTGTAAAATCTACTCAAATATCTTATGATTTTGCACAAAAAAGTTTTGCTGCAGGCAAGATAAATGTTTATGATCTAAATATTAGCCGAAATAATTATTTCGATGCTTTATCTAATATGCTTCAAGCAAAATATTCATTTTTATTCAGACAAAAAATATTGGATTTTTACATAGGTAAACCCTTAGAGCTTTCTTCTGCTGAAATTACAAACTCTCAAGCTCAATTTTCTATTTATAAAAATGCAGATATAGTTCAAAATACAGATCAAAAAACTAATATGCTATCAAAAACCTCCGAAGTAGTTGCTAATGATAATCCTACTATATTTAAAGAAAAATCAAATCTAAATAATAATTCAACAATACAACAAAAAGCAACAGTAAAAACAATAGAAAAAAATCCAAATATTAATCCTAATTTTATGATAAATTCAGAAAAAAAAGATAATGAAATAGCTACGGATTTTAATAATGTAGACTCTAATTTAGACTCTACGAAAACAGAATCTGAAATACCATCTACAATAAATGATGCTGAAATATCTTCATCTAAAGAATCAAAGCCATCATCTAGGAACTTAAGTAAAAGAGAAGAATTAATAGAGCAAAGAAGATTACTTCTTAGCAAAGGAAGCATCAATTATAATGCTGCTGATAGGGAAAAATTAATTCAAATAAAGCAATTAAAATTGCAAAAAGAATATAATGAATAGATAAATTATTGTCGTTCAGATAAATACAATTTTTGAATGTATTTCCCTATAATATCAAATTCCAAATTAACTTTCCCTCCTAATTTTAAATCAATTAAGTTTGTATTTTCCCATGTGTAAGGAATTATAGCGACTGAAAATTGATTGGCTTTGCTTTCTACTACAGTCAAGCTAATGCCATTTACACTAATTGAACCTTTTTCTACTGTAATATGATCTCCTTCATATGTGAAGGTCAATAAAAAACTACCGTTTTGATTTTCTATAGATTTAAGCATTCCCGTTTGATCAACATGTCCTTGCACAATATGTCCATCTAAACGGTCTGATACCTTAACGCACCTTTCTAAGTTAATACGATCTCCTTCTTTAAGATCTAAAAGATTAGTTTTTTTTAAAGTTTCAGCAACGGCTGTTACTGTATAAAAATTTTGTTTAATATCAACTACAGTTAAACACACTCCATTATGGGCAATACTTTGATCTATTTTTAATTCATTCAAAAAAGAGGCATTTATAGAAATTTCCAAATTATTGTTTTCTTTTTTAAGATGAATAACCTTCCCTGTTATTTCTACTATCCCTGTAAACATAATTTACTAATTTAATTTTTCTCAAAATTACTATATTTTTCATATTTTCATTATACATATACATTTTCAATAATTTAATGATCCGTTTTCAATAATATAGTATTATATAAAAAGAGTTATGTTCTACTTCAAATATGAATGTATATTCATATTTTTTCCTATTTTTGTTATACAATTTATCAATGAATATCTATAATTTTGAAAAATAACAAGTTAAAAGTTGGAATTAGTGTAGGAGACCCTAATGGTATTGGGGTAGAGGTTATTCTTAAAACCTTTCAGAAGAAAGAAATCCTTGAATTTTTCACTCCTATTATTTTCGCTTCTACCAAGTTGTTATCTTACCAAAAAAATATTTTTAATATCAATAACATTTATTTTCAAGGGATTTTTAAACCTGAAGAAGCAATTCCTGGAAAAATTAATGTGGTAAATTTATGGAAAGATAATGTATCTATTGAATTTGGCAAGCCTACAAAAGAAGGAATGAATATGGCTAGAACATCTTTAATTGCTGCCGTTGAGGCCCTTGAAAATAATCTTATAGATGTTTTAGTTACCTGTCCTATTAATAAAGAAGCTATTCAATCTTCTGATTTTCAATTTCCTGGCCATACGGAATATTTAGAGCATAAATTAGGAGGAAAGGCGATTATGTTACTGGAAAATGAAGATTTAAGAATAGCCATAGCAACTCATAATATTGCTTTATCTGAAGTGAATAAAAAGCTTAGCAAAGAATTAATAAAAAAACAAATTATAGCTCTTAATCATACATTAATTCAGGATTTTTGTATAGAAAAACCTAAAATTGCAGTTTTGGGGTTAAATCCTCATGCAGGCGATCATGGATTTTTAGGCAAAGAAGAACAGCAAATAATAGAGCCGGCTATTAAAGAATCTTTTGATAGAGGTATACTTGCTTTTGGCCCCTATTCTGCAGATAGTTTCTTTATTCCATACATTTATTCTTCATTTGATGGGATTTTAGCTATGTATCATGATCAAGGGATCATTCCTTTTAAAACCCTAGCTTATGAAAATGGAGTAAGTTATACAGCCGGATTACCTTTTATTAGAACAGCTCCTAATCATGGAACCGCTTATTCTATTGCAGGAAAAGGAATAGCTCATGCAGGGTCTTTTGAAAAGGCTATTTTTGATGCAATAAAAATTTACAAAAACAGATCGGAATATATTGATCTTAAATCAAATGCATTACAAAAAATAAAGATAGAGGGAATAGATAGTACCATTGATGAAGATTTACCTACAGAAGATTAATTAATCAAATAAATTTTAAACTAAAAAAGTAGCTTTAGAAATTTTATCTAAAGCTACTTTTTTTGATACTTTTATTATTATAAAATTTTTTTATCTTGCTATATTAACAGCTCTCGTTTCTCTAATAACTGTTACTTTTACCTGCCCCGGATAGGTTAATTCATTCTGAATTTTTTCACTGATTTCAAAAGAAAGTTGAGAAGCTCTTTGATCATCAATTTTTTCGCTTTGAACCATTACTCTAAGTTCTCTTCCCGCTTGGATAGCATAAGCTGTATTTACACCATCAAAACTCAATGCTGCATTTTCTAAATCTTTTAATCTTTGAATATAAGACTCTACCACTTGTCTTCTCGCTCCTGGTCTTGCTCCACTAATAGCATCAGCTACTTGTACTATTGGTGCTATTAATGTTTTCATTTCTATTTCATCGTGGTGTGCACCAATCGCATTTACGACGGTTGGGTTTTCTCCAAATTTTTCAGCCCATTGCATACCTAAAATAGCATGTGGAAGTTCAGATTCTTCTTCAGGGACTTTACCAATATCATGTAACAAGCCGGCACGTTTAGCAATCTTAGCATTCAATCCTAATTCTGAAGCTAAAATACCAGCAATATTAGCTACTTCTCTAGAATGCTGCAAAAGATTTTGACCATAAGAAGATCGATATTTCATTCTTCCGACTATTTTTACTAATTCCGGATGCAATCCATGTATTCCCAGATCTATAATTGTCTTTTTACCTATTTCTATAATTTCTTCTTCTATCTGATGTTGGGTTTTAGTAACTATTTCCTCTATTCTTGCCGGGTGAATTCTTCCATCAGTTACTAAACGATGTAAAGATAATCTGGCAATTTCTCTTCTAACCGGATCAAAACATGATAACAAGATGGCTTCAGGAGTATCATCTACAATAATTTCTACACCGGTAGCTGCTTCTAAAGCTCTTATATTTCTTCCTTCTCTACCAATAATCCTTCCTTTTATCTCATCTGATTCTATATTGAAAACGGAAACTGAATTCTCAATAGCTTGTTCTGTTCCAACTCTTTGTATAGTTTGAATAATAACTTTTTTTGCTTCTGCTTTTGCATTTAATTGGGCTTCTTCAACTATAGCCTGAATTTGAGCCTGGGCTTTTGTTCTTGCTTCTTGCTTTAATGTTTCAACTAATTCTGCTTTTGCATCCTCTGCAGAATAACCAGAAATCTTTTCTAATATTTCTACCTGTTGTATATGCAAAAGTTTAAGCTCTTCCTGTTTTTTAGCAAAAGAATCTGCTTTGATTAAATTTTCTTGAATTGCTAAATCGAGTTGTTTCTTCTGTATATTATTCTGATGCAATTCTTCATTTAATTTCGTTTCTTTATCTTTTATCCTTTTTTCACTCTCCAACATTTTCTTTTCCCTCTGATTAATCTGTTCTTCATGCTGTAGCTTCAATTCTAAAAATTTTTCTTTAGCCTGAAGCATTTTTTCTTGCTTAGTATTTTCGGCTTTCAGTTCTGATTCCTTAACAATAGCCCTAGCCTTTTGTTCAGCTTCATTAATCAAATTTTCCCTGAATTTGTTAAGAGAACTCTTAGATAGAAAAAAACCTATAAGACCTCCCAAAAACAAGGTTGCTATCAATTCGATGATTATCGTTATATCCATAATTATATTTAATATATATAAAAAAACCTACACTAATTCTAATAACTGATTTGAGTAAACTCCATTAATCAGGATTTAAGCTATGTTTTTTCTCTGTAATCTGCTGTTTGAAATAAATCAAATTCCTAAAAAGGAAGCAGCCCGCCATTAAAAAAACAAATCACTCGGTCAGTTTAATATCTGTTGAGTTTACTAAATTGAGTTAGAACCAATGTAGGCTATTTTGTTCTACAATTTTATATTTTTAAGATCTATTAATTTTTATTTATCCGTAGTAACTAGGTTACTAATCTTTTTTATTCTAAGCAAAATTTCACTTTTTTCTTCAGAATTTTTATTAATTAAATTCTCTAATTCTGAAGCAAGCTGCAAAGCACTCATAGCTAAAGCATCTTGTTTTTCATTTATGTTATAATTATTCTCAAATGTGCTAACATATTCTTCTATCCTTTTAGCAGCTTTTCTTAATACTTCCTCTTCTTCATTTTTAACTACCAAAGGATAAGATCTTCCAGCTATTCGTATGTTAACCTTCTGAGACATTTTATTATGTATTTTGTATTTCTAAAATACAACTATCTATCTCTTTTATCATTCTATTCATCTGCAATTTCATTACTTTTTTATATTCATTATTTCCAGAAATTGCATTTATAACTTTCAATCTTTTATTTTGCTCTTCTAATTCTTTATTTAATTTTTCCTTTTGTATAAACTTATCCTCACTTTTTAAAAGAGAATCTTTTAAATATTCATTTTCTACTCTTAATGCTTCATTTTCTTTTATTAATTCATGTAATTGCAATTCCAGCATTTTGAGTTCCTGAACTATCTCTTTCATATTTTTAGAACGAAAACGTTTACTACTCTAACTCTTTTACAAAGATATAAATTTATTTTTAATTAATAAAAGTTTACTATTTTACTTTAACTCTAAGCGTTATAACTTATTATTTATTATCATCCCTTTTCTCCTATTGCTCATGGTAAGATCTTTAAACAATTATTCTTTTTTATTTTTCTAATATTATTAGATATATTTTATAAAGATATTTATTTCATAATGTTTAATTATCTCAACAATAGTTGTTACATCTTATTAACACTTACAAAAAAATCTGATTAAAGTTTCTACAACAATATTTTTTATTATTGCAAGAGTATATAATTAAATATATAACTTCATCATAATTGAAATTATAAATTCTAAGGGTTAAGATTTAAATTCGTTTTATTTTCTTAAAAAGTTATATATCTTTGGAAGAAAAGGTTATGTAGATATATAGTCATATATTGAAAGCTTAGTTTAAATTGAAATTTAGAAATTTACCTTTTTTAAATAATTAATAGCTAAATATAAATTTCTCCTAATATAATCTTAATGATAAAATTAACTCAAGCAACCTCAATATCTATTTAATATCTCATTAAGATAAATATCTAATTATAAAATTATAATTAACAAATTAATATTTATCTAAATAAATACTGATCTAAAACAGACCTAGATTAAATACAAAAACTTATATTATTCAAATTTAACTGAAAATACAAACGCTCTTGAATTAATAGATTTAAGCGCTCCTGCCCAATATGGAGGAGTTCCTTCATTATCTGCCACCAATTCATTATTAAAGAAGAATATCCCTTTAACGGAAGGAGTCATTTTAAACCTTTTAAAATAAATTTCAATACCTGCTTCTAATTGATAGGAAAAATTATGGGTTTTCATTCTAAATGTCTGATCGGCATTATCTTGTTCTTTCTTTTCATTTGCCTGTAGATTTACTAACCAACTAACTCCTGTTTGAATATATGGTCTTGTATTATTCCATCTATCACCATGTAAATTTATAAAAATAGGAATATCTAAATACGTTGATTTAACATTTCTTTTAACATCTTTTTCTGTTAATGTTGGTTCAATGCCATTTGCAATCTCATCGTCAATGATTTTTTGAACATTTTTAAACAGCAAATCTCTTTGAACAAAATGCATTGAAGGTTCAAGCCTGAAATCTACCAAATCATGCACTTTCATTTTACCTATTAAACCTACAGTAAACCCTGGCTTAGTATCTACATCAATTAAAAATCTTTTAGAATCTGCTAACCCTTGATTGCTGGGATGAATTTTCATATCAAAATAATTGATCCCCAAATAATATCCCCAAGAAAATTGTTGATCATCAAAATCTGTATATCGATCCAATACGTCTCTTGAACGGAATTGGGCATTTACAGAGTAAAATAATATCAGTAATACAAGTGTGATAATTTTCTTCATAGTAGAGAAAACGTTATTTTTATTTATTTATTTTATTCCTTCATAAATAGTTACTACTCCAGAAGTATATTTTTTAAATCGGACCTCGCTAAACCCGTTTCTTAAAATTAGATTTTTCATGTCCTCACCACAAGGCATAACATCTACTGAATTAGGTAAATAAGTATATGCTTTTGAGTCTCCTGAAATCAATTTCCCAATATTAGGCAATATTCTTTTAAAATAAAACATGAAAATCGGCGCAAATAAACCAGATGGTTTAGAAAATTCTAAAATTAAAAGCTTACCTCCTTTTTTTAAAACTCTTCCCATTTCAAAAACCCCTTTTTCTAAATCTTCAAAATTTCTAACTCCAAAAGAAACAGTTACAATATCATATACCCCATCATGAAAAGGAAGATTTTCTGCGTCTCCTTTTACTAATTTTATTCTTTGCTGTAATCCTTTATTATTTATTTTAACCTGCCCATAATTAAGCATTTTTTGAGATAAATCCAATCCTGTTACCTGCGCATTGGTCCTTTTTGCATGTTCTATTGCTAAATCTGCAGTTCCAGTGGCAACATCCAATATCTTTTCAGGATTATAACTTATTACTTTTTTTTCTAATCGGTTTCTCCAATAAATATCTATTTTAAAAGATAACAACCTGTTTAAAAAATCATAGTTTTCAGAAATATTGTCAAACATTTGTTCAACTTGTTTCTTCTTACTTTCTGTTTCATTATAAGGTCTAACTATATTGGGCATAAATATAAATTTATGTATGATTTGCAAAAGTAATAGTTTTATTCAAAACTTTTTTGATAAAAATCTAAAAATTGATTTTCACGAAATAACTTTACCCTTGATCCTATACTGTCGGTTTTATTTATAATTTTAGGATATTTTTGATTAATATTTAAATAAAAATCCTGTATTAAAACCGTATTATATTTTTTAATTTCCCCTACATATAGCTTTCCCCCAATATATGTCTTATGTGCTTTATATAAAGAATCTAAATTTTTAATATGTCCATAATATCTTCTAAATGTATAATAGTTAGCCCGGGCAGGATTGATTAATCCTCTAGTAAAATTTTGTATATTTATAGTAGTATCCTGCAACAAAATAGTCCCATTTTCTGCTATAGATGATATTGTGTTCTTTCCTTTTTTTATTGAGACACTAAGGGTTTGCCCGGATCCTAAAATATAGTTTTTACCATTAAGAACAACCGTAATTTTTTCAGAAGTAGGATTGTCCAATAAAAATTCATCTTTATTTTCTAAGAAAAATTTATACCAAAGAACGGAGAAGGCACAAATCAGTAAAGCAATTAGTAATCCTATTAATGATTTTTTATTAGACATACCTTAATAAAAATTAAATACAAAGATAATAATATGATAGATTAATTAGTAATTATTACATAAATTTGTCCAATTCTATAAACGATAATTCAAAAGATATATGTTACAAAGTATCATTACAGGATCAGGGTCTTATTTACCTAAAAAAATTGTTCCCAATAGTAGTTTTGAAGGGGTAATTTTTTATGATGAAAACCGACAACCTATAACCAAACCTACACCGGAAGTTATTCAAAAATTTGCCGATATTACTGAAATAACCGAACGAAGGTATGTAGATAATGATGATATCATGAATTCAGATCTGGCCACAGAGGTAGGAAGGTTAGCTATTTTGGATGCAGGAATAAACAAAGAGGATTTAGACTATATTATTGTAGCACATAATTTTGGAGAGATAGATGCTCATGAAAGGCAAATTCGTATAATGCCATCCATTTCTGCCCTAACCAAACATAAATTAGGGGTTAAAAATATTCATTGCAAACCCTACGATATGAATTTTGGTTGTCCCGGATGGAATGAGGGTATGATTTTAGCAGACCAGTTTATTAAAGCCGGAATTGCAAAAAAAATATTAGTAGTAGGATCTGAAACTTTATCCCGAAGCGTAGATCCTTTTGATCGTAATTGTATGATATTTTCAGATGGTGCAGCCGGAGTTGTTTTAGAAGCAAAAGAAAGTGAGGTTCCCGTAGGTATTTTAAATCATTACACACGAAGTGACAATGGAGAGGAAATTTCTTTTTTAGATACAGATACTTCTTTAAACCCAAATTATGCAGGTTCTAAAGTAAATATACGAATGAAAGGAAGAAAAATTTATGAATATGCTCTTACCCACGTTCCACAAGTCATAAAAAATGTTATTGACAATGCGGGATACCATATTAAAGACATAAACAAAGTTTTAATACATCAGGCAAATGCAAAAATGGATCATGCAATGTTGAACCGGGTTTTTAAACTATATGGTCTTGGAATTAAAGATATTCCGGAAAGAATAGCTCCAATGACTATACAAAAATTTGGAAATTCTTCTGTAGCTACCATTCCTACCATGTATGATATGATGGTAAAAGGAAATTTTGAAAATCAAACATTAAAATCCGGTGATTTGGTAATCTTTGCTTCCGTAGGTGCTGGAATGAACATTAATGCTATTCTTTATAAAATGCCTTAATTTTTCAGATATTGAAATCTTTAATAGGAATATTATTCATTAGCTCTATTTTTATAGAATTCTATTCTTATCAGGCAATAAAAACACTTACCGATAAGAAATGG
The DNA here is from genome assembly GCF_002964975.1 of Apibacter adventoris. Lineage (GTDB taxonomy): Bacteria > Bacteroidota > Bacteroidia > Flavobacteriales > Weeksellaceae > Apibacter > Apibacter adventoris. Next base: position 8,951 of record NZ_PSZM01000046.1, on the reverse strand, counting down.
ATTCGTAAAACATGGATTATAATTTCCTTATCAGCTCTTTTACTTATTCTAATATGGTCATTAAACATAGACCGTAACAATAGGACACAGGTACAGTTTCTTATGGCATTTTTTATTATCGATTATGTGCCCAAATTAGTTCTTGCTCTAGTTCTATTTATTAATGACATAATACGCTTTATTACATTTCTATTTAAGAAAATATTTTCTTCTTCAAAAGAAAAGGTCTATTTCCCGGCTCGTAGAAAGGCTATAAGCACTTTAGGAATCGGTTTGGCTAGTATACCATTTTTATCCATAATAGAAGGCATCGTATGGGGTAAATATGATTTTACTGTTAGAAAAGTTCATTTGACTTTTCCTAATCTTCCAGACAAATTTGATGGGTATAAAATAGTTCAAGTATCTGATATGCATTTAGGAAGTTTTGATATAAATGCATACGATAAAGTAGCTAAAGGAATACAATTAATTAATGATCAGAACCCGGATCTTTTTTTATTTACAGGCGATTCTGTAAATAATTTGGCAAAAGAAATGGATCCTTGGTTATCATTATTACAAACTATCAAAGCCAAAGATGGAAAATATTCCATTTTAGGAAATCACGATTATGGAATATATATGCTAAAAAGCAGAAAAGCTCAAAAAGCTAATACAGAAAATATACATGCAAGACATCAAAAGATTGGTTGGGTTTTATTGAATAATGAGGCTGTAAAAATTTATAAAGATGATCAATACATTAATATTATTGGTGTTGAAAATTGGGGATTAGGACATTTCCCTAAATATGCAGATTTATCTAAAGCAACTAAAGATGTAAAAGAAGGTGATTTTAATATTTTAATGTCTCATGATCCTACACATTTTGATGTTAAAGTAAAAGAATTCCCAAAAAAAATGCACCTTACTCTTGCCGGACATACACATGGAATGCAATTTGGTGTTGAAATTCCCGGTATAATAAAGTGGTCTCCTATTAAATATAGATATCCTAAATGGGCAGGACTTTATCAAGATAAAGGAAGATTTTTATATGTGAATAGAGGATTTGGCTATATTGGTTTTCCTGGACGCGTAGGTATATGGCCTGAAATTACAGTTATAGAACTTAAAAAAGGGTAAAAGTATATAAAAACTAAAATCTAAAACATATGCTACAATCAATGACCGGATACGGAAAATCTGAAGTCAATACTGAAAATTTAAAAATTTCTGTTGAAATTAAAACATTAAACAGTAAATCACTGGACTTATTTACAAGAATATCTACCAGATACAAAAGCAAAGAATTAGAACTCAGAAAAATAATCGGAGACAAATTGCAAAGAGGGAAAATTGATTTTTGCCTTTCCATTGAAAATCTGGGTTCAGAAAATAATTGTAAAATCAATAAAAATGTTTTAAAAAATTATATTGCCGAATTAGAAGATCTTAATATTGAAGGAACAGCTCTAGACTTTCTTACTATGGCAATTAGAATGCCGGAAGTATTTGTTACCCAAGATTCTGAAATTAATAATGAAGAATGGGATACTATAGTAAACTGTGTAAATTTATCTTTAGAAAAAGTAATATTATTTCGCAAAGAAGAAGGTAAATCATTAGAAACCGTTTTAAAACAGTATACTTTTAATATATTAAACTATTTAAACCAAATAGAAAAGTACGAAAAAGAAAGAATAGATGCCGTTCAACTAAAATTTAAAAAACTATTAACCGAATTACAGATACAAGTAGACGAACAACGATTTCATCAAGAAATGATTTATTACATTGAAAAATTGGACATAAATGAAGAGAAAAACCGTTTACAACAACACTGTAAGTATTTTATACAAGTAATGGAAGAAAAAGAACAAAACGGAAAAAAGCTAGGTTTTATAGCTCAAGAAATGGGAAGAGAAATCAACACCATTGGTTCTAAAGCTAATCATTCTGAAATACAAAAATTAGTAGTTTTAATGAAAGAAGAACTTGAAAAAATAAAAGAACAAACAAATAACGTTTTGTAGCAATAAATATGGGACTCATTTATAATAAACCCGGAAATGATACTTTACAACTCAAAGAATTACTTCCCGGAAAATTAAAAGAAGGAAAATTAATTATATTTTCTGCTCCTTCCGGAGCTGGAAAAACAACAATAGTTAAATATTTACTATCTAGAATTCCTAATATTTCATTTTCTATTTCTTGTACAACACGGCCTAAAAGAGAAAATGAAATTGAAGGGAAAGATTACTATTTTATTACAAATGAAGAATTTAAGACTCATATCCAGGACGGAAAATTTATAGAATATGAAGAAGTTTATCCAGAAAAATTTTACGGCACCTTAAATTCAGAAATACAAAGACTATGGAACGAAGGCAAACATGTGATTTTTGATATAGATGTACAAGGGGGAATAAACCTTAAAAAACAATTCAAAGACCGAGCTCTTGCTCTATTTGTGGCTCCTCCTTCTTTAAAAGAATTAGAAATTCGTTTAAAAAACAGAAACACAGAAACAGAAGAAAATATAAAAATACGTATAGAAAAAGCAGACAAGGAATTGTCTTATGCTAAAGAATTTGACACAATACTTATTAATGAAAACCTAGAAAAGACAAAATTAAAAGCAGAAGCTTTAGTAAAATCTTTTCTGGAAATAAACTAATCTTCCTTTATTATCCTTTTGAGGTTATATAATAGTCCAAATTATGACTACGAGGAAAACTATGAAAAAGAAAAAAAAGAATTCTAATAATATCTATAAGATTTATTATTGGCTTACGGGTATTATTATTTTTATATCGCTTATATTTTTTTTTCGAACTACTATAATTATGTATTATTACATAATCAAAGAAAAATTTGATAAAAAAGAATACGTATTTAACAATTTAGAGAAAAAAAGAAAAAAATCTGAAGAATTAAAAATACAAATGACCATTAATCGGTACCGAAGTTATGCTTTCGGCATTGATATAAGCCAGCATCAGGGCAATATAAATTGGGACAGTTTAAATTTAATCAAAAAAGATCTACCCATATCTTTTGCTTTTGTACGGGCAACCCGAGGAATTTTTTATCAAGATGCTTTTTTTAACAAAAACTGGAAAAATCTTAAACAAAAAAATATTATTCGTGGCGCTTATCATTATTATGATGTAAACAAAAGTTCTACGGATCAGGCAAACAATTTTATAAATGCTGTCACTTTAGAAAAAGGAGATCTCCCTCCTGTTCTTGATATAGAAGAACTTCCCAGAAAACAATCATTAACACAATTAAAAAAAGGAATACTCAATTGGTTAGAAATAGTTGAATCTAAGTATAAAATAAAACCTATCATCTATTCCAATGATGCTTATTTCATACATCATATTCCCGACTTAGATCTTAGTGACTATCATATTTGGGTGGCTAATTATAACCCGAGAGACAATCCTAAACATCAGCAATGGTCTTTCTGGCAATTTTCCGAACAAGGAATTATCAATGGAATTACTCAAAATTTTGTAGATCTTAACGTTTTTAAAGGAGATATAAATGATCTAAAAAAAATAACTCTTCATTAAAAAATAATTTTCTTTTATCAGGATAAAAAAACCACATTTATCCCTAAAATTATAAATAAGTAATCCTATATAGCAATTATAAATTAGGTAAACTTACAAGAATAATTGTATATTGATAGTAAATACTTGACTTCGGGGGTATAAGTATTGTATATTTGCAACTTTAAAATAAAAAATAAAACATGAAAACTTCAGATTTCGATTTTAAATTACCACAGGAACTGCTGGCTGAAAGACCTTCTGAGACTAGAGACGAAGCCCGATTAATGGTAGTACATAAAAAAACAGGAGAAATAGAGCATAAATTATTTAAAGATGTAATTGACTATTTTGATGAAGGAGATGTTTTTATTTTAAATAATACTAAAGTTTTTCCGGCTCGTTTATATGGAAACAAAGAAAAAACCGGTGCGCAAATTGAGGTTTTTTTATTGCGAGAACTAGATGCAGAATCCAGAATATGGGATGTATTAGTAGATCCTGCTCGTAAAATACGAATTGGAAATAAGCTGTTTTTTACAGATGATGATAGTTTAGTAGCAGAAGTCGTAGATAATACCACTTCTCGAGGTAGGACTCTTCGTTTCTTATTCGATGGTTCTTATGAAGAATTCCGAAGAAAACTTAAAGAATTGGGAGAAACTCCTCTTCCTAAATATATTAAAAGAAAACCAGATGCTGATGATATCGAAAGATACCAAACTATATACGCAAAAGAAGAAGGAGCTGTAGCTGCTCCAACTGCAGGTCTTCACTTTTCCAAACATTTATTAAAAAGATTGGAAATTAAAGGAATTGAATTTGCAGAAATTACTTTACACGTAGGGCTTGGTACCTTTGCTTCCGTAGAAGTAGAAGACCTATCAAAACATAAGATGGAAAGCGAACAAGTAATTATCAGTGAAGATACATGTAAAATTGTTAATCATGCCATTGAAACCAAACATAGAGTTTGTGCTGTAGGTACTACTTCCATGAGGGCAATAGAAACTTCTGTTTCTGCTAATAACCGTTTAAATCCTTATAACGGATGGACCAATAAATTTATATTCCCACCCTATGACTTCGGTATTGCTGATGCTATGATTACTAATTTTCATACTCCAAAGTCTACTCTTATGATGATGATTGCAGCCTTTGCAGACTATGATTTGGTTATGAAAGCTTATAAAGAAGCTGTAAAAGAAAAATATAAATTTTATTCTTACGGAGATGCTATGCTTATTTTATAAGCAAGGTTTCTTTTCAAAAAGAATTTTATTAATTTGAAAGATAATAAAAAAGATATAAGAGCCTTAAGTTTACAACAACTTGAGGCTTATTTTTACTCCATAGGAGAAAAGTCCTTCCGTGCACGCCAGGTTTATGAATGGATATGGAGCAAAAACTCTCATTCTCTTTCAGAGATGACTAATCTTTCTAAAGCTCTAAGGGCTAAACTTGAAGAGGATTTCCTTATAAATCCGGCAGAAATTCATGTAATGCAGCGTTCTAAAGATGGAACTATTAAAAATGCCGTAAAACTCTATGATGGCAATATAGTAGAATCGGTTATGATTCCTACCGCTCACAGAACCACCGCCTGCGTATCATCTCAGGTGGGTTGCAGCCTGGACTGTACCTTCTGCGCTACTGCACGCCTTACGCGCATGAGAAACCTTACCTCTGCTGAAATTGTAGACCAAGTTGTACTTATAGATAAACAAAGCCGCGAATATCATCAAATGCCTCTTTCCAATATTGTCTTTATGGGTATGGGCGAACCTTTGCTAAACTATCCGGCCGTAACGGAAGCCATCAGTAAAATAACTCAGCCCCAGGGCTTGGGAATGTCTCCTCGCCGAATTACCGTATCTACTTCTGGTATTCCCAAAATAATTAATAAACTGGCAGATGACAACCTGAAAGTTAAGTTAGCCCTATCTCTCCACTCAGCTATAGAGGAAAAAAGAAACCGACTGATGCCCTTCAGCACCAAATTTCCATTATCGGATATTATAAAATCCCTGCAATATTGGTATGCACAAACCCAAAGCCGCATCACTTTCGAATATATTGTTTGGGATGGAATTAATGACCAAAAAGAAGATATAGATGCCTTAATTAAATTTTGCAAAAAGATTCCTTCGAAAGTAAACCTGATTCAATATAATTCTATTGAAGAAGGGGGGTACTCTCAAGCATCCTCTCCGGTTATTGAGGCATATGTGTCTTTACTGGAGAAAAATGGAATTGTGGCTAAAATCAGGAAAAGCCGCGGACAAGATATTGATGCAGCCTGCGGTCAATTAGCCAACAAACATTAAATCTACGTTAAATAAACTGAAATAAGTTATATAATTTCTTAGTTTCATCCTTAATCTGGCCAACTCCGATAATACCGCCCGACATTCCTGTAGAAGCAGAAGAAACCAGTACTGAAAAGTGGCTTTCTCCTTCTGGTCTTATCACTATTTTAAATTTATAATACTTATGAAACGCTCCTAACATTAAACGAACCCAGCGGTTTCCTTTTATATAAATAAGATCTTTGGATGATTCTCCTTTTTTATATCCTTGCCCTCGTAGTGCAATATCAATGGAATTTTCCAGCTCACTTTGAGATGTACATTGATATACATGAGTAAATGCAGATGATGAACTCAATTTATTATTTACAAAATAACTCATAATTTAATTTTCTATGATCTATTGATCCGCGAAACTACTAAATTAGTTTTAATAAATCAAAAAGATTTAAATCGAAATACCTATTAAATAACACTCAGCTTTTGCCCGGGTTTTTTTCGGTGGAAACGGAACTCTAAAGAAACTATATCTTTGGGATCTTTTCGGTTTACCAAACGGATTACCCCTTCGCGGTTTACCGGGTCTACCAAAGTCACCATTTTACCTTCAGCAAAGTATAAGAGCTGAGCTTCCTGCGGATAAGGAGCTATATCAAAAATATACATAATTAGAAATGTAACCATTGATCAGATAATTCTTTATAGAATTTTGAATAGGGTATTTGAGGTACCTCAAAAAATTGAGACCTGTCAATACTTCCAGGATAAGGGGAAGAGCAGGTTTTATTATTTTCGGATATATAGCACACTCTTAATTTTGTTTTAAAATTACCTGTATAAATGGGTACTGTAGATATAAGTATTTGTTTAGGCAGCAAAACTATTTTTTTATCATCTCCCCTATCTATATCTTCTCTATAAGTTCTTAATTTCTCGATAGGTTTCCATACTTCATCCATATCTAATGCCTCTACTATTATGGGAATATAATCGGAGTATATGCTTATATCAATAGTATCTTTTTTTCTTTTATTGATTATAGCTAATGGATAAGCCTCACATTTCAACCAATTCGAATCATAGTAACGGACATCGTATTTGGATTTTAAATATCCCCCTGTAACTACTTGATTTCTATCTATCTTTATAACCATATTAGAAGAATCAGCCGGACATATTCTTTTATTTAAAACTATTGAATATCCTTTATCCTTATCATAAATGCTTTTAGCTATTGTGCTATCAGAATCTTTATGCCATAAAAAATCTTCATAATTAAAATAGGTTGAGTCCATTTCTATTTTAGACAAATTGTCTCCCACATATTTAATATAATAGAGATTTAAATTTTTCCATTTATTTTCTGCTTTTGAAAGATTTACAGGATTAGAAATTTGTTCAATTTCAGGAATTTTAAATTGTTGGCAATTTTGAAATAAGAACCAACACATGCTATATGCAATACCTAGCAACTTTTTCATCTTCTTATTATTATAAAATCATTCGAGTTTTTAGGTTTATATAACATTACACCCCAATATGATTTCCCATATTTTTTACTATTTGATGCTAAAACACTATAATTTTTAAACTCCCCTTCAGCATTTTCTAATTTCACTAATTTTCCATCCCCGTATAGTTTCATCTTATACTTTTCAATAGGAAGCATATTCCCTTTACATTCCTCTTCCAAAGCAATTTTATTATAATAAATATCAGCCTCAAAATCTTCTGGGGTATCATAAATTGTTATGGTAGTTTCAAAATCTTTGAACTTACTTAGATTCATAAACTCCTCTACCTCTCCGTTATTTAAAAGAATACGCAATTTTTTATAGAAAGCAATTACTTTTTGTTCTAACTCTATCTGATTCCATTTAGATAGATCTTCACCCTCGTTCCATCCCCTTATTTGATAGGGCAATTCTGTTATTTCTATTTCCTTTTCCCAAGTAGAATGGGAAGATGTTTTAAAATCAAAAATCTGTATTTCATCTTTTGTATAATTTTCTATATTAAAATTAAAAAAATTTCTATCATCTAAATCTTTTTTAGTTCTTATAAAATAGATTTCATCATCTGCATTTAGATTTTTCGAATCTTCAGCAGGAAATTGTACTCTTATTTTATGTTTTCCATTCTCTAATAAATACGGATTTAACTCTATAATAGGATGGGAATGTTGTTCTGTACTATGCCTTATTAAAATATCATCGAGATAAAATTCATAGGGATAGCTTAATCTCATAAAAACTATATATTTAATTTGTTTATCGTGAGGATATTTAGGCAGACTATCCTTCATAGTTATAATCTGTTGCAACATTTGCTTCTCTCCCCAATATAGTTTTGGTTCTTGCCTACAAGAAATACAAAATAACCCAATGACCAAAGAAAAAATATATATTCTCATTATTTTATTTTATTATCTTCGTATTGATCCGCCGTATAATATACAGATATAGAAGTTTCATAATTGTCAAATTTATGTATATATCTAATCATGAATACCATAATTTACCCTGTTTTTCACTTTAAATAACGCTAGCTTTTGCCCGGGTTTTTTTCGGTGGAAACGGAACTCTAAAGAAACTATATCTTTGGGATCTTTTCGGTTTACCAAACGGATTACCCCTTCGCGGTTTACCGGGTCTACCAAAGTCACCATTTTACCTTCGGCAAAGTATAAGAGCTGAGCTTCCTGAGGATAAGGAGCTATATCAAATTCTTCACTCATAATGACCGTGAGTAAATCCTTTATCCTGTTTTCTTTTTCTGCCTCGGAATAGTAATATACGGTTCCTAAAAGATCTTCTCTTTCTTGTATTAACTGACGAAAGGCCGCGGTGTCTTTTTTGGCTATAAGCTGACGTATGTCATCATAACGTTGTTGCATCTCCTTTTTTAGTTCTTCTTCATTCTGTTCTTTCAGATTTACAGAATGGCTCCAGCCTTCTACTTCATAGGGTACTTCTACCTCTATTTCGGTTTGTAGTTCGAAATAAGGAAAGCCTACAATTGGATTATAGGGTTTATCATTGGCATCATATTTTGTATCGGAAGTTTCTATAGTAAACATAGGATATTTATCTTC
>NZ_PSZM01000045.1 GCF_002964975.1 Apibacter adventoris | reverse complement strand
TTGGATCAATCTAGAGAAAAAATGCTAAAAAAGAAACCTGATTATATCTATCCTTTTACCCCCTATACCCAAACAGTCAATTTACAGGGAGCACCGGTTAAATCAGGAATGAGTTTAAATGAAGTAAATAAAGAGAGGTCAAAAATAAAAGGTCTTGAAAAAATGGGATACTGGGATAACGATGGCGACTGGAGCTGGGATTCCGGCTCTACCACTATAAAAACCGGAGAGTTCCGCGAACAAAAAGATCATAGCTCTATATGTCCCAATCAGGACTATTGGTATTATATAACTTTGCGTTATAGTGAAGGAGAGTTGGAATATTTGAAAATCTCTTATGAATTGTATGAGAAATAGTATTTTACAGAGGAATATAATAAAAAATAAAGATAAAGGATTTTAAATGAAAAATCTCTTATTTATACTGCTGAATCTAAGCATGAGTAGCTCGTTTTTTGTACAGTGCCAGCCCAAAAAAGATGCACTTATCATGAAAACAGAAGATACAGAGTTTGCTATTACTCCCTGCCAAATAACCTATAAAGGAAAGGAGCTTCCTTTAGGGAAACCCTTGGATGCATGGATCCAATTATTAGGAACATATTCAAGACATACAGGCCGAGGATATGTATGGGATTCTTTAGGAATTGCAATTAATGACTGGGAAGCTAATCATGAATATGTAAAAGAACTATATATTTTCTTTGTCAATCTGGATAGTAAGGTAGGACAAGCGGGAAAATTGCAATTTGTATGGAATGAATATTACATTTTAAGTAAAGAGGAGGAGGAATCTCTTCTAAAAAGTACAATAAGAAATAAACCATATACTCAGGAAGAGTTGGATCAATCTAGAGAAAAAATGCTAAAAAAGAAACCTGATTATATCTATCCTTTTACCCCCTATATCCAAACAGTCAATTTACAGGGAGCACCGGTTAAATCAGGAATGAGTTTAAATGAAGTAAATAAAGAGAGGTCAAAAATAAAAGGTCTTGAAAAAATGGGATACTGGGATAACGATGGCGACTGGAGCCGGGATTCCGGCTCTACAACTATAAAAACCGGAGAGTTCCGCGAACAAAAAGATCATAGCTCTATATGTCCCAATCAGGACTATTGGTATTATATAACTTTGCGTTATAGTGAAGGAGAGTTGGAATATTTGAAAATCTCTTATGAATTGTATGAGAAATAGTATTTTACAGAGGAATATAATAAAAAATAAAGATAAAGGATTTTAAATGAAAAATCTCTTATTTATACTGCTGAATCTAAGCATGAGTAGCTCGTTTTTTGTACAGTGCCAGCCCAAAAAAGATGCACTTATCATGAAAACAGAAGATACAGAGTTTGCTATTACTCCCTGCCAAATAACCTATAAAGGAAAGGAGCTTCCTTTAGGGAAACCCTTGGATGCATGGGTAGAACTATTTGGACCTTATTCTCGTAATTTTAATGAACATACCTATATTTGGGATTCATTAGGAGTCGCTATCTTTAACTCATGTATAACTGCATATGAAACAAATGTAGATAAAGAAAAAAGAAAATGTGATCAACTATATATTTTCTTTGTCAATCTGGATAGTAAGGTAGGACAAGCGGGAAAATTGCAATTTGCATGGAATGAATATTACATTTTAAGTAAAGAGGAGGAGGAATCTCTTCTAAAAAGTACAATAAGAAATAAACCATATACTCAGGAAGAATTGGATCAATCTAGAGAAAAAATGCTAAAAAAGAAACCTGATTATATCTATCCTTTTACCCCCTATACCCAAACAGTCAATTTACAGGGAGCACCGGTTAAATCAGGAATGAGTTTAGAGGAAGTAAATAAAGAGAGGTCAAAAATAAAAGGTCTTGAAAAAATGGGATACTGGGATAACGATGGCGACTGGAGCTGGGATTCCGGCTCTACCACTATAAAAACCGGAGAGTTCCGCGAACAAAAAGATCATAGCTCTATATGTCCCAATCAGGACTATTGGTATTATATAACTTTGCGTTATAGTGAAGGAGAGTTGGAATATTTGAAAATCTCTTATGAATTGTATGAGAAATAGTATTTTACAGAGGAATATAATAAAAATAAAAAAGTTAAGAATATAAAGAAATAAATCATGGGAAAATATCTGATCCTAAGTGTTTTATAGCGGTATCAGTAGATGGGCTACCGGCTACTAGAGGTTTACCAAATCCTAGTTAACAGTTTGTTCAGATAACCCCAAAACTCTTCCATGTAGTACCTTTCTTATACGAACAAAACCTGCTCCTCAAAGCCAACAGGATATAGAACAGACGGTGGGTAGAGAAAACAAAAAGCAAAATCTGGTTTATATGAAAGATGTTACTAATAATCCAAAATTTTCCGAAATAATTGCTAATAATAAGACTTTAGTAAACCGTAGATAGTGGAAAATTTATTTACTCATATCCTTAGAAAAAGAAGGGAAAGTAATTATGAGAAAGTAAGAGAATTATTTTTCTGAGAAATTTTCTAGGAGTACTTGTAAATCTTTTACATTAATTAATCCGTTATATTTAAAAATAGGAATATATTCTTTAGAGAAAATCACCCAGGTAGGAGTTGCTATTTTTCCATTTTCCAAAGCATATAAGCAGGCTAGTTGATGAGCTTCGGCTTTTGTATTATATTCATAAACCTGATGATCGAAAACTATCTGAGATTTTTGTTCAGAATTAATTTTTACAAAATAAAAGTTATGAGAAAGGATATCTTGAACTTTTTTATCTTTACTTAATTGTTTTTGTTGTATGGAGCAATAAGCACAATAATCAGAATCTATATATAGTACAATAGGTTTTGGATTTTTTTTCATGTTTTCCGATAAATTATTAAAAGAAATTTGTGAAAACAAAAAACCGTTTAAAAAAAAGAAAAACATGCACAGAAACTTACCAAAATTTTTTAAAAAAAAATAGTGTATAGGAAATAAAGAAAAGTATAAGTGTTTAAGCATATATTTTTTTCTGTACATGTTTTTCTATATTATAATAATCTAATCTTAAAATAAATTATACCTTAGGCCTAAAAAACCATGAATTCCCTGTAATGAAGCATAATTATAAGATGTATCAAAAGTATATCCGTTAGGATTATTCACAGGATCGTCAACATTTTTATCAAATGGGTCAAAAGGACGCATTAAAGGATTTTTAGGAATAAAATTAAATAGATTTTTTAATCCTCCATACACTTCAATTCCATTATCGAATTTCTTAGTAACTTGTATATTAGCTATACAAAACCAAGGAGAATTTTCATCTCGATAATCATTGGGTTCTATAGGTAAACGCATTGGACCGTTCCATTGACCGGTAAAATCAATAATAACATTTTTTGGGAATGTATAAGTAGCTACAAAGGTACCGGACCATTTTGGAGCATGGAGTTGTCGTACTTTACGGTTAATATAGTTTTCATCTTTCTCTTTCAGGTATACATCCATGTATGTGATTCCTGCAAGTAATTTAAGAGGAAAATTAAAAGTAAGATCTGCATTTAACGATATTCCCTGAGAAATAGCATGACCGTCTAAATTATCATAAATAATCTGTTTAGGGTTTGTATCAAAATCTCCTACAATTTTATTGGTGAAATAAGAATAAAACCCGGTAACATCAAAATTCATAAGTAAATCGGAAGTAGGAATCTTAAGAACATAATTTAAATTTCCGTTATATGATTTTTCAGGTTTTAAAGAGTGAGTAATAATCACTTCTCTGGCTCCGGTAAGAGCCGCATGATCTTCTGTAAAAATATTAACAACTCTGAATCCTGTTCCAAAACTAGCTCTAAGTGTATTGTTAGTATTTGGCGAAAATTTATAAGCTATTCTTGGAGAGTGAATGTTACCGTGGTTTTTATCATGATCATATCTGTATCCCAATAATAATTTGTTTTGAGTATTTATTTTCCATTCATCCTGAATAAAAGCACCCGGAAGAGGCGTTTCGGCAGGATCGTTACGAAGTCCGTCAGAAGAAGCAGTAGCCGGAGTATTATCATCATAATGAGTAAACCGGAAAGAAGCCCCAAGCAAAATATTATGGTCTTTGATGGTTTTATCCCAATAAGTCTGTATAAAGGCAACTTGTTGGGTAGCTTTGTAAGGAGTTGCTCCATACCAGGAGTTTTGGTCATGCCAATTATAAGAAAACTGAGTGTAAATTTTTTCTTTTAAAGGAAGTTGATAAGCACCTATAATTTCAATTCTTTTAGTATAAATACTTTCACCATATACTTCATCACTTCCTCTGAATTTTTTATTCCAATTCATTTCACCTCCCCAACGATCTTCATTGACCCAGCGTAATCCTAAACTTGCAGCTCTGTTTTCTTTTCTTTCAAAATTCCATTTATTAAAAACAGAAATTCTGTTTTGAATAGTTAAATCGGTAAATCCGTCGTGATTATTATCAATAGGATTATCATAATAAAAATAATTGATGCCTAATAAACTTGTGGCTTTTTTACCTGCTTTAAATTTAAGGGAGGTATCAGTATTCACTTCACCCCAACTAGTACTAAAAACATCCAAACTGAATAGGGGAGCTTTAACTGGATTTTTTGTAATTACATTTATAATTCCTCCCATAGCTTCAGAACCATAAAGAGAAGCAGCAGGACCTTTAACCACCTCTATTCTTTCCACAATACTATTGGGTATACCACTTAGCCCGTAAACGGTAGAAAGTCCGCTTACAATAGGCATCCCATCAATTAATATTAAGGTATATGGGCCTTCCATTCCATTAATATGTATATCTCCCGTATTACATACATTACAATTTAATTGAGGTTTAACTCCGTTAACCATTCCGACGGCATCAAAAAGACTGGGAGTAGGATTTTTTTGAAATAATTTAGGAGTAATAATTTCTACAGGTATAGGGCTATCAGATCTTCTAACTTCTTTAAGTGTTCCAGTAATGACAACATCTTCTATATTTTTAGCTCTGTCATTCTCTAGAGAATCTTTTTCCGATTGAGAAAATAAATTACTTACTGATATTAAAAGGACAAAAAGGCAATAATACTTTTTCATATATAATATTTATACTTGCAAAATTATAAAATTAGATTTATCTAACAAATTTATTTGGTTAAATTTTAATTTTTGCTTATTAAATAAATTTTTATATTTGTGCATGTACTCTTATGTAGAAGAAAACTATTTAAAAGCGTTATTGACTTTGACCAATGAAAAAGGAGAGGTTTCAACTCTGGCTTTAAGTCAGTCTTTAAACATAAAAATGCCTACAGTTAATAGCATGATGAAAAAATTCTCTGAAAAGGGATTGGTTCATTATCAAAGTTATAAGCCATTTAAACTGACAGAAAAGGGGCTAAAAGAAGCGGGATTAATTCTTAGAAAACATAGGCTTACCGAAATTTATTTAGTGGAAAAAATGGGATTTAGCTGGGAAGAAGTGCATGAAATTGCAGAACAGCTTGAACATGTTCACTCTGATAAGTTTTTCGAAAAAATGGATAAATTGTTAGATTACCCTAAGTTTGATCCTCACGGATCTCCTATTCCGGATGTAGATGGAAAGTTGGAATGGGTGCATTATAAAAAGCTTAGTGAATGCAAGGTAGGGGATAAAGTTTTACTTGCTGCCGTAATGAATAGTTCCAGAGAATTTTTAAAATATTTAAATTCCAAAAAATTAACTTTAGGTTTAGAATTAGAAGTTATTCAAATTGAAGAATTTGATAAGAGTATGACCTTGAAAATTATTTCTTCTAATCGTATAGAAGTGCTAAGTAATTTAGTTACCGAAAAATTACTAATAAAAAATAACTGATTTTTAAGTGCTTGTCAGGTAGTATTCTTATACTTTACTCAATCTTTATATCTATTAAAAAGATAATTGTTTTTTTTAATTTTAAATTACTAGTATATTAAAAAAAAATCTTTTAAGTTTTAAGTAAATAGATAATGTTAGGTTGCCTGAATTATTATTAAAGCTATTGATATATTATGAAAAGAAGATCTTATTATTGCTATTTGTGTTCATTGTAAAATTTAATTTTTCTGCTCAGGAAAAAGAATATAATTTCTAAAAAATAGCTATTTGAGATTACAAAAACCAATAAAGCTTATATGGAGAATAAAAGAGGTAAAAACCGATTTTCATTATATAACTAAATTTGAATTACCACGATAAAATAAATCCTTATCCCATTTACAGAGAAAGGATTTATTTTTTTAAGATAAGTGAAATAAGTTTTTACCTTACTTATTATTTTTTTCTTAGTAGTATTCTGAGCTTTTTCAGAAGTCTTCTTTACATCATTAATAGCTGATTGAGTATCTTCAATAGTTTTAGTTGTTTGATTAGCTGTATTGGATATACTGTTGGCTGTGCTTCTTACAGAGCTCGTAATAGAATTTACCGTATCGCAGGAAAAAAATAGTAGAGGAAATAAAGTAAGGAATAAGATCATGTAATTTTTTTTCATAATTTCAATAAATTTTCGGTTATTTTAAATTGATTTCAAAAATAGAAATTACACTGCTTTATGATCCTTATACAAGTGTCTACAAAATATCTACCATACGTTTGCAAAATATCTACATAGCATATGATCTTAGTTATAAAGTAAATATTTTTCCATAATTAATGTTTAGATTATTAGATGCATACATATATTTATTTTCCTTATTAATAGTTATAATTTCAAGAGCATTTGCGTAACTTTACATAATGAAGAAAGGATATGCAGATTTGCCTTTACATTATGGAACAGTTCCAATTTGGTTGGCAAAAAGAATGAGTTTGCTAGGAGGAGCAATTGTAGAGGCTATTGTCCAGGAATATGGAAGAAAGGCATTACTGAAAAAATTAAGTGATCCATTTTGGTTCCAATCTTTGGGTTGTGTGCTGGGAATGGATTGGCATTCTTCAGGGATAACCACTTCTGTGATGAATGCATTAAAAAAATCGGTAAATCAGAGATCTTCTGAATTAGGAGTTTATATCTGCGGAGGAAGAGGAAAATCATCACGCAATACACCCTCAGAACTTCTAGATATAGCTTATAAAACAGGATTGAATGGTGAAGATTTAGTAAAAAATAGTCGTTTGGTAGCCAAGGTAGATAATACAGCTGTTCAAGATGGTTTCCAAATATATTTACATTCATTTATAGTAACCCAGGAAGGAGATTGGGCAGTAATTCAGCAGGGAATGAATCCTTTTGAAAAAATGGCAAGGAGATATCATTGGTTATCATCTTCAGTAAAATCTTTTACAGAGCAACCTCATACCTTTGTTTATGGCAAAAATCAAGGGGAAATTTTGAATCTTACAGATATAAAAGCTAATTCAACCAAACAAGGAATTTTAGAATTAACTAAAGAAAATCCGGATAAATTAATGAGGGAAATATCTCTTATTATGCCCAAGCACCATGAAGTATTAGAAAAAGATGTAAACTTGAAAAGGCTAGGAGCTACCTTAGTATTAGCACATGAAACAAACATTCAAGATATAGAATCTTTATTATTAGTAAATGGTGTAGGTCCCAGAACCTTACAATCTTTAACTTTAGTCAGTGAAGTTATCCATGGAACTCCCTCCCGCTTCTCAGATCCTGCACGTTTTTCTTTTGCCCATGGTGGTAAAGACGGACACCCTTTTCCTGTGCCTACACGGGTGTATGATGAAACTATTGAAATTTTCGATAAAGCTTTACATCTGGCAAAATTAGGAGAAAAAGATAAATACGAAGCGCTAAAAAATCTTTCTAAAATATCAATGAATATAGAGAAAGATTTTATTCCTGATTATAAGTTGCAGGATTGGATAGAGAAAGAAAGAAAAAATTCATGGAAGTATGGAGGTAAAACTGTTTTAGGGGATGCGATTAAAAATTCAGATACTTCAAAAATAATTACTAAATCAGGATTTAAACCTGGAAATAAATTAAAAAATATAGATACAAATCAATTAAGTCTTTTTGACTAAGTATATAATAGAAATTATAAACTATTATAATTTATATAAAAAAATGTACTACATACAAAAAGCGTAAAAATATTTCTTATTGTTAAGAAAACAATAAGAAATATTTTACTAAAAATGATTACTAAATTATGGAGACATATTTAATGTAAAAAAATATTAGAGATAATGAAAGAATAGTAAAAGATAATAGAATTACCCTTTATATCCTGAAAATTTTGCATTATTGATGGCGTTAACTTTTGACGAAAAACCTTCACTTGAAGCTGCAACAATTTTGCCATTGCTGGCAATTGATCTCCATCTCCACTCTCCTTTAGAA
This sequence comes from Apibacter adventoris, assembly GCF_002964975.1. GTDB lineage: Bacteria > Bacteroidota > Bacteroidia > Flavobacteriales > Weeksellaceae > Apibacter > Apibacter adventoris. The sequence continues at coordinate 200,428 of NZ_PSZM01000045.1, read as the reverse complement.
TCTTGATAAAATTCCCATTTTAGATTTTCACTCATAACAATATATTTTAATTTTATAAATATAAAAATAATATTTTGAAATTTAAAATAATATAAAATTATTTTCAATTATATTATATTTTTAAATAAAATAAGGTATTTGTCTGATGTAAAAAAATTTTATTAATTAAGAGCTTAAATACTAAAAATAAATATTAATTTACCAATTAAGGAAATCTATAAACACTCAGTAATAAATTTTGCTTTTAATTCAGTTTCTTTCCATTCCTGTAATGGGTTACTTTCAGCCGTAATTCCACCTCCTACAAAAAGTAAGGCTCCATTAGTGTAAAGTTTTCCACATCGTAGATTTACAAAATAATTTTTGGAGCTTGAAGTTTCTATGCCAATATAACCGGCATAAAAATCTCGATTATATTTTTCTTCATTAATTATAAAATTCCTGCTTACTTCTAAAGGTAGACCGCATACGGCTGGAGTTGGATGTAGAGAATGTATGAGTTTCGAAAGCAGTTGTGGGGCATTTAAAGGAATTGAAAAATAAGTGATTAAGTGTTTCACATGTCCTAAGTGAAGAGTTTCAGGACCTTTTACAGAAATAGATGAAGAATAATACTGTAATTTATTATAAATATAATCTGTTACATATTTTTGTTCTTCCATTTCTTTATTTTCCCAAACAAAAGAATCTTTATCGGGGAGAGTACCAGCCAAGGCCATAGTTTTGAAAGTAGAATTACTCCAAGATCCTAAAATTTCAGGTGTAGCTCCTAACCAAACTTCTTCTGAATTCCAAAAACTGAGATGACAAAAAGAATTAGGATATTTTTTGCAGAGAAATAAAAAAGATTGTATAGGATTTATATTAGAATTATCGACCCATTTTTCTCTAGATATTACTATTTTATCCGCATTTTTTTCTTGTAAAAAATATAAGGTTTTGTCTAAAATCCTCAAGTAATTGCTCTCATTAATTGTCTGGGTATTTTTTTTAGTAGACAAGGAGAATGTAAGTTTTTCCCATTCAAAATCGGAAATTTTATTAAATTGAGAAAAAGGGAATACATATTTTTTTGACGAGTCAAAAGAAGTAAACGAGTAATAATTACTTCCCTTTTGATCCTGTATAATTAAATATATATTTTTTTCTTCGGGAAACTTGATACAGGCAAAAGCGGAACCAGAATTAATAAGATTGTTAAAAAAAGACGTAATCATTATTTAAAATCTTTTTTAGCAACAATACGATTTGTCATTGTAGCATAGCCATTTTTAAACGTTGTATCTCTAGTTTCATTATACAAATTTATTTCTACCACCTGTGTATTTTTCCCTTTATTTATAAAACTGGCTACTGCACGGATTTTACCGTGTCTTACTGCTTTTATATGATATCCAGTTACCTGTGTACCAAAAACATAATATTTTTTTGTATCAACACTGGTAATGCTAAGTAAAGAACCTACACTTTCTGCCATCGCTAAAGATGCCCCTCCGTGAAGAAATCCCATAGGCTGATGTACAGTTGGTTCAACTACCATTTCTGCCGTAAGAGTATCACCGGTAAAATCTGTAAATACAATACCTAGTGTTTCCATTAATGTATTTTTGGATAAAGTATTTAATTCTATTAGTATATCTTCACTTTTCATTATAAAAATTTTCTGCAAATGTATTAAATTAATCCATCTTAATATAGTGGTTAATCAATTGCTTTTTTATATATTTAGAAAAAATCATTAAAGTTAAAACATGAGTAAAAAGAAAAAAATAGTTTTTTATTGCATTTTTTTTAACTTGATTATAGGAAATATTTTGTTCTTTTTGACCTGCAAAGGGATAATTTTTGAGATGAGTATTTCCGCAATTTTATTTTTGTCATTTATTTTCAAATATTCAATTAATAAAAACACACACAAATTTATTTTAGTATTATTAGCTTTTTTTACAACACTTGGTATTGAAATGCTTGGAATTTGTTTATACTCCTTATTTTCAGAATTGAATTATATTAAGGAAATCAAATTACAAACTATTTTAAACGTTCTGTTCAATTCTTTAAAAGGAATACCTTTAGTTTTACTGGGAAATGTATTTATATTTCCCGATACAATTATTTTAAGTATTATAAATTATAATTACTTTGTTAAATATAGAAATGCTTTACTTAGAAATTAAGTCAATATGTAAACTTTGCAATTGAGTTGCATTTAGCATAGGGTATTTTTGATATACAAAATTTAAATTTTAATATAATGTGTACACATAATCATTCAGAATGTTGTTCAAGCTCTAATGATAATCAAAAAAATGGGGAGGATCATAACTATGAACAAGACACAGGAATAGAAGAGAATACAAATATTCTTAAATTATTTCTTCCGGCTATTATTAGTTTTATTCTGTTGATTACAGCTATAATTCTGGGTTATTTTGATGTAAGTTTTTTTCATTTGAAATGGATAAAACTTGTGTGGTATCTGATAGCCTATTTTCCTGTAGGATATCCGGTATTTAAAGAAATGTGTGAAGAATTTAAAAATAAAGATTTTTTCAATGAATTTTCATTAATGTTTCTTGCTTCTGTAGGAGCATTTTATATAGGAGAATATCCGGAAGCCGTAGCTGTAATGTTATTTTATTCAATAGGAGAAAATTTTCAGGATTTGGCAGTATCTCGAGCAAAAAAGAATATTAATTCTCTTTTGGATCAGAGGCCTGATGTAGCAACCGTTTTGGAAAATGACAACTCCTTAAAAGTATTTAAAGCAAAAGAAATACAAGTAGGTTCAGTTTTACAGTTAAAACCCGGTGAAAAAGTTGCTTTAGATGGAGAATTAATATCTTCTTCAGCCTCTTTTAATACTTCTGCCTTAACTGGAGAAAGTGCCCCTCAGACTAAAGAAAAAGGAGACATTGTGTTAGCAGGAATGATCAATCTCAATACAATATCTCAAATAAAAGTCACCACACCTTATTCAGATAGTAAGCTTTCTAAAATACTAAACTTGATTCAGAATTCTAATTCTCAAAAAGCTAAGACAGAATTATTTATACGAAAATTTGCTAAAATATATACTCCGGCAGTATTTTTTATAGCTCTTTTAGTTTTTATTGTACCTTATTTTGTTTTACAAAATTATAATTATCAAACCTGGTTATATCGTTCTCTTATATTTTTAGTAATATCTTGTCCTTGTGCTTTAGTTATATCTATCCCATTAGGATATTTTGGAGGTGTAGGCTTGGCTTCAAGAAACGGAATTTTAATAAAAGGTTCATATTTTTTAGATATTTTAGTAAAAATCAGACAAGTTGTTTTTGATAAAACAGGTACTTTAACACAAGGTAATTTTATAGTTCAGAATATATATGTCGCAAATGGTTTTGAAAAAGATAAAATATTAGATTGGGTAAATATAACAGAGTCAGGAAGCACTCATCCTATAGCAAATGCTATACGAGAGCAAATACAAATGAAACCTGATGTATCAAAAATTTCTTATTTAGAAGATATTCCAGGAAAAGGAATTAAGGCTAAAATTGAAGGAAACGAAATATTAGTTGGTAACTTTAAATTATTAGATCTTTACCATATATCATATGACGAAAATATCAAACAAATAGTTAATACGCTGGTTTTAATATCTGTTAATAATAAATTTGCCGGATATATAGAGATAGCGGATCAACTTAAGCCCGATGTTAAAAAAGACATAGGACAATTGCATGCATTAGGTATAGGTACAACTGTACTTAGTGGTGATAAAAATACCATTGTTCAGGAAGTAGCAAAAGAAATAGGTATAGATCAGGCATTTGGAGATTTATTGCCGGAAGATAAGGTTATAAAAATGAAAGAAATAAAAAAACAGACAGAAGGCATGGTTGCATTTGTAGGGGATGGTTTTAATGATGCTCCTGTAATAGCGTTAAGTGATGTGGGTATAGCTATGGGAGGTCTAGGAAGCGATGCAACAATTGAGGTTGCAGACATAATTATTCAGGATGATAAAACGGCAAAGGTACCTTTGGCTATACGTATAGGTAAAGCTACAAAAAAAATTGTGTGGCAAAATATTATCTTAGCGTTTAGTATCAAACTTTTAGTAATGATTTTAGGATTATTTGGAGATGCTAATCTATTGGAAGCTGTTTTTGCAGACGTAGGAGTTGCATTATTAGCAATTTTAAATGCAGTACGGTTGCAAAATATGAAAATTTAGGTTATTTTGATAAATGTCTATAAAAAAAAGCTGTTTTTATTTAACAGCTTTTTTACTATTGCTTTTTTAGAAAAGATATATTTCTTTCATTTTATCTATTTTGACATCTAAAACATCTTGTAGATAAGATTGTACACAGCCATATTTTTTATTAATTTCAGAAATTGCAGATTCCAAAAATTCAGGTCTGACTGTATATAGGTATTTATTAATAGGATTTTCTTCAAATAGAGGAAGATACTTATCATCCAAATATTCATTGGAAGACATATAATCTTCCATAATTGTTTTATAAGGAATATCTAGGGAAAATAGTAGCAAGGACGCTGCAACACCTGTACGGTCTTTTCCAGCAGAGCAGTGAAAAATAAGTGGATTTTCGCCTCTTTCCATAATTTTGAAAAACTCTTTAAATATAGCAATACAATCAGGAGTAGATACCATAATTCTATAAAGGTCCATCATTTTCTCAATAATATCTTCTTTAGTTACTCCTTCTTGTTTACGTAAACTTAACAAATTACCGGGTTTGATACTTAAAGAATAACATTTCTTTAAACCATTCGGAAACTTATCAGGAGCTGAACTACATTCGTCTTTATAGCGGAAATCTATTACATAATTGATAGGAATACTGGAAAGATATTGTAAATCTTCAGGAGTTAAATTATATAAATCGTCAGTTCTGAATATTTTCCCCCATTTTATATGTTTTCCATTAGAAGATTGCATTCCTCCTAAATCTCTAAAATTATATCCTCCGGCCATTGGCAATTGAGTTTCTGAAAGAATGGCTTCTCCATGATCCGTAGTAAGTTTAAAATAACTTCTTTCGCTTGTACTCACATACAAAGGGTAAATACCATGATCTTTACCTGTCGCTATTGGGGTATCTAAATTTATGGTTTCTGGAGAATTTCCAGCAAATAAAGACCATTTGCTCTGTGTATTTATTTCTAAAGAAGCTAGTTTGGTATATTTATTCCGAATAATTCTGGCTTCTTTATATACATCTGTCGCCACATGATAAATTGGTTCTTTGATATTATTTTTTTTTTCTAAACTCTTATTTACGTTCATATTTCAAGCTATTAAGGTTTATAAATTATAATAAGAAAGTAAATTTAACAAAAATTTATCATATTTATAAAATATATAGGCTATTCATTAAAAACAAGAAGAAAAATCATAGGTTATGAAAATAGCATATGGTTAATTATAGTTGAATTGTAGGTATATGAAAAATAATTTTTGAAATATTAATATTTTTGTAATATTATATGGCTGATTTTATAAATTATATTTTGTAATTTATCTCTAATACTATAAAAAAAACTAATGAATTTGGTTTTGTAAACATTAAAAGTAAAAAGGAAAAATAAAAATATTAAATTATAAGTTTTTCTTATTAAAAAAATAAGATGGAATTGGAAAATTGGGGACAGATTATACAAAGTCAAATGGCAAATATTTCCGTATGGGAAATGATAGGAGTATTTTTTGGAGTTGCTGAAGTTATTTATGCAAAATATAATAAAGTATGGTTATATCCATGTGGAATAACAAGCATACTTATTACAATTTACTTATATTTTAATGTGAAGTTATTTGCAGAGATAATCCTACAATTTTATTATTTGGTTATGAGCATATACGGATGGTATATTTGGGTTAGAAAACGTAAAAGCCATTTGCAGGTCAGTTATTCTTCAGATAAAGAATTAAAAGTAGCGATATGTATAGTAATTTTCTCTATTTGTGTATTGTATATATTCCTTAATTTTTTTACAAGTTCCGATGTGCCTCTTTGGGATTCTATGGTAAGTGCTTTTGCATGGGCTGGAATGTGGTTGCTTACACAGAGGAAAATAGAAAACTGGATATTTTTAAATATTAGTAATTTTATAGCTATTCCATTAATGTTGCACAAAGGATTAATTCTATATTCGATACTTACTCTATTTTTATTCATTATTGCACTATTGGGATATAATGATTGGAAAAAAATAATAAAAAAAGAAAAATATTAATATAAATATTGATATTTTTTTATATTTTTATATCAAAATTATAAAAATATGAGTGGGGTATCATTCTTTTGGTCTGTTATAATAGGAATTATTGCAGGTTTTTTAGCAGGTGTTTTAATGAGAGGAAAAGGATTTGGATGTTTTATAAATCTTTTAGTAGGAATTATAGGTAGTGTTTTAGGAGGATGGATATTTAGTTTATTACAAATTTCCGTTAATAAAGAAAGTAGAATAGGAGTATTGTCTATGTCTACTATTGGAGCTATAGTGTTGCTACTAATAATATCTTTTTTTAAAAAAGAAAAGTAAATTTATTACTCTGTTAAAAATTTTAAAGCTTCAGATTTTACATCCAGTTTCTGTATTTTTTCCTCTAAACTTGGAAACAAATGGATACCGTTTAATATTCCAATTCCAACAGTATGCCATTCATCTTTATATAGAACCTGAATTGTAGAAAATAATAAATAATTTTTACGTTTAGTATATTTTTCAATAAAATTATTTGCCCATTTATATTCTAATGTAGGGAGTATATGTTTACTGAGATTACCAATAAATTTTAAATTAGGATTCTGAATTTTATTTAATTCATTTTCTGCTTTTTGGTCAAATAAATATATGAATTTATTCCTTAAAAAAATTTCATGAGCTTTTTTATCAGGATTAGTTAAAATTAGTATTCCGGAGAGTATTGCAAAAATAAAAAGAAAAATATATCGTAATTTCATAAGGCTTTTTATAAATAATACAACAAATATATTATTTATAAAAAATCACAAAAAATGTTCCTTATTTTTCCACATATATAAAATTGCATTTTTGAGTGCTTTTTCTGATGGAATAGGTGAAAATTCTAATTCATTTTTAGCCTTTGAAATATTAAAATCCTGTTTTAGACCATAAAACATAGAAACTTCTTTTTCAGTAATAGCAGGGGCTTTTCCAGTAATTTTTGCAATAATTCCCATTATATATCCCATAGAATAAAGAATAAATTTAGGAACTGATTTCGGTTTTTTTAACTTTAATTCAGGAAGGATCTGATTAGCTATTTCAATAGTGGTAGTAAGAGACATCCCTTTTTCATTAGCCAGGATATATCTTTCTCCTTTGCGTCCTTTTATAGCAGCCATATAGCAGCCTTGAGCCACATCTTTAACATCTATCCAGTTAATATATATATGAGTTTCCAGTGGAATTTTATTAGATATTAAGTTTTTCAGTATTTCATTGGAATTGCTTAATTTGTCCGTTATAACACTACCAATCATTGCACTGGGCAATACAGTAACTAATTCAATATTGTATTTTTCAGATAATTGAAAAGCTAATTTTTCACTGTCGTTTTTTGAATTATAATACATATCTCTACGGTCCGTATTATATCCTGAATTTTCATTAACCGGAAATGAGGAATAATTTAATGCAGCAATAGAGCTTACATATACAATTCTTTTAACTTGAGCAAAAGAAGCTGCTTCAAATAGTATACGACAACCTTTCATATTGGTATCATAAATTTCTTCTTTTGGATGTTTAGCCCATAATTTAAATACAGCGGCAACAGCAAAGACTATACTAACTCCGTTCATAGCTTTAATCATAGAATCTTTGTCGGTGATATCTGCATAAATAACTTCACAATTTACGCCTTCAAATGATTTTGTATTATGTATATTTCGAACAGATGCACGTACTTTATATCCTTTTTGTACAAGTAATCTAACCAAATTGTTACCTAAATGTCCATTTGCGCCGGTAACTAGAACCAATTCATTTGATGTCATATTTTTAAACTTTATATTATAAATACAAAATTCAGAAACTTATAGGAAAATCTACTTAACATTTGTCAAGCAGATTTTTTCGAATTCTGCTTAAGCTTTCTGGTTTAATCCCCAAAAAGGAAGCAATATATTGTAGAGGAACATGATTTATGATCTTAGGATTGGCATTTATTAAATCCAAATATCTTTGTTCAGCAGTTAAAATGGCAAAATTTTTAGCTCTATTTTCATTGTAGTCTAAAGATTTCTGTAAAATGAAAGTGGCATAATCTTTCCATGCAGAGCTATTTTCCATCATAAAGGAATAATCAGATCTATTCATTTTAAGTACATCACAATTTGTAATACAATGAACATTTACAGGAGAACACTTTTGGTCTAAAAATTCCATATAAGAACAAAAAAAACCATGTGGGCAATTTATATGAGTAGTAACTTCATAACCATTTTCATCATAATAGAATAAACGCATAAATCCGGAAATAAGGTAATATATGTATTTTGGGATATGATTAGCTTTTTCAAGAATTGTATTTTTGGAAATATAAACAGGTTCAAATAACTTATAACACAGATTAATATCATTTTCAGAAAGTTTCACTTGTTTTTGTATTTCATATAATAAATGTTGATGCATTTCCATAAATTAGTAGAATTTGGGTAGGTTGAATAGATTATATAAATAACAAAAGTAACGAATAATCTTCCTCTTATTAAAATAAAACTTATATTTTTGTATAAACTTTAGTAAGGAATGAAAAAATATAATTTTGATCAGGTTATAAACAGACAAAATACGGATTCTTTAAAATATGGAGTATTAAAAGAAAGATACGGAAGAGATGATTTACTTCCGCTATGGGTGGCTGATATGGATTTCCAATCTCCTCCGGAATTAATAGATGTTTTAGTGAAAAGATGTCAACATGGTATTTTTGGTTATCCTTTTGCATCTCAAGAATATTATCAGTCTATTATTGATTGGCAGAAAAAACACCATCAATGGAATGTTGAAAAAAATGAAATCAGCTACATACCGGGTATAGTCAAAGGAATTGCTTTTGCTTTAGATGTTTTTTCCGAAAAAGGAGATCAAATTATTATTCAACCTCCGGTATATCATCCTTTTCGTATAATTCCTAATTTACATAACAGAGAGGTGGTAAATAATCCATTAATTCTAGAAGGGGATCGATATAAAATGGATTTTACTGGTTTGGAAAAGCTACTGATAATAAACAAAAAATGTAAAATTTTAATATTATCTAATCCTCATAATCCGGGTGGAAGAGTATGGAGTAAAAAAGAGCTTACCCAATTAGCAGAAATTTGTTATAAAAATAAAGTATTGGTAATTTCTGATGAAATACATTCTGATCTTGTATTAAATGGAAATAAACATATTCCTTTTGCTTCAGTATCTCAAGAAGCGGAACAGAATAGTATTACATTTAATGCTCCTTCCAAAACATTTAATATAGCAGGAATTGTAACTTCTTATTCTATTATTAAAAATGAAAAAATAAGAGAAAAATTTCATAAATATTTAGTAAGCAATGAACTAAATGATGGAACTATCTTTGCATATCTAGCATTACAAACAGCTTATGAAAAAGGAGAAGAATGGTTGAAAGAATTAAAAAAATATATTGAAGATAATGTAAAGTATGTGAATGATTACGTGCAGAATAATATTCCGCAAATTAAAGTTATGATTCCTGAAGCTTCTTTTTTATTATGGTTAGATTGCCGTAAATTACACCTATCTCAAAAGGAATTGAATTCTCTTTTTATAAATAAAGCACATTTAGCACTTAATGACGGGGAAATGTTTGGAAAAGAAGGTGCCGGATTTATGAGAATGAATATAGGATGTCCTCGTTCTTTATTAGAAAAGGCTTTACATCAGTTGCAAAAAGTTATTTAGATACGGACAAGTCATTTTGTAAAATTATTTGTATTTATATTAATAAATGAATCTATATATAAATATAAGAAGTAGATGTAGTAAAATTGTACACCTATTATTTTTTAAAGTAACCTAAATAAATTATAATTAGGTATTACAGTTGTATTATAAAATTAAATTGTAATGAAAATTTACATTAAATTGGAAATATATAAATATATCTAAATTATAATTTTATATTATTTAAAAAATTAATCACTTCCTCTATAGAGATAAATGTGTATTCTGTTTCATTACTCTGAACTATAAAAAAAGAATCTTTACCGATAATAGTTATTTGTGCATTTTCATGAATAGAAAAAGAATTCCTTATCAAAGCTTTACGTAACCAATAAATAGATTCGATTTTTCCTTCTATTGAAACTTCTTTTTTATTTATATGAGGGGTGAATTCATATTCATTGATAATATAATTAAAATTTAAAGATTTTCCAGCAAAATAATTTAAAATATCTTCCTGTTTAGCAAGGTCTTCGGTAAAGCCTATTTTTAAACTTTTATTTTTTATCATCCAGAGTTTATCAGCTACATTCAAACCTAAAGAAAGATCATGGGAAGTAAACAGTATGGTTTTTTCTTTTTCTTTCGCTAGATAATGAATAATATTCATAACCTCCAGCTTATTGGAAACATCGAGGTGAGAAGTTGGTTCATCCATTATCAATATAGGGGTATCCTGAACTAAGGCTCGAGCTATCATAGCTTTTTGTAAATTTCCATCAGAAAGTTCATTTACATAATAGTTTTTATATTGGTAAAGTTCAAATAAGTTCAGCACTTCTTCAATTTTTTTATCTTCCTCTTTTGTTAATTTTTGATACCATTTTTTATATGGATATCTTCCTAAAGAGACTAAATCATATATTCTAAGATCTGGGCTTAGTTGACTTTTAGATAAAACTACAGAAATTAGTTTACTTAATTCAGAAACAGATATTTTTGTTATATCTTTATCCAATATTTTAATGGTACCTTTCAGTGGAGATATTTCTTTAAATAGGGTTTTCAAAAAAGACGTTTTGCCACTTCCATTTTTACCAATTAATAACAATATATCACCTTTTTTTATTTTTGCATCTATATTTGAAATAAAAGGTTTCGAATATCCTATTGAAAGATTTTCTAGCTGAATTATATTTGCACTGTTAGTTTTCAATACATACTATTTTTGAATCGTGTTTTTAAAATCATAAATAGAATGGTAGGAATCCCTATAAGGGACGAAAGTATGTTAACAGGAAGCAGTGTATAACTCATAATAAGGCTAATGAATAGCATAAAACCGATTCCGGAAAAAATATTTAAAAGTATTTGTGCCCATAATGCAGAAGGATTCCATATTTGTCTGCAGAAATGAGGAATAATAATACCAATAAATACTATAGGTCCTAACATAGCTGTAGTACTTCCTGTCAATAAACAAACAGCAAGAACAACCCATACTTTTAACCGATGCATATTTACCCCTAAAACTTTTGCATACTCATTACCTAATAAAAAACCGATTAATTCTTTCACTGCTAAAAAAGCTGGAAATAATCCAGAAATAACACAAATACTATAAACCCAAATTTGAATTCCAGAAAGTCCTTCAAAAGAGCCGAAAGACCAAAATGTATATTGTTTTAAAGTTTCTGATTGTGAATATATTTGTAAAATGCTTATAAGAGAACCACAAAATGATGAAATTAAAAAACCTATAATAATAAAGGTCGAAACCTCTTTAATTCTTTGAGATAAAAATATCAAAAATACAGATACAATCCAAGCACCAAGCAGGGCACTTAGTATAAGTAGCCAACCTGTAAGCCATTGAAAAGAAATTATTAATTGTGTACCTCCTAAGAATACAGAAAAAGCTACTGCTAAAGCAGAAGCAGATGATATTCCTAATATCGAAGGCTCAGCCAGAGGATTTTTAAACAATTCTTGTAAAAGAAAACCACTTACTGGTAAAGAAATTCCTGCGAAAATTACAGCTAAAGTTTTATTAAAACGATAAGAAATGATAAGATTTTTGGTTTCATTCTGAGAAGTAAATAAATCTAATATAGAAATGTTTTCATATCCAGTAAGTAAATTAATAAAAAATAAAATAATACAAACTAAAGCTATTAATAGTAACCGTATTACAAATTTTTTTGAAAACATCGTTACAAAGATAAAAAATCCGTCTTTTTTTATATATACAAAAACAAGAGTTTATTTTTTCAAATTCTTAATTTTGTATTTTATAAAAATAACTTATGCCTGAGTATATTACATATTTTATAGAATTATTAGGAAAAGATTTGTGTTTTTATGATGAAAAAACACTTATTGATTATTCATATGATCATACAGAAAATCTTAAATTTTTACCCTCTATAGTTTTAAAACCTAGAACAGTCGAGCAAATATCACAAATTGTACAATATTGCAACCAACATAAAATCCCTATTACTCCCCGTGCAGGTGGAACCGGACAAATGGGAGGAGCCTTACCAATACATGCTGGGGTAATTATTTCTATAGAAAAATTAAACAAAATTATAGATATAGATACTCAAAATTTTCAAGCAACGGTGGAAGCAGGAGTTATTAATTTTCATTTGCAACAAGCTTTAGAACCATTAGGTTTTCTTTATGGACCCGATCCTTCTAGTTGGGGAAGTTCCTTTATAGGAGGGAATATAGCGACTAATGCAGGAGGATTACGTGCAGTAAAATATGGCGTTACATCAGCTTCTGTATTAAATCTTGAAGTGGTACTTCCAAATGGAGATATAATTTGGACAGGTGCTAATACGCTAAAAAATTCAACAGGATATAACTTAACTCAATTGTTTATAGGTAGTGAAGGAACTTTAGGAATTGTAACAAAGGCGATATTGAAAATAATTCCTAAACCTAAAACAGATATAACGATTCTCATACCATTCCATAATTTAGAAGATTCAGCAAAAGCAGTAACAGACATATTCAAAAACGGGCTTTTTCCTTGTTCTTTAGAACTTATGGAACGAAATGCTCTGGAGCAGGCAATGGCTCATTTAGAAGATAATTCAATTCCTTTACAAGAAAACGTACAAGCTCATTTATTGGTTAGTTTTGATGGGGAATCTCAAGAAGAATTGATGCCATTAATTGAAAAGACTATATCTGTGTTAGAAAATTATACAACAGAAGAGATATATTTTGCTGATAATGAGATGGATAAAAGTAGATTGTGGCAAATGCGAAGAAAAATTGCCGAAATTGTTAAAGCAAATGGTTATACTATAGAAGAAGATACAGTTGTCCCTAGGGCAAAATTACCAGATTTAATAAATTTCGTCCATCAATTAGCATTAAAAAATAATTTAAAAGTAGTTTGCTACGGACATGCGGGAGATGGTAACCTGCATATTAGGTTTAATCATTCCCAATATAAAAATTCTTATAATAATCCTTTTATTCAGGCAATATTATATGATCTTTTTCAATATATTTATTCTTTAGGAGGAACTATTTCCGGAGAACATGGTATAGGGCTTATACAACAACCATATTTACCTATTGTATTTACAAAAGCAAATTTGGAGATTCAAAAAAATATAAAAAACGCTATTGACCCTAATAATATTATGAATCCAGGTAAAGTTTTGAATAACAATTAATTTAGAAAAAAATAATACAGTTGTAACAACTACTTAAAATTCTATACATATTTTATAGTATCAGGCAGTGAGAAAAATTGAATCAGAATTTTCCGAATTAATACAGAAAAATCAAGGGATTATTCATAAAATATGTAGAATTTATACTACCAATGAAGAAGATTCCCAAGATTTGTTTCAGGAAATAGTATTACAATTATGGAAATCCTATAAAAGTTTTAAAGGAAATTCAAAATTTACTACTTGGATGTATAGAGTGGCTTTAAACACAGCGATTACTCTTTTTAGAAAATCAAACCGTAAAATAGATACACAGGAAATAGATCAAAACTTATATAAAATTTCTCAAGATACAGATTATACGGATAAACAAGAACAAATTAATAATTTATATGATGCAATAAAAAAGCTATCAGAGATAGATAGGGCATTAGTATTACTTTATTTAGATGATTTGCCATATAAAGATATTGCAGAAACTTTAGGAATTACAGAAGTAAATGCAAGAGTAAAGATGAAAAGGGCAAAAATTAAACTAAAAGAAATTATGGATAAGGATGAATAAAGATTTAGATTTAGATAATTTAAAAGAATCATGGAAGAAAGTTCAAATTTCTGCTCATAAATATTCACGGGCAGAACTAATACGTATGTTGAATAAAAAATCTACTAACAATGTAAAATATATCGTAATAATTAGTATTATTGAATTTATAGTTGTTTTTTTATCATTATTTATTACTTCTGTAGATAAATCTATTTTGAATAATTTAGATGCTGAGGCTCAAGAAAATTATTTAAGAAATGCTAGAATAAGTCAATATCTATCCTATGTAAATATTGTTATATCTTTTATTTTTATTTTCTATTTTTATAAATGTTACAAAAAAATTAATATCTTAAACTCTACGAAAGAATTTATAAATAATATTCTAAAATTTAGGAAAACTGTAAATATTTTCATAATTGTAAATTTTTTCTTAGGAATGATAATTTTATTTTTAACAGGTTATTATTCTTTTATGGGAGGATTTAGAAAAGCTTTTATAGATGGATATAGTAATGAAATAGAAAAGGTACATCTTCCTATACATTCTCCTAAATATATGCTTATTTTTATTATTATAAGTTTTTTTCTCATAGCTTTTGTTGTTGTTTATTATTTGTTAGTCTATGGAATTTTATTAAGGAAGTTAAAAATAAACTTGAGGGAACTCCAGAAAATAGATAAATAGGAGGAATAAAATATTAAAAAAATAAACAATTTGTTTATTTTTGATCTATATAGATTTGAAATAATAATAAAAAAATGTATTTTTGCTTTTAACTAAGTTATGGGAAATCAATCACAATATACAGAGGATAATATAAAAACTCTTGAATGGCAAGAGCATATACGTATTCGTCCGGGAATGTACATTGGAAAACTAGGAGATGGCTCATCTCCTGACGATGGAATTTATATATTATTAAAGGAAATTTTAGATAATTCCATAGATGAATATGTCATGGGAGAAGGGAAACGTATCAATATTTCTTTAGATAATAATATAATAAAAATAAGAGATTTTGGAAGAGGAATCCCCTTAGGGAAAATGAAGGATGCAGTATCCAAAATGAATACTGGAGGAAAATATGATTCACGGGCATTTAAAAAATCTGTAGGTTTAAACGGGGTTGGTACTAAAGCAGTGAATGCACTTTCCTCTTATTTTAAAGTTAAATCTGTAAGAGATGGCGTAACACGTACAGCAGAGTTCCAAAGAGGAGAAATTGTAAAAGAAAGTCCAGAAACAGAATCAACGGAACGTAGAGGTACAGAAATAACATTTGAACCTGATTCTTTAATCTTTAACAATTATAGATTTAGAAAGGAATACATAGAAAAAATGCTTAAAAACTATGTATATCTGAATCCGGGATTAAAAATATATTTTAACGGAGAAGAATTCTATTCAGAAAATGGATTACAGGATTTGTTACAAGAAAATATAGAAGGAGATATAATATATCCAATTGTTCACCTTAAAGATGAAGATATTGAGGTAGCATTTACCCATGGTGAGAAATCTCAATCTGAAGGATATTTTTCATTTGTAAATGGACAACATACGACCCAAGGAGGTACTCATTTAACCGCTTTTAAAGAAGCATTTGTAAAAACAATTAGAGAATTTTATAATAAAAATTATGATGCTTCAGATATACGTAAATCAATAATAGCTGCAATTTCAATAAAGGTTATAGAACCGGTTTTCGAATCACAAACTAAAACAAAATTAGGGAGTAGTGAAATGGGGCCGGATATGGTTTCTATACGAACATTTATGAATGATTTTTTAAAAAAACATTTAGATAATTTTTTACATAAAAATCAAGATGTAGCAGATTCTCTTCAAAGGAAAATCATAACCTCAGAAAAAGAAAGGAAGGAACTATCAGGAATCCAGAAATTAGCAAGAGAGAGGGCAAAAAAGGTTAGCCTTCATAATAAAAAATTAAGAGATTGCCGTCAACATTATAATGATCAAAAATCACCCAGAAAGCTTGAATCAACTATTTTTATAACTGAAGGAGATTCAGCGTCTGGATCAATAACTAAAAGTAGAGATGTAGAAACTCAAGCTGTTTTTAGCTTAAGAGGTAAACCCTTGAATTGTTATGGGCTTACTAAGAAAATTGTTTATGAAAATGAAGAATTTAATCTTTTACAAGCAGCACTGAATATCGAAATTAGTTTAGAGGATTTAAGATACAATAATGTTGTTATCTCTACAGATGCAGATGTAGATGGTATGCATATAAGACTTCTAATGATAACATTTTTTTTACAATTTTTTCCGGATTTAATAAAAAATGGTCATTTATATATATTACAAACCCCCCTATTTAGAGTAAGAAATAAAAAAGAAACCCGGTATTGTTATACAGAAGAAGAAAGAATAAAAGCCTTGGAAGAGCTTGGTAAAAATCCTGAAATTACCAGATTTAAAGGTTTAGGGGAAATTTCTCCTGATGAATTTAAAAATTTTATTGGTAAAGATATGAGGCTTGAACCAATTATGCTTGGAAAGGATACATCTATTGATAAATTGTTAGATTTTTACATGGGGAAAAATACATTAACAAGACAAGAATTTATCATAAATAACTTAGTGGTTGATGATATATAATATCTACTTTTTTAACTATTAAAAGTAGAAATACAAAATAAATTAATTATTATTATTCAAAGTCTAATTATGAAATTACAG
Organism: Apibacter adventoris; assembly: GCF_002964975.1. Lineage (GTDB taxonomy): Bacteria > Bacteroidota > Bacteroidia > Flavobacteriales > Weeksellaceae > Apibacter > Apibacter adventoris. The sequence goes on along the minus strand of NZ_PSZM01000045.1, from coordinate 183,522 downwards.
AATACTTATATAAAACAAAAAGTAGCATTTATTAATATAATGTTACTTATAGTTTTATTAATTTGCCTTATGCTTAATTATTTAAATATTAACATTCTAAAAAAAGAAGATGATATAATTGTCATTATAAGTTTATTAGCCCTTTTATATATGAGTTATTTGGGATGCCCATATTTTAAATATGATAGTGAAGGAGAAACACTAATTTTAAAAAATGAAAAATCATTTTTCCCTACCTTTTTAGTAAGAGAAAAACAATCAGATTTTCCTAAAAGAAAACTTAAAAAATTTGCAATTAAAAATAAATTTTTATTAAAAAAAAGATTAGAAATTTATATATTTAGCACAAGAGTACAAACTGGACAAACTAAAATATATTTTGATATTTCATATTTAACAAAAAAACAAATTAAAGACTTGAACTTTTCATTAAATAAAGTAATTAATGATAATCAACAATTCTTAGAAGAAAAACAGCGTAAACAGATAGAAGTATAATAAATGATAGAAGAGAATAACAAAGACAAACAAGAATTAACACCCAATAAAAACAAAGAAAGCATTCAGAAAATATCTGGAATGTATGAAAATTGGTTTTTAGATTATGCTTCTTATGTAATTCTCGAACGAGCAATACCTTCTGTTTATGATGGACTTAAACCGGTGCAAAGGCGTATTCTCCATTCCATGAGAGAGTTAGAAGATGGGCGTTATAATAAAGTGGCAAATGTGGTGGGGAATACCATGAAATACCATCCACATGGTGATGCAGCTATTACCGATGCTATTGTACAATTAGGCCAAAAGGAATTACTAATAGATACCCAAGGGAATTGGGGAAACATATATACAGGAGATGGAGCTGCAGCAGCACGTTACATAGAATCGCGTTTAACCCCATTTGCCTTAGATGTTGTTTTTAATCCTAAAACAACCATTTGGAAACCTTCATATGATGGAAGAAATAAAGAACCGGAAAATCTTCCGGTTAAATTTCCTTTACTTCTTTCACAAGGCGTAGAAGGTATTGCAGTAGGACTTTCAACAAAAATATTGCCTCATAATTTTATAGAAATTATTGATGCAATCATAGCCTATTTAAAAGGAAAATCTTTTGTTTTATATCCTGATTTTCAAACCGGAGGACTAATAGATATATCTAATTATAATGATGGAGAGAGAGGAGGAAAAATAAGAGCCAGAGCAAAATTGTCTAATCCTGAAAAAGGGATTCTAAAGATAAGTGAAATTCCTTATGGAACCAACACGGGCTCTATAATAGATAGTATACTTAAAGCTAATGATAAAGGAAAAATAAAAATAAAAAAAGTTGAGGATAATACAGCATCGGAAGTTGAAATTTTAATACACCTAGGAAACGATGTCTCTCCAGATAAAATGATGGATGCCCTATATGCATTTACCGATTGTGAAATATCTATATCTCCTAATGCCTGTGTTATTAATGTTGATAAACCAGAATTTCTTTCTGTTTCACAAATTTTACGAAAAAATACAGATCATACTGTCAGTTTATTAAAAAAGGAACTTGAAATAGAACTGGATGAATTTCAAGAACAATGGCATTTTGCTTCTTTAGAAAGAATATTTATAGAAAACCGCATATATCACAATATAGAAGAAGTTAAAACTTGGGAAGAAGTAATTTCTACAATTGATTTAGAACTTAAACCTTTTACATCACATTTAATCAGAGAAGTTACAGAAGAAGATATTCTTAAATTAATAGAAATACGCATAAAAAAAATAACCCGTTTTGATCTAGGAAAAGCTGAAGAAAATATATTGGCATTAGAAGGAAAAATAGCTGAAGCTAAGTATAATCTAGAAAATTTAATTCAATATGCCATAGATTATTTTACAAACATAAAGAAAAAATACGGAAAAGGAAAAGAAAGAAAAACAGAAATACGAGCATTTGATACTATAGATGCAGCAAAAGTAGCTGTTGCCAATATTAAGTTTTATGTAAATAGAGAAGAAGGATTTATAGGATATTCTTTAAAAAAAGATGAATTTTTATTTGATTGTTCAGATATTGATGATATAATAATTTTCCGAAAAGATGGAACTATGTTAGTTACTAAAGCAGAGGCTAAAACTTTTGTAGGGAAAAATATTATTTATGTTGGAGTTTGGAAAAAGAATGATAACAGAACTATTTATAATTTAATTTATAAAGTAGGTAAATTAGGTCCTTGGTATATGAAAAGATTTCCTGTAACGTCTATTACCCGGGATAAAGAATATAATTTGATCTCAAATGAAAAAGGATCAGAAATTCAGTATTTTTCAGCAAATCCCAATGGAGAAGCAGAAGTAGTAACAATTTACTTGAAACCTAGCCAGAGGGTGAAAAAACTGAAATTTGATGTTGATTTTTCAGAACTGGCAATTAAAGGAAGGGCATCTAAAGGTAATATAGTATCAAAACACTATGTAAAAAAAATAGAATTAAAAGAAACGGGAGTATCAACGCTTGCACCTAGAAAAATTTGGTTTGATGATTCTATTCAAAGATTAAATGTAGATGGAAGAGGAACTTATTTGGGAACATTTAAAGGAACAGATAAAATATTGACTATAAACTCAAAGGGTATTGCTAAGCTTAATACCTTTGATTTATTAAACCATTTTGAAGAAGATCTTTTAATTATACAAAAATGGAAACCTGAAAAACCAATATGTTGTATTTACTATGAGGGTGAAAAGTCCATTTATTATATAAAAAGATTTCTGTTAGAAGATACATTAAACTCTCAAATTTTTTTCATTTCAGAAAATCCTAAATCATTTATAGAATGGGTTGGTACAGGAAATAAATTGATAGCAGAAATTAATTTTGGTAAAAATAAAGAACAAGAAATAGTTAATTTAGAAGAATTTATTGCTATTAAAGGAATTAAAGCACAAGGAAATCAATTATCCAAAGAAAAAATTAAAAATATTAAAATTATTGAAGAATCAGAAGAGGAATTAGAAGATGAGGTAGAAGGAAAAACATCAGAGAATAATGATGATAAATCTGATGATTATGAAGGAGAACAAATTAATTTATTTTAATAATTATATATAATTTATTACTATTTGAAAAAGAAAAAAACAACTAATTCTATCCATATTATTTTTAAATCTTATTATAAAATATTCTGATCTTTATGATATGATATTAATCATAAATCTTATTATATTTGTTAATAAAGAAAAGTTTAATTAAAAAATAGTAATTATGTCATTTGAATTACCAAAATTACCATTTGCATATAATGCGTTGGAACCTTACATCGATGCTAAAACAATGGAAATCCATTTAACCAAACATCATGCGACTTATACTACAAATTTAAATAATGCAATTTCAGGAACAGAATTAGAAAATCTTCCAATAGATGAAATTATAGTTAAAGGATTTGATAAAACACCAATAAGGAATAATGGGGGAGGATATTTAAACCATTGTTTATTTTGGGAATGGTTAACCCCTAATGGAAAGGGTAAGCCTCAAGGAGATTTGTCTCAAGCTATAGATTCGGCATTTGGATCATTTGAGTCTTTTAAAGAAGAATTTTCAAAAGCAGCAGCAGGTAGATTTGGTTCAGGTTGGGCATGGTTAGTAATTAAAGATGGAAAATTATTGATAGGTTCAACAGCTAATCAGGATAACCCTTTAATGCCAGGAGTTGGTATTTCAGGATATCCACTTCTAGGTTTAGATGTATGGGAACATGCCTATTATCTAAATTATCAAAATAGAAGACCTGAATATATAGAAGCTTTCTTTAAAATAGTTAATTGGGATAAGGTTTCTGATATTTATTCTAGACATAAATAATAATTGATAAAAAACTTGATAAAAAAAGTCTGATAAATACTTATCAGACTTTTTTATTTTTATAAGTAGATAAAATCTTAATTGAGAAAGCCTCATTTTATAAAAATATTTAATAAAAAATAAAACCTCGCTTTTTTGCGAGGTTAAAACTAACTACTATGAAAATTCACTGCCTTATGAACATGTACAATATATCAAAATTAATGCCGTAAAATATTTATTAAAAGTTAAAAATGTTAAAAAATAAAAAACCCCGCAAAAAGCGGGGCCAAAACTAACTACTATGAAAATTCACTGCCTTATGAATTATATATTATTGAGCAAGATTTATGCCATATGAAATTAAAATAATATAAATAAATGTTAAAATATAGTTAAATATTTAATAAATGATTCAATAATAATAGAATCAATTAAATAAGATAAATTGCAGATATATTAATGATTATATTAAGATTATATCCAATTTATAAAAAGTACTATAAATAAAAAATACTGAAGAATAAAAACCCCGCAAAAAGCGGGGTCAAAACTAACTACTATGAAAATTCACTGCCTTATGAATTATATATTATTGAGCAAGATTTGTGCCACGTGTAATTAAAATAATATAAACAAATGTTAAAATATAGTTAAATATTTAATAAATGGTCCAGAAATATTAAAATAAGTTAAATTACTGATGTGTTAATGATCATATTAAGATTATATCCAATATATAAAGTACTATAAATAAAAAATACTGAAGAATAAAAACCCCGCAAAAAGCGGGGTCAAAACTAACTACTATGAAAATTCACTGTCTTAATGAATTATTCTATATTTATCAAAAGCCATGCCAAAGTTAATTTAATGGGTTTATTTTTTAGTTCTATAACAAATTACTTGTAGTAGTCACTTTTGTAAAATTAGAATAGTACATAGATTTATCATATAAATTTATTTTATACCACTAATGAAGTAAACATATTTTTTAATATTTATTTTTTTTATAAAATGAATTAAATAATAAAATTTAAATATATTATTTTTATAAAAAAGGAATGAATTAGGATCTATATTTTAATTAATATTTTATATTCTATGATATATATCACAATTACATTATTAATCTCTTGCTTACAATGAAAATTCAACATTTTACTTTGATCAAATGAAATAAGTATAATAAAAATAGTTTAATATTATTGATTAAATAAATTTCTATAATTTACTTTATACATTTGGTATTCAATACTATTAGATAAAATAAATTATACATATTTATATATATTTAATATAATAAATAAATGGACGATCTTAAATATCTCCAAATTATTTTTTAGTTATAATAAAAGGTTAAAAAAAAAATTTTTAAAAACTAACATACTTTTAAAAAATATTCTATATTTGTAGAACAAGATCTATAAATATAGAATGATGAATTTATCTAAAAAGGAAGAACAGTTAATGGGGTATATATGGAGAGCGGAAAAAATTTTTTTAAAAGAAATTATTGAATGCTATCCGGAACCTAAACCGGCAACTACTACCATAGCTACTTTACTAAAGAGGTTGCAAGACAAAGGATTTCTGTCCTATGAGGTATTTGGTAATTCTCGACAATATTATCCTTTAGTAAAAAAATCAGATTATTTTTCTAAAGAAGTTAAAGGGATTATAAATAAATTTTTTAATAATTCTGCTCCTCAATTTGCCTCATTTTTCACTTCATCTAATGATTTAACAATTGAGGAACTAGAAAGTTTAAAAAAGTTAGTTGATTCTGAAATTCAAAAAAAGAAAAAAAATGATTGAGTATTTTTTTAAAGTTGTTTTATGTTCATCTTTTTTTATAGGGTTTTATTTCCTTTTATTGCAAAAAGAGAAAATGTTCAGATTTAACCGAGCTTATTTATTGATAACCTTAAGTTTATCTTTATCAATTCCTTTCTTTTTTATCACATTACCCAATAGAGAAAATTTAATTGAAAATATACAAGAAACTTTCTTGAAAAAAACGCAGATAAAGGCAAAAGAAAATATTGAAAATAAAAAAAACGAAAATACTATTGAAATTACTGAGAAAAATGCAGGTATTAATTCACCCCGGCATACTATTTTATTAAAAGAAACAAAGAAACATACAATATCAGAAAGGGTGAAATTTTTTAAATGGGAGAATATTCTGTTATTTTTTTATATAAGTACATCTTCCTTATTAATTATAAAATTTTTAATTAATTTTTTTAGAATCTATTTAAATGTCTTTAAAAGTAAAAAGATGAGTTATAATGGAATCTTTCTTGTTATTAATGAACGGAAAGAACCACTCTATAGTTTTTGGAAATATATATTTATACCAAAACAAAATATAAACGAAAATTTTTCCAGAAAAGAATTATTAGAGCATGAAATAGCTCATATAAGACAGAAACATTCTATAGATATTTTAATTATTGAATTAATAAAATCTATATTTTGGTTCAATCCTGCTTTTTATTTATTTAAAAAAGCTATACAGCTTAATCATGAATTCCTGGCTGATGACTCAGTTTTAAAAACAAAAACAGATATTTATGAATATCAAAAACTCATATTAGATACAATTCAAGTAAAACAAGCGGTTCCTATTGCCAGTAATTTCAATTATATATTGACTAAAAAACGGCTACTAATGATGACTAGAAAGAAAAATTCAACCAGGGCCATCTTATTACAGTTTTTCAGCTTACCTTTTATTTTAATCTTAGTTTATATTTTCAGCAATAAAGTGTATGCTCAAGATAAAATTACGAATGAATTAACATCTAGACAAAAAGAGCAATTAAAACAAGCATTACAAATAGATGAAATATCTAATTATTTAAAAGACACATTGGAGAGTGGTTCTCATGATTATATAGATACACTTATGGTAGGAAATAAAGCATATGTAATATCTACATCTAAAGAAGCTCTTGATAAAATTTTTAAAAATGAGAAGAACCAAAAAGTATCAAAATTGCCTAAAGAAGAATTTTCTAAGATTTTTGAAAACAGTAATACAGAAGAAATAGAAAAAGCTTTTGCAATTAAAGAACTAAATGAAGAAGATAAACAAAAAATTTGGATAAGAAATACAAATAGTAAAGAAGATAATAATACATACTCATACAAAGATTTTCCGATAAAATCAAGATCAAAAAAAGAACAAATTACTGTTAAGTATTATTATAATTCAACGGACCCGAAGAAGAAAGTAGAAGAGATGGAAAAAAAGAGTCGTGAAATTTCGAAACCTTATAATACACAAAAAATTGATAAAGAAATGGAGAATGACGTAAACATAAAGCAGAAAATAAAAAAAGATAATTCAAGAGATATAACCATATTAGTAAATAGATCATCGGAAAAAAGTGATATGGATGAGTTTAAGGAGGAAATGAGAAAATTTAGACAGGAAATGAGTAGTTTAGGAAGACAAATAAGAAATTTATCTAAAAACTAAAACCAATTTTTAATAATAAAAATATGAGATTTACAATATTAATTTTAGCTCTATTAGGAGTTTTTCAAAGTTGTAATTCACAAATAGAAAAAGCTCAAAAACAGGAAAAAAATTATAGTTTCTCATCTAAAGAAATAATAGTAGGTAACGGAGAACTAATAAAGAAAATTCAAAAAGTAGATAACTATACAGAAATATCTTCCCGCAGTTCTATAGATATTGTTTTAACAGATGGTAATGTAGGAGATATAACTGTAGAAGCAGAATCTAATCTGATAGATTTTATTGAGATAGAAAGCAAGTCAGGAACATTATATGTAAGATTTAAAAAAAACACGAATATATCTTCCAAAAAAAGAATGGTGGTTTATATACCTGTAGATAAAATAGAATCAATAACATCTGCAGGAAGTGGTGATATTTATGTGAAAAAAGATTTAGATATATCTGAATTTAGTCTTCTAAATTTTGGTTCGGGAGACATTATATTTAAAAATGTAAAAGCAAGTCATTTTACAATAAAGACATTAGGTTCAGGGGATATCTTGGTAAAAAATTTAATTGCAGATAATACAAATTTACAATTATCCGGTTCAAGTGACGTTAAAATGGAAGTCAATTCGACGATAACTAAAGTTAGCGTTTCAGGATCCTCAGACCTTCTTTTGACAGGAAAAACCCAAGATTTTAATATTCAAATTTCAGGGTCCTCAGACATAAAAGTAGATGAATTTAGAGCTGAAAATGTAAACGTTTCAGTATCAGGATCCGGTACTATAGCACTATTTGCAGAAAAAACTATATCAGCAAGTATATCGGGTTCCGGAGATATATATTATAAAGGGAATGCTAATTTAATCAGGACAAAAACTTCTGGATCGGGAACTATAAAAAAATTATAAAAAAATTAAATTATATTTTTATTAAGAATGATTTTTTTGAATGAAAAAGAATAATTCTATAAAAAGATAAAAATATTTTCAATTGCATTCAAAAAATTCATATTTAATGTAACAAAGCAGCTCTATCTAATACATATTGTATAAAATAGTTGCTTATATAAGTTGCTATTATGTATAACAAAGTAATAAATCGAAATTAATAGCTATGAAAAACAGTGTTTTAAAAATATTTTTGTTAAATATTATCTTATTTTTACCTTGTTTTGCCTTTTCACAAAACATGAAAGAAATTACAGGGAAAATAGAAACAGATTCAAATTCTGGAGAAATTTCAGGGGCACAAATATCTGTACTCAAAGAAGGGAATGCTATAAAAGAATTTTTTTCAGATGAAAAAGGTAATTTCAGTACACTACTTTCCGAGGGAAAATATATTTTATTAATAGAAGAATTTGGGTATGAAAAGAAAGAGCTATCGTTTAGTATTGCAGATTCTTCTATTAATATAGGAACTATAGTATTGAAGAAAATATTTAAGGAAAAAGAAATAGAAGGAGTGGTTGTATTAGGAAAAAAAACAACTATTGTTAATCAAATAGACAGGAAAGTAGTTACCGTGGGAGATGATTTAGCAGGAGCATCACAAGACTTATCTCAGGTTATGAATACAATTCCCGGTATATATGTTAATCAAGACAATCAAATTTCTTTAAGAGGAAGTTCCAATGTAAAAATTTTAGTAGATGGAAAACCCACTACTATCTCTTTTGAACAAATTATGAGACAATATCCTCCTGATTTAATTGATAAAATAGAGGTACTTACTAATCCTCCGGCCAAATATTCTCCGGAAGGAAAATCCGGAATAATCAATATTATTTTGAAAAAAGGTTCCAAAAAAGGTACTTATATAAATTTGAATACAAATTATATCCACGGAGCAAATTCAAAATATACGACAGGTATTGATTTTAATCAGGGCTTTGAAAAATTCAATATTTTCGGAAGTGGCACATATAATGTATGGAACTGGCAAAATTCAGCTTATTTATTTAGAGAGAGTACTCATTCTCTTCAAACATCAAAATTAAATGGCAAGCCCATTAATCGGTCAGGTAAAATAGGATTTGATTATTTTTTGAATGACAAGAATACATTATCATTATATACATATCAATCGGGAAATAATTCAGAAACTGAAAATAATAGTTTAGAATCTAGTATTTATAATGAAAAATTTTATCAACAAAATTATAGTTACCATATAAAAAATCAGGAATACGATTTATTTTATAAATCTGAGTTCGCAAAATCTGGACATAAGATAGAAGTTCAGGCTAATTATGATAAATATTATGAAGATACAGAAAGCAACTCTACATTACAAGGATTAGAATTATGGAATCAGAAAGAAGAAAATTTTCGGGCAAATTTAGACTATACCAATCCGCTTTCAAATAATTCAGAATTAACAGCAGGAGCAGAGTTTCGTTTAAATAAATTTAGGGATAAATATGGTGTGTTGACCAAAAACTTTTATGAATTTGACAGAGATATTTATAGTTTATATGTAGAATATAAGAAAGAATGGACTAGATTGGGAATAAAGGCAGGTATAAGAGGAGAATATTCTGATACCAGAACTAACACAGACTTTGCTAATTCGAAAAATTTTAAGGATTATACCTATCAGATTTATCCGACATTACATGCAGGATATAAATTGGGAAAAGAAAAGAAAACAGAAATATCATTTAATTATTCCAGAAGGATAGACCGACCTTGGGCAGGCCTATTTTCTCCAGTCCCGCAGTTTTCAATTGGTACCATAGTTTATTCAGGTAATGAAAATATTAAGCCGGAATATACTAATTCTTACGAAATGGGAATATCTACCAATCTTTCAAAATTGTATATAGGTGCAAATATTTTTATAAGAGATATAAAAGATCAGATACTACAACGTTTTATAGAACAACCTACTTATATAGAAATTGTAAGTGAAAATACAGAGGGCAATAATCAGTATGGTGGAGAGTTGGATATTAATTATAATCCATTTAAATGGTGGAGTATAAATTCTGGGTTTGAATATTATTGGGGGAAAATTTCAGGAACTATTCAAAATAAATGGAGCAAAAGAAATATAGATTCTCATACTCTAAAGATAAATAATACATTTACTCTACCCAAATCTATTAGTGTACAATTATTTGGATTTTACAAATCCAAAAATAAAGATTTACAAAATAATTATAAAGAGCAATGGAAAATAGATCTTTCTGTAAAAAAAGCATTTATGGATGATAAATTAAGTTTTACTGTGCGGATTTCAGATTTGTTTAATGCTCAGCATTCTCAATTTAATAAAATTATTCCTAGTTATATAGATGGAAGATTTGATTGGGAGAGTAGAAGAATAAGTTTAGCAGTTAAATATACCTTTGCTAATGGTAAAATTAAAAAGACAGAAAGAAAAGAAATAAAAGATAATACTAAAAAAGAAGGAGGAAATAGATAATAAGTGTTCTTTCCAAATATAAATTTTATACTTTTTGAAAACTGTAAATATTATATTTACAGTTTTCTATTTTCATTCCATAATTGATCCAAGTATTTATAACGATCCAATACATATTGAGCATACATTTTAGCAATTATGTATCCGGATTTTCCATCTAAAAAACCTAATTGTAAAAAATAGTGGCTAAAAAATCGAAAAGCTGGTTTTATATAATAATGAAAAAAGTTTGGTTTTTTCCTTTTTTTAAATAATTCTTCAGCTTTTAAACTTGCATATTGATTTAATTTTTTGTGATAAGAATCTATAGAATTAAAAGAAAAATGGTCAATCTTGTGTTTTAAAAATCCGGCTTTAGTATCACAAATAATTTCTTCATGTACAAATTTATTTTCTCTGTAATGAACCTTATTTTTTTTGAAAAGTCTTATAACCTTATCATTTTTCCAACCACTATATTTTATATGCTTACCTGAAAAAAAGAAATTTCGATATACCCAATACGCATCTTTAGTGTTTTCAGAATTAACAGTCGTAAGAATTTCAATTTTTAAACCTTCAGGAATGTGCTCATCTAAATCAAAAAAAATAATCCAATCATTAGAAGCCTGTGAAATTGCAAAATTCTTTTGATTGGTAAAATTATCAAATTTGCGTTCTATAAATTTTACATTTGGATATTTTAAAAATTTGTTTTTAGTATTATCAGTACTGTAAGAATCTACAATAATAATTTCATCTGCAAATGATATATCATTCAAATATCTGTCAATGTTTGCTTCTTCATTATAAGTAATAGCTAAAGCAGTAATTTTAGGATGTAAAGAGGGTATTTTAGAAAAAGTTTTTCCTTTAGGACTTATTTTTAGCACTTCTTGTAAATATTTATCAATATTTGGTAATACCTTATCAGGAGACATTAGTTTGTAAAAAGGAGTTGGGTTTTTTAGAATTTCCTTTATGGAAAATTCCTGGTATACTTCAGGAAAAATATCCATGAGATGAAAACTCTTATGTATAAAAAGATTCTCATAACACCCCCAATCTTTTCTGAATTTGTGAGGCGAGAAAATTGAAAAAGTTGGTATATCTATTGCCTTTGCTGTATTAACAGCTCCTCCTTCATTAGCTATCAAGGCAGTACAATTTTTTAAAATAGCAGAAAATTCTCTTATATTCTTTCCTAAAATATTTGAATATATTGGTTTTTTGTTTGTGACGTTTTTTAAAATATTTTCAACTTCTTTTTTTTGATTAGGAATATAATTTAATAATATATCTACATTAAAATTTTGAGTTAATAAATTAATCAATTCAGACATATATTCTAGAGGCCAAGATTTATCTAGAACACTACCTAATACCCCTATCATTAAAATGGGCTTAGAAAAGGTAATTCCTGCTTGAGACATAAGCTTGCGGGCATCAGCAATTTCAGAATCCTTCAGAAATATTTCTGTTTGAAAATTTATAGTTGAAAAGTCTTGAAAGAAAGGAGTGAGAAGTAAACACCTATTTTCTATAGAAGTACAGCAGACAATTTTTGGATATTTTTCTTCCAAAAATACATCCGTATATAGATTTTTAAAAAAAGGTTTATTGAAACTTATTCTTCGTTTAGCATTTGAAAATAAAATAATAAAACGGCTTTGCAACTTTGCATAAGGGTCAAAAATAATATCATATTTTTCTTTTCTAATACATTGGGCATATTTCCATAATACAGGTATTTTTTTTAGCTCAGTATCATCAAAATCTATAATTTTATTTATATAAGGATTATTATCCAATATGCTGATGGCTTTATTGTAACAAAAGAAATGTACCTCAATATCGGGAAAAACGGATTTGATATTTTTTGCAATAATACTTGCGACTAAAACATCTCCTATGTATTTATTTTGTATAATTAAGGCTTTTTTCAAAAGACTTTTTAATATATATTAATTATTTCGCGTTGCAAAAATATAGATATTGTTTTAAAATAGAATTGCAAATATTCAAAAATTTATTTATTCATAATTTAATACATAAGCCATGTAATAATTATTAATCTTTTTATAATGGGCGTAGTATTTAACACTGGAATGGTCATCCGTAATCCAGCAAATAATGGGTTTATCACTTTTAAGTTCAAACGGTTCAATTCTGTAATGATTTAAAAAAGACCAAAGGTTTCCCTGATGTATTTTATATAAAGCTTCCTTTATCCCCCATATAATATGATAATAGTCTTTTTGAGATTCATCAGGAATGTATGTAAATTCATCACTTCTAATAAATTTATATTTTATATTATTTATTTTTTCATCCCTCTCCAGTTCAATATCTACCCCTATATTAAAAGAAGAAGCACCTACACAGACTACACCGTGTGAATGAGATACAGATATATTATATGTTCCTTCAATAAAAGGTTTTCCTTCAGTTGTATATTGTACATTGTTATCTAATCCTAAAGCCATTAAACAGGCTCTTAATCCTAAATACTCACGTTTTCTTTTAGGAGTTAAGGATTCATAGGTAGCTAGTCTTTTTTTATTCAGATTTAGTATTCTCAATAGTTCTTCAGTTGTTTCACTAACTTTCCATGAAACAATTCTTGTAAAATAATCAGGAATTATAAAATCAACAATTGGCATCTAATATTTTTTAAGTAAGAAATGGAGTAAATATATGAATAAAATAATTTTAGTTATAAAAAAAAGAATAAATTGAAAATATTATAACTAATAAAGATTTTAAAGTTCATTATTATAATAAATTTTATAATAAAACATTTTTCTTTCTTCATCATATCCCTGTTCCAAAAAATCTTCAGAACTTTCTGGTTTATTAATATCTAGTTTAATTTGTATATGTGTATCTAGCTTTATTTCTGCTTTTATTTTTTTCTTTTCCCTATTTAAAGCTAAGGTAGAAACATCGAAAATTTCTGAAAATTGAATATTAGAATTTTCTGCATAATCTTTTTTATAGGATTTAAATTCATCTACCATATCATAATTTTCCAATAATTCTTTTTCTAATAAATCTTCAGATATAGTTTCATTAGAATTGAAAATTTGTAAACAATTGCCAATAAATTCTGTTTGAATTTTTTTACCCTTTTCTTCAAAAATTATTTCTTGAGAAAAATTGGAAAGTAAATTAATGTAATTTTTTGTCTGGTAAGCATTATCTTTAATATACTCTACATCCAGAAATGATTTTTTCCAGTATTCAGATTCAATCAGAGTGTCATCATGAACTAAAACACAATATCCGTCTTCCTTTAAAGTATTGAGTATTAAACAACCTTTATCTATAGTAGATTCCAGTCTATATCCTTTTTGTATAGCACATTCAACAATATCTGTATGTTTAAATCGAAGAAATTTATTTTTATTTTCTAGTTTAAAAATACCAATTCCCTTAATTTTAGATTCCAGCCCTATATCAATCTCCTCTAACAAAGCAATGAAAATTTCTCCGGCTTTTATTTGAGGATGGTTTGATCGTTCAAATAAATGATCTAAAACCCTATCTGAAAATGAGACGAAATCAGACTTTTCTTCAAATATATCTTTACATAATGAATATAAAACATTAAAATTTACATCTTGTGTATAATGAGTAAATTTATAATATTCTGAACTTTTTTTAAATGCAGACATAAAAAAAGGTTGAAGGTCTTCTTCTTCTCTTTCCGTTAAATGAAACAGATCCCCCGCATATATATTTTTTTCTTCCCTTAACTTATTTCCTACAGACTGTAATGTAAGTTGAGTTATGATAGCATTTTTTAGATTAATATTCATGATTCAGAATAAGAATTGAAAAAGCAAAAGTATAATTTTTCAATAAAAATAAATATCATTCATAAAAAAAGATTCATTATTTTGATAAAATAAATTTACTTTTTTTATAATTGATACAACAATAAATTAATCATATAAATAAAAAATGTTTTTCATTTTATACTTGTAAAAATAATTATAGATAAATTAAAATTATTTTATTAACTATATATAAATGAAACAAATACATAAGCAAAAATAAGTATGCATTAAAATATCCTATATTTGTAATCATTTTTCGATATTAAGTTAGATACAATATGAGTACTCATTTAGAAAAAGAAATAGGAAGACGAAAAACCTTTGGTATTATTTCCCATCCTGATGCGGGAAAGACTACACTTACAGAAAAACTTTTGCTTTTTGGGGGAGCAATTCAAGAAGCAGGAGCAGTAAAAAGCAATAAAATTAAAAAAGGAGCAACTTCAGATTTTATGGAAATTGAAAGACAAAGAGGGATATCTGTTGCTACTTCAGTATTAGCTTTTGAATATAAAGGCAAAAAAATAAATATTTTGGATACACCTGGGCACAAAGACTTTGCTGAGGATACTTATAGAACTTTAACTGCTGTAGATTCAGTTATTGTAGTAATAGATGTAGCAAAAGGAGTAGAAGAACAGACCGAGAAATTAGTTGAAGTTTGTAGAATGAGGAATATTCCTATGTTAGTTTTTATAAATAAATTAGACAGAGAGGGAAAAGATGCTTTTGATTTACTAGATGAAGTAGAACAGAAACTAAAATTAAGAGTAACACCTCTTTCTTGGCCTATAGGAATGGGACTGGATTTTCAGGGTATTTATAACATGTGGGAAAATAAACTTAAATTTTTTACAGAAGAAAAAAAACAAAAAGTAGGAGATAGCATAAATATTGATGATATATATAACACTGAATTAGAAACTCTAATAGGTGGTCAAGCCTCAGAAGCATTAAGAGCAGAGCAAGAGTTGATAGCCTCAGTATATCCTGAATTTTCTAAGGAAGAATATTTAGAAGGAACTTTACAACCTGTATTTTTTGGTTCAGCATTAAATAATTTTGGTGTACAGGAATTATTAGATGCCTTTGTAGAAATAGCACCTAATCCTTTACCAAAGATGAGTGATATAAGATTAGTAAAGCCCGAGGAAAAATCGTTTACCGGATTTGTATTTAAAATACATGCCAATATGGATCCTAAACATAGAGATAGATTAGCTTTTGTAAAAGTGGTTTCAGGCACTTTCAAAAGAAATACAAATTATTTACATGTTAGACAAAATAAAATATTAAAGTTTAGTAGCCCAGCAGCTTTTTTTGCTGATAAAAAAGAAGTAGTAGAAGAAAGTTTTCCTGGAGATATTGTTGGATTACATGATACTGGAAATTTTAGAATTGGAGACACGTTAACGGAAGGTGAAAAATTAAACTTTAAAGGAATACCTTCTTTTTCACCCGAGCATTTCAGATATATAAATAATGAAGATCCTATGAAAGCTAAACAGTTGGCAAAAGGAATAGATCAATTAATGGATGAAGGCGTAGCTCAACTATTTACTTTGGAAATAAATAATCGTAAAATTATAGGAACAGTAGGTGCTCTGCAATTTGAAGTAATTCAATATCGTTTAGAACATGAATATTCTGCCAAATGTAGTTATGAAACAAGCAATGTTCACAAGGCTTGTTGGGTAGAAGCTGAAGATGAAAAATCTCCCGAATTTTTAGAATTCAAAAGAGTAAAACAAAAATTTTTAGCAAAAGATAAATTTGGACAATTAGTGTTTTTAGCAGATTCTGCTTTTAGTATTACTATGACTCAGGAAAAATATCCATCAGTAAAGCTACATTTTACCAATGAGTTTTAATTATATTAGAATAATATAAAAAAGAGAGCTATTAATTAATAGCTCTCTTTTTTATAATAAATACATACTTTTATCTTAAAACATAAAAAGCTATACCTTCATATTTATATCCAAATTTTCCACCAGAAACTTCAATGTTACTAGTAGTGAAAAAATGATCAGGTTTATTTGTACTTTTAAAATAGCGATAAATGGGAATAGTATTAGGTTGTTGTATATTATAAGCATAACCACTTATTCCTTCATATTTCCAGCCATCTTGTCCACCATTTCTTAATTCATTCCAATTTAAGGTAGACAAACGGTCACCATTGATAGTATTAAAGTACCTATAAATAGGATAAGTATTAGAAATTTGAGAACTATAAATTTTACCTAAGATACTTTCATAGTAATTATTACCTAATTCAGCATAATTGGAAGTATAAAAATGTTGACCATTAATATTATATCTATAAAGATTATTTGTTTTTATTATTGTTTTACCAGGATATTCTTTAGCTATAAAATTTTTATCAGTTTGAGATAAAACCGTATTCCATCCACTTGACCAACCATTTAAAGTAAAAGATGATGGAAAAGAGTAAAGCATAATTGATTTACTGTCAAAAGCAGAATAATTAGTGACTGTAGAACTATATTTATAAAAAATATTGTTATCTACTTCATCATGATTCCAGTAATTAGGAGCTCCACCATAATATTCATATACTTTAGACTTGTTCCATTGTATATTTGAAGCAGGACTTTGATGTTCATGAATAAGACCTAAAGCATGTCCAAATTCATGAATAATTACTCTTGAAAATTCTGTATCCGAAGTAAAATTTGTAAACCAGCCAAAATTCATGGATGGTTGATTGTGACTAATTCGATTACAATCTGTACCTAAGTAGGACCAGGAACCTCCACTATTATCAAAATTTATTCTTATATCTGCATTTTGATTAGAATCTACATATTGGAATTTCAAATTAGCATATTTTAGCCATTCTTCAGCAAATTGTTTTACTTTACTTTGTAAAAAAGGAGTTCCATTTAAAAATTTAATTTTAATTATCTGGCCATTATTCCATTTTTTAGATTTAAGTAAAGCTGCATTTGTAGTGATTCCCGTATAAATGGAGTCAACCTCTTCAGGTAAATAAGCATCAAGACAAAAATTTTCTTTCGTATTCAATCCTTTACTAGGTGTAATATCAGGGCTTAATGAATCTTCATTGTTACATGATAATAAAAGAAATGAAGAAAAGATAAATAGTAAGTAAATGTAATTTTTCATATATAAATTTTATTTGGTTATTTTACAAATGTAATTAATTAAATTGGTATAATTATATTTAATAGTTATTTTATTGTTAAATTTTATATCTTTTACATATATTTATGGCTGTGTTTTTATTATTGTATGATTTATACATTGTAAAATAGATTTATATTTTTAAAATGATAAATAAATAAAGATTACTCATATTTAGTATATTAAAATTATATACATGTTAGAAGGTAAATAAATAGCATAGTGAGCTTAAGTGAACTGTTGTTGTTTCTATATTTAAAATAAACAGGTATAATTTTTTTTTCTATTGACTAGAGTTAGATTAATATCACTTTGAATAATTGGATTTGACAATATGTCACTTTATTTTAAAATAAATATGACAAAATCTAATAAAATATTTCGTGGCATAATCATTGAAAATAATATAAACAAAATTTTTAAACATTTAAAATTAGTATTAAGAAAAAAAATATAAATATGAGCAAAATTATAGGTATTGATTTAGGAACAACAAACTCTTGTGTGGCAGTGATGGAAGGTAGTGACCCTACAGTTGTAACCAACGCTGAAGGAAAAAGAACCACCCCTTCAGTAGTGGCTTTTATGGAAGATGGAGAAATTAAAGTAGGAGATCCGGCTAAAAGGCAAGCAGTAACTAATCCTCATAATACAGTTTATTCCATAAAAAGATTTATGGGTACTAAATTTTCTTCAGATGCAAATGAAGTTTCAAGAGTCCCTTATAAAGTAGTAAAAGGAGATTCAGACACTCCAAGAGTAGATATTAATGGAAGATTATATACTCCTCAGGAAATTTCCGCTATGATTCTTCAAAAAATGAAAAAAACAGCTGAAGATTTCCTTGGAGAAACAGTTAGTAGAGCTGTAATAACTGTTCCTGCTTATTTCAATGATGCTCAAAGGCAAGCTACTAAAGAAGCAGGAGAAATAGCTGGTTTAAAGGTAGAAAGAATTATTAATGAACCTACAGCAGCTGCTTTAGCTTATGGTTTAGATAAAGCACATAAAGATCAAAAAGTTGCTGTATATGATTTAGGAGGAGGTACTTTTGATATTTCAATTCTGGATTTAGGAGATGGTGTATTTGAAGTATTATCTACTAATGGAGATACACATTTAGGAGGGGATGATTTTGATGATGTTATTATTAATTGGTTAGCAGATGAATTTAAATCAGCTGAAGGAGTAGATTTAAAAGCAGATCCTATAGCATTACAAAGATTAAAAGAAGCTGCAGAAAAAGCAAAAGTAGAACTTTCTTCTTCTACACAAACAGAAATTAATTTACCATACATTACAGCAACCGCTTCAGGACCAAAACATTTAGTACAAACCTTAACAAGAGCTAAATTTGAACAATTGGCAGCAGATTTAGTTAAAAGATCTATGGAGCCTTGTAAAAAAGCACTTGAAGATGCAGGATTAAAAACTTCAGATATAGATGAAGTTTTATTAGTAGGAGGTTCAACACGTATTCCTATTATTCAAGAAGAAGTTGAAAAATTCTTCGGAAAAAAACCTTCTAAAGGAGTAAATCCAGATGAAGTTGTGGCCATAGGAGCTGCAATTCAAGGAGGAGTTTTAACAGGAGATGTAAAAGATGTATTATTATTAGATGTTACTCCACTTTCTTTAGGAATAGAAACTTATGGAGGAGTATTTACAAAATTAATAGAAGCCAATACTACTATTCCTACAAAAAAATCTGAAACTTTTTCTACTGCAGCAGATAATCAACCGGCTGTTACTATTAGGGTAGGACAAGGAGAAAGACCTATGTTTAACGACAATAAAGAAATTGGTAAATTCGATTTAGTTGATATACCACCTGCACCAAGAGGTGTTCCTCAAATTGAAGTAACGTTTGACATAGATGCTAACGGAATTTTAAGCGTATCAGCTAAAGATAAAGGAACAGGTAAAGAACAATCCATTAAAATACAAGCTTCTTCAGGATTAAGTGAAGCAGAGATTGAAAAAATGAAGAAAGAAGCAGAAGCAAATGCTGAAGCAGATAAAAAAAGAAAAGAAGAAGTAGAAAAATTAAATGCAGCAGATGGAATGATTTTCCAAACAGAAAAACAATTAAAAGAATTTGGAGATAAATTACCTGCAGATAAAAAACAACCGATAGAAGATGCTTTAGGAGAATTGAAAAAAGCTCATGAAAGTAAAGATATACCAGCTATTGAAGCCGCAATGGAAAAAATCAATACTGTTTGGGCTTCCGCTTCAGAAGATTTATATAAAACAGGTCAAGCCGGAGGTACAGCAGATGCAGGAGCTCAGGCAGGAGGAGAACAAGGAGCTGCTGGTGCTAATCCGGGAGGTGATAATGTAGAGGATGTTGACTTTGAAGAAGTAAAATAAATGTAAATTTATTATAATAAAAAAGCAGTTTGGATAATCATAATATTCAAATTGCTTTTTATTTTTTATATATAGTATATTATATTGATTTTTTTTATTACTTTTGCAAAGCTTAAAAATATTTGATTAGATTTTAATATTATAAATTATTAAAATTTATATTTTATAAGTAAACAAAATTTAAATTTAATTTTTTATATCAAGTTTTATTATAAACAAGGTTTACATTTTTATTAAGAAATAAGTAAAAATGTAATAAGTTTATAAAAATAATTTTTAAATTGAAATAGAAGAAACAAAAGTATTATTAGTTTTTTTAATTAGTATTTTAATAAATTATAAATAAAAATACTAAATATAAACTTATTAACCTGTAAAAAAGTGTTAATTTTTGGCACGATATTTATGATAGTATTAACAAAACTAATAGTAAATTAAATTTGTACCCTTTTTTAATTAAATAAAACAAAAGGGATTAGTTATTTAAATTTTTAGAATTAAATTATTTTATAAAAAGAGAAAATTATGAAAAAGTTAGTATTGTTAGCAGCAGTAGTTTTTGGATTAACAACTATGAATGCTCAAAAAAACAGTATTCTATTAGGAGGTAATGTAGGTTACAGCCATACTGAAAACAAGACTGGAGGATCAAAAGATAAAGTAGATTCTTATGATTGGTCTCCATACTTAGGTTATCAGTTTTCAGATCATTTTACGATCGCAGCCCAAGTTTCCTTTCAAAAATCAGACTTAGACAAAAATCAACTTGATAAGTTATTCTTAACTAGTGGTGACTTAAAAACTACAAAAATTGGTGGTTTTATACGTTACACACAGCCTTTAAGTGAAACTTTTGCTATTTATGGCGATTTAGGAGCTGGATGGCAAGAAACTAAAACTAAAGGTAAATATGAGAATGCGTCTGTGAATTATGAACAAAAAGCAGATGGTTTTTATATAGGTTTTAAACCCGCATTATTTATCAACTTTAAAAACAATTTTGGATTAAATTTCAGCATTGGAGGAATAGAATATAATCATTTAAAAGAAAAGAAATCAGACAGTAAATCAAATGGTGTGGATGTAACTTTTGGTAATGCATTTAATATTGGTATTTCTAAAAACTTTGCGTTATAATATCAAAATTTATTAACAAAAGAATCTAAACGAAATTTTTAATTAAAAAGATTTACAATGAAAAAAATAATACTAGCAACCTTTGCTCTTTTAGGGGTGATGTCTGTTAATGCTCAGAAGAATTCTATTCTTTTGGGAACAGATTTCAGTTATAAAAGAGTTAATGGTTTTGATAATGATAAAGCCAATAAATATACTTTTTCTCCTATTATAGCCTATGAAGTAGCTGATAATTGGTTTGTAGGAGCAAAAACAAGCTTGAGCTATAGTGAATCTTCAGAAAAAACAACAGATGCTTCATTAGTTACAGTTAAAAATAAAACTAAAGATTACACTACAAAAGTGGGAGGGTTTGTACGTTATTATCATCCCTTTAGTGAAACATTTGGAATTTACGGAGATTTAGGTGCAGGTTATCAACAAACTAGATCGGATGTTACAGAAAGAGATTATTCTACTGGGTTAACTTCTGATACTCCATCTGAAAGAAAAAGAGTATATGGATATTATATAGATTTTGTTCCTGCTTTGTTTATAAATTTTAAAAACAATTTTGGATTAAATGTTTCATTTGGAGGAGTTGAATGGAATGATACAAAAACCAATATAGCAAGTGATTATAAAAACTACTCTAAATCCAAAGATTTTGATTTTAATTTTGGTAAATCCATCAAAGTTGGAGTTACCAAAAAATTTAGTTTTTAAAAAACAAATATTTAAAATATTGAAAAAAACCTTTGATAATTCAAAGGTTTTTTTTATTTGATAAAACAAGATAAATAAGTAACTTTGTTTAGCTAAAAAAAAATAAAAATGTCATTACCAAAAATTAATCCTACTGAAACTCAAGCATGGAAGTTATTAGAAGAACATTATAAACAAATACAAAACAAACATTTACGACAATGGTTTAAAGAAGACCCACAAAGATTCAAAAAGTATTCTATACACTTTAATGATATTGTATTTGATTATTCCAAAAACAGAATAGAAGATAAAACTTTGGATTTATTATTAAAACTAGCAGAAGAAACCAAAGTAAAAGATGCTATAGAAAAATTATTTACGGGAGATAAAATCAATGAAACAGAAAACAGAGCAGTTCTGCATACAGCATTAAGAAATCGTAAAAATACACCAGTATATGTAGATGGGGAAGATGTAATGCCAAAAATCAATAAAGTTTTAGCTCAAATGGAAAAATTTTCCGAATCTGTAATTTCAGGACAATGGAAAGGATATTCTGGCAAAAAGATTACAGATGTAGTTAACATAGGAATTGGTGGATCGGATTTAGGACCTTTAATGGTAGTAGAGGGCTTAAAATATTATAAGACCAGATTAAATCTTCATTTTGTATCTAATATTGATGGAACTCATATTGTAGAAACATTGAAGCAGCTTAATCCTGAAACCACACTGTTTATTGTAGCCTCTAAAACCTTTACCACTCAGGAAACCATGACTAATGCACATACAGCAAAAGATTGGTTTTTAAAATCAGCTAAGTCCGAATTAGAAGTTGCTAAACATTTTGTTGCATTATCTACAAATCAGGAAGCAGTTAAAAATTTTGGAATAGATGAAAGAAATATGTTCGTGTTTTGGGATTGGGTAGGAGGCAGGTATTCTCTTTGGTCAGCAGTTGGGTTAAGTATTTGTTTAGGAATAGGCTACGATAATTTTACTCAATTATTAGAAGGAGGATTTGAAGCAGATTTACATTTTAGACATTCAGATTTTAAGGAAAATATTCCGGTAATTTTAGCATTATTAGGAATTTGGTACAATAATTTTTTTAGAGCAGAAAGTGTATCATTACTTCCTTATGAGCAATATTTACACCGTTTTGCTGCCTATTTCCAACAAGGAGATATGGAATCTAATGGGAAATATATTGATAGAAATAGACAAAAAGTAAATTATCAAACAGGTCCCATAATATGGGGAGAACCCGGCACTAACGGTCAACATGCATTTTATCAATTAATACATCAAGGAAAAAAATTGATTCCTTGCGATTTTTTTGCTGGGGCTAATACATTAAATAAAGTTTCAGATCATCATGTTAAATTAATATCAAATTTTTTCGCACAAACTGAAGCTCTAGCTTTTGGAAAAAATGAAGAACAGGTAATAGCTGAATTAAAAGAACAAGGAAAGACTGAAGAAGAAATCCAAAAATTAAAAAACTATAAAATATTTGAAGGAAATCGCCCGACTAATTCTTTTTTATATAAAATATTGACCCCTAAATTATTGGGTGAATTAATTGCCCTTTATGAACATAAAATATTTGTACAAGGTGTTATTTGGAATATTTTTAGTTTTGATCAATGGGGTGTTGAATTAGGAAAACAATTGGCTAATAAAGTATTACCTGAATTAATGGATGAAAAATATATATCATCACATGATTCTTCTACCAACGGATTAATCAACGCATATAAAGATATGAAAGATTAATAAATAGATTTTAGTTTAGCTTTATACATATAATAATTTTAATATCAAATGAATTTAGGTTATAGTTAAAAATTATAAGTCTATATTTAAATATAATTTTTTTATTTTATTTTAGGTATGAAATTTGTTCATTTATAAGTATATTATAAACAATTTAAAAAAAAAGTCATGATTAAAGAACAAAACGAAGTAAAGAGTACCTATAATGATTTAGAAAAAAATAAAAAATTAGGTAAGTTTTTTGGAGAATTATTTTCTTATAATAGTTCATTAAAACTATATCACTGGCATGTAACAGGAAAAGGTAGTTATGCAGCACATATTGCATTAGATGAAGCAATAGATTCTGTACTTGGAATTATTGATCGTATAGTAGAAACATCTTACGCTCAGTTTGGCACTATAGATATAACTATTAAACAAACTTCAACTCCTAAAGATATTGTAAAACACTGTGAAAATTTTTATTTGTTATTGCAAGATGGAAGAGAACTTTTTTCAGATGATTATTCCTTATCAATTTTTGATGATTATCAAGAAGCCATACAACAATTATTATATCGTCTAAAAAGATTACAATAATTTTTATTTCAATTTAAAATACTTCATAATTTAATATTAAAGAGTTTTATGAGAGTATAAATCGAATACTGTTAAAAATAAATATAATAATATGGCAACCAAAATAAAACATAGTGAAGTAAATATAGGAATAAGTAAAGAAAACAGGCAATTCGTTTCCGATAATTTAAATAGGTTATTAGCTAATGAATACTTTTTATATACTAAAACCAGAAAATTTCATTGGAATGTTGAAGGAGTACATTTCAGATCATTGCATACCTTATTTGAAGATCAATATAAAGAATTAGCTGAGGTCATTGATGATATAGCTGAAAGAATAAGAAAATTAGGACATTATGCATTAGGTTCTTTTAAACAATTTAGTGCTGTTGCTGATCTATTAGAACATGACGGAGAAGAAGTAGGAGATGCTAAAACTATGCTTTTAGAATTATGTGATGATCACGAAACCATTATTCGTATTATACGTTCTGAGTTAATTCCTATCGCAGACAAATATAAAGATGAAGGAACTAGTGATTTTCTTACAGGAGTAATGGAGCAACATGAAACTATGGCATGGATGCTTCGCGCGACAGCTAAATAATAATAAGTAAAATAATTTCATATTAAAAAAACCTCTAATATTGTGAGGTTTTTTTATTTTATAACCAGATAAAATAGTATTTGACTTTTTATAGATATCTTGCCAAAAACTAGTAATATTGAGTTCTTATAAGTTTTAAAGAATATTTATTTTCATAAATTAATTGTAATAATTTTATTTTGTTTAAAATTTAAATGAAATAACTTTTTTATATAAAAAGTTATAATTACAGAATTACATGCCGGAATATTTAGTAATTATTTTTTCAAACCATTTTTGAGGAAGTACTTTTTGTATAAATAAAGAAAGTTTTTGAATATTTGAACCAAAATAATAATGAGGTTTTAATTTAGATTTTTGAATTAATAATTTTTCTAAAAAAGGAGCTAAAATTTTAGGATCAAAGCCATTATTTACATCTTGATTTATACCTTCATAAACTTTTTTAAATATAATTTCATAAGGTGTGGAGACATTGCTTTTAATTCTACTATCAGCAATATTTGTTTTAACATCACCTAAATTTACGGTACATGCTTGAATATTCGTATTATTTAGTTCATATCTCAAAGCTTCTGTAACAATATCTAAAGAAGATTTAGAAGCAGAATATATTCCTCTGAAAGGCAATCCGATTTTGCTTCCAATTGAAGATATATTTATAATTTTCCCAGTATTATTCTTTCTCATTATCGGTAATACTTCGGAAATCATATTTATAACAGATATTAAATTTAGATTAAATAAATCTGTTATTTCTTCTTCTCTAGCATCTTCAATAGCCCCAACCATTCCCCTTGCTGCATTATTAATTAATAAATCAATAGAATCAGTTTCTTTTTCAATTTGACAAATTGCTTTTTTAACTTCGGATTTTATAGTAATGTCAGTAACTATAGTTTTAAAATTGGTATTACTAGGTAGAGAACGGCTTAGACCGTAAACTAAATATCCCTTTGCTTGAAAAAAATTACCTAAAGCTAATCCTACGCCAGAAGATGAGCCTGTTATAATTATACTTTTAGACATCCACAAAAATTAATATTAACAAAATTAAAATATTAATTTGATAATTGAAGTATAAAAAATAAAATGACCTTAAGCTATATGTTTAATATAACTTAAGATCATAAAATTAATAAAAAATAAATTTATATCTTATATTTAATTATATAGTCAATGAGTCCATCTATAGGTCGTCTAAGTGCAATACCTATTTTTAAATCATTTTCAGAAAGTTTTTGTTCTAATTCGTCTTTAAGATAAAAACCAATCGAGCCATTGAAATTGATAGGAACTTCTTTACAATTATCATATTGTTTAATATAATAATCAATAAAAGTTTGTATTTGTTTATTGACTATTTTTTGGATAAATTCATGATCTTTGTTTTCTATGATAAATTTTGCAAATGTAGCTAAATAGGCATTTGGATTTGGTTTTTTATATAAATTAACTTTAATGTAGTCAGCATCCATATTATATTCTTGCTCTAATTTTTTAGATAATTCTTCAGGAAGTATTTTAAAATTATATGCACGTATTAAATCAGCCCCTAATTTATTTCCACTACAGTCATCCATTAAAAGGTAGCCCAAAGATAAAACTTTTTGATTGAGCTTTTCGCCGTCATAATAGCTACAATTAGAACCGGTACCTAATATACAAACGATAGCCTTACTATTAGGAGGAGTTGTTGCATATACAGCGCCATAAGTATCTTCCTCCACAATGATTTCTTCAGCTTTTGAAAAGAATTTTTTTAATGTACTGCGTACAATATTTTTCATATTTTCCGTACCACAACCAGCTCCATAAAAAAATACTTTGGAAACTTTTGTTTTATTTTGAACTATATCAAAACGTTCATTTAGCCGTTTTAACATTTCTTCTTTATCTATAGCCTCAGGACTTAAACCATTTGTTTGTGAAGAAAATAAACGGTTTCCCTGACTATCAATTGCAACCCAATCAGCTTTAGTAGCTCCAGAATCTGCTAATAGAATCATATTTTTATTTTTTGTATTTAGTTATGAGTTCAAAAATACAAAATAATAACTGGGAATAAAATAAAAAAATGTGATTTATATTTTAAAATTTTATTTTATATATAATATTAAAAGTTATTTTTTATAATAAAGTTTAAATATTATAATTTTAAAAATTGCATTAAACATTTCATGTATTTATCTTTCTTGAATGAGTACAAAATTGTAGGTTTTATTCCTCTTTTTTCACTTTTTTCATTCAATTTATTAATAAATCCCATAGATAACATTTTTCTTTGAAAATTTCTTCGGTCTAAATTTTCTCCTAAAAATGCCTCATAAATAAGTCTTAATTCACTCATCGTAAATTTTTCAGGAAGTAATTCATAACCAATAGGAATATGATTTATATATTTACATATTTCAAAAATTGCAGTATTAATTATTTTGTTATGATCTCCATATAATTTTGGTAGTTTATTTATATCAAACCACCGTATTTCTTCCTTTTCATTACAAAACATTTTAACTTTTGAATAATTTACAAAAGCATAATAGCCAATACTTACATACCGTTGATTTAATATATTTTTATCTACTTTAGAATAAAGTCTATTGATTTCTCCAAAAACATGGAACTGAGTTAATAAAATATTGTCTATTCCAATATTTTCTTTTAAAGCGCGGTAAGCTGCTTCTTCAACTGATTCAGTTTTATAAATAAAACCTTCTGGAAGCATCCACTTATCATAAATCATTAATTTTTTAAGCAAGATTTTGATTTTTCCTTCATAATAACCGAATATTACATTGTTTAGTAAGATATTCGGTAAAAATTTATCTTTAGAGTTTAAAAGTAAATGTTTACTTTCAAAAAAATGATTCATGACTTTTTCTAAAAAAAAATATAAATTTAATATTGAATATTATCAACAAAAATACTTATTTTTTTTATTTATATTTATTAATATAATGTAATTGTAATAATTCCATAATATTATTTTATTAAATATAATTATTATATAAAATTAAAATAATATATACTGTTTAGTTATAAAAAAATATGCAATAGCACGTAAAATGACGTTTATGTGTTTTTTTGTTACAAGTTTAAAGAGTAGATTTTGTTAAATTTTGTGATTTCTTATTAAATAATAGCTATTTTTTTATATGATATTAGTCAGAACCTATTAATATAAATTATTTAATTTCAATGCATTAATTATTGTTTTTTTTACTTGTTTGTAATTGAATTAGGATAAATATAGCCAAACAAAAAAATTTAAATTATCTTTAGAGTCAATATGACGCATATATGTGTCTATATGGGCTTATGTGTGTATAATAAATAAAAAAACTTCTAATTAAGTATATTGATCTATGAAAAAAATTTTAATCTCAATTGCAATTTTAATTATTTTCGAAGCTAATGCACAACAAACTGATTTTGTTACAATTCAAAATGATAATGGTGTAACTTTAGGATATTCTCCTACTTCTGGAGTAAAAATTTTGACCATTGAAGGCAAGAAGTTTAAAGACCTTAATAAAAATGGAAAACTAGATAAATATGAAGATTGGAGACTATCAGTAGATGAAAGAGCAAATGATTTAGCACAAAAAATGTCTCTTGAACAAAT
This sequence comes from Apibacter adventoris, assembly GCF_002964975.1. Taxonomy (GTDB): domain Bacteria; phylum Bacteroidota; class Bacteroidia; order Flavobacteriales; family Weeksellaceae; genus Apibacter; species Apibacter adventoris. The sequence continues at coordinate 155,010 of NZ_PSZM01000045.1, read as the reverse complement.
TGCAGGATTAATGCTTTATAGTAAACATCAGGCGATTCCCTTAAATGATAAAGGATTCGGATCTGGTAAATATAATGGAAAACCTTTTACAGAAAGTGGAGTAAAACCATGGATACTATCAGATGAACAAAAAATTTTTTTAAAGAAAGATAATTTAAGACATATTTTAATAACCTCAGTACAAAGTCCGGAAATTGCTGCACGCTGGAATAATCAAATGCAGGCTTTTGTTGAAGGAATAGGTTTAGGTATTCCTGGAAATACAAGTTCAGATCCCAGAAATTCCGGACAAGCTACAGGTAATACAAAAACAGAATTTAATGCAGGTTCAGGAGGCGAAATTTCCATTTGGCCCGATGGTTTAGGACTTGCTGCTACGTTTGATCCATCTCTTATACGTAAGTTTGGTAATATAGCATCACAAGAATATCGAGCTTTAGGAATAACGACTGCATTGTCCCCCCAAATAGATTTAGGTACAGAACCACGATGGTATAGGATTTATATGACGTTCGGCGAAAGTCCCGAATTATCAGCCGATATGGCAAGAGCTTATATTGATGGATTTCAAACATCTACAGGCAAAGATGAAATTTCTGACGGATGGGGATATAAAAGTGTAAATGCTATGGTTAAACATTGGCCTAGTGGAGGTCCAGAAGAAGGGGGGAGAGATGCACATTGGGCTTTTGGAAAATTTGCTGTTTATCCGGGAAATAATTTTGATATGCACTTAAGACCTTTTACTGAAGGAGCATTTAAACTAGATGGTAAAACTTCTAAAGCGTCAGCCGTTATGCCATATTATACAATTTCCTATAATCAATCTAAAGATAAGAGCAACTATGCGAATGGATTTAATAAATATATTATTAATGATTTATTAAGAGAAAAATTTGGTTATGATGGAGTTTTATGTACAGATTGGATGATTACTACAAATGAAGGTAAAACTCCTGATGAATTTCAGGGAAAACCCTGGGGAGTTGAGAATAAAACCATAGCTGAAAGACATTATATTGCTTTAATGGCAGGTATGGATCAATTTGGAGGAAATAATGTTATAGAACCTGTACTCAAAGCTTATAAAATGGGTGTTAAAGAACATGGAAAATCTTATATGAGGAAAAGATTTGAACAATCAGCAGTTAGACTTTTAAAAAATATTTTTCGGTTAGGATTATTTGAAAACCCATATTTAGATCCGCAAGAAAGTGCTAAAATAGTTGGAAATCCAGAATTTATGCAAGCGGGATATGAGGCACAGATAAAATCTATAGTACTATTAAAAAATAAAGGAAAAGTATTACCTATAAAAAAAAGAAAAACTGTATTTATTCCAAAAAATTACTATCCTTCAACTAAAGATTGGTGGGGAAATTGGTCGAGACCAAGCTTAGACTATCCAATAGACTTGGAATTGGTTAAAAAATATTATAATGTAACTGATTTTCCTGAAAAAGCGGATTTTTCAATAGTCTTCGTATCGAGCCCTTACAGTAATAATGATGGAGGAGGATATGATATTAATGACCGCAAAAGAGGTGGTAACGGTTATGTGCCCATTTCTTTACAGTATAATAGCTATACAGCCATAGATGCTCGCAGTCATAGTATAGCTGCAGGAGATCCCGTTATAGATCCTTCCATTAAAGATCGATCATATAAAGGAAAAACCGTTAATGTTTCCAATGCTTCAGATTTGTCAACAATTTTAAGTACTAAAAATCAAATGGGAGATAAACCCGTAATAGTCGTGGTAAATATTAATCGCCCCATGGTATTTAATGAATTTGAAAATCAAGTAGAAGGTATTATAGGTCGATTTGGTATAGGCGAACAAGCAATATTAGATATTATTTCAGGAAAATTTGAGCCATCAGGGCTTTTACCTTTACAAATGCCAGCAAATATGTCTACTGTGGAAGAACAGAAAGAAGATGTTCCTTTCGATATGGAATGCCATCAAGATAGTGAAGGAAATGTCTATAATTTTGGTTACGGATTGAATTGGAAAGGAGTTATAAGAGATGAAAGAACCGTTAAATATGGAATAAAAAAATAAATATAGTCTAATATTTAGTTGTAGTATTTACACAATTTAGATATATGATAAAAAATTAATAAAAAATCAAACTAAAACCATAAAAATAAAATAAATTATGAATAATACTGTGAAAACTATAAGTGTCTTTGCTGTTACGTTTTCTATAATAAATATTGCTTATGCCCAGAACAATAAGACAGATAGTATTAAAGTAAAGGTAGATTCGAAGAAAGAACAGAATTCATCAGTAATGTTAAATGCCTCAGCAGATAATGGACCAAGAAATGTTAATATAGGACTTCCCGCAAGTGTAGGAGGAACGACGATTTTAGAAAATGGGCTTCCGGTAGTTTTTGATTTTATGGGGCAAATGCCTGTAAATGCTTGGAGATCAGACTCTAGTTTTGATCGTATGGAGGTGCAAGATGTAGCAAAGACAGCAATTACTATCGGAGATATTGGAGTATCAGTAAGTACTTATACTAATAAAGGAACAGAAAAATTACAAGGTTCAGGAGCCTTTACTACTAATTCTTATGGATTATTAAGAGGGAGTTTTAATGTCAGTGGACCAATGAAAAATGGGTTCTACTATTCAATAAGTGCCTTTGCCAATATGGATCCGGGAACATTTAATGCAGCATTTTCCCAATTTCTTGATAAAACTCAGATTTACAAAGCAATAATCAATAAAAAATATAATGAAGGAAAAGGAGAAATCGGGATACAATACAAATTTGCAAGTTCTGAATCCGTTTCTACTAAACAAAATCCATACTATTATCGATCTAATGGAAAAGTAGATGCTGTAGAAGGATTCAAATTAGGAAGAGATTCATATCTGGAAAAATCAGGAGTAGTTCATTATGTGAATCCGCTTACAGGAGAATATGTAACTAAAGATGCAATGAAAGGTTCAGGAGCAGAAAATCATATTATAGATATTTTTGGAAAAAATAGTCTAGATAATGGAATGAAGTTAGATTATATTTTGAGATATCAACATGCAGAATCAGGAAATTATAATCCATATTATTCATCAATAAGTAATCCCATAGATGGGAAAACACGTTATCGCTATGTAGGAACAGATAATATATATAATGGAAAAGTACAATCTGTATTAATGCTTTATACCCCTAGAATACCTACTAATACCTATATGACTCGTGTGGAACTAAGTAAAAAAACGGACAAACATCATTGGAATATTGGTTTTGACGAATGGTATTATCATGTTCACAATTCTAATACTGCAACCTATTCTTTTTATCATGAAGTTGCTCCCAATCCGACTCGATTAATTCAGGAAACTTATGATCCTGTAACGGGAATTTGGTCTCCAAGAAAGGGGTCAGATATATACGGAGGATATAACCATAACGGGGCTATGCAATATTATACAGGCAGTGAAAATAAAATGGCTTTATATGTAACAGAGAAATGGAATCCTTCTGAAAAAGTAGAAGTAGAAGGAGGAGCTAGATTAGAATGGCAAAATGTAAATGGAAAATGGTATACAGATGAAGATAGAAAGGAAGCAGGAATCAATTGGGTATCTGGAAATAAAACAAATGTAAAAAAAGATTGGATAAACAAAACATTTATAGCGAAAGGTTTATGGAAAATAATTCCATCATTTGGAATACAAGGAGATATAACCTATACCGAATTAGGGGGGAAACTTAGTAGTTATGCAGGAGCAGATGATCCTGGTATTAAAAAATCTAAAATACCCGGTGCATCTATGGGAGTATATTTTAACCATTCTTTAGTGAGAGTAGTTTCAAAAGTAACTTATATACAACGTAGTAATTTTACAAATAACTCAACATTTACTAATCCTAAGGACCCTTCGGATTATATGAAAAAAACAATAAGTTACGATGTAAAAACAATTGGATGGACAACAGATGCATTATTTACTCCCTTAAAAAATTTTCAATTTCATATGTTGTTAACACTTCAAAACCCGGAGTATAAAAACTATAAATTTGAAGTTTACGGGATAAATTATGATTATGATGGCAACATTGCAAGAAGTGTTTCTAAAACAATTATAGAACTGGATCCAAGCTATGAATGGAAAAAATTTAAGTTTTGGGCTAGTGCTCGTTATTTTAGTAAAGAATATGCTAATTATACCAATTCATTATATTTTGCAGGACGTTGGGAAACCTTTGCTGGAATAGATTATAAATACAGCAAAAATGTAAGTTTTGGAATTAGTGCAGTTAATTTATTAAACCAAAGTGGTGCTCAGGGATCAATTTCAGGAACCAATACGGCAATAGATCCTACACCGTACTATAACAAACCGGTTGCAGGTACCTACATTCGTCCGTTTACGCTGGAATTTAAAACTAAATTTAAGTTTTAACATTAATAATATTTAAAATGATATTACATCAACTTATTTGTATGTTTTATTAAACTTGAAGTTTATTATTTTTTTATAAACAAATACGAAATAAAAAAAGAAAATAAAATTAACTAGATTGAATATTAAAAATAAAACGAAAGGAGAAATCTACTAAAAAACAAATTAAAAAATTAATAATGTTTTTTCACCTTCAGAATAAGAAAATTTTGAATTACAAGATAAAATTACTCTACAGTTTAATATATAAATGTTTATGAAAATTATAAAACATAAAAATATAAGAAAAGTATTTGGTAATTATTGTTATCTGAATTTTAATGTAAAAAAAAATAAAAAATTGAAATAAATGATGAAATCTATGTTATTAAAATGTAAGTGTATAGCTTTTATCCTGTTAATGGGGTTGATTAGTCAGCAGATTCTGGGACAGAATAAACTGACATCTAAAAAGGACAATACAGTAATTTTATACATTACCAGACATGGGAAAACCATTCTTAACACTATGGATAGAGTACAGGGATGGGCAGACACTCCTTTGACTCCTGAAGGAGTACAAGTTGCAGAATTTTTAGGAATGGGAATAAAAGAAGTAAATTTTAAATCTGCTTATTCTAGTGATTTAGGACGTGCACGTCAAACTGCCAGAATTGTTTTAGATACAAAAGGACAATCTGACTTGAAAATAGTAGAAGTGCCTCAAATTAGAGAAACTAATTTTGGAAGTTATGAAGGAGACCTTAATTCAAAAATGTGGGGAGATGCAGCATTATACTTACATTATAAATCTTCAAAAGAGCTTTTTACCGATATGAATAAAAATCCAGATGTTTTAAAAAATGCAATGGCAACTTTTAAAACATTGGAAACACTTGGAATTGGAGAAAATTACGACGATGTTAAAGCTAGAGGACAGAAAGCGATTCGTCAAATAGCTGAAAATGAAGCCGCTTCAGGAGGAGGAAATGTATTGATAGTAGGACACGGAATGTCTATAAGTGTTTTCCTCTCAGATCTAGACAGTAATGGGAAAAATATATCAGGTACACATATGGGAAATGCAGCAGTATGTAAAGTAATTTATAAAAACGGAAAATTTACTATAGAATCTTTTGGAGATATGAGTTATGTAGAAAAGGGAAAACAAATATCAGAAAAAAAGAAATGAACTAATCTAATGCATGAAATTTATTTTTATATAAGAAATAATAGAGTGAAAAATAATAAAAAATTAAGTTATTTCAGCTTTTATAACGGTCCACTGTTATATTAAATATTTAAAAAATAGACTTTTTCCAAGTTTTCTTTTATAAAGAATATACTGTAATATAATATATAATAAGAGGTAGGATTTTAATTCATTAAAAAAATACATTTATTTAAAAGAAGCCAATTGTAATATTAGAAATAATAGTTAATAAATATAGATAAAAATGAAAAATAAAAATTTTAAAATTCTAATTCCATTTTCAATCGTATTTTTAATAAGTACTAGTGAAATATATAGTCAAAATAAAAAAATAAAAGATTCAATTAAAGTCGATATAGATCAGAAAAATGATAGAAACGTAATGTTAAATGCAGCTAATAGTACAGGACCAAGAGATGTTAATATAGGCTTGCCTGCTTCTGTGGGAGGAACAACCATTCTTGAAAATGGCTTGCCTGTAGTGTATCATTTTTGGCCGGAGCTGCCTACAAAAGCATGGAGATCCGACGTTACCATAAATCGTTCAGGACTTTATGATTTAGGTCAGACATCTATAAATATAGGGGATGTTGGATTTTCGTTAAATTCTTATGATAATTTAGGAACTGAAAAACTTCAGGGAAAAATTAATTTGGAATCAAATCATTTTGGATTAATGAGAGAAGGGGGAAACATAAGTGGTCCCATTAATAAAAAAGGACTTAAATATTCAGCAGGTGTTTATTTAAGCTTTGATCCCGGTACTTTTAAGCCTTCAGAAATAGACAGATATTATTCCGATAAAGCTCAATTATATAAAGCAGCATTAACACAAGATTATAAATATACTGGTGGAATAGGTTCTGTATCAGTATTATACAAATATGTTAATGTGGAAAATTTAGCTTATACATATAGTCCTTTTATCTATGGAAAAGACGGAGATGTAAGTGAAATCCCCGGATTTAAAATAGGAAGAAAATCATATTATGAAAAATCTGGAAAAATAACTTTAATGGATGCTTTTACGGGGAATATGGTAGAAAGAGATGTATTAAAAGATTACGGAACAGAATCTCATACAATTGATGTAATAGGAAATAATAAATTTGATAGTGGGTTACATCTCAATTACATAGTTCGTTATCATTCTGCAAAAGCCGGAGTCTATATTCCTATTATGGCGGGAGTTTCTTCTGTAAAACCAGGAGAATATGTTTATGCAGATACAGGAGAAGCCTATACGGGAAATAATGTTCAAGGGGTGTTAATATTAGCAACTAGAAGAACACCAATAAAATCCTTAATGGGGACTGTAGAATTAGGCAAAAAAACAGGAAAACATGATTGGAAAGTAGGTTTAAACGAATGGCATTATGATATTGATAAGTATGCTACAGAATCTGCAATGTATTTTCAGGAAGTAGCACCCAATCCAAGAAAATTAAGACAAGTTGCAGGAAATGCAAATGCCAATGGAGATTTTAATTTAAATCAAGGATTAGAATATCATAACGGAAATGAAAACAAATTCGCTTTATATATTTTGGATAAATGGTCATTAATAGAAAAACTAGAAATAAATTTGGGTGGAAGAATAGAATATCAGACCCTAAGAGGAGACTACCAAGACAGAAATTTAGGATATCTGACATTAACAGGACCTAAAACCAAAATAAATAAAGATTGGGTTAACCAATCCTACATGTTAAATGCGATTTATAAAATAACAGATAATTTTGGATTATTAGGTGATTTAAATTATAATGAACAGGCAGGTCATTTGGAAAACTATAATATAGGTGTAGATCCTAACATAAAAAAATCCAAAATACCAAGTGCCGGGTTAGGAATATATTTCAATCATCCTATTGCAAGTATAGTATCTAAAGCAACTTATATTACCCGTAATGAATATCGTTCTACTGTTAATTTTTCCAATCCTAATAATCCTGGTGAAGTTAAAAGAGAAACGACTAATTATGATATTCGAACAATAGGTTGGACTACTGATATAATATCAAAACCTATAAAAAATTTCGAGTTACATTTTTTACTAACTTTACAAAGTCCTAAGTATAAAAATTTTGTTGGACAAGTTAATTTTACTGATGGTTCCATCGCAAAATATGATTTCACAGATAAATATGTGACTGGAATATCAAAAGTTTTATTAGAAATTGATCCTAGTTATGTATGGAAAGATCTTAAAGTATGGGCCAGCGCAAGATATTTTAGTAAACAATATGCCAATAGACCTAATACAATATATTTTGCAAGTCGTTGGGAAACCTTTGCAGGACTAGAATATATGATAAATAAAAATTTAAGTTTTTCATCTACCGTTATAAATTTACTAAATCAAAGAGGAGCAAAAGGTGATATGGGAGATGCAGATTTAATATTAACTTCTGAACAGGCAAAAAAGAAAGAAGGAACAATACTTTCCGGAACTTATATACGTCCATTTACTGTTGAGTTTAGTCTCAAATATACTTTTTAATAAAAAAAAATAATTTAAAAAATACAAAATATGACTAGTAAAGAAAAAAATTATACGTTGCCTATAATAATGATGTTTGCCCTATTTTTTATGATTTCTTTTGTAACTGGTTTACAAAATCCAATGGGTATAATTGTAAAAAATCAATTTGGGGCTTCAAATTTTATGTCTCAGTTAGGAAATGCAGCTAACTTTATAGCATATGCATTTATGGGGATTCCTGCAGGAATTCTCTTACAAAAAATTGGATATAAGAAAACAGCTTTACTTGCTATTATTATAGGATTTTTAGGAGTAGGAATTCAATATTTGTCTGGTGGAATGGAAAGTTTTGCTACCTATTTAACCGGTGCCTTTGTTTCCGGTTTTTCTATGTGTATGCTCAATACTGTGGTAAATCCTATGTTAAATACTTTAGGTGGAGGAGGTAAAAAAGGAAATATATTGCTGCAACTTGGAGGATCTATAAATTCTATAGGAGCTACAATTGTACCTGTATTGGTAGGCTATTTAATTGGTAATGCTTCGAGAGCAACAATAAAAGAAGCAAACCCTGCACTATTCTTAGCTATGGGAATTTTTATTTTGGCATTTTTAGTATTATTATTTGTAAAAATACCAGAACCATATTTAGATAAAAAAGAAAAAGTTAAAAGTAAATACAGTGCATTCTCTTTTAGACATTTTTGTTTAGGAGTAATAGCTATATTTATTTATGTTGGAATAGAAGTAGGAATTCCCAATACAGCAAATTTGTATATGACCTCAGATACAGATAAAGGAGGTTTAGGTATTGATACAACAATAGCAGGCACAGTAGTTGGAACCTATTGGTTTTTAATGTTAATAGGGCGTTTAATTGGAGCTTCTTTAGGAGCCCGCGTATCTAGTAAAGCAATGTTAACGTTTACCTCTTCATTAGGGTTAATATTTATACTATTAGCTATTATTAGCCCTATTTCTACTACAGTGAGTATGCCTGTGTTTAAATCAGATATATCGTTAGGATTTGCAAAATTACCTATTACTATAGTATTTTTTATATTGTGTGGTTTGTGTACCTCTGTTATGTGGGGCGGAATTTTTAATTTAGCCGTAGAAGGCTTGGGAAAATTTACTTCAGCAGCCTCTGGTATATTTATGATGATGGTTTGCGGTGGTGGAATATTGCCTCTAATTCAAAATTATTTTGCAGATTTAACCGGATTTTTATCCAGTTTTTGGCTAGTTATAATAGAGTTTGCTTTTATTCTTTACTATGCATTAATTGGAAGTAAAAATGTAAACAAAAACATACCTGTAGATTAATTTATTTTTTATTATATATTTTTAAAGTTTTCCTAATTTAATTAGGGAAACTTTTTTATATAAAATAGGTATGGGGTAGAATATGCTAAATAGTTGAAATTATAAAACCAAGCAACATTCCACTAAATACGAAAAGGAGTTTTTGCCAGTTTAAATTATGTTTCTCATTATTTTCAAATATTATAACAGAAGAAATATGTAAAAAAATACCGGCAACAATTCCCATAGCAATAAAATATAAATCTGAGTTCAAAAAAGAACCAAGATAGGCACCTAAAGGGGCTGATATTGCAAATAATAGTAAAATAAGTACAGTATAAGTGTTTTTTAACTTTAGAGATAATAAAAAAGTAGTTAGAACAATGGTTTCAGAAATTTTATGAATACTTAGTGCCCATAAAATATTTGAGTTGGCATGATGTTCATGGTTATGATTTAGATGATGAGCAGCTTCTATAGGCATCCCTTCTAAAAAAGAATGAATAAAAAGCCCCAACATAACACTTAATGGGATAGCCGCATTTTCATGATGTTTATGATAATGTACATGCCCATGTTCAATGCCTTTAGAGATTCCTTCCAAAAAAAGTTGCAAACCTACTCCCATTATCACCCAAATACCTGCGTTTCCTCCACCATTTGCATATAAAGAGGGAAACATGTCTAATATAGTTATAGCTAAAAGTAATCCTGCACTAAACATTAATAACTTTTTACTAAACCTTGAATTATCCTGAAAAAAATAAGCAATACCCGAGCCTATAACTACTGCCATAAAAAGGATAAAATAATCCATCAACTTATTTCTTGAAAATTAAAATCAAACGAGGAGATTGTTTTTCTTCAAAAGTATTTAATTGATAATCTCCAAAAACATTTTTAAGAATAAATCCGGCCTTTTCAGCCAGTTTTTTAAAGTAATCTAATTTACATATTTCTACTCTTTCCTGAAAATGGTAATCTTTGCCTTTGTCAAAAAAATTAATATCTTTAATAATGAAACCGCTTTCAATTTTCCTGCGCAAATGAAATAAAATTCCATCAACCATTTTATCTTCTTTTTCTACTAAATTATGTTCTACTAAGGAAACATTCATAAAATCCATAACAAATATACCTTCATATTTCAGCTGATCAAAAACAGATTTAAACACCTTGAAATTATCTTCTTCATTATTAAAATATCCAAAACTTGTAAATAAACTAAAAACAGCATTAAATTTATTAGGGAAATAAACTTTTCTCATATCCCCTACAAAAAACTTTAAGTATTCATTTTCATACTGTTTAGCACTTTCAATACTTTTAGAAGCCAAATCAACTCCCGTAACATTATATCCTAATTTATTTAAAAAAATACTGTGTCTTCCTTTTCCACAAGCTAAATCTAAAATTTTACTTTCTACTGGTAAGCAAAGATATTTTAGTAAATTAGTAATAAATTCTTGTGCCTCTTTGTAATCCCTATTTTTATATAAAATATGGTAATAGGGAGTGTTAAACCAATCTGCAAACCAATCCATATTTCAAAAATAAAACAAATTTTTCACCTGATTTATATATTCATGATAATATTTTTAGGTTCTGGTATTTTAAGGATATAACTAATTTTTTTTAATAACTTTCTATTATTTTTATAAATTCAGTATTTATATTTTATGTAATAGTTTTTATTTTAATTTATTTGTATCATATGAAATAATGTAAATAGAAAAATAATAAAAAAATTATTTCATGTATATATTGTATACATATACCAAACTAAAAGACAGCCTTACTTATAGTCTGCATAAATTTTTATTTATAATTTTTTAATACTCTTGTATTATTTCCACACAATGATTATCATACATCATTTTTTTGATTTATATTTTTAATAATTATATATATTGAAATGTAAAAAAATTATTTATATTCTTAATAGGTAAAATTTGATTAACTTTTAGTATATCAATAAAAAAGACATAGAATACGCTTAATAAATAAAAACTAATTTGTATATTTGCGCTTCGATTTTAGCGGTTTAAGAGACAAAATCGAAATAACAATATGTAAAACCTCTTTCTGTATAAAATTATTCCGCTTGTAATCTCAATTATTTTATCAGAAATACAATATATTAAATTTATGTCTGAAGAGACTAAAAATCAAGTAGAAGAACAAGAAGTTCTTAAAAATGCAAACATAGCTCCTGAGCAGTTTGACTGGGATTCTTTTGAATCTGGGCTAGATGCTGAAGATAGAAAAGAAAAATCTGAATTAGAGAAGATGTATGACACTTCTTTACAAGAACTTGATGAAAATCAGGTTTTTAAAGGAAAAGTCGTTCGTTTAACAGATAAAGAAGCTATCGTAGATATTAATTTTAAATCAGAAGGAGTTATTTCTTTAAATGAGTTTCGTTATAACCCTAATTTAAAAGTAGGGGATGAAGTAGAAGTAATGGTTGCTCAAAGAGAAGATAAAACCGGGCAACTTCAGCTTTCTCATAGAAAAGCAAGAATGCTGAAAGCATGGGATAGAGTAAATGAACTTCATGAAACAGGAGAAATAGTAGAAGGATACGTTAAATCTAGAACTAAAGGAGGAATGATTGTAGATGTGTTTGGAATAGAAGCATTCTTACCAGGTTCACAAATAGATGTTAAACCTATACGTGATTACGATCAATATGTAGGTAAAACTATGGAATTCAAAATTGTAAAAATCAATCATGAATTCAAAAATGTAGTGGTATCTCATAAAGCATTGATTGAAGCTGATATTGAAGACCAGAAAAAAGAAATTATTGGACAACTTGAAAAAGGTCAAGTATTAGAAGGAGTTGTCAAAAATATTACTTCTTACGGAGTATTTATAGATCTTGGAGGAGTTGATGGTTTAATTCACATTACTGATTTATCATGGAGTAGAATTAATCATCCGTCTGAAGTAGTTCAGTTAGATCAGAAAGTAAATGTAGTAATACTAGACTTTGATGATCAAAAATCCAGAATCCAGTTGGGTATGAAACAATTAGAACCGCATCCATGGGATGCTTTGGATCCTAATTTACAGGTCGGAGATAAGATAAAAGGAAAAGTAGTTGTTCTTGCAGATTACGGAGCTTTTGTTGAAGTAGCCCCAGGTGTAGAAGGATTAATTCATGTATCTGAAATGTCTTGGTCTACCCATTTAAGATCAGCCCAGGATTTTGTTAAGATAGGAGATGAAGTTGAATGTGTAATTTTAACCTTAGACAAAGAAGAAAGAAAAATGTCTTTAGGTATGAAGCAATTAACTCCTGATCCATGGACAGATATAACAGCTAAATATCCAGTAGGATCTAAACATAAAGGTACTGTAAGAAACTTTACTAATTTTGGAGTATTTGTAGAATTAGAAGCTGGAGTTGATGGATTGATTTATATTTCAGATCTTTCATGGACCAAGAAAATTAAACATCCTTCAGAATTTTGTGCTGTAGGAGACGTTTTAGATGTTGTAGTTCTTGAATTAGACACAGAAGCAAGAAGACTAAGTTTAGGTCATAAACAATTAACGGATAATCCTTGGGATAATTATGAAAACAAATATGCAGAAGGAACAGTGCATAAAGGAATAGTAGCTCAGTCATTTGATAAAGGTGCTACTGTGCAGTTTGAAGATGCAGATGTTGAAGCATTTTGCCCATCAAGATTGTTAGAAAAAGAAGATGGTTCAAAAATAAAAAAAGGAGAAGAAGCTGATTTTAAAGTTATAGAATTCAACAAAGAGATCAAAAGAGTTGTTGTTTCTCATACAGGGACTTTCCGTGAAGAAGAAAGCCGAGAAGATAATGAAAAACAAATTAAATCTCAAAATCAGAATGTTGAGAAATCAACTTTAGGAGATCTTGATGAATTGCAAGAATTAAAAAGAAAAATGGAAGAAGGAAAATAATATTAATTATTTAACTTCGTAAAATTTGTAATAATAAATAAGGGCTGCTTTTTAGCAGCCCTTATTTATTATAAAAAACTTTGAAGAAAAATTAATGTAATAATTTAGCATAAAAAACATGCTTATTTAGATTCATAAGCTATCATAAAAAACTAATTGAATTTATAATTATTAAAATTAATTATCGTTAAAAAGTTTTATTAAATTTCTTAAAAAACTAAACATATATAAATTTTCAGATGTTAAATAGATATCTACCTGATTAATATATAATTAATATTTTTATATGTAAAAATTAAAGAAAATTAGAGTATAACTTTCGAATAATTAAAAATATAAATAAAGGAATGAATTTTTATACAATAAATAAATTATTAATTCCTGTTCTTAAGCTTTCTATTTTTTTAATTTCTAATGTTTAAAATGACGTATTCCTGAAAATACCATAGGAATATTATATTCATTGCAAGCTTCTATACTTTCGTTATCTCTTATGGATCCTCCAGGTTGTATGATAGCTTTAATTCCGTTTTCAGCACAAGTATCTACTACATCTCTAAAGGGAAAAAATGCATCAGAAGCTAGTACCAGATTTTTTGTTTTCTTTTCTTTGGCTCTTTGAATTGCCTGTTGAGCCGCCCAAATACGATTGGTTTGCCCTGAGCCAATACCTAAAGCTTGTTTACCAGAAGCAACAACGATTGCATTAGATTTAGCATGTTTTACTATTTTTTGTGCAAAAATAAGATCTTCCATTTCTTCTTTTGTAGGAAAAGAATGAGTTACTTGCTGAAAATCTGAAGAGAAAGACCTATCTGCATCTTGGATTAATAATCCTCCATCTACTTTCACAAATTCAATAGTGTCAGCCAATGGATTTTGTACTTTAATGATTCTTAAATTTTTCTTTTTGCTGAATATTTGCAGTGCTTCAGAAGTAAAATTAGGAGCAATAACAATTTCTAAAAATGTAGGAACTAATAATTCGGCTGTTTTTTGATCGACCTCTTGATTAAAGGCAACAATACCTCCAAAAATAGAAATAGGATCACAATCAAAAGTTTTTTGATATGCTTCAGCAACTGTATTACCGATAGCAACCCCACAAGGGGTAGAATGTTTTACCGCACAGCAAGCAATTTCAGAAAATTCATTAACAACTTTATATGCCATATCCATATCACGGAAATTGTTAAATGAGAGATCTTTTCCTTGAAGTTGATCAAGGTTTTTCATAGCTCCATTTTTAGTTTTATCTACATAAAAAGCAGCTTTTTGATGTGGATTTTCTCCATATCTTAAATCATTAACTTTTTCATAAGAAACATTTAAATAATGAGGATAGTCACTTTGAAGCAGATAAGAAGAAATAGCAGCATCATATGCAGATGTCAGATTAAAAACTTTTCCTGCAAGTTGTTTTCTTGTGGATAATGTAGTATTCCCATTATTTGTAATTTCTTGAATAATTAATTCATAATCTTCGATTTGAGAAACAACTGTAACTGAATTAAAATTTTTTGCAGCTGAACGTAACATACTAGGGCCACCTATATCTATAAATTCAATCATATCAGATTCAGAAAGACCTGTATTTAATTTATTAAAAAATGGATATAAATTTACCACTACCATGTCTATGGGGTAAATTTTATGTGTATTAAGGGTTTCTAAATGTTTAGGGTTGTCTCTTAACGCTAAAATTCCACCATGTATATTAGGGTGTAAAGTTTTTACACGGCCATCCAGTATTTCAGGAAAATGGGTAATTTCATCAATTTCTATAACCTTGATGTTATGAGTTAAAAGGAATTTATAAGTTCCCCCTGTAGAAATAATTTCATATCCTTTAGAAATTAGAAATTTAGAAAATTCTACCAAATTAGACTTATCTGATACGCTTATTAATGCTCTTTTCATAAATATTAATTGATTTAGTTTATTCGGTAATTAGATAGTAAGCATTTCCCTTAATTACATCATGAGATGAAATGGGAAAATCCATATATTGTTCCCAGTATTGTGGTTTAATTTGGATTCCATTTTCTTTAGAATATTTATCTAAGCTATATCTGAATTTTAATATGGAATTGAAACTTCCTTCTATAGGAGTATAAATAGCTTTTCCTCCGGGAATGGAAATAAGGGACATTGTATTGTTTTTTGGCAATACATCTAATTTGATAGGATAACCCGAATAGAATATTGCACTATGATTTAATGTATCAAATTTGGAATAATAAAGGACAGGATTTTTTATATCTGTAGGAATATATCGTAAACTGTCAATTAAGTATTTAGATATTTCTTTTAATGATTTATGAGCAGCATTAAATATTTCATCAGGATCCGTTGTAGTTTCATTTTTTATAGATAATAATTGTAATCCCGGGAAATCTGCAAATTCAGTATCTCCTACACCAACATGAGTATTTAAATTATTTTTACTAAGCTTAGAGGATAATTTATTTAACCCTTCTTCCCAGTCGTCCTTCAAATGATTTAAATAAAAATAAGCCAGAATTCTATTAAAATATGAAAAATTTTCAGATTTAAGATGTAATTTTACCTGTGTACTGTTATTTTCATATTTAAAATGAATATCTTGTAAATATATAACCCCTATATGGTCAAAAATAATTTGAGATTGAATATATGTATTTATCTTACTTTTTAATATTTTATATTCACCTTTTCCTATTTCATTATTTTTTTTATTTACCCAAGTGAAACTACTTCCCATACCTTTATATGGAAACATATAATTAATATTAGTATTAAGAGAATCAGTACTAATTAATGGAGCCCAAGACCCATAATTTTCTAAATTATTAAATTCTAAAAAAACCTCACTGACAGGATTATTAAACTGACGAGAAGTTTCAAATTCAATATTTTTAGGAAGAAACGTGGGGATTATACATCCGGCTATTATAAATAAAAATATAATTATTAAAAAGGTGTTAACTATTTTTTTCATTCAGAAAAGATTAATTATAATATTTATATATAAATTTTATAAAATATTTCTGTTAACAAAATTACAAAAAACATTTTCCTAAATATAATAATTAAAAAAAATAAAATAAAAAAACCTGTTTTTAAAACAGGTTTTTTTATTTTAATAGAAATATAAAACTAATTTTAATCACTAATTACAGTTCCCTGTACTTTTAAGGCTAAAGATGGATTATTAACATCATTAGAATTAACTGTAATCGTTTTATGAAAACTTCCAAGGTTTGCAGTATTATAAGTAACGGTTATTTCACCTGTTGCTCCCGGAGCAATAGGGTCTTCTGTCCATTTAGGAACCGTACAACCACAAGAAGTGGATATACTAGAAATAACAAGAGGCTTATCTCCTATATTTTGAACAGTAATAATTCTTTTTCCATCAGCTCCTTTTGAAACATTTCCATATTCTATGGTATTATTTTCATAATTTGTAATTTTTAATTCCTGAGCTTTACTTAAAATAAATGTTCCTAATATGAAGGCAGAACTTAAAATTATTTTTTTCATATCTTTATTATATTATTTTATTTCACCTTTAATTTTTAAAAGCTTTCGAGGAGTTTTAGTATCATTGCTAAAAACTTCAATTGTTTTTGAAAAATTTCCTATAATTTTTGTGTCATATACTACGGTTATTTCACCGGATTTACCTGGTAAAATAGGTTGTTTTGTCCAAGAAGGCACGGAGCAGTCACAAGAAGATTTTACATTGGTAATGATAAGAGGTTTATTTCCTGTATTGGTAAAAGTAAAAACTTTTTTACCATCAGCTCCTTTATTTATTATTCCATAATTTATTTGATCTTGCAAAAAAGAAATCGATTGAGCTGATAGGATTAGCGTTAAGCAATTAAAAAAAGAAATTGTAAAAAATTTTTTCATATCATAATCTTAAAAAATTAGTGATAAAAACTTATATTGATATTTTTTGGACAAAAACAATACCAAAAAGATACTTTCCAAGTTTTTATTTTTTATGTGTTTTTTTAGCTAATTAAAGGCAACGGATAAAAAAATCTTATCAGGCTCTTTCATATTGTGGGGGATAATGAAAATCTTCCCCTAAAATATCTGCAGCTTCTCTTGGAAAATAAGGATTTCGAAGAAGTTCTCTTCCTATTATTATAAGATCAGCTTCTGTATTTTCAAGAATTTCTTCTGCTTGTATAGCTTGAGTGATAAGACCAACAGTACCAGTGGTCATTTTGGCTTCATTTTTTATTCGATGAGCAAAAGGTACCTGATAATTTGCTTTTACCGGAATTTTGACATGAGGAATTATTCCACCACTAGATACATCTATAACTTCTACATTATAGGTTTTAAGTATTTTAGATAATTTTATGGATTCATCCAGAGTCCAACCTCCTTCAACCCAATCTGTAGCTGATATTCTTACCCATAGGGATACATGTTTCGGAATAATGTTTTGTAATACTTTAATGATATCTAATAATAAACGAATTCTATTTTCAAAATTCCCTCCATACTCATCTGTTCGAGTATTGCTTAAAGGAGATAAAAATTGATGAATTAGATATCCATGAGCAGCATGCAGTTCAATAATATCATATCCTATTTTAACAGATCTTTCTGCAGATTCTTTGAAATCATTAATAATGATTTTTATTTCATCTAAAGACAATTCATGAGGAGGTTCTGAGTTGTTTTCAAAAGCTATTGAAGAAGGAGCTACTACTTTCCAGGTAGAGTATCCTTCTACTAATTTTTTATCAGTCATCCAAGGAATAGATGAGCCCCCTTTACGTCCGGAATGGGATAGCTGAATTCCTGCAAGAACATTTTGTTTATGTATAAAATTAACTATTTTATTAAGCTCGATCATATGTTCGTCTTTCCAGAGGCCTAAATCGTGAAAAGTAATACGCCCTTGAGGAGAAACAGCTGTAGCTTCTTGTATTATTGCAGCTACCCCACCAACAGCTCTGCTTCCGTAATGAACAAAATGCCACTCATTAGCAAAACCGTCTTGTGCAGAATATTGACACATTGGAGACATAATAATTCTGTTTTTTAAGGAAATACTTCTTAAATCCAGTGATGAGAATAATTTAGGCATGATTAATGATCTTTATTTTATAGGTTTTATATAATTAAATCATACTAACAAAAATATTTATTTTTTTTATAAAAAATGATAAAAAATGATAGTATTTTTGTATGTAATAAATAATTATATATTTGTAGTTAATAAAATAAAAATAAAAGTATATATGGTTAATAATGAAAAAATACTAAAGTTTATTTTTTTACCACTTTTATTAAACTCAGGAGTTCTTTCTTCACAATCTCTTTCTTTTTCAGAAGCTCAAGCCGTGATGGATAGAGACAATAGCCTTATTAAAGCAGTACAAAAGGAAGAAGAAGCATATACTTATGAATGGAAAGCATCTAAAGGGAACCGTTATCCTCAACTTTCTGTTTTTGGAGGAGGTTTATATTTAAATAAGGAATTAGGAACTAATTTAAATGGTGCTAAAAATGAATTTTCAAGTTTATTAGGAATTTCCAATCCAGAAATTTTAGGAAATTGGGATATTAATATTTTGAAAAGAGATATAGCTTTTGGTGGAGTAGGCATTATTTGGCCGGTTTTTACAGGTGGAAAAATTAATGCATTGATTGAGTCATCTAAAATAAAAACAGATATTGGACATGAAGAATTAGTAAGTACAAAAAATAAACTTATATCTGAATTGGTAGAAAGGTATTTTCAGGTAAAATTAGCAGAAGAAGCGGTTTTAGTAAGAAAAGAGGCTTTAGAAGGCATGAACAAACATTTATATGATGCGACTAAATTGGAACAACAAGGAATTATTGCTCCTGTAGAAAAATTACAGGCAGATGTAGCTGTGTCCGAGGCAAACAGGCAATATTCTGCATCTCTAAAAGATTTAAGCTTATCTAAAGTAGCTTTAGCTAATACATTAGAATTAGATGAAGCAAATTTTGATCTTACCACACAATTTTTTTTAGTAGATAATCTACAATCATTAGCCTATTATCAAGATAAAGCATTAACAAATTACCCTGAATTAATAAAACTTAAACTTCAGATTGATTTAGCAGAACAGGGAATAAAATCAAAAAAATCATCTTATTATCCTACAATAGATGCTTTCGGTCAATCAGTTTTATTACATAATAATCCTGTAGGAACTTCTAAAAAAAATGAAAAGCCTTGGATGGTTGGAGTAACTTTAACTTATGATTTGTTTGAAGGTTTTAAAAATAAAAATGAAATTAAAGCAGCTAAAGTAACAAAAGAAAGTGCAGAACTACATGAAATAAAAGCAAAGAAGGATATAAAAAATCAGATAGAAAAAATTTATCAAGATTTAGAAAAACAAAATGAACAAATACAAAACCTACAAATACAAATTGTTCAAGCAGAAGAATTATTAAGAGTACGATCACGATCATTTGCAGAAGGAATAGCATCATCGACAGATGTTGTAGATGCTGAAGTTAATTTATCTGGAATTAAATTACAAAAATTGGAAGCTCAATATAATTATGTGCTCGATTTGGCAGATTTATTAGAGTATAGTGGATTAAGTTATGAATTTACGCAATATGCAAACTAATTAAATATATGAAAAATAAGTTTTTAAGTACTATAATTGGTATATTAATTATTATAGGAATTATAGGAACCGCTTTTTGGTTTATGAGTAGGCCTAAAGATTTAGTAATACAAGGTCAGGCAGATGCTACAGAAATTAATGTTTCACCTAAAATAGCTGGCAGATTAATTAAAATAGAAGTTAAAGAAGGTGATCAGGTTGAACAAGGTCAATTATTAGCAATATTAGAAACACCAGAATTAGACGCAAAATTAATTCAGGCACAATCTGTTAAGCAAGCAGCAGAAGCGCAAGATAGAAAAGCAAAAAAAGGTTCAAGAACAGAACAAATACAATATGCCTATAATGTATGGCAAGAAGCAAAAGCTTCTTCTGAATTAGCAGATAAAACATATATGCGAATGCAGAACCTTTATAAAGATAAGGTTATTTCAGCACAAAAAAGAGATGAAGCATATACGCAAAGTAAAACTAGCAAAGAACAGGAAAAATCTGCCTATTCCAATTATCAAATGGCTATAAATGGAGAAAGAATAGAAGATAAAGAGGCTACATCAGCTCAAGTTACTCAGGCTCAAGGTGCTATAGATGAGGTTTTAGCATCTAAGAAAGAAGCAAAAGTTATATCACCAGCCAATGCAGAAGTTTTAAAAATTGTTCCAAACCGAGGAGAACTGGTAAATGCCGGTTATCCGGTTGTGAATTTGGTAGATTTAAATGATTTATGGGTAGTGTTTAATATCAAAGAAGAATTAATGGAATATTTTAAAAAAGGATCAACTTTTGAAGGAACAATTCCGGCATTAAATAACAAAAAAGTGCAACTTCAAGTAAGATATATAGCTGCACAAGGAGATTTTGCTACTTGGAATGCTACAAAAACAAGGGGCGATTTTGATATGAAAACTTTTGAAATCAAAGCATATCCTAAAAATAAAATTGAAGGATTTAGACCCGGGATGACAGTACTCGTAAATATGAAAAATTTAAAGCCTGTTAAATAAGTAGAAAATAAATGAAGAGAGGATTTGCATTTATATTTACAGAAGAAATAAAAAAGCTTTTAACAAATTATAGGCTGTTATTTGTAATATTTGTAATTCCTTTAAGTTTATTTTTTTATTACAAAAGCATTTTAAATAAAGGAGTACCTCAAAAATTGCCTATAGCCCTATATGATCAGGATGAGACTAAAACTTCTAGGGAATTAGTTCGTATGTTAAATTCTACTTCGAGTTTGGATATTTCATCAAATGTAAATAGTCAAGAAGAAGGAGAATCTAAAGTACGTACCAATGAGGCTATGGGATTTATTATTATCCCTACTAATTTTGAAAAAGATATTTTCAGAGGCAATCAAGTAAAAGTAAGTTGTTATTACAACGGAGAATATCTTTTAAGTGGGAGTCTTATAAATAGAGCATTTCAAGCAGTTATAGGAGAATTTTCCGGTTCTATACTTCAAAATAATCTAATGAAAGAAGGATTATCTTCTTATGAAGCCGCGTCAAGTCTTTCTTCTTTAGGAATAGATACACATATTTTATATAATCCTTTTACAAATTATTCCTACTATCTAAGTATATCTTTGATGGCAATGTGTTTTCAGTTAGTGGTTATGACTGTTACTATTTATGTATTAGGTTCGGTACTAAAATATAGAAAAGGAAGAGAACTGTTTTTAGCTAGTAATGGTAATTCTTGGGTAGCTTTTTGGGGAAAAGTATTACCTTATACTATTTTGTTTAGTATAATAGGTTTTTTTATGAATACTTTAGTTTTTTATAATATAGGAACTCCTTTGAAAGGAAATTTTTTTATTACTAACCTATATTTCATATTATTTATTATAGTTTGTCAGTTTTTATCATTAGCATATGTCTCTTTTTGTTCCAGTTTAAGAACGGCTTTAACACTTGGAGGAGGCTCTGCAGCTATATCATTTACTTTTGCCGGATATACATTTCCCGTAGAAGGATTACCAGTAGTCATACAATATTTTAGCTATGTTTTTCCGTTTACCTCTTATTTGAGATTTACAATAGATTACTCCATAAGAGGAGTACCTATCCAGTACGACATAAAATATCTAGTGGTGTTCAGTATTTTTATAATAGTAGGGTTGTTTTCTATGAAATTTTATATTAAATTATTGAAAAAAGGTTGTTATGACTCATACTATGAAAGTTAAAATATCTTTGAAATGATAGAGTTTTATAAATATTTTAAACAGGAATTTAAGTTAATTTCTTCGGACAAAGCAGTATTGAGTACTTATTTATTTACAACTGTATTGATAGTTATTTTTTATTCATATATGTATTCTAATGAAATAATAACTAAAATGCCTGCGGCTATTGTAGATCAAGATCAATCAATTGTAAGTCATGAAATAACCCGTATGTTGGAAGCTACTCCGCAGTTAGACTTAGATTATAAATCAATAAACTTATTAGATGCTCAGGATAGATTGAAAAAAGGTGAAATAAGAGGTATAATATTAATACCACAACAATTTTCCAGAGATTTGCAGAAAAATAACCATCCTAGCATATCGATTTATTGCGATGCTTCCTACATGCTTTATTATAAACAATTATATATTTCCGCTGTAACTACAATCAAATCATTTGGTTATCAGATAGGAATAAAAAATATGATGTCTCAAGGTCTAACCAAAGATCAGGCAATTAGTGTAACTCAGCCAGTGAAAGGGATTAGTTATCCATTATATAATATAAATGGTGGTTATGGAACTTTTTTAATGCCTATGGTTTTTTTAATAGCCTTGCAAATATTACAGTTATCAGCTATGGGTACTATGTCGGGTACTCAAAGAGAAAGAAATAAATTGAATAATTTATTTCCTTTAGCAAAAAAACGATTAGGAAGTATAATAGTAGTTTTAGCTAGAGGATCCGTTTATTTTCTTATATCTCTATTTATAACTATAATTATTATAGGATTTGTTATGAAATGGTTCACTTTTCCTGTAAGAGGAAATCCATTTGAAGCATTATTATTTCTAGTACCATTTATTTTAAGTGTTACATTTTTAGGATTTACATTATTAAATTTTTTTAAACATCGTGAAGATGCCTTAATGGTTATTACAATTTTTTCCATACCGTCATTATTTTTATGTGGGGTTTCTTGGCCTACAATCGCATTTCCTGAATGGATTAAATGCATATCATATTTTATACCCACTACATTAGGTGTAAAAGGCTTTTTAGAAATAACTCAATTTGGAGCTACTTTTGAAGAAGTGAAATCAGTATGGTTCCAGCTTTGGGGTGTCACTGCTTTTTATTTTATTTTAGCAGTAATAACAATAAGAAAATTTGTTTATATATAAAATGAAGATAATAAAATATAAAAAACTTAATTATGTATAAACTAAATTTTTTATTACATAGTAAAAAATGATAAATAATAATGCTTTATAAGTGTGAATAATATCATATACATTGAAAATAACAGTATTGATTAAATTAGTACCTTTGTTAAGGTAAAAAATAATAAACGTATTTACAATTTTAAATTATGGAACAAATAAAAAAATCATTAGAAAAACTTGGCATTACAGGGGTTAAAGAAATTATTCGTAATCCAGGATATGAAAGGTTATACCAAGATGAGATGAGTTCAGATGCTCAAGGTTTTGAAAAAGGAGAATTAACTTCTTTAGGTTCTGTTTCTGTTAAAACAGGAGAATTTACAGGTAGGTCTCCTAAAGATAAATACATTGTAAAAGATGCGACAACCCAAGATAATGTTTGGTGGGAAAATAACCATGAAACAACAAAAGAAATATTCGATTCATGTAAAAAATTAGTTACAGATCAATTATCAGGTAAAAAACTATATGTGGTTGATGCTTTCTGCGGAACTAATTTAGATACACGTATGAAAGTTCGTTTTATCATGGAAGTAGCATGGCAAGCACACTTTGTGACTAACATGTTTATTCGTCCTAATGGGTATGAATTAGATAATTTTGGAGAACCAGATTTCATTGTTATGAATGGTTCCAAAACAACTAATCCTAATTGGAAAAGTCAAGGATTAAACTCTGAAAACTTTGTAATGTTTAACTTAACAGAAAGAATTCAGATTATTGGTGGAACATGGTATGGTGGAGAAATGAAAAAAGGAATGTTCTCTATAATGAACTATTATAACCCATTAAAAGGAATAGCTTCTATGCACTGTTCAGCTAACGTAGGAGAAAAAGGTGATGTAGCTGTATTCTTTGGTTTATCAGGAACAGGAAAAACTACTTTGTCTGCAGATCCTAAAAGATACTTAATTGGTGATGATGAACACGGATGGGATTCTAATGGTGTATTTAATTATGAAGGAGGATGTTACGCTAAAGTAATTGACCTAAGTGAAGAAAAAGAACCAGATATCTGGGGAGCTATCAGAAGAGATGCATTATTAGAAAATGTAGTGGTAAAAAATGGAGTAGCAGATTTTGCTGACAAATCCATCACTGAAAATACACGTGTTTCTTACCCAATTTATCATATTAATAAAATAGTTCTGCCTTCAAAAGCTGGACATGCAAGTAAAATTATCTATTTATCTGCTGATGCATTTGGTGTATTGCCACCAGTATCTATACTAGATTCTGAACAAGCTAAATATTACTTCATTTCAGGATATACTTCTAAATTAGCTGGAACAGAAAGAGGTATTACTGAACCAACTCCAAACTTTTCAGCGGCATTTGGGCAAGCATTCTTATCTCTACACCCAACCGTTTATGCAAAAACATTGGAACAAAAAATGAAAGAGCATAATACTAAAGTATACTTGGTAAATACCGGATGGAATGGTACAGGAAAAAGAATATCATTAAAAGATACACGTGCAATTATAGATGCAATTATAGATGGATCAATAGAAAAAGCCCCAACAGATAAAATCCCTTATTTAAATCTTAAATATCCTACAAAACTAGATAACGTATCAGATATTTTAGATCCAAGATCTTCTTATGCAGATAAATCTCAATGGGATGTTAAAGCAAAAGACTTAGCATCAAGATACATTAAGAATTTTGAAAAATTTGCAACTAATGAAGAAGGTAAAAATCTAGTTAAAGCTGGTCCTCAATTGTAATAGAAATTAGAATATTATAAATAAAAAGCTGTCCTTTTGGGCAGCTTTTTGTATTTTTGCAATCATTTTTATGAATCGAAGAATTGATAAGGAATATTTTTTACAACAAGCTCTATTCTTAGCACAAAATTTATTAGGCAAATATTTAGTTCGTGTTTTCGATAATGGAGAAACACAAAAATATATAATTTCTGAAACAGAAGCATATATAGGAGAAGAAGATTTAGCATGTCATGCCAGCAAAGGAAGAACAAAAAGAACAGAAATAATGTATGAGGAAGGTGGCAAGGTTTATGTGTACTTAATATATGGAATGCATTGGTTATTAAATATAGTAACTGGTGAGAAAAATTGTCCTCAAGCAGTATTAATAAGGGGAGTACAAGGATGTTCAGGTCCGGGTCGCGTTGGTAAATTATTGGAGTTGGATAAAAGTTTTTATGGTGAAGATTTAGTGAGTTCATATAGAATATGGATAGAAGATTCTTTAATTAAACCCTCATATATATCAACTCCAAGAATTGGTATAGAATATGCAGGAGATATATGGAAAAATAAACCTTGGAGATTTATTTTAGATAATTAAATTATTAACATTATAAAAAATTATTAAATGAAAGTATTTAATACGTCACAAATAAGGCAATGTGACCAATATACTGTAGAAAACGACGAAATTTCATCAATAGAATTAATGGAGAAAGCGGCTTTAGCTTGTTTTGAATGGATTAAGTCTCAGTTCTCAGCTAATTATACATATTATGTTTTTTGTGGAAAAGGAAATAACGGAGGCGATGGTTTAGCTATAGCTCGGCTATTATTAGAAGAAAATTATAAGGTTGAAACTTTTGTTATACAATCATCTTCAAATTTTTCTACTGATGCTCAAATTAATTTTGATAAATATCCTGATTCCGTATCTTTTTTAGAAAATGATGATTTTGAAATCCAACAAGAAAATAAAAAAATAGTTATAATAGATGCATTATTCGGAACAGGATTAAACAAACCTTTAGAAGGAAATACTCAGAAAATTATTCAGAAGCTTAATCATATTAAAGGGAAGAAAATATCTATAGATATTCCATCTGGATTATTTTCAGATAGTTTACCTTCTGAAGATCAAACTATATTTAAAGCAGATGTAACTTTGAGTTTTCAATTTTATAAAAGAGCATTTTTACATGTAGAAAGTGCCCAATATGCCGGTAAAATATTTATTTTAGATATAGGATTAAATTCAAAATTCATACAGGATGAAGAAACAAATAATTACATTATTTCTTCAAAAAGCGTTTCTGATAACTTTAAACCAAGAGATCCTTTTAGTCACAAAGGGAATTATGGCAAAGTAGCATTAATTGGAGGAAGTTACGGAAAAATAGGGTCTATATCCTTATCAACTCGGGCAGCTTTAAAAATAGGTGCAGGAATAGTATTTACTATAGCTCCTAATTGTGGATATTCAATACTTCAGACATTAGCTCCAGAAGCTATGTTTATTTCTGGAGGAGATGAAAAATTAATTACTGAAATAAAAATATCTACAGAAAAGACAACTATTGGTATTGGACCGGGCTTAGGTAAAGAAAAATTAACAAAAGTAGCATTAGAAGAATTATTAAAGTCAATCCAAACTCCTGCAGTATTAGATGCCGATGCACTTAATATTATTTCAGAAAATAAGTCAATGCTAAACCTTATACCTAAAAATTCTATTATAACTCCTCATCCTGTTGAGTTTGCAAGGTTATTTGGTGATTCGAAAGATTCTTTAGAGCAATGTGAACTTGCCCGTGAAATGGCAAAAAAATATAATATTATTATTGTTTTGAAAGGTCATAGAACAGCTGTGTTAACTCCCGAAGGGAAATGTTATTATAACATCACAGGAAATGCCGGAATGGCTAAAGGAGGAAGTGGCGATATATTAACAGGAATGATAACAGGTCTTTTAGCCCAAGGTTACTCACCTCAAATTGCTGCCCAACTGGGAGTATATATTCATGGTAAAGCAGGAGATTATGCAGCAAAAAAATACTCTCAGGAAGCTATGACTGCGCAGGATATTATTCATAGACTACCGGAAGTTTTTTTAAACATAAAAAAATAATTCAATCAGTTTATATTTTTTAGGATAAAAAAGGACTTTCAAATAAGACCATTTATCATAAGAAATTCATCTGATAACTTTTTTACATAATGCTTAATTCATTAAGCATTATGTAATATTTTTTATTCATTTATTTTTTTAAAAACTAAACTTATAAATTCGCGATCAGTTAAAATTCCTGTTTTGCTTATACTTTTATCTTGCTTATGATCTTCCTGAATAAGCTCAAAGGGTAAACCTAAGATTAAATCTTTTACAGCTTTAACATCATATAATTGAAATTCATTTTTGGTAAAAGGTAACTTTTCCATAAAAGATTTATCACAAAAAGTTAAACAAAAATGACCATTTGTTTTTAATACCCTGACAATTTCTTTAAGTAAAAATATAGGATTTTCCCAGAAATATAGGGTATTTATTGTTATAATTTTATCAAAAGTCTGTGATTCTAGAGGAATTGACAATCCGTCAAATAGGAAATACTGTGCCAAACCAGCTTGTATATAAACTCTATTAAAAGAAATAGCTTCTTCATGCATAGTAGGGGAGATTTCCAGTCCTGTATATCGAATATCTTTAGCTAAGGATAAAATATAGCCTAATAATCCACCATTTCCGTATCCCAATTCAAGAATATGATCATTATTTTGGATCTGTAAATTAGAATATCCATTAAGTATTACTGGTAAATTATTTAGATTCATTTTTTCAGCAAGTTTTTTGCCCTTTTCTCCTTCAGGGCAACTTAACTGGCGGGCTAGTTTTTTTAATTCGTTCTCCATTCTTTTTATATTATTATAGATAAATGTACTGAATATTTGTTCATATTTGGGTAATAAAATAGAAATAAAACCCATCGAATTTAAATTTACATACATAATATAAGTATGAAGATGGAAATAAATATATAATTTCTGCTATGATTTGGAAATAGCGGAATTATTAATATTGACATATCGTTTTTGTATCAGTCCATTTTATTGAAACTCCCGGTTTTCATTTTCCAATAATTTTTTGTCCGTTAATAAATTGATTCCGATTTTTCCATTCGCTATTTACAATATAAGCTAAAGAAATATACATTAGGTCCTGATTATTCTATACATTTTCTGTCAGTTGTAATTTTTCTTTGCCTTTTTTTGTTCTATAAATCTAATAATATTATTATCTATTGAGGACAGTTCTGACAGATTTTTAAGATATAAACCAAAAAAAAACTTCTGAAAATATTTTAACTATTGGGAACCTTTTTTTACATCCTATTAAGCCAAAGGTACACAATCTTTTTTATTAACTACTTTATCTCTCATAATGGCTTTATTATTAAAGTTTCTGGATATTATTGCTTAGTGACAATTAAATATAAATTAGTCATGTTACGTATTGTAAGGAGAAAAATATGAATATTAAAAAAACACAGTATAGAATGACTTATTTTAATTAGTAATATGTTATCAATGGGAAAAGCTGTTCCTAAGATGCACATTAAAATTACAATTAATTCTAAAATGATTGAGTATGTAAAGTTTAACATTAATAATTTATATAAACTAATTTTTTTTCCGTTTATTATTGAATCTGATTCATATTTTTTGATTTCATCTAAATTTTTTATTCCACCTGTAACTAATAGAGTTACAATAGCTAATGAAATACCAAGCATAATACATAGAACGTTTACAGCTAGTTCTTTTAAAGAATTGAAGTTATTACCATAAAAAAAATAAAAACAAGTTAATATAGTGGGGATTAACCATTCATATATTATAACATCTCTTTTTCCCTTTAGGGTTTTAAAATAACTAAATATCGGTATGAAAAATTCAGTATACATGCATATAATTTATATGCAAATTACGTAAAATTATGGAGTTTGCTATTTAAGATGGCAAAAATATCATCAGAAACGATTTCGCCTGTTTCTTTTTCTTTTTTAGTATTAATTGTTTCTCGTTGTTTGATAAAATTCCAATCCATAGATACTTCGCCATTAAGCACATCTTTCCCTTTAATTCTAAAATTATTTACTTTAGTTCTACGTCCAATCAAATCGTTACCAATATTTTTTGCTATTTCATATAAATCTCGTTTCCTATCTGCATTTAATATAGCTTTAAAAGAACCAATTTCACTTTGGTGTCCAACAGAAAAATTGAATGCTTCGGACCCTAAAATATTTCTATCATAAAAGACTTCTATTTGGTTAACTCTGTTAAATTTTTTTAATTCTTCCATAAAATTTGTTTTTATAGATATTTCATATGCAAAGCGAAGTTCAGGTGAATAATTTAATTCTTTAGCATAAGTATTAATATATCTCAAAAAAAGAGGTACACTGACATTTGATCTAAATTCTTCAGCTAACATGCATATTTTATCATTATCAATTCTTAGACTAAAGTGAGTTTTATTACCTTCGCCTTCTGTTGGAGTTTTTCCATTTTTTCTTTCACTTAAGGTATTAATATCAATTAATGGAGGTCTATAACCTATTTCTCCAATTTTAAAGGTGATGTTTAGCCAATTTGTATTGTTTCCTAAATAGCTTTTAGAATCTATGAAATAAAATATTTCATTATTATCTGGCTTAGTTTGTTTTCGATCAGATTTGGTTTTAGACATAATATGATTAATAACATCTTTTAATATGTGAGGATTTCTTTGATCATTAATAGTAATATAATAATAACCTATTTTTCTTGAAGCTTTTTTAGTCATATTCATGAGCGTATTTTTTTAGTAATTATTTATTGATAAAAATAATAAATATAAAACAAAAAACATTTACAATATTTTGAAAATGTTTTTGTTTTAACTATGTTGATAAGAGAGATATTATTCTTTTTTATTTAAGGTTTTAACAATACCTTCCAAATTTACATTAAAGTCCATTAACTGGGCAATTACCTGTCCTACCTGATTATCCTGAGTTAAAGTTCCGAGTTTGTTGTTTTTAACAAAAATCTCTTTAATAGAAGTCCATCGTTTGGTCTCTTCAGGAGTTAATACCTTCATAAGCTCTTTCAATTTCAGTAAATTAGCTTCCGTATCAGAGGTTAAAGTCTGCGATTCGTTTTCATAATGAGTCATAATTAGTTCCTGCACCTCATCTTCATTCATCAATGGAACAATTTTCCCTACCATTTTATTCATATCCCGGTAAGATCCCTGTAATTTAAAAGCAGGTTCCGTACGGTAGGCATGATCCATGGCAGCACTCTGGATATAATTCTGATTTACTTTCATTACCACTTCACGTACTTGCATACATTTTTTCAATACCGATATAAACTCCTCAATTTCCTGATTAGAATAATTTCCTTCAAGATTCAATAATTCTTCATTTCCTGTTTCTATATAAGAAATCAGTTGATAGAAATCATCAAAACTGTGGCTGCTTAGCTTTTGTAAATAGGTATTTTCTGCAATGGAATTTTCCAGTAAACTAAGTTTGAACAGATTTTCGGTACTTCCAATAACATCTCCGAGGTTATAAACATCTGACCGGTTGGCAAGCATATCCGGAATCTGGAATTTTTCTCCGCTTTCCGTGTATGGATTCCCGGCCATTACAATACAAAAACGTTTACCCCTTAAGTCATAGGTTTTACTCTCACCGTTAAAAGTTCCGTCCATTTTTCTTTGTCCGTCTGCCAGAGAAATGAATTTTTGAAGGAATTCGGCACTACAATGCTGAATATCGTCCAGATAGAGCATAACATTGTCAGCCATTTCAAAAGAAAGGTTAATTTTTTTCAGTTCTTCCCTTGCTCCGGAGGTTTTAGCCTCATTTGGATCTATAGAAGTTATAGAGTGACCAATGGTAGGACCATTAATTTTTACAAAATTTAACCCCAGCGATTTAGCCAGATATTCCATCAGTGTGGTTTTTCCGTAACCCGGAGGGGAAACCAGCAAAAGCATCCCCATTCGTGCAGTTCTTTTATTGTCGCCTGCAACACCGATTTGTTTAGCCATGTTAGCTCCGATCAGTGGAAAATACACTTCATTAATCAGCTTATTTCTGACGAAAGAAGTCAGAACTTTGGGCTGAAGTTCATTGAGTTTCAGAGTTTTTTTGTATTGATTTAGCAGCTGTTCTTTGGCTTGTGAAAATTCCTGAAATTCAGGAACACTGATTTCTGAAAACATTTTCAGTTTATGTATAAACTGATGGTAATCGAGTGTATAAAGATTTTTTTCTATAACCGGATGGCTTCCTTTTAAAGTATCAATAGTTAAGTGATCCGGATATTCCAATATAGGATAAGCGTTATCTTTTTCAAACATAAGTAAACAACAGGCTTCTTCAATATATTTATCAAAAGCCGAATAGGTATCGGATAGATTGATATAAGAAACCAACCAGTTTTGTATCAGGTAAAACCGTTCAGCCAGTTCCATTGAAGCATCGTTGCAATCAGCTTCAAAAATGCTAATTGCATTTTGAGCTTTCAGATAGTTTAAAAACTCTTTTTTAAGACTATCGGCCTGAATACTTTTAGTAAAAAACGGAGATTTTGAAAATTCCTTAAACAAGTATTCAGCAAGGATTTCAGATGAAAATTCCAATTCGGAAAATGAGCGATTCCATTTTTCAAACTTTTCTTGTAGTCGTTGAATGACATAGTTGTAATTTTCGGATTCCGGAAAAACTTTTAACACATAGCTCGCAGAGGTGATAAGTTTATTCAGCTTATCTGTATCTTCTTCAGTTAGGCTGTTCCAGAATAATTGGGCTACAGCACGCAGGGAAGGAGAGTAGGTTAAGGTTTTTAAATTTGTATGAAGCTGGAGCAATGATTTATATATTTCCAAAGCATCAAAATCATGTACACCTTTTAAATAGGACTCTGCATAGCTCTGTTCCGTTTTTAGTTTTATATAGTTTTCAGGATCAAAATTTTTATTTTTCAAACTTTCCTGAAAAGCTTGGTAGGCTAAGTATTCCGCTCGGTACACTTTAGAATTTTCCGAAACTACTTCTTGCTCCCAAAGGGTGCGATACTTATACATTGTATCATCTTCTATTTCATAAAAGAAACTGGTACCGGTAAGGTGGTAATAAAGCAGATTGTTTCTTCTGACTATGGTTAAATCCAAAGGCTGAAAGTTTACAGCAAATTTGTAGTTTCCTAGGCTTATGATATTATCACCGTCTACAAACAAATCTTTTTTGTCCCTAAGGGCACGAAGGCTATCTTCCAGAGATGTTTTTAAACTATTTTCCAGATTTTCAGCTTTGGAAACATCTCCCAGTTCTTTTAATTCTAAGGCAAGCTTTCGTACTTTATCAATCATCAAATCCGTAGAGAAAAATGCCTGTATTTCTTCTTTGGACTTAAATGAACCTGCTTTAGTTTCAATATTTTTTAGTATACGAAGACCAATTTGCTCTAAAGATGTAGTTCGTTTGTTAATTTGCTCTATGAGTTGTGCTTTTTTGGAATCAAAAGCTTTGCTTACTTCTTCTCGTTTATCGGCAATTTCGGTAATAAATTCATCAAAATCTGCAAATTTACTTTCCATTTCTTCAATTTGTACGCTTACTTTTGTAAAGTATTCATCGCATTTTTCTGGAGAAGAGGATAGTTCCAGAAAGTTCATAATACTTTGGTCCAACAACGTAAGTTGTGCATGAAATTCAGCTATGGCTTCACTACTTTTTAAAGAATCTAGTTTTCGTTTAAGCAGGGTACGAACTTCATTTAGGGAAGCAAAAATTACCGAGATTTTTTCAATAATTTTAGTAGTTTGGGTAGTATCTTCAATTTTTAAACTATTAAGTATATCTATCAGCAATTCCAGTTCGGAAGATACTAATTTACAGTTTTCTTCTACTTTTTGTCCGTCTATTACTTTAGTAACTTTTTCTACTCTTTTATGTTCATCTTGTACTTTGTTTTCATAGGGAGCTAATGCCTCATCAAGTAAAAGAAATTCAACGGTTTGGTCTGAAAGCGTGTGATTACTTTTATTCAACTTAACTTTTAAGTTGTCTATTTTTTCCAGATCTATATATTTTACATTCCCCATTTCCGTAACTTCTCCTTGTAACTTTCGGTTTTCAGCCAATAATTTCACCAGATTTTCCAAGGTATCACCTTTAGTGTTTTTTAAGCTAAATAAAAGCTTCTCAACTTTATCGGTGATTTCATTAAGTATCTGTGAAGCATTTTTTCTTTGTTGTTGGACTTTTTCAAATTCATCAACCGCCGTATCCGCTATAGATTTAATTTGTTTTAACGGTTCTGACAATTGAAAAGCAGAAGGATCTGTAATCCAGAAAAAAGAATCGATTATATCATTAGCTTTTTTGGAAATATCGCCATATAATCCTTCATAAGAATCTTCTTTACTTATAAGGTTGATGACTTCCTGACATTCTGCCATAGCTTTGACAATATCTTTGTTACCTATTTTATAAAGTTCGTTATCTTTTTTTTCTCGGTTTTCAACAATTTCTGACTGATACGGAGTCTGCCAGATCTGTACTACATGATGCTTTACTGCTTCCTCTTCTGAACGAAAATAGATAAGTTTTCCGTTTTTAAACAGAGTAAATCCATTACAGATAATAGGAGTTTCCACTTGTTGTTTGATGATGTTGTAAGACATGAGTACATAAATATTCTTTTCATTATGGTAGAAAATGAAAAGATAATCTTCGCCATTGGCAGAGGGTATTCGGCGTACAAATTCCAAATTTGTTAATTCGCTTTCAAATATTTTATATTCTCCGCTTTGCAAATAATAGCCATTAGCAAATATAATTCCTTGATTGTCGGGTAGTAAGATTCCTGTTTCATTCAGGGTTGGAATATTAAGAACTTCCTTGGTTTTATTATTGAAAATAAAGGCACGGAAATTTTCCTGATAAGGTTTAATCCGTATAAGGATAAAATTTCCTAAATCGGCATAGTAATATTCAGCATCATCTAGTTGTTGATCTTTGTTTTCTACGGTTTCGGAATAAATCCCTTTTCCGGTATCAGTATTATCTTCAATTTTAAAGGTAATATCACCGTTGATGGCTTCTATAAAAACTTTATCCTGAATAGAGATGTGAGGATGTATTCCCAGCCTGCGGTTGTCTAGCGAGGTTTTTATCCATTTAAATTCGTATTGTTGAGCTTTTTGAACTTCATGAATGCTTCGATCGTCCTGATAAATCAGTTTATCGTCTTTGACCAACCATTTAAAGGCTTTCAAATCATCTATATTCTTACTGGTTTGGAAAATCATATATAAATAATTTTCCGTCCTTCGGAATCGTGAAAATATAGAATCTCGGTAGTATTGATATAAGTTTTTATAATCGTTGATGAAGGTTTCATCGTTAATCAAATCTAACGATTGAGGAATAAATTGATGAGTTTGTTCTGCATCAAAAGAATAGATACTAAAAACATCGCTTAATTGGATGTCTGTTCGTAATCCAAAATGAACATTATAGGCAAACAAACAAAGGTCTCCTACTGCAATGATCCCTCGGGCTGTACAGTTATTTTCGGTAGTAATTCTCTGATTAGCCGCCAAAGTAAATTCTACAGAATTGAAAACTTCTTTTCTGGCGTTATTTAGTTTTCCTAAACGTGTCGTGAGGTCTTCTTTTTGGCTTTGAAGTCTCTTTTTTATTATTTCATAAGTACCGGAATCTAGAGAATCCGTTTTTTTATTTTCTTCTAATTCTGCCATAATTTGATAAACAAATTGTTTATTTATATTTGCTAAATATTCTTTCTATTCTTTTGCTTTAATACAAAAGAATAGAAATTAAATAAATTGAGAATTTAAATTTGTTTTTTCATTTTAATATTCTCCGATTATTCTTCTGAAAGAATTTGTATTTCATGTATGTTTACCATAATAATTTATTTCAATATATTTTCCACACATTCTATTACCAATTCCTGATCTCCCATGCCATTATGCTTAATGGTTGGAAATTTAATTATGTGAATATCGAATTTCTTTTCTTCTTCAGGCGTAGGTAGTACTCCTTCATCCGCAGGGAAATCGTAGGCTTTCAGGTAATAGATTTCCGGTTTGGAAGTTCTGGGTATTGGCATTCTGCGATTATCCAGTGAAATAGCTTTGGTGATTTGTTCCGGATACTCTCGGGCATACAACATGGTCATGTCTCCTCCATTGGAATGTCCGGCAATAATTAAATTATTCCAGGGAAGTTCGGGTTTAAGTTTCATGAGTTCTTTCCGAATAAAAGTTATATTTTCTACTCCGCGCTTCCAGTTAGGCATACGGGTTAGATATAAATTCCCTTCCATAGCGAGTAATTCATCAGTAGGCAATTCATGCTGAATGCTTATGACATAGTAACCTAAAGAGGCAATTTTTTTATTGAGTTTTTTGTAAGATTTATAACTTCCACCATAATTTTTTGTATACCCGTGATTAAAAATAACTATACCTCTGGGTATAGACGTATCATAATATATAGCAAAGGGTATTTTACGCTCTCTAACTGAGTCATATACAGTTATGCATTCTTCTTTTATAATTTGAGCTTTACATGTATAGCCCCATAAAGCTATACACAAAATAAATAGGATATTTTTCATTTGGTTATTTTAATTTTTTATTAGATATACCCAGGGTTTTAGCTAAGGTAAATAAGTTAGCTAAAACGCTTTGGTCTTCGCTTCCTGCATTTTGTTGCATCTTGAATATAAGGGAAGCAATGCTCAGGTTTTTGATATCTTCGGAAGAAATATTCAGTTTATCGGCATAGTTTCGTATTCGTTCATATAAATCGCCTTCTCCACCATTTCCAAGTAAAGCCTCTTTAATTTCTGTTATAGTCTCACTTTCATTAACCAGTTTATCGAATCCTTTGGCTCTTGAAATCTGATTAATTATATTTTCAAAGAAAGTAGATTCTCCTCCTACGATGTCAATTTTAGCAGACTTCATAGCTTCGGATAATACAGATGCTTGCGCTTGAGCAATTTCTTTTTGTATTTGAATTTGAGCCAGTTCTACCTCTTTGTTTTTTTGTAATTTCAGCTTAAACTCTTCATGGTCTTTTCCCACTCCATCCAATTTTTTCATAGCCTCGGCTTTTTCATGAATTCCTTCTGCTTCAGATAGAGCTTTTTGTTTAATGACATCTGCTTCTGCTAAACCTTCTTTACGTTTGGCATCGGCTTTTGCCTGAATACCGGTAGCTTCGGCCACAGAGGTTTTTTCAATAATGCTAGCTTCTCCTTCTGCAGATGCCAAAGCTTTTTCGCGGGTTACTTCTGCTTCCACTAAGCCTTCTTTTCGCTTAGCTTCTGCTTTTAATTCAATGCTGATAGCTTCCGCTTTGGCTTTTTTCTCTATAATGTTAGCTTCTACAACTCCTTTTTGTTCATCTGCCTCTGCTTTGGCTTTAATTACTTCTGCTTCAGCTAAACCTAAGGTAGCATCTTCTCGTGCCTGTGCATCGGCTAAGGTTTTTCTGGCTTCAGCGTTTTTAACCGCAGCTTCTTTTTGGGCTTCAGCATCAATAAGTAATTGTTGGGCTTTTTGTTCCTCTGCTTGTTTTAATGCTTCTGCTTCTTTTACAGTTTTAATTAATTTTTCTTCTGCCTGTTGGCTTGCTAAGGTAATACCTGCTTGTTTCTGACGTTCTACTTCACGTAATACTTCTATGTCTTTCACATTTTGTTGTTCCTCAACCACACCTTTTTCCAATTGTACTCTTTCTCGGATTACATCCTGAATATTTTTCTTTTCTTCTTCTACTACTTTTTCTTTATTAATTTGAGCAAGGGTAACAATTCTTTCTCTTTCGGTTTGTTCGAGTGCTCGGTCTTTTTCTACTCTTTCTGTTTCTACCGCGTTAGTTCTCTCTTTGTTTTTAGCGGCAATAATAATTTGACGGAGTTTGTTTTCTTCTTGTACAGCCAAACTTTCTTCGGTAGTAATACGTACGGTTTCAGCCTTTAACCTTTCTTCTTCGCGTACTTTTAGTATTTCAGCTTCTTCTCTTGCTTTAATGTTATCTACTTCTCTTTTTTGTTTTTCTTCCTTTTCAGCTAATTGTCTTTCTAATTCAAGAATGGCTTCACGGGCTTCTACGTCTTGTTTTTTTATGGTTTTTTGCTCATCTCTTCGAATTAGGTTGGCATTGATATTTTGATTTGCGGTTAACTCGGTAATTTTTTTAATTCCTTCAGAATCCAAGATGTTTTGAGGATCTAGAAAATTCAAATTGGTTTGTTCCAGATAATCAATGGCACAGTCATCTAAATTGTAGCCGTTAAGATCGGTACCAATAATATTAAGAATTTCATCTCTAAATTCGCGGCGGGCTTCATAAAGTTCAATAAATTCAAATTTTTTACCTACGGTTTTTAATGCTTCTGAAAATTTCGCTTCAAAAATATTTCTTAAAGTAGCCACATCACTGGCTCTTTCACAGCCCAAGGTCTGAGCTACGTTAATGACATCGTCTACCGATTTGTTTACCCGAATGAAAAAGGCTACTTTTATATCAGCCCGGATGTTATCTTTACAGATTAATCCGTCTTGTTCCATCCTTTCAATTTGTAATTTTTTAACGGAAATATCCATAATTTCCATTTTGTGCAAGACAGGGATCACATAAATTCCTTTATTAAAGGCTACTTTCGTTCCTCCAACCCCGGTTCTTACAATGGCTTTTCCCTGAGGAATTTTTTTGTAAAATGATGCGAGTATGGCTAAAGATAATAAAATAATGAACATAAAAGTTCCGACAATGACAGCGATTATGCCTCCTATTTCCATAATATTAAATGTTTTTAAATGTTGATATTTATATGATTAATTTTGATCAATAGTAACTTCTTTGGTAACGTAATAAAATTTTTTATCTTGAGTTTCATCTGTAATCATTACTGATTCTCCATATTTAATTTCCTCACCGCTTTGGCTGATTACGTTGAGACGTATCGGATTTTTTTCAATAATAAATTCTGCACTTCCTATCTTATCTTTAGAAATAGTAGATATCATTCGACCGGATCTTCCAAGAAATTCGGTTCTTTCTTCACCTTGGTATCCGGTTTTGGAAAGAAAACGTGCCAGTGGGTTGGTCGCATATTTAGTAAGAACTGCTCCGACAATAAAACAAGGAATTAAAATAAAAACCGATTTCCAGCCCCAGTTTCCTACGGGGGTAAATTGAGTGGTAATTAAAGAACCTACCCAGGTAAAAAATTTTAAAGTAGATAAAATTAGCATAAAAGGAACTTTTCCGACATTCATGAATTTTAAAAAACGTATAAATAGGCCGTCTCCTTCATTTTCATGTGTAACATGGTTGTCGTCTAATTCTGGATAAGAAGAAGCTTTTCCATGATAATTTGTATCCGGCTGGGTGTCTGTTTCTACATGAGTATCTACATCAATATCCGAGTCTATATCTGTCCCGAAATCTGTCCCAAAATCCAATTCACCTAATCCTATTCCAAGAAAAGAGAACAGCCAGTAGATAAGTATAACTATCATAAAACCACTCATGATGGCATTAGATAAAGGGTAGAAAAAAGAATGTAGCAATTCAGTCATGACAAGGTTAGTTTTAGATTATAAAGTTGGTTTTGAATTCGGATTTATTCCATCCCTAACCTTTTTTTTATGTTATCTAAATCATTGTTTACTTTTAAAGAGTCTTTGCCTATAGCACGGTCTATTTCTTCATCAATAGAAATATTTTGGTTAGCCAATTCTCCGTAAGCTTCTGCTAAGGCTTCTTCTTCTGTAACTTTTTCTTTCATTTTTTCTAACATACTGATGGTGCTGTTGTTATCAATTTGAGCAAGTTGTTTATTTACTTCTTTTGTAGCTTTACTTACTTTTACACGGGCTCTTAAAATGCGTAATTCGTTTTCCCACTTGTTGATATTAAATTTTAATATTTCAACATTTTTTTGCATTTCATCAACAGCATTTTCATGCTGAATTTTCTCACCATTGAGAATTTCTACTTCAGAAAGTAGATGAGCTTTAAGAGAAAGGGCTTCTTTAGCTAATTTTTCTGCTTGTATTGCATCCAACTCGCCTTTTTGAGCTTTTGACATGAGTAGAAACGCTTTATTTTCATAATCTTCAGCATCAGAAGATTTTTTTATGATATCATTTTTTGCCCGTATTGCAAGGGCTTTTACTTGGGCAAGAGCTTCCAGACTTTTTTCCAAATCTTCTTTCATTTCTCTAATTCCTTGTTCAGTCATTCTTATAGGATCTTCCATTTTGTCTACAACAGAATGTATTTCTGCTGTTCCTATTCGTAAAAGTCGTTTAAAGATATTCATAATAATTTTTTTTATTTTTTTGAAAATTCTAGTATTTGTTCATAATATTCACTTAGTAAAAGACCTAAAGAGTTTAAAGCTCCTTCTAATTCATTAATGTCCAGATGCTCAATTTGCAGAGTATACCGAAAAATCACTTTTTTTCCGGTTTCATCCAAAACAAAAGCACCATGCACTATATCTCTGTTTTTTTGTAATAAAGATTTTAATATTTCTTTATCGTCGTTATGTAAGGTGAATATGTATTGTTCTAAAACGACTATAGGTGGAGCAATTCCTATTATGAGGTTTTTAATGCCATCTTCTTCATTTTCAATACAAAATATACTTTGTTTTTCATCTTTATAGGAAATTGTATGTCCCAGTTCGGAAATGAAATTTTCTATTTTTTTGAAATACATGCGAGTGAGTTTTAGTTATCTCAAATATATGTAATATATTTGCTAATAGTTTTAGCAAATATAGCTAAATATTTTTTAATTGCAAAAAAATTTAGCATTTTTATGAGCAAAGTAGGAAGGAATATAAAAAAAATTAGAAGCGTTAAAGGTTTAAGCCAGCAAGCATTTGCAGATATATTTAGTCTTACAAGGGGAAATATCAGTTCTTATGAGGAATTGAGGGCAGAACCTAAAATCGAAATTATTGTTAATATTGCTAAATATTTTGGCATTCCATTAAATGATTTTATTTTAAAAGATTTATCTGTAAATGAATTATTGCATTTTGATACCAGCTTAGTACTGGATATGGAAAAATTGAAGAAAAAGGATAGGTTTGTAGAGATTCCGTATGTTTCTTCAGTAAATTTTAATGATTATATCAGTAATTTTCTTGAACCTGAATTTTTAGAGACTTTGCCTAAAATTAGTATACCTAATAGTTCGCCATTTAATCTCTTAGCTATAGAAGTTGATAATTCTCAAAATTTTCCGGAAGGATTTACTTATAAAAATGGAGATGTACTT
The DNA here is from genome assembly GCF_002964975.1 of Apibacter adventoris. Classification (GTDB taxonomy): domain Bacteria; phylum Bacteroidota; class Bacteroidia; order Flavobacteriales; family Weeksellaceae; genus Apibacter; species Apibacter adventoris. The sequence goes on along the minus strand of NZ_PSZM01000045.1, from coordinate 114,517 downwards.
ATTTTTGAATCCGTCAGTAAAGAAAATATTCATAGAATATTAGGAAGGTTTGGTATTATGGTTAATAGAGAAGGAATGAGGATGGGAATTTTCGAGAAAAAAGAAGAGAATATGGTTTTAGCCTTAAATGAACTTGTTTTTTACTCATTCACTTTAGATTCTGACTTTAGATATTGGGTATTAAGAGCTTTGTATTCACAAGAAGTTTAAAAATCCGGTAAGTAGAAAATGAATAAATTATTACCGGATTTATGAGGATATTTATCTCTGAGAATAAAAAATTAAAGAAGCTTTTTTTATGGTATGTTGCTGTAAATAGAATCCGACTAAAGCAGGTGAGGCATCTTTATCTAAATCTAAGTGTGGAATATTTAAAGCATATACAGTAATAATGTATTGATGTGGATGATCTCCTATTGGCGGGCAAGGTCCCCCAAAACCATAGGTGCCAAAGTCTGTTTTACTTTGGATAGCCTCAGTTGGAGCAAGATGGCTTGAAATATCTCCTGCATTTGCTTTCAATTCCTTTATTTTAGATGGAATATTAAACACAATCCAATGCCACCATCCGCTTCCGGTAGGAGCATCAGGGTCGTAGATGGTTATTGCAAAACTTTGTGTATTTAGAGGAATATTTTCCCAAGATAACTGGGGTGAAATATTTTTTCCATTACATCCCATTCCGTTAAACATTAGGTTATTTTCTGCTTGTCCCTGGATAGTCTTGCTCTTTAATGTAAAATTTTGTGCCTGTATTGAACAGTATACACATGTCATTAGGATTAAAAATACTTTTTCCATATTTCTGTTTTTATTTTCAACAAAATTAAGGTTATACTCGGGAATAAGATTATTTTTAAGATTTTATTTTTTATCCTGAACTTTTAAATCTAAGAATTGATATTATAACTATGTTCCTTAGGCGAATTTTCGAAATATTTTTTTAAACCTTACTTAAAAATGGTAAATGTAGGTATTGAAATTCTCCAATTCTATTTTTAAAAGTATATAATATCTCAATATTTTATATCAGATTTATTTAATTTTCAGATACAGCTTGGTTTTATTTAAGAATTTTCATTATAAATTAAAAAATTAATCTTCAGAAAAATCTACAATTAGTTTGCGGTATTTTTGGAGCAATTTAGATTTAGAAAGCATTCCTAAATATTTAGAATTATCTATAACTGGAAGATACCAAGCATCCGTTTTATCAAAAACTTTAAATATTGACTCATTATCCTGATTAAGAGATATAGTTGCCGGAGGAGGAATCACCAAATCTGCTACACGTAGATTTTCATATTTAGATTTATCTAATAAAATATCTAAAATATCATCTATTTGTATAATTCCTACAAATTCTCCGGTGTTTTTTTCTACTACAAATAGATTTTTATTAGAATTAGGTAAAACGGTTTTTACTAATTCGCTCAAAGTAAGAGTAAGTGGAATAGTTGTAAAACTTTGATCTATCAAATCATAAATATTTAATCTTCTTATAGCTTCTTTATCTTTATTATGGGTGATGAGTTGATTATTTTTCCTTAAAGAGTAGGTATATACAGAATATTTGTCGAATTTATATTTTACTAAATATGCAATAGTAGAGACAACAATGAGAGGAAATAATAGAGTATAACCTCCGGTTATTTCTGCAATCAAAAAAATCGAGGTAAAAGGAGCATGCATAATTCCTGACATAACGCCAGCCATACCTACCAAAGTAAAGTTATGTTCGGAAAGTTTAAACCACTGAAGTAAATTTATGATTTTTGCAAAAATGTAACCTAAAATTCCTCCTGTAAATAATGCTGGGGCAAAAACGCCACCTATTCCCCCGGAAGCAGTGGTTAAACTGCTCGCTATGACTTTAATAAATAATAAAATTAATAAGAAACAAATTAAGGAAAAGGAATTATCATCTAAACTGAAAAATATAGAATTACTCATAATTGTATTGGGATAATTTCCCATAAGGTGTTGTAATCCTACATAACCCTCTCCGAATAAAGGAGGCAATATAAAAATCAAAATACCTAAACCAAGCCCCCCTAAACAAGCCTTGAAATAAATATTTTTTTGTTCTGATAGTTTTTTTTCAATTACCCGGTTAATTTTTACAAAATATAAAGAAAACAAACCGCAAAATATTCCTAAAACTATATAAAATGGAATTTTAGTTTTGTCAAATGGTTCGAAAACTGCAAAATAAAAAGATATTTTATCTCCCATAAAAAAATAAGATATTAATGCTCCTGTAGTTGATGATATTAAAATGGGTATTAAAGACCACATACTTAAATCAAGCATAATTACTTCTAAAGAAAAAATGATGGCAGCAATGGGAGCTTTGAAGATTCCTGCAATAGCTGCTGAACAGCCACAGGCAATAAAAAGAGTTCTTAATTTAAGTGTAAGGTTTAATTGCTGAGCAATATTAGAACCTATTGCAGCACCTGTATAAACTATAGGAGCTTCTAATCCTACAGACCCTCCAAACCCCACGGTTAAACTACTGGAAATTATAGAACTGTATGTATTCTGTTTTTCAATTTTACTTCTATTTTTTGAAATTGCATATAAAACTTTTGCTACTCCGTGGCTAATATCATTTTTTACAAAATATTTTATAAAAAGTATAGTTAATAGAATTCCTATAGCCGGAAAAAAAATTGTCCAATAATTAAAACGAATTTTACTGTTATGATATACTAGTTCTTCCGTTAGTGTAACCATATTTTTAATAACAACGGCACTTATACCTCCTATAATTCCTATGAGAGTACTTGTTAGGTATATAAAAATTTGTGGATTCTGATAACGAAATTTCCGAATGAATATATAGAGTTTTATTTTACTTTTTTTTAACATGATATTATTTAATAATCATTTTTCATTCGCTTCCGCAGAGGATTTATAAAAAAAATTGTATCCTATTATTTTTTTGTAAATAATATAAATTATAACTAAAGAAAAAGGAATCGTAAATATAAAAGCGTATATACTCATAAGAAGGGTTCCTAAGAAATTTCCTGTTAAAAAAATAATAAAAGTAAGGAAAAACATTTTCCCAAAATTAATATAAGCAATTTTTGTACTATACTTAATAGCTTTAAATGCAGATATATTATGTATAGCAACAAAAGCTCCTGCTAATGTAAAAGCGGGAGCAAAAAATATCATAGGAATATACATAAAAATAATACTGCAAATCATAATTATAAGGTATATGGTATTTAATACAATTAAATTTAAAAATCTTTTACCTTCAAACCCAGATATAAGATCATTAAAAGAGGCTTTTCCAAAATTATCATATTTATAAGCGCAATATATAACTCCGGAATATAAAGGAGAAATTAATATTTTTATAACTAATAAGATAAGGAATCTAATTATTATATAAGGATTTGAGAAATAATTGTAATAAATATTCCATATCTCTTTTGAAGAATTAATATTATTATAATAAGTGTTTTTTAATGGAATATTTTTTAAAGCTATTAAAAATTCATTATCTATTGAAGAGATGTTCCAATAATTATTACAAAGTAACATTCCTAAAGAAATTAAACTAAATGTAAACAACATGGAAAATATTCCTAAAAATAGAATTTTAGACCAAATTTGAAAAGATTCAGTTAAAATATCTTTTACAGGAAAAGAAAAATTTTTTGGTTTTAACTTTTGTACACAATTTTCAAGAGTATTCATAAATTAATTACATTCAAATTGCTAAAATACATAATTTATTCTTTCATATTTTCAGGATACTTAAGTTTTTAATGTATAAAGAATTATCATATTTTTATTTAAATTAATTAAAAAAAGAAATAGAGATTTTAATAATTTGAAAATAAATTATATATCTAAATCCTTTAGGAAAAGGATTATTTTTCGTAAAAATAAAATAAAAATATATATTTTTGTAAGTTTAATTTCATAATTATGTCAAAAGAAAAAAATTTAATAAAAGAAGCTCTAGAATATCATAGTTCAAAACCAGAAGGAAAAATTGAAGTTATACCCACTAAACCCCATTCTACGCAAAGAGATTTATCTTTAGCATATTCACCAGGCGTAGCAGAGCCTTGCATAGAAATTAATAAAAAACCGGCAGATAGTTATAAATATACTTCTAAAGGAAATTTAGTGGCCGTAATTTCTAACGGAACAGCAGTTCTAGGTTTGGGAAATATAGGTGCAGAAGCATCTAAACCGGTTATGGAAGGAAAAGGACTTTTATTTAAAATATTTGCAGGAATAAATGTTTTTGATATAGAAGTAAATGAAACAGATCCAAATAAATTTATTGAAATTGTAAAATCTATAGCTCCTACATTTGGAGGAATTAATTTAGAAGATATTAAAGCTCCGGAAGCTTTTGAAATAGAGAAAAGATTAAAAGCTGAGCTAGACATTCCGGTAATGCATGATGACCAACATGGAACAGCAATTATTTCTGCAGCAGCACTTTTAAATGCATTAGAATTATCTTCTAAAGATATATCAAAGGTAAAAATAGTTGTTAGCGGAGCAGGAGCAGCTGCCATTTCATGTACTCGCTTATATAAAGCTTTAGGGGCTAGTCCTGAAAATATTTTAATGTGCGATAGTAAAGGAGTTATTTATAAAGGAAGAACAGATATAAATGAGGAAAAAAAAGAGTTTGCAGTAGAAACATCTGATCGAACATTGGAAGATGCGATGAAAGACAGTGATGTGTTTATTGGTCTTTCTAAAGGAAATATAGTTTCACCGGCTATGTTGATGTCCATGAACGCTAATCCAATTGTTTTTGCGATGGCTAATCCAACACCGGAAATTGATTATAATTTAGCAATTAAGACTCGGAAAGATGTCATTATGGCTACAGGTAGAAGTGATTATCCTAATCAGGTAAATAATGTATTAGGTTTTCCATACATTTTTAGAGGAGCATTGGATGTTAGGGCAAAAGATATAAATTCAGAAATGCAGTTGGCTGCTGTAAGAGCATTAGCCGATTTAGCAAAAGAAAGCGTTCCGGAACAAGTGAGCTTGGCTTATAATGTAAAGAATATGAAATTTGGAAGAGATTATATTATTCCTAAACCTTTTGATAATCGATTAATAACAAGGGTTTCAATGGCTGTAGCTAAAGCAGCTATGGAAACTGGAGTTGCTCAAAAACAAATTACTGATTGGAAAGCATATGAAGAAGAATTGTTAGATAGAATGGAAGGTGCAGATCAAAAATTAATGAGATTGATGCAAACCCGTGCTAAAGCAAATCCGAAAAAATTATTATTAAATAATGCTGAAGAATATAATGTTTTGAAAGCTGCTCAAATCCTTGCAGAAGAAGGTATTGCTAAGCCCATATTATTAGGGAAAAGATCTAAAATAGAAGCTACTAAAAAAGAATATAACTTAGAATTTGATCTTCCTATTCTCGATATGGATGATATAGAAAATAAGGAAAAATTTGAAAAATATGCTCAATACCTTTATAATAAAAGACAAAGGAATGGAATAAGCTCTATCTATCATGCTAATAGATTATTGAAAAGTAGAGATTATTATGGTCCTTTAGCTGTAGAAATGGGTGATGCAGATGCATTACTTACAGGTTTTTCAAAAAGTTATAAAAGTTCCTTGCAGCCAATTTTAGAAGTCATTGACAAAGATAAAGATTCTAAAAAGGTTGCATCATCTATGATTTTAATAACAAAGAAAGGTCCTATATTCATAGCAGATACATCTATTAATGTAGAACCTAATTCAGAAGATTTAGTTGAGATTACCCAGCTTACGGCTAAATTAGCTAAAGCTTTAGCTATTAAACCAAGAGTCGCTTTATTATCCTATGAAAATTTTTCTAATTGTTCACCCATTTCAAAAAAAGTAGCTAAAGCTGTAGAAATTTTACATGAAACGGAACCTAATTTAATAGTTGATGGAGAAATGCAACCAGATTTTGCTTTAGATGAAGAATTATTAAATGCATTTCCATTTTCTAAAATTGGAAATAAAACAGCAAATATTTTAATTTTTCCGGATCTAACTTCTGCTAATTTAAGCTATAAACTAGTTAAAGGATTAAAATATGCTCAGGTAATAGGTCCTGTATTAATGGGATTAAGCCAGCCCATTCATATTATGAGCATGCGCTCAAGCGTAGAAGAAATTATAAGTATAGCAACTATTGCAGTATTAGATGCTCAAATAAGGAAATAATAAGATAACTTCTTATATCTAAACTTTTGTAATAATGATTAATCATCTGTCTGGAATCATTTTTGAAATTTCACCTTCTAGCGTTGTTATAGAATGCAACGGAGTTGGATATTTTGCAACCATAAGTATTCAAACTTATACTGACATCCAGAAATTAAAACAAACTCTTTTATTCGTACAGGAAATAATAAGAGAAGATGCTCATTTGTTGTTTGGCTTTTCAACTAAAGTAGAAAGAAACTTATTTAATTTTTTGATAAGCGTTAATGGGGTAGGTCCTGCTTCTGCAATTATGATGTTATCTTCTATGTCAGTTTCAGAAATTTTATCAGCAATTCAAAATGGAGATAATGTTTCTTTACAAAAAATAAAAGGCATAGGAGCTAAAACAGCGCAAAGAATTATTATTGATTTGAGAGATAAATTAATCACTTCTTTTAATATTTCAGAAATATTAGATGAAAATTTAAATAATAAAAATAAAAATGAAGCGTTAAGAGCATTAGAGGTTTTAGGTATATCCAAAAAAATTACAGAAAAAATAGTTGATAAAATTTTGGATTCCAACCCTGAAATAGAAGTAGAGCTCATAGTTAAAGAAGTTCTTAAAAAACTATAAACTTTTGTAAAATTGAAGAAAATTCATATTTGTTTACTGCTTATATTTATATTTATTTTTGGAAATAATATATTATTAGCACAGGAAAATAAAGAAGAGCAAGGGTTGACCCTAGATGATCCTGTTAAATATGAAGCATATTATGATTATAAAACAGGAACTTATATTTTGTATCCTAAAGTAGGCGGGGTAGTGGTAGGAACCCCTATAACTATGACAGCAGATGACTATACAAAATATGTGTTACAAAAAAAATTTGATGAATATTACAGAGAAAAATCCAGATTACAAGAAGAAACAAATAAGAAAAAATCAGATGCTACTAAAGAAAATAAAAGTTTTATTCCTGGTGTAACAATAAATTCAAAAGTTTTTGAAAAAATTTTTGGAGGGAATAGAATCGAAATGAAACCTTCTGGGTTTGCTTCATTTGATTTAGGTATTTTATATCAGAAAATTGATAATCCGCAAATTTTACCTCAAAATAGAAAAAACTTTACCATAGATTTACGTCAGAGAATACAGATGAGCCTTATGGGAAGTGTTGGAAAAAATATTCAGCTAGGGGTAAATTATGATACTCAAGCAGGTTTTGACTTTGAAAATAAAATTAAACTTGCTTGGAAACCTGGAGGAATAGATTTAAGCGGAGGTAACCAAGAGGCAACAGGAGGAGAAGATAATATAATAAAGAGTATTGAGTTTGGAAATGTTAGTATGCCACTAAGTACTAGTTTAATTACAGGAGCTCAATCTCTTTTTGGTATAAAAGGTGAATTTCAATTTGGAAAAACATATTTAACTACAGTCTTTTCAGAACAACAATCCGAAGCAAGGAATATTACTGTACAGGGTGGAGGAATTGTAAATACTTATAAATTAAAAGTTGCAGATTATGAAGATAATCAACATTATTTTCTTGCACACTATTTCAGAAATAATTATGATAATGCAGTAGAAAATTATCCGGTAATAAATTCTACTATCAATATAACACGGTTGGAAGTATGGAGGATAGATTTAGGAAACTCAAATCTACAGGATCAGCGGCCTATACTTGCTTTAAGAGATCTAGGTGAAGCAAAAGGATATACAACGCGACCGGACAATAATAATAAAGTAGATTTATCAAACCCAACATCTAAAAGTGTATATGCAGCAGTAGATGGCTTAGGTAACGTAGTAAGAGAATCATCGACTGTTTACAATGCAGTTAATGGAGTATCATTACCCAGTATAACTAGTACTACTTCTAATAATGAAGAAAATTATTTAAGTGGACAAAATTTTGCAGCCCATAAAAGAGTAAAAAAATTAGCAGAATCAGAATATTCTTTTAATTCCCAATTAGGGTATATATCTTTAAATCAGAAACTTAATAACGATCAATTACTTGCAGTTGCATTTCAATATACAGATTCCAAAACTCCCGGGACAATATATAAAGTTGGAGAATTTTCCAATGATAGATCTAATGTTTTAATAGTTAAGCTTTTAAAACCCAATGAAATAGTTTCCACCACTTCGCCAATGTGGGATTTAATGATGAAAAACATTTATTCTATCGAAGGATCTCAAATAAACTCTGAAGATTTTGTATTAAATGTAATGTATCAAGATCCCTCACAAGGAAAAATTAATTATTTACCAGATCCGAATGTAAAAGACAGATCATTAATACAAGTCCTAAACTGGGATAGATTAAATCAAAATAATGATGTCTCACCATCAGGTAAAGGAGATGGAATTTTTGACTTTGTAGATGGAATTACTATAAATCCGGAAAAAGGTAAATTAATATTTACAAAGGTAGAACCTTTTGGTGAGTATTTAGCAAGTAAATCTGTAGCTAATCAGTATATATTCAGAGATTTATATAAAAATTTAAAAAATAGTATTCAAGTAACTTCTAATCCCTTATCTGATAGATATATTATTGAAGGTAGGTTTAAAGGAACCATAGGTAACGGAATTTCCTTGGGAGCATTTAATGTACCCAAAGGGTCTGTAAAAGTAACAGCTAATGGACAGACTTTAATGGAAGGTGTAGATTATATAGTAGATTACCAAATGGGAATGGTGACTATTATTAATGAAACTTATAAAAGTTCAGGAGTACCTATCAATATAAGTCTTGAAAATCAGTTTGCTTTTAACATGCAGAAAAAAAGATTTATGGGTTTAAATGTAGAGCACAAATTTAGTGAAGAATTTGTGGTTGGGGCTACATTTTTAAATTATAAAGAAAGACCTTTAACCCAAAAAGTTCAATATGGGTCCGAACCGGTAAATAATTCAATGGTGGGGTTCAATATGATGTTAAATAAACAAGCTCCTTTTCTGACAAAGCTAGCAAACTGGATACCTGGAATAAAAACAGAGGCTGAATCCAATCTGAGTTTAAAGATAGAAGGAGCAGCTTTAATCCCAGGACAAAATAAAACGATTAATGATGAATCTTATATTGATGATTTCGAAACCACAGCTTCTAAAATAAGCTTAAAAGATCCCAATTATTGGGGGATTGCAAGTAGACCTGAGTTATATGGGGATTTTGATATTAAACCAGCAACAAATGATCCTTTGCAAAATGGCTATGGAAGAGGATTAACAAGTTGGTATAATATTGATCCACGTTTTTTTGGTATAGGAGGGGGAAAACCTTCAGGCATAGACAACAATACATTATCCCGTCACTTACAAAGAAGAGTAGAATATAAAGAATTATTTCCAAATAAAGATTATATTGCAGGAGAACAAGTATTTATGAATACTTTTGATGTATCTTTCTATCCTCAAGAAAGAGGACCTTATAACTTCAATGTAAATGAAAACTCACCTTCTTTCGAGATAAACAAGCGTTGGGGAGGGCTTATGAGACCTATTACAGTTACCAATTTTGTAGAGGCTAATATAGAATATTTAGAATTTTGGATGATGGACCCTTATGCAGATAGTTCTTCTCCTAGTTCCAATCCATTAGGTAATAATCCCGAATTGATTATTCAATTAGGAAATGTTTCAGAAGATGTATTAAAAGATGGGCAATTACTGTATGAAAATGGAATCACTGAGAATAAATCAGAATTGACCTCTACTATATGGGGATATCAACCTAAAAATTATCCCTTAGTATATGCCTTTGATACTGAGGGAGAAGCACGAAGAAAGCAAGATATAGGATATGATGGATTGTCTAGCATAGATGAAATTATGCATTTTGGATCCTATTTAAACATAAATGACTTACCTAATTTAGTAAATCCTATTACAGGAGAAACAGACCCTTCGGCAGATGATTTTGTATTTTATTTGAACAAAGGATGGGATTCAACCTCCAGTAAAGGTTCAATTATAGACCGTTACAAATATTATAGAAATTTGGAAGGTAATTCACCATCCAATTCATTAGATGCATCTTCGGCTGTACCTGATTCAGAAGATTTAAATAAAGATTATAACTTAGACGAAACAGAAAATTATAACCAATACCGATTATCTTTAACCAATACCGAATTACAAAACTCTACAAATTCATATATTGCTGATAGAAAAAAAGTAGAAGTATCTCTTCCCAATGGAAAAAAAGAAAATACGACCTGGTATTTAGTCAGAATTCCTGTTTCCAGTTTTGAAGCGGGTAAAGGTAAGACTGAAATTTTAAATAATGTACGATATATACGTATGTTGATGAGAGGGTTTACAAATACTGCTACCCTTCGTTTTGCAACTTTCGATTTAGTAAGAAGTGACTGGAGGAAATATGAAAGAAATATTTCTCCGTTACAAATCACGGGAAAGGATACCAATGAGGGAGGAACTCCCTTAACTCCTGTGAATAATATAGCATTAAGTGCAGTAAATTTAGAAGAAAATTCGACTTCAAATCCTCCTTATGTATTGCCTCCGGGAATTTCTAGAGAAATATTAGGAAATACTACAGGAACACAAATGCAGAATGAATCTTCTTTAAAATTAGAGATCACTGATTTAGATAATAAAGATCCGCGGGGTATTTATAAGAACATACATTTAGATATGAGAAGATATAAAAAAATGAAAATGTTTGTTCATGCTGAAAATCTTCAAAATCCATCAGATAATAAATTAGATGAAAACGCAAAATTTTTCATAAGAATAGGAAGTGATTTATCAGATAATTATTATGAATATGAAATACCTTTAAAATATACTTCCAATACAGCAAAATCACCTTTAGACATTTGGCCAATTGAGAATTTTGTAGAATTAGATCTTAAAGATTTAGTAGCTGCTAAAAATGAAAAAGATAAGCTCAATTCTTATAATAGTGATATTAGATATAGAAGTAATGTAACAGGAGATCCTAATAAAATTATTTATGTAAAAGGAAGACCTTCAATAGGAAATGTTTCTTCCATTATGATGGGGGTAAGAAATACAGATAATCTAACAGGAGCTAAAAAAAATATAATACTTTGGTTAAATGAATTACGTCTGACAGATATTGATAATGACGGTGGTTATGCAGCCAATGCAAGCATAAGTTTCAATTTAGCAGATTTTGCAGAGGTTACAGCTTCCGGAACCTATAAGTCAGTGGGTTTTGGAGCCTTAGATAGTAAACCTAGTGAAAGAAGTCAGGATGAGACTAAACAATACATGGTAAGTACTTCTGTAAATGTAGACAAAGTATTGCCAGAAAATTGGGGGATAAAAATTCCGGTAAGTGTAGGAATTTCAGAAACTTTCATAGATCCTAAGTATAATCCTTTAGATAATGATGTAAAATTTAAGAATGATCCGAGAAAAAATGAATTAAAAAAAATAGTTAGGACCTATTCCTCTCAAAAGAATTTTGCGGTAACTAATTTAAGAAAGGATAGAACAACCAATAAAAAACCTAGTTTTTATGATATAGAAAACTTATCTGTTTCTTTTGCTTATTCAGATGATTATTATAGAGATATTTATACTTCATATAGTATTAAACAAAATTTACAAGCCTCATTAGATTATAATTTTACTCCTAAGGGTAAATTTTATCAACCATTTAATGGTTGGCCTGCAGCACAAGATACGAGCAGATTTGCTAAGTATTTAAAACTACTTAAAGAAATTAACTTTAATCCAATACCTACAAAATTATCATTTAGAACAGAAATAGCCAGAACATATAATGAATTTCAATATAGAGATGTAGAAGCATATATAAATGGAAATCCGAGTAGTTATTTCCCTACCTATGCAAATAATTTCTTATTTGGATGGCAATATAATATAGGTTTTAATCTAACACGTTCTTTAAAACTTGATTTTACTACAGCAACTCGAACAATTTTGGATGATCCGGGAAATGGAATAGCAGATGATGGAATGATTTGGGACGGGCTTTTTAAATCAGGAAGACCCATAAATTATAATCAAAAGTTTCAGGCTAATTATAAAGTTCCTGTGCATTTTTTACCTTATATGGACTTTACGTCTGTGGAATTAGGATATACAGGGCAATATGATTGGCAGGCAAATTCAAACTCTTTAACCAATTATATAGATCCTAATACCCAATTAAGCAGAAGTTTAGGTAATACAGCTCAGAATTCCCAAACAATAACTGTTATTGGGAATGCAGATTTTAATAAACTATACAGTTACTTTACAGGATATAATAATTTTGAAGAAAGAAAACAAAAACGACAAAGAGAAATAGATTCCTTAAATCAAGCATACGAAGCTAATTTTACATTGAAAAAACCTAAAACGTTTAAAAAATATAACTTAAAGAACAAATTAAAACCTACCGATTATTTATGGATGGTTTTAGGAAGCATAAAAAGAGGTCAGGTTCAAGTAAATGAAAATAAAGGAACAATATTACCTGGATTTTTGCCCGAACCTAGTTTCTTTGGAGTAGGAAGTTATAGAGGCTCTTCTACTGGTCCTACTTTTGGGTTTCTCTTTGGTTCTCAATTTGATTTAAGAAATAAAGCTGTAACAGAAGGTTGGATTTCTACGGATGAATTAATGACAAGTCCTTATGTAAAAACTAATAATTCGCAATTAACGGCAAATCTTCAATTAGAACCAGTAGATCAATTACTGATTGATTTAAATATAATGAGAAATCATCAACAAACCCTTTCTCAATCAGGATTTAACTTAATAGATCCCATAACTAATCAGCGAAAAAATACATATGAAAATAGAACAGCCATGTTTAGTTCTACAGTAATATCTATTTCCACAGCTTTTAAATCAAAAGAATTTGTTTACAATAAAATGGTTCAAAATTCAAAAATTATATCAGAAAGGATAGCTATACGTCAAGGACAACCACTTATTGATGCAAATAATGACGGTTATATAGATGGTTATGGATTAACAAATTCAGAAGTATTAATTCCATCTTTTGTATCTGCTTTTACGGGGAAGAGTCCTGGAAGCCAAAAATTAGGTTATAAAAGAGGAATGCCTATACCAAATTGGAAAATTAGTTATGCAGGATTAAAAAATATTCCATTCATCAATTATTGGTTTAAAGATATCAGGATCAATCACGGTTACATATCCAACTATACTGTAAATGGAGTTCAGTCTAATCCGGATTATTTTGCACAAATCGATGGAGGATCAACTAATATGTTTGATGGTAATGGGAATCGCCTCAATTACAATAATTATGGAACTGTAGTGATGTCTGAAGGCTTTAGTCCGTTAATAGGAGCAGATGTTACCATGAGAAATAATATGCAAATTAGAATAGCATATAATAAAGATAGAGTATCTTCATTGGGGTTAACTAATTATACATTGCAAGAAGATTATGGAGATGAGGTAGTATTTGGACTTGGGTATATATTAAAAGATGTAAAATTAAAATTAAGATATAGAGGAGATTATAAAACTATAAAAGGCGATCTTAATATTAGAGGAGACGTATCAATCAGAGATAATAAAACTACAATACGAAGATTAGTAGAACTAGATTCCCAAGTAACTGGTGGGCAAAATTTAGTATCTGTAAAATTTTCTACAGACTATAACTTTAGCAAAAATTTTAATTTAAAATTCTTCTATGAACAAATGATTACAAAATATAAAATATCTACAGCTTATCCGCTTTCAACCATAAGAGCAGGATTAAGTGCTACATTTACTTTTGGAAATTAATTATATTTGTAGAGTAAAAAAAGAAATTATGGATATTCCAGTAAATTTATTGTATAGCACCGATCATGAATGGGTGAAGATAGAAGGTGATGTTGCTTATGTAGGAATTACAGATTATGCACAAAGAGAGTTAGGAGATATTGTATTTCTAGATGTTGAAACAGTAGGCGAAGATTTAAATTCTGGAGATATTTTTGGTAGCGTAGAAGCAGTAAAAACCGTTTCAGATCTTTTTTTGCCAATTAATGGAAAAATTTTAGAATTAAATCCTTTAGTTGCAACTTCTCCGGATTTGGTGAATACAGATCCTTATGGTAAAGGATGGATAGTTAAAGTTGAACTTAAAAATTTATCAACGACTCATTTATTAAATGCAGAAGAATATAAAAATCTGTTGGGATAAGTACAAATCAAAGATTAAATATTTATTTTTTGTTTATTTTATTATCCTAACATGGCTATTATTAAGAAAATCTGGAGGAGAAAATTATGTTGAAGTTTTTGGTATTAATTTGAAAACAATATATAATGATAAGATAGCTCATGCAAGTGCATTTTTATTATTAACTATTTTAGGTTTTTTATCATATATAAATGTTAGCCCCATAAAACTTATTTTTTTTATTACATTGTATGGTGTATTAATAGAAGTTTTGCAAGAATTTATGCATTTTGGGAGAACTTTTGAATTCTTCGATATTTTAGCAGATTTTACAGGTTCGGTATTAGGAGTCGTTGTATCCGGTTTTTTTATAAAAAAAGTGAAAATTAAACCTGATTAATCAAAAACAATTTTTTTGCATTGGAAGAATCTATAATTTTACAAATTTGATATTAGAATATGAAGAAGAAGCTAAAGATTCCAAAAATCAATTTAAAATATCAAACTTAAATAAATAAAAAGCTTTATTAGACTTTATTAATTCATTATAGAAATAAAAGATAAAATTAATTTCTTTTATATAAAAAAAACGTATATTAGCACATTGAGAATTTTATTATTCTTGTTTCTAATTTCATAAAACAAAATAGGTCTAAGTCTAGTTTATTTTCTCAAAAAAAACATATCAATTTTTTAATCTTTTATATGAACATTTTTATTTCAAACCTGAATTACAGGTTAACAAGTGATGACTTACAAGACTTATTTTCAAAGTACGGGGAAGTACAATCTGCTAAAATAATACAAGACAGAGAAACTGGGCGTTCCAGAGGATTTGGTTTTGTAGAGATGGCAGATGATGAAGCTAATAAAGCTATAGAAGAATTAAACCAGAAAGAATTTGATGGTAAAGTAATCAATGTATCTCAAGCTAGAGAAAGAGAAGAAAGACCTAGAAATAATTTTAGAAGAAATTATTAATAATTTTATAATTAAATTAGGTATAAGTAAAAAAGCTGAAGTTTAACTTCAGCTTTTTTACTTTAATTTAAATTATATTTAGAAAATAAAT
This sequence comes from Apibacter adventoris, assembly GCF_002964975.1. Lineage (GTDB taxonomy): Bacteria > Bacteroidota > Bacteroidia > Flavobacteriales > Weeksellaceae > Apibacter > Apibacter adventoris. Next base: position 99,073 of record NZ_PSZM01000045.1, on the reverse strand, counting down.
CATTTATAATTTAAGATCAATTCCCATATAATACATAGCAGGTATTGTTGGTGCATACACGTTAGATGTATCAAAATAAGAACCAAAAGGATTTTCAGCATCTATAATTGGATTTTTTTGTTTATAACTACCTAAATTTTCTACCCCTATATAAGCTCTTAACTTATCTGAGAAATGTCTTGAGATTTGTGCATTCATTAAAGCATAATTTGGGGAATAAAGTTTTCTTTGATATTCAACGGGATTATCATAAGTATCGGGCAATCTTTGCTCTCCAATATACTGTAAAGTAAAATCAAAAGTCCATTTTCTCTTTTTATCAGTTTCAGGAGTGGAGTAAGAAGCTGTAAATAATCCCCGGTTTTTAGCTGTAAATGGTACCTGTCTTTTGCCATCTGCATAATCAGCTTTAATATCATAATTCTTATAAGCGAGATGAAACTCTAAATTGGAAATAGGAAAAATGTCCCATACAACCTGAAAAGAATTGGAATAAGAATTTCCACCCATATTGTAAAACCATAATTCATGAGAAGATTTATTCAAATCAACCAAAACTTGTTTTTCAAAATCCGTTCTGTAGAAATCAACAGTAAAAGTATTCTTTATATTTCCAATTCTGAGATCTTGGATTAAACTGGCACCATAATTCCAGGCAATTTCAGGATCTAACCCATAAATATCACCTCCGTTAGATTTAATATGTACTTGTCTTGAAGAAGCAAAATACTGCATATTTTCAGCAAAAATATTAGCAGTTCGCATTCCCCTTCCAGCAGCAAGCCTTAAAGTAGTTTTAGGCAGAATGGAATATTTGATATTTAAACGAGGGAGAATCTGAGTTCCCACTAAGTTATGAATGTCTGTTCTTATACCAGCTACAATAGTTAAATTTTTAAAAGAAGTATTTGTATACTCTGCAAAAATACCAGGCACATTTTCTTTTCTTTTATAATTTGTATTTTCAAAATCCTCATTATAAGCATTATGTAGATAACTTGCTCCTATAGTGTATTTATGGTTAGTGTTTCCGATGATACTTTCAAAAAGTAAGTTGGTAAAAAACGAATTTTCGTTACCATTATATAGTCGTTGACCAAAATAACTGTCAATATTATGATGTATGAATTTAGTTTGTAAACCCATACTTTGATAAGGTTTATTTAAAAAAACGTATCCTGTTTTGTTCCATATCTCAAAATGAGTATTTTCAATTCCTAAGCCATAATAATTTTGAGTTAAACGATCGGTAGATTCTCTGAAATGTTTATTACCTCCGGTTTGTTTATCATACAAAGCCTGTATAGCAAAAATAGATCCCCATCCGTTCTTTTGTATTCCGTCATATCTTAAAATATTCATAGCATTTACCTGCTTGGAAAGAGGAATATCTAAAAAACCGTCATGATTCATATCTTCCTTGGATAATCTTCCATCCAAATGAACTAAAGAAGTATTGCTCCAGTTATTTTCTAATTGAGTTCCATTAACTAAATTAAATTCTAAACGAGCATTATCACTGGCATAAAAATTAAGATTAGTAAAATTCTTATCTTGAAATTTTACCAATTCCGTATTAATTTGTCCGGTTATAGCCTCATATCCGTTGTTTACAGTACTTCCTCCCTTAGTAAGTTGTATAGAATTAATCCAGGTACCGGGAAGGAAATTTATTCCGCTTGCAGATGTTAAGCCTCTTACTTCAGGCATATTTTCAACAGTTATAGAAGTATATTTCTGATCTAAACCTAACATTTTTATTTGCTTAGACCCGGTTACAGCATTATTGGTGGAAACATCTACGGTAGGATTGGTTTCAAAGCTTTCTGCCAGATTACAACATGCCGCTTTAAGTAATTCTGTTTTATTAATATTGTAAGTAAGGGCTGCTGAGTTTGCTTTAATTTTTACGGCCTGTGCTCTTTGCCTGATTATTACTTCTTCAATTTCTTTTACATTAGAATCTTTTTCAGGTTGGGGTTCCAAATAAATTTCGGCTATTTTATTTATATCATCAATTTTAATTTCCTGAGAAATAAACCCCTCTTTAGAGGCTATTATATTATAAAGTCCAGCGTGATACATTATTTCAAAATTTCCTAAACTATCTGTTAAAGTTTTCATTACAGGATGTTCCTTCCAAATAACTTCTGCTCCGTTAATTGGAATGATATTGCCACTTTCAGTAGCTGCTAGTAAACGACCTTTTAAAATTTGATGTTGAGAAAATACCAGAATTCCGGTAAATATTAATAAAAAAGTTAAATATATTTTCATCTTTATTTAAAATTTGAGTTATTAAAAAATTACAAGGTAATTTTTAGTTATTCAATAACTTGAATAACATAATAATAGATAAATTCATATAAGGTTTTTATATGAACAATCTTATAAAAATAAAAATGAAAAATTTAACAGTAATAGGTATAACGACAATAATATTGATATAGTTTTACCTTATCAGGAGGAGGTTTTGAATAAAGCTGCGGTATTTTTTTATCCTTTGTTAAAAAAGTATAATGTAAATCGAAATTAAATTCATTAAAAATTCCGTTAAAAGATAACAAAGAAATCTGTAAAGTTTTTTCAAAAGAGAAAAATGAATTATTATTATTAGATTTAATTAATACATCTTTACAACATTTATCTTTGCTAAATATAGGATAACTTTTTAAAGGAATAGAATTATTATAAAAATTAAATCTTTTAGTATTAATTGTATAGCCTATATTTTCTCCATTACACCAATTTTGGTAAATATGGATATTTTGATTCACTAATAGAATCAAAATAATTAAAAATATAGACAAACTTTTTTTCACATAACAAAAGTAAATAAATAATAAAAAACATTGTAAATATTTGAGAATCTATTTTTTATTTAACATATATGTAATTTTATATAGATACACAATATATCAAATAGTTTTAAAGAATTAAACAATAAAACTATAGACCTTAAAATAACATAAAGCTGAAAACAATAAAAGCTATAGAAATTAAATCCAATAATTTCATCAGTTTATATAGAAAACTTAATTCTTGTAAAAATAATTCAGTAAAATACTAAGAATTTAAATTTATAAATAAGTTATTAAAAAAAATAATATAAAAAAACTAAAAAGCATCATATAATTTAATCAGCTACGATTGATAAGCTTTATGAATTCATTTTGTCCTTTATCAGTTAAATATGGAAAAATAGAATATAAAAAAATTTCAGAATGTTTCTTTATATGATTATGTGTAATTCCTTTTTGAGAAATTTCAACTGAAGATAAATAAAAATCAAATAATATTTCCAAGCGTTTATATAGATATTCATATTCATTAGGAAGTTTTTCATTTTGTAAAATTTCTGCATCTAACAAACTATTATAAATTTGTAAAAATCTTTTTTTTCGGTTTTTAATAAGTCTTTTGTAATCATCAGAAATTTTTGGATTACTCCTGATTAAATACACAATATCTAAAAAAACAAAACGATAGGTATGAATATAAGTGAACACCTGATTCATTAATGTAAGGATAAAAGACAAATTAATCTCATCCGTATCTATTTTTTTAAAATCAGCACTGATATTAGTTGTTAACTGAAAATATAAAGTTTCTTCAATATCTTCTTTCTTTTTAAAATGATAAGTAAGGTTTCCCGGACTTATTGAAAGACATTTTGCGATTTTTCTTTGGCTTACTTTAGATATCCCGAATTCATTAAATAGTTGTAAACTTTTTTGTAATATTTTTTCTTTAGTATCCATCATAAAACAAAAATAAAAAAATTAGTACTAATGAACTAAATCTGTATAATTTTAGTACATTTGTACTAAAATGCAAATGAATGAAAGTAAAAAAAGAAATACCGTTTATATCTTCTTTGGCATTTCAAAGTCTGGATCATATAGATTTTAGTGATACATTTTCAATTACAAATCATAAAAATACTCTGAAAGAAATATCAATACTTATTTTTGGAACTTCTAAAAAATGGGTAAAAAAGTTATTTGATTTACGAAATTTTATTGTAAAAATAATAGGGATAAAAGAACAAAAACCTAAAGATTATAATAATGAATTTAAAGTAGGAGGATATATAGGTTTATTCAAAATTTATGATATTTCAAAAGATGAAATAATATTAGGGTTAAACGATTCTCATTTGAATTTTCGTGTTAGTGTTTATAATAATAAAAATATTAAGTATAATATAAAAATTACAACTTTAGTTAAATATAATAATACTAAGGGGAAAATATATATGAAATTGATTAAACCTTTTCATGAATGCGTAATAAAAAGCATGGTTAAACAAGCCTATAGTAAACCATAAGCAAACAATAATCTAGGGCAAAATAAGCTTAAAAGATATAAAATAATTTATAAATCCTTTATTAATTATTTATAAAGAAATCATAGTTGGATAATAATAAGAAAGATAACTGTGAAAAAGAGAAATTAGAATTGTTTCAGTTTTGTTTTCATATAACTATCTTTTAATAAGATATCAATATATTAAAACTAAAATTTTTTTCTATACAAAAAATACTTAGAAAATTAAAATATCAGAAATTATTAGTCTAAGTATAAACGTAAGGTAAAAATATGATTAAACAAAAAAATTAAAATTCCTATCTTTGAATTTGGTATGAAAGATTTATTTGAAGATTTAAACGAAGTTCAAAAGCAGGCGGTCAGTACAACCGAAGGACCTTTAATGATAATAGCTGGAGCCGGTTCTGGAAAAACAAGAGTGTTAACTTACCGTATAGCACATTTAATAGATAAAGGAATCGATTCATTTAACATTTTGGCTCTTACTTTTACCAATAAGGCGGCAAGAGAAATGAAAGAAAGAATTTCTTCATTGATAGGAGGAACAGAAGCTAAAAATTTATGGATGGGAACCTTCCACTCCGTTTTTGCAAGGATTCTTCGTGCAGAAGCACAAAAATTAGGATTTCCTAGTAACTTTACAATATATGATACCCAGGATAGTGTTAATGTTATCAAGAAAGTAATTGCTGAAATGCAGTTAGATACAGATATATATAAACCTAAACAAGTATTAGGAAGAATATCTACCTATAAAAATAATTTAATTACAGTTCGTTCTTATTTTAATAATCCAGAATTGATTGAAGCTGATGCTTCAGCAATGCGTCCTAAAACCGGAGAAATTTATAGAGCATATGTAGAAAGATGTTTTAAATCGGGGGCGATGGATTTTGATGATTTATTATTAAGAACCAATGAATTACTAACACGTTTTCCTGAAGTTTTGGCTAAGTATCAGGATCGATTTCGGTATATTATGGTAGATGAGTATCAAGACACAAATCATTCTCAGTATTTGATTGTAAAAGCATTAGCTTCACGATTTGAAAATATATGTGTAGTAGGAGATGATGCACAATCCATTTATGCTTTTAGAGGAGCGAATATAAAAAATATACTAAATTTTAAAAAAGACTATTCGGATGCAAAAGTCATTCCATTAGAACAAAATTATCGTTCAACCCAAATTATAGTAGAAGCGGCAAATACCGTAATTTCGCAAAATAAAGAACAATTAGATAAAAATGTATGGACAAGTAATCCACCCGGCGATAAAATTCCGGTATATAGAGCTCTTTCAGATGCAGATGAAGCCAATTATGTAGCAGCAGAAATTTTTAATCTTAAAGTATCACAACAAAAAAAGAATAAAAATTTTGCGGTTTTATATAGGACAAATGCCCAATCACGAGCAATAGAAGAAGCATTAAGAAAAAAAAATATAGGTTATAAAGTATACGGAGGTTTATCTTTTTATCAAAGAAAAGAAATTAAAGATTTATTAGCATATTTAAGAATATTGGTCAACCCCAAAGACCAGGAAGCACTTTTACGTATTATTAATTATCCGACAAGAGGAATAGGGGATACTACTGTAAATAAATTAATTGTAGGAGCAGATAAATTAGGAAAATCTTTAGATGAATTATTAGAAAACTTAGAACTGTACTTTCCATCTTTGGGATTAAATAAAGCTGCTTTTGATAAATTAATAAATTTCTGGACAATGATTCAGAGTTTTCAAGTTTTACTCAAAACTGAAGATGTTTATGAAGTAGCTATGAAAGTAGCAGTAACCTCAGGTATATTAAGGTCATTAAAAGAAGATGATACGCCAGAAGGAATTTCCAGAGTAGAAAATATTCAGGAATTAATGAATAGCTTACAAGGTTTTGTAGAAGAGCAAAAACAATTAGATGAAGGTGATCCTAGCTTAAATCATTTTTTGGAGAACATTGCTTTGGCTTCGGATTTGGATTCAGGTGAAGAAGAGGATGACAAAGTATCTTTAATGACTATCCATTTAGCGAAAGGATTAGAATTTCCTGTAGTGTTTCTTGTAGGGCTGGAAGAAAATTTATTTCCTTCACAAATGTCTATGAATACAAGACAAGAGCTAGAAGAAGAAAGAAGACTATTTTATGTAGCATTGACCAGAGCTGAAGAAAAAGCCTATTTTACTTATGCAATTACTCGATTTCGTTGGGGGAAAATTGTAGATGGAGAACCTAGTAGATTTATGGAAGAAGTAGGCGAAAAATATATGGAAGTTCTTAACGTAAATTTTGTTAATTCATTTAAAAATAATACAGGTCTCGATTCTGATATATTTGATGATGATTTTACACCGAGAAATAGAAAATCTTTGAAACCAGCAGATTCTTCTACTAGTGGAATAAGTAATTCGCCTAAAAAATTAAAACCTATTTCAAATGCAACAATAGCCAATCCTATAGAAGGATCTATTTCAGCTTTAAATGTTGGTAATCAAGTTTTGCATGATCGTTTTGGAAGAGGTGAAGTTATTTCCATAGAAGGCGATCCTGATAATGCTAAAGCAGTAATTAAATTTGAGAATGAAGGAGAAAAAAAGCTTTTATTAAAATTTGCTAAACTAAAAGTTTTATAACGATAAATTTTATTTAAAGAGAATTTAAAACATTAAAAAACATAAAAATGTGAATAATATTTAATCAAAAAAATAAAGTATATTGATTTTTTAATATATTTACTTATTGTGAATACAGAGAATCTAGAAAAATTAGAAAAAATTTTAAGCATAACAGGAGAAAGAAACCTTTTGTTAAATTTAATAAAATATGGGCGAAGAGGTTTTGATAATTCCATTGAGTTTATTGATTTTCTAACAGAAGCAATAGAGACTAATCCCATAGTAAAAGAGAAATTATTAGAGCAATTAAATCCTATTTTCTGCAACATTTATATGCAGAAATTTATGACTGATCTAGGTATTTTTTCAGATGATAAATTAGTCACATTGTTCTTTCGTCAAATATGGAATAATTTATTACCCCAAATATCCGATGATCAAACCTTGTTGTCTCTTTCTAATGAAGTATTATATTCAAAAGCCAATCATAACTTTGTAAAAATAATCCCCGTTGACCGATGGTTTAAATTTTATGAAGCCTTATTTAATACTGATATAATAATATGTAACAAAGAATATGTAAAAAAACAAATAAGAGAAGGAGCTCTTATATTGATAGATAGGATAGTAGGAGGAGCAGTAGATGCTGAAATTTTTAAAATGAGTTATATAAAAAATATAGAAGATACTCCTTTCCAAAAATTAGCCAAAAGTTTGATAGGTGTACTTCAAAATCATGAATTTATAGATGCTCAAAAAATAAAATCACTGGAAAATGAAGTTAAAAATTGCCAGATTTATTTAGATAACATTCTTAATCAAAAAGAAAAAAAAGGAATTTCTTTAAGAATTACTATTAAAATAACCAGAATCAGACAACAATTAGAAAGAATTTCAGTATTGTTAAATGCATTATATTTGTTAGATAGTAAAACTTTAGCCTATGCTATGGCTGATATAACAAAGAATTGGATAAATTTTTATTCACCTAAAAGTAATGTAACCAATTCTTTTCAAAGTACCCTTTATATTGTCACATTTTTAATTACATGGCATAATCGGCAAACAGGAAAAAAATATATAACCAGTACTCCGAAAGAGTATCTTAAAATGTTTTATTCCGCTGCAGGAGGAGGAAGTTTGGTGGCCATATTATGTTTTATAAAAACACAAATGGGAATGGGAGATCATACTCCTTTTGGACAAGCAGCCTTATACAGTTTCAATTATTCCTGGGGCTTTGTAACTATATATTTGATGCACTGGACTTTAGCGACAAAACAACCGGCGATGACTGCTGCTACTTTAGCTCATATATTAAATCAAGATGAAAAATCTTCAAATGATTATAAAGAATTTGGATTATTTTTTAGCAGATTATTCAGAAGTCAGTTTATATCCTTTATAGGAAATGTGTTAGCCGCTTTTATTGTAGGAATATTAATTTATTATTTTTTATCTTACTTTACAACTATTGAAATAATTAACAATCACAAAGCATCTGGTTTTAAAGATGAAGTGGTAAATTTAGATATTAAAATTTTCTGGTTCGGAGCTATAGCAGGAGTTTTCTTATTTTTGTCAGGATTAGTTTCGGGTATCACAGAAAACCATACCAAGTATCATAATATTCCGCAAAGGTTATACAATCATCCTGTAATTAAAAAATTTGTAAAAGAAAAAAAACGCAAAAAACTAGTACAATGGTATGAAAATAAAATAGGAGGAATTGCAGGGAATGTATTTTTAGGCTGTTGTTTAGGGTGTGCCTTTTTAATTGGAAATTTTTTAGGTATTCCTTTTGATATAAGACATATCACTTTTTCTGCCGGTAACTATGCACTTGCTCTATGTCATTTTAATTTTGATATTTCCTGGCAGAATTTAGCCGTAGGTTTTATAGGTATTTTTGGAATCGGGATATCAAATTTTTTAGTTAGTTTTTCTTTATCTTTATGGGTAGCTATGAAATCGGTTAATGTACCTACTAAAGAAATAAGTAAAATATTATATTCAGCATTCAAATTATTTCTTAAAAGACCTATGAGTTTTTTTATACCCATAAAATAAAAAGATTTGAAATTTTCAAATCTTTTTATTTTATGGGGCTTAGATTTTATTCAATGCTTTCTGCAATATTTAAAATAACCTCTGTGGCTTTAATCATAGATTCTAAAGGTACAAACTCATATGGACCATGAAAATTTAATCCTCCAGCAAAAATATTAGGGCATGGTAATCCCATGTAAGACAATCTGGCTCCATCAGTTCCTCCCCGAATAGCTTTAATATTGGCTTTTATCTTAGCTTTTTCCATAGCTTTTTCAGCAATATCAATAATAAACATTTTATTTTCAATTTGTTTTTTCATATTAAAATATTGATCTGTTATTTCAATATGAAAAACACCTTCTCCATATTTTTTATTAAGCTTTTCTGCCGTTTCTATCATAAAAGCTTTTCTATTTTCATATTTTTTAAAATCATGATCTCTGATAATATATTGGAGTTTTGCTTTTTCGACACTTCCCGAAATATGTGTTAAATGATAAAATCCTTCATAACCTTCTGTGGTAGAAGGGGTTTCCTTATGAGGCATTTGGTTAGAGAATTCTACAGCCAGTAAGGCTGCATTAATCATTTTTCCTTTAGCAGAACCAGGATGAACACTTTTTCCAATTATAGATATTGTTGCTCCACCGGCATTAAAATTCTCAAATTCAAGTTCACCTACTTCCCCTCCATCCATAGTATAGGCCCAGTCAGCATTAAATTTTTTCACATCAAATAAATCAGCCCCTTTTCCTACTTCTTCATCAGGAGTAAAGCCAATAGCTATTTTTCCATGTTTAATTTCAGGATGAGAAATTAAATATTCAGCAGCTGTAACAATTTCTGCTACACCAGACTTATCATCTGATCCAAGTAAAGTTGTTCCATCTGTTGTTATAAGAGTTTCTCCTATATGGTTTTTTAATTCAGGAAATTCAGAAACTTTTAAAATAAAATTTGTTTCACTATTCAATAATAGATCAGAACCATCATAATTTTCCCATATTTTAGGTTTAACATTTTCGCCAGAAAAATCCGGAGATGTATCATAGTGTGCTATAAACCCTACTGTAGGAATACTTTTATCTTTATTAGAAGGAATATTTCCCATAACATAGCCATTTTTATCAATAGAGACATCTTCTACGCCTATATTTTTTAATTCTTCATATAAATATTTGGCAATATTCCATTGTTTTTCAGTACTGGGTATTGTATCAATGCCAGGTTTACTTGTTGAGTGAAAGCTTATATATTTTAAAAATCTTTTTAGTAATTTTTCTTGCCATTCATTTGATAATATTGTCTGCATATTTTAAATTATTTTTTCAAATGTAAGAAAAAGCGAAAATAAATATACTTTAAAAAGCTATATTAAGTAAAAAATAGAAGTTTTGATTATAAAAAATTATCTAGTAAATAAATAAGAATAATATGAGTTTGATAGGGGAAAGAGAAACAATAAGTTATAGAATAAGAAAATAAAATTAAACTATTAGTAAGTATTTAGCTGATGAGAATCATTTTTTATTTATGCCTTAAATAATTTAATTTTATGACATTAAATAAAGTTATATATGGAATGGCTGTATGACCTTTTAAATAACCACGAATCTGTTGCTTATACGGTGCTTATTTATAGTGTAGTAATTTGTGTCGGAGTAATTTTAGGAAAAATAAAATTCTTTGGAATTTCTTTCGGAATTACATTTGTTTTATTTATGGGGATTTTAGTCTCCCATTTTGGTTATGTAGTGAATGAACATATTTTACATTTTATAAAAGAATTCGGATTAATTCTTTTTGTTTACACTATTGGGTTACAAGTGGGGCCGGGATTTTTTGCTTCTTTTAAAAAAGAAGGAATTACTTTAAATATATTAGCAATTATTATTGTTTTATTTGGTGGGATAGTTACTGTCCTCATTCATTATATTACAAAAACTCCTATTACAACTATGGTAGGAATTATGTCGGGAGCAGTAACTAATACTCCCGGACTGGGAGCTGCACAACAAACCATTAAAGATTTAGTGCAAGATAACTCAGAACATGGGACATATATGCAAACCCTTTCAACAGGATATGCTATTGCTTATCCTTTTGGAGTCATGGGTATTATTTTTAGCATGTTGTTTATGAAAAAGTTATTTCACGTAAATATAGAAGCAGAAACAAGGTTAAATGCATGGAAACATAAAACAGGAAGTACATTAAGCAAAATTGTTTTGGAAGTAACTAACCCAGCTATTGTAGGTAAAGAATTAAGAGTATTATGGAAAATATTGAAATCTAATTTTGTAGTATCAAGAGTAATGAATGGTGAACAGATATTAATTCCTAATAAAAATTATTTACTACAAAAAGGAGATAAAATATTAGTAGTAACTACAAATGATGAACATGAAGCCTTGGAAAGTATTGTTGGAAAAAAAGTTGATATAGATTTATCTTCCCAGAACATAAGTAAAAAAGTTATCTCTCTTAAAATAAATATTACCAAACCATTTGCTTATTCTAAAAAAATATCTGAATTAGGAATAAGTAGTAAATATGGTGTTACAATTTCAAGAGTTATGCGTGCTGGAATTGAATTTATTCCTAACGGAGATACAAAACTTCAGTTTGGTGATCTAATAACGGCAATAGGTGAAGATTCAGATGTAATGTCCTTAGCAAAAGATTTTGGTAACTCCAAAAAAGAATTAAGCCATCCGCATGTAGCAGAACTTTTTTTAGGAATTATTTTAGGAGTTTTAATTGGAAGCATTCCATTTCATTTTCCAGGTATTCCGGTTCCTGTAAAATTAGGTTTAGCAGGAGGACCTTTAATTATAGCAATTTTGATAAGCAGATATGGAGGACGTTTTTCTGTAACTCCTTATGTATCTAATAGTGCAAATTTAATGGTTAGGGAAATAGGAATAGTTTTATTTTTAGCAAGTGTAGGCTTAGGAGCTGGAGGAAATTTTTGGGATACTTTGACTAATGGTCCTGGGTTGAGTTGGATGTTATATGGTATATTTATTACCATAATTCCTCTTTTGTTAGGAGCATTAATAGCTAGATTTTTTTATAAACTAACCTTTTTAGAAATTTGTGGATTGTTGGCTGGAGCTTCAACGGATCCCCCAGCATTAGCTTTTGCCAATCAATCGGCAGGTTCAGATGCTCCGGCAATTACTTATGCCACCGTATATCCATTGACAACATTTTTAAGAATTATGGCAGCTCAATTAATCTTATTATTATTTTTTTAATAAGGATAAAACTAATTTTATAAAGATTATTTTAGATCAAGAAAATGACCAAAATAATCTTTTTTAGTTTTAAGATAATTTTTATTTTCTTTATTAGGATATATTTCCAGTGGAATTCTTTTTTTTAATGTAATATAGCTTTTTTCAATATATTTAATCTTTTCTGGATTATTTGTAAGAAGGTTTATAGATGTTATTCCTAAATCTGTAAGAATATCTGTAGCAATTGAAAAATCACGAGCATCAGCAGGGAATCCCAATTTAAGGTTAGCCTCTACTGTATCCATTCCTTCATCTTGTAAATTGTAAGCCTTTAGTTTATTAATAATACCAATACTTCTGCCTTCTTGTCTTAAATAAAGAAGTATTCCTCCATATTTGTGTATATATTTCATAGCAGCATCTAATTGTTTACCACAGTCACACTTTTTAGAATGGAATAAATCTCCGGTTATACATTCTGAATGTATCCTTACATTAACATCTTTAGAAAAATCAGTATTATCACTTACCATTACTAAATGAGGCATCCAATCATTTTCGTTATCAGCGTAAGCCATTATAGTAAATTTACCCCATTCCGTAGGAAGTTTTGCCTCTATCTGTTTTTTCATTATCCTTATATACTATCTTAGCTACAAAATTACTATAATTTAATTTATTATTTACTAGAAGTAACTTACAGATATTAAAAGTTCAAAAGAATGATATTATATAAACATTGATAAGTAAATGACCTTAGAAATTTATTTAAAATTCAGTATATTAGCTGAAATTTATGAAAATTTATGGCAAAAATATTAATTGTTGAAGATGAAGAAACAATAAGAAGAGTATTAAAAAATATACTCTTAGATGAGAATAAAGATTTTGAAGTAGATGAAGCAGCGGATGGAGTAGAAGCAAAAGAATTAATAGGTAAATTTGATTATGATTTGGTTTTATGTGATATAAAGATGCCTAAGATGGATGGAGAGGAATTACTAAATGCTGTAATGATAGATAAACCTACACTCCCTTTTATTATGATTTCAGGGCATGGAACCATAGAAATTGCAGTAAATTGTATCAAAAAAGGAGCCTTTGATTATATTTCCAAACCTCCAGATTTAGGACGATTGTTAAGTGCTGTAAGAAATGCTCTAGATAAAAAAAATTTAATACATGAAAATCAAAAACTTTCAAGTCAAAACAAAATTTTGAAAAGAAAGGTAAACAAGAAATATGAAATGGTAGGAACATCCAAAAAACTGGATGATATAAAAGTTATAATAGATAAAGTGGCTCCAACAGATGCAAGAGTATTAATTACTGGCCCTAATGGTACAGGAAAAGAATTAGTAGCTCATTCTATTCATGAAAAGAGTTTACGAGCAGCAATGCCAATGATTGAGGTAAATTGTGCGGCAATTCCTTCTGAACTAATCGAAAGTGAATTGTTTGGACATATGAAAGGATCTTTTACCGGAGCTGTAAAAGATAAACAAGGTAAATTTGAACTAGCACACAAAGGAACTTTATTCTTGGATGAAGTTGGAGATATGAGCCTTTCTGCACAGGCAAAGGTATTGAGAGTATTGCAGGAAGGAAAAGTAAGTCGAGTAGGTAGTGATAGTGAAATATCTGTAGATGTAAGAGTTTTAGCTGCTACCAATAAAGATTTGAAAGAACAAATAAAAATGGGAGCTTTTCGTGAAGATTTATTTCACAGACTTTCAGTAATTGAGTTGAGAGTTCCGTCCTTAAAGGATAGAAAAGAAGACATTCCCTTACTTATTGAGCATTTTTCAAAAATAATTGCAGAAGAACAAGGAAATAAACCTAAAGAATTTGGAAAAAAAGCAATAGAAACCTTACAAAATCTAGATTGGACAGGAAATATTAGAGAATTACGTAATGTAGTAGAAAGGCTTATTATCTTAGGAGGAAATCCTGTAACTCCCGAAGATGTAAAACGCTTTTGTTAAAATATTTTATTATTAAACCAATACGAGTGTAGCATAAAAATTATTTACATACTCAATGTATAAATTGTAATGGAAAAAGGAATAATAATTTTAGATTTTGGATCACAATATAATCAATTAATTGGTAGAAGGATAAGGGAATTTGGGGTATATACGGAAATTTTACCTTTTCAAACTTCAATAGAAGAAATAATATCGCATAATCCTCAAGGAATTATTCTTTCTGGAGGACCTTCTTCTGTTAATGCCAAAGAGGCTCACTTAATAGATGAAAAAATATTTCGGTTGGGAATTCCCATTCTGGGTATTTGTTATGGAATGCAATTAACAACTAAATTACTAGGTGGGAATGTTTCCAAAGGTATTAAAGGTGAGTATGGAAAATCTGAACTAAAAGTAATAAAGCAAAATGTTTTAATTCAGGGCATTCCAGAAAAATCAACTATTTGGATGAGTCATTTTGATGAAGTAACCACTATGCCTCCCGGATTTGAATTAATTGCTAAATCTACTCATTCAATTGCCTGCATAGCTAATGATAAAAATAAAATTTATGCCGTTCAGTTTCATCCGGAAGTTTCACATACAGAATATGGAACAGAAATATTAAAGAATTTTGTTTTTGATATTTGTAAATGTCATAAAAATTGGAAACTAACAGATTTTATTCATTCAGAAATAAAAAAAATAAAAGAAAAAGTAGGGGATAAAAAAGTAATTTTGGGGCTTTCCGGAGGAGTAGATTCATCTGTAGCCGCAGTATTGATACATAAAGCAATAGGAGAACAATTAACTTGTATTTTTGTGGATACAGGCTTATTAAGGAAAGATGAAGGTGATCAGGTAATGAAAATTTATGGTGAGCATTTTAAAATGAATATAAAAAGAGTAAATGCACAAAATAGATTTTTTTCAAAGCTAAAAGGTATAAGTAATCCAGAAAAGAAAAGAAAAATAATAGGAAATGAATTTATTCATGTGTTTGACGAAGAGTCTCATAAAATTAAAGGAGTAGATTTTTTAGCCCAAGGAACTATTTATCCGGATATAATAGAATCGCAGTCAGTAAAAGGACCCTCTGCAGTTATAAAATCTCATCATAATGTAGGAGGATTACCTGAAAATATGAAATTTCAATTATTAGAACCATTAAGAGAATTATTTAAAGATGAAGTTAGGAAAGTTGGAATGGAATTAGGAATTCCTAAAGAATTAGTTTATAGACATCCTTTTCCGGGACCAGGTTTAGGAATTCGTGTATTAGGAGAAGTAGATCAAGATAAAGTAAAAATATTACAGGAAGCTGATGCTATTTTTATACAGGAATTATATAAAAATAATTTGTATGATAAAGTAAATCAGGCTTTTGTTGTATTACTTCCCGTAAAATCAGTTGGTGTTATGGGAGATGAAAGAACTTATGAATATACTGCAGTTGTTCGTTCCGCTAATACTTTAGATTTTATGACGGCTACTTGGTCAAAATTACCTTACGAATTTTTAGAAATTGTTTCTAACAGAATTATTAATGAAGTAAAAGGTATTAATAGAGTGGCTTATGATATTTCATCGAAACCTCCGGCTACTATTGAATGGGAGTAGTAATTAATAAGTAAAAAATGCACACATATAATTTTTTGTAAATTATAATTTTTTTTATTTTAATAATTTTAACATGGAGTATATTTTTTTGACTGGAAATATAAATTAGTTTTTAATTTTAGATAATTTAATTATGTTACAAAAAAATACTTATAAGTTTTTACAAACTTTACAAAAAAATAATAACAGAGAATGGTTTACCGAGAATAAATCTTGGTACGAACAATCTCGTGCAGATTTTGAAAAACTAGTTTCACAACTTATTCCAGCTATGTCCGAATTTGATCCGAATATTCAATATTTACAACCTAAAAAATGTATTTTTCGTATTTATAGAGATATTCGATTTTCTCAAGATAAAACTCCTTATAAAACACATTTTGGAGCTGTATTTAGTCCTGTTTTAAATAAAAAAAACGCTGGATATTATATTCACATAGATCCAAAGGGTAATTTTTTGACCTGCGGACATTATATGCTGATGCCTGAGGAATTAAAAAAAATAAGAAAAGGGATTTATGAAGATTTTGATACATTTCAATCTATTATCAATCAGGAAAAATTTAAAAAAGAATTTGGAAATTTATGTATGGAAGAAAATATGTTGAAAAGAGTACCTAATGGTTTTGATAAGAATCATCCGGCTGCTGAATATTTGAAACTAAAAAATTTTTACGTTATGAAATCCTTTTCCGATAAAAAATTATTTACTGATAATTTTATTGACTATGCTGCTTCAATTTTTAAAGAAATGCAACCTTTAAATGATTTTTTAAATAATTTATTAGAAGAATAATATTTCTTTATTGTATGGTAAAAAGGTTTATTTCATTAAGTGAAGATTCTGTAACTAATAGGAGATGAAAAATTAAAATATATAACCGTTCATAGTCTTATAAAAAATACATTAAATTCAAAAAATATATCTCTTCTTTATTTACTATCATTTAAAGTGATAGAGAGTAGTAGTTTCTATTGTTTATAGTTAATATAAGCCTTTATTCTAAATTTTAAATTAATAGACCTTTATAATTTATTTTTAGATTAAAATTAAGGGTAAAGTAAATATTTTTCACGTATAATTTTAAATTTATCAAGATCTTTTTTCCATGTTTTTTTAATTTCTTTTTCAGATTTTCCGGCTATTATTTGTTCTCTTAATTGGTTTGTTCCAGCCAGTTTATCAAAAAATATATTTTTATTTGATAAAATATTTTTATTAAAAAAAGAATATCCGGCAGGTAAATCTGTACTGTTAGTACTATTATAATATATAGTAAGTAACCATTCCAGGTTTATTTCAGAAAGAAAAGGCGTATTTCTCAAATCATGACCGTAACAACCCATCCCATTATATAAAGGATTCTTATTTCCATGGTTAGGTTTAGGAATAAATTCATAAGAATAAGCTGAATTATATGGAGAACCAAATACTTCAAAAGGAAAATCGGTACCTCTTCCAACACTTACATTAGTACCTTCAAAAAAACATAAGCTGGGATATAAATTTATGGCATGGTCTGTTTTCAAATTTGGTGAGGGGGCTATTGGTAAAGAATATCTTAACTTATGATTATAATTCTGAAGTTTGATTATAGTTAAGTCACAAGAAATTTTGTTTTTCAACCACTTTTCACCATTGATCATTAAAGCATATTCACCAATAGTCATTCCATAAACTACTGGAACATTATGCATACCCACAAAAGAACGATATTCATCTTTTAAAACAGGTCCATCTATATAGTGAGCATTAGGATTAGGTCTGTCCAATACAATCACTGGTATGTTATTTTCAGCTGCTGCTTCCATAACATAATGTAAAGTAGAAATATAGGTGTAAAATCTTACTCCTACATCCTGAATATCAAATAGAATAACATCAATATTTTTTAATTGCTTCGCGGTTGGTTTTTTATTTTCTCCGTATAAAGAAATTATTTCTATATTAGTTTTTGGGTCTATTTCATCCTTTATTTGTTCTCCGGCATCTATATTTCCTCGAAAACCGTGCTCAGGGGATAAAATTTTACTTATATTTATTTTTTTTGTTATAAGAAAATCGATAATTGATAAAGTGTCTATTCCTTGAGCCCGAGCACACCCCCCGTTTGTATCTGCATTATATATATACGGTATCATCACTATTCCTGTTTGATTAGTTACAATGGCAATTTTTTTATTTATAAGAAGAGGAAGGTATTTATCTACTTGATCAGCACCCGTAATAATTTTTTCATTTGTATATTTTTCCACAGTTTTTTTGTCCTGTGCAGATAAGGAAATAAAACAAAAACAGAAAAAAATAAGTAACAAATAAGTATATTTGAAGAAAATTGAAAAATTGGGTTTTACTTGGTTCATATCAAAAAGAATTGCCTTTTCCAAAGGTAATAAAAAAAATTTATCACAGATCATTATTCGTATTGGACAGACGGCGGTAGCTATTGGTATTATTGTATCGGTAATAACTTTAGCTATCGGATTAGGGTCTAAAAAAGCAATTAAGCAGAAAATGGCCGATTTTAACGGACATATTACAATTCGTAGTTATGATAGTAATAATTCATTCAACAGTTCCCGTTTAAATAAAAAAAGTGTTCAGTTAAATCATATAAAAGAGAATGGTGAAGTATCCAAAATTCAAGAATATGCTACAAAAAGTGGAGTTATACGAACTCAAACAAGTTTTGCCGGAGTTATATTGAAAGGGGTTTCATCAGATTTTGATAGGGATAGGTTTGAAAAATTTATGGTTAAAGGGTCTATCCCTCAATACTCTGTAAATGAGATTAGTAATGAAGTAATAATGTCAGAAAAAATAGCTAAAGAATTAAACTTAGATATTAATTCTTCATTTATTATGTTTTTTGTTAAAGAAAATCAAGATCCTGTATACAGAAGGTTTATACTAAAAGGATTGTTTAGAACAGATATTAAACAAATAGATGATGTTTTCCTAATAGGTGATATACAACATATTCAGAAGTTAAATAAATGGAATAGGGAAGATATAGGAGGTTATGATATATATATTAAAGATATTGAGGATTTAGATTCCGTTTTTAATAATATAGAAGAATTTGTGGGATATAATAATTTTGCTGAAAAGGCAACAACCACATTCTCACAAATTAATGACTGGATCCAAATTTTTGATACTAATATTCTTATTATTCTTACCATTATGATGGTAGTAGTCGTAATTAATATAATAATGGTTTTATTAATATTAATTATTGAGCGCACTAATTCTATAGGTATGTTAAAAACACTAGGGGCCTCCAATAGAAAAATTAGAAAAATATTTATTAATTACACTCTTTTTATAATGTTGCCAGGATTAATAATAGGGAATATTATTGCTATAGTTTTGCTTTATATCCAAAAATATTTTGAAATAATAAAGTTAAATCCGGAAAATTATTATGTAAGCACAGTGCCTGTATATATTAATTTTTTCCATATTCTCATTATTTCAGGATCAGCTTTACTTATTAGTGGTTTGGTTTTATTGATCCCTTCTTACCTCATTTCTAAAATAACCCCAATAAAGGCTATAAAATTTCAGTAAAATGAAGAAAAAGATAAAAATGGATAATCAAAAACTTCTTTCAATGTTGTTATTACAGTTTTTCTTTTTCCAGCTTTTAAAAATGAGTAAAAATATTATTGGAAATTGGTATTTCCCTTTATTGATAAAAATAAAATTTTTACAGAATACAGTTTTAGGTTCTATTAAATTTTCAGTAGGGGATGTCTTATATCTTTTATTGGGTATTTTACTTTTATATTGGATAATAAAGATAATCGTTGGTTGGGCAAAAAAGGATAAATTGTCTGTAAAATCTTATACTATAAAAATATTATGGACAGTTAATATATTTTATGGCTTATTTATGCTGTCTATAGGGTTATTGTATGGATATAATAATTTTCCTCAATACCAAGTGAAAGAAGAGAAAATATTTCTTAATGAATATAAGATAGTAGCCAATGTTCTTTTAAATGATTGTAGGGAATTAAGAAAAAAAGTTATCGTAGATAAAAAAAACATTTTTTGGGTAGATGAAAATAAAATGATTCATACATTATATTGGGAACAAAATGCTTTTTACAATTCACCTAAACAAAAACCTAATGTTAAAGAATCTCTTTTTAGTTCTGTAATGAAAAAATTGGGAGTATCAGGGTATTATAATCCGTTTACAGGAGAAGCACAGATTATTAAAGGTTTACCGGGTACATTTTTACCTTTTACTATAGCTCATGAAATGGGCCATCAGGCAGGAGTTGCCCCAGAAAATGAAGCCAATTTTTATTCGTTTTATATGGGGGAATCCTCTTCAAATGTAAACTATCAATATAGTATAAAGTACAAAGCCCTAAAGTATATTTTAAGAGAAATATATCCGTACGATCATGATTTCGTGAAAAGGATACTTAATAATTATTCAGAAGGAATGAAAAGAGATAGAGCATCAGAAAAAAAGTATTATGAAGAAAACCATGGTTGGGGAGCAGATGTTTTTAGCTTTATGAATAATACATATCTAAAATCTAATAATCAGGACGGAATTGTAGCCTATAATCAAGTGGCTGGAATGATTGTCAGTTTTTATAAAAAAAATTATTCTAATCTTTTTATCAAAAAAGAGAATTCAATACCTGACATTTATTAATCAATATTTAATTAAGTAGTATTTTATGATTAAGTGTCAAATAGCGTTGTTTTTTTGTTTACTCTTAATTAAATTTAGAAGTATTTTTTTAATAAGTTATATTTTTTAGCATTTACATTTAATGTTTAAATTTGTTTTTATAATCTAAATTTACTTATGGAATATTTACTCTTATTTATTATTATTTTAGTTTTTTATATAATTTTTTTGAAAATAAATAAAAATGTTAAGTTGTTAAAACAAGACATAAAAAATTTAAATAATAAAATAGATGAGATTTTAAATTTAGTTAAAGAAAAAAATGTATCTAATATTTCAGAAAAAACATCCAAGTTTGAAAATCTAATCCCTTTAGAAATAAAAGAAAAAAAATTAAACCTTTCACAAGCTGATATTTCTACACCAACAAAACCTTTAATTGATGATAAAAAGAAAGATATTCCAAAATATGAAAATAGTCCAATTCTTAAACAAAAAGTAAAAAGAAAAAAATCTTCATTTGACTTAGAGAAGATTTTGGGTGAAAATATTTTAAGTAAAATAGGTATTACTACCTTAATATTAGGAATAGCTTATTTTGTTAAGTATGCAATAGATCGTAATTGGATCGGAGAAAAAGGCCGTGTGGGTATAGGTATTATAATAGGATTAATTATTATAGGTATCGCTCATAAATTAAGAAAAAAATATCTTTATTTTTCAGGGCTTTTAGCAGGTGGTGGAATTTCAGTTTTATATATAACGGTAACCATAGCTTTTAGAGAATACCAACTTTTTTCTCAAAATATGGCATTTATTATTTTAATAGCAATTACTGTTGGAGCAGTTTTTCTTTCAATTTACTATAATCATAAAATTATTGCTATATTTTCCATTTTAGGAGGTTTTGCCTCACCTCTTTTAGTAAGTTCAGATAATGGGAACTATTCAACATTATTTTCATATATACTGATTCTTAATACAGGAATGTTGATTTTAGCATATAAAAAGAAATGGATAGTTGTAAGTGTATTAAGTTATATTTTTACATATCTTTTTTATATTTCATGGATAGTTTTATCATATACCATAAAGGAAAGAAACGGAGCAGTTATTTTTGGGTTATTATTTTTCATACAATTTTATGTATTAGTTTTAATTGAGTATTTTAAAATCAGAACAATAAATTTTTTTCAGGTATTTATTATATTAAGTAATAATTTTTTGTTATATATAGTTCTTTTCTCTCTTTTTGAACCTGCTATGCAAAGTTTGATTACTATCTTTATGGCTGTCATAAATTGTATACCTATATTATTATTGATAAAAATAAAGGAACAAAAAACATTATTTTTCCGTTTATTAATAGGTATTGTTATTTCTTTTATCAGTTTAACTATTCCTGTAAAATTTAATGGTGAAGCAATTACTATGTTTTGGGGAGTAGAAGCTGTTCTTTTAATATGGCTTTTTAGAAAAACACAAATTGAAATTTTTAAATACAGTTTTTTACTTTTACAATTATTAACCTTATTTGCTTTAAGTATAGATTATTATAAAGCTTATATATTAAGTATAGAAAAGTTGCCTATTATCATAAATTCTATATTTATAACAGGAATTTTAGTTATAGGTTATTTATGCATTAGTTTATTTATATTAAAAAAAGTGAAAAATACCTCAATAACAATTTTCCAAATAAATATATGTAATATATGTCAGTTAAGAATGTGTTTAGGAGGAATCTTATTACTTTTGCTTTTTATTATTCCTTTTTCAGAATTAACCTATCAAATTTGTCAATATTACTTTAATAATTACGGATTATACTTAATTCAAGGGGTATATATATATTTATTTATTCTCATATATATACTTGTGAAAAAATATCAATTAAAAAAAGGATTTTATTATTTTTTTCTTATTTTATCCGTAATATACTCTATAGTCTATTTAAGAGGCATTGTTTTTACATATATAGAAAATAAAACATCTGATTTTTTAAATAGTGTTTACATATTACATATATTAACAATACCTGCGTTCATTATTTTACAGAATTATCTTTTTAAGAATAGTATATTCAAAAATAGAGATATAATTTATTGGATAATTTTTTCAATATCAATCTTGGCATTAAGCTTCGAAATAGATAATATTGTTTTATTATTTTATTCAAAAAAGGTATTAGAAAATGTTCATACAATTGTATATTCCTTAATTTGGGGGATCATTGCTTTACTAATGATAATAATTGGTATAAAGCAAAAAAAATTAATTTTCAGAAAAATTTCTATGTTTCTTTTTATTCTGATTATTTTTAAGCTTTATTTATATGATGTTTGGAAAATGCCACAAACAGGTAAGATTATTTCCTTTGTTTTATTAGGTATAATATTATTAACAACTTCATTTTTATATCAGAAATTAAAAGTGTTAGTTAATAGTGAAAAAGAAGAAATTAAAGATGAAAAAAATAATTTGCATTAAAATGAGAATAATTTTTAATATCAATAACTTTGTAAAAACATATTTTAATTTTATGCAAAAAGCTTTTACTTTGCTTATATTATGTCTGTGTATTACATCATGTGCAAGAATGGGTACTCCTAGTGGTGGGCCTAAAGATATTACTCCACCAAAATTTTTAGGCTCAAAACCAGATACTTTATCAACTAAAGTAGATAAATCTATCAAAGAAATTATATTAAATTTTGATGAATATGTCCTTGTAAAGGATATTTCAAAACAAGTAATCATATCCCCACCTCTCAGAACTCCTCCCACTATAGAACCTTCTACAATAGCACGCAAGTATGTTTCTGTAAAATTTTATGAACCCTTGAATGAAAATACCACTTATACGATAAATTTCGGCTCTAGTATACAAGATAACAACGAAGGAAATAAGCTGAATAATTTTTCTTATATTTTTTCGACGGGTGAAGTAATCGATAGTTTATGGCTATCAGGTAAAGTTCAACAAAGTTTAGAACAAACTGTACCTCTTACAACCCTCGTTTCTCTATACAAAATAGAAAAAGATTCATTAGGAAAAGATTCTGTTGATTTAAAAAGAAAACCCTATTATATTACAAAGATTGATTCTGCTGGTAATTTTAAATTAAATCATTTACATGAAGGAAGATACCGTTTAATAGCTTTTAATGATCTTAATTCTAATTTAATTATAGATCCGGATAAAGAAATTGCAGGTTTTTCAGAAGATATAATAAATCCTATATCATCTTCTCAATACAATATAGTATTATCACCTATAAAACAAAAATATAAAGTAATAAGTGCTGAACAATCAGGGCAGGGGATTATTAAGTTTAAATTTAAAGGAAATCCTAAAGAGGTTGAAATAAAATCTTTAGAAAAGGAATTTCCCCCTCTAAAAATACAACATATCAATTTTTCAGATAGTTTATTTGTTTATTTTGACAATAAAGAGATTAAAAGCATTAATAAAAAAGGGCAAATCAAATTTCTTGTTCAATATCAGAACAAATCGGATACCTTAAAAACTATATATGATAAACAACTAAATACTAAATTATCATTTGTTCCTGAAGAAAAAGAAATTACCCCATCTAATTATTTTACACTAAATTCAAGTACATATATTTCAGAAATTAATAAAAGCAAAATAGAAGTCTTTAAAAACAAAGAACCATTAAATTTTACTGTTGAAAAAGATTCCTTAAACTCTGATAAAATCAATATAAAATTTCCTATAAATTTTGATACACAATATAGTATTAAAATTTATGCAAACGCATTTAAAGACTTTTTAGGACAAGAAAATACAGATACTTTATCTTATAACATTCAAACCAAAAAACAAACAGAATTAGGTAATTTAAGCATAAAAATACAAAATAAGCCAACGTCTAAATTCTTTTTTCAACTATTAACAGAAAAATATCAAATTATTGAAAACCTGTATGGTGATAATGATTTGTTTGAATTTAAAAATTTATTACCGGGCAAGTATCTGATACGCATTTTAGTAGATGAAAATAATAACGGGCTTTGGGATACAGTTGATTTAGATGATTTCAAACCTGCAGAAAAAACGTATCTCTATCATAGTCCTATAGATGTTCGTGCATTGTGGAATATTAATGAAACTTGGATATTATAGGTTTTAAATTGGTTTATTTTTTGTAGGGAATAAAAGGATAAACTAATTTAAAATTAAAACGAAATGAAAAAGGTGTTGATCATTATTGTAATTGTATTTGTATTTATGCAGTTCTTTAGGATAGATAAAAATAATCCGATCGTAAAACCAGAAGAAAATTATGTAACTATTACACATGCTCCTAAAGAGGTAGAAAGTATTCTTAAAAGTTCATGTTATGATTGTCATTCAAACGAATCAAAATATCCTTGGTACACAAATATAGCACCCATTTCATGGTATGTAAAAGACCATATAAATGAAGGTAGGTCTTATTTGAATTTTTCTGAATTTGGAAGATATAATAACTATCAAAAAAAACATATTTATGAATCACTCTATGCAGCTGCAAATGAAGGTTGGATGCCTTTAGATAGTTATTTATGGATACATAAAGACGCAAAATTATCGACTAAAGATAAAAAAATACTGAAGGAATGGTTTTCAAAATTCGTATCTGAAGATAAAAAAGGGTAAATAATATGATATCTTTAAAAAAAGGAGATCTTATTGTTATTGTTGCTCCTGCCGGAGTAGTACAATTTGAACAAATAAAATCTACAATAGACAAAATTCTCTCTAAAGGTTGGAACTACGAGATAGGCAAAAATACATTTAATCATTATACATTTGGATATAATTATTCAGGAACACCTCAAGAAAGGGCAGAAGATATGCAATGGGCTCTAGATCATCCTGAGGCAAAAGCTATTTGGTGTGCCAGAGGCGGATATGGAGGCGTGCAAATTATAGATTCATTAAATTTTGATAAATTTAAAAAATATCCTAAATGGTTAATAGGATATTCTGATAATACAGTCTTTCATCAACATATGAATAGAAGAAAGATACAAACATTACATGCAACAGTATGCAAACCCCTTTCTCAGGGGCATTCTGAAGAGTCTTACCTTTCTATCTTTGATGTGTTGGAAGGGAAATCTCTACAATATAATATTCCACCTTCTATTTTTAATCAGATAGGAGAATGTAACGGTATAATTACAGGAGGTAATTTATCTATTTTATATAGTTTGATCGGAAGTAACTCTCAAGATAACTTTAAAAATAAAATACTTTTTATAGAAGATTGGTATGAGAATTATTATCATATAGACAGAATGCTTATAGCTATGGAAAGGGCAGGAATCCTTATGGGAATAAAAGGTTTAATTGTAGGTGGATTTACTAAAATGGATGATGAAAAAAATAATCAGAATTATCATGAATCATTTGATGAAGATGCTTATAAAATAATATCAGACAGATTTAAAAAATATGATATACCAAAAATTTTTGGATTTCCTTCAGGTCATATATATGATAATAGAGCTATAATTTTAGGTGGAATGGTAAATCTTCAAGTAGATAAATTAAAAGTAGTTTTGACTAATAAAATATGAAATTTTAGTTTGAAAATATAATTTTCTTTTTAATTATATAATTTACAGAAGAAACTAAAAATATTGCCATACCTTTACATAACACAATATCTCCTATAGTTATTATTCCAAAGTTTACAGGTTTATAAATAAATGAATGGAAAAAACCAAAAATAGCCCAACTTAAAAACATTGTAATTATAGAAAGAATAATAAATAATGAAAATTCCTTTTTCTTTGAATGTTTACCTCTTTCAAATACAAAGTAAATACTAAAAAAATAATTACTGAGTATACCACTACCCGTAGATAAAATATTTGATAGAGGGTAAGCATTTGTTTTATTTTCAAATGAAAATAAACGAGGAAGTATTTGGGGAAGACTTAGTAACTTCATTAATGAAATTTCAATAATAGCACTTAAAACTCCTGCAATAAAAAATAAAGTAATTTGTTTTTTATGTTTTTTTATAGATTGAATCACGTTTATTATTCTGATAAATGCTTACAAAATTAACTTTTTTAACTTAAAATCCTAGAAAACTAATGATAAAATTTTATATAAAAATAATTAAATTGCAGTTTTTTTAATGTTAAATAGACATTATCATTTACTATGTCCATAAAAGATTATAAAAAATATACACCTGAAAATTTCATAGGAAAAACTCCTAAAGAACTAGGTTATTTTTTTCCAGCAGAATTTACAACTCATAAAGCTACATGGTTATCCTGGCCACATAAAGAATTATCTTGGCCCGGAAAAATAGAAAAAATATATTTACCTTATGCAAAATTTATTGCAGAATTAACAAAAGGTGAATTAGTAAACATTAATGTAGTAAGTGTTGAAATGAAGGAATTTGCACTTACATATATAAAGAAAACAATAGCTAATTTAGATAAAATTAATTTTTATATTCATCCTACCAATGATGCATGGTGTCGAGATCATGGACCCGCATTTCTTATAAATCCAGGTGCTGTTAAATATAAAAAAGCAATAGTGAATTGGGAATATAATGCATGGGGAAATAAATACCCACCATATGATTTGGACAATCAAATACCACTATGTATAGCTAAAGAAAATAGATTACCTGTTTTTTCTCCGGGAATTATTATGGAAGGAGGAGCGGTGGAATTTAATGGGAAAGGTACCGTATTAACTTCCAAATCCTGTTTATTAAATAAAAATAGAAATCCAAAATTGTCACAATCAGAAATTGAAAAATATCTGAAAGATTATTATGGAGTTGAACAAGTTTTATGGATTGAAGAAGGCATAATAGGAGATGATACAGACGGACATATAGATGATACTGTCCGCTTTATTAATGAAGACACCGTTTTAACAGTAGTTGAAGCTAATCCTGAAGATGAAAATTATAATATTCTGCAAAATAATTTATCTCAGTTAAAAAGAATGAAATTACTTAATGGAAAATCTTTAAAAGTAATTGAATTACCAATGCCGAAACCTGTATTTTATCAAGGAGAAAGATTACCAGCTTCTTATGCTAATTTTTATATAGCTAATGCAAGTGTTATCGTTCCTATTTATAATTGTGAAAATGATACAATAGCACTAGAAATCATTCAAGAACATTTTCCAGGTAGAAAAGTAATAGGGATAGATTCTACCGATATTATATGGGGGTTAGGTAGTTTCCATTGTTTGAGTCAGCAAGAACCAGCAATATAAATAAGAGAATTTATTATTATGAGTGTTAGAAAGGCCTATATTTCTGATTATTATAATATTAAAAAATTATTAGATCAGTTAGGTTATCCACAAACAGAATCTTTTGTGAAAAAGAAAATGGAAATCTTATTAAACCATCCCGACGCAGAGTTATTAGTTTACGAAGTAAACGAAAAAGTAGTGGCTTTTATATCTTTACATTACATACCTCAAATAGCAAGAGAAGGAGATTATTTGAGAATAAATTATTTTGCAGTAGATCAAGATTACAGAAGTAGGGGTATTGGAAAAGAAATAGAAGAATATTGTGTAAAATTGGCTCAAGAAAAAAAGTGCGATAGAATAGAGCTACATACTCAGGAACGTAGAAAATTAGCGCAGAAATTTTATGCACGTCAGGGGTATAAAGAAGATCCTAAATACTTAGTTAAGATTTTAAAAAATAAAAATACTTAAATATTAAAAAATATAACTTTATCATTTATATTATCAATATACCCCTATAATGTTATTTATAATAATAATTTTTCAATAATAAATTTACTATTCTCATTTCAATGGTTTTGTTTTAATAAAAGGAGGATGATAATATTAATAATGCGAAAAGTCATGTAATTTTGTCTTTTTTATAAAAGAAGAAATCAATTAAAAATTCAGAGTCTAATAAAACTCAAACATGGATATAAAAAACGGCTACAATACCTATCGATAACTATAATTAAATATAGCCTAATTAAATGTAATATAAATGAGATAATAATGCTATAAAATTTACATTTCGTTTTACCGCCTATAAATAAAAACTTTATATTTATCTTAAAGAAATAAGCTCTAAGCAATTAAATAAAGGTTCAGGATATACACCTAATGCGATAATTAAAACAATAACGATAATAGCAACTAGATTATAGGTAAAAGGAGCTTTTTTTGCCACTGTTAATTCTTTATATTCGGAATTAAAATACATGGCTATAATTATTTTTAGATAATAAGCAATACTTATAGCAGAACCTAAGATAGCAACAATAACCAAAATAGGTTGAGTTTTTAAAGTTTGAGTAAATAAACTAAATTTAGCAATAAATCCGGAAGTTAAAGGAATACCGGCCATTGATAAAAGAGATATAGTTGTAGTTAATGCTAAAATAGGTTGTTTTTTAGCTAAACCATTAAACATACATATATCGCTAATACCGTGAGATACTCTTTCAATATAAATTAAACTGGCAAATACCCCAATAGTAGATAAAGAGTATGCTAATAAATAGAAAGCTAAAATATATATAGAATTGGCATCCGAATTAAAATAAATAAGAAGTAAATATCCGGCATGAGATATACTTGAATAAGCCAACATCCTTTTAGCATTCCTTTGCAAAACACCAATAATATTTGCAGTAAGTAAAGTTATAATTGCTAAGTAGAATATAATGTATTGCCAATCGTTCAGTTGACCTACAAAAACAAATTCTAATAATTTATATAGAGCAACAAAACCGCATATTTTTATTACAGAAGCCATAAAAGCAGTAATTAGAGAAGGGGAACCTTCATAAACATCCGGTGCCCAGAAATGAAAAGGAGCAATAGATATTTTAAAAAGTAAACCTACTAACATAAGAATAATCCCTGTAATATATATTGTAGGAAAATGCAATGTATTGATACTATATTGTCTGATAGTAGAAATGTCAAAAGAACCGGTAGTACCATATATTAAAGCTATTCCAAATAACAAAAAACCTGTAGCAAAAGCCCCCATTAGAAAGTATTTAATTGAAGCTTCATTGGATCGTAAATCTATTTTATTACTTCCGGCTAAAACATATAGAGGAATAGATAAAATTTCTATTCCAAGGAATAAGGTTACAAGATTTTGAAAACTAAAGAGTATAATTCCTCCACAAAGGGAAAATAATAAAAGGCTGTAAATTTCTGCCTGATGGTGGTCTATCAATTTAAAAGCAAATCTCCCTAATGCAAAAATTAATAAAGTAGTGATAATTGAAATTTGTGTAAATATTTGAGCACTATGATCAAAATTGAACATAAACTTATATTGTTCAAAAAAAGAAAAATCTCCATAAAAAGTACCCATAAAAGCTATAATTAAACCCATAATGGATATCGGCTGAGAGTATTTTCCTGTCCCTAAAACTCCTGAATATAATGCTAAAATAGCTGTTATAAATAGTATAATAATAACGCTCATTTAAATTACGATTTACTTTACCTAGTTTGTAGGGGGCAAAGTTAATATATTTCATTCAAAGTGCGAAATTTAAGTAATCAATTTTGTGCTAGTAAAAAAGAATAATTTATCAAATAAAATATATTCATTTACAGACTTTAATAAAAAGCAAATCAGCATCAAATAATAATTGTAAATAACACTTTTAATTTATAATAAAGAAAAAATAATATTGTAAATAAATAAAATTTAAGGGAAGTAAATAAAATTCTTCCACAAACTTATTTGTGGAAGAATAGAAACTTAATTTTAAATTTATTTTAAAAATTCAAAATGAGCTGGCATTACACCAGTTGTTTGCGAATTTTTTAAATTACCGTTTTTATCAAACCAAAATATTTTTCCGGGGTTGACGTAATTTGATGCATCTCCTATAAATATATCGCCATTCTCTTTATTAATAACTAAACCATAAGGAGACTCAATTTTATTTTTATCTGCTTCACTAATAAAACTTCCTGAAATTTTTTCTTTGGTAATAATATTGATTTTACCATAAGTACTTTTAGGTTGGTTTGTAGACCAGTCAACGCTATAATAATAAAGTTCATTTCCATAGAAATCAAAATTGCTTACCGGAATATTTATAGTTTTAATCACAGTATCCGTAGATGGATCAATAGCAGAAATACTTCCTGGTATTGTCTTATAATTTCCTAAGGAAGTTATCCATATTACATTATTCTTATCTTTTTTAACTTTAGAAAGATTAGTAGCCACTTCTATTTTTTTTATTTCTTTAAAACTATCGAGATCAATAATAGATACTCTATTATCATAGTTTGTAAGATATCCTCCAGAGTTAGCTACATAGAGTTTATTATTGGCAATCGTAAGCCCTTCCGGTTGATAACCTACAACAACCTTATCTTCCGTATTCTTTATATTTGCAGTGTCAATTCTATAGACATACCCTAATTGTTTAGAGCCAACCATAGGTCCCGCATAAGAAGTGATGTATGCATATTGATTGTGAAAAGTGATATTTCGTCCATTTGCTATACCCTCAATTTTTCCTATATGCTCTCCGGTTTTTAAATTGATAACCTCTACATAATTAGAAGCGTTTACAACAATATATAATCTGTTTCCATAAGCAGCAATATCATTCCCTGTATCTCCTAAACCTGCTTGTTGTGGATTTATTTGAGTAAAAAAAGATAAGGTATATTTGCCGGTATTAAAATTCCAAAAATCTAAAGTAGAATTATTTTGTCCATATACCCCTTCGTTTAAAATATAAATACCGGAAGATTGTTTGTTTATAACTGGAGGAGAATTGTTCCAATCATCATCATCATTACACCCTATTAAGCTAAAGAGTGGTAGTAAAAGAAAAAGTAATTTTTTTAGTTTCATATTATTAATTTTTATATGTTAATTTTAAGTGAAAGCCTGTAATTTCGTCCGGGCATAGGATAGTTTCTTACAATTGCGTATTGTTTATTAAAAATATTATTTATTTCGATTCCTGCTTTTAGGTTCATAATTTTTAAAGAAATATCATGTGTTAATGAGAAATCATGAGTATACCATTCTTTCTCATAATTAGCAGGAATATTAGCCGGCTGGTTATATCTTTCTCCTGTATAAATAAAACTGTAATTCAGATTCCATTTTTTATATAAAATACTTATCAATAAACTTCCACTATTCCATGGTATATATGGAATCTGATTTTTGTAATTATATAGAGTAGGGGAAGATATATCCTGAGCATCTTCATAGGTATATGTTGCTTTTAGATTTAGTAATAGGTTTTTGTATAGTTTGTAGGAGGTTAAGGCCGATATATCGATTCCGCGTATACGAACTTTTCCTAAATTTAACATAGTCCAGCGAAATTGTTGACCTTTAGGATATGCTATAATTTTATCTCTAACTTCGTTATAATAAACATCTGTTTCTAATTCTACCTGATAAAATATCCCAGAGTTAAAATATTTGCTATAATTAATGCCTGCATCATATTGGGTGGTATATTCAGGTCTTAAAAGAGAGTTTCCGAAATCTGTATAATATAAGTCGTTAAATGTAGGCATTCGGAATATTCGCTTATAAAATGCATGAACATCAAAATCTAAAGCTCTGAATGGTTTAAAATAAATAAAAACAGAAGGTGTATATTCCTTTTTGTTTGGAGATGCTTGAGATAAAGAAGTTTTTTTAATTTTTTCCTGAATATAAGTACCTAGCAAACTAGCCTGAAATTTAAATCTAGAGAAATGTAAAGAAGTAGTCGCAGCAATTAGTTCCGAATTTCTATCAGGATAAGCAAAAAAAGGCAGATCTGCATCTAAACTGTTATATTGATAATCTGCAGATAGTGATGCATCCCAAAATGAAAAAAATGAATATTGCTGAACCCATGAAAAATAAAATTCCTTCTGTTTGAAGGTATTGTTTATATATTTGCTTTTAATATCGTTTTGCAGGTAATGTGTATAATCATAGGCATATTTCGCATTAAGAGAAAATTTATATTTAGAAGTAATTTTTTTTTCTAAAGTTCCTTGAATAAAAAAATTTCTGTCCCATTGTTTTTCATATCTGTGGTATACATTTTTAACAATTGCTCCTGGAATTTGTCTTTCAGAATCATAATAATAAGCTTTGATATTCCATATTCCTTTAGATACTTTGCCAAAAAGTCCAGCTTCTGCCCTAAAGGCACTTATATTTCCATTTTGACGAATTGCTGTGGTATCCCATATGATCGATCCATTACTGGCTCTTTCACTTTGGCGGAATTTGTATTTTCCGTTGGAATTAACATATTCAAAATTTAGAGATGAATTTAGAGATTCAGATAATTTCTGTTCCCAAATAATAGAAGGATTTATTAAATTAAAGGACCCGGAACGGTAGTTCATACTTAAATTTGTTTTCTTCTGTTCTTTAAATTGAGGAATTTTGCTTTTTAAATAAATGCTGCTGGCAGATCCAAAATCTTTTGCAGGTTGGAATATTTCGCTTTTTTGTCCATTGTAAAGAGAAATAGATTCTAAATTATCTAAAGAAAACTTTCCTAAATCTACGGTTCCATTTTGAGCGTTACCTAGCTGAATACCATCATAAAAAACTCCCACATGTTGACTTCCCATTCCTCTGATATTTACGGTTTTCATTCCACCGACTCCTCCATAATCTTTGAGTTGAACCCCCGAAAAATATTTAAGCGCATCAGCTACAGATAGGCTGTTTAAAGTTTCCAATTCTTTACCCTCTAATTTTTGATAAGGAATAATTGCATTTTTTTCAATTTTTCCAATAGAAATGACTTCGGGGATTTCAAGTATTTGTGTAGTATCTTTTTTTTCCTGAGAAAATACAATTAAACAAGGAATACAGATACACAGAAATATTAAAAAAAATGTAGAATTGTATTTATTCATTTGTAAGCCAATCTGTTATAATATTAAGTAATATATTATTAAAGGCAAACATGAAATATAAACAGAAAAAGTAATCTGTAAAAAACTTTTAGATGTTTTAGCTTCATTCCACGAAAGCGTTTAACTTATATCATTTTCAGAATTGGCAGGTTTTCTGACTTACTTCATTTTAAGAAAACCTTCCCAAATATTAAGCTATTCAGTGGTTGTTTTTTTATTCTTAAAACTATTTAGAAGCTTACAGCAGCGGGCCTGTTTTGGATTTTCACCAAATTCCCTATTAAGTTTAATATTTTCTATATAAAAAACACCAAAACTCAACAAATATAAAAAAATTATTTAAAAATGTATTTATTTTTCAATTCTTATAAATTTGTTAAATTAGCACATTGCAAAATTTAAAAATATAGAGTTGTTGCATGAATATTCAACTTCCAGATAAATTATATTATTCTATAGGAGAAGTATCTAGAGCTTTTAACGTAAATACATCTCTAATTAGGTTCTGGGAAAAAGAATTTGATATAATTTGTCCTAAAAAAAATAAAAAAGGAGATCGTTTTTTTACGCCAAAAGATATAGATAACCTAAAAATTATTTATCATTTAGTTAAAGAAAAAGGTTATACTTTAGAAGGAGCAAGAACGGTTTTACAAACGGAAAAGAATTTAGAAAAAAAAGTTGAAATTATAACAAGGCTGCAAGCAGTAAAATCCGAATTATTAAAACTTAAAAATTTACTTGAAGATTAACAATATAAATATAAAAATTTATGAAATTACCAAAATTTTTAATTGCAGATAACTCTGATTTTCCTGATGATTTATATGTCGTTCACACCGAGTTTCCTAGGTTTATTTTAAATGTTGAAGAGGAAGAAGTTGAATGGTTTGATGAGTTAGAAGGTGAGGAAGAAGAAATAACTAATGAAGTAAATCATCTTATACAACAAGCATTTGACTTTTGTGATGATGAAATTGATAAATATGAAGAAGAAGAGGAATAATTTATTTTAATATATCCAATCAAAAAGCTGTATCTTATTGATACAGTTTTTTTATAAATAAAAAATTATATTGCAATTTAATTATTTTACTTTAAATTAATTACACGAAATTTTGTTTTTGTTATAGTATAATCTCATGCTCATATAGATATTTATATAAGAAACAATTGTTTTAATTTCTTATATATTCATATATTATATTAAAAATTTTTGTTAGTTATAATAATGATAACTCTTTAGAATTCTGTTCTATAAATTTTACATGTTAAAGTTTAATAAATATTTTTCAATATAATTAAAAATATATAAAATAAAATTTATAACTTTGTATTTCAAAGTACTTTATATATGAATAGTGATTTAAACCCTTTAGAAAGTATTCAGGAGATTAGAACTTATATTAAGAAATCTTCTCAATTTTTAAGTATGAGTGGCTGGAGCGGGATTTGGATAGGTTCATGCGGTCTAATATCTGGTTTTATGGCTATTTATTTAGTAAAAACAACTTTCATTCCGCCATCCCAATCTAGTTCTTATAATGTTTTATTATACTTAGCATTGATCACTTTATTTTTAGCCGTTATCGGAGGAATTTATTTTTCAATAAGAAAAGTTATAAGAAAGGGAGAAAAACTAATAACCCATGTATTTAAAAGAATGTTTATAAATTTTTCTATACCCTTGTTTACTGGTGGGATGGCTTCTATTGCTCTTATAAATTATAATTGTACAATTTTAGTACCTTCAGCTACTTTAATTTTTTATGGATTGTCTTTATTTACAGTATCTAGAGATACTTTAGATGAAGTAAGAATAGTCGGAATATTAGAAATAATGTTGGGTATATTATCCACTTTTTTTATCACATATTCTTTGATATTTTGGATTATAGGTTTTGGGGTATTACATATAATTTATGGTTTAATTTTGTGGAAAAAATATGATTGAAAAGAAAATATATAATGGAGCCTATTAATATAAATAGTTTAAATAAAATATTTGATAATCGTATTCGTGTTGGAATTATGAGTATACTTTCAGTAAATTCAGTCTTGGCATTTAATGATTTGAAAGAATTATTACAATTAACAGATGGAAATTTGGCCTCTCATTTGAAAAACTTAGAAGAAAATGAATATATATCTGTAAAAAAAGGATTTATAGGAAGGAAACCTCATACAACTTATAGTGCAACAAGTAAAGGTAAAGAAGCTTTTCTCAAACATTTAGATGCATTAGAAAAAATAATAAAAAAAATGAAATAATTTTTTTTGACTAAATACTTTGTAATTCAAAGTACTTTTATATATAATATTTAAAATTAATACTTATAACCATGGAAAATCAAAATCAACCAGAAGATCAAAAATTACAAACCAAAAATGAATTATTTGCTAATAAGAATTCAGAAACTAAAAAGACATTACAAAAAAAGAAACAAAAAATAAATGAAAATACATTGGTTAAAGGACTTATTGTTATAGTACTTATTTTAATCATGCTTATTCCTACTCCTTTTATACTCAATTTAATAAAAGAAAGAAAAGAAAGAAAAGAAATAGTAATAAATGAAGTAGGAGCAAAATTTGGTACAGAGCAAACATTATATGGACCATTTATAAAAGTTCCCTATAAAATTATAGACCCCGATAAAAAGATAAAAATAGATTATGTGTATCTTTCTCCTAATAAATTATCTATTATGGGTAATTTAGATGCATTGCCAAAATATAGAGGAATTTTTGATGTTATGCTTTACCAAGCGAAAATGAATATAAGTGCCGATTTTAATTATAAAAATTTAATAGAAGCAGACAATGATATAAATTATGAATGGGAAAAAGCAAAAATAGTATTTGGAATAAGTGACAGTAACGGATTGAATGAAAATTTGAATTTTATTATAAAAGGGAAAACATATTTAGCAGAAGTAGATGGTACTATAGATACTGGTGAAAAAATATTTTCAAATGATTCAGAAGAGCCTATTCAAATTAAATGGATTGACGAATTTGCAGTTCCGGTAAATCTTGCAGATACTAATAATATTAAAATAAATATACCTCTATCTGTAAAAGGAATGAACTCTCTGAATTTTTTACCTATCTCTAAAAATACAAAAATTAGTTTACAAACAGATATTAAAGATTTAAAATTTGATGGAAACGAATCTCCCATAGTAAAAAATATAAATAATAAAACTAAAAAAATAGAATGGACAGTTCCGGCTCGGAAATCAGAAGAAATTTTAAAAAGTACAAATAATCTTCAAAAAGCTAAGTTTTGGGTACAAATTATACAGCCTAATGATGAATATGGCAAAACAAATCGAGTAGCTAAATATTCAATACTCTTTATAGGATTAACCTTTGTAACCTTTTTCTTTATAGAAATTATTAATAAATTAAAAATACATCCTATACAATATATATTGGTAGGATTGGCCCTAACAGTATTTTATCTTTTGCTTCTTTCACTTTCAGAATATATAGGATTTAATAAATCTTACATTATTTCAGCAACAGCTACTGAATTGTTAATTTGTTGGTTTATAAAAGGAATTGTGAAAAATACAAAAATAATGGGAGGCGTTTTTATGGTGCTAACTTTATTGTATGGCTATATATTTATAATTATTCAATTAGATGAATTAGCTTTATTGGCAGGAAGTATAGGGCTCTTCATTATTATTGGTTTATTAATGTATTTTTCACGAAAAATAGAAATAAAAATAGTTGAATGACAGATATTTAAACAATACAGATCTAAAAGCTATCCATTAACGGATAGCTTTTTTGGTTTAAATTTTGCAATTACATTAATCACATAAAAAGTTTTAATAAAATGAAAAAAGAATATAATATTTTAACTCCTGAAGAAGAAGCGGTTATATTACATAAAGGAACAGAATATCCTTTTACAGGAGAATATTTAAACAATAAGAGAAAAGGTACTTACGTATGCAGACGCTGTGGAACACCTTTATACAGATCTTCGGATAAATTTGATTCTCATTGTGGTTGGCCTTCTTTTGATGATGAAATACCCGGAGCTATAAAAAGAGTTTTAGATGCAGACGGACATAGAATAGAAATCGTTTGTAATAATTGTGGGGCTCATTTAGGGCATGTTTTTGAAGGTGAGAGACTTACTCCTAAAAATACACGCCACTGTGTGAATTCTATTTCTTTAAAATTTATTCCTGAAACAGATGAGTAACAACCTAAAAAAAACATATTTTGCCTCCGGATGTTTTTGGGGAACAGAATATTATTTTATGAAAGCTCATGGAGTGGTTCATACAGCAGTAGGATTTATGGGAGGACATGTAGATAACCCAACTTATGAACAAGTATGTAAAAAAAATACTGGGCATTTGGAGACGACGGAAGTTTCTTATGATCCTTATAAGACCTCCTATGAAGAATTAGTAAAATTATTTTTCGAAACTCATGATTTTACTCAAACCAATGGTCAAGGTCCAGATATTGGCCCACAATATCTTTCATGTATATTTTATTCAGATGAAAAGGAAAAAGAAATTGCAGAAAAATATATAAATATATTACTTAATAAAGGTTATAAAGTAGCAACATTGTTAAAACCGGCGAGTACGTTTTGGAAAGCAGAAGAATATCATCAACAATATTATGAACATAAAGGAAGCCTACCATATTGTCATAGATATAAGAAAATATTTGATTAATAAAGTAGGCAATATCTCTAATCTTTTTGTAAGAGAAGAAGCGAAGTATATTTAAATATTTCGCTTCTTTACTTCATTTATGGATAATTAAAAGAAATACTATTTCAAAAATTAACTTATAAAAATTATATTAATATTTTTATTTTTGATCCATTGAGATTGAGATAAAGTTTCAAGATTAATACTACCTATAAAATAGTTACCATAAGGACTGGTAAATTTTTCTTCAATAGAACTAAAGTCTTCAAAATTTGAGAAAGTATCATTATATCTTACATATACCTTATAAGTACCATTATTAACTAACTTCAGATTTTTATCAACATGCTTATATTTTTTATTTTCATATTTATAATCATAAGTTAAGGCAGATATATCTGATAATACTGCAGAACCAGTAGGTTTATCACCTGCTCCTTTTCCTATCATAAGTTGATTTTCAGAAAAAGCACTCTCCAAAACCACTCCATTATATTCATATTTCACATGCGCCAAAGGGTCTTCTTTTTCTATAAAAGTAGGAGCACAAAAGCCGGTTATTTCATTACCGTTTTTATTACATTTGGCTATTAATTTGATGGCATAATTCCTTTGTTGGGCAAAATTAAGATCAAAATCACTAATTCTGGAAATACCAAAATTGAAAATATCTTTGGGCTGAGTTATAAGTCCAAAAGCATGAAAAAGTATTATACATAATTTATATTTAGGATCAATTCCCTCAACATCCAATGTTGGATCAGATTCTGCAAATCCCTTTTCTTGGGCTTCTTTTAAAACAACCGGATAAGATACATGATCATTTATCATTTTAGTAAGAATGAAATTAGTTGATCCATTAAAAATACCGGATACAGAGGTTAATAAATCATTATCATAATATTCTTCAAGATTTCTTATGATGGGGATACTGGCACATACTGAGGCTTCATATAAAAAAGGAACTTTATAGGTTTGTTCCAGTTTTAATAACTCTGGCAGACGTTCCGCTATCATCTTTTTATTTGCTGAAACTACTGCTTTTCCGTTTTTCATAGCTTTAGAAACTATTTCAAAAGCAGCTTTCGCATCATCAATTAATTCTACAATTACATTAATTTCAGGGTCTAAAAGTAATTCTTCCTTATCGGTTGTAAAATATTTTTTATTTATTGGTCTGGGTTTATCGGCATGTTTAATACATATTTTTTTGATATTGGCTTCTACACTTCCGGCTTCTTCCAAAACTTTATATAAACCGGTACCCACACAACCAAAACCGAAAATGCCCAGTTTTAATCTTTTTTTTGTCATAATCTATAATTAGAACCTAAGTTTTTTAAGATAAAGCTTGTTTTAAATCTTCCAGTAAATCTTCTATATCTTCTATACCTACAGATAAACGAATAAGAGAATCTTGTATTCCTGAGGCTTTTCGCACTTCTATAGGGGTAGATTTATGAGTCATACTTACAGGATGGCTTACTAAACTTCTTACATCACCTAAATTTTCCGCCAAAAGAAAGATTTTTGTACGGGTTAAAAAATCTGTAGCAGCAGCAATAGTATCATCTTTCAAACTAAATGAAACCATACCTCCAAAAGCTTTTTGTTGATTTGCTGCAATTTCATGATTTTTATGTCCTTTTAACCCCGGATAATATACTTTATCTACCTTAGGATGATTAACCAGAAATTCTGCTACTTTTAGCCCATTTTCAGAATGCTTTTTCATTCTCAAAGGGAGTGTTTGTATTCCCCTTAGGGTAAGCCAACTATCAAAAGGCGACAAAACTCCTCCGGTTGTGTTTTGTATATATTTTAGTTCTTCAGCTAGTTTGGGATCTTTTACAACTAGAAAACCACTTAATACATCTCCATGTCCGGATAAATATTTAGTTCCGCTGTGTACCACTATATCTGCACCTAATTCTATAGGGTTTTGGAGTACAGGTGATAAAAAAGTATTATCTACTATCAGCAAAGCACCTACACTTTTAGCTAATTTTGAAATTTCGGCAATATCTGAAATTTTTAAAGTCGGATTTGTAGGAGATTCCAACCATATAAAGCGGGTTTTTGAAGAAATCGCATTTTTAACATTTTCAATATCTGTAGTATCAATAAATTTAGAAGTGATTCCCAAACGATTATATATAGTAGTTAATACTCTGTAAGTACCCCCATAAACATCGTTTACCGCTACTACTTCATCTCCTTGTTTTAATAATTTCAACACGCAATCTGTTGCAGCTAATCCCGAGGCAAAAGCAAACCCGTTAGTACCCATTTCCAATTCAGCAATAGCCTCTTCTACTACTTTCCGAGTGGGGTTTCCGGTACGTGTATAAGCAAAACCTTTATTTACATCGGGTGCTTCCTGTACATAAGAAGATGTTTGGTAAATAGGAGTAGAGATTGCTCCCGTTAATTCATCTGGTTTAGAAATGTGTACAATTTTTGTTTCTAATTTCATGATGTGGTTGTTTTTTACAATTAATAAATTAAATTCATTAATCACAACAAAACAACTTATACAAGATTTTCCTATTTTTTTCAGAAGAAGCTAAAAAAGCTTCTTCCGATAGGTCGAAAGAAGCTTAATATATTTAAATCGGGTTATAAAGCTATTCTCGACTTATCTTTCCCATAATGGGGTTGGATGCAGCACCTTCTCATATAAGAGGGTTGCTAAGGTATCATTGGGCCAATTCCCTCCACCTTTCTTGATAAGTAATTTTATTAATGATCCAGTTAATATGCAAATATATATTTATTTTTTGAAATTTCAATAAAAAATAAGAGATAATATTATTATAGTTTTTTTAAAATAATTTAAATCTGCATTATTAACAAGGATATGAGTGCACAAACAAACTAACATAATAAAGCTTATGAACAATTAAAGCATCTATCTAAAGAATTTATCTATTGATAGAATTGGAAAATGAAAAGGATAATATTTTATTTTTCATCAGATTCTTCATCAAAATTCAGCTTTTTCAAAGCGCTTTCAATCATTTGCATTCTGCTTTCCAGTTTTTTTGCTGAAGCATCTAAAGTATATCCTTCTTCTAGCAATTCTTTAATAAGTAATATTTTTTTGATGTTTTCATAATTATATCTCCTGTTTTTTCCCTCTTCTTCTGTAAGGCTTTTTATTATTCCTTTGTCTTCCCAATACCTGATTTGACGACAAGGGATTCCGGTTATTTGAGAAACCTCTCCAATACCTATAATTAATTTCTCTAAAAATTTAAAATCAAAAGAAAGATTTTTATTAGCACTCATTTTGTAAATAATTTACAAATAATGTTGCAAATATAAAAAATAGTTTATTTCTTTGCAATTGTAGATTATTTACATTATTTGTAAATAAATTAATATTATTAACCAAAAATTAAAATTTATAAGATGTTTACAAACAAAAATGTTATTATAACCGGAGGTACAGATGGTATAGGTTTAGGAATCGCTCATGCATTTGCCAGACAAAAGGCACATGTGGTTTTAATAGCCAGAGATATCCAGAAATTACAGAAAGTAAAAGAAGAACTAACTATTTATAATTCTCAGGTGTCGGTGCTTTCGGCTGATTTATCTTTAATTAAAGAAATACCCGATTTAAGTATATCTATTTTACGACAGGTTTCGGGAGTGGATGTTTTAGTAAATAATGCAGGAATCGGTCGTTTTATTTCTTTTGAGGAAACAACAGAAGATTTATTAGATATGCACATTAACCTTAATGTTAAAGCTCCTTATTTACTAACGCAAAGGTTATATAAATCACTAAGAGAACGTAGGGGAAATGTCATAAATATATCTTCTTATTTTTCTCATCGTATGCTTCCCGGTCGGGAATCTACGGCTTATTCACTTACTAAAGGAGGATTAGATTCTTTTACCAAATCATTAGCATTTGAAGCTGGTAAACAAGGGGTAAGGGTAAATGCTATAGCCCCCGGAAGTGTAGATACCCCTCAGTTACGATATAATATAGAACAACTCCCGGATCAGGGACAGTCACAATTTTATGATATGATACAAACGATTTATCCGATGGGGAAAATTGGTTCTATAGAAGATATAGGAAATGCTGCTGTTTTTTTGGCATCAGAACAGGCTAAATGGATTACAGGAACCGTTTTATCCGTAGATGGTGGGCTTACAACTAATTAATAGTTTAAGGGTATAATAGAAGTAGGTTATATAGATGATAAATTCCAATCCTTAAGGATTGGAATTTTATCATGTTTAAATAACAATATTGATAATCCGTTTAGGTACAACAATTATTTTTTTAGGAGTTTTACCTTCCAGGTAATTAGGCGTTTTTTCGTGAGCCATTACTGCTTCTTCTACTTCTTTAGGAGTGGCAGCTGCAGGCATTTCTATTTTAAAACGTACTTTACCATTAAAACTTACCGGATATTCAAAACTGTCTGAAACCAGATATTCCGCATGAAATTCAGGAAAAGGAATTTTTTCTATACTTTCCGTATGTCCTAATTTT
This sequence comes from Apibacter adventoris, assembly GCF_002964975.1. Lineage (GTDB taxonomy): Bacteria > Bacteroidota > Bacteroidia > Flavobacteriales > Weeksellaceae > Apibacter > Apibacter adventoris. Next base: position 56,456 of record NZ_PSZM01000045.1, on the reverse strand, counting down.
TCCCAGAGCTCTTCTGCTATATGCGGAGCATAAGGAGAAAGTAAAACAATCAGAGGTTCCAGGATTTCCCTTTTATCGGTTTTTAGTTTAGCCAGTTCATTTACAGCAATCATAAAAGAACTTATGGAAGTGTTAAAAGAAAAGTTCTGAATATCTTCAGTAACTTTTTTAATTAATTGATGCAAGGTTTTCAGTTCTTCCTTAGTCGCTTTTTCTTCAGACACAGAAAAAGCTTCATTTTCTCCGCTAAAATATAATCGCCATAGTTTTTTCAGGAAACTGTGTACTCCGGTTAATCCTTGTGTATTCCAAGGCTTAGCCTGATCTATAGGACCTAAAAACATTTCATACATACGAAGAGTATCTGCTCCGTATTCCTCACATACATCATCTGGATTAATTACATTATATTTAGATTTTGACATTTTACCGAGTTCACTTTCTGTATAGAATTTAAAAGTAGAAGGAGGTAATGGTTGTCCGTCTAAATTATAAAATTTTTTTTCAGAATATTTATAAAAACCATTTTGAGTGATGAAAACAGGATTTTTAAAATTGTGCCATTTTACATATTGATGAATATTTTCTTCATCAAGATAAGCCTCTTTATCGCTCTTATTATAATTTTTCACAAATTCAATAGGAATAGCTAATGTTTGATATTCTTTAGTGAATTCAAAAATATGGTTAGAGAAGCAATTTTTATCGAAAATGATAACACCTAGTTCTTCATTATCATTAAAAATATTGATCATTTTTTTTCCTTTATATATAAAGTTTCCAGAATTTATACTTCTATAACAATTTTCAATAATACCTTGAATCATCCCTTGATTAATCAGTTTTTGGAAGGGTTCTTCACTGTTTACATATCCGTAATCTTTCAGGAATTTATTCCAGAAACGGGAATATAATAAATGTCCGGTAGCGTGTTCACTTCCCCCAATATATAGGTCAACATTTTCCCAGTATTTCACTTGGGTATCATCTGCAAACCTGGTATTATTTTTTGGATCAGCATAACGGAGGTAATACCAGGAACTTCCGGCCCATCCTGGCATAGTGTTTAGTTCTAGAGGGAATACGGTTTGATCATTTATTAAATCTTTACTAACTATTTTTTGTTCCTTTTCATTCCACGCCCATTCTTTGGCTCTGCCTAAAGGAGGCTCTCCATCTTCTGTGGGCAGGTATTTTTCTACTTTTGGAAGAATCAATGGTAAAGAAGATTCCGGTAGGGTATATGGGATATTATTTTTATAGTAGATAGGAATGGGTTCTCCCCAATATCGTTGACGGGAGAAAACGGCATCTCGTAACCGGTAGTTTATAGTTCCTTTTCCTATATTTTGGGTTTCCACTTCAGAAATAATCTTTTCCTGAGCTTCTTTTACCGACAATCCTTCAATAATTCCTGAATTTATACAAATCCCTTCTTTGGTAACATAAGCTTCGTTTTGTACATTTTCACCTCCTTGTATCACTTCTTTAATAGATAGGCTAAAATAAGAAGCAAAGCGATGATCTCGTTCATCATGGGCAGGAACCGCCATTATAGCTCCAGTGCCATATCCCATTAAAACATAATCGGCAATATATACCGGAATTTTTTCTTTAGAAAAAGGATTTATAGCATAGGCCCCGGTAAATTGTCCGGATACGGTTTTAGCATCAGCCATACGGTCACGTTCAGATCTTTTACTGCTATCTTCTTTATATTGGTTTACTTTCTCTATATATTCTCCTGTAGTTATTTCGTCTACTAATGGATGTTCAGGAGCCAATACCATAAATGTTACTCCATAAATAGTATCAGGACGAGTAGTAAATACTTTAATGGTAATGTTGGAGTTAGACAGTGAAAAATCTATTTCAGCGCCTTTGGATTTTCCAATCCAGTTCCGTTGGCTTTCTTTTATAGCTTCGCTCCAATCTATAGTCTCTAACCCCTGTAACAATCTTTCTGCATAGGCCGTAATACGCATAGACCATTGCATCATTTTTTGTTGATAAACCGGATGGCCTCCTCTTTCAGATACTCCGTTTACCACCTCGTCGTTGGCTAATACGGTGCCTAAAGCCGGACACCAATTTACTGTAGTTTCAGCCCGGTAAGTAAGGCGGTAATTAAGTAAAATTTCTTGTTTTTTTTCTTCGGTGAGTCCGTTCCAGTCATCAGCACTAAAAATTTCTTTTTGGGAAGTGGCTGCTTGAATGTTGGAATTTCCTTCTTTTTGAAATATCTCTACTAATTCAGAGATAGGATATGCTTGTTGTTTATCATTATTATAATAGGAATGATAAAGCTGGATAAATAACCATTGGGTCCAATGATAAAAATCCGGGTTGGAAGTACGGACTTCACGGTTCCAATCATAAGAAAAGCCTAATTTTTTTAATTGATTTTCATAGCCGGCAATTGCATTACCCTGTTTGTCGATTCCTCCTTCAATATTTACCTGGGTAGTGGTAGCCGGATGCTGACCGGTTTGTATGGCATATTGTTCAGCGGGTAACCCGAAACTATCATATCCCATAGGATGTAAAACATTAAAACCTTGGTGGCGTTTAAATCTAGCATAAATATCAGAAGCAATATAGCCGAGTGGATGCCCTACATGAAGCCCTGCCCCTGAAGGATAAGGGAACATATCCAGTACGTAATATTTAGGTTTTGAAGTATCGGTTGATGCAGCAAAAGTTTGTTGGTCTTCCCATATTTTTTGCCATTTTTTTTCAATTTCCTGAAAATTATATTGCATGATATAAATGGTATATTTTAATTTGCAAATATAAGGCTTTATTAAAATATGAAAGTTTTATGTAAAATAGCAAGAACCTATAGACTTTTTTCAAATTTATTTTTATTTGATTTATAGTATTAATAAATTCTAAAATAATTAGTTTTTATATATAAAGAATTAAGTTATTTACGGGTTAATGCCAAAGTATTATGTTATATACACCCATTAAAAAATTTGTCCTATAATGGGGGTATTTACTAAAATAATCAAAATAAAGCAGTTATCAATGTAGATTTTTTTGCATATTCTAGCTTTATTAAAATTTTATTTTATTTTTTTTGCAGAATTATAAAATTTCGTAAACTATAAAATTTATCTGATTTTTCCCAATCTAAATTTTCTATTTTTTTTTCTAAAGTTTTCAAAGGCTCATTGTTAATAAGGGCTTCTGTCATATTATCTTTTTTATTTAGGTTGGCATAGTAAAAACGAAACCAGTATAAATTTTCAGTTAGTTTTTCATTTTTTATTCCTTCTTCAAGGGAAGGAAATAGAGAGATAGGTATATTAAAATCTCCCTTGCATCCAAAATTTCCAATAAATGCTTTCCAAAGTTTCCCATTAATTTCCCATTCTTCTATACCTATTTGCTCATTTTCTTCTATCTGCCAGAAAGCTGAAAGTAACACAGGTAATGAATTCATTGAAAAATTGTGAAATGCATTTTGAGTGGCGCTCAATTCATCTTTTCCAATTCCTGTAAAACTTTCTCCAATCACATTTTTATTTTCAAGCAATATGCGAATATCTAAACGGAGACTGATTCCATTTTCATGTATTTTTAAGTTTTGGATAGAGGCATGTAAGGCCGGAAGTTGTTCATTAACCAAAATCCAGTCTTTATATTCTAAAGCTTTTAAATCGTATGCTTGTAATAAATTGAATAAAATTTCCTGAGCAGTCATTAGTATGCTGATTTAGAGGCTTACAAAAATAGTGAAAAAATAGTAGTTTATTTTACATGTAGTAATTAATCTAAATCAAGATGGGTTTATTCTTTTAAAATAGTCTTAGTACAGTAAAATTCTGGATAATCTTTACTTATAAAATTTTTTACATAATGGAAAGAAAATAAGATAATTTATTAATAACAATTTATAAGGAATCTTCATGTTATTAGGAAGTTTATGTTTTCCTTGATTTATACGGTAAATTTATACTTTTACACAAATAATATCTTTTATATGGGTAGAAAAACGTTTAGAAAGGAAAGACTGTTTCATCTTCCAAGTTGTTTTTAGATCCTGGCAACCTAATTTTACTTTATCATTAAAGTATTTACGGTTTAGTATATCCATAGCTTGCATAATGGGCCTGTGCTTTAAAAAAGTATCTTCTTCAAATAAGGAGGTTTGTCTTTCAGTTTCTGGTATAATTCCCGAAACAATAACCCCTGCTTTTTTGTAGTAATAGCCTTTGCGGTATATTTGATTTAATACTTTATGAGCTGCCTTAACCAGTTCAATAGAAGAATTAGAAGGAGTAGGCAGAGTGTAGGTAAACGACGGATGATATTGCGAAAGATCATTGCGGAAGTAATTTGTATGAAGAAATACGGTTACCCAATTACAACAGCTTTGTTGTGCGCGTAGCCGTTCTGCGCATTTTATTGCAAAAGTTGCTATCCTTTCTTTAAGCGAATCTATACTATTTGTTTTAACATCCAACGTGCGGGTAGTAGCTATACTTTTCTTTTTTGTCGGCATTTTTAGTTCTAATTGGGGAATTCCTTTTAATTCCCTAATTAAACGAATACCTATTATTCCCATTTCCTGACGTATGTAGGAATCGGGGAGATGAATCAGCTCCCATGCCTTTACAATTCCTTTTTCCTTGAATCGTTTGTTTAGCCTTCTTCCTATTCCCCATATATCTTTAATATCGAGCCATTTTAGGGCCTTTTCTATTTTTTCCTGAGAATCTAGCCAATAAACGGATTTTGTTTGCTCAGGATATTTTTTGGCTATTTTATTAGCTACTTTTGCTAATGTTTGAGTAGGGGCAATTCCTACCGAGGTAGGGATACCCACGCCTTTAAGAATATAGTTTCTCATTTCCAGACAGTGGGATTGCAAATCGTAATTTTCAAAACCTCTGAAATTTAGAAAGGATTCGTCAATAGAGTAAATTTCAACTTCATGGCTATAACGTTTAACTATATTCATTACTCGGTTGGATAAGTCTCCATACAAAACAAAATTTGCAGAGAAAACATATACATGGTTTTCTTTAAATTGTTTTTCGTATTGAAATGCTGGAGCTCCCATAGGAATCCCCAAAGCTTTTGCTTCATTAGATCTGGCTATTACGCAACCGTCATTGTTAGATAGTACACAAATAGGCATATTTCTAAGTGAAGGATTGAAAACTCTTTCACAGGAGGCATAAAAATTATTACAATCAATCAATGCAAACATCATTAAATAAATTTTATGATATTGTAGGTCAAGATTCCCCAGATAATGAAATCATTGTCAGGAGTAACATAGATTGGGTTGTAGTCCTTGTTTTCAGGGAGTAATATAATTTCTTTTACTTTACCTTTTTCTTGAATTACTTTAAGTCTTTTTAAGGTAAACTCTCCGTCTATATAACATACTGCAATATTCCCGTTATGGGGTTCTAAGGCTTTATCAATGATCATTAAATCACCATCAAAAATTCCTATGTCCTTCATAGAATCACCATTTACACGAGCCAGAAATGTGGTTTCCGGATCTCTGATTAACTCTTCATTCAGATCAATACGTTCAGCCGGAAAATCTGAGGCAGGAGAAGGAAATCCGGCTTTTATTCCGCCCTCAAAATAGGAAAGAGGTTGTTTAATAGATATATCTAGACTAAAAATATCTAAATTTTTTCCTTTATGTATCGTTTGGATTTTCATGTGCCAAAAAATAAGAGCGAGACTCTTTTCTTTGTTTATATTTAAAACTTATTTTAAAAATCCTAATTGAGAGAATATAATAATTAGCTCTCCTATACTTTTTGCGTGAACCGTTTCTTTAAGGTATTTTATTCTTTGGTTAATAGAACTTATACTGCAAGCTTTAATATTCTGAGTTTTAAAGATTACCGATATTTCTTTTATTTTTTTAGAAGTTAGTAATCGTACAAGTTCAACATCTTTTGCAGTTATTTTATTTGCATAACTTTCTTGTTCAGTTTTCGAAATATAAGTGTTCCCCTTATATATTTCAGTAATTGCGGTTTTTAATTCTTTCATATTATCTTTACCATCGGTTATAACTGCATCTATAGGGAAATTATCTTGTAAAAGTTTTTCTGCACAGTACTTACTGTCAGTAGATAAAACAATTATTTTCAAGGAAGGCTGCTCTTTTTTAAGAGCTTTTATAAGCTCTTTTTTCTCAATTAGTTTTTGCTCTTTATCTATAGGGGGAAAAGAGAGCCCGATGATTAATAAATCATAGGGAACTTGGTTAGCTTTTGCAGTTTGAATTTTAATGCGAGCCTCTTCATAATCAAAAGCCTGATCAATAATAGGTGTATACAGTAGTTCTTTAGCAATAATTTTGATCGCTTTAAAAAGGCTTTCAAAATCCTCTACAATAAGAATTTTATTAAACATACAAATTTTTCAGTGTTAAAAATAATCACACAAATTTAATGTTTTTATTTTAATTATTGTATAAATGAGCAGAAAAAAACGTTATTCTTTTGTTATATGTAAAAAAAATGATTATTGAATGAATGTCAGAGTAATATGGAAATAAAATATAAAAATTTTTTTATGGAATTTTTATATTTTAAAGGGTCTAATTATAATATAATAGTTGCTCCTCATAAGTATAGTAAAATTTGATTTGATAGGCTCTTCTAAGTTCTTTGTTATTAAAAATATACCTAGAATCATACAAATTTGCATCACGTTTATATATATAATATTTTGATCAAGGAAAACAATTTGATTTAAAAGAAAATATTTTATGTTTCAAGTGGAAATATGTAAATATATAAATATATAAGCATAACCAGTTAGGAGGGGAGTTTTATAAGTCTAGCTAATAAAAAGAAATTTCATAAGCTGAAAAAAATATTGCTGAAGTATGGGTACTAAATATTATAAGGGGAAATGGTTATGATGATAATTTTTCTAATGATTTAAAAAATAAAATTTCAGATAGGATAGTAAATCAATTTATTTCTCGTTATAACTACCAGGTTACTATTGTTTAGCTAAGATTTTTAAACTACATTCGCTTAGAAAATTTTTTTATATGGAATTAGATTTAATTCAAAAGGGAATTAAAGAAAATCTCATCAAACTAGATGAAGAAGCACATACAATAACCTATATACATCAAAATAAAAAAAGGAACTATGCGAACCCGGAAGAAAAAATTCAGGCAGAAGTAACTCAGGTTTTGGAACAAGCTAAACAAGAAGTGGGAAAAATGATTTTATGAGACTAATTTTTTTAAAAATTAATAATAATGTTAGTATTTACCCAAGATAAAAAACAACTTTCCGAGTTAAAAGAGAAACCTTTTAAACTGGAAAAAGATATACAAACCTTATTTGAAACTAATTTGGAAAATATTGCAGGATTACAATTTATAAAATCTGAATTTAAAATTAAAAACAGCCGCATAGATACTTTGGCTTTTGATAAGGAAACCCAAGCCTTTGTAATTATAGAATATAAAAGAGAAAAAAATGACGGAGTGGTAGATCAGGGGATTTCCTATCTTAATTTAATGCTGGAAAATAAGGCGGATTTTATTGTAGAATACAACGAAACACAGCCGAAACCCCTAAAAAGGAAAGAAATAGAGTGGACACAAAGCCGTGTGATCTTTGTATCGCCTTATTTTAATGAGTATCAAAAACAATCCTCCAACTTTAAAGACTTAGGAATTGAACTTTGGGAAATTAAACAATACGAGAATGGGGTAGTAATAATAAATCCAATAAAAAAAACAAAATCGGCGCCCAGTATTAAACAAATTCAGACCAATGATAATTCCGAAATAAGCAAAGTAGCTCACGCAATTGTTGTTTATACAGAAGAAGATCATTTGCAGGGCAAACCGGAGGAAATTAAAGAACTTTACGAAACCTACAAAAATGCGATACTAAACCTTGCTTTCAATATAGAAACGGAACCTAAAAAATTATATATTGCATTTAAAGAAAATAAAAAGAATATTGCCGATATAGTGATCTTAAAAAAGGGATTGAAAATTTTTATTAATAAGAAAAAAGAGGAGTTAGACGATCCTAAACACCTATTGAAAGATATTTCAGCCTTAGGCCACTGGGGAAACGGAGATTATGAGGTTATTGTAGACAATACCCAACACCTGGAATATATTATGAGTTTAGTTAAGCAGGCGTTGTAAATTGCTGGCATAGTTACTCCTTAAGCAACCAGTTCAAAAACTCAAACTCAGTATGGGGGAGGTGGTTTTTAGCAGTTATAAATATCTACCCTAAATTCTTCCTTCTGTGCAGGCATGGGTTTTTTATTTTCCTGAGAAAAATAAGTGTGTTTGGCAGCTGTTAAGAAACGAAATAATTGTAAATCCTAGTTGTTTATAATGGTTGGTTCCGTGATTCATAAAACGTATGCTCCGGTCTTTTTTCAATTCCTCTATCCAATTTAAGTTTCCGTATTAGGTTCTTTACTCATTTTTCATATCTATACGCGAGCAAAATAAGGCTAAATTTATAAGATAAAATATTTTGTAAGGTAAAATACCATAACGCAAAACGAATCTTATATTTTTATTGTATTAATTTTATTATTTATATTATAGAAAAAGATATTTTAGAGAAACTGGCACAGATTCTTAAAATTCCGGTGGAAACCATAAAAAATTCTATGGACGATGGTTCTTTAAATTTTGTAGTAAATACTTTCAATATTTGTGAGACCTTTCAATGTAAGTCTTACAATCAATTTTAATCTTATTAAAAAAATAGCTGAATATTTATTTACTAATACTCTAAAATTCTATAAAAGGAATACTGATTAGTTCTTTTAAATAAAAAATTAAAATTCCGAATTCTTATCCCATATAAAAGAATCGATAAAAACCCACTGGTTCAATTCTTTTCTATACCAAATGGTATAATTGGTATTTTGATCTTTTTCCCAGGTAATTTCTTTAATCGTTATAGGTTTTTTTCTTTCTTTTTCATTAAAAAAATTATATAACCCAATTCTAAACTCTGATATAATAGCTTCATTTAATAAAAAATCTTCTTCTTGTATAGGTTTATATTTCTCTTTGATTTGTTGGAGAGTCCAATTTTTTACTTCTTCCGGGTTTATATACTGCATCTGTTTAGTATGTATTTCTTTTTTTACTTTGAGCTGAGTGTTTGTGTCGGAATCCATAAGTGATTTATGTTTAGTACAACTTAGGATTACTATTAAAAATAAACAAATATTAATAATTTTCATATAATATAAAATTGAGTATTAGCTAACATACTGTTGAGTTCTAATAAAATAAAATCTAAATGCCTTTTTCTCAGATCATTTCCAATATTCATGATACTCAAGCGATCTAAAAAGAATCCTCCGTTTATCCTAATATCAGCATTATATTCATCTCCATGTATACTTTTTTGACCTATTAAAGCGTTATAAGTATTGCCAATAGTATGTCCGAATTCATGAGCTATAGGGTATTGTATATAATTTTTCCCATTTTGAGGATGCACAACGATTTTAGTGTCTTCAGTATCTATATTTATGGTCTTATCTGTCCAGTTTACATTACTTCTTTCAAATCTTCCAGGAATAATTTTAGTCACATTAACATTCCAATGAGGTTTCTCTAATACCCATTTAATATCAAAATTTACAGTAAAAGTAGTATTCCTATGTTTTTGGGCGAAGGCAGAAGTTCCACTTACTTTTAATCTAAAAAATCCACTCCATTTTTTCCAGATCAAATTATCAGCCATTTGGTGGAATTTTCTTTTTTCAACCAGTGTCCAGGGCGTAACTTTAGTCAGCCAGTTATATTCCCATTTTTCTTGAATAAGAATGGTATTTCTGGCTTCTTCTATATAAATATCCATTCTGTCGGTTTGCTTTATAAATGACATAATTTATGGAATATTAAAAAGTTAAAAAAATATAAGATATAATCACACAAATATAATCATTTATTTGATTGAGATAAAAACAAAAGTAAAAAATATATTATACTATATTAATTATTGTATTGAAGGCTAAGGGGGATAAAAACTGAGTGAATTTAGCTTAAAACATTAAGCTATGCAATAGAGGGGGGAATATTATATTACCACATTTTGTTTGAAACAATATAAATAAAAAAGTAAATATAGAATTAATCTATAGAAAATAGTAAAAAGGAAACAAAGAAACGAATCGAAAGATACCAACAAATCAATTTAAAGAATATATAAAAAATGAAATAAATTCATTAATATATAAAAAATAGAGTATTGCAAAAAAGTAAAGCAAAGATGAAGGTTAAGAAATCTAATTATCGTCTAAAAATAAAAAAACCTATATGTAATATAGGTTTTTTTCAATAAATTAATTTTCAAAAAGTGGTCCCACCTGGGCTCGAACCAGGGACCCCCTGATTATGAGACGAAGATAATAATCTTTCTATTTCTATCATTTGTTTTCAAATAATTGATTATTAACAATATATGTAAAATATGATTTTCATTTATCTGCTTTATTTTGTAATATTCTGATATAATGTTTCACTTATGTTTCACTCAATTATTATTTCCACTTTCATCAAAATATCTGCATTAAAATACAATATTATTCTTTTTCCTGGTAATTTCAATTTCCCTACATACTCATATATTTCATATCTCAGTCCATTTTCTGAAATTTGAGAGGGTCGAAACTCAACCAAATCAAATTCGTAATTTTCATATATAATATTCATTATATATATATTCAAAAAACCAGGATAAAATGATTATATATCTTATAAGAAATTTAATTTATTGTAATAGAGATTTGTAAATCCTAGATTTTATTTGAACTTCCGATTTATAAAAATAATTATTAACCCGAATATAATCAGATAATAAAATTTTATCCAATTTAATTATATCTGATTCTTCAAATTCTAAAATTATAGCAACCAGAATATCCCAATGGAATATAAGTTCTACATTAATAGGTTCAACATCAAAAATTGATAGTTTCTTAATATAAATATAGCTGTCATGTCCTATTATTCTGTCATTAATTGGCTCTAAATCAAATTCCCAGTTCTCATATTCCATTCCTAGCTGAAAAGGTATATTTGTATTCATATTTTTTGATTTTTGGGTATAAAAAAACCACTCTATATTTAAGAGTGACTGAATATAAATTTGATTCCACTTTTCTAATAATTCATTATTTTATATCTGCATTATAATTTTCGTTAAATACTATTTTTCTTGAAAAAGTTATTATATGACCATTATTATCTTCAAGTTCTTTATATATAATTGTATATCTATTATTTTGATAAGTAATTAAATTTACTGTTTGTTGTGTAGTAGTACTTCCAATATATTTATAATTACCTAAATCTGCTTCTATCTTAAGACGATTTCTACTTCCTTCTATACTTGTATCACCATCCGTTATATAAGTAATAGTATTCAAACTTTTATTTTTATTAATCTCATGATAAATTGATGAATTTCTATCTGATAAATTGTAATACCTATATACATTATCTTTTTTATCAAGGTAATCCCAATTTCTATTTTCTAAAAAAGTTTTCGCTTTGTAAAAATCATAACTAAGTATTTCCATCAAATCATTATTTGAAATGAATGAATTGGTATATGAATTTTGGGCATTAATTATTGTTAATGTTGATAGTGTTAATAGAAATGTTAGTAAATGTTTCATTGTTTATTATATTTTAAAGTAAATAATTTATCCTTGAAATTATAAAACTGTAATAGATGTTAAATATCTAAATTTTAATGTTTTAACTAATATTATTCACTTATCTGTGGGTTTTATATTATTCTAATAATTATTTATAACCCATTTTAATAATAAGTTAGGTATATAAATTTCTTCAATAATGTTTTGTTGATTATTAAGACTAGAATTCAAAAAAATATCTTCTGTTTCCTTTCTAATTAATGTAATTAAATCATTGGCATTTATTTTTGCTATTTTCTTAAAATCTGAATTATATTCATTGTTCTTAACTGATAAAATATATGAGATTATATTAGCATAAGATTGAACTCGATATGAATACTCTTTTAATTTTTCATTATCCCAATTATAAAGATTAGCTTGTAATAAAGAATTAGTTTTAATCATTAGATGATTAGCTTGCTCTTGTGCAATATCTAATACCTTTTGCTTACTTAACTTACTATAATTTTCATCAATTAATTTTTCTAATACTTCCATTTGTTACTTTTTTAATTTAACAAATATATAATAAGTATCAAAATTGATAGCAATATAAATTTAAGTTATTCCAAATTTTGACTATTAGTATTCTATAAAATTTGACTAAACAAGAATTCCAAATATTAATAGGCAAGAGAATTAAGCAATTGAGAGAAAGTAAAAATATCTCTCAGGTAGAACTTGCCAATATGTGTGATTTTGAAAGGTCAAATATGAGTAGAATTGAAATGGGCAATACTTGCCCCTCTACTTATACACTCTATAAAATAGCCTTACAGCTCGATATTGAAGTTTTTGAGTTACTTAATTTTAAGACTTTATAAAAATAAAAACGCTATTAATACTATCTATTAAATTTTATAAAGTTCTGTAATTAACCTTTTAAGGAGTAGAATTAACTACTTCACACTTTCACTATAAATACTTTATCTCCTGGTTTTTATAATCTTGAATAAACCAGGAAAAGAAGAAAATTATATTTTTAACATCATACAGATTTATAAAATAATGCACACTTTTTCTATAATCTTATATATAATCCCTAGAAAAAACGTGCATAAAAATCTAAATTTCACATTTCTTCTTATATAACTCAACAGTAAATTTCGGATTTTTTACAAGAAAAATCCCTTATCCGCAAAACTAAAATAGTTTTCTTTAGTTATTACCAAATGATCTACAAATATTAAATCCAATAACTTACAAGCCTGTTGTATTTTTTCCGTTAAATTCCAATCACTTTTAGAAGGATTAGGATTAGAACTAGGATGATTATGTATTACTACAATAGCAGAAGCATTGGCTTTTAAAGCGGTACTAAGTATAAGTCTTATATCTACACAACAAGCAGAAATTCCACCTTTAGCTAAACTATAATATCCTAATACAAGATTGTTTCTATTCAAATATAATACTTTTACCTCTTCCTGCAATTCAATAGTTTTCATATTCCAAATAGATATGGCTAAATCATATAATTGAGTACTATCCTCTATTTTTATTTTCTCCTGGTTTTTATTAGTATAGGAGACTTTTATTTCTGATACTTTCATAAAATGATAATTCTTTATTTATCGGTAGTTAAGGCTAAAACAAATTCTATATCCTCAGAATGAGTGATTTCTCCATTACTTAACATTTCCAGTAGTTCTTCTTTATATCCTTCTATTCCCTTATAAGGAGTAGTATAAAATAGTTCTAACCTTCCTTTATTTGCTACCAAGACTTGATATTCTTCATTCGTTATAAATACCATTCCACTGTAATGATTAAACATAATAGTAACATCTTCCTCTACAAAAGATTCTGGTAGTTTGTATTCACTATAAAGGGTTAAGAGTTCTATAGCTAAAGCTAATTCTCTGTACCCATAGTTTTCTAGGTTATTAAAGGTAGATATTGATGACATATAAAATAATATTAAAAAAGTACGTCCACTTTTTGCAACACTTATATAATAAGAATACAAAAAATGGACGTATTAAAAATTAAATGGTTAATTCTTCATTTAAGGAAAATGTATGATTCTCTGCTAATTCCTTTTGAATGTAGGGAGAAGTATTTTCCTTGTGAGTAGTAGATTGTATTTGTGGATTATTAGAACCAGGAAGATAAGTATATCGGTGACTAAGGAGTAAAACTTCTCCCGTATCTTTTACCATATATTCATAAGGTTCACATTCCTGTTTTTCTATTTTTCCTGGTATTTCTGAACCGAGTAAGGATTGACAAACCAGTTCATCAAAAGTGCAGGATAAATAGGCTTTTTTAGCAGTTGCATAATAATTTCCTGTTTTCTGGCTTAACAGCATTTCTATTCCACCAGAGATTTCCAATACAAAAAAGGAAGTTCCGTCTTCTCTTTTTCTTTCTTTGTAGTTGATAATTTTTACCATTGTTTTATGTTTTTGAGTTAGTGTACCACCAGGAAACAAAAATCCAGGTAAAAAAGATTCAGCTTTCATCTTGAATTTTTATACTGTTTGGAAATTGTTTTGTTTCCTATATAAGTGGTGGGGGGAGGTTTTCCCTTTAAAACTTGTGGGGGTATTTAATTAGGGTAGGTTATGCGTGGAAAGTTTTTTAGGAAAATATAATATGAAGATTATAAATTATTTTTAATTCAAATAACTCAAGTTGCTAGTTATTTTGATAAATTATAATTCTTTTTATTATTGAAAATTTATATTTCCCTGACAATGAGTGAATAATCCGAAAATATAAATTTGTAAGCCATGTTGAAATTTGGATAATTAACCTTTTTATAAAATAATATATTTATAATTAAATGATTATCAATATTATTAAACTAGCAACTTGAGTTAAAATACTTAAACAATATAGTTTTAAGTTAATTCCTATTGATCCTTCTATTCATTAATTTTTTCCATATGCTATGAGCTATAGAAATTTCATAATCACTCATTCCAAAATTCTCTTTAAGTATAATTTTATTAGTAATTTTTAGAATCTGTTCAATATCTTCTTTGTTACGGATCATATCATCTATTTTTTCAATCAGTTCATGATTATTTTTATGATATGGTAAAAGAACTGATTCCACTTCATTAGGCATTAGCTCCAATACTCCTCCTCCATGACTTCTTCCGCAAACTTCTGTAAATGCGAAAGTTAAAGAATTATAATAACTTGCTACAAAAGAATCTTTATTAACTTTAGAGTGTATATAAACTCTATGCATAGTATCTGTTGTATAGGCAGAAGCTTCATTAATAACTAATTTTGGATATTTATGATTTCTTCTAACAAATAAAGCATCAGATTTTTTTAATGATGGGACTACATACCAAAAATCTCTAATACCTGTTTTATATCCTTTATGAATATCCAAAGATTCCCCAAACTTTATGTATTGTTTTGCTCCATTTAATTGTTTTAAGGTTTTTGAAGGAAAACTTACTAAATAAGCTTTTGAATCATTATTTACATTTTCAATCCAATCTGCCTCACTAAATATTAAACTATTAACTTGTACACTCCTTCCCACTAATGGCAAAGCATATTCTTCTAATCCAAAATCTTTTACAGTATCTTTATTTATTGTAAAAAAATTATTTGCGCCTGTAGTTATACCAACTTCCACATTTGCGAAATTTTTAATTAAAGGAATATTATATTTTAATGCTACATTCTCTAAAAAATTAATTTCTTCTTGTTCTAAGAAATAGAATGTCCATTTATTATTATTGAAATCAATATGTTTTCTATTATTTTCTAAACGTGGTAAGTCAAATTTGAGTAAATCATTTGCATCTTTCAATTCAACATGATTTATTGAATGTTGCTGAGTATTATTTTTCTCACATAATAGCAAGACAACCTCTTGTTGAATATTTGGAAACACAAGTTTTTCAAAAGAAATAATTGAAATTTTATTATAAAAATTAGCTAAAAAATTTCTTAATTCTTTAGCATATGATACTTGTAAAATTTCAGCAGGTAATACAAAACCAATTTTACCTTCTTCTTTTAGTAATAAAGAAGACCCTATAACAAAAGATACCCAAATATTTGTTAGCTTTGAAAATTTAAGTTTGGCAGATTTAAATATTTTTTCTGCTTCTGTTTGTTGTTCTTTATCAAAAAATTGGTATCTTATATAAGGAGGATTACCAATTATAATGTCAAATTTTTCATTAGTTTTGTTACAATATTCTAAAAAATCATAGTTAATTATAGTTGTATTTTCACTCTTTAAGGCACTTGCTTTTTCATATTCTGTTGGGTCAAGTTCTATAGCCTTTAGTGATTTAAATTGAAAACCATTATTTCTTATTTGTGATAGAAAGATACCATCACCACAACTAGGCTCTAGTATATCAACGTTTTCAGCACCAGTAAAAGCCCATTTTAAAATAAAATCAGCAATAACAGAAGGTGTGTAAAACCCTCCTCGCAATTTTTCTGCTGATGCTTCTGTTATAAGTTTCATTTTTAATTAATTTTTAGGATAAACAAATCCTCTTTTTTAAATAATTCTATTTTTTTACCCAATAGTTCTGGTTTAGCAATAAATTCTTTTGCTTTCCCCCAACTAATATTAGTCATTGAATTTTTTTGTTTATATGTCACAGATTCAATATCAGTATTATGAGAGAGTTTTAAAGTAAACAATCCTACTTCATTATCTTCAATAATAATTTTAAAAGTGGCAAGAGCTCTTTCAATATGATTGTGAGTTTTATCCTTAGTCCAGTCTAAGTTATTAAAAACTTCATCTCTGAAATAATGCCTTTGATCTATATTTTCTGTTTCCCCTTTTTTTAAAAGTATGGAACCTGTTGGATTAGTATTTTTTCCTGTGGGGATATTTAAGTCACGTTCCTTTAATGCTGAACTTTTCCAAACTAATATTTCCTCTTTATTATTATCTAAAAAATCAACTTCTGCTATATCTTCTTCTATATCAGAAATGCTCTCTATAAATTTTGATTTTTTAAATTTTTGATTAATTTTTGCAGATTTTCTTTTTGGAAATAAGGATATTATTTTTTCCCTATTATTTTTCTCTCTAATGCTACTTTTTGAGTAACTTCTTTTCCTATCTATTTCATTTGGAATAATATCAAGTTTTGATAATTCTTCAATTAACTCCTTCGATATCTCTTTTAAATTTTTATCAGATAAATCAAATAATGAACTAAAATTTTGCGTTAAATCTTTAATTAGACTTAAATCTTCATTCTTATTTACTTCAACACATATTGAAGTTTCCATATTTTGAAAAAGTCCTTGTGATGTTAAATTTGAAGAACCAATTATTACTTTAATCTTATCTATACCCTCAAAAAAATATATTTTTGGATGAAAAATAATATTTGAAGGATTATAAAAAATGTATGATTTGGCTGTAGAGTTTAATAATTCTTCAAGAGCTTCTTTTGAAGTGCCTTTTTGATCTATACCTGTTATAATTGTTAAATCACTTATTTTATTTTCTTTAGAAAGTGAAATAATACCATTAACAGCACTTAAACTAGAAAATGCAGTAATTATATGAACTTTATTATATTCATGACTTTCAAATATTTGAATAAGTTCATTTCCTAATGAGTTTTCTAAATCTAAATTAGAGCCAAGACCTATTATTTTAAAATTCATTACAAAATAATTTTGTAACAAATTTAGCAATAAAATTATCAAACTCATTTTATAGGATATAAAACCCACCTCAAAATTTGAGGCAGGTAAAAAAACTAACTCAAAAACCAATGATAAGACTTATCCACCATTGTCTTTTGAATACTTTCAGTAAAACTCAATGCATTTACATTCCTTTCCAGAAATGTATCAATATAACTTGATTTATTGGCTTGGGTAAATAAATTATACACTTTCCATAAATTAATATTTCCTGTTGAATCCCTGCAAAAACTCTTATCCAGATAATAATCTTTTGCAATAGTAGAAAACTGACTATCATTAAAAATCAATTCAGGAATTTGTAAGTTCTCTTTTTCCTTTTTGGGTAAATGCTGATACAATCTTGTTTTTCCTAATAATTGAGCAAATTGCTGCTCTGTCAAACTATATTCAGGGAGTTGTTTCATTTGGAATATATGCCTCTCTGCTTCGTACTTTTGTAATACCTGTAGAATACTATTCTGTAGTTCCTGGTAGGAAGAAACACGCATATCCTCTACATATCCATCTGAATTTACACATAAGTTGCAACACACCAGATTCTGAAAACCAATAAAAAACTTAAACTTTTCCATAGTTTTTTTGTTGTATAAATTTTCTTGATTGTAAGCTCTTACCCCTCCAACAGTTAATTCTAAAGGGTTACCTTGTATCTCTTCGGTAATGCTTGGAATTCTGATAATAAATGCCATTCTTTCATAATAAATGGTTTTCTCATGGTCTAATAAATCCTTAGCATTTTTATGTATGGCTTCGGGTATTCTTCCCTTAATCTGATGAGATACCCGAATTTCTGGAATTTCTAAACTATGATGAGGAAATATCTTACTTATACAATCTTGGGTAATTTCTATAAACTCCTGATGAGCAATAGTCCTTTCATTATCCTTAGAGAATACAGGAATAATACACTCTTGTTTTAAATGGGGTAAGTTTATCTCTGTAGTATTCGCTTCAATAAAAGGTTTATGTTTGTAGGATTTATTTTCTGGTTTTATAATGGATTCTGATTGTTTTATAAAACCAGGAGAAGAAGAGTATTCTTGTATAAAGTTTGCAGAAGATTCAGGGAAATTATTTTGTAATGTAACTTGATTATTAGGAGGATTTATTCTCCGTAATACCAGTTGATTCTCCTTATCAGGAATTTGTTGGGGTATGAGTATATTTTCCATTGGTTGAAAAGTTTTGAGGATTAGTTAATTGAAGTAAGAAATGTTTTCTATTTTCATATTCGTTATGTAATACCTGCTGATATTCAGGGTATTGTTTATACAATACAAGTAATTCAGAAATGGAATTAACGAGTTGTATTTTCTCCCTGACTGAATTTATGGTAACTTCTTCATGTTTTTCAGATTTTTGCACATGAGTTACTTCTTCTCCTGGTTGTAAGGAAGTCCCTTCATTACACCAATTTAAAATTCGTTTTCCTATTTTAGGAGTGATGATAAATTCAGGTTGATTCATAAATAAACCTGTTCTGTCCTTACTAGCTTTGACCAAATGTTTATCATTAATAAGTTCAAAATTAACTGTAAGCTCATATTCAAATCCCTCTCTGGTAATTTCCTTAGTTCCATGTTTTACTACTTTAGTTTTTCCATTAGAACCTACATCTAAAGAATAATCTACCTTTCTTCTGGCTGTAGTAATAATATGACAAGAAGATTGAAGAATTTTATTGATAAATGCCTGATGTCTGGGAGTAACCAAACTCCAATCCTGAAATCTTCCACCTAATTTCTCATGAATTTCCAAACATCCACCAGTACCAGACCACTCATGAGTGATAGAATCGATAATAATAACAGAAATACCCGATTTTTCACAAAGTTCTATAGCCTGAATATATCTTTCAGGAGAATAGGGAATGGATAAATCCAGTACATTATAATTTCCTAAATCTGAATAAAGAGAAGCAGAGGAATTTTCTGTGTCAATCACAGCTATTTTACTCCAGTCCTGTGTCATTCCATAGGCTAATAATAGGGCTGATTTGGTTTTTCCAAATCCAGATGCTCCAGATAATCCTAATCGGAGCCTTACTTGTTTTCTTTCTCTTTGTTTTAATTGCATAATTGTAATGTTTAATATTTTTTATTTAGGGATTAGGTTTTAAAATGAAGAATATTAAATGTTAGAAATGAATAAGTTCATCAACTATATGTAATAATCAATGTATTATATTTTTATATACTCTGAATGAATATATTTTGAAACATTGTAGGAATTTGCTTACTATATATTTTTTTCTCCTGGTTTTTATGAAATTCTGAAACTTATTAAATTATATAGAATTATTATAGTATTGGAAGAATTCCGAAAATGGAATCAACAGAAAATGCAAGAAAATTATTTTCCATTGGAGAAAATCCATCAATAAAAGATAATGTATGGGAACTTGTTTAACTATATAGTCAGAGGAATTCCTACCATGAAAAAAGGTTACTTTTGAAATTTACAAAGTAACCTTTTTATATATTTTTAATTAGTTTGACTTATAATAAGGTATTATAAGCAGATTTTTTTAGTATAGGTTTTAGATAAGTATTTAATTCATTTTCAATGGATTTAAGGTTGTCTCTACCTTCAAATATTTTGGGAAGTAATTCCAGTATTTTTTCAGGATGTAGTGTGTAGTAGGTGATTTGTTGTGGTCTGCTGTTAATAATACTTTTTTTTATTTCCGTTGATAAAATACCTAATTCTTTAAATCTTTCTATGATTTTTGTAGCTCTGTCCTTTTTTATTCCTGCTTCTTTAAAAATCATTTCTTTTGACCAGTAGAAAGGTTTATAATCAAAGGATTTTAACTTGATTAATAAGGCTTCAAAAATGATTCTTTCATCACATAAGAAGAAATTACTATTATACTTGATAAATGTGGTAAATCGTGTACCAAAAATAGTATCATAATCCATAGGAATAAATTCTAAATTGCTGAATTCTTCTACTTTGGAAATATCTACCAAACACTTACTTTGTGGAGTAGGAAAAATAAATTCAGAATTAGTAACGGTGAAATGTTTATTTCCTTCCACTGCTATTAAAATATATTTTTTATCACTTCCTGATTTAAAATTTTCTTCATGGGTTTTATTATAATCGTATAATTCTATTTTGTGATAATCAGGAATGTTATCTTTTTCATCATCCCAAGAGCTTCTTTTTAATTTATCTTCTTGTTTTTCAATACAGTCTAATTCATCAATCAGACTAAATTCAAAATTTGTCATGTACATATTAAGTTTTAAAATTAAGGGGTTAACAATTTTTATTTAATTGTTAGGAAAAACTCGATGTATAAGTTTACAGTTCTAAAAGTTTCCTGTTTTCCTTATCCAATACATCATTATCAAATTCTTTTAAATAGGTCATAGTAATTTGGACATCAGAATGTCCCATTAATTCAGATATAACATCTGTGCTTGTTCCTATTTGTTTTAAAATTGTGGCAAAGCTATGCCTGGCTACATAAGTGGTTAAATGTTTTTCAATTCCTGCAATTTTTGCAATTTGTTTAAGTTTGGAATTATAACGAGCCAATACCTTATGTTTTCTATTCGCAATCTGTTTAGGAGTTAAATTATCTTTTAGAAGTATTGGAAAAACATACAAATTTTCTGTATTATTAACTTTATAATAATTTAGAATTTTTTCAACTTTTTCAGTTATTTCTATACTGAATTGTCCTTTAGTTTTAGACCTTGTATAATAAATTCTTCCATCTTGTATATCAGACCATTTTAATTTCATCATATCTACGAAATTCATTCCTCTGGTATAAAATGAGAACAGGAAATAATTATGAGCTTCAATTAGGTAAGGATATTCAGATAAATCAACATCCCTTATTTTTTTGAAATCTTCAATACTTAACGCTTTTTTATTCTTCTTGGTTTTAAGTTTTGATATTTTATAATCTTTAAAGGGATATATATCCTGAGTGATAATTTTCCGATTAATAGCCTTATTGAAAATAGCTCTCAGCTCTCTCATTTTAAAAGCAATACCACCATCTTTATTTCCTCTTTCCCGCATTTCAACTTCAAATTTTTCAAGAAATACAGGAGTTATTTCGTTAAATATTATTTTGTTTCCTGAAAATTTGACCAATGCATCTCTGGTTTCTTTATAAGCCCTTGCGTTTCCCATTCTTCCAGCCCTCTCCATTTCATTAATTATCTCATCAAAAAATTGAATTATATTTAGCTCCTGGTTATTATTACCTCTAAATATGGCTTCAAAGTCTTGTAATGAAAAATCTTGTTCTTGTAGTTGAAATTCCCGAATAATTTTTAATGCCTTTGACTTTAAATTAAGGATTAATTCATTTTCAATTCGGTAATTAGGATGATTTTTGGTTAATTGTTCATTAATAAAATGTTCTTTTTCACATCGTAAACCTATTCCGATTTCTTTCTTTTTTCTATTTTTCGTTATTCGTAAATAAATACCAAATTTATCATCTGATAAAGGTTGATTTCCTAATACAATTTTCACATTCGCTACATTCATATTCAATTAATTATAATTAAAATAAACTGCCTCTTGTTATGAGGCAGTTAGTTAAAGTTCTATCCTTCTTTTTTAATTGTTTCTGGATATTCTCTTATTTTAAACCCATCAGGAAAGTTATCGCAATAATCCTCTCCCTTGGTATCTTTTAAGAAAAGTTTATTCTTATGATACCAGGTACCAAATTGTTTAAAAAAAATAGGAGTTTTTGAACTTCTTAATTGGTACATTAAACTAAGAAACCAGGATAATTCTGATTTTCTATATTGATATTTACCTGTTTCATGACCAGATTCTCCTCCGATAACAGCCCAGTCAATAATATCTATTTCTTTATCTGTTAAATATATTTCACTTAATAAGGGTTCAAATGATACCCATCTTAATTTACAAGGAATTTCTCCTAAAGTATGGATTCGGTGTACTTCATTCTGGTTTTCTACCGTAACACCTAACCACACATGAGAATAAAATTCTGGAGCCCAATCTTTAGGAAGACAATCTTTTATTCTTTCTGGTCTTTTAGTTAAAATCAGGTAGGTATGACGTGGTGTTTTTCTAATAATTTTCCACAATTCATCTCTCCATTCATCAGCTTCTTCAATAAAGAAATCTGACATAGAGCAGGTAAATATTTTTTTACCAACCATCCAATTTAAAGGTGCATTAAAATTTTCTTCTTTTTTTCGTACTTTACTCGAATCACAATTAGGATCACCTTTACTATCTATTATTCTGTGCATATAACAATATTTACAACCAGCAGAAACTTTTTGACATCCTTCATGGGGACTCCATGTAGAGTTAGTCCATGATATTTTACTTACTCTTCCCATTTTGTTTAATTTTTTGATTTAATTCTTCTTCTAAAATTTCGATGCTTTTTGATTGGTTTTGAAGCATCCAACGATCTAAATCCGATTTTTTGAAATAGATTTTTCCATTATTGGGTTTACTAAAGCAAATAGCTTTTTTTGAAGTTAGTTTATACAGAAAACTTTCTGAAACATCTAAATAAAGAACCGCTTCTTTAAAACTCAGAATTTCCTTTTGAGTTACCATTTGTAACTTTTGGGAATTTTTACTTTTATTAAAATCTTTTATCATATTACGTTTTCTATTGTGAAATCCTGAGCGCTCTTAAAATTTCGGATTTCAATTCTGCGTCAAAGTAAATACAGGAATACGTTTAGAGTAAATACCCATACCCTTATATGAGGGTATAAGGGTATATAATTAGACTAAAAAGTTACTAAGGGGAGTTATAAGATAGATTAATCTATTTCTTCAAGTGAATAAATTATATTGTCTATTCTATTGCTTTCAGCAGGATTTTTAGACATGTCAGTTTTAGAAGAAGATATTCGTTGTGAAGTAAATGATTTTCCATTATTATCTCTAAACACATATATTAATAATTTATTTTCATTAGAGTAATAACTAGGGCTTAAAAATTTATTATCAATAAGAGCTCTGATAAAGTATATTAAAGAGGGTTTATTAGTAGTTACCATTTTATTTTTTGGAGCTAAAACCAGCCATTTAATTCCAATTGTTACTTCTCTACCTGTAAAAGAATTGATAAATTCTTCTTCTGTGGCTTCAATTAAAGCAGGTTCCTTTATCAGTAAATTGTAGAGTTTTTTTATTATTTTAATTTGTTTTTCTGGGGTTTCAGCAAGTAATACATAAGATAAGTATGTTGTTGGTGAAGGAACGGAGTATTTTGATGTAGCATATTGTGCTAATTCTTCCTGTAGTATATTTTTATATTTATTTAAAAAAGTAAGTTTATTAATAAGATTTTCATTAAAAATTTTATTAATCTGGATATAGTAAAAATCTACTAGTTGCTGTATTTTATCTTTATTATCAAAATTGTTCCGAAATAATATTTCAAGGTTATCAATAGAAGTTTGTATATATTCTAGTAATATATATTTGATGTGATTTTCAAAGGTTAAAATATCAAATTCAGATTCTCCTTCTTTATAACAATCTCTGTAAAATACAATTTGATGAGTCTTTTTATTTATATTTTTAATTCTGCACCCATCATACTCATTTTCAAAAGATTTATAAAATGATTTAAGTTTTTTATAAATATCAACTTTCAGAAATATGTCTAAATTTTTAAAAGGTAGTATCTTTTCACTCATAACAAAGTAAAAATACAAAATGTTTCACCTATATTTCACCTGAAAATAAAAAAGAGCTACATTGAAAATGTAACTCTCTGATTTTTAATGTGGTCCCACCTGGGCTCGAACCAGGGACCCCCTGATTATGAGTCAGGTGCTCTAACCAGCTGAGCTATAGGACCAGTTCTGATTAGCGATTGCAAATATACGGTTTTTATTTAAATCTCCAAATTATAAATCTAAAAAATAAAAGCCATTGAATTAACTAATGGCTTTTCTACTTTATAATCAGGAAAATAAATTTTTTATTTTCCTAAATAAGATTTTAAAATTTTACTTCTACTTGTATGTTTTAATCTTCGAATGGCTTTTTCTTTAATTTGTCTGACCCTTTCACGAGTAAGATCAAAAGTTTCTCCTATTTCCTCTAAGGTCATAGGGTGCTGGCCACTTAAACCGAAATATAAACGAATTAAATCAGCTTCTCGGGGCGTTAAAGTAGAAAGAGACCTTTCTATTTCGATTTGAAGTGATTCTAACATTAAATCTTTATCAGGGCTAGGAGATTCTCCTGAGCGTAATACATCATAAAGATTAGAGTCTTCACCTTCAACTAGTGGAGCATCCATAGATAAGTGTCGACCTGAGTTTTTCATAGATTCTTTAATATCATCTTCACTCATATCCAATACTTCACTTAACTCAGCAGCAGAAGGAGCCCTTTCATGTTCTTGTTCCAAATGAGCATAAGCTTTATTAATTTTATTAATAGAGCCAATTTTATTTAAAGGCAAACGTACAATTCTGGATTGTTCGGCTAAAGCTTGTAAAATAGATTGTCTAATCCACCATACAGCATAAGAAATAAATTTGAAACCTCGTGTTTCATCAAAACGTTTTGCAGCTTTAATCAATCCTAAATTTCCCTCATTTATCAAATCCGGTAAACTAAGTCCTTGATTTTGATACTGTTTTGCAACTGAAACAACAAACCTTAAATTTGCTTTTGTTAATTTTTCTAAAGCAACTCTATCACCGGCTTTAATACGTTGGGCTAAATCAACTTCCTCATCAGCCGTAATCAAATCTACTTTGCCAATTTCCTGCAAGTACTTATCCAATGAAGCAGTCTCTCTGTTAGTTACCTGTTTAGTAATCTTTAATTGTCTCATTTAAACCTAATGCTTTTTTAATTTTAAATCTTAATAATGTAATATAAGTTATGTGTATGAATAATAAAACCTTATTTAATCATATACATAACATATACGATAATTAGTAAAAAAGGGTTACAAATATTTTTATTCTTTTTTATTCAAATAATCTTAGTAAATTAGCACTATTAAAGTATAAAAAAAACAAAAAATTAGTTCTAATTATGACATTAATTCAATTACAGTATGTGTTAACAGTTGCAGAATATAAAAATTTTACTATTGCAGCCGAAAAAGCATTTGTAAGTCAGCCTACATTGAGTATGCAAATACAAAAGCTAGAAAAAACTTTAGGAGTTGAATTATTTGATAGAACTACTAATCCCATTAAAATTACCCCTATAGGGAAAAAAATAGTTGATCAAGCAAAAGTAATTCTTTTAGAAGCAAGTAAACTTTCTCAAATAGTAGAAGAAGATAAGCAAAGTATGAACGGGTCTGTAGTTATAGGAATCATTCCTACCATAACTCCTACACTCGTACCCCTTTTTTATAAAACCTTTAAAAATAAATATCCGGAATCAGATCTTGTTATTAAAGAAATGAAAACAGAAGATATATTGAGAGGTTTAAAAGAAGGTTATTTAGATTTTGGAATTGCCAGTACACCGTTAGGAGATACTCAAATAATTGAAAAACCAATTTATAAAGAGCCTTTGGTAGGGTATGTATCGCCTCAAAATGGTAATTTGTATAAAGAAAAATTAATAGATATAAACAAACTGAATTTTAATAATCTTTTAATGTTGGAAGAAGGTCATTGCTTTAGAGATGTAGTGTTAGATCTTTGTAAACATAAAGATACAATAAATTCAAATATTAAATTAGAAAGTGGAAGTTTCTCAACTTTAGTAAGTTTAGTTAATGAAGGTTTCGGTTTTACCATATTACCGCTTTTAGAAACAGAAAAGCTTTTAGAAGCGGATAAAAAAAATATTAGATATTTTACAACTTCCCCTACACGAGAGGTTTCTTTAATTTATTCTACAAATCAGATAAGAACGACTTTTGCTGAAAAATTAACCGAATTAATTAAAAGTATTTTACGAGGGCAATTATTTTTGGAAGAAAAAACAGAAAACAAACCTCAAATTAAAGTTTTATAAAATTAAAGTTTTCATTTTAAATTATGATAGAAACAGATATTTTAATCATAGGAGCCGGTCCTACAGGTTTATTTGCAGTATTTGAAGCAGGACTGTTAAAATTAAGATGTCATATTATAGATGCGCTTCCTAATATAGGAGGTCAGTTGACTCAATTATACCCTAAAAAACCTATTTTTGACATTCCAGGGTATCCTACTGTTCAGGCAGAGGAATTAGTAAATAATTTATATGAACAAATAAAGCAGTTTGAACCAGGCTTTACTTTAAATGAAATTGCGCAAACTATAGATAAACAAGAAGATGGTACTTTTATCGTCACTACCGATAATGGAACAAAGCATCATGCCAATGCTGTGGCTATTGCTGCAGGATTAGGAAGCTTTGAACCTAGAAAACCCCCTATTGATACTCTTTCGAAATATGAAGAAAAAGGAGTTGAATATTTTATCAGAGAACCGGAGAAATTTAAAGGAAAAAAAGTATTAATTGCCGGAGGTGGAGATTCAGCTTTGGATTGGAGTATATTTTTAGCAGATGTAGCAGCTGAAGTAACTTTAGTACATAGAAGAAATGAATTTAGAGGAGCGTTAGATTCTGTTGAAAAAGTACAAGAACTCAAAAATCAGGGGAAAATTAAATTAATTACACCTGCAGAAGTTATTGGCTTGGAAGGAAAAGATAAATTAGAAAAATTAATAATAGAAAAAGAAGGGAGCAAACTTGAAAAAGAAGTAGATTATTTTATCCCTTTATTTGGTTTAACCCCTAAACTAGGTCCTATAGCTAATTGGGGATTAGAAATTGAAAAAAATGCCATTAAAGTTAATAATGCTTTAGATTATCAAACTAATATTGAAGGTATTTATGCTATTGGCGATATTAATATTTATCCTGGAAAATTAAAATTAATATTATGTGGATTTCATGAGGCTACTTTAATGTGCCAAAGTATATATAATAGAATAAACCCTGATAAAAAATACGTTTTAAAATATACTACCGTTGGAGGAGTACAAGGATTTGATGGTACTGTTAAAGAAGCAAAAAAAGCTGTAGTAAAGTCGATAGAGTAAAATAGTAGAAAAAGTTATCATGTCAGACGTTAATATTACTGTTATTGATAGAGAAGGTAATAAACATACAGTTGCAGCACCTACAGATATGTCAATGAATTTAATGGAGTTAATTAGGGCATATGAACTGGCTCCTGAAGGGACTATAGGTATATGTGGAGGAATGGCTATGTGTGCTTCCTGCCAGATATATATTATAAATAAAGAAGATTCATTGCCAGAAAAAGGGGAGGAGGAAGAGGCTATGCTTTCAGAGGCATTTTATGTTAAAGATAACAGCCGTTTAGGATGCCAGATTCCTATAACTCAAGAAATGAACGGATTAGAATTTCAGATAGCCCCGGATAAATAAAAATGTAAAATAAATGAATGTTTATAAGTGATTTAAAATCTTTTTTAGAGGAAAAGGTAGAACAATATAATCATATTAAATTTATAGATACCGACCCTATTCAGATTCCCCATCGTTTTTCCAAAAAAGAAGATATTGAAATAGCAGGTTTTTTAACAGCTACTATTGCATGGGGAAATAGAAAAAGTATTATTAAAAACGCTAATAGAATTATTGAATTTATGGATAATTCTCCTTATGATTTTGTCTTAAATCATACCAATAAGGATTTATTAAAAATTAACGGAAGTATTCATAGAACATTTAATTCAGTAGATTTACAGTTTTTCATAAAGTCTTTAAAAAATATTTATATAAACTATGGAGGTTTGGAAAATGTTTTTGCGGCAAGGCAACAAGAAAAAAATACATTTTACTTAATAGAACGGTTTAGGAATATATTTTTTGAACTTCAACATTTTGACCGGACTCAGAAGCATATCAGCAATCCGGTTAAAAATTCTTCAGCTAAGAGAATAAATATGTTTCTTCGTTGGATGGTTAGAAAAGATAATAAAGGCGTTGATTTAGGTATTTGGAATACCATTTCACCGTCTCAATTAGTTTGTCCTTTAGATGTACATTCCGGAAATGTAGCAAGGAAATTAGATCTTATACAAAGAAAGCAAAATGATTGGAAAGCTGTTTCAGAGTTAATGGATAATTTATCTTTATTTGATTCTGAGGATCCTGTAAAATATGATTTTGCATTATTTGGGTTAGGAGCATTTGAAGATTTTACTCAATAAATAATTTGTTTACAATAAAGTAATTGTTAAAATAGAAAGCAAGGCAAGAGCTAAACCAAAATAATTCAGTTTACTCATTTTTTCTTTAAAAAAGACTATACCAATTAAACTTCCTAAAATTATTACCCCTAAATTCATAGTTGCAAAAACAATAGATGGGTTATTTTTTAGAGCTACATGAGCCTTTAAATAAAAAATAACATTACCAAAGTTTAATATGCTTAATCCTAATCCCCAAAAAATATTAATTATTTGAAATTTTTGTTTTTCAATAATGTTGAAAATAAGACTAAAAATAAAAGAACCTGAAAAAATAAATAAAGAAGAGGTTGTGAAAGTAAAATTCAGATTAGAAGAAATTAGTTTGTATAAAATATTTACCAGTCCGAGCCCTAAAAAAATTATAAGAGGTAAAAACCATTGATTGGATTGCTTATTATTTTTTTGTGAGGTATGGAATATAAAGAAAATAGAAAAGAAACCTATTGACAAACCCAGCAACTTTATTAAAGTATAACTTTCTTTAAAAAATAAAAAAGCAGATAAAATAGTAATTAGCAACGACATTCTTTGGGCAATATCTGTTTTGGCAATTCCTATAGATTTTATACATTTACCTATAATAATAAATAAAAAAGGCATTAAAAAACTCAAACTTATAAATATAAACCAAGGAGCGTTGCTATAATCTAAATTTTTTATATTGACAGGATAAAGACAATAGCAAAAAATGGCGGAAAATAAATAATTATAAGTTATAATTTGCATCAAATTATTATTATATCTTTTATTTCCTGATATTTTTAATAAAATGCTTACCCCAACATTAAAAATTATGCTTATAAAGACTTCTTTCATAAAAAGAATTAAAATGTAAAATTACTACTAATTACTTTTAATTTAAAAAATATGAGGAACAGAGACATTATTTAAAAAGGAAAAGAGTTTAAAAAATTGCATTAATTATAAGAAAAAATCTATTTTATTTTTAATACAAAATAAGTAAAAAATATCAACATTAGTGAGATAATAACAAAATAATTTATAGATTTACGAAGTCATTAGAAAATTTATATTATACAAATCTATATATGAATATACAGGATATAAAACAAGATTGGATTAGCCAATTTGAAAAACCGTTAGTTATTACAGGACCCTGCAGTGCCGAAAGTGAAAAACAGGTAATGGATATAGCAGAAAGATTAGATAAAGAGTATATGCAGGTTTTTCGAGCAGGTATTTGGAAACCAAGGACTAAACCAGGAAGTTTTGAAGGAGTAGGAGCTATTGGCTTAAATTGGTTAAAAAAAGTTAAAGATGAGTATAAAATACCTATTGCAACGGAAATAGCAAATGCCTCTCATGCAAAATTAGCATTAGAATTTGATGTAGATTATTTATGGATAGGAGCCCGTTCTACAGTTAATCCATTCACAGTACAGGAAATTGCTGAAGCTTTAAGAGATACAGATAAAATCGTATTAGTAAAAAACCCTGTAAATCCAGATTTAGATCTATGGATAGGAGCATTAGAAAGATTAGCAGCACAAGGAATTAAAAAATTAGGAGTAATCCATAGAGGTTTTTCCTCACATAATAAATCCAAATATAGAAATAATCCTCAATGGCAAATTGCTTTAGAATTGAAAGATCGTTTTCCGAATATACCTTTAATTTGTGATCCTTCTCATATTACAGGAAGAAGAGATTTAATTCAGGAAGTAGCCCAACAAGCATTTAATCTCGAGTATAATGGATTAATGGTAGAAACTCATTGTAATCCTGATGAGGCTTGGAGTGATGCAAAACAACAGATTACACCGGAAGAATTAAAAAAAATACTTGTAGATATAACATTAAGAAAGAAAAATGATACGTCAAATGATTTTTCTTCAAAATTAAACAGATATAGAGGGGAAATTGATGAATTAGATAATCAATTATTAGGTTTGTTAGCTTCAAGAATGGAAGTTGCAAAAAAAATAGGACAATTAAAGAAAGAACATAATGTAGCTATTTTTCAGCCAGATAGGTGGAATGTACTAAAGAAATTAGCGATGAGAAATGGGGAAAGAATGGGGTTATCAAAAGAATTTTTAGAATATTTATTAGTGGCAATACATAAAGAATCCGTTGATTTACAAAATCAAATAATGGAAGATAAATAAAATAAAAATGTATTTTTTAATCTTTTTTAATGCATCATATTTATGATGCATTTTATATTTTTTAGAATGAATAAGGCAACAGTAGTTAAATCCACAGGGAGTTGGTATATATTAAAAGATGTTATAACACAAAATATATATGAAGCACGTATTAGAGGTAAATTTAAAAAAGAAAAAATAAGAAATACAAATCCTTTAGCTGTAGGGGATTTAGTTGATTATGAACTAGAAAATAATGATATTGCGTGGGTAACAAAAATATATGCAAGGAAAAAT
This sequence comes from Apibacter adventoris, assembly GCF_002964975.1. Taxonomy (GTDB): domain Bacteria; phylum Bacteroidota; class Bacteroidia; order Flavobacteriales; family Weeksellaceae; genus Apibacter; species Apibacter adventoris. The sequence continues at coordinate 25,438 of NZ_PSZM01000045.1, read as the reverse complement.
TATCTGATAAGAAAATCTGTCAATCTATCTAAAGAGACCCACATATTAGCTTCAAATGTAGATTTAGCATGTATACTGTTTACATTAAAAAAACCAGTTACCTCTTTAGGCTTTCTTAATCGTTTTTTGATTACCTGTGAAGCCTATCAAATTCCTGTTTTAATTATTTTCAATAAAATAGATTTATTATCTGTTCAGGAAATGCTAAGTTTAAATGAAATAGATCTATTATACAAAAATATTGGATATGATACTTTGGAAATTTCTGCTGAAAAAAAAATTAATATTGATATTTTAAAAGAAAAAATAAAGAATAAAACTGTAGTTTTTTCAGGTCATTCAGGAAGTGGTAAAACTTCAACAATAAATGCATTACAACCGCAATTGAATTTAAAAACATCTGTTATTTCTGAATATGATGATAAAGGGAAACACACTACCACATTTGCTCAAATGTATGATTGGGATTTTGGAGGGCAAATTATTGATATTCCTGGGATAAAAGAATTTGAATTAGTAGATATTGATAGAGAAGAATTACAAGATTATTTTCCTGAGATTTTTAAGTACAGAGAATTTTGTAAGTTTAATAACTGTCTTCATATTAACGAACCAGGATGTGCGGTAGTAGAGGCAGTCAAAGATAATTTGATATCAAGCAAACGATATTTACATTATTTAAAACTAATGGAAGAATTGAATATAAAATAAATAGCAAAAAAGCAGACATATAAATGCCTGCTTTTTTATTTATAAGAGAGAAAAATTAAATTTTTTAATTAACTCCACCGCCTAAAGCTCTATATAAATCTACAGAAGCTTTTAACTGTTGCAATTTATCATTAACTTGATTAAGTTGGGCACTTAATAAGTTTTCTTCAGCATCCAATACCTCTGTATAATTAGCATTACTATAAGCTAACAATTCTTTGGTATAATCAACAGATTTAATTAGTGATTCTACCTGTAATCCTCGATTCTTATCTTTACTTTTTGCAGAAGTATAAGCAAATAAAGCATTAGAAACTTCATTACCGGCATTTAAAACAGAGTTTTTAAAATTAATTAAAGCTTCCTCTTGTTTAGCCTGATTCATTTTTAGTTGATTTCTAAGCTTTTTCTGATTAAATATTGGTTGGGTTAACCCTCCAACTACGTTAGCAAATAAACTGGAATAGTCAAAGAAATGATCTAAATTATTAAGAGTAGAATAACCTGCTGCTCCGGTTATAGTTAGAGAAGGATATAAGGAGGCTTTTGAAATATTTGTATTTTCAAAAGCGGCTCTATATGCATATTCATACATTTGAACATCCGGTCTTTTAGAAAGTAATTGAGCAGGTACTCCATATTTTAGTTCAGTAGGAATAGGCTGTTGAGCTATAGTAGTTCTCTCTATTCTTCCAGGTTCTCTTCCTAATAATAAGCAAATAGAATTTTCCATTTCTCTAATACTTTTTTCCAAATCCGGAACCGTTACTTGTGTTGAATATAATAAAGCTTTACTCTGTTCAACAGCAGCACCTGTAGTAATATCAGCATCTTTAAGATATTGCATGGTAACCACATTTTCTTTCAATAGTTCTATTGTACTGTTAGTAATTTCCAATTGTTTATCCAATGCTAATAGAGAATAATAATTAGATGCAATATTAGCCACTAAAGAAGTTTGTACCACTCTTTTGTAAGCTTCGCTCTGAAGGTAAGTAGCTAATGCAGACTTTTTATTACTATTTAGTTTTCCCCATATATCTAATTCCCAGCTGGCGCTAGCACTTAACTGAAAAACATCACTATGAGTTGTTATACCGTTTCCTTGTACATCATTTAATTTACTAGAAGAATATTGTGCTCCCAGATCTAAAGTAGGTAACTGACCTAATTTAGCAGATGATAAGTTCGCTTCTGTTTGCTTAATTCTTGCCGTAGCAATTTGTAAATCATAATTATTTTTTAAACCTTCATCAATCAAACTTTGAAGAGTTGCATCTTGAAAATAATTTTTCCAGGAAATATCGGCTATTGAAGTACTATCTGTTGAATTTGAATCTCGATATAATTTGTTGTCAATAATATTAGGAGTTTCATATTTAGAAGTGACACATGATGCTAATAACAGAGATAGCATTAAGGTCGATATATATTTTGTTGTTTGAATTTTCATTCTATTATTATCTTTTGGTTTTATACTCTGTATTCTGTCATTATTTTAATAAATCATCATCATCATCATCCGAAACAGTTATTTCTACAGGTTTAGATGTAAATCGTTCCTGTAAACTTTGGAATATAACAAATAACATCGGAGTAACAATAAGTCCTATAATAGTTCCTATCAACATTCCACCAACAGCGGCTGTACCGATAGATCTATTTCCTGCAGCACCCGCACCCGAAGCCATCATAAGGGGTAATAAACCTAAAATAAATGCGAATGAGGTCATCAATATCGGTCTAAGACGTGCTTCTGCTCCATTAATCGCAGCTTCTGTAATAGACATTCCTTGAGCCCTTCTTTGCACGGCATATTCGACAATCAAAATGGAGTTTTTAGCTAATAATCCAATTAACATAATTAAACTTATTTGCAGATATATATTATTTGTAATGTTAAATATTTTTGCAAAGATGAATGAACCAGCTAATCCGATAGGTAATGATATAATTACAGATAAAGGTACGATGTAACTTTCGTATAATGCTGATAATAGAAAATAAACGAAAATTAAACAAAGAATAAAGATATATACTGTTTGAGAACCACTGTTTAAAACTTGTTCCCGAGTCATTCCAGAATAATCGAAAGAATAGCCTTCAGGCAATGTTTGAGCAGCAACTTCCTGTATGGCTTTAATTGCATCTCCTGGGCTATATCCGGCTTTAGGTGCACCGTTTACTGGGATGGATTGATACATATTAAACCTTTCTAGTGCCTGAGGACCGTAAACTCTATTTAAAGTAATAAAAGCAGAGATAGGAGCCATTTCACCATTTGAATTTCTTACATACATTCCATTTAAATCAGTAAGGTTTTTCCTGTATATTGGATCTGCTTGAATCATTACTTTATATTGTTTACCAAATTCATTGTAATTAGAAGCATATACACCTCCAATATAACCTTGAAGTGCATTAAGTATATTGTTAACTGTTAACCCAGCCTGTTTAACTTTAGCAACATTTACTGTGATCTGGTATTGAGGAAAATTAGGGTTAAAAGAGCTGGTTGCATACATAATTTCAGGTCGTTGATTTAACGCTCCTAAAAACTTGTTACTTACTTCAAAGAATTTATTTATATTTCCACCTGTACGGTCTTGTAACTGAAATTCAAATCCATTAGATATACCAAATCCTTGTAAGGTAGGAGCTCCAAAGAATATGATTTTCCCCCCCTGAATGGAAGCAGTTTTCATAAATAATTCTCCTACAACTTTATTAATTTCAGTTTTTGGTCTTTCTGACCATGGTTTTAATTTAATAAGAACTGTAGAATAATTATCTCCGGTACCACTTATGAAGCTAATACCATTAAGTTGAGCTATATGCTCAATGGTACTAATTCTGGAAGCAACATTAACTACCTGATTACCTATTTCTGTTGATCTTTCTAGAGAAGAAGCAGGTGGTAGAGCTATATCGCACATAATGAATCCACTATCTTCCTGAGGAACAAAGTCTGTAGGAGTAGTTTTCATTAGAAAATATAACAACCCTACAAAAATTCCTATGATTACAAATACACTCCATTTTAAATGAGATGTCCAAGTTAAAATCGATTTATATTTAGCGGTCATACCATCAAAAGCCGTATTAAATCCATCTTTTAATTTTTGGACCACTCCCTTTTTCTTTTCATGTTCATCTTCTGCATGGGGTTTTAAGAAAACAGCACAAAGGGCAGGACTTAATGTTAATGCATTAATAGCAGAAAGAATAATTGAGATAGCTAATGTAAGACCAAATTGTTTATAAAAAACTCCAGAAGTACCACTAATAAAACTTACTGGTATAAAAACCGCAGACATAACCAATGTAATAGAAACTATAGCTCCGGCTATTTCATCCATAGCATGTAAAGAAGCTTTTTTAGCATCCTTCATACCAGATTCAAGTTTGGCATGCACTGCCTCGACGACCACAATAGCATCGTCCACCACAATACCGATGGCTAGTACTAATGCAAATAAAGTTAGAATATTAATAGTAAATCCAAATAATGATAAGAAGAAGAATGTACCGACAATAGCCACAATAACGGATATTGCAGGAATTAATGTGGAACGGAAATCTTGTAAGAACACCAAAATCACAATAAATACTAAAATAAAGGCTTCTACCAGTGTATGGATTACTTTTTCTATAGAAGCATCCAAAAAGTCATTAGCGTTCATTAAATATACTGTTTCTATTCCTTTAGGATATAGTTTTTCAGCTTCTTTTAAAGTAGATTCTACGTTTTTTATGATTTCTTGCGCATTCGATCCGGCAGTCTGGGCAATACTTATTACAACAGAAGGTTTTCTGTCTATACTGGTAGTTATATTATACATTTCTGATCCTACCTCTACCTTGGCAATGTCTTTAACCCTAAGAACATCTCCATTAGGTAAAGATTTGATTACCATATTTTCAAATTGTTTAGCAGTAACTAGTCTACCGGTATATTTTAGAGTATATTCAAAAGTTTGGTTACTATTTTGCCCTATAGTACCTGGCGCAGCCTCTAAGTTTTGTTCTGCAAGTACAGCACTTATATCATCTGGAGTAATACCATATGATGCCATTACATCAGGTTTTAACCAGATTCTCATAGAATATGTATTAGCTCCTCTAGCCTGAGCATCACCAATACCAGAGATTCTTTTAATTTGAGGAAGGATATTTATATTGGCATAATTCTGCAAAAATTTAGAATCATATTCTGGTTTATTACTTATTAAACCTACATATAAAATGTTACTACTTTGTGTTTTTTGTACAATTACACCTTGTCGAGTTACTTCGGCAGGAAGTAAGCTGTTTGCACGGGCGGCTAAATTTTGAACGTTTACTGACGCAATATCTGCATTAGTACCAGACTTAAAGTTAATGGTAATTGTAGCACTCCCGTCATTACCTGCACGGGAAGTCATATAGGTCATATTTTCTACCCCGTTGATTTGCTCTTCTAAGGGAATAATTACACTTTTCATTACTACATCCGCATTTGCTCCCGGATAAGTGGTTGTTACCTGAACGGTAGGGGGAGCAATTTCCGGATATTGGGATACAGGTAGAGTTACGAGCCCTATAATTCCCAATATTACAATTATAATGGATATTACTGTAGAAAGTACAGGTCTTTCAATGAATGTCTTAAGCATTTTCTATTTTTTATTTTATAATTATTGAAATAGGATTAATAATTATTATAGTTGAGGTTTAATTTGATCTCCATCTTTAAGATTTTGTATATTGTTTACAACAATTTTGTCATTTTCTTTTAATCCTGAATTTACTATGAATGACTGACCATCTGTAAGAGGAGTAACAGTAATACTAGTTTGTTTTACTATATTATTACTTTGAACTACATAAGCAAATGTTTGTCCTTGTAATTCAAATGTAGCTTTTTGTGGAATTACCAATGCATTATTTATAGTTACAGGTATTCTTATAGACCCTGTTGAACCACTTCTTAGTAATCCTTGCGGATTTTCAAAGTTGGCTCTAAAATTAGCTGATCCGGTACCTGTATTGACTATACCGCTGATAGTTTCAATTTTACCTTTTTCTATATATTCAGTTCCATCTGAAAGAATAAGTTTTACAGGTTCTGCTCTTCGTATTTTTTCAGCTTGAGTAGATCCTGGTTTATCTTTCAAGAAATCCAGTAGTTGTTTTTCATTCATTGAAAAATAAACATATACATTAGAAGTATTAGCTACTGTAGTTAATACATAGGAACTATTAACAAAGCTTCCTAATCTTAAAGGAATAGAACCTACAACTCCATTGACAGGACTTGTAATATAAGTATAGTTTTGGTTAATGCGAGCATTAGCTAACTGAGTTTGTGCCTGATTTAAAGCAGCTCTTTTAACCTGGAGTGCATATTGAGCTGCTTGTAATTGATATTTACTAACAATTCCTTTTTGCACTAGAGGTTGTACTTTTTCCACTTCCATTTCAGCATTATTGACTTCTGCTACTGCTGTTTTTATAGCAGCTTCTGCATTTCGTATATTTTGAGTATATTGAGGAAAATCAAGGGTAAATAAAAGTTGACCTTTTCTCACAACAGAACCTTCATCTACCTCTATGGATTTAATAAATCCTTCTACCATAGGTCTTATTTCTATATCTTCTTTACCTTTTATGGTAGCAGGATAATCATTTTCCAAAACAGCAGTTTGAGAAGTAACAACTTTTACAGGATAGGGTAAAACTTGACTTTGCTTTCCGGCAGCAGCGGCAGCAGCTTTATTTTTTTCATCACCTCCACATGAACCTAAAATTATAGCTCCAGAGATTAATAGAGCAATAATTCGTATTTTGTTTAATTTCATATATCTCTTAATTATTTATTTTTTAATTATTATTTTCATTATTTTTCCAGCAATTATTATTTACTTGAAGCTTAGAAATTTCTTCATCATTGAGCTCATCTTTTGATAAAAGAATTAAATCATTTTGAAAATATTTTTGTTTATCTTCTAAAGGTTTAAAAAAAGAATTGTTAAACTCATGAATAATTTTACTAGCTTCTTCAATAATTTGTTTTCCGTTTTGTGTTATAGAAATGAGCTTGGTCCTAGAATCTTTTTTATTATATTTTCTATTTATCCATCCTTTTTTTTGAAGGGTTCTTAATACTGTAGAAGTGGTCATAGGATCTATGCCCGCCTTTACTGAGATATCTTTTTGTGTTACTTCTTTATTAAGACTGTTCATATGTAGTATTCCAAATAAAAGAAATAATTGACTGTGTGTAAGTTCTAGTTTTTCAAATTTTTTTTTGAATTCACGTTGCCAGTAGTTATTTACTTTCCATAGTAAAAAACCTGTTATATCATTTTCAGAAATGGTAAAAAAAATATCTTTATCAACCGTATTATTTGCCATCTGTTTTTGAATTGAAAGTGCAAATATATTAAGTACACTTATAAAAAAAAAATTTTTTTTATTATTTATTTTTTAAATAGACTTAGTTTGAGTAATTTTATCTTCGTTTTTATAAATAATTAAATTCTGTTGAATAATTTTTAAACTTTTTAATAATTCCTCAATTTGATGGTTCGTTAATCTGGTTGTAGTTATTTCAATATGCTGTTTAGCTACTTTTTTAGCTTCTATATAAATTTCTTTTCCTTTTTCAGTGATAATAATAATTTTTTTTCTTCGATCTTTTAAAGCATTGATTCTTGATACATAATTTTTTTTCTCTAAGCAATCAATAGAGCGGGTAATAGAAGAATTATCCCTGTGAATTTTTTTTGAAATCCATTGCATTGATATTTCTTTATTTTCTTCTATTAATAGGTCTAAGATTAAAAACTGTTCAGGAGTAATATCTACATTAAATTCATTTAATCGAGCATTCAATACATTTCGTAATAAATTTTCAGTATAACTGATCTGATAGGAGATCGATGATTCTCTGTCGGATTTTATCATGAAAAAATTAATTCAATTGCATGTTAGTGCAAAATTTGATAGTGCAAATATATTACATTTAAATTAAAATAATCAAAACAAAATAGATTATTTTGAATAATTACCTAACTATAATAAAATATTTTATTATTTAGAATCGTCATTAGCCATGTGAATGGTCATTTGAGGGAAAGGAATATTGATTTTTTCTTCAGTAAACTTCTCATAAATTTTTTCATTTAAATAAAAGTAGACATTCCAATAATCTTTAGATTCTGTCCAAACTCTAATAACAAAATCAATTGAACTATCATTAAGTTTTATTAGTCCTATAAAGGGTTCAGGGTCTCTTAAAACAGAAGAATTAGAATTTATGATATGAATAAGAATTTCTTTAACTTTTGTAAGAGGAGTTCCATAATCAACTCCTATAGTAATATCTACTCTTCTTTGTTTCTGTGTGGAGTAATTTAAAAGATTACCTGTTGATAACGGGCCATTAGGTATATAGATAGTTTTATTATCAGAAGTCGTTAAAATTGTATATAAAATCCCAATAGATTTTACAGTTCCTTCTTGGTTTTGTGCAGAAATATAATCTCCTATTTTTATAGATTTATTAAATAAAATCATTACACCTCCTGCAAAGTTTCCCAAATTATCTTTCATGGCCATACCTATAGCTAGTCCGGCTGAAGCAATCAATGCGGCAAAAGAAGTAGTTTGTATACCCAATACTCCAATAATAGACATAATTAAAAGAATAGTCAGAGTTATATTTACCAGATTACTTAAAAAAGATTTTAAAGAGTTATCTATTTTTTCCTTTTCTAAAATTCTGTTTACAAATTTTTCTATCCACCTGATAATAAATTTGCCCACATAGTAAATAATAATACAGGTAATGATTTTAATACCTAATTCATAAAACAAATTAAGCAATTTGTCCATTAATTTTTCCAGTGTTAAAGAGTTAATAAATTTCTTTGCTTCCTCTCCGGTATTAATTTGATAGATATTCATATATTTTAGCCTAATTTTCTACTAATATAAGAATTGATTTCAAAAGGAAGAAGAACAACAAGTAGAATTTTATGTTTTATTTTCATAAATATTATCTCTTAGGAGTATATAAAAAAGAGTGGTTAAAATCTTAGAAAAAAAAATTTATTTATCATCTGATATTTTTCAGAGTTATACATAAAAGCTCTATTTTTTTCATAAAATGATTATTTTTGGTTAAAGTTGCATAAATTTGTAAAATGATAGAAAATAATCGGCAAAAAAAAATTAACCAATTATTACAGGAAGAATTATCTATAATTTTTCAACGGCAGTCTTCTGCAATGGGAAAAGGAATATTAATAACGGTAACAGATGTAAAAATTACTGCAGATTTAAGTATATCAAAAGTATATTTAAGTATCTTTCCACAAGAATATAGAACTCCATTGATAAATGAAATCAATATTTTAAAACCTAAGATCAGAAAAATTTTAGGTATTAAACTTTCAAAACAATTAAGACAAATTCCTCAATTATCCTTTTATTTAGAAACCTCTTTAGATGAAGTGGAAAAAATAGAAAAAGCCTTAAAAGGAGAAGATGAAAATCCTATAAGATAGTTAGTGAAAAATTTATCTTGGTATATAGCATTCAGATATTTTATATCTAAAAAGAGTACTCAGGCTGTCAGTATTATTATGTACACTTCTTTGGTAGCCATAGCTATAGCTACTTGTGCCATGTTTGTAATACTTTCAGTTTTCAGTGGTTTGGAAGGCTTTAATATTAAGTTATTTAGTGATATAAATCCTGATTTGAAAATTTTACCTGTTTCAGGTAAGAACATACGGAATTTAAATAAAGTTGAAAAGGTTTTATCTGCCAATGAAAATATAGAAGCTTATACCAAAGTTATAGAAGAGAAAGTATATGTAATGTACGATGATAAAGATGAAATAGCTTTTTTAAAAGGAGTGGATGAGAATTTTCTTAAGGTAGTTAAAATAGATACTTGTTTTCAAGTAGGAAAATTTCCGACAACTTCTCAAATCAAGAATATCTCTAAAGAAGCAGCATTTGGAAATGCACTTGCCTATCGTTTAGGAATTCCTTTAGACAGTACTTCATTAGTCTCATTATATATGCCTAAACCCGGAAAAGGGCTTTTAACTATAGATAATGCTTTTGAGAAATGTAATGTCTATATGACAGGAGTGTTTGCATTAAATGATCAATATGAAAATTACATTTTTGTTCCTATAAGTACAGCTCAAAAATTATTAAATTTACCGATAGAGAGTGCTTTTTCTATAGAAATTAAATTAAAAAATAAACATATAGCCTCTACTCAATTACAAATAAAATCAGAATTAGGCGATGAATATCAGGTTTTAACAAGGCAAGAGCAAGATGCTCCATTCTTAAAAATGATGAAAATAGAACAGTTGTTTATTTATATGATTTTTATATTAGTTATTATAATTGCATCTTTTAACTTGGCTGGAGCTATTATTATAATTATTTTAGATAAGAAACATCAGTCAAAAGCTTTAATCTCATTAGGATATAGCATAAAGGGGCTGAAAAGTTTATTTTTTACTATAGGAATAATTATAACTATTTCAGGAGTAATATTAGGAATAATTTTAGGAACAATACTTACCTGGATACAAGCTAATTTTGGCTTAGTAATGGCTAATTCTTATATGGCTTTTCCTATAAAATTTAGTATTTATAATTATCTTATAGTATTAAGTACTGTTTTATTTATTGGTGTTTTAATTTCATTTTTTTCATCTAGGAAATTGAATTTTTAATTTTTTTTATAAACTATAATCGCATTATTTAAAATAAGCCAATTAGATCATATTATTTCTGATATATTAAATATATGCTAAAAGTCATATAATAAAATGATTTAAAAACGATAATAGTATTTAATTTTGGGAAACTTTTACAAAACTATAAAAATAAAATACTAATTATTTATGTGTGCGTTTACGTTTACACCTTTACTGTCTGTATTATTTACTGTTATATTAATTGGAATTCTTTCAAACATTCTAAAGTTAGATGCATTTATTTCTGTTTTAGAAATATTAATGTTTTCAATTTTAATGATTGTTTTCAAAAAAAGAATAAATATCCAAAATATTACTAAAATTTACTAAAAAAGTAATAAAGCACCTTCGAGTTTAAGATTTATAAGAGTGTTCTCTTTTATAACTTTTGAAGATGTAAAACAATGAATTCTATACAGATAGTTAAAAATATTTTTAAAGCAGGAGTAGAAAGTGTTCTACCGGATAAGTTAGTTCGTGAAAATGTAAAGCTTGAAAAAGATATTTTACATATTGCGAATATGCGCTATTCCCTATTGCAGATTGATAATATCTATGTTGTGGGAGCAGGAAAAGCTAGTGCTTTGATGGGGAAAGAACTGGAAACAATCCTGGGAAACCATATTACTGCAGGTCATATTATAGTAAAATATGGACAAGCTTGTTCACTTACCTATATAAACGTTACCGAAGCAGGTCATCCTATTCCTGATAAACAAGGATTTAAAGCAACCCAAGACATCATTACTCTGGCTAAAAAAGCGGAAAAAAGAGATTTGGTAATTTGCCTTTTTTCCGGAGGGGCATCTTCTTTATTAACTGACTTCCCAAATGAAGTTTTGCCTGAAGACATTATAAAATTAAATGAAATTCTTCTAAAAAGTGGGGCTAACATAAACGAAATGAATGCCGTTCGTAAGCATGTATCAAAAGTAAAAGGAGGTCAGTTGGCTAAAGAAATATATCCCGCACAAACGGCAAGTCTTATATTGTCAGATGTTGTAGGTGATGACTTGGATGTTATAGCTTCAGGACCTACAACCTTTGATCAATCAACTTTTCTAGATGTAAAAAATATTATTTCAAAATATAATTTAGAAGATAAAATACCAGAAAATCTAAAAAAATATATAGAAAAAGGAGTAAAAGGAAATATTTCCGAAACACCGAAAATTAAAGATAAAATTTTCGATAAAGTGCATAATTTTATTATAGGCAGTAATTCAATAGCCTTGGAATATGCTCAAAAAAAAGCTAATGATTTAGAAATAAATTCCATAATTATAACATCAAGATTAGAGGGGGATGCTTGTATAGTAGCAAAAAAAATAGTTGAAAGATCATTAACAGAACAAAAGCAATTAAATATAGGGGAAAGTATCTGTTTATTGTACGGAGGAGAAACTACGGTAAAAGTGGAAGGAAAAGGATTGGGCGGAAGAAATCAACATTTAGCATTATGTGCAGCTCATTTACTTTCTGGAAAAAAAGGAATTGTAATTCTTTCAGCAGGAACCGACGGCAATGATGGGCCTACCAATGCAGCCGGAGCTATAGTCACTGCAGATACAATAAAAGATGCAAAAAATAAAGGATTAGATATCAATTTATTTATAAATAAATTCGATTCTTATCATTTTTTTCAACAAGTAGGAGGACATTACATTACCGGTTCTACCTTAACCAATGTAATGGATCTTATAATAGTTTTGATAAAAAAATAATAAGTTAATTTAACTTATTTTTAATTATATTTTTTTAATTCTTAATTTATGTGTGAAGAACTATTTAATTTTTATAATTAAATAGTTCTTTTTTATAGTAAAAACAATATAAAAAACCTTGTTTGTGGTTCAAAAACATATAAAGTGTAAAAAAAATTTTAGGATAAGATCATTTTAATTATTTTTGTGTAGTAAAGAACACATTATGAGAAATTTTTTTTTATTTATAATAATAACATTTCAGGCAATTGCTTTTGCACAAACTAAGAAAATATATAATAAATCAGGGAAAGAGATCGATGCCTCATTAATAGATGAAAATGTTGGAGATAATGCTAAGAAAGTAAATACAGTTTTTCTCTTTAAAAACGGAACCCGCAGTCATTTTATTAAAATTATGAACTTGGAGGGAAAAACTTACGCTCAAGGAATAAGTGAGTATGTTGTAATGGATTTTAATAGTAAAAAAGGAGGAGACCTCCATCGTAAAGTAGAAAAATTAACAAATTTAGTGATCGAAGATGGAAAATTAATTTCTGATCAGTTAAAAATTTCTTTTGTTTACCTTAAAGAAAAAGGGGTAAATTACGATAAAGAACAACCACCAATCAATATAATGGTTTGTACTCCAAATAAAAATAATACAGTATCTACATGTAGACTGAATGATAGTCAAGAAGATATAATCCCTGAAGAAATACCTGGTAAGTATCCACAAACTTCTATCACACGTATAGGAGTTGAAGATTTAAAAAATAAGAAACCAAAAGAGCTGAATATTATGAAAAAAGAAATATATGCTCGGTATGGGTATAAGTTTTCAGATAAAAGTGATCAGGATTATTTTTTTGCTCAAAATTGGTATGAGCCTGTTGTGGATAACAACTTAATACAATTAAATGAATTGGAAGAAGATAATGTAAATATGATATCACTTTATGAGAATAGTAACGAATATAAAAATCTAAATATCCCTTCATATAGTCATATTATACCGATAGAAACAACAAGTACTACACTTTTTGATAAAACTTATTTAAAAAGTATAAAAAATATAAAACAAGACACATTAGGCAATGGTAAATGTGAAATTACAGAATTTAATAGAAATGGAATTTCTACCTTTAAACATGACTGTATGATAAACAAATCTATATATGAAAATCTCTTTTATAATAATTTTTTAGTACAAAATATAGATCAGAATTATGATACTTATTTTTATTATAATAAAAATGGTCTTCCAATAAAAACAGTAAAATTAAATTATGAAAAAGGTACGACCGATGAAAGTTATTATTATTATGATATAAACCAAAACATTAATAAAAAAGAAATCTATCAAAATAACTACTACAATAGTACCATCTATTATAACTACGATTACAATAATAACATGGTTAAGGAGTATTATAAAGATGATGATGGCAATGAAGTTCAACCAATCGAATACTTTTATGATGAAGATAATATAAATACAGGGAATCTTACAAATAAAGAACTGCAATGTGACTATACATTTAATGAAGCAAAAGATATTATAACAGAAATAGTATGCTATAAACATAAAGGGGAAGAAAAAGATATAAAATCAAAAAATGAAAGGAAAGTATTAGAAACAAAACGAGGAAAACATAAAAGGATAAGCTTTTTAAAACTATCAGAACAAGAGGGAGCAAAATATGGAATATCTATAATAGAACTAAAATATTATTAAAAAAATTGTGTTTTCAATTCAGAAAATAAAAAAATAGAAATAAAAAAAGTGCATATTATTTCCTAAATTTGCTATATGTTCAACGAATTTGGAAAAGTTATAAAAATAACTACTTTTGGAGAAAGCCATGGTATTGCTATGGGGGGAATTATAGACGGATTTCCTGCAGGACTTACAGTTAATTTTGACCAGATACAAAAAGAATTGGATCGTAGGAAACCCGGTCAGTCCAAAATTGTAACACAAAGAAAAGAAGAAGATAAAGTAGAATTTCTTTCCGGCATATTTGAAGGAAAGACGACAGGTCAATCCATAGGGTATATTATTAAAAATACCAATCAAAAATCTAAAGATTACGAGCATAATTTACAGGTATTCAGACCTTCTCACGCAGATTATACCTATTTTTCAAAATATGGAATCAGAGATCATAGAGGAGGAGGGAGAACCTCAGCCAGAGAAACCGCTAATTGGGTAGTGGTTGGGGCCTTGTGTAAACAGTTGCTTCCAGATATTACTTTTCAGGCCTTTGTTTCATCCGTAGGAGATATAGAAACAAAAAAAGACATATATGATTTAGACCTTTCTCTTACAGAAAATAACATTGTAAGGTGTCCAGATGAAGAAGTAGCCGAAAAAATGATAGAAAAAATAACTCAGATTAAAAAAAACGGAGACACAATAGGAGGTATTATTACCTGTGTAATAAAAAATGTTCCGGTAGGATTGGGCGAACCCATTTTTGACAAATTATCATCACGTTTAGCGCAAGCAATGATGAGTATAAATGCCGCCAAAGGATTTGAAATAGGTAGTGGTTTTAAAGGAACCCGACTAACGGGTTCATTACATAATGATATTTTTGCAGAAGGCGGAAAAACGCTTACCAATCATTCAGGAGGTATTCAGGGAGGAATATCCAACGGTATGGATATTATATGTAGAGTAGCTTTCAAACCGGTAGCTACAATCATGAAAAAACAGGATACCATAGATGAGAACGGAAACAAAGCAGAAATACAAGGGAAAGGTAGGCACGATCCCTGTGTAGTTCCACGTGCTGTTCCTATTGTAGAAGCTTTAGCAGCAATGGTCATAGCAGATTTTTCATTACTCAATAAACTAAGAAAAATATAAATCACATAAAAAAATACTATGGAAACAAACGAACAAGTTGAAATACTTAAAAAAATTTCTCCTTATGTAGACTTAAAATTTTATCCTTTCGGAAAACAAGAAAATGGAGTTTGTGAAATCATAAAAAGAGAATCTATGTACAATGGAAAAGGAGTAGTATATATGATTTCTACCATACAATCAGGTGAATTGGTAAATAATCGTTTCGCACAATATATGGTACTTCTAAATAAAGGAGATGAAGGAGGTTTTCATGATCATGGAAGTAAAAAAGAACAAGAATTATATGTCATTGTAAATGGAAAAGGAAAATATACCGAAAGGAGAGGAGAAAATGAAATAATAAAAGAAGTAGAGTTACAAAAAGGCAATATTACAGCTATTCAGGGTATAGGTAATTATCATTCCATCATAAATACAGGAGATGAGCCCTTGATTATATTTGTGGTGGCAACTAATGAAAAACCTTAAAAAGATTACATTTATAAATGATGGAACCGTCAATAGATTTACGATATTTTTGGAATAAGGGAGTTTCTTATGAAAAATATAAAGAAATAATAACCCTGCAGGAAAAACAAGAAATCCATTCTTCTGATGAAAATATTAAAAAATTAGCAGAATATACGCGTCTGAATCTTAGCCGAATTCATAGAAATGATAAAACTTTGATATTGGAAGAATCTGTAACTAAGCAATTGGCTTGCCTTTCCTATAAAATAAATATACTGGTTATATCCGAAGGTTGGTGTGGAGATGCAAGTCAAATTGTACCTGTTATCAATAAAATGGTTAGGTGTACAGATAAATTAGATATAAGGTTAGTCTTTAGAGATGAAAATGAAAGGCTTATAAACCAATATCTTACAAACGGAGGAAAAGCAATTCCTATTGTTATCCTTATAAATGCAGAAACTTTTCAGGAAATTGCCCATTGGGGGCCTCGCCCGCAACCATGTACCCCCTTTCTCCAAAAATATAAATCCGATCCGCAACATTATTCCCATGATGATTTTGCTATAGATGTCCAAAACTTTTATAATCAAGATAAAGGTCATACTATATCCAAAGAATTGACGCGTCTTATAGTTAAAAGTTAAAAATGGTATGAAAGTAAGACCGGTTTATATATTAAATTTCACCTTAATAATTATTATTTTAGCCGTGTTATTTACTCCATTCAGGAAATTATTAGAAAAAATACAATCCAACGATGCTCAAAGTGAATATTTTATACCTAAAACATTATCAGAAAAACAATATGATATAGATTTAAAAGGAATCAATACTTCAGATATCAATCTTAGGGCATTTAAAGGAAAAAAGATATTCCTGCATTTTTGGGGTACCTGGTGTCCCATATGTGTAAAGGAAATGCCGCAGATTCAGAAACTATATAATGAAAAAGGAAAAAAATATCAGTTTGTTTTAATTTATATGAAAGAACCAAAAGAAAATGTACTACGGTTTTTACAAGAGAATTCTTATACTTTTCCTGTTTATGATGCAAATAGTCCTATAGAAACCTCGCTTTTACCTACAGTTTTTCCCACTACTTTCCTCATTGATGAAAAAGGAAATATAACTGATAAAATTGAAGGAGAAAAAGATTGGAGTAATTTAGATTTTTAAAAACTATTTTAATTTATTTAAAAAAACAAGTTGAAATAAATAGAATTCAGCTTCTACAAAAAAATAAGCTTAAGGTTGGCAAAACAAAATAAAGTTAGAATATAATTAAAATAAGGGTATAGATAAGTTTTATTCATGTTTTACATTTTTTTTTAAATAAAAATCCTCTTTTTTTAGTACATTTTATTTAATTATAAATATTGTTTAAATGTATATTTTTATGTAAATTTCGTTTTACCAATAATAAGTTAATGGATGTAAAGACGGTTATACAAAGAAATTCTAAAGATATTGCCTTTATAGTAGGAAACGGAATAAATCGATACCCGAATAATCCCAAAGCTATATCTTGGGACGATTTACTGATTAAACTCTGGGATAAATTCTCATTCAGTACCATTTCAGAAGTACCTCAGGGAATATCGCTAACAGAATTTTATGATTTATTGGATATTGAAAACTCTACATCCCATACAAACAATGAAATACAAAAAGAAGCCTGTATATTACTGGAAAGCTGGAGTAATGAACCCCATCATAAATCTTTTTTAGAAAAAGCAAAGCAGCTTAAGGCTCCGGTTCTCACAACAAATTTTGACTTAGTACTGCCCCAAGCCCTAAACCTGAAATCCTTTGATATAGAAAAAAAAGGATTTACCGATTTCTATCCTTGGAAAACTTATTACGGAGAAAGACAATGGACATTTCCTACCGATGGATTTGGCGTATGGTTTATAAACGGTTTTATTAAATATCATAGAAGTATTCGGTTGGGGCTATCCCAATATATGGGCTCGGTAGAAAGAGCCCGGTATTTAATACACAAAGGAGACGAGAATAATTTATTCACAGGGAAAAATATGAATAACTGGGAAGGAAATAAAACTTGGCTTCATATTATTTTCAACAAATCGCTTTGTATTTTTGGTTTAGGATTAGAAGAAAATGAAGTATTTTTAAGATGGCTGTTAATAGAGAGGGCAAAATATTTCAGGAAATTTCCCGAAAGGAAAAGAAAAGGATGGTACATTGTAAAACCCGACAACATTAACACACAATATAAAGGGAAAAAATATTTTTTAGAAAAATTAGGATTCGAAGTTATTGAGGCCGATAACTATGATGATATTTATAAAACTCCTTGGGAATAATAGACAATATAAAAAGGAAAAACAATTTAAGAAAACACAGGTCATACCTTTCTAAACCTTATTTTTCAATGCATTATATAAATTTTTACAAAGTTCATGAAGTATTATAAATAATATTTATATATTTACCGAGAATTAGTCATATGACTAAATTTAAAAATGAAAAAGGAAGTAGAAAAGAAAATAATAAATGCAGCTCGAGAGCTTTTTTATGAAAAAGGTTTTACAGGAACTACCGTGCGCGATATTTCCGGTAAGGCAGAAGTAAACCTTGCATTGTTACATTACTATTTCAGGACGAAAGATAAAATATTCGAAATTGTATTTAGTGAAGCTTTTTCTTTATTATTCAAACGCTTAAATAAAGCTTTATCTTCAGATGTTGATATTTTTGAAAAGATCAAACTAATTATCTCCTCTTATATAAGTACATGTGCAAAATATCCTCAGCTTGCTTCCTTTATAATGCATGAATTGTCTGTAAATTCCGAGTTTGTTTGGACAATTATTACTTCCTATAAAGAAAAGCAAGATATAAATAATAATTATGCATTTTTTTTTGAAGAGATTAAAAAATTAGGAAAAGAAAAAAAGATACAAGAAATTGATCCTAAAGTATTATTTATAGATATTATGTCCCTATCCCTATTTCCTTTTATGGCAAATGAATTTATCTCTAATTTCCTTTACCCAAAAAAGAAAACAGAATTTAATAAAATGATTAAAGATAGAACCGAGCATGTATATAATTTGATTATAAACAGTATAACAATATAATTTTTTTTTACTTTTAATTTAGTCATTTGACTAAATTAAAAAACCAAGACAAAGCTATGAAACTGTTAAAAACCAAGAAAAGAAAAAGAATATTACAATTAATTGGAATCGCTGTTTTGTTTTGTATAATAGGATATAACACTTTATTTAGAAGTCAGAATATGATAGAATATAGAATAAACCCGAGTCTGGTTTGTGTTAACCCGAATTGGAAAGGAAATGTATTTATAAATGGAAAATTCCAAAATGACACGATTCCCGAATCGGCTCCGTTATTAGAAGTACTAAAATGGAAATTTAGTAAAAATCCGCAGAAAAAAGAAAAAAAAGAGGAAAACTATAGGTTAACGGTCGAATCTATAGATAGTTTTTCAGATACTAAAAATAAAATTATATGGTTGGGACATGCTACATTTTTAATTCAATTAGATGGAGCTAGAATAATTACAGACCCGGTATTCGGAGATATTCCGACAAAAAAAAGAAAAGTGCAGCTTCCTTGCAATCCTGATTCCTTAAAGAATATAGATTATTTGCTTGTCTCGCACGACCATCGCGATCACTTTGATAAAAAATCAATAGAACAATTACATCTAAATAATCCATTCATACAAGCATTAGCCCCTCTTGAAGCAAAAAGGCTATTTTCTACCAAAAAATTAAAACAAATTCCTTTACAAGAAGCAGGATGGTATCAAGAGTACAATATAGAAAAAGATATACGAATTGTCTTTCTTCCTGCAAAGCATTGGGGCAGGCGTTCCTTAAATGATTTTAATAAAACCCTTTGGGGTAGTTTCTTGATAATAGGGAAGAAAACCAAGGTTTTTTTTGCAGGAGATAGCGCATATCATCCGCATATATATAAAGATATTTATAATCTGTTTGGAGCCATAGATATATGCATATTTCCAATAGGGGCTTATTCTCCTGAGTACATGATGGCTTCCTCACATATGAATCCGGAAGAAGCAGTAAACGCATTTAATGATTTAAAAGGAAAAATATTTATTCCTATGCATTATGGAACTTTTGATTTGTCCGACGAACCTTTAGGAGAACCCATAAAAAGGCTAATAACAGCAATTATAGAAAATAACCGGGCCAATAAGTTAACAGAACTTTCAATCGGCGGAACTTATTTAATTGACAACCTCAAATAAGAAAATAATAAATAAATGTTTAACTATTAAAATAAAAAGAAATGAACGAAAAAGAAGTCATTGAAGAATTAATAAGAAAAAGTTTTTTGAACGGAGCTTTAAACGAACTGAATGTGAATGATATGGATCAAGGATTTCATCCTGATTTCAACATATTGATTCCTCAACAAAATAACCTGTTTAAACTGCCTTTGGATATGTGGAAGAATGTGGTTATGGAGTATAAGACGAATCCTGAGAAAAATCAAACTAAATTAAGAGAGGTTGATTATAAACTTACGGTTCTGGATATAACCGACGCTGCCGCAGTTGTTAAAGTAGAATTGTTTAGAGATGACATACAACTCAGTACCGATTTTATTTCTTTAATAAAATTTCCAAATGGATGGAAAGCTGTAGCAAAAGTATCTAATGAACATGTTCCTAACCCTTTTAATCTTTAATAATTATGTTAAAAAATAAATATGCTGTAATAACAGGAGGAAGCGATGGAATTGGTTTTGCTATCGCTGAAATGTTTGCAAAAAATGGGGCTGATATATGTATAGTGGCCCGGAATGAGGAAAAACTATTAGAAGCCAAAAATAATTTAAAAACTTATGGTACGTCTATTTCTGTAATCAATGGAGATTTGTCAGACATATCGGCAATAAAAGATATTTCTGATAAAATTTTAGAAATTTCACCCGATATTGACATATTGGTCAATAATGCAGGGATAGGTCGTTTTATTCCTTTTGAGCAGATGGATAGCAATATTTTCGATATGCATCTTAATTTAAATGTGAGAGCACCCTATTTTTTAAGCCAATATTTGTTAGGTTCCCTTATAAAAAATAAAGGCAATATTATAAATATTTCCTCTTATTTCTCTAAAAGAATGTTGGCAGGGAATTGTTCTACTGTATATTCCTTAACCAAAGGTGCATTAGAATCATTTACAAAATCACTGGCATTTGAAATTGGCAAAAAAGGAGTTCGCGTAAATGCCATTGCTCCGGGCTCAATAAATACTCCTCAATTAAGAACTAACCTATCATTAATGAATGACAATGAAAAACAAAAAATTCAGAGTTTAATTCCCATGATATACCCATTGGGTCGAATCGGTTCAACAGAAGATATCGCTTATATGGCTACATTTTTAGCCTCCGAAAATGCAAATTGGATTACAGGTGCAATTATGTCTGTAGACGGAGGTTTAACCACAAATTAAATCATTAAATAAGTCATATGATTTTCTCTTAAAGAATTAGAAAAAAAACATATTCCATATAATAAATTATAATATTTTTGTGGGTATATTAATAGAAAAACTCAAAAGGATAATCGTATGTTTTTTTTCTAATTCAAGAGAAAACAATCCATGAGCCAAGGTTTAGCCTAAACTATTTTTGATTTTATATTTGCTGATTAGGGCTAGGTATCATAAAAGGTTAGTTTTTTCAATATTTGCACAGATATAAAAAAATAAAAACTTTATAAAGATTTAGATTTATTTCTTTGTCTTAGGTCGTATTACATATAAACCACCAGAATGTGGGAACATATCCAAATTATAAAAAATATATATAAACATATATCCTTTTTTATATAATTCTTCATTTCCAAAAAACTCTATTTTCTTTTTTAAATCACTATTAAATTTAAAATGGATTTTTTCCTTAGGCATTTGTAATTCTGCATAGGTTATAGTATATCGTAATGAATAGGTTTCAATAATAGCTTGTTTTATTTCTTCTTTACTGTCTTTATATTCTTCTAATATTTTATTTTTCTTTTCTTCAGAAATTTCACTATAATATTCCTCTTTAATTACCTTATAATATTTCTCTGCTTCAGGGAATTTAAAATCTACTAAATCATTTTTTTTCTTATAATTATCCTCAAAAATCTTTTTGTATCTTTGAATACTATCCTCGTTATTAATGGTATCTGTTTTATTAGTCAGACAATCATATTTCATATAATAAGCAATAGAATTATCACGGTCATATATAATAAAAAAAATCATATTTTTTTTATTAAAATAAATCAAAGGCATATCCCATATTTTTTTTTCCTGTTCAGGAGAAAACATTCCTCTAGTCAAGGTATATCCTAACATATTTTTGATTTGATATTTCTCGGACATTAGGGATACAATTTCATAGTTATTACTTTTAAGATTATCATCAATATATGTATATTTAGAATAATCTTCTTTAGTTTTGCAGCTTATTAAAAGTAAAATACCTAATAATAAAATAGAGTTTTTCATAAAAGGTTAGTTTTTCAATATTTGCTCAGATATAAAAAATAAAAATAAAGACTTTATATTATTACCGTTTAAAGATTTAGTTTTATTTCTTTGTTTTAGGTCGTATTACATATAAACCACCTGAATGAGGTATTTTACTATAATTCTTAAATATATATATATACATATATCCTTTTTTATATAATTCTTCATTACCAAAGAGTTCAATATTCTTATTTAAATTACAATTAAATTTAAAATGGATTTTTTCTCCCGGCATTTGCAATTCTGCATAGAGTATATTATACCGTAATGAACGGGCTTCAATAACAGCTTGTTTTATTTCTTCTTTACTGTCTTTATATTCTTCTAAAACTCTCTTTTTTTCTTCTTCAGAAATTTCACTATAATATTCCTTTTTAATTACCTTATAATATTCCTCTGCTTTAGGGAATTTAAAATTAACAAATTTATTTTCCTTATGAGCATAAGAATTACGTATAACATTCATGTCTTCAGTACTTAAAGTATCAGTCATATTTTTTGACATATTATATTTGAAATCATTAGTTTTATTATTATTCTTATATCTAAAATACAAAAAATTAGACTGATCATATGCAATTAAAGGCATTTGATTGATTTCCTCAGCACGATAGGTTCTTGGGTCAGAAGCATAAGGGGGACCAAAAATGGTAAATAATTCCACTTCTTTAGGAAAGATTGTACTTATTTCATATTTATCACTTTCTATTCCCTCATCAATATATGTATATTTAGAATAATCTTCTTTAGTTTTGCAGCTTATTAAAAGTAAAATACCTAATAATAAAATAGAGTTTTTCATAAAAGGTTAGTTTTTCAATATTTGCACAGATATAAAAAATAAAGATTTTATATTATTACCGTTTAAAGATTTAGTTTTATTTCTTTGACTTAGGGCGTATTACATATAAACCGCCAGAATGTGGGAACATATCTAAATTATATAAAATATATATATACATATATCCTTTTTTATATAATTCTTCATTTCCAAAAAATTCTATTTTCTTTTTTAAATTACTATTAAATTTAAAATGGATTTTTTCCTTAGGCATTTGCAATTCTGCATAGAGGATATTATATCTTATTGAAAAAGTTTTTATGATATCCTGTTTTATTTCTTCCTTACTGTCTTTATATTCTTCTAATATTTTATTTTTCTTTTCTTCAGAAATTTCACTATAATATTCCTTATTAACAATTTTATAATATTTCTCTGCTTCAGGGAATTTAAAATCTACTAAATCATTTTTTTTCTTATAATTATCTTCAAAAATCAATTTGTATCTTTTAATACTATCCTCGTTATTAATGGTATCTTTTTTATTAGTTAGACAATTATATTTCATATAATAAGCAATAGAATTATCACGGTCATATATATAAAAAAAAATCATATTTTTTTTATTAAAATATATCAAAGGCATTTGATTGATTTCCTCAGCATGAGAAAATCTTGGGTCAGCGGGATAACGTTCTCCAAAAATGGTTAATAATTCCACTTCTTTAGGAAAGATTGTACTTATTTCATATTTATCACTTTCTATTCCCTCATCAATATATATATATTTAGAATAATCTTCTTTAGTTTTGCAGCTTATTAAAAGTAAAATACCTAATAATAAAATAGAGTTTTTCATAAAAGGTTAGTTTTTTCAATATTTGCACAGATATAATAAAATAAAGACTTTATATTATTACCGTTTAAAGATTTAGTTTTATTTCTTTGTCTTAGGTCGTATTACATATAAACCGCCAGAATGTGGGAACATATTCAAATTATAAAAAATATATATAAACATATATCCTTTTTTATATAATTCTTCATTTCCAAAAAACTCTATTTTCTTTTTTAAATCACTATTAAATTTAAAATGGATTTTTTCCTTAGGCATTTGTAATTCTGCATAGGTTATAGTATATCGTAATGAATAGGTTTCAATAACAGCTTGTTTTATTTCTTCTTTACTGTCTTTATATTCTTCTAATATTTTATTTTTCTTTTCTTCAGAAATTTCACTATAATATTCCTCTTTAATTACCTTATAATATTCCTCTGCTTCAGGAAATTTAAAATTAACAAAAGAAAAACGTTGTTTTTGATAAAAATGCTCTAAATCTTTTAGCCAAATAGAATAATCTTCTCCAGAAAAATCTTTTAGAGAATCAATATTATTATTATTTATATTATACTCTATAAGGTAATTTTTATTCTTTTTTTTACTTTCTATTGTGAAATATATTAGATTATTTTTATTAAATAAAATAAAAGGTATCTCCAAAATTCTTTTTGTTTTTTCAGAATCTGAATTTTCATCAAATACTCTTCCTTGTGGAATATAATACCCATAAGCATTAGTTAGTATATCTTCTTCTTTCATTAAAGTAGTAACTTCATACTCTTTGCTTTCAATTATCTCATCAATATATGTATATTTAGAATAATCTTCTTTAGTTTTGCAGCTTATAAAAAGTAAAATACCTAATAATAAAATAGAGTTTTTCATAAAAGGTTAGTTTTTCAATATTTGCATAGATATAAAAAATAAAAATAAAGACTTTATATTATTACCGTTTAAAGATTTAGTTTTATTTCTTTGTCTTAGGTCGTATTACATATAAACCGCCAGAATGTGGGAACATATCCAAATTATAAAAAATATATATAAACATATATCCTTTTTTATATAATTCTTCATTTCCAAAAAACTCTATTTTCTTTTTTAAATCACTATTAAATTTAAAATGGATTTTTTCCTTAGGCATTTGTAATTCTGCATAGGTTATAGTATATCGTAATGAACGGGTTTCAATAACAGCTTGTTTTATTTCTTCCTTACTGTCTTTATATTCTTCTAATATTTTATTTTTCTTTTCTTCAGAAATTTCACTATAATATTCCTCTTTAATTACCTTATAATATTCCTCTGCTTCAGGGAATTTAAAATTAACAAATTTATTTTCCTTATGAGCATAAGAATTACGTATAACATTCATGTCTTCAGTACTTAAAGTATCAATCATATTTTTTGTCATATTATATTTGAAATCATTAATTTTATAATTATTCATATATCTAAAATACAAAAAATTAGACTGATCATATGCAATTAAAGGCATTTGATTGATTTCCTCAGCATGAGAAAATCTTGGGTCAGCGGGATAACGTTCTCCAAAAATGGTTAATAATTCCACTTCTTTAGGAAAGATTGTACTTATTTCATATATATCACTTTCTATTCCCTCATCAATATATGTATATTTAGAATAATCTTCTTTAGTTTTGCAGCTTATAAAAAGTAAAATACCTAATAATAAAATAGAGTTTTTCATAAAAGGTTAGTTTTTCAATATTTGCATAGATATAAA
>NZ_PSZM01000044.1 GCF_002964975.1 Apibacter adventoris | reverse complement strand
TAGTCCAGCCTTGCAAATGATAGGGCACGGTAGCTTCAAAAGATAAACTGTCGGTAAAGCTCTTTAATTTAGCATAATCGATCGTATTCCCGATATGTTTATTTTCCTTAGGTAATTCATATTCCAGAATGGTTTTCGGTTCTTCCAAACCTCCTCCGTCTTTGCGCCAGGCAGTTTGGGTCATTTGCAACTTAAAATATCCTTTGGAATCTAAAAATTCTTTTTGGGTAATCTCATTAATAGATTCCGGATAAATTCGAATTTCCAGTTTTTGTATTCCTGATTGTAAAATTGCTTTATTTATATTAAACATAATAGCACCACCCTTTAATTCATAATCAAAATTAGTAAACACCGGAAAATCATTGATTAGTATTTGATAATTATAATCAGTCCTTACTTTTATCTGATATAAAGGTTCATAGCTATAACGCTGGATATTTTTCTTTAGATAGTCAATCCGTTGCGAATTAGTTAGTATATTCATGGTTCGTTCTTTTTTTTCCTGCGCACAGCCTTGCAGGAAAAAAACAAACCCAAATGCTATATACAAACTTTTTTTCATTTTCTATTACCGAATAATCTGAAATTGGGAAGAGCCTTTGGGGCGGTAAAGATATAAATCTATAAACCAAATTCCTCTCCTATCTTTATTTTCATAGGTATATCCAAATGAAGATTTTCCTTTATTCTTTCCGGAAATTGTTTCCAGACATAAAATACGACCATTGCCATAGACGCTCAACTTATAATTCTCTAATGGAAAAAATTTTCGATCTATCTTACTATTCTCCAATCCTTTTTGAAATTTTTCAATATTCTCATCTGTGATGTATTCTGCCTGATATTTTTCCTTATCAGCTTGTAAATATTGTGTTCGTATATAATCCCATTCTTTCTTTTGGTAGGCATTTATCATATCCTGATAAAAAGCAGCTACCTGAGCTTTGAGTTGAAGGGAATCTTCTTTTTTAAAAACTTCTCCATTGGTCCAGCCTTGCAAATGATAGGGCACATTAGCTTCAAAAGACAAACTATCGGTAAAGCTCTTTAATTTAGCATAATCGATCGTATTCCCGGTTTGTTTATCTTTCTTAGGTAATTCATATTCCAGAATGATTTTCGGTTCTTCCTGCCCTCCTCCGTCTTTGCGCCACGCAGTTTGGGTTATTTGCAACTTAAAATAGCCTTTGGAATCTAAAAATTCTTTTTGGGTAACCTCATTGATAGATTCCGGATAAATTCGAATTTCTAATTTCTGTTTTCCTGATTGTAATATAGAATTATTTATATTAAATATCATCCCTCCTTTTAATTTATAATCAAAATTAGTATACACCGGAAAATCATTAACCAATACCTGATAATTATAATTAGTTTCAACATCTATATAATATAGCGGCTCATAATCATATCGCTTAATATTTTTCTTTAGATAGTCAATCCGTTGCGAGGCTGTTAGTATATTCATGGTTCGTTCTTTTTTTTCCTGCGCACAGCCTTGCAGGAAAAAAAGAAACCCAAATGCTATATACAAATTCTTTTTCACACTCTATTACCGAATAATTTGAAACTGAGAAGAGCCTTTGGGGCGGTACAGATATAAATCTAAAAAGCGAACTCCTGTTTTTTCTTTTGTTTCATAACGATATCCTAAAGCAGAATACCCTTTATTTTCACCGGAAATCGTTTCCAGACATAAAATACGTCCATTGCCATAAATGCCCAACTTATAATTCTCTAATGGAAAGAATTTTCGTTCCCTTTTACTGTTTTCCAATGCTTTTTGATATTTTCCAATATTTTCATCTGTGATATATTCTGCCTGATATACTTCCTTATCAGATTTTAAATATAAAGTGTTTATATAATCCCATTCTTTCTTTTGATAGGCATCTATTATATCCTGATAAAAAGCAGCTACCTGAGTTTTGAGTTGAAGGAAATCTTCTTTTTTAAAAACTTCTCCATTGGTCCAGCCCTGTAATATATACGGTACCTTGGCCTCAAAAGATAGACTGTCGGTAAAGCTCTTTAATTTAGCATAATCGATCGTATTCCCGGTTTGCTTATCTTCTTTAGGTAATTCATATTCCAGAATGGTTTTCGGTTCTTCCAAACCTCCTCCGTCTTTACGCCAGGCAGTTTGGGTCATTTGTAACTTAAAATAGCCTTTAGAACCTAAAAATTCTTTTTGGGTAATCTCATTAATAGATTCCGGATAAATTCGAATTTCCAGTTTTTGTATTCCTGATTGTAAAATTGCTTTATTTATATTAAACATAATAGCACCACCCTTTAATTCATAATCAAAATTAGTAAACACCGGAAAATCATTGATTAGTATTTGATAATTATAATCAGTCCTTACTTTTATCTGATATAAAGGTTCATAGCTATAACGCTGGATATTTTTCTTTAGATAGTCTATCCGTTGCGAATTAGTTAGTATATTCATGGTTCGTTCTTTTTTTTCCTGTGCACAACCTTGCAGGAAAAAAACAAAACCTAATGCTATATACAAACTCTTTTTCATTTTCTATTACCGAATAATCTGAAATTGGGAAGAGCCTTTGGGACGATAGAGTAATAAACTGTGATATATAGAACGTTCTGCTCCATCTTTAGTATAAGTAGTAATTAAAGATGACTCTCCTCTATCTATTCCTTTTAATGCCTCTAATGATAATACTCTATGATTACCATAATATTTTAATACACAATCCTCTATAGGTAATACCTTAAAATTCTCTGCATTGATACTTTTTTCTAAATCTACTAAATAATTTTTTATTTCTTCTTTAGAAAAATAAAAAGCTTGAGCATTTTCTATATCTGCTTTTAAATATTCTTTATTTAAAAACTCCATATTTTTATTTTTCATAGCTTCTCCTATATTTTTATAAAAAGAAATTACCTGAGCTTTCAATTGTAAGGAATCTTCTTCTTTAAAAACTTCTCCGTTGGTCCAGCCTTGTAGATGATAGGGCACGGTAGCCTCAAAAGACAAACTGTCGGTAAAGCTCTTTAATTTAGCATAGTCAATAGTCCAACCGGTTTGCTTATCTTCTTTAGGTAATTCATATTCCAGAATAGTTTTGGGTTCTTCCAAACCGCCTCCATCTTTGCGCCAAGCGGTTTGGGTTATTTGTAACTTAAAATAGCCTTTAGGATCTAAAAATTCTTTTTGGGTATTTATATCTGAATATTCAGGATATATTTCAATATTTAAATTTTGTATTCCACTCTGTAATATTTCTGTATTTAAATTCAATTTTACACTACCTCCCCAATTCCCTAAGTAAGTATTAACTGGCATGTCATTTAACCTAATTCTATAAGCAAATTGAGTTTCTATTTTTATTTGGTACTGAGGCTCATATTCAAATCTTTTCCGCTGGCTTTCTATATACGTTACTCTTTCTTCCAATTTTTTCATATTTTCTTTTTTTTCCTGCGCACAACCGTGCAGGAAAAAAACAAACCCAAATGCTATATACAAATTCTTTTTCACACTCTATTACCGAATAATTTGAAACTGGGAAGAGCCTTTGGGACGATAAAGATATAAATCTAAAAAGCGTATTCCCTCTCTATTTTCATTTTCGTAGGTATAGCCTAAGGCTGAATTTCCTTTATTTTCACCGGAAATCGTTTCCAGACATAAAATACGTCCATCGCCATAAATGCTCAGTTTATAATTTTCCAAAGGAAAATATCTTTTTTTGTATTTTTTTTTTACATGAGAGCCATCCTGCAAACTTTGAATTAAATCATCCGGAAAATATTCTGACTGATACCATTCTTTATTAGCTTCTAAATATTTAGTTCGAATATAATTATGTTCTTCTTTCTCAAATGCTTCTCGTATATCCTGATAAAAAGCAGCTACCTGAACTTTGAGTTGAAGGGAATCTTCTTCTTTAAAAACTTCTCCATTAGTCCAGCCTTGCAAATGATAGGGCACGGTAGCTTCAAAAGATAAACTGTCGGTAAAGCTCTTTAATTTAGCATAATCGATCGTATTCCCGATATGTTTATTTTCCTTAGGTAATTCATATTCCATAATGATTTTCGGTTCTTCCTGTCCTCCTCCGTCTTTACGCCAGGCGGTTTGGGTTATTTGCAACTTAAAATAGCCTTTAGTATCTAAAAATTCTTTTCGGGTAACTTCATTAATAGATTCCGGATAAATTCGAATTTCTAATTTCTGTTTTCCGGATTGTAATATAGCCTTATTTATATTAAATATCATCCCCCCTTTTAATTCATAATCAAAATTAGTATACACCGGAAAATCATTAACCAATACCTGATAATTATAATTAGTTTCAACATCTATATAATATAGAGGTTCATAATCATATCGCTGGATATTTTTTTTTAGATAGTCAATCCGTTGCGTAGTAGTGAGTATATTCATGGTTTGTTCTTTTTTTTCCTGCGCACAGCCTTGCAGGAAAAAAAGAAACCCAAATGCTATATACAAATTCTTTTTCACACTCTATTACCGAATAATTTGAAACTGGGAAGAATCTTTGGGGCGATACAGGTATAAACTTATAAAACTATCCCCGATTTTTTCTTTTGTTTCATAATGATAACCTAAAGCAGAATACCCTTTATTTTCACCGGAAATCGTTCCCAGACATAAAATACGTCCATTGCCATAAATGCCCAACTTATAATTCTCTAATGGAAAAAACTTTCGTTCTATTTTGCTATTTTCCAATCCTTTTTGAAATTTTTCAATATTCTCATCTGTGATGTATTCTGCCTGATATTTTTCCTTATCAGCTTGTAAATATTGTGTTCGTATATAATCCCATTCTTTCTTTTGATAGGCATTTATCATATCCTGATAAAAAGCGGCTACCTGAGCTTTGAGTTGAAGGGAATCTTCTTTTTTAAAAACTTCTCCATCAGTCCAGCCCTGTAATATATACGGTACCTTGGCCTCAAAAGACAAACTGTCGGTAAAGCTTTTTAATTTAGCATAATCAATCGTATTCCCGGTTTGCTTATTTTCCTTAGGTAATTCATATTCCAGAATAGTTTTGGGTTCTTCCAAACCGCCTCCATCTTTACGCCAGGCGGTTTGGGTTATTTGCAACTTAAAATAGCCTTTAGAATCTAAAAATTCTTTTTGGGTAATCTTATTAATAGATTCCGGATAAATTCGAATTTCCAATTTTTGTTTTCCGGATAGTAAAATAGCCTTATTTATATTAAACATAATAGCTCCCTTTAATTCATAATCAAAATTAGTAAACACCGGAAAATCATTGATTAGTATTTGATAATTATAATCAGTCCTTACTTTTATCTGATATAAAGGTTCATAATCAAATCGCTGGATATTTTTCTTTAAATAGTCAATCCGTTGCGAATTAGTTAGTATATTCATGGTTTGTTCTTTTTTTTCCTGCGCACAGCCTTGCAGGAAAAAAACAAACCAAAATGCTATATACCACTCTTTTTTCATTCTCTATTACCGAATTATTTGAAACTGGGAAGAGCCTTTGGGGCGATGGAGGTATAAATCTAAATACACCGTTCCTTCTCTTTCTTCATTTTCATAGGTATAAGTCAAAGCTGACCTACCCTTATTTTTCCCATTAATCCACTCCAAACGAAGTATTCTATTATCTCCATAAAAAGCTAATCTTAAATCTTCTAAAGGAAAAAATTTCCTATTTATTTTATTTTCATTTTTCTTCAATGTATTTTGAACATTTTCTATAGTATCATCAGAAAAATATTCTGACTGATACCATTCTGTTTCTGCATAAAGATATTTTGTATTAATATAATCCCATTCTTTCTTTTGATAGGCATTTATTATATCCCGGTAAAAAGCAACTACCTGGGCTTTGAGTTGAAGGGAATCTTCTTCTTTAAAAACTTCTCCATCAGTCCAGCCCTTTAATGTATACGGTACCTTGGCCTCAAAAGACAAACTGTCGGTAAAGCTCTTTAATTTAGAATAGTCAATAGTCCAACCGGTATGCTTATTTTCCTTAGGCAATTCGTATTCCAAAATAGTTTTCGGCTCTTCCTGTCCTCCTCCGTCTTTACGCCAAGATGTTTCATAAATAATTAATCTTAATTTCCCCTGATTATCTAAAAATTTATTCTGAGTAGTTTCATTAATATAGCCAGGGAAAACCTTTATTTCCAATTTTTGCTCCCCTGATTTCAATATTGCTTGATTAATATTAAATGTCATTCCTATATTATTAGATTTAAAATGAGTATATACCGGAAAATCATTAACTAATATTTGATAATTCAAATTACTTTCTGTCTCTATATAAAATAATGGTTCATATCCATAATGCAAAATATGAGATTTAATATAACTGAGCCTTTCTTGTGTTGTTAGTATATTCATGGTTGGTTCTTTTTTTTCCTGCGCACAGCCCTGTAAACAAAGCAGGGCGGTACAGAGTATCAATATTTTTTTCATTTTTTCTTATTTTAATTAAAAGGTAAGCAGAGGAATCCGCCAGTCTTTCAGGGGCCATTTATAGGGATCCATCGCTACAATCTGTCCTTTAGCTTTATAATGAATTCCATCTTGATTTTTTAAATCTGAATCTTCTTCTCCTTTTTTACCATCAACCTTTGTTATTCCTAAATTTGCCTCTCCATTAAAAATTAATCCGTTAAATACCAGTTCGGGTTCTATAAAGAGTCCCTTTGCATCGGCCTTTACCTCTCCTTTCATTATAAATCCAGTTGTTACTTCAGCTATTAATTCGGCATAGGCATTATATTCTCCAAAAATTAATATTTTAACTTTTCCTTGAGCTTTAACTAATCCTCTTATTGTTAAAGTAATCTCTCCTTCTATTTCCCCGGGAGATTTCCCTCCGTTTTTCAGCCGCTCGGTATAAGAGCTTCCCCCAGCCGTATGGAGGGTTCCTGCCACCTCCCCGCTAATTTTTCCGGTTACAATTAAATCCAGATCTATATCAAAATCATCGCCCAGTGCCTCATCCAGTATATCCAGCGTAGCCACCACTGCCAACACGGCCGGGTGGCGTATCTTATACAACAAATGGTACAGGTCGTATTTCAACTCAAATCCAAACAAAGGCGAGGCACTTAGCGCCAGGGTAATCAGGGTTCCCATTTCGGGATATTTTTTATCTTCTGCCCAAGCCGCCTGCCAGCTTAGAGATACTGCCAGCGAGGGAGGAAGAAACTCAAATTTCAGGTTAGACTTTCCTTTTGCGGGTAATCCTTTCTTCTTTTTATCGAGCTTTTCTTTTAGGTTTTTTTCGCGGTTTTTTAACTTTTTGGTGTCTTTGGGGGTGCTTTTAGTGGTTTCTTCGTTATTGCCTTCTATAACGCTTTGCACCAAATCTACCAGCTTAGCTATCTTGCGCACAAAGGTCAAAAACTCCTCAAAACCGGTCGTAAGGTCCAGTTGCTGCCTATTTCCGTCGAATTCGGCCCGCAAGGTTAGGGCACATTTCATTTTTCCGTCTTCATTTGTTAGTACATCTTTCAGGTATTTTACTTTTCCGAAAGGGGTGTTTTTACTATGGGCCCGGTCTCTTTCAAGTTTTTTGTCTTCTATTTTTTGAGTAAGGTTGGCGTCTTTCCCCGGTTTTTTCTTATCTTTCTTTTGCAGCCTTTTCAACTCTTCATCCAAAATGACTTCCGTAAGCTCCCAATCTTTATGGTATTGAGTACGCAACTTGTTAAAGGAATTTTTATCGTAGTTAAAACCCAATTGCACCGTCCATTTTACATCCGGATAAGCCTGTATGTGTAAAGGCAAATTAGGATAGGCACAGGTACGGAGCACTACAGGATAATTTTGCACTACGGAACTGTGGGTAGGAAAAAAGCAATTTAAAAGCCCTTTAAATGGAGACATCTGATTGCCAAAGGAATAATCGTACCCAATTTCCAGCTCCAGCTTTTCATCGGTAGGGTCTTCCAGTTTAAAAGGGGTATAGTCCCTTAGCACGGCATAAGATTCTTGCATGGTAATAACAGCGTCGCCGTTTTTAAATTTTAATATATGGGAAAGGGTGCTTTCTTTGGGTTGGGTGCCGCTAGCCTGGGAAGTTGAATCCATTTTTCGGGCTCGTAAATTAGCGGGAATAACCTTTTCGGTGTCTATAAGTTTCCAGCCGCGGGTTCTTACTCCTTCTCCTTTATTTATTTTATTTATAATTCCACTAATATCTACCACATGTCCGTGATGGTCTTTTTCGGTACCTTCGTACCGGCACTCTTCCGTACGGGAAGTTATGGAAAGAAGAATTTTTTTTCTTTTCTCGCGTATTCCGGTTACAAAAGGAAATTGTAAGTTAGTCAGGGTATTTTCTCCTTCGGTATCCCTGGGGAATATCTGCCTTTCTGTCTTTCCTGCTTTACCCTTCACCATAAGCAGGGTACAGTCCTGAAAATGAGCCAGGTTCAAATCTACCTGAGAAAGAACGACGGGCTTATTTCCGTAGGTTTGTGCCAGATAAGAATTTTGGGTATCTTCAGTATCCTGCACAAGAAGAATCTCATTATTCCCATCAAAAGTAACAGGCTCTTTTCCGGGAACGGTAATTCGACAAAAAATCTTTAATTTTCCGCTATTCATAGCTGTGTATCTCCATTTAGGGTCTATATACACATCGACTACTGCTTTCTGTACTTCGGATTTTATAACCTTTCCCTTTTCCCCCTGGGTAATAAGCACTACCGGCGATATTTTTCGGTTTTCGTTTTTTCCGGAGGAATCAGATACGGGGGGATGTACGTTTTCATCGTATGGATAAGCCAATACCTGCCGGGTAAAGGCTTTGAAAGAATTTTGCGGAATTTTTTCCTCCGGATCATCGGCTTCCAACCCTTCATATTCCCCGTCTTTTTTAGGATACAGGTCTAAATCGTCATTTGCGGAAAAAGTATCATAATCCAGTAATTCTATTTTCAGTTGGGTGCCGTATAGTCCACGGGTGTATATATGGAGCTGCACGGCTTCTCCAAACTTCATTTCCGTTCCTTTAGGTATTCGGGGGCCGGTCCAGGTATTTTCATTTATAAAGCGGTACCATTCTATTCCATATATTTTAGCTTCATCAATGCCCTGTACTATATATCCGTTTTTAGTTTTGTTGGTTGGCGAACCTTCAAAGGGCTCCAGCCAGGCATATCCGCTACGGTATATGTGGTTAAAGGAAAGATTTTCGCTGCTATGGGAAAGACGTTTGTTCTTATCGGCAACGGTATAGTTTCGCTGGGTAGCTATTAAATTCCAAATCCAGTCTGTTTTCTGGTCCGGGTCTTCCTCTTTTTCTTTAAAGCTGGCATAAATATTTCCGTCTATAGGAATGTGTATAAGCCTCTGGTCCTCATTCAGAGATTTTATACGGGATCTATCGGTATGTATTTTGAGTTTCTTTTTC
The DNA here is from genome assembly GCF_002964975.1 of Apibacter adventoris. Classification (GTDB taxonomy): domain Bacteria; phylum Bacteroidota; class Bacteroidia; order Flavobacteriales; family Weeksellaceae; genus Apibacter; species Apibacter adventoris. Next base: position 15,522 of record NZ_PSZM01000044.1, on the reverse strand, counting down.
ATAATTCAGAGTTTTATATGATCGAGAAACCCATCCTGAATGGGATATATGATTTCTTTAATATTAATAAAGGGATTCAGTTCCACCAGGAAATCGTCATCGCCCCGGGTTAAGTTTTGCGCAGTCACGGCTGCAGTTTGTCCATGATAGGTAATACGTACACAACCGGATCCTCCTATGGGGCAAGTGGCAGTACTGGTTTCTAATACGGCTTTTCCTCCGTTTGACAAGGTTACTTTTTCCCAAGGTTCCTGCCATTCGGTCAGCATAACTTTGCAGGGTTTATTATTCATTTTGGCACAACTGCCAAAGGTATTATTCGTAAAGGTTTGCCCTAATTCTTTTGTGGTGACCACAAGTTTTTCTTCGCCATTATCATTAAAATAATCTTTCTGTTGCGATTTTACTTCTAAGGTATCGGGTGCAGATCCAAAAGCACATTTGCAAATAGCTCCTTTACATACGTAGTGTATATCTTTCATAGTTTTTAGTTTTTATTTATTTTTTCACGTATCTGCAAATCGTGAAGTTATTGTTTCCATTTTGGTTACTTGTCGGTTCAACTTATAGATTTCCACTTCTATTTTTCTTTTTTCTTTTTTGGATATTCCCACAGAAAGGCTCCCGATAAGGGAATATAAAAGTCCCGAAGATTCGTCCAGCTTATATTGGAGATCCAGACTGCCGATAAGTTCCTGCTGCCGGGCAGGTATAAAAATACGGTCTTTATTTTCTATACTGGCCCAAGAACGTGTATCGGTACAGTTTCCTTTAAGAGATACCCTGATTTTCCCACTGCGGCTTTTATCTGTTTTTCGCTCATTAAGGGTATAGGTGATGGGGGGTATAAAGGGATAAATATTGAAACGGACTTCTTCTTTTACTTCCCGGTATATGGCAGGAAAAAAATATAAATCGAAAAATAGGTTTTTCTTAATAATCTGCCTTATATGGGCTGAATGACTATAGGCTTCGTCCATAAGGGAAAATACTTTTTCAGCAATCTTTCCTATGTAATATTTCTTTAAAAAAGCTCGTTGCTGCTTCCAGCGTTCTTCAATTTTATAGGTATTAAGAAGGCTTATCAGCTCCATTTGCCGGGAAACTTCCAGCTCAAGCGGAAATAAGGATTTTCCTACGGCTTCGGAAAACTGCTCGGATATTAAATCGGCTCCTTCATTGTTATAATAGACCTTATCTTTGGATAGGGTAAGTAGGTAGTGGCTACCTTGGGGTACAAAGGCTATATCTACAGTATAATGAATTTGTTTTTCTTTGTTATCTCCTTGGTAATACCCAAAGATAACTCCATAGGAAAACTCCGCTTTACCCAATGAGACCAAATGTATATTTTCTTCTCCCATAAAAAAATAAACAATAGTACAAACGCTATAATAACAGGGTAAATATACTATTTTTTATTTAATAATACACTTATTGTGTATAAAAATGTGAAGGAAAAGTTTTTTGGGGTTTTTGTTTTAAAATATTGAGGGCTATAAAGGATTGTAAAAATCCAAAACCGTAAGAAAAGAACTGTACAAAAGTGGTTACCCAAGAAAGTAGGCCAACGGTAAGACTTTTATTTTTTATGGAAGAATCGGAAATTACGAGGATACTGTAAAAACATAGCAGAATAAAAGGAATTAGGGAAATTTCTCTTATGACGGTTATGGTAGAAGAATATGCACCCCAAACAGCAAAATGATATAATTTTTGGGAAATAAAAAAGTAAAAAAGTCCGCAAAGCACGGCAATGATAGTACCGATCATAAAAAGACTTGGAAACCAAAAAGTAACTTTGGTATAAGTGGGATGTCTTTGGTTTAGTATAGGACGGGCTATGCCAAAATGATATACCTGACGGGCAAATTTGTTAAGAGTAGCCCTTCTTTTATGAAATACTTTACAATCGGGAAAAAAACGGGTTTGAAATCCTTTTTCCCAAAGGGTTAAGGTTAAATCGGGATCTTCTCCTACCCTCAATTCTGAAAAACCTCCTATGTCTTGAAAGGCTTCTCGGGATATTCCCATGTTAAAGCTCCGGGGTTGAAATTTATCTACGGATTTTTTGTTTCCTCTTATGCCGCCTGTTGTAAACAACGAAGTCATGGAATAGGAAATGGCTTTTTGAAGGGTGTTGAAATTTTTATCGGCTGCATCTGCTCCTCCAAAAGCATCTGTATATCGGGTGTATAATTCTTTTCGTACATTTTCAATATAATGCTTGGGTACGATACAATCTGAATCTAAAAAAATAAAATAATTTCCGGTAGCTTTTTTACAGCCATAATTTCTGGCAAGTCCTGCACCGCTGTTTTGCTTGTAATCATATTTTATATATAATTTACCTGAGTAGTTAAGGGCTACAGGTTCCAGTTTTTCAGCAGAACCATCGTCAACTATAATAACTTCAAAGTTTTTATCTGTTTGTTCTACCAGACTGTTTAATAATTCCCGAAGTTCATCTTTTCGATTATATACGGCAATAATAAGGGAAAATTGGACTCGTAAATCTCCGTGCATAGGTTTCTAATTAAATTTTAACCCTTGTTATGTCTGCTCCTAAGGCCCGTAATCTTCCATCAATGTTTTCATAGCCTCTGTCAATCTGATAAATATTATGGATAAGACTGGTTCCTTTTGCAGAAAGAGCGGCTATTAATAAAGAGATTCCTGCACGAATATCGGGAGAAGTCATCATTGTTCCTCTTAATGGAATTTCCTGATTTAAACCTATAACCGTAGCTCTATGGGGATCACAAAGGATAATTTGGGCTCCCATATCTATAAGTTTATCGACAAAAAATAAACGGCTTTCAAACATTTTTTGATGAATAAGTACACTTCCCTGGGCTTGTGTAGATACTACCAATATTATACTTAATAAATCGGGAGTAAAACCAGGCCAAGGGGCATCGGAAACGGTAAGGATAGACCCATCCATAAACTTTTGGATTTTATAATGTTCTTGTGCTGGAATGTGCATATCATCTTCTTGCTTGTCTATGTGTATTCCTAAGCGTTTAAATGTATCGGGAATATTTCCCAGGTTTTTCCAACTTACATTTTTTATGGTAATCTCGGATTTTGTCATTGCTGCCAATCCTATTATACTCCCAATTTCAATCATATCTGGGAGTATGGTATGCTCTGTTCCTCTAAGTTTTTCAACTCCTTCAATAGTTAAAAAATTGGAACCTATTCCCTGAATATTTGCTCCCATGGAATTAAGCATTTTACATAATTGTTGTATATAAGGTTCACAAGCCGCATTATAAATTTGTGTGGTTCCTTTTGCCAATACGGAAGCCATAATAATATTGGCTGTACCGGTTACAGAGGCTTCTTCTAATAGTATATAGTTACCTTGTAATTCTTCTGCTGTTACTGCATAATATTTTTCTTCTTCATCGTATAGGAATTTAGCACCTAAACTTATAAATCCCTGAAAGTGAGTATCTAGCCGTCTTCGTCCTATTTTATCTCCTCCAGGTACAGGAATATAGGCTTCTTGAAACCTTCCTAATAAGGGACCTAGCAACATTATAGACCCTCTTAGTTGCGCTCCGTTTTTTCGGAATTCTTTGCTTTTCAGAAAATCGAAATCTATTTCTTCTGAACAGAAAGTATAATCGCCTTTGGAATTTCTGATTACTTTTACTCCGACAGTTTTTAGAATTTCTATGAGTATTAGTACATCTTGAATTTCAGGAATATTTTTTATTCTCACTAAATCTGATGTGAGTAATATGGCACAAATAACTTGTAATGCTTCATTTTTTGCTCCTTGAGGATGGAAATTTCCATGTAGGGGATTACCTCCAACAATTTGAAAAGTATTCATAAGTTATTTTTTATTTTTAGTGTAATTATTGTTTTTCTTTTGATTTTTAAAATTATTATTTCTATTGTTATTTATATTGTTACGGTTTTTCCCTTTATTTGAAGTATGGGAATTATTATTAGTATTTGTCGGAATTACAGTCATTAGCGTTTCGCCTTCTACTGCCTTTAACTTACCTCCGGATAATTCTTCCAAATGGTGAAAAATTACTTCATCTTCTACCTGGTCTTTATTCCATTTTAAATAATTTTTTTTCATTTGATTGGCTATTGCATAGGTTAAGCCATCTTTTTTTTCCCCTTCTTCCCATGCACCGGCAACTTCAATCATCTTTTTTACGTTATTGCCATAATATCTATATTTAGACTCATTAACGGGATATTTCATTTTATTTGGAGGGGTATACATGGTTTCCCTTGTAGGTATGGGATAAGGTGAATCTACTTTTAGCTGAAAATTTGACATCATAAAAAGCTGATCCCATAATTTATGCTGAAAATCGGGAATATCTCTTAAATGCGGATTTAGATCTCCCATTACATCTATAATGGATTTTGCAAATTTATTTCTTTCTTTTTCATCTGCAATCGTCATGCAATGATCTACTAACAATTGAATATGTCTGCCATATTCAGGAATAATTAATTTTTTCCTTTGAGTATTATACTCCATAATTATTTAAATACTGTTTAATTGCAATTATTTTGATTTAAAATTTATTAAAAAATTTTAAATTGTAAGTTATTTTGTATTTTGTGTTGGGTAATATTTTATTTAAACACCGGGCTAACAATTGTGTATAATTTTAATCCCTTTTTTATATAAATGTATTATTTCAATTCTATTTTTTAAATATTTAAAGCTGTAGAGTGGCACAAATATAAAAATATTCTTGTAATTCCCTATTATTTATCTGCTTTTTCTTATATATTTTTATAGATATTTTGTATTTATACTAAGCTTTTTTATTAAAATAAATTAACAAAAAAATGTGAATCTGAATGTCCTTTTAGAAAAAATAAATTTTGATTATAAATTAAGTATATTAATTATTTATATTATATTTTTCGATTTCTTTTAAACATAAGATTTATCATTCCATCTGCTACGCCTATTTTAGGGATGTGAATCCTTGTTGCATGAGCATATCTCATAATAGAATTGTAAATTAATAGCGCCGGAACTACAACATCGGCTCTGTCAGGTTTCATGTTAAATTTTTCTATCCTTTCCTCGTAAGTAAGATTTTTAAGCAATTCATATTGTTGATGGATGTAATGATATGAAAGAAATTTCCCTTCTTTTTTTCCGGATTCTTTAAATATATAATTGATATTTCCTCCTGAACCTATTAACTCTATATGTTTATTCTGTGTTATTTTTTCTACCCAAGGTTTTATTACTTTTGGTATATAGGATTCTTCTACTTTTCCATCTAATAAACGAACTGTACCTATAGGAAATGATTGACTATAAAGAACAGACCCTTTATTTAATAAAGATATTTCTGTGCTTCCCCCTCCAACATCTACATATAAGTAGTAATTATCTGATTCTAAATAATTTCTAAGTTCTGAACTAAAAATTACTTTAGCTTCTTCTTTTCCTGATATTATCTCAATCTTAATTCCACTTTTTTCTTTTACTTTTTTTATAACTTCTGAAGAGTTTTCCGCTTCTCGCATTGCAGAAGTTGCAAAGGCTCTATAGCGGTCTACATTATAAATTTTCATAAGTAATTTATAAGCTGTCATAGCATCTGCCAGCCTATTTATAGTTTTTTTCGATATTTTTCCCACTGTAAATACATCTTGTCCTAATCTTATAGGCACTCTAACCAAACTAGTTTTATTAAAGGTAACAGATTGGGGGGTTTCATAAATAGTATTTATCAGTAATCTTATGGCATTTGATCCTATGTCTATAGCTGCATATGTATGAATATTCATTATTTATTCAATCTTTAATAATTATTCTTATAAAACAAAGATAGAAAATTGCTTTATATTTTAAACAGAATATATCTTTACAACTTATATTTATAAATTCTATATTTTATTTTTCTAATAAAATATATCTATATAGTAAAATTTTTAGGTTTATTAAATATTTAATTTAATATTTTAAAATGAATCAAATTTATTAAAATAATTGTAAAATCCTATATATATAAGATAAAATTTAAATAATTCTAGAAGTTTAATTATAATATAACATATTTATTTTTGACCAAAAACCTTAATTTAATTGTTTATTAAAAATATTTACTTGAGTCTATAAGAAAGACTGAAAGGAGAATTTTAAAAATATATATTACTTCAATATCATAAATTAATAAAAATTAATTAATATTAGGTTCGTTTAAAAGAACCCTAATCGTTTAATTATTTGATAATTTACTCATTCAATAGTTTATATACTTACATTTAAAATGCTTAAATATTAATACTATTAATTAATAAGTTATTTTGATTATTGAATTATATAATTTTTATTTATTCAAATTTTTAATAAATTCATAGATAGTTTCCTGTGAGCGATTTTTTCTACGCCTGTTTCTTTGATAGGGTTCTTCCAAACCTTCTTTAATAAGCCTTCCTTTTACATTATCTTCAAACCCCAATTCGAAAGTTTTTATTATTTCTTTTTTATTTTTTAGACTAAGAACAGGACAAGCTACTTCTACTCTGTGATCTAAATTTCTAGGCATTATATCTGCAGAAGATATATATACCATATCATCTCCTCCATTTTTAAACCAATATAACCTTGGATGTTCTAAAAATTTATCCACAACACTAATTATTTTAATATTATCACTTAACCCCGGTACCTGTGGTATAATGGAACAAATGCCTCTTACTACCATCCTTACTTCTACCCCATTTTGACTAGCTTCGTATAAATAATCTATAATTTCTTTATCACAAATACTATTTACTTTAATATTTATTTGTGCCGGCAAACCTAACTTTTTGTTTTTTATTTCTCTTTTTATTCCTAAAATTAGTTTTCTTCTTATTCCCCAAGGACTTACGGCTATATCTTTATAATGTTTTACTAAATAATTGGCTCCAAAAAAATTAAATACTTCATCTATCTGATTTACAATACTTTCGTTAGCTGTAAATAATGTAAAATCGGTATATGCTTTAGCTGTTCCTTCATGAAAATTACCTGTAGATACAAAAGCATATTTTTCTGCACAACCTCTTTGAAGTTCTCTTTCTACAATTCCGATTTTAGAATGAACTTTTAATCCAGGAACTCCAAATATAACTTTAACTCCTTCATCTTGTAGCTGTTTTGACCATTTTATGTTATGTGCTTCATCAAATCTCGCTCTAAGTTCTAAAACAGCCGTCACATCTTTTCCGTTTTTTGCAGCATTAATTAATGCACTTAATACCTGAGAATCATCAGCCACTCTATATATAGTAATTTTTATTTTTTTTACTTTTGGATCTATAGCTGCTCCTCTCAAAAATTTTAAGAAAACTGAATAGTCATAATAAGGGGCATATAATAAAGTATCTTCTCTAGCAAAAGCTTTAAAGTAATTTCTTTCTTCTTTAAGTATTTTAGGAATTACAGGGACTATTTTTTTATATTCTAAATCTTTTCTTCCTAATGTAGGAAATTTCATAAAATCTTTTTTATTATGATATTTCCCACCCGGAGCCAAACTATCATACTCATCCAAATCAAACATTTTTTTTAAAAACTTTAATGTTCTAGCATCAATAGTTTTATCATAAACCAATCGAACTGGTAATCCTTTTTGCCTTTCTCTTAATGCCTCAGAAACACTTTCCATATAACTAACCTGTACATCATTATCTATAGATAAATCTGCATCTTTGGATAGTTTTATAGACTTTCCTTCTATTGTATCGAATTTAAAAAATTGAAATATATCTTTTAGATGATATCGAATTACATCTTCTAAAAAAATTACATGGTGCTTATCATTTATATCTGGCAAAACCAAAAATCTTGAAAAACGGTCTGTGGGTACTTCTATTAATGCATATTGATGATTCTTATTTTTTTTAGTCATTGTAACTATTAAATAAAATACATTATCTTTTAAATTGAGTATTTTATCTCCTTCTTTCCAATATAATACTGTTAAATTATGACTAAGTTTATTTTCATAAAAATCTTCTACAAAAGGCTTTAAAGTTTCTGGAATTGTTTTCTCATCTACTAATAAAGTTTTTTCTTTGGCTAATTCTTTGATTATTTGAGAATAAAGATTATCATATTTTTGCTGTTGATGTGCTACTGTTCTATTTATTTCTTCTAATAAGTCCGTATCTTTTTGCTCTTCAACTATATTATTATATTTACTATTAAATTGAATCATTCTGGCAATGTAAGCATATCTAACTTTATAAAATTCATCCAGATTATTGGAATAAATTCCTAAAAAACGCAATCTTTCTAATAAAGGATTTTTTTTGTCCATTGCTTCCTGTAAAACTCTAGAATTAAATTTAAGCCAACTTATCTCCCTATTTATATATTTATAATTCTTTTTCATTTGGTCTTTAGTTTATGTTTGTAGTTAAAATTACAATTAATTTTACTTTTTTCATAAGATTTAATGATGATATTTGTTATAAAAAAAAGCAATTCATATATTTTTATGAATTGCTTCCCATATATTTATATTATTATATATAAAATCTTAATGCCCTATAATATCATTTAAAACATTGATAGATTCTCTTAGGTTAAAATCTTTTTTCATTCCTTTATACCAATCTTCTCTTTTGGCCTTAAGTACTGTATCCGACTTAAATTTAGCCAATTCATAAGTTGGCGCCTCTATTGAAACTTTTGCATCATAATCCGTTTCTTTTTCGTATTTTTTACCTTGTTCTTTTCTTTTTTCCATCTCTAACATGAATTTATCATATTTTAATGGAATTTTAACTATTTGCTCTATTTCTTTGCTCCATTTTCCTGCTGCTTCTATAGATGCTACATAAGAACTATTTTTCAATCTTTCAGCACTTTTTGTTTTTAAATATTCATAATTAATTTTAGGAACACCTTGCCATATAATAAAATTCGACTTATTTATCTGGTCCCAGGGTAATGCAAATTCTTGTGATTTCTCAAAAATATCTGAATAAGATAATAAATCAGGAATTATTATATCTGAATTTACTCCTTTCAACTGGGTAGAGCTTCCTGTAATTCTATAAAATTTTTGTATAGTTACTTTTAATGCTCCATATTTGTCATCAGACATACTAAAACGATCTAAAGGATATATCGTTTGCACTGTTCCTTTTCCATAGGTTTGCGAAGGACCAACAATAACCGCTCTCTGATAATCCTGCATAGCTCCAGCTAATATTTCAGAAGCTGAAGCAGAAAGTTCATTTGTCATAAGCACTAAAGGACCATCCCAAACTAAATCTTTTTCTTTACTTTCTAAAACTTTTATTTTTCCATTTGAATCTTTAACCTGAACAACCGGACCTCTTCCAATAAACAATCCTGTAATGTCAATTACTTCTGACAAAGAACCTCCTCCATTATTTCTGACATCCATGATAAGTCCTTTAATATTTTGTTTTTTCAGCTCATTAATTTCTTTCTTAATATCATCCGAACAATCTCTGCCTTTTGTATTATTTTCCAAATTAACATAAAATTCAGGTAAATATAAAATTCCATATTTATTACCTTTTTCATCTGTAATTACGGCACTTCTTACAAAAGTTTCCTGTATTTCTATCTCTTCCCTAATTAATGTAACAATTTTAGTACTTCCGTCCTTCTTTTCAAGAGTCAATACAATTGTTGTCCCTTCTTCTCCTCTTATAAGCCTTATAGCATCATCCAATAACATCCCTACAACACTTACCGGATTACCTTTTTTACCTTGCTGTACTTTCACAATTTTATCTCCTGCCTCAATTTGTTTAGATTTCCATGCAGGTCCTCCTATTACTAATTCTCTTATAGTAGGATACCCCTTATTATCTTGTAAAGTAGCCCCTATTCCTATAATTTTACCACTCATTGCTGTATTAAAATTATCCTTATCTTTAGGTGAAAAATAAGTGGTATGAACATCAAAAACTTCCGTATAGGCATTGATAAATATTGAAAAAAGATCTGCTTTTTTTCTAAGTTTTATTTGTCTAAAATATTCTGATATATTTTCTTTTACTTTTTTTATTGCATCTGCTTCAATTTCCTCTTTGGTTTTAGGCTTTTTTTCCTTATTTGTATTTTCTTTAAGAGGTTTTTCTTCATTATTTAAACTATCAGTACTATTATTTGAATTGAATATTTCTTGAAGAACTCTATATTTTATATAATTTTTCCAGTATTTTTTTGCTTCTGCTTGATTTAAGGGAAAATCTCTTTTCTTTTCATCTACAATCATGTAATCATCCTCATTAAAATTTAAAGGTGAATTAAAGATATCATTTATATACCCTTCAGTCTCATTTACTCTTTTATATAATCTATCTACTGATACATGGAAAAATGAAACATCATTATTAATAAACATTTCACTCATTTTATTTTCATATTTTCCGAATTCATCAATATCTGATTTTAGAAAATATCTTTTAAATGGATCTAAATCTTCCATATATTTTTTATAGACATCCCTGGAATATTTTTCATCTAAATTTTTTGGCGCATAACTTGTATAAAGCAAAGTTTCTTTTACTCTTTTAAAGATCTCTTTCTCCCTGTCATCCTGCGAAGAAGCATTAAAACAAAATACCAAAAGGCTCATAGAGCATAATGATATAAATATCCAGGTTTTCTTTAAATTTAACATTTTTCTTTATTATATTTTAAAAAAATAAGTCCAAAGATAAGATATTTTTGTGATGAAAAACTTAGTTTTGTTACAAATTTAAAATTTTATTTAAGTTCTATGGAAAAGCCTTTAATACTAATAACCAATGATGATGGAATTACTGCTCCTGGTATTCGAGAATTAATCAATATTATGAATGAAATTGGGGAAGTATATGTGATCGCTCCAGATAAACCTCAAAGTGGTATGGGGCATGCTATTACTATAAACTCCACTTTACGGGTTGAAAAAATCGCTTTAGATCAAGGTCCCCAACAAGAATGGGCATGTAGTGGTACTCCTGTCGATTGCGTTAAAATAGCTATAAATCAAATCTTACCTAAAAAACCTGATTTATGTGTTTCAGGAATTAACCATGGATCAAACTCTTCTATCAATGTAATTTATTCAGGTACCATGTCTGCCGCAATTGAAGGAGGTATTGAGGGGATTCCCTCCATAGGTTTTTCTTTGTGTGATTATTCTTTTAATGCTAATTTTAAAGCTGCTAAAAAATATATTAAATCCATAACAGAGAATGTAATAACTCATAAACTACCGGAAGGTGTTGTCCTAAATGTAAATATTCCTAAGGCTGATGAAAAACAGTTAAAAGGCATCAAAATATGTAGACAGGCAAATGCTCTTTGGGAAGAAGAATTCGATAAACGAATAGATCCTAAAGGAAAAACCTATTATTGGCTCACCGGTAAATGGTCTAATTTAGACAAAGGAGATGATACAGATGAATGGGCTCTAACACATAATTATATAAGTATTGTTCCGGTAAGGTTTGATATGACCGCTTTTCATTTCCTTGAAAAAATTAAACAATGGAATTTAAATTTATAATTCATTGTAATATAATAAAAATAATATTATATTAATTTATCAAAAAAATATTTGTTTTATAGATAATAATTCAAATAAATTAATTTTTTATTTATATATTATCTTTAAAATTATTTTTATTTTTAATTTAGCATCAGTTTTTTAAAATAATCGCATATGCTATTTAAAAGGAAATCTATTGAAAAAATAATTGAAGAGTCAGGGAAGAAATCTAAATTAAAAAGATCACTTAGCGCTATGGCTCTAGTAGCCTTAGGAGTGGGAGTTGTGGTAGGAGCCGGATTATTTTCCGTTACCGGTCAAGCGGCTGGAGACTACGCCGGACCGGGTATTATGATTTCATTTATTATTGCTGCCATAGGTTGTGCGCTTGCAGGACTTTGTTATGCTGAATTTGCCTCTATGATACCAGTTGCCGGAAGTGCTTATACTTATTCTTATGCTACAATGGGCGAATTTATTGCATGGATTATCGGGTGGGATTTAGTTTTGGAATACTCAGTAGCCGCTGCCGCTGTTGCTTCTAGCTGGACAGGATATTTCAATCAATTATTGCTCAATTTTAATATACACTTTCCTCCTGAATTATTAAAAACTCCTTTTGAGACTTTTGAATTAGATAATGGTACTACTGTAAACGGAATTATAAATTTACCGGCTGCATTTATGGTATGCTTAATGTCTTTTATATTAATGAGAGGAACAAAAGGTTCTGCTCTTTTCAATAATTTTATTGTAGTTTTAAAAGTTCTTATAGTTTTACTATTTATTGCTTTAGGATTCAAATTTGTAAATCCTGAAAATTTAACTCCTTTAATTCCCCATAATACAACAGGTAAATTTGGTGAATATGGATGGTCGGGAATATTCAGGGCTGCAGGATTAGTTTTTTTTGCTTACATAGGATTTGATGCTGTTTCCACAACTGCTCAAGAGACTAAAAACCCTAAAAGAAATATGCCTATAGGGATTTTAGGTTCTCTTTTAATATGTACTATTTTGTATGTTGCTTTTGCCTATGTTTTAACAGGAGTGGTCAATTACAAAGAATTTGGCACTGCCAATAATTCTGATGCTTTAGCTCCTATCGTTACAGCTATTAAAAATATGGGCACTGTGGGACCCGATGGAAGTATAGTTCCTGCTTATCCTTGGTTAAATATATTTATTATCGCTTCCGTTTTGTTAGGCTATTCCTCTATTATCTTGGTAATGCTTTTAGGCCAAAGTCGTGTATTTTATTCAATGAGCCAAGATGGACTAATACCTAAAATATTCTCAGATATTTATCCCAAATTTAAAACCCCTGTAAAGTCCAATTTTATTTTTATGATATTTATTAGCCTATTTGCTGCATTTATACCGGGGAAAGTTGTGAGTGAAATGACAAGTATAGGTACTTTATTTGCCTTCGTATTAGTTTGTATTGGAGTAATAATTTTAAGAAAAAAAAATCCGGATGCATCCCGTGGCTTCAAAACCCCTTGGGTTCCTTATATTCCAATTTTAGGTGCTATTACCTGCCTGTTTATTATGTTATCTCTACCCATGGACACTTGGATAAGGCTAGTAGCTTGGATGATTATCGGCATGGACGTGTATTTAGTATATGGAATTGTAAAAAGCAAAATAGCAATTCATGATACACTTACAGACCGAGCTTATAGTTATAAAATTACCTCTATTTCCGGAATTATACTTTGTTTTATATTAGGGGTTATGACTTATTGCCATCATTCTTTAATAAATAAAAATGACTCACTTTTAATATACTTTTCCTCTACTCTTTGTATTTTTAATTTTTTATTCTACATTTACTATATAATCAAGGCTAAAAATCTGCTTAATAAGTAGACTATTCAAAAGAAAATACAATGGGAGTAATTATTGGAATATGTGTATTTGTAATATTATGCTTAGTTCTTTTTATTTTTTTAAATAATAAAAAATGATCTTTAGACTAATATTTTTAAATATTTAATAGAAAAATATAAAAGAATATTTGAAGATTAACTTATAAATTCTATCCATAATACTATAAAACTATTATTTATCTAAATTCTTATTTTTGTACAATTATAAAAGATAAAAAATATGAAAGAATTAAAATTTAAAACTAATATAGATTGCCAGGGATGTGTAAATGCTGTAACACCCTTTCTCAACAAAATCCCTGGGATTAAAACATGGTCTGTTGATACGAACAATCCGAATAAAATTTTAACCGTACAAAGTTTGGGAGCTACGGAAGAAGATATTATAAATATTGTAAAAAAAGCGGGTTTTACTATTCAAAAAAATTAAATATTTTTCTTTGTTATAATAAATAATATTTTTTTTATTAATAAAATATATAATTAATAAATTTTTCATACATTTGAACAATTCATAACTAAAAAATGAAAAATAAAACCATACTACTGAATATTCTACTTATATTTCTATGGGGTTGTGGTAGTGATAATGATGATATTTATATTATTAGTAAGCCTAAGCCTGAACCTAAACCACTAAAGGTTATTCATCATTTATCAATTGAAAGTATAGATAACATAGATTCTAATTATAACCCTATTTATTCTACTAATACTTTTGAATTTTCTTATGAAAACGGACAGGTTTCAAAACTTACAAATATTGAAAAAGTAGGCTCTTACAGCGATTTTGAGTATGACAAAGACAAAAAATTAATTAAAATTTTAAAATATAATAACAATATTTTGGAGAGTAGTGTTGAACTTTATTATTCAGATAACTTATTATCATATACAACCACTACAGAAAAAGGCAAAATTATTCAAAACGATAAATTTCATTATACTCAGAACCTATTAACTAGCTCAGAAACCTGTTCAAATCCTGAATCGTGTTCTGGCTTAAACCCTATTACATATACTTATTATTCAACCAATAATTTAGAATCAATTTCAGATCATAAAGAAAAAAGTGTATTTTTATATGATCTAAAAATCAATCCTTTTAAGGAATATAATCCATATTTTAAGATTATTACTAATAATTACTTATATTTAACCTTATCTCATAACAATCCTGTAAGTGAGAATGTATTTTCTAATTCCTCTTCTGTAGCTTACCGAACAATTATTTATACCATAACTTATGATAATGAAAATTATCCTTTAACCGTCATAGGAAAAGATGCGGTTACAGATAGATTATGGGTTTCTTATACATTCGATTATCAAACTATTATGGTAGATCAAGAATAACAAAAAATAATATTTGATATTACAAAAATCTTAAATAAATAAAAAAATGAAAAACAAAATTGTACTACTAAACATTCTACTCTTTATTCTATTTAGCTGCAGTAGTGATAATGATGATAATGATGATCTCGATGTTATTAATAAACCTGAGTCTAAAACTCAAAAGGTTATTCATCATTTATCTATTAAAGAGGTATTTATAGGCGAAAACAATACTCCTCAATATGATATTAATACTTATGAATTTTCTTATGAAAACGGGCAGGTTTCCAAACTTACAAACTTAGAGGAAGAAGGTTCTTATAGAAATTTTGAATATGACAAAGACAAAAAATTAATTAAAACTATAGAATACTATAAAAATATTCTGATTACTACTGTTGACCTTTATTATTCAGGTAATTTTTTATCATACTCTGATACAAGTGAATACGGAACAGTTAGAAGAGATTATTTTCACTATACTCAAAATCTATTAACTATGTCATGTAATGACAAATTATGTTCTGATACAGCTCTTAATTATATGTATACTTATAATTCAGCAAATAATATAGAAACACTTTTATATAATAAAGTTGATGATGCTAAAGATATATTTTCATACGATCAAAAAATCAATCCTTTTAAAGAATATAATCCGTATTTTAAGATTATGATTAATAATGACTTTTATTTAACCTTATCCCAAAATAATCCAGTACGTATGGATTATTATTATAATGGTAATCTTGAAGAATCAATCATTTATA
>NZ_PSZM01000043.1 GCF_002964975.1 Apibacter adventoris | reverse complement strand
CTTAAGGCTTTTTGTTTTTCCAATACTTCCGGGGGGATGATTTCAAAGGTGTTGCCTTTTATCGGGCTAAGTTCTTCGTTTACCCGGGTTAGTTTGTTTTGTACCCGGGTGGCTGTTTCCTGTACTTTTTTTACCTCTTCTCGGATGCCTTGGGTGGCTTGATCCAGTTTCGTCTCGGCTGAGTCAAGGGCAGATTGTTGTAGCTTTTCTGTGAGTTTACTCAGGTCTACCTGAGGTGCCTTTTTATTCGGATCTTCTATTATGCTCATATATTAGGGTTTTAATTCGGGAAAGGACTTGGCTTTTCCTCCTTTTTTATTGGTTTTTAAAAATATACCCTGACCCTCTCCCTGGGGTTATTTTGCTCAGCCCAGTTTCCAACTGTTCTCATAGCTGATATTGGCTATACTCAGCTTCTTGGAACATAATTGTAAGCGTATACGCATCGGCTGGTTATCTGTGGCATCAAATTCTTCTTCGAAAGAGATGCAGTAGCTTTTCTCAAATTTTACTTCCTGTAGTTTACTCATCGCATCGCGACGGTAAAAGATAATGACTCCGTCTTTGGTCTTATTTTGTGATAGCATCCAGTCTATGAAAACTGAATTCCCGTTACTTTCCAAGGTTAAATCCAGGTATCCTCCGCGGGTTGCTCCCTGGGGTTTGCCTGAGGAATCTATGTTTTTTTGAAAGCTGTAGTGGCAATGAAGTACTGTATATACAGATCCTTCCATTTCTAATTTGGCTAAAAATGAAGACATTTTATAAGTTATTTTTGATAAGTGTTTGTTTTTATAATAGGGATAAATTTGAAAAAAGGAGAAGCTACTGCTTCCCCTTTTTTTTCATTCTCTTTGCTTAAGAGATGTTTTTTCTTATGGGGATAGAGAATTTTATACCCATTCGTTTACATGTTCGCCGGTTCCCATCTTGATGGTCTTAGCTGAAATCGTAAAGGTCTCTGTTAATGGATTGGTGCCGTTGGAATCAAAATTCTCTTTGTATTTGACTACATACCCATCGGTGAAGTCCAATTCTTTTAAGGTTGCATCGGAATCTCTTTTGATAAAGATTACTTTTCCGTCTTTACGCTCAAAGCTATTGGTCATCCACTCAAAGATATCGGTCTCTCCGGTTGATTCTACAGTGACTTCTATTCGACCTCCTCGGGTTTGAGAGGAGGGTCTTCCTGTAGGATCTGTTTCTTGGGCTAAGGAATAATTCACGTTTAGAACATTGTATTTCTTTCCCGCTACTTCTAGTTTTGCTTTAAATGACATAATATTAATTTTTTATTTAGTAATTATTATTTTATTGACTACATATTTATATAGCAAATATATAAATTCACCTTTATCTTATTTTATACGCAATGTTAATTTTATGTTAAAATTATGTTAAATTTATTATCTTATGAATTACGAGGTAGACTTTTTATGGTATAGCCTTACAAATACTAAATTATCTCATTATTATAATTTATAAATGACTGAATTAATTTAATTTATAATTAAATATGAAAAACCTATCAAGATGGTTGTAAGTAAATTAAAGTAGGTTGTGTTTTAAGTAGATAAAATGGAGATAGTTATTAAATAAATAATGACGTAGTAATTTTTTTAGTGATCAATGGAATCAACAGTTACCCACGTTTTACATTTGGTAAATTTAATTTTAAGGGATCCATAATATAGAGTATATCTTGGGCAGGGAACTTCTTGGGCTTTGCTTTCCTTAAAATTGATTTTTCCTTTTACTAGGGCTGTATCTAAAATGAAATTTTTAGATATTTTATGATTGTTTATGTAAGTAAGACTTTGAGGGGAAAACTTAATTTTTTTTGTTTTAATTTCAGCTAAAACTCTTTCATTTGGCAAGTAAGACCATGAAAATAGTTTGTTTCCAAAAATAAATAGAAGGAACACGAGCCCCATACCTAACCCTAATAGATAATAACGTAATCTTTGGGAAAAACTCATGTTATATAATTAAAAGATTAATATCTTGATAAGGTAATCCATACCAATTAGCAATTTGAGAATTGGTAATTCTTCCTTTATACATGTATATACCCTTGCATATGCCTCGATTTCTTGAAAATAAAGTTTCAAATCCTCCTTGGTTGATAACATCCAGGAAATAACTTAAAAAAAAATTACTAAGTGCTTTGGATGCAGTTCTAGCTACACGAGAAGTAATATTTGGTACACAATAGTGTATAACGCCATTTTTTATGAAAGGTTTGTCACAAAGGCATATTTCAGAAGTTTCAAAAATTCCGCCATTGTCAATGCTAATATCAATAATCACTGCTCCTGGTTTCATTTTTTCCACCATTGACTCAGTAACTAGAATAGGGGCGCGCATTTCCCCTTTAAGGCAACCTATAGCTACATCGCATCGTCTTAGTGATTTTTCCAGTTCTTTTGGATCAAGAGTAGAAGTAAATATTTTTCTTCCTATTAC
Source organism: Apibacter adventoris (assembly GCF_002964975.1). Taxonomy (GTDB): domain Bacteria; phylum Bacteroidota; class Bacteroidia; order Flavobacteriales; family Weeksellaceae; genus Apibacter; species Apibacter adventoris. The sequence goes on along the minus strand of NZ_PSZM01000043.1, from coordinate 149,428 downwards.
TTCTTGTAAATGTCTGAGTTTGGTTAAAGAATGATCAAATACTTTTATGGAGGCACCTAAACCCAGGGCAGAACGAGCTGCGTTTTCACCTACGGTTCCTGCTCCAATAATTACTACATTGGTTGGGCGTACTCCTGTTATTCCTCCCATTAACAAACCGTTACCCCCGTGTGAGGAGGAAAGAAGCTCTGAGGCAATAAGGATGGAACAAGTTCCTGCTATTTCACCTATCAGTCGTATCAGTGAGAGTTGATTATGTCTGTCTCTAATATATTCAAATCCTAAAGCAGTAATTTTTTTTGAAGATAGTTTTTCAAAGTATTCTTTACTTTGTGTATTAATTTGAACTGCTGAAATAAGATATGAATCAGGATTCATTAATTCTATTTCATTAAGGGTAGGAGGTTCAGTTTTTAAAATAATCGGTTTTGAAAATACTTCTTTTTTTTCATAAGAAATTTTAGCTCCGGCTTCTGAATATTGATTATCTGTAAAATGAGCACCAAGTCCGGCTCCATTTTCTATTGTAATATTAATTCCATTTGCTGAAAGAACAGATACCGCATCAGGAGTTAAGGCGATACGTTTTTCATTTAGTAGGTTTTCTTTGGGTATGCCTATACTTATTTCTCCTCTTTTTTTTATTACTTCGATACGCTCCTCTTGTGGGATTAACTCTTCCTCAGAAAATGGTGTAAAAATGCTCATTTAGCTAAAGGTTAAATATCTAGTTTGATTTTTCAAAATTAATGAAATTTTATGATGTTCAGGCAAATCATTTTCATATATTTCAGGCCATTCTATAAAACAATATTCTCCGGAATCAATATATTCATCAATTCCAAGGTTTAAAAGTTCGTTAATATCATTTATTCTATAAAGATCAAAATGAAAGATTTTCCCCTTTTTAGATAAATATTCATTTACAATGGAAAATGTAGGGCTGGTTATACTGTCATAAGAACCTAAAATTTTTCCGAAAGCTTTAATAAGAGTAGTTTTTCCGGCTCCCATATCTCCATGTAAAGTGAAAATTTTATAAGTTGAGTTTAGAATGATTTCTTTTGCTGCTAGGTCCAGATCATTAACAGTTTGTATGCAAAAATCCATAATATAAGGTTATTTAAGACATATAAGTTATCGAAAAAAGATTTAAACTTATATAAGGCAAATCTTTATTATTAAGTTACAAAAATAACTAAAAAAATATTTTTTTATCTTTGTTGTATAGAATCTTTTAAAATAAAATAGTAGATGCGATTGAATTATAAATCAATATCAGGCATTATAGGAATGGGATATTTTGTAATTGGTATTTTAATTATCCTATATAATAAGTTTTTTATTGATTTAGAACCTAAATGGGCAAGAATTTTAGGGATTTTATTTATAGTCTATGGTGGTTTTAGGTTTTATAGAGCAATTAAGTATATAAGAGAAAATGGCTAAAAAAATAGGTTTTTTTTATTTGATTGTTTTGTTTTTTGTTTTAGTAAATTCCTGTCAAAAAGAAATTCAGCAAAAAGAAGCTTATAGAAAAGGAAAAATAACAATTGGCATAGACCCTTCATTTTTAAATGTAGGAAGTGCTTTAGTTGAAGTTTTTAAGTCTTCTTATCCTGAAGCACAAGTAAATTTTAAGCCGGAAGTAGAGGATTTGGTAATTGCAGATTTTATTCAAGGCAAAATAACTATGGCAATGGTAAGTAGGAATTTAAGTGAAGAAGAAGGTAAAATATTGTTTGCTAAGACAAGGATGAGATTTATTTCTACACAAATAGCTTGTGATGCCATTGTTTTGGTTACTTCGAAAGAGAGTTTAATAGATAGTATTCGTATTTCAGATTTGAAAAAAGCAATAGAACATTCAGATAATTCATATGTTTTTGATGGTGGAAATTCAAGTAATTTTAATACTTTAGTTAGAAAATTACAATTAAATATTAGTGAAGATTATAAAATAACAGCATTGAATAATGCAGATCAGGTAATTAATTATGTTTATAAAAATAAATCATCTATAGGAATAATCGGATTAAATGCTTTGAGCGACACAGGTGACCCAAAGGTAAAAGAATATTTAAATAAAATTAAAATTATACCGGTAATAAATTTTGATAATCAAGTAATAAATCCTTCAATTCCTAATTTAAGAAGTGGGCTATATCCTTTTACAAAAAGAATATTTTTGTTAAATTCAGAAAATAGTTTTTTATTAGGCAGTAGCTTTTCCCGATTTGCAGGTTCACAAAGAGGTCAATTAATTGTAACCAGAGCAGGTTTACAACCTTACTTTTTATATGAAAGAAGAGTACAAATAAATTAAGATTTTAGAAAATAACTATTATAATGAAAACAGATAGAAAAAATGATAGGAACATGTTATAGTTATCTATTTTTATAGATAACATATAAATTGAAAAAATATAAATAAATACTTAGAAATTAAAATAAGATTATAATGAATTTTAGAATCAAGCCAATTCAAGCCACATTTACTTTGTCAGCAGTAATGTTAGCAGGTGTATTAAATGCGCAAAATATTCAAGAGGGAATAAAATATTTAGGAAATGATCAGTTTAATAAAGCAAAAGAAGTTTTTGAAGGGTTAGTTTCTAAATCTCCTAGTGAAGAAAATTATTTTTATTTAGGTTATTTTTATCTAAAAAATGAGACACCTAACATAGAGTTAGCCGTTCAAAATTTTAATAAGGGTTTAGCTCTAAATCCTAAATCTGAATTAAATAGGATAGGATTAGCCTGTGTGAAATTATTTCGGGGTGAAAAGTCTGCTGCCAATGCAGATTTTGATGCAATAGCTAAGGATAGTAAATATAGAAATGCAGAAGTAATATATAGAATAGCCGAAGCCTATATCTTATTTAAAAATAAACCGGAATCTATAGATGCAGATAAAAGCATAGATTATTCAGAAAAATTGCTTAATTTGGTTAAAAACAAAGATAAGGCAGAATATTATATAGTTTTGGGAAATGCTTATTATGAAAAATTAGATCCGGGAAAAGCAATGACAAATTACACTCGGGCTTTGGAAATAGCAGATAATAAAGCAGAGGTATATGCTTTAATTGGTAATCTTTGGTCTAGAACTAAACAAAACAACCAGTTAGCACTTGAAAATTTTACAAATGCGGTGACTGCAGATTCTAATTACTCAATAACCTATAAATATTGGGTTGATTATGATTTAAGAACACAAAAATATAATGATGCAACTACCCATTTACAAAAATACATGGAGTTGACAGGAAATAATGATGCTAACACCCAATTTAACTTAGCTAGAATAGCTTTTAATGCTAAGGATTTTGATAAAAGTTTAAATATTATAAATCAATATTGGGATAAAATTTCTGATCCGTTAAAATATAAAGTTAGAGCTCTAGTATTAGTTGAAAAATCTGATTTTTCCAATGCTTATGATGATATGAATTCTTATTTAAAAGCGATTAATAATTCTAAAATGGAAGGCTCAGATTATGGTATTTTAGGAAAAATCCAGACATCTTTAGCTGCAAAAGCTGTAGGGGAAGAAAAAACTAAGTTAGAAAAAGAAGCTGTTTTTAATTTAAATAAAGCTATAGCAGAAGGCGATAGATATTTTGATTATCAGGATTTATTACTTAAAATAAATCCTAATGCAAATTCTTCTTCTTCAGAAAATAATCCTAAGATTGTAGCATTAAAAAAAGCAGTAACAACTAATCCTAATGATACTAAATCTTGGTATGATTTAGCATTAGAACAGTATAATGCAAAAGATTATGCGGGATCTATAGCTTCATGGGATAAGTTGATTGAATTAATACCTACATGGGAAACTTCTTATGGAGGTAAAGCTATGGCTCTTTATGCTTATGATAGGGAAGATAAAAGTGGTTTAGCTGCTCAAACTTATCAAAAATATATTGATATGGTATCTCCTAAAAATACTTATTCAGAAACAGAAAAAGCTTATTTAGCTATAGCTTATTCATTCTTTGCCTATAAAAATTTTCATGAGGGAGATAATGTTAAAGCTCAAGATTATGTTAATAAAATTTTAGCAATTGATCCTAAAAATGAAGAGGCTTTAAATTTAGAAAAACAATTAAAATAAAAACAAATAAAAAAAGAAACTTACATTGCCTTGTAAGTTTCTTTTTTATAAATATTTATATGATATCTACTATTAAAATATAGACTATTTCAAAAGTGAAAAAAAGCTATATAAATTTGTATGAATTTAAATTAGCATAAATGGAAGAAAGATGTTCTTCTATTGCTTTTTATTAATCATTAGAAGTTAATTCGACTATTTTATTTTCATGAGCATCTAAATATACTTTAATTAAATTATATTTAGAAAGAGCTTTCATAGACTTATCCCATTTTTTCCCACTTAAACCAGCTTGAGTCTTTAATTCTATTAAATCAATTTTAGAATTATTATTTTTCAATATTTCAACAATTGTTTTTTCTTCTTCTGATAAATTTATAGATGAATTTTTTTGTACAGGTTTCATTTGAGGGAAAAATAAAACTTCCTGAATAGAAGCATTATTTGTTAAAAACATTATTAAACGATCCATTCCGATTCCTAGACCTGAAGTCGGAGGCATACCGAATTCCAAAGCACGTAGAAAATCTTGATCTATAAACATAGCCTCATCATCTCCTTTTTCAGAAAGTTTTAATTGTTCTTCAAAACGTTCTCTCTGGTCTATAGGATCATTCAGTTCAGAGTAAGCATTGGCTATTTCTTTACCACATACCATCAATTCAAAACGTTCTGTAAGATTTGGATCAGATCGGTGTTTTTTTGTTAATGGAGACATTTCTACAGGATAATCAGTAATAAAAGTGGGCTGAATAAAATTACCTTCACATTTTTCACCAAAAATCTCATCAATTAATTTACCTTTTCCCATAGTTTCATCTACTTCAATACCCATATCTTTAGCAGCTTGTCTTAGTTCTTCTTCAGTTTTTCCGGTAATATCATATCCACAATATTTTTTTATGGCATCTGTCATAGTTATTCTCGGATATGGGGCTTTAAAGTCTATTTTGTGATCACCAAAAGAGGCTTGTGTTGTTCCATTTACGGCAATTGCACAATGCTCCAATAATTGCTCTGTAAAATTCATCATCCAATTATAGTCTTTATAAGCAATATAAATTTCCATTGCCGTAAATTCTGGATTGTGAGTACGATCCATTCCCTCGTTACGGAAGTTTTTAGAAAATTCATATACCCCATCAAATCCGCCTACAATAAGTCTTTTTAGATATAACTCATTAGCTATTCTTAGGTATAAAGGAATATTAAGAGCATTATGATGAGTAATAAAGGGCCTTGCTGCAGCACCACCAGGAATAGATTGAAGAATAGGAGTTTCTACTTCAAAATACCCTCTTTCATTAAAGAAATTTCTCATAGCTGTAAAAAGTTTTGTTCTTTTTATAAAAATATCTTTAACTTGAGGGTTCACAACCAAATCCACATACCTCATTCTATATCTTTGTTCAGGATCATTAAATGCATCATGTACTTTTCCTTCTTCATCTATTTTAGGTAAAGGAAGGGGGCGAAGTACTTTAGACAAAAGAGAGAATTCTTTTACCATAATAGTTTTCTCTCCTTTTTTAGTAATAAATAATTCTCCTGAAACACCTATAAAATCTCCTAAATCTAGAAGTTTTTTGTAAAAGTCATTATATTTAAATTTATCCTCTTCAGGACAAAGAATATCTCTATTAAAATAAAGTTGTATGCGTCCTTTACTATCTTGTAATTCAGAAAAACCAGCTTTTCCCTGAATACGGTTAGACATGAGCCTTCCAGCAATACTAACTATTTCCCCTTCCTTAAAATTATCTTTTATTTGTTGGGTAGTATGAGTGATTTTATATTCAGCAGCAGGAAAAGGTTCTATCCCTGCATCTTTAAGCTTTTGTAATTTTTCTCTTCGGATTAGTTCTTGTTCTGAAAGTTGCATATTTACAATTTTGTCATGCAAATTTAAGAATAATCTTGTATCTTGCTAATCTGTTTATTTAATTAAATTAGTGTCTTCTATATAATTTCCATCAGCATCATATGTTTCGTGATTGGACAAATAATAAGTAATTTTATTACTATCATAATAGGTAGATCTACTAATTACAGGAGATGAGAAAATTTTAATCATTTTGTTGTGATTGTCTATCAATCCTTGGTATAATTTACCATCTTTATGTTTTTCAACAAAAGCATAATTTTTTTGAAAAGGCCCGGCATTATCATATTCTAAAGGAATAATAATTTCCCCTGAGGTATCTATAAAACCATATTTCTTAGGTGTATTTTTAGTAGAAACCAAAGAGTATCCGTTAGAGAAAGGGGCTTCGTAATTTAATTTTTTATTAGGTTTTATTTGAATTTCACCAGACTCATTTATATAAAATAGTTTATGATCTAAGGTTTTAATTAATAAAAGATGGTCTTTTCCAAATTGACCGACAATAGTCCAATTATCTTTAGTTAATGAATCTCCATTATTATTATAAACCATAAATTTTTCATTATTTTCAAATCTTTTATCTTCCATTTTTACGTATATAAAACCATTTTTTATATCTACATAATTGAAGGATTGTGGAAATAATTTCTGTCCATCTAAGGTATGTATGGTTATTTTATTATGTAATTCGCTTAAAATATATTTATCTTTTATCCATATATTATTATAAAATGTGGGAAGAATTTCTTTTCCATATATATTCATAACTCCTTTAGGACCATAAGGAAAACTTTGAATAATAACAAATTGGTTATGATAAAGGGTAGAGTCAAGTATTAAGTAATTTATACGAATTAAATGATTGTTAAGTCTGTCATATCTGTAAAAATAATTACCTTCTGTATCTTTTCTTCCATAATAAAAATATGTGTTAATAGCCTGAAGAACGTTCCACTCAGGATTAATTAACTGAATACAATCTGAACTTTTAAGGCCATATTTTTTTAATTCAGAATCGTAAATAACAGAGATATTTAAACTTTGAGTGTGAAATATTAAAAAAAACGGAAAGAAAAATAGTGTAAGTAATCTTCTCATAAATAGCACATAAGAAATTTATAACAAAACGTAAATAAAAAGTTACAAAAATATATAATTATTAACAAATTAAAATAATAAAAAAAGAATCGGAATAATTTATCCGATTCTTTTTTTATTTGTACATTAAGAAATTAACGTGATATTGGAATTTGAGTATAAGGAGTTCCTAGAATAGGATCAATAATTCCAAGAGCAACATATCCATTAGCATCTTTTATTTTTATATTTTTAAGATAACTGGTTTTAGCGGTTTTATAAATATTGATTCTACGGAATGGAATGCATAGGTTAAAATTGAATTCTTTTAAACTTATGTTAGATGGCGATATTTTAATAGTTTTTTCTTTCTCTAAAACACTACCATTATCTGCATATACATCATAGGTTATTTCTAAGTTGTCTGTTATAATTTTTCCGGGAATTGGATATTTATAGTCTAAAGCAACATTAAAACTATAGGAATTTAAACCAGAACAAGGAATGGGTGAATTTTTATAATATCTAAAATTAGATAAGGTAAAAGTTTGAGTTAAATGCCCTATATTCCATAATTCTTTATTGTTTTTAAATAATTCGGTAGTATAAATAGAAACGCCTAAGCTATTAACTGAAAATTTTCCTAAGGAATAAAATTCTCCTTTAGTTAAAAATTCTGATTCGTTATTTAATCCTCCATTTCCAATTGAAAGAGATTTTAAACCTAAATTAATATTACCATTAACATGGAGTAAATTTGTGTTAAGTAAGGTAATTTTTGGTATAATTGAAATTCCCATATCAGAAATAATTTCTCCTGTAAGATTAGATTTGGCTACAGATAAATTCTTCATTGAGTTTTCATATATAATATGACTTTTTTTATTTGGAATACCATTATAATATGCAAATCCAACCTTCAATTTTCCTGCAACATTTAATTCCAAATTTGAATTTTTAGCAATATTTGCTTCAATTTCAACAGGAAAATTAATTTCATCGATACTAATTTTAGCCGGGATATCTCCTAAAATATCGCCCGCAGGAATTGTAATATCTAATTCAATTTTCTTTAATTGATCCAATAGATTTGTTGGAACTTCTTCAATAAAATTATGATTTATCTTTTTATTAAAATTACCATCAAATTTAAAATATGGATTTATAATTGTGTTAAATTCTATATATGCAATTACTTCATTAGGTAAATTTTGTGAATTTCCAAATCCTATTTTAATATTGAAAGTGGAACTAATAGAAGTATTAGGATTAAACACCATTCCCTCATAGCTATATTCTTTAATGAGATTTATGATATTAAAGGTAAAGTTTTTATCATAATTTTCACCTAAGGCTACCAAAGAATTGGATTTTGATTTAATTGCTTTTTCAGCTTGTTGGGTATTAACAGAAAACTCAATTGTACCACTGCTAAATAAATCACCTAAATAAGCTTCTGAAGTTTCTAAAAAATAGGAATTACCATTGTTTGAAACTGTTTTAATTTTTCTTAAGTAAGTATTATTTTCAGTTTTAAAATATAATACATTACCAACGATCAATTTTTCTTTAATTTCATTAGACAGAATTTCAAAATTAAAAATTCCGTTTTTCATTTTATCCTCAGAACTTTTAATTGTTACATTTTCTTGTGAAATTTTGACTAAGTCAGGATTTACTTTTAAATTATTTAAAGAATAATTTACTCCGTCAGCATATCCTTTTTTATTAATAGCTCTGCTTGGAGTTACATCTTCATTTAATGAACTATTATTTAAATCGTCTGAGCAAGAAAATAATATCATTATTAAGACAGTAGAAATAAATAAATAAAATTTTTTCATAAAAAATGTTATTAGTAGGGTTATACATGTGTTATTAAAATAATTATAATTTTAGTTATATCTATTTAAACTAAAAAATAAAATTATAAAATAATAATTATATAAAATATATTTTTAGAGTAATTTTTTTATATATATTATTCTTTTATTATATATAATTAACTTTATTGCGTTATTTAATATTATTAATTATGAAACTAGGAAAAATTATTATTGTATTACTTATGTTTTTTAGTACTATAACTTCATGTACTGTTGAGAATATAAATTCAGGTAAAGGATATAGAAATGCAACAGTTAGTTGGTATGGAAAGAAATTTAATGGGAAAGCAACAGCGAGTGGAGAAATTTACAATATGCATAAACTTACTGCGGCACACAAAACTTTGCCATTTGGAACTAGGGTAGAAATAGTTAATCCGGCAACTAAAAGAAAAGTAGTGGTAAGGATAACAGATAGAGGACCTTTTGTGAAAGGTCGCGATTTTGATTTAAGTAGAAAAGCTTTTAAAAGAATTTCTTCATTAGACGATGGGGTAATCAATGTAAAATATAAAATATTAAGATAAACCCTTTGTTGTTTTGATGTAGTTTTGTTTTTTTTACGAATAAATTATATATACCCTACTATTTTTTTAGGGTATTTTTGTTTTATTGTATAAAATAATATAATTTTGTTCTATATAAAAAAACATATGCGTAAAACAATTTTAATTCTGGTATTAGTAATTATTGGTTTATTAAGTCTTTTTTCAAACTGTTTATTTTCTGAAAGTGCCTCTAAAGCCGTGGCAACCGGTGTAACATTTAATTATGCAGATGTTGCTTGGATTTTAGTAGCATCTGTACTTGTATTTCTAATGACTCCGGGGGTTGGTTTTTTTTACGGAGGTATGGTTAATAGTAAAAATATAATTAGTACAATATTTCAGAGTTTTATAGCAATGGTGACGATTACGGTCATTTGGTTTATATTTGGTTTTGGATTAGCTTTTGGTCCTGATGTTTTCGGAATTATAGGTAATCCCGTACCCCATTTATTTATGCAAGGCATTGGTACGACTACAGCATGGATAGGAGCGCCTACTATACCTATTTTATTATTTGCTTTATTTCAACTGAAATTTGCCATTATCACTCCGGCATTAATCTCAGGAGGGGTGGCAGAACGTATTCGTTTCTGGGGATATTTGTTGTTTATTATTTTATTTTCTATTTTTATCTATTCCCCATTAGCCCATGCCACTTGGCACCCGGAAGGTATTTTGGCAAAATATGGCGTTTTAGATTTTGCAGGAGGTACAGTAGTACATATGAGTTCCGGTTGGGCTGCTTTAGCAGGTGCCGTATTTTTAAAAAAAAGAAGAGATATATCTTTAACAGCTGGAAAAGTTCCTTATGTAATATTAGGAGCCAGTTTATTATGGATAGGTTGGTTTGGTTTCAATGCAGGATCATCTTTTGCAGCAAATGAATTGGCCGTATTAGCCTTTGCTAATACTACCGCAGCTTCTGCTGTATCAGCATTATGCTGGGGATTTTTAGAAAAAATAAATGGGAAAAAATTAACCTCTATTGGAGTTTGTGTTGGGGCTGTAGTGGGTTTGGTTGGTATTACACCCTCTGCAGGTTATGTATCATTAGGACATTCTTTTTTTATAGGATTGGTAGCCAGTGTTGTAAGTTTCTATATGGTTCAACTTTTTCATAAAATAGGAGTAGATGATACGTTAGACGTTTTTCCTTGTCATGGTGTAGGTGGTATGGTAGGAATGTTACTTACCGGAGTATTTGCCGATAAATCAATTAACGAAATAGTTCCGGGTAATGGATTATATTATGGAGAGACAACACTCTTTACACATCATCTAATCGCTATGATAGGAGTATCTTTATTTGCATTTTTAGGTACCTTACTTTTATTATATATTGTAAATAAAATTACTCCACTCAGGGTAGATCCAGAAAAAGAGGAATTAGGTTTAGATCTTTCCCAACATGGAGAAAAAATGTAAAATAAATAATTTACTTTTAATATAAATATAAAAAAGGGTTATATAAGATCCTTTTTTTATTTTAGTATTTTTGTAAAATAAGTTTATATTTATGAAGGGTATTAAAATATTTATGGATTATAGCTTGGCTTTTACCTTATTGATTATTTTAATACTACCTTTAATTCTATTATTTATTTTAGTTTCTATCAATACAGGAAAAAATGGAATATTTATTCAAAAAAGAGTAGGTGAAAATGCGAAGATATTTTCTATTTATAAATTTCGAACTATGAAAGGAACTTATACATCTTCTGTTACCACTCAGAAAATGAATATTACAAAATTAGGCAAATTTTTAAGGAAATATAAAATAGATGAAATCCCTCAGTTAATCAATATATTAAAAGGAGATATGTCTTGGGTAGGGCCAAGACCGGATATAGTTGGTTTTGCAGATAAATTGAAAGGAGAAGATAAGATAATTCTGTCTGTAAAGCCGGGAATCACGGGTCCGGCCCAATTGAAATATAGAAATGAGGAGGAAATATTATCACAAGTAGATGATCCTGAATTTTATAATAAAGAAATAATTTGGAAGGATAAAATAGAAATTAATAAAAAATATATAAAAAACTGGTCTTTAAAAAAAGATATGATTTATTTATTTAAAACGGTTTTTTAATTTAAAAGTATTGTATTTTATTAAAGAGGTTCTAAAAATCATGGTTATCTTTGTAAAAAAGATTTAAAAATGATAAAACTAATTATTTTTGATTTAGACGGAACATTATTAAATACTATAAACGATTTAGGCAAATCTTGCAATTATATATTAGAGCAGCATGGTTTTCCTACTCATCCTTTACAAGCATATCGTTTTTTTGTAGGAAATGGAGTAAGTAAATTAATAGAAAGAGCTTTGCCTGAAACTCAAAGGGCTCCCGAATTTGTCGAAAAATTGAGAAAACAATTTGTTGAATATTATAGCAAACATTCTGAGGATGAAACAGCTCCTTATCCGGGTATTATGAAAATGTTGAAAGAATTAGAATCAAAACAAATAAAGTTAGCGGTAGCATCTAATAAATTTATTGAAGGAACACAATCACTGGTACAAAAATTCTTTCCAGATATTCAATTTGCTTCAGTACTTGGACAAAGAGAGGGAATTCCTGTAAAACCGGACCCTCAGATAGTGTATGATGTTATGAGAGAAGCCGGTATAACAAATAAAAATGAAATCTTATATGCAGGAGATTCTGGGGCTGATATGCAAACTTGTGTAAATTCCGGAATAAAAGGAATCGGTGTTCTTTGGGGGTTTCGATCTAAAGAAGAATTGCTGGAAAATGGAGCAGAATATATAGTGGAAGATCCTTCCGAAATTGTACAACTTGCCTTACAAAAATAATTTGGATTATAACTTGTAAAAATAAAGAAAGAACTAAGATTGATATGTATTAAATTTATAATGATCATTTTTATAACATAAAATGATCATTATAGAGTAGGAGACTTATTTTAATTTTCTTAAATAAGAGAGCTCATAGTCAGGCAATAATTCAGGGTGTAGAATTTTAATAATATCAGAAAGTGTTCGGTCAGCAAATATATTTCCTGATTCAAAGTAATCATTTGCCTTGGTTTTATTTTCTCTTTTGTTCATAGCATAGATTTGATCTTTTTTATAAGCATCAAATTCTGTATACTGATAGCTAGAGTTTATAAGTTCATTTTTAGAATTAAAATTACTTGCTCCAATCCAATAATCAGCATGTTTCGCTTTACTAAAAACTTCTTCAAAATTTAAAATAACAGTTCCGGTGTTACTATTATTTTTCCATAAATAATCCCCGCCGGCATCTTTAAATAACGTAGATACAAAACTTTTTCCTCCAGCCATATACCAAGCATCTCCATACATTATATTCGTAAAAATTGTAGGCTGTTCTTTAGTAGAAAGAGCTTTTTTCTTTAGTTTTATATAATTTTTTTTGACAGAAAGATAAATGCTATCAGCTTTTTCAATTTCTCCAAATAAAGTACCAAATAGTTTAATATATTCAGTTTTTCCTAAAGGATGCAATTCCATGTATTCTTCTATGTAAATAATTTTAATACCATGCTTGGCTAATTGATTTAAAATTCTTTCATAATTAGGATTGTGTGTAGTGATTATTAAGTCCGGTTTTAAAGAAATAATTTTTTCAAAATTTAAAGTACCATCATTTCCAATATTTTCGATAGTATGATTGGATATTCCTTTTTCAATTTTAGAATTGAAAAAATATTCAGGAGAACTAACTCCCACAATACAGTTAAATTTACCTATAGCATCTAGATAGGCAGAAGCGGAACATGTTGTAATAATACATCGAGAAATTTTCGTGTTTCTCGGAAAAGAAATAGAATCTCCTGCAGAGGTTATATGTAGTTGTCTATTATTTTCTATTATAAAAAAGTTAGTAGCATATTCATTTTTTGAAGGAGCAAAAAAGTTGTTTTTTTGTTTACATGAAAGTAAGATTAAAATGAGAAATAAGAAGCATAGTATTTTTTTCATTTTTTAAAATTAGAAAAAATACTTAAAATTATTTTAAAAAATAGAAAAAAATAGTACTTTTGCAAACCAATTGAAAAGGCCACGTAGCTCAATTGGATAGAGCGTCAGATTACGGCTCTGAAGGTTGAGGGTTCGACTCCTTCCGTGGTCACCAAGCTCTAAAGCCTAGTATAGAAATGGTTTTAGAGCTTTTTACTAAATCACTTCAAATGTGTAATTACTTAAAACGGCAAGGTAAATTACACATGATAACAGAAACAAAATTTGGGTACTCATACTCTGAAATTTGGGTAAGCCCCTCAGGTTAGAAAACCCCGGATAGAAAATATAATTGTAGAAAAATAAGCATGATTTATTGATATTTTTTAGAAGTAATATCTATTAATAATCAGAAACATTTAAAATAATCAAATGATTTTTTACACATTCTTCCGATCATAGCCCTTACATTATCTTTCCCTTGGGTTTTGAGTAAAGCGTACATATGTTTAATTTTATCGTTCATTTTATCTATATTTGTTTAGTTACAATATTATTATATCACAAATGCAAAAAATTTTTTTACGCTAAATAATTATTGTAAAACAAATTTTTACTTCAATTTAAATTTAATTTATATATGTCTGTAAAAGAGAGACTTATCACGTTCATTGAATATAAAAATCTAAGTCAAAACAAGTTTGAAAAGGCTTTAGGTTTTTCAAACGGCTATGTAAATAATATATTTAAGAGTATTGGCGCTGATAAATTACAGAGAATAATCGATATTTTTCCAGATTTAAATCAACAATGGCTATTAACAGGCGAGGGGTCTATGCTTAAATATCATGTTAAAGATATTATAGATCGGTTAAAAAAACACTTGAATTTTACTCATGACATGCAACTTACCGAATATCTGGGAATATCCATAGAAACACTATATATATGGAAAGAAAGCAATTCATTTGACAAAGATTTAATAAAAGAAAAACTACCTAATATTGATACAAATTGGTTATTAACAGGAAAAGGCAATGAACCTGTCAATAATGAAAAATCAACCGGCTCTTTAAATTTAACTACCATTTCGGGGTATTATTTCCCGGATGTTTCAGTCAGCGCAGGGCTTAATATGAAATTAGAAAATGCCGAAAATCATAAAATACCCATTTCTATTCCCGGCTGGGGTTCAGATTTGATTTTTATAAATGTATATGGTGATTCAATGTATCCCAAATATAATTCAGGTGAAATCATAGCTATAAAAAATATTGAATTCCAATATATTAATTATGGATTTCCTTATGTTGTAGTTTTTAAAAACGGAGACACCTATATTAAATATATAAAAAAGGGGAAAGATCATGACCATATTTTATTAATTTCTGAAAACAAGTTTTATGATCCTAAAGAAATTTCTTTAGATTTAATTATGAGTGTATATTCAATAAAAGGGGTTATAAAAAGAGAATTAATATAATAAAAATATAAAAAATGTTCTTATGAAAATTACAGAATATTTTCTAAATAATTTAAAAAAAAAATAAATATAAATGTCTGTAAAAGAAAGACTTGTAGAGTACTTAAAGTATAAAAATGTATCAAATAGAGCATTCAGCTTATCTATTGGGATGTCTGAAAATTATATTTCAAATATTAGAAAATCAATTCAACCAAAAGTTACACATAGCATTGCAGTAAATTATCCCGATTTTAATACTGGATGGTTGATGACAGGCGAGGGATCTATGCTTAAATATCATGTTAAAGATATTATAGATCGGTTAAAAAAACACTTGAATTTTACTCATAACATGCAACTTACCGAATATCTGGGAATATCCATAGAAACACTATATATATGGAAAGAAAGCAATTCTTTTGACAAAGATTTAATAAAAGAAAAATTACCTAATATTGATATAAACTGGCTATTAACAGGAAAAAGAAATGAACCTGTCAATAAAGAGAAATCAGCCGGCTCTTTAGATTTAACTACCATTTCGGGGTATTATTTCCCGGATGTTTCAGCCAGCGCAGGGCTTAATATGAAATTAGAAAATACCGAAAATCAAAAAATCCCCATTTCTATTCCCGGTTGGGGTTCAGATTTGATTTTTATAAATGTATATGGCGATTCAATGTACCCCAAATATAATTCAGGGGAAATCATAGCTATAAAAAATATAGAATTCCAATATATCAATTATGGATTTCCTTATGTTGTCGTTTTTAAAAACGGAGACACCTATATTAAATATATAAAAAAGGGGAAAGATCATGACCATATTTTATTAATTTCTGAAAACAAGCATTACGCTCCTAAAGAGTTTTCTTTAGATTTAATTATGAGTGTATATTCAATAAAAGGAGTTATAAAAAGAGAATTAATATAATAAAAATATAAAAAATGTTCTTATGTAAATTACAGAATATTTTCTAAATAGTTTTAAAAAAATAAATA
Source organism: Apibacter adventoris (assembly GCF_002964975.1). Taxonomy (GTDB): domain Bacteria; phylum Bacteroidota; class Bacteroidia; order Flavobacteriales; family Weeksellaceae; genus Apibacter; species Apibacter adventoris. The sequence continues at coordinate 133,496 of NZ_PSZM01000043.1, read as the reverse complement.
TAAATGTCTGTAAAAGATAGGCTTAAAAAGTTTGTGAGTTATAAAAATATATCTATAAGAAATTTTTGCAACATAATAGGGGTATCAAGTGCTTATATTACATCTATGAGGAAGTCTATACAACCTGATAAATTAGAAAGCATTTCTTTACATTTCCCAGACATAAATATTGAATGGCTATTAACAGGCGAGGGGTCTATGCTTAAATATCATGTTAAAGATATTATAGATCGGTTAAAAAAACACTTGAATTTTACTCATGACATTCAACTTACCGAATATCTGGGAATATCCATAGAAACACTATTTATATGGAAAGAAAACAATTCATTTGACAAAGATTTAATAAAAGAAAAATTACCTAATATTGATATAAATTGGTTATTAACAGGAAAAGGCAATGAACCTGTCAATAAAGAGAAATCAACCGGTTCTTTAGATTTAACTACCATTTCGGGGTATTATTTCCCGGATGTTTCTGCCAGCGCAGGGCTTAATATGAAATTAGAAAATGCCGAAAATCAAAAAATCCCCATTTCTATTCCCGGCTGGGGTTCTGATTTGATTTTTATAAATGTATATGGCGATTCAATGTATCCCAAATATAATTCGGGGGAAATCATAGCTATAAAAAATATAGAATTCCAATATATCAATTATGGATTTCCTTATGTTGTCGTTTTTAAAAACGGAGACACCTATATTAAATATATAGATAAAGGGAAAGGTCATGACCATATTTTATTAATTTCTGAAAACAAGCATTACGCACCTAAAGAGTTTTCTTTAGATTTAATTATGAGTGTATATTCAATAAAAGGAGTTATAAAAAGAGAATTATTATAATAAAAATATAAAAAATGTTCTTATGAAAATTACAGAATATTTTCTAAATAATTTTAAAAAATTAAATATAAATGACTGTAAAAGAAAGACTTATAGAATATTTAAAATACGAAAAAATCTCTAAAAGTGAATTTGGGAGAACTATAGGGGTCTCTAATGCTTATATTACATCTATGAGGAAATCAATCCAACCAGACAAAATTAAAAGCATTTCTTTGAATTATCCAGATCTTAATACTGAATGGCTATTAACAGGCGAGGGGTCTATGTTTAAATATCATGTTAAAGATATTATAGATCGGTTAAAAAAACACTTGAATTTTACTCATGACATGCAACTTACCGAATATCTGGGTATATCCATAGAAACACTCTATATTTGGAAAGAAAGCAATTCTTTTGACAAAGATTTAATAAAAGAAAAATTACCTAATATTGATATAAATTGGTTATTAACAGGAAAAGGAAATGAACCTGCCAATAACGAGAAATCAACCGGCTCTTTAGAACCACCTATTATTTCGGGGTATTATTTTCCGGATGTTTCAGCCAGCTCAGGGCTTAATATGAAATTAGAAAATACCGAAAATCATAAAATACCCATTTCTATTCCCGGCTGGGGTTCTGATTTGATTTTTATCGATGTATATGGCGATTCAATGTATCCCAAATATAATTCGGGTGAAATCATAGCTATAAAAAATATTGAATTCCAATATATTAATTATGGATTTCCTTATGTTGTAGTTTTTAAAAACGGAGACACCTATATTAAATATATAGATAAAGGGAAAGGTCATGACCATATTTTATTAATTTCTGAAAACAAGCATTACGCTCCTAAAGAGTTTTCTTTAGATTTAATTATGAGTGTATATTCAATAAAAGGAGTTATAAAAAGAGAATTAATATAATAAAAATATAAAAAATGTTCTTATGAAAAAATAGTGAAATAATGAAACTTATAGATCAAATCAAAGAACAGTTACAAGAAAATAAATAAAAGTGTTTATTTCTGATAAAAGAATATTGGAACTTATCGATTTCCTTAAATCCATTGGCAAAATAAAGTTTAAAAAAAAGTTTTATGATAAATATAGGTTTAAAAAACAAAATGTATTTTTAATCAAATATTAATCTAATTAACTATATTTTAAAAACGGAAACCATTGTATGATAGGTAATTATATGTATCGTTTGCTTGATTGTATTTTTCAGCTCTGAGGAGGAGGTGAGTTTACTCCTTCCATATTCACTCAAAAAAAGAACTATAACTTAGTTTAATTATAGCTCCTTTCTATATATTAAGATATTTTCTTTAAATCATCAATAAACTTATCTACAACTTTTTCAGGAGTTGCCCAGGAAGTTACAAGTCTTATTGCAAAAAGATCAGGAGCTATGGATTTCCATATAGTAAATTCATACTCCTTTTTAAGAATTTGAATTATATTATTTGGAAAAATAGGGAAAATTTGATTGGTGTCTGATTGAGCTAAAAATGAATATCCTAAGGATTCAAGGGCTTTGGTTATTTTTAAAGCCATTAAGTTCGAATGATCTGCGAGTTTGAAAATCAAATTATTTTGAAGGAGCTGAAAAAACTGTATTCCCAATACTCTTCCTTTGGCTAATAAAGCTCCTCTTAATTTTTGATTATATTTAAAATTTTCCTTTAAACTATTATTTGTGGTTATAATAGCTTCTCCTATTAGGGCCCCGCATTTAGTGCCCCCTAAATAAAAAATATCAGTTAATTCAGCAATATCTTTTATACTCATATTGTTAGAAGGAGCACTTAGAGCAGAAGCTAAACGAGCTCCATCAAGATATAAAAATAAATCATTTTTTTTACAAAATTTATATAGATCCGTCAACTCCTCTTTATTATAAATAGTTCCTAATTCAGTAGAGTTAGATATATATACCGCTCTGGGTCTTACAGAATGATAATTAGAGGATCTTTTTAAAATAGGAATAATTTTATCCGGAGATAATTTTCCATTGCTAGAATAAACAGTCTCTATTTTATGTCCTGTAGCTTCAACAGCTCCGGTTTCGTGTGAGTTTATATGACCAGTTTCTGCAGAAATTACAGATTCATATGGTCTGAGAATAGAAGAAAGAACTAATAAATTTGCTTGAGTGCCTCCTGCTACTAAGTTTATATCTGCATTTTTATCCTCGATTTTATCTTGAATTATAGTAATTGCTTTTTGGGTATAAAAATCTTCGCCATATCCGTTTTGTTGTTCTAAATTACTATTTATTAGAGCATTTAATATAGAAGGATGACAACCTTCACTATAATCATTGGTGAAATTATAAGTCATTATTTAACTTTGATTTTTTATCTTTATTTATTTAAAGTAAAATTATTGATTTATTTACTTATAATACTATTTTTTATAAATTTGATTATGAAAAAAATATATTATTTTTTAGGGCTTATAGCATGTATTTTAAATAATCAGTTATTTAGTCAAGACAAATTATTTACAATTCAAGATACTCTTAGAGGGAGTAATACATCTTTTAGAGATTGGTGGGAAGTAAAGTACTATGATATTTCTATAGAACCAGATTTTGATAATAAAGTTTTAAAAGGCAATAATACAATTACTTTTGATATAAATGAAAACAAAAGGGAAGAGAGTATAATGCAAATAGATTTGCAGGAACCTATGTCTATAGATAAAATAGAAACTCAAGATAGCATTTCAATACCTTTTAAAAAAGAAGGAAATTTTTACTTTATAACCTTACCGCAAACATTTAAAAAAAATACTCAAAATAATAAGGTCACTATTTATTTCCAAGGAATGCCAAATATTGCGAAAAATGCTCCTTGGGACGGAGGATGGATTTTTACTAAAGATAAAAATAATAAACCTTGGATGACTGTAGCCTGTGAAGGAATAGGCGCTAGTGTATGGTTTCCTTGCAAAGATTACCTAGGAGATGAACCAGATGAGGGAATGAAATTAAATATCATTACAGAAGGAGATTTGAAAGGTGTGGGAAATGGAAGATTGGTCGGATATTCTAAAGATTCATTAGGAAAAAATATATATTCATGGCAAGTGACTAATCCTATCAATAATTACAACATAATCCCATATATTGGAGAATATGTAAATTTTACAGACATTTATAAGGGTGAAAAGGGCGATTTAGACTTAGATTATTGGGTATTGTCATATAATTTACATGTGGCTAAAAGTCATTTTTCTCAGGTAAAAAAAATGCTATTGGCATTGGAATACTGGTTTGGACCGTATCCGTTTTATGAAGATGGATATAAATTAGTAGAATCTCCACACTTAGGAATGGAGCATCAAAGTGACATAGCTTATGGAAATCAATATAAAAATGGATATTTAGGTACAGATAGAAGTCATACGGGAATAGGGCTACAATGGGATTTTATTATAGTACATGAATCGGGGCATGAATGGTTTGGGAATAATATTACAAATGCAGATGCAGCAGATATGTGGATTCATGAAGCTTTTACTACCTATAGCGAAACTCTTTACACTGAATATTATTATGGTAAAGAGGCAGCTAGTCAGTACATTATAGGGCAAAGAAAAAATATACAAAACGATATTCCTATTATAGGTGAATATGGGGTAAATCAAAAAGGTAGTTCCGACATGTATGATAAAGGAGCCAATATGATTCATACTATTCGTCAGATAATTAACGACGATCAAAAATTTAGGGAAATACTAAGGGGTCTTAATAAAAATTTTTATCATAAAATTGTTTCTACTAATCAAATCGAAAACTATATTATAGAACATTCTAAAATAGATTTAACAAAAATATTCGATCAATATTTAAGAACAACTCAGGTTCCTACGTTAGAATATTACATTAAAAATAATAGTATTTACTATCGATGGGTAAATACTGTTCCAGATTTTTCTATGAAAATAAAAACATCTATAGGAAATTTAATTCCCATTAATAAATGGAAAAAAAGTAAAATAGATAAAAAATTATTAGAAAGTTTTTCTGTAGACCCTAATTTCTACATCAATTTAAATCCTTTAAAAAAATAATGCATATAAAAAAATCTATAGGAAGAAAAAATTAAATTTTAATCTTCCTATAGTGATTATATAAATAAAATATATTTATATAATTATTAGTTGTTCTAAGATTTTTAAAGTTTTATTAAAATAAAGAACTCATTTATTTATGTTGTAGTAGTTTATTTTAGTTTCATTATTTTATAACTATTTTTTGTTTAGTATATTAATATATGTTAAATAAAAAAAATTAAACTATTGTTTATTTGTTTTTATCAATAAAATAAATAAATGATATATTTATTTAAAAATATTATCAAAAGTATATAATTTATCAATAATATTCGATCGGAAAATCGATTAATATTATCTATTTTTCGATTTTTTTCAGGTCAAAAAGCACTACATTCGCATTAATCAAACTACTATTTTTTAAAGATGATTAGTAAAAAATTGATTCAATTAAGAAGAAAAAAAAGAATAAGTCAGAAAGAGGTCGCTGAATCAATAGGAGTAAGTCAAAGCACCTTATGTGACTGGGAGTCAGGGAAAAGAAATCCTAAAGTGGAAAGTTTATTTAAATTAGCAGAATATTTTAAGGTAGATATTAAAGAATTGTATAATCTTAAAAAAGAATAAATATAGAAAAGCTTTATTTACTATTTTTTCATTTTTTTAATTGTTATGATTGCTATAATTAAAAAAGCAATCATAGTAATTAGAAGATACATCAGGAACATAAAATTTAATTCCTTTTTAGAAATTTCAAAAATATTTACCAGAATTTTATCTAAAACTTGAAATATAATTAGAATACCTGCAATATATAATAAGGTATAAAACATAAATTTCATTATATCTGATGTTTTCAAAAGTATTTTACTTAGTTTATAAGATAAACTAAGAAAGATCAGAAATAATAAACTATAAATAAGGTAAATCATAAAGACATTATTTATTCTGTAGTTTCATTTTCAGAATTTTCAGAGTTTTTTACCATTAATACTTTGTCTATTCTGTTAGCATCTTTATCAACAATTTCAAAAGTAAAGTTATTATAATTTAATTTCTCAGCTACCTCAGGAATGTACTCCATATGGTAAATTATAAATCCGGCTAATGTAACATATTCGTCGTCATTAAGTTCAATGATAACATCATCAAAATAATAATTTAAATCCCGAATACTTATATTTCCATTAACCAGATAAGAACCATCAGTTCTTTGAACAATTTCTGTTTCTTCTTCTTCATTTTCAGGCATATCGCCTACTATTCCTTCTATCATATCCTGAATAGTTATGATTCCCTGAAAAGAACCATATTCGTCAACTACAAAACCCATATGCTGTTTATTTTTTCTAAATTCTTGTAAAATATCAACGGAATGCATATTCTCAGGAATGAATATAGGTTTTTTTAAAATTTTATGTATATCAAAATTAGGAGAATTTACATTTTCATAAAATTCTTTAATTGAAATATAGCCACTTACCTCGTCAAGATTTCCGTCACATGCAGGGAATTTAGTAAAATTACTGGTTTTAATTTGTAGTTCAATTTCCTTAATATTATCTTGTAAATTAATCCATTCTACTTTTTTTCGATGAGTCATTAAACTTTTGGCTTTTTGCTCAGAGAAAATAAAAACATTTTGATGTAATTCACTTTCTTCTTTTTCTAAAACGCCTTGTAAACTTGCAGTTTTAAGCATATAAATTAATTCGTCTTCCGAAATTTTTTCACCTTCTGTATTTGATACTTTAAACGTTTTATTAAATAAAAAAGTAGAAAATGAAAGAACTTTTACAAATGGGAAAACAAGTATGGAGAATATTTTAATAATAGGGGCTACAAAAAGTGCAATTTTTTCTGGTTGTTTTAAACCGAAAGTTTTAGGAATTAATTCTCCAAATACAATTGATACATATGTAATGGCAGCTATTACTACAAAGTAGGATAATTGAAAAGAATAGGCAGAGGTTAAAGTAAATGAATTGAATACAGGTTCAAGATATTTAACTAAAGTAGCGCCACCATAAGCTCCGGATATAATACCTATAAGTGTAATTCCTACTTGTATTGAAGATAAAAAATCCTCAGGATTTTCTAAAAGTTTAAGTACAGCTTGTGCTTTCTTATTTCCTTTTGTTGCTTTATTTTCAATTTTTTGTTTTTTTACAGATACTAATGCTATTTCCGAGACTGCAAAAAAACCGTTAATTAAAATTAAAAGTAATAATATTATTATTTCCATAATGTTATTTCCATGTTGTTGTTTCTATCATCTTGATTATATCTCTTTCTATATATTCAACAGCAGGTTGTAAAGAATCTGGTTTTGGTTGTACAGAAAAATATACATTTCCAGAAAGGAAATGACGGGTACTGTCGGTAATATAAAATTGGATGTTAGAAGCAGATTCGCCTCCTAGTCTATATAGGTTTCCATAAATTTTTTTCTCAGGATATAAAAAAGATTTAGCTTTAATAGAATTTGCTTTTATTGTATGTTCATATACTAACTTTTGTGCTTCTTTTATTAATCCAATAAGATTTCCATGAATGTTCGAATATGTAATATAGATAGTTCCTTTCATGTTAGGGTAAGAAAAATTGTACCAACAATTATTATTTTTATTAATAATTTTAACCCTATTTGAATATTTGAATTCGAATGGACAATTTTCAGGACTAAATGTAACATATTGAGGAGTAGGGTATTCTAAGCGAACATGACCTTTAGGTTTAGGTATATATTGTTCTTTTCCACAGCTTGCACAAGTTAAAAATACAATTAGTACAAAAACTACGTTAAAATTTTTAAAAATCAAATTATTCCTCATTATCAATTTTACGTGTTATTTTAATTTGTTTAAGTCTTTTTCTATCTAAAGATTCTACTTGAAAAATATAATTTTTATAATATATATTTTGCAATTTTTTTGGAAATTCTTCTGTCAACTCCAATACAAGTCCCGCTAGAGTATCTGCTTCACCTTGCACACTTTCAAATTCTTTTTCATTAATTCCCATAATTCGGCAAAAATCAATGATCGATGTTTTCCCTTCAAAAACATAAACATGATCATTAATTTTAGAATAAATAATGTTGTTTTCATCAAATTCATCATTTATTTCACCTACAATTTCTTCAATAACATCTTCAAGGCTAACGATTCCAGAGGTACCTCCATATTCATCAACTACAATAGCTAAATGCATTTTACTTTTTTTAAAATCAGCTAATAAATTGTCAATCTTTTTATTTTCTGGTATAAAGTAAGGTTTTTTAAGTAGAAAATTCCATTCTAATTGTTCATATTCAATATACTGGAATAAATCTTTGATATGCAGAATCCCTATTATATCATCAATATTCTTATCATAAACAGGAATTCTAGAATAACCATTTTTTGAAATTAAGTTAATTAATGTTTTAAAAGGGGTACTTTTTTGTATAGCAAAAACATCGATTCTGGGAGTCATAACCTGACTCGTTTCAGTATTCACAAAATTTATAATACCTTCTAATATTTTGAGCTCGGTTACAGAGATATTCTTTTCTTCTTTAGCAACTACTAATGTCTGAGCCAGATTGTCTCCTCCTAGTTTTATATTTTCATTAGTATTTTTAATAATAAGGGAAAATAGGTAGGTTATGGGACTACATATTGTAGTAATAAAATGAATAAATTTTAATGTTTTACAGCTAAATAAAAAAGTATTTTTAAGAACAAGCATTTTTGGAATTATTTCCCCAATAAATATTAAAATAAAAACAATAATAAAAAAATTCAGAAAGAATATTATTTGCTTGGAAAATTGAAAGTAATTTGCGAAGTAATCACAAAACTTAATAGATATTAAGATAAGTCCAAGATTAATTAAGGTTTTAAAAACAAGTATAGTAGAAATAAATTTATTTGAATTATTTCTTATTTTAGTGATAGCTTTAACCTCTAAAAAATAATCTTTTTGATATTTATCCAGATCTTTTTGGGAAAGAGATAATATAGCTTCTTTAGAACCAGAAGTAACAAATATTAAAATAATAAAGATTATAAAAGTTCCGGTAATAATATATAATTCTGATGGGAACTGATAAAATATGGTTAACAATAAACTCGTGGGCCCAGGGTCATCCATAATCTAAAATTTACTTTACTAAATAGTTGAAAGTTTAATTGAATTCTGAATCTTCTTCAAGATCAGGGTTTTTACCAATTAAATTGGAAAGGAATAAAATGTTATCAGCAATAACTTCTGTAATATGTTTAGTTATGCCATTATCTTCAAACTTACGTGTTTTTAACTTTCCTTCAATATAAACTTTACTTCCCTTTTTTAAAAATTTTTCGCAAAGCTCAGCTAGTTTATTTCTTGCCGTAATATTATGCCAGTCAGTTACATCAACTCTTTCACCCGTTTCTTTATTAATATAACTTTCAGAAGTTGCTACAGGAAAATTTACAACCACATTACCATCACTAAATCTGTGAGACTTAATATCAGTCCCTAAATTTCCTACTAAAATAACTTTATTAACAGATGTACTCATTTTAAATACTATATATTTTTCTCAAAAGTTTAGCAAATGTAATAAAAAATTAATTATAAAGTAAAAAAAAATCTAAGGGTTTTGGAAAAGCATATAATTTTAATTGTTTTTTATCTAAAATTGTAGCATTTAAAGCCTTTGCTATAGTATAAAATTCGGAAGATTCTAAATTTATTTCAGATATAGTAATATGTAATATTTTATGTGTAAGCTTATGAGTAGTAGTATAAGTATTACTAATTTTATAAATTTCGTGTATATCCTTAAATTTAGGGAATTCATATAAACCTTTCCATATATCATTGTATCCTCTTTTAATGATTAATATTTCACGATGGCATTTAATATATGCATAATGAATGTTTAGTTCCGTTATTTTTTTATAAGAAGATTTTATAGGAAGTATTTTTTGATTGTTTAGTTTATATGCAATGCAATCTACTTGTATAGGACAGATTATGCATTTTGGATTCGAAGGTGAGCATATTATTGCCCCTAAATCCATAATTGCCTGATTAAAATCACCTGGATTATCAGGCATTAAAGGTAACATTAAATTAAAAAAATAATTAAAAGTGGATGATTTGCTAATATCTTTTTCAGAATTAAAAAAACGGGAATATACACGGAATGCATTACCATCAATAGCCGGAATTTTTTCATTGAAAGAAATGGAAGCTATTGCAGCTGCAGTATACTTACCTATTCCTTTTAGTTTAAGTATTTCTGAATATGTTGATGGAAATATACCTTCAAGATCTTTATAGATATGTTGAGCAGTAAAAAATAAATTATGAGCTCTGGAATAATAACCTAGACCTTTCCACATATGCAAAACTTCATCTTCTGTAGATAGAGCAAGTTTTTCCAAATTGGGAAATTTGCGAATAAAATTATTATAATAATTAGTTCCTTGTTCTATTCTTGTTTGTTGAAAAATGATTTCAGAAATCCAAATATTATATGGATCAGAAGTTTTTCTCCAAGGCAAAGGGCGTTTGTTTTTTTTATACCATTTATTTAGAAGACTAATAAAATTCACACTTTTAAATGTTTATCAATTTTCTTTCCAAAAATAATATTATATTTGCATTCTTAAAAATAATTAAAAAGTATAACTAATAATATTACAAGTATGACAAAAGCGGATATCGTAAACTCGATTTCAGGTAAGCTTGGTTTGGAAAAGACTGAAATACAAAGGGTTGTTGAAGTGTTTATGGATGAAGTTAAGACTGCTATGACTAAAGGGGAAAATGTTTATTTAAGAGGTTTTGGAACATTTTTAATTAAAAAAAGAGCAGCTAAAACAGGGAGAAATATATCTAAAAATACAACAATTAAAATACCTGCACATAACGTTCCTGCTTTTAAACCATCAAAGTCTTTTGTAGAAGGTGTTAAAATAAATGTTAAAGTTGTAAAATAATATAATATATATAATTAAAAAATAAAAATATATGCCAAGCGGAAAAAAAAGAAAACGTCATAAGGTGTCGACGCACAAAAGAAAAAAAAGAAGGAGATTGAATAGACACAAAAAGAAAAATAAATAATTTCTTTCTTAGATTAAAAAAAAAGTTTTAATTTTTTAAATTTAAGCATTCTTTACCAAAAGTTATATTACTACTAAGGGTAAAGAATGTTTTTGTTAATATGGTATTTAGATAGTAATTTTCTGAAAATGAAATGAGTAAAGAATTAGTAATATCTTATGAGGACAATAAAGTAAAAATTGTTATACTGGAGGATGGAAGGATTCAGGAGCTTCATGAAGATGAAATAGGGAATAATTTCACAGTAGGGGATATTATTTTAGGAAAGATCAAGAAATTAGCTCCAAGTCTCAATGCCTGTTTTGTTAATATAGGTTATGAAAAAGATGCTTTTTTGCATTACCATGATCTAGGTCCACAAATTAAATCTTCCTTAAAGTATATAAAAGGAGTTTCTTGTGGAAAAATTAATTCTCCAAGACTAAATAGTTTTTCATTTGAAGAAGACATCGATAAAGATGGAGTTATTCAGGATATTTTATCTCCTAACCAAGAAATTTTGGTACAAATTACTAAAGAACCAATTTCTACTAAAGGACCTAGAATATCATCTGAAATTTCATTAGCAGGTAGATATTTGGTTTTAATTCCTTTTGCATCAAAAACTTCAATTTCTCGAAATATTTCAACAACCGAAGAAAAAGACCGGTTAAGGAAAATAGGAGATCAAATTAGACCCACAGGGTTCGGATTGATAATAAGAACTGTGGCAGAAGGAAAATCTGTAGAAGAATTACAATCGGATCTTCGCTATTTACTAAATAAGTGGAATACCATATGTTTTCGAAATATTAAAAAAGGAAAACCTCCGGTTAAAATATTAGGAGAACTCGATAAAGCTTCTTCTATTTTAAGAGATAATTTTAATGGTGATTTTGTAAGTATCACTTGTGATGATGAAGATTTAGTTCAGGAAATTAAAGATTATTTGCATATTATTGCTCCTGAAAAGTCTAAAATTGTAAAATATTATGATTCACACATTCCTATTTTTGAATATTATAATATAGATAAACAAATTAAGCAACTTTTTGGTAAACATGTAAATATATATCAATCTAAAGGAGCTTATTTAATAATAGAACATACAGAGGCTTTGCATGTTATAGATGTGAATTCAGGAAATATCACAGCCAATCAAAAATCTCAAGAAGATGCTGCTCTTCATGTAAATAAGTTAGCAGCTGCAGAAATAGCACGTCAGTTAAGACTAAGGGACCTAGGGGGAATTATTGTTATAGATTTCATAGATTTAACTTCATCCCAACATAAAAAAGAACTCTATGAGTTTTTTAAAGAGGTGATGAAAAATGATAAAGCTAAACATAAGATATTACCTCCGAGTAAATTTGGATTAGTACAATTAACAAGGCAAAGGGTTAGACCTCAAAAACAAGTAAATACAACAGAAGATAATCCTAACCCAAATGGAAAAATAGAATCTCCAATAGTTTTATTAGATAGAATTCAAGAACATATTTTTAATTTTTTAGCATCACCAAAAGAAAAAAAGATATATCTTCATGTTCATCCTTTTGTAGCCGCATATTTAACTAAAGGATTGAAAAGCATACGAAATATGTGGTTTTTGAAATATAAAAAATGGGTAAAAGTGATTCCTAGGGATAGTTTTAAATACCTTGAATTTCAAATACAAAATGATAAAAAGGAAGTTCTATATATGTTTTCCAATTAAAAAGTAAATAATTTTAATCTATAATTAAAAAATAAATCCTCATATAGATGGTATTTATAAAATAAAAATGATTAAAAATAGACTTACTTAAAATTTTTTATGTAACATTTATTTAATAACTTTTTATGTTTTATTTTCTTTTAAAATAGTGAAATTAATAATTTGTAATTAGTGAATTATTAAATTTTGGAAAGAAAATTTCCTAACCAAACTCCGATTATACCTAAAAATAAGCTAAAGGATATATAAAGGCTTAGTGTAATAAAATTATTATTTTGGAATAACTGATAATTTTCTGAAGAAAAAGTTGAGAAAGTTGTATATCCCCCACAAATTCCGGTAATTAAAAAAACACGAATTTCAGCATTAATAAAATGATAACGTTCAGCCCATCCGGTAAATAGTCCAATTAAAATACACCCGGTAATATTTATAAAAAATGTTGCCAAAGGAAACTCTCCGGAATATTTCTTATTGATATATATAGCAATAAGATAACGTAAAATAGAACCAAGAGCTCCACCCGAACCAACAAAAAGTAAATATTTAATCATATTTGGTTATTTAAAAATTAAATTATATTAATTGAATTAATTTAAAGCAATTTATTAAAAAACAAATAATTTATTAAAATTACGGTTTAATAAATTATTGATAATAAAGTTTTAAATAATCAGTTTATGGGTTAGCAGTTTAAACATAGACGGTTATTTTTTCTATTTTTTTATAAAAGTAAATTACTTTGTATATATTTTTATTATAGTTAAGATATTAGTTTAAATATTAAACTTTGTAAAGTTCTAAAATAAAATAAATTTAATTTATATTTTCATCAAATTCTTTCTTATTATACCAACGGCTGTATTTTATATAATTATTAGCAATTTGTTCAATTTCTCTCTCCTTTAACTTCTGAGATACTTCACCTATTTTTTTAGCAGGGATACCAGCCCATAATTCTCCGTTTCTAACATATTTTCCTTGTGTTACTACTGCTCCTGCTGCAATAATTGCATTATTTTCTATTATAGTATTATCCATAATAATGGCTCCCATTCCAATTAAAACATTATCTTGTATTGTACATCCATGAATAATAGCATTATGACCAATAGAGACATTATTTCCAATTGTTGTGGAAAATTTTTGATAAGTACAATGGATGGTTACATTATCTTGTATATTAACTTTGTTGCCGATGGTTATTTTATTAACATCTCCTCTAATTACAGCATTAAACCATACAGAGCATTTATTGCCAATATTAACATCCCCAATAATTACACAAGTCTCAGACAAAAAACAATCTTCACCTAATATTGGAGTTTTACCTAATAATTTTTTTATTATTGCCATATCAAATAATATTATAAAAATAAATTTTTTGATAACTGCAAGTTATGTATTTTTGACAAATTGTTAGAGTAGCATTATGGAAATAAGAATAGAAAATACCCCTAATAAAAATATAGTAAAATTTGTAGCACCTAGAACATTGGTGGAAGGCAGTTATGAAATATCAAAATTACAACAAGCTGCAAATATACCTTTAGCGCAGGAATTATTACAGTTGCCTTTTGTTACTAATATTTTTATTACAGCTAATTTTATTGCTGTTCAAAAAAATGAAATGGTAGATTGGGATATGGTGGCAGATGAAGTAAAAGATTTGATTGAAGATGAACTATTAGCTAATCCATCTGTTGTATTACAACCTCGCCAATCCCCCATATCTGTATATGTAGAAATGACTCCTAACAATTCAGTTATGAAATTTGTTACTAATAAAATATTAGTAGAAGGAATTATTGAACTTAAAAATGTTGAAGAAGCTAAAGAGGTTCCCTTAGCTCAATATTTATTTAGTTTTCCATATGTAAAAGAAGTATTTATATCAGATAATTTTGTTTCAATAACTAAAACAGAAGATGCAAGTTGGGAAGATATTTCCATGGAAATTCGTTATAATATTTCTGAATATATAAGAGATGAGAAAGAAATCAGTTACATAAAAAATTTTTCAACCCATAAACCAATCAAATCAATCCAAAAAGAATTTTCAGATATTGAAAAGAAAATTCAGAACATTTTAGATGAGTATGTTCTTCCTGCAGTGGCCGGTGATGGTGGAAATATTGATTTAATTGCTTTTGATGAGGAAACTAAAACAGCAAAAATGATTTTACAAGGAGCTTGCAGCGGATGTCCTTCCTCTACAATTACTTTAAAAAACGGAATAGAAGGATTATTAAAGGAAATGCTACCCAATGAAGTAGAGGCAGTAGAAGCAATCAATGGATAAATACATTATTCAGTAAAATTACCTGTAAGTTTTTCGGCAATCAATGTACATACTTCATCCAATTGAATAAAGACTTTTTCAAAGTCTTCAATATCACCATAGAATGGGTCGGATACATATTGTTTAGTAGCCTGAGGTAATTCTGACATAATCAATTTTACCTTTTTCTTATCAGCTTCTTTTCTAGCTTTAAAAAGTATATCACTATAATTTGCATGGTCCATAACATAAATTATATCAAAATTATCAAAATCTGAAGGTTGAAATTGTCTTCCTCTAAGTTGAGATATATTGATATTATGTTTTTTGCAAACTTCTATAGCTCGTTTATCAGGTTTATCGTTAACATGATAGTTAGAAACTCCGGCACTATCGACTAAAAAATTATTAGGAAGTTTGGATCTTAAAATGCCTTCAGCCATAGGGGATCGGCATACATTACCTAAGCAGACCATTAATATTTTCATATATCAGAAGTCAATTTTTTATTTAAATCGTCAACATAAGATTTGAATAATTTATCAGTTTCAAATAAATTATCTACCGTTTTACAAGCATGCAATACAGTAGCATGATCTCTTTTGCCAATTTGATCTCCAATAGAAGAAAGAGAAGCATTGGTGTATTTTTTTGCAAAATACATAGCTAATTGTCTTGCCTGAACTATATCTCTTTTACGAGTTTTAGATTGTAAAGTGTCTAGCGAAAGTTTAAAATAATCACAAATTAATTTCTGAATATAATCAATGGTTATATCTTTTTTGGAATTAGTAATTAGATTTGAGAGTGTTTTTTCTACTAACTCTAGCGTAATTTCTTTTTTATTGAAAGTAGCTTGTGCTATAATAGAATTTAAAGATCCTTCGATTTCCCGAATATTGGTTTTTATATTTTTAGCAATATAATCAAGTACATCTTCAGGTAACTCAATACCGTCAAATTCCATTTTTTGTTGCAAAATGGCTAAACGGGTAGCGTAGTCAGGAGGTTGTATTTCAGTGGAAAGACCCCACTTAAAACGTGAAATTAAACGTTGTTCAACATCTTGTATATCTACAGGTGATTTGTCAGAAGTTAATATAATTTGTTTTCCACTCTGATGCAAATGATTAAATATATGGAAAAATACTTCTTGAGTTCCTTTTTTGCCTGAAATGAAATGAATATCATCTACAATTAATACATCAATCATTTGATAGAAATGGATGA
Source organism: Apibacter adventoris (assembly GCF_002964975.1). Classification (GTDB taxonomy): domain Bacteria; phylum Bacteroidota; class Bacteroidia; order Flavobacteriales; family Weeksellaceae; genus Apibacter; species Apibacter adventoris. The sequence continues at coordinate 117,286 of NZ_PSZM01000043.1, read as the reverse complement.
AATCATTTCTATTATTAGATTTAGTAGCTTCTTGGAACTGTTGACAGAACTTTTCCATTGAAACATATAAAACTGTTTTTTCGGGTTGAATTCTTTTTACTTCAAGCCCTATAGCATGAACTAAATGGGTTTTTCCTAAACCTACACTACTATAAATAAATAAAGGATTAAATGAAGTGCCTCCGGGTCTTTTAGCTATTTGTTTTCCGGCGGAACGAGCTAATCTGTTGGAATCTCCTTCAATAAAATTATCAAAAGTATAATTGGAATTAAGTTGGCTGTCAATTTTTAATTTTTGTAAACCTGGAATTATAAAAGGATTTTTAACTCCTCTTTCCATATATAATGGAGCATCTACTTCTTGTACTTTAATTTGTGCTTTTTGAGCACTTGCTATATTAACAGTGTAAGGTGTTTCGGTTTGCTGGCTTTTCTCCATCATAATGGAATATACCAGTTTAGCATCTTTTCCTAGATTTTTGGTTAATGCACTTTTAATTATTTTAATATAGTTCTCTTCCAGATATTCGTAATAAAATTTACTTGGCACCTGAATAGTTAGTACCTTATCTTGTAACTTTATTGCTCGAATAGGATGAAACCATGTAAGGAATGACTTTTCAGAGATGTTATCTCTAATAAAATCCAAACAGGATTTCCATACTAAATTTGCTTTTTCTGGCATCTTAAACTGTAAATATGATTATAGATTTACTTTTACTAAATGTAGTAATTCTTGCACAAAATTGTTAATTATTTTTTGGAAAAAAAAGTTAAATCACTATTGTATTTTTAAATTGTTTTTTGTAAGTATGTAAATATATATTAATCATGATTAAGGTAACAACGAAAGTTAGAGTTAGGTATAGTGAAACAGATCAAATGGGATATGTATATTATGGAAATTATCCCCAATATTTTGAAGTAGGAAGAGTAGAGTTATTTCGTTATATAGGTCTTCCATATAAAGATATAGAAGAATATGGAATTATGCTTCCGGTTGCTAATCTGTCTATAAAATATATAAAACCGGCTAAGTATGATGACGAATTATTAATAACGACTACTGTAAAAAAATTACCTGAAGGAGCAAGAATAGTGTTTGAATATGAAATAAAAAATCAAGAAGATATATTGCTGACTAAAGGAGATACTACATTATATTTTATGGATAAAAACTCAGGTAAAATATTACGTTGTCCAGAACAAATTTTGAATATTATGAAACCTTTTTTTGAATGACAAAATTTTGGGAAAAAAGAGACTCAAATTTTTCAAAAAATAAGTTATTTTTTTTTAAGGGTACTTCAATAAACAAATTACATTTTTCTGAATAATCGAAAGACAGTATTTCTATATTTAATTTTTTTAATAGGGTTAGTACAGAAGATTGATAGTGGTAATTAAAATATAAATGATAGTGTTCTGATACTTCTTTGTTTATTATTTGAGCTTGTTCTATAGTATATTGAGCACTTTCTTTGTATGCCTTTATTAATCCTCCCACACCCAATTTCGTACCTCCAAAATAACGGATAATAATTAATAATATATTTGTAAGGCCAAATGAAAGTAATTGGTTATAAATAGGAAGTCCGGCAGTTCCGGAAGGTTCTCCATCATCATTAACTCTGTAATTTTTTCCTTCAGTTCCTATACGAAAAGCATAACAATAATGTGTGGCCTGAGGGTAGATTTCTTCACTTTGTTTAAGATATTTTTTTACTTCATTTTCATTATTTAAGGGAAATAATAAACCATAAAATTTGCTCCCTTTGATTTTTAAAAGTGCATCAGTTACAGGGATTTCAATTGTTTTATATTCAAAAACAGTAGGCATAGTCACAAAAATAATAAATTGATCTTATTTTTCACGATGAAGAAATATTGCTGAGGTATGTAATAAGATTATCTCCTAAGCTTGTTTGTTGTGTAATTTTTCCATATAGATATGGGGCATCAGTCCCACTTTCAACTATATTTTGAGAGGTAGTAATGACAGCTTCATCCCATAACCCTGAATTAATAAAATCTTGTAATGTTTTTCTTCCTCCTTCAATGATTACAGATTGAATTTTTTCTTTATAAAGTACATTTACTATCTGTTGAATATAATTATTAAAAAAATTGATTTGAATATATTTAAGATTGTTATTTATACTCGTAATTTTTTCATTTAAAATAATAGTTGAAGCCTCCGAATTAAGAATATTATAAGATAGAGGAATGTCTAGATTTTTATCTATTAGTATTCTTTTTGGGTTATTTCCGCTGACATAGCGCGATGTTAATGAGGGATTATCTATTAAAGCAGTTCTTTTTCCAACTAAAATAGATTGTTCCTGAGATCTTATTTGATGTATTTTTTGAAGAGAGTAAGGGTTGGAAATCCAGAAAGGTTTATTTCTATTGGTCCCATTATCAATTTTTTTATTTAAAGTTTCAGCCCATTTTAGGATGATATAAGGTCTTTTTTTTAAATGATAAGTTAAAAATCTTTTATTTAGATTTTTGCATTCTTCTTCAAGGATATTAGTTATAATTTCAATTCCGGCATTTTTTATCATTTCAATACCTTTTCCATTCACATTACTGTCAGGATCCTGCATTCCAACAACTACTTTTTTAAATTGAAGCTCTATAATTTTTAAGGCACAAGGTGGTGTTTTTCCATAATGTGCACATGGTTCTAGAGAAACATATATAGTGCTGTTTTTTATGAGAGACAAGTCTTTTACAGAAGATATTGCATTAATTTCTGCATGCGGTTTCCCCGCTTTATGATGCCAGCCTTCACCAATAATACAATTATTATGTACAATCACAGCTCCTACCAACGGATTAGGATATGTACTTCCTAAGCCATTTTGAGCTAGTTCTATACATCTACGCATGTATTTCTCATCCTGAGATTCCATACTAAGTATAAAAAACTATTTATTCAGTTATATCTTCTTCGGGTTTATTATCAGCATCCGGTGCATTATTACCATTTGTTTGAGTTAAATCGAGATTTATAAGTTTAGAATATGTTTGTTTTAATTCTTCTAATTTAACTTTTTTTGCTTCAATGTTATTTAAAGAGTTTTGAAGAAGAGGGTTGTCTTGCTTTGCATTAGAGAAAAAAGAAAGATTATTTTCCAGTTGTACAATTTCATGTTCTAAATCTTGGATTTGTTTTTTCATCCTCCTTAAATCATCGTCAAGTTTTTTATCATCTTTAGATTGTATATAATTTTCAACTTTAATATTTAGTTGCATTTCATCAATAAGATTTTTATCAATGTTAAGTTGAGAGGTTAATTTATTAATAGTTTGATTAAATTCTTTATTGATATTCATGTTCTCCCTAGGAATTTTACCTATAGAGTTCCATTGTACACAGTAATCATTAATTTTTTGTAAGGCTTCATTTTGATCTAATTCAAAAATTGAAGGCAGTTTAGCAAGAATAGCTTGCTTTTTAGATAAATTTTCTTGCCATTCTTCATTTATTTTATTATTTTTTTGTTTATACCTGTCGAAAAAGTTATTACAGTATTCTCTGAATTCATTCCATAGTTTATCTGAATATTTTCTCGGAACATGACCAATATTTTTCCAGTCATTTTGAATTTTTTTATACAGATTTAGAGCCGCGTCCCAATTTTCACTGTCTTGATTATCCTTCGCTATTTTTAGTAATTCATTTTTCTTTCTCAGATTATCTTGTTGAACTTTTTTTAATTCTTTGTAATACGTATTTTTTTGTGTATTAATTTCATGTAACAATTCCTTGAAGCGGGTCCAGGTTTCTCCGCTATATTCTTTTTGAACCCTACCTATAGAAAAAAACTCTTCTCTTAGTTTTTCTATTTTTTTTATGTTATTTTGCCAAAATGAATGATTAGGATTAGCACTAGAAGATATTTTTTCCAATTCGTCAATAATCTTCTGTTTCTTTTTTAAGTTTAATTCTTGTTCTTCTTTGATTTTTTCGAACAATTCAGATTTACGTGCATGTATCTGCTGAGTTACGTCTTTGAATTCCTGCCAAGTGGGTTCTCTATATTTTTCAGCAACAGGTTCTGCCTGTTCTTTCCATAATTTATGTAGGTATTGAAGTTCATTAAGTGCTTTTTGGATACTAGGCTCGGTTAGTAATTCTTTTGCACGGCTTATAATAGCCTGTCTTTGTTCAAGATTATGAGCATAGTCTAGCTCTTCTAATTCTTTATTTAATTTTATAAATTCATGTGTGTTTTCTAAATGATGGAAATAAGTTTTGAAAACGTCACTTGCTTTTGATTTGGGTATTTTTCCTGCATTATGCCATCTTTCTTTTATATCTCTGAATTCTTTGAAAAAACTTCCAATAGATTCTATCGGAGTGGTGTATAGTTTTTTTAACTCTTCAATAATTTGTAATCTATTTTTCAGATTATTTTGTTCCTTTTGCTCTTGTTCTTGATAGTGAGCCGTGAGTCTGGCTTTATAATCATGATATACAGAATTAAACTGAGTTTTTAAACTAAGATCAGGTTTATAACTTATTTCTTCTCCCCCTTCATCTAAATATTTTTGTTTTCTTTGAGACTCATTATAATCAAATTTTTGATTGAAAGATTCTTTGATATTATTAATGGCTTCTCCTATAAGAAAAACAGGATAATTGTTTTGGATCTTTTTTGCTTTTTCAATGAGTTGTTCTAAATCTAAAGAATCATAGTCTTCTTGTGGGACAACGGTCTCTTCATAGTCTGGATTTTCAATTCTTTTCTCAGAGTTAAGCTCCTCTATTGAAGTGTCATCTTGAAGGTCGTGTGACGTATTTTCAGATTTTATTACCTCTTCTTTTTTTTTATTTCCTTCTGCATTTTGCAGGTTATCCAATTCAGTACTCATAATATTTGGGGATTTATTCAAACAAAAATATGAAAAATATTACAAAATGATCATATATAAGGGATAAAATTATAAATACAAAGAAAATATTTGAAATTTAAAAGAGGGTTTTTGTATAAAAAACAACTGTTTTTATATTAAATATTTTTTTTATTTAAAATTAATTAAGTTAATATATATTTATACTTAAGTTTTGGTTAATTTTATGCAAAAAATATGTTTTTTTGTGTTTTCTATAAATGAATAAGAAACAATACCTTTATGGAAATTTATAATTGTTTTTACAATATGTAGCCCTAAACCATTTCCTGATATTGACGGATCTTTATTATCTCGAATAAAAGGTGTAAAAATATTATCATCTAGTTTATAAATTCCTGTATTGATGAATTCTATATATATATTATCTTTGTGAGCTTTAAGTGAGATGGTTATTTTTTGATCTACACTATATAATGCTGCATTGTTTACTAAATTTATAAAAGCACTTTTTAATAGTATTTTATTTCCATAATAAATAAAGTTTTTTTCATCATTTTCATCACTTTGAATGTCTATGAGTAAGGCAAAATTGTCGTGTAGCTCTTCTGTTTCTTCAGAAACTTCAAATAATAATTCATCGATTCTGAAATAAGTAAAAGGAATAGGAGCTTTCCCTTGTAGTCTGTCAATGAGTAATAAATAATCAACTAACTTAGCCATTTTTTCATTTTCATCATAAAGTAGTTTTATATTTTCTGCCTCTTGTTTTGAATAAGGATTTAATTTTTTTATTAATGAAGACATAATAGCTAATGGAGTTTTAAGCTGATGTGAAGCACTTTGGTTAAAGTTTTTTTGGGATTCGAAAGATTCATTGAGACGATCCAGCATGCGATTGAAATTGATAGCAATCTGGTTTAAATCTCTGCTGACACTTTTAATTTCTAAATGCTGGTATAGGTTTGTATCTGTTACTTTTTGTATCGCCGTGTTTAATTTATCAATTGGCTTAAATATTTGTTTAATATAATAATAAGCTGCAATAAAAACTAAAAATAATGTTAGTATGAGAGGTATAAAAATATATTCTTTTAGATTTTTTAATTTTACTTCTCCAAAACTATCTTTTGCAATTACTATAATTACGTAATCTTTGTTGTTATAATTATATCCTATACCACATACCTGAAATCCGTTTTGTATAAAAAATTCTGTTTTATTATCCTTACGTATTTTTTTTATTAACAAAGGAGTAATATTAAAATTAATATCATTACCATTTTCATATATTAATTTGTTATTTCCATCGAATACATATATTTTTTCATGATTTGTTTTTATAAGTGAACTTTTATCAATTATATGTTTTATAGTTGTATCATCTTCTTTTAATTCAGTTAATAAATCTAATGTAATATGTGCTTTTTGTTCAAGTATGTCAAAAAAAGCTTCTTCACTAAATGTTTTGAATGCTTTATAGGTAAGGGATAGGGATATAGATATAAGAATAGCATATATTAATACAAATAATAAAGAAAGTTGGAGTTTGAAATTCATAAATATTAACTTGCTATATAATAGCCGAAACCTGCTTTTGTTTGAATGATTTTATCTTTAAATTCTTTGTCTATTTTATTTCTTAAAAAGTTTATATAAACCTCAATTGTATTAGGAGTTACTCCATATCTTTCTGCCCATACATTATCTGCTAATTCTTCTTTAGAAGCTACTCTTCCTTGTTTTTTAACTAAATAATAAAAGAGTTCAAACTCTTTTGGAGTTAAATTTATATGGATATTATTTCTTATAACAGATTTTGTACCTAGATCAATTATCACATCTTTGAAATGGATTTTAGTATCTTCAACGGGAAATTGAGAAGATCTACGTAAGAATATTTTTATTTTAGCAATTAATTCTTTAAAATCAATGGGTTTTATCAGATAATCATCGGCTCCATTATCAAAAGCTAACATTTTACTATCTATATCTCCAAATGCTGTAAGCATAATGATGGGAACGTTAGGATTGATAACCCTAAAACTTTTAATTAAATCAAAACCATTGATTTTTGGCAAATTAACATCTAGTAGAACCAGATCAGGTTTTTGGTTTCTAAAACTTATGAGACCTAGTTCTCCATCAAATGCTTGAAAAGGAAAATATCCATTTTTATGTAATTCATCATGTATTACATCAGATAATTTTTTTTCGTCTTCAATTATGAGTATTTTTTTCATTTTAGGATAAACCTATTCACAAAGTTAAAAATATATAAATATTTTATGGGATTAATTTTACGAACCTCTTAATGTGTTTTTACGTTCTTTTCGTTCTTGTAATTTTCTCAATCTTCCGGAATAAAACCAATGACAAAATACAGGGAAAACTAAAAGAGTAAAGAAAGTTGCGGTAACTAATCCTCCTATTATTACAATGGCAAGAGGTCGTTGATTTTCTGATCCGATACCATGTGAAGTAGCTGCCGGCATTAATCCTATAGAGGCCATTAATGCAGTCATAACTACCGGACGAATTCTACTTTTTACCCCTTCTTTTATTGCATCTATTAAATGATGTCCTTCTTTTAATAGTTTATTAAATACCGAAACGAGAATTACTCCATTTTGAACGCAGATACCAAATAAAGCAATCATTCCCACACCAGCCGATATACCGAAATTTGTTCCGGTAATAAATAAAGCCCATATTCCTCCAATTAAAGCAAAAGGGACATTCAATAGCACAATTCCTGCTTCTTTTGCATTTCCAAACATGATAAATAGTAAAAAATATATAATTAATAAACTAATAGGAACAACTTGACCTAAACGATGTGTAGCCCGTACCTGATTTTCAAATTCTCCTGTCCAGCCAAATGAATAACCTTTAGGCAATTTTATATTTTTATTGATTTTTTGCTGAGCTTCTGCAATGGTGCTTCCTAAATCTCTATCACGAACAGAAAACTTTACACCTATAAATCTTTTTAAATCATCTCTGTATACAAATGCGGGTCCGGTATGAGCGCTGATATTTGAAATCTCATTTAAAGGGATTAAAGATCCAGATATAGTGGGTACCATAAGTCTTTTAAAATCCTGTTCATTTTTTCGATAATTTTTATCATAGCGAATACGTACATCAAATTTCTTTTCTCCTTCAAATTTTTCTGTGGCGGTTTTTCCACCAATAGCCATTTCAATTACAGCCTGTGCATCTTTTTTTGTAACGCCATAAAGAGCCATTTTTTGTTCATCTAATTTTATGCTTACTTCTGGCTGACCTATATTTTTTAGTACTCCGGCATCTTTTATGCCCGGAACATCTTTTATCTGATTATAACACGCTTTTGCTAAAGAATCTAGCACATATTGATTAGGACCAAATATTTTTACAGCATTTTCTGCTTTAAATCCGGCAACAGCTTCTGCAACATTATCTGAAACCGGCTGAGAATAATTATAAACAATTCCTTGGTATTCTTTAAGGCTATGGTCCATATCATCTATAAGTTCATCTAATGAAATTTTACGTTTCCATTCAGATTTAGGTTTTAATGTTACTTGAAACTGAGTGAAATTGAATCCGTTAGGATCAGTTCCGTCATTAGATCTCCCAGTATTGGATATAACTTCATTTACCTCCGGAAATTCTAAGAGTTTATTCCTAAGTGCTTCTGTAATTTTCATGGATTCAGAAAGGTTCGTACTCATTGGCATTTCGGCAGTAACCCATAAAGCTCCCTCATTCAATTTAGGTAAAAATTCTGTACCCAACCATCGGGTTGAAAATAAGGTAAGTATTAATATGATAAAAGCAATAGTTATACTCTTTTTTTGGTAATGATAACACCATCTGAATGCAGAAAATATATATTTATTAATTATTCTTACAAGAAAGGTATGTTTTTCTTTGACATTTTTATTTAAAAGAATTGAGGATAATACAGGAACTAATGTAAGAGTAAATATAAGTGCACCTAATAATGCGAATCCTAGTGTCCATGCTAGGGGAGAAAACATTTTTCCTTCAACTTTTTGAAAGGCAAATATGGGCATCAATGCTGTAATAATAATAAGTTTCGAGAAAAAAACGGCTTTGCCAAGTTCTGTACCCGTAGATCTTATTAATCCCAGTTTACTTAATTTATTAAAAGTTTCTATTCCTCTTTTTTTAGCTAAATGATCTAAAGTAACGAATATTCCTTCTACCATAACGACTGCTCCGTCAATGATAATTCCAAAATCTATTGCCCCTAAAGAAATAAGATTAGCACTCATTCCTTTTATTCTAAGACATATAAAAGCAAAAAGTAAGGCTAAAGGAATAACGATTGATACAATGATAGTAGTTCTCCAGTCACCCATAAAAAGAAAAACAATCACAGTTACTAATACTATTCCTTCAACTAAATTATGAGATACGGTATGCATACAATAGTCCATTAGATTATCACGATCATAAACCGTTTTCATTTGAACATCTGCAGGAATTGTTGTTTTTTTTATTTCACTGATTTTTTGTTTTAATGCTTTTAATACTTCAGAAGTGTTCTCTCCTTTACGCATAACAACAATACCCTCTACTACATCATTCTGATTTTCTTTTTTGTTTTGGTATCCAGCCTGTCCAACCCTAGGCATACTGGTTTCTACTACTGAAGCCACATTTTTTACTAATATGGGATTACCGCTTTCACTTTTAATAATAATATTTTTAATATCTTCTTTATTATCTAATAATCCTACTCCTCTAACAACAAATGCCTGATCGTTTTTTTCAATAATATCTCCACCTACATTTAGATTACTTCCATTTACAGCTTCATACACTTCTAAAGGAGATAAATCGTACTTAATAAGTTTGGAGGGATCAACGTGTAATTCATATATTTTATCTTGTCCCCCAAATACATTAATATCAGCAACTCCGGGAACAGAACGTAACTGTCTGTCAAGTACCCAATTTTGTAATGTTAGTAGATCTCGGGTATTTTCAGTTTTACTGGAGAGAACATAACGATATATTTCTCCGGTGGGACCATAAGGAGGTTGCACTTCTGGAGATACCCCTTCCGGGAAGTCAATTGTAGAAAGTTGATTATTTACCTGTTGTCTGGCAAAAAAATCATCTACATTGTCATTAAAAATTATCTTAATTACAGAAAGTCCAAACATACTTACGGAACGAACGCTTGCTTTTTTTTGTACAGAATTCATAGCTACTTCAATAGGAGTTGTAACAAAACGTTCTACTTCTTCTGCACTCCGTCCATTCCATTTTGTGATGATAACTATTTGTGTGTTAGTAACATCGGGGAATGCGTCAATAGGTGTGTTTTTAAAGCATATAATACCTGCTATTATAAGTATGAGTACCCAGAAAAAAGTAAAGAATTTATTTTTTAATGAGAAAGTGAGAATTCCTTTGATGAATTTATTCATAATAAGATAATTGAATATGAATTTGTAATTAAATTTGAAATTATGACTAATTACCTGTAAGGGCTCGGTATATTAATAAAGCATTTTTTGTAATTATCTTTTGACCAGATTGAAGTCCACTTTCTATATAAGCTGTTTTATCATTTTGCTCATATATATTTATAGGGGTGACTTCAATATGTTTGTTATTGTAATAGACTAAAACATAATTTCTATCATTATCAAATATTATAGAACTAGATGGTATCGTAAGCATATTACGATCTTCTTTAATTTTAAGTGTTACTGTAGCATTCATTTCAGGCTTGAGTATATATCCAGGATTGGGTAACTGAATACGAGCCTGCATAGATTTTGTATCAGGATTAATAATATTGAATATTCTATCAACGTTTCCTTGTATAACTCTATCAGGATAACTCAAAGTTTGTATATCTGCTTCACAACCTAATTTAATTTGGCTAATGTTACTTTCGCTGATGTTAGCCATAACCCATACATTATTAATTTGAGATACAGTAAAAATACTTTCAGCTCTATCACTTCTTATTAACATATCTGGCGTGATATCTTTTGCTGTAATAAATCCACTAATAGGAGATTTTACATAATAAGTATTATTACTACCCAAATTATAAATATTATATAATTGTTTGATTCTTTGTATTTCAGCTTGTGCTGTTTCAACATCTTTTTTTGCGGAAATTACATCTTTTTCTGTTGCCAATTTTCCTTTAAACATGTCTGAGGCTACTTGCAAATTTTTTTGAGCTTCAAGTAAATCTGCTTGAGCATCTAGCATATCTTTTCTATATCCGGCAACTTCTGTACTTTTAAGCACAGCAAGTATTTGACCTTTTTGGACGTAATCTCCTAACTGTCCATTCACCATAGATACTTTCCCTCCTACGGCAGGAAATACATCAACTGTTTTGTCAGGATCTGTAGTTACTTTACCAAATACTTTTAGTTCATTTATAACCGGACTATAAGTAACTGTTGAAAATTCAAGTTTATTTAACATTTCTTTAGAAAGAACGAATCCGGAATTATCTTCGTCAATTTCCTTTTTATTTGTACAGGATAATATTGATATAAAAGAGATAGCTATAAGGTATTTTTTTAAAGAGATCATTAATTTATAGGTTTTATAACATTATTATTAAAAATAGCATAACCGGTGTTATAGTTTAATTCTTCGTAAGCCAGTAGTTTCTGAAGTTTTAAATTGTTTAGTTGTATTATTTGTTCATGATAAGTTTCTATAAGATCTGTAAACTCTAGTAAAGATAAGTTTCTTTTCATGTAATTGTCAGAAACACTTGTCATTAGAAAATCAAATTGCTTCTCAAATTCAGGATCTAAATGAGAATAACGGTTTTCAAGAGCTTTAATTTTTTCAAATGATAATTTTATTTGATTAGATATGATATTTTCCTGATTCTTTTTTTCTATTTCTGACTGTTTTATTTTGTATTCTGCGTTTTTTATATTTCCTTGATTTCTATTAAAAATAGGAATACTAAAACCTATATTAGCAAGAGTTTCATTTTTAACATATTCTCCGTTTTTACTAAAACCTATACCTAATTGCAAATCGGGAATAACTTGTTTTTTTTCATATTTTAATTGCATTTGATTCATGTAAATTTCTGCTTCAGCTATTTTAATTTCGGGGTGTTGAGCCATAGATTTATCTATAGCATCATTCAGATTTATTAATTGTAAAGAATATTTATTCAGTTCGGTGGTAGTAGGTGTTGGAGTAAGTTCATATTCAGGTTTTATTAATAATAAGGTTCTTAAATTATTTTGTTCGCCAGATATTGTATTTTGTAATTCAAGTACGTCGGATGATAAGGAATTATAAGATGCTGTCATTCTTATAACTTCGTTAAGAGTTACATTTCCTTTTTTGTATTGTACTTGTAAAGCATCGATAATAGTTTTAATTTTCTCTATTTCTACACTGGTTTTATTGATTGATTGTTGTAAATAATAAATGGTAAAATAACTATTGTGAACAGCATATATTAATTGTTTAACAAGTAGCTCATATTGCCAATTTGCTAATTGTTTTTGTGATTCAGCTAGGTTAACTCCTGATTTTTTTTTACCTGCAATTTTAATAGCTTGTTGTAATGTTAATTCGTAATCTCCGTTTAAATCAAACCACCCCTTATCTTTAGAATAAGCAGGAACTTGAAAAGAAATATCAGGGTTATCAAATAATCTTGCTTGAATTTTATTTGCTTCCGCCATATCTACTTCATATCTAGCTGCTAAAAGAGATAGGTTATTTTTGATCAGTAGATCATCTGCATCAGCAAGAGTCAGATTTTTATTCTGTGTGTAAAAAAAATTAACAAACAATAAAAGGGAAAAACAAAATAATGACTTTTGCATATTGTATATATTTTCAATATACAAAAATGTATTATTAAGCTTAAAAAAATCTTTAAAAGGAACTTAAAAAGACCTTAAAAAGGACAGTTATTTCCATTCTAATTCAAAAACATCAGCAAAATAATTTCTTACTTTATTTTTAACTTCATTCATATCAATAGAATAACCTAATTCTTTTTCAATTGAAGTTACAGCTTTATTTTTAATACCACAGGGAATAATATTATTGAAATAGTTTAAATCTGTATTTACATTTAAAGCAAAGCCATGCATAGTTACCCATCTGCTTGCTTTAACCCCCATAGCACATATTTTTCTTGCATACGGTTTACCTGTATCTATCCAAACTCCAGTTTCACCCAAAGACCTTTCTCCCTTTATACCATAATCACTGATAGTTTTAATTATCACTTCTTCCAAATTTCTCATATACTTATGGATATCTGTGAAAAAGTTCTCTAAATCTAAGATAGGATAACCAATTATTTGCCCGGGCCCATGATAAGTAATATCTCCTCCTCGGTTTGTTTTTATAAATTTAGCATTAATTTCAAGAAGTTTGTTTTCATTGATAAGTAAATTGTTTGAATTTCCACTTTTTCCTAATGTATAAATATGAGGATGGGAAACAAATAAAAAATAGTTTGGAGTTAAATCCTTTTTTTCGTCAATATTTTTTTTGTTTTTTATTTTAATATTGATAATGGATTCTAATAATTTATTCTGAATATCCCAAGCTTCATTAAAAGATATTTCATGTAAATCTCTATACTCAACAATTTTGTTTTTATGTAAATTCATTTATCAAAACTATGAATTATCATTTAATATTAATAATAAATAATATTTATTATTAAATAAGTAAAAAATTATTTTTTCGATTATTAATAACAGCTTTTTAAATACCTTTGCAATAGTTTTTTACAGAGATTAAAAGAGTACTTTGCGTAGTGGATATTTAAAAACCCTTTCAAAATATATTTGAAAGGGCTTAATTAACACTAAAAAACTTTATTAAAGAACAACTAATTATTGGTGCAAAGATACATTTTTTTTCTAAAAAAAAAAATTATATAATATTTTTAATATAAAATTTTTTTTATGAAAATTAGTGGTTTATAACTTATATATGAAATACTTCATATTTTGTAAAAATAAGTTTAATTTTATATTTTTTCATTAAATATAATTAGGATTAATCTTATGTTTTTTGTGTTATAATATAATTTGTTTATTTTTTGATATGTATATAAAATAAGAAAATGGTGAGTTTATTATAATTTTTTTTAATAATACCAATAAAGTAAAATAATTTAAATAATATAGTAAATATGGCAATAGAAATTACTGATCAATCTTTCAAAGAAGAAGTATTAAGTTCCAATACACCGGTTTTGGTAGATTTTTGGGCAGAATGGTGTGGCCCTTGTAGGAGTTTATCTCCAATTGTTGAGGAATTATCTGAAGAATTTAAGGGAAAAATAAAAGTGGTTAAACTAGATATAGACTCCAACCAAGAAATTCCAGTGGAATATGGAATTAGAAATATTCCTACACTTTTATTTATTAAAAATGGAGAAGTTGTAGATAAAGTTGTAGGAGTTCAGCCCAAAGAAAAGTTAGTTGAAAAACTACAATCTTTATTATAAGTAGGTAATAGATAATAAAAAAACACCTTAATCATTTAAGGTGTTTTTTATATTATAATCTATATGAAAAATTATATTTTTCTCATTCGTAGACTTTTAGGGGTTATTTCTAAATATTCATCATCTTTAATATATTCCATAGATTCTTCCAATGAAAATTCAACTTTTGGAAAAATTTTGGCTGCTTGGTCGGTACCGGATGCTCTTACATTTGTTAACTTTTTTCCTTTAATAAGATTAACTTCTAAGTCGTTATCTCTACTATGTTCACCAACAATTTGTCCCTTATAGATTTGATCTCCTGGTTCAATAAAAAACTTTCCTCTATCTTGTAATCTGTCAATGGCATAAGCTAGAGCCTGACCCGTTTCAGACGAGACTAAAGATCCATTTTGTCTTTGAGGAATTATATCTTTCATAGGTTCAAAATCTTTAAATCTGTGATTAATAATAGCTTCACCGGAAGTAGCTGTAAGGAGTAAATTTCTTAATCCAATTAGACCTCTGGAAGAAATGTCAAATTCTAAATGTTGTAAATCTCCTTTTGGTTCCATAATTTTTAATTCTCCTTTTCTTTGAGTTACTAATTCAATAGCTTTTCCTGCTACAGAATCAGGTACATCAATAACCAAATGTTCAAAAGGTTCATGTTTTACTCCATCAATTTCTTTAATTGTGACCCTAGGACGTCCTACCTGCAATTCATAACCTTCTCTTCTCATTGTTTCAATTAATACGGATAAATGAAGAATACCTCTTCCAAAAACATTAAATTTATCTTCTGAGTCGGTTTCTTCTACTCGAAGAGCTAAATTTATTTCTGTTTCTTTCATTAATCGATCTCTTAGGTGTCTGGAAGTAACATATTTGCCTTCTTTTCCAAAAAAAGGAGAAGTATTAATAGTAAATAGCATACTCATGGTAGGTTCATCAATAGAGATTCTAGGAAGGGCTTCAGGAGTATTAATATCAGCGATTGTATCTCCTATATCAAAGCCTTCTACACCAATTACAGCGCATAAATCTCCACTTCGGACGGATTCTACAGATTTTCTACCTAAACCTTCAAAAACTTGTAGTTCTTTAATTCTTATTTTTTTATTTTTTCCATCTTCTTGGCAAAGAGTATAGTCTTTGCCGGGATATAAATCTCCACGGTATACTCTTCCAATAGCTATTTTTCCAACAAAACTAGAAAAGTCCAATGAAGTTATTTGCATTTGGGGAGTACCTTCCACATATGGCGCTTCAGGAATTAATTCTATAATTTTATCTAATAAGTAATCTATATTATCGGTAGGATGTTTGTAATCTCCTGACATCCATCCTTGCTTAGAAGAGCCATATACAGTTTCAAAATCAAGTTGTTCTTCTGTAGCATCTAAATTAAACATTAATTCAAACACTTGATCATGAACATGTTCAGGCTGGCAATTTTCTTTATCAACTTTATTTATAACTACAATAGGTTTAAGCCCTAACTCTATAGCTTTGCTCAGAACAAAACGGGTTTGAGGCATTGGTCCTTCAAATGCATCAACAAGTAAAAGTACTCCATCAGCCATTTTTAATACCCGTTCTACTTCTCCTCCGAAATCAGCATGCCCTGGAGTGTCTATTATGTTGATTTTTACTCCTTTATAATTTACCGATACATTTTTAGATAAAATTGTAATTCCTCTTTCTCTCTCTAAATCATTATTGTCTAAGATCAAATCTCCTTCATTTTTTTCTACCACATGGCATGCTTGAATTATTTTATCTACTAAGGTTGTTTTTCCATGATCGACGTGGGCAATAATTGCGATGTTTCTGATTGATTGCATATAAGATATTAAATTTCGGTGCAAATGTAATGTTTTATTACTAAATAAAATGTGTGTTTTTTTAATTAAAAAAATCAGATTGCTGTTAAACACTTATTCTTACATATATTTTTATTGTATTTTTACATAAAATTTAAAATAATATCTATGAGATCATTTAATATAGTACTTATCTCTTGTATCCTATTTTTTTTATCTTGTAAAAAAGATAAAATAACTAATGATTTAGAAACTTCTGTAATGAAAAAATTAGATACTACTGTGGTTGAAAATAAAGAAATAACTATCTCGAATACTATTGATTTAGAACCAATAAAAACGGATATTCCTCAATTTAATGATAAAGAAGCAGATGCTTTTGTGAAAAAAGTGAAAAAATATTTTGAGCAAATAGCAGAGGCTAATCGCTCTAATAATCCTGACGAAATATTAGAATTGCAAATTAGGGCTAATGATATAGATACAGAAATGCAAGAAATAAAAAATAAATTGAGTAAGGAGAAACAAAAACAATTATCAGATTGGTATATGAAGTTAGTAAATGCAGCTTCTAAATAGTTTTTTAATTAAAATAAACTAAAATTATCAAAAAAAAATACAAATGTTAGTAAAAACCTATGGGAGTGCAGTATATGGAGTGAATGCTCAAATAATAACTGTAGAAGTAAATATTGATAATGGGGTGGGTTATCAATTAGTAGGAATGCCAGATATGGCAATAAAAGAAAGTGCACACAGGATATCAGCAGCATTGAAAAATTGTGGCTATAAAATGCCAGGGAAAAAAATTACCGTTAATTTAGCTCCAGCTGATTTAAGGAAAGAAGGCTCTGCTTATGATTTAACAATTGCTATGGGTATATTAACAGCTTCCGAACAGATTAAGGCAAAAGATATAGATAAATATTTAATTATGGGTGAGCTTTCTTTAGATGGATCTTTACAACCCATAAAAGGAGTTTTACCAATCGCTATAAAGGCTAGGGAAGAAGGATTTAAAGGTTTTTTTTTACCTAAAAAGAATTCAAAAGAAGCTGCTATTGTTAATGATTTAGAGGTTTATGGGGTGGATAATATAAAAGAAGTAATTGACTTTTTTGACAAGGAAAAAAAAATAATGCCTACAATAGTTAATACTCGAGAGGAATTTTTTGAGAATATAGATAAATTTCCATATGATTTTGCTGAGGTTAAAGGGCAAGAAAATGTTAAGAGAGCTTTAGAGGTTGCTGCCGCAGGGGGGCATAATGTTTTATTAATTGGTCCCCCGGGAAGTGGAAAAACGATGTTGGCAAAAAGATTGCCTTCCATTTTACCCCCATTAACTCTTTCGGAAGCATTAGAAACTACTAAAATTCATAGTGTAGCAGGAAAATTAGAATCAGAATCATCTTTATTAACTGTGCGGCCATTTCGTTCTCCTCATCATACCATATCAGGCGTAGCTTTGGTAGGAGGAGGAAGTTATCCTCAACCTGGTGAAATATCACTTTCTCATAATGGGGTACTTTTTTTAGATGAATTACCTGAATTTAATAGACAAGTGTTGGAAGTTATGCGCCAGCCATTAGAAGATCGGGTGGTTACTATTTCCCGAGCAAAATTTACTATAACTTATCCTTCCAGTTTTATGTTAGTAGCATCCATGAATCCATCTCCTTCTGGATATTTTCCAGATGATCCAAAAAATACCAGTTCACTAATGGAAATGCAACGGTATATGAATAAAATTTCTGGACCTTTATTAGATAGAATAGATATACATGTAGAAGTATCGCCAGTACCATTTGATGATCTTTCTAATAAGAGAAAGGGAGAAAGTAGTTTGGAAATTAGAAAAAGGGTAACAAAATCAAGAAATATACAATCTGAAAGATATCAAAACGCGGATGGAATTCATTATAATGCTCAAATAGGTCCCAAACAATTAGATAAATATTGTCAATTAGATGAAAACTCAAAAAAACTATTAAAATCTGCTATTGAAAAATTAAATTTATCAGCCCGAGCCTATGATCGAATATTACGTGTTGGGAGAACTATTGCAGACCTTGAAAATTGTGAAAATATACAGCCTCATCATATAGCAGAAGCAATACAATATCGAAGTTTGGATAGGGAAGGGTGGGGTACTTAATAAAAAAAAAAGTATAATTAATTGTAATGGTTATGATTAGATCTGTAAAATTATCGGATGCACAGGAAATAGCTGATATCTATAATTACTATATTAAAGATACGATAATTACCTTTGAAGAGCAGAAAGTAACAGCAGTAGATATTACTAAAAGAATAGAAAAAGTATTAGTAAAAGGATACCCTTATATAGTATATGAAGAAGATAATTATATTATTGGATATGCTTATGTAAATAACTGGAGGGAACGATCTGCATATGACATTACGCTGGAAACCAGTATTTATTTAAAAAATGATGAGATAGGCAAAGGAATTGGTAGTAGTTTACTATTAGCATTGATAAAAGAATCGGAAAAAATTAATATCCATTCATTAATAGGAGTTATTTCTTTACCTAACAAGGAAAGTCAAAGATTACATAAAAAATTTGGCTTTCATAGGGTAGGAATATTTAAAGAATCAGGAAAAAAATTTAATAAACTGATCGATGTTGAATCTTGGCAATTAATATTAAAATAAGTAAGATACAATTTTGTAAAATTAATTTTTTTAATAAATATAGACTATATATAATATTTAAAACAGAGATAAATAGTAATTTGCAAAAAAATAATAAAATAAAAATGATACATCATATCGTAATGTGGAAGCTTAAAGAAGCTGATAAAAAAGAAAATGCTCGTAAAATTAAAAAAGATTTAGAAGCATTAAAGAATATAATTAAAGAACTGAAATTTATACAAGTTAGTTTTAATATGGACATAGCTCCCCAGAATAATTTTGATGTCTTATTGGATACACATTTTAATTCTTTTGAAGAACTAAATATTTACGCCAATCATCCGGAACATTTGAAGGTTGTTGAGTTTATTAAAACCGTAATTGATCAAAGAGTAGCAATTGATTATGAAGTAAATTAAAATATTAATTATGTTTTTAAAAAAGAAGTTTTATAATATTAAATAATCCTTCTTTTTATTTATTTATTATTTCTGAATCATGAAGATGAACAGGAGTAGATTTCTTTTTATTTAATTTTAAATTTATAAACTCAACAAAAAGTGAAAAAGCAATAGCAAAATACAAATAACCTTTAGGAATAGAGCCTACTTCAGTATTAAATATTTTTAAATGAGATAAGTGAGAAGCTTCAGTTATTAACATAACTCCTATTAAAATAAGAAAAGATAAACCTAAAATTTGAATAGTTGGGTGAGAATTTACAAAATTACTAACAGGCTCAGCAAAAAATAACATAATCATTACCGAAGCTATGACAGCTAATATCATAATTCCCATAGCGCCCTCATATCCAAATTCTTTAAAACTGACTAAACCTACAGCTGTTAATACACTATCAAAAGAAAATACAATATCTAAGGCAACAACTTGAACAATAGCTGATATAAAACTATTTTTAGCTTTTGAATTATTATGTGTTTCATCTATCCCTTCAAGTTTATGATGAATTTCAGTTACACTTTTATAAAGTAAGAATAACCCACCCAAAAAAACAATAATACTTTGTCCGGAAATACTACCATCTAACCATGAAGTATTAAAAGTATAAATAGGTTTTGTTAAACTCATAACAAAAGAAATTCCAAAAAGTAAACCTATACGAAAAAACATGGCGAGTAACATTCCTGTTCTTCGAGCTTTTGGCTGTTGCTCATTTGATAATTTAGAAGTTACGATTGAAAGAAATACTATATTATCAATTCCAAGAACTATTTCTAAAAATGCAAGAGTTAGGAAAGCTATCCATGCACTTGGCAATAAAAAAACATCTATAAACCCCATAAAATATTATATATTTTTTTAACAAATTTAATAAATGGATTATTATATTTGCCGGCATTTTAGAAAAATAATGAGATTTTCAGCTACGGTTAAATTACAATTAATAGTTTTTTTATGGGGCTTTACGGGGGTAATAGGAAAGCTAATTAATTTAAATGCCGTGCCTTTAGTATGGGGGAGAATATTAATTGCTGAACTCTTTATTTTTATTTATATATGTTTTTATACTAAAGAAAGCTTACTTATAAGTAAAAGACTTATGTTACAGCTTTTAGGAACTGGTACCATAATTGGAACTCATTGGATATTATTTTATGGGGCTATAAAAATATCAAACATATCTATAGCTACAGCAACTTTATCTACAGGAACCCTCTTTGCAGCTTTTTTAGAACCTATTATATTCAGGAGAAAATTGAAAATAACAGAAATTCTTCTTAGCATTATTATTATCATTTGTATAGGGTTAATATTTAAAACAGAAGTTAAATATTGGAAAGGAATAATTATGGGAATAACCTGTGCTTTTCTTTCCGCATTATTTTCCGTAATTAATGGATATATGAGTAATAAAGGAGCTTCATCTGTAATTACGTTTTATGAATTATTAGGAGGATTTGTTATATTAAATTTTTTCATGTTTTTTGAGAAAAATTGGATGGCTATTGCAAATATTGAAAGGATAGATATTTTATGGATTTTAGTATTAGGAAGTTTATTGACAAGTTTTCCTATGATAGCTACCATGAATTTGATGAAATATATAACACCTTTTACCGTTATGCTCTCTGTCAATATGGAGCCTATATACTCCATATTAATAGCATTTATTATATGGAAAGATACAGAAGCTATGAGCTCTGTATTTTATATTTCTACCACTGTAATGATTATTGCTATATGTATTAATGGATATCTGAAGACAAAAAATAAAAAATTATCTATATAAAATAGTAAACTTACTTATTTTGTGTACAGAAGAATATTATGATTAAAATGGATAAATGACAGTTCGAGATGTTTTATACATATTTAAATAGAAAGAATATTTTGTATAAAAAACCTCATAATTTTCATTAAAATAAAGATTCTTGAAAATAACTACTTTCAATTTGTAATAATTTTCTTTTAGTAGCCAATCCGCCTGCATAACCCACTAGATCACCATTGCTACCAATAATCCGATGGCAAGGAATAATTATTGATATAGCATTTGCCCCATTAGCAGATGCTATTGCACGGATAGCTTTAATATTTTTTAAGTTTTTGGAAAGTTGAAGATAAGTATAAGTTTTACCATAAGGTATATGAGCTAATTCTTTCCAGACAGATTTTTGAAATTCCGAACCACAAAGAATTAATGGAATACTAAAACTTTCCCTTTTTTTATTTATATATTCTTCCAGTTGAAAAATAGTTTTTTCAATTACAGGAGAAGATTGCTCCAAATAATTGGCTTTAAGAAAATTTTTAATTCTATGGTCTACAGAATCTCTACCTTTTCGGTATTTCCAATCACATAAGCATAATTTATCATTAAAACTACCAATAATTAGTTCTCCTAAAGTAGTCTTATAATATTGTATTTCTATATTTTCCATAACTTAAGTCTATACAAAATTCTGTCCAAATATATTTATCCAAATTTAATTTAATATAAAAAAGGGATAAAATATGCTTGTAATTATTACTTTTGTGTTTGTATGTTTAAATGTACATGTAAATGTTAATATAAAATATTAGCTTTTATGAAATTCGGAAATATTATAAATAAATTTTCATTAAAAGAAGAGACTAAAAAAGATCTATTAATTGCTTTGTATTCTTTACCAGGTATATTAATCATTTATATAGTTGGATTTATATGTAATAATATTATATATGCCAGTATAGCAGCAAGTGGAGCTGTAACAGCAGGATATGGTGCAAATAAAAAAATATTAAGATATCCTTTTGCCCCTATGATTATTGCTGTTATTGGTATGAGTTTATGTGCAGGATTGGGTTCTATATCCGGAAATTATTATATAATATATGTTATTGGAAGTATGTTTTTTGCTTGTTTATGTTCATTGGTAGGGTTAATTGATCAAAATGCTTGGTGGATATTATTACAATGGGCAATTGCTTATTTTGTAGCGGGTTATTATGCCGGAAATTTATACTCAGCAGTACTTAGGTGTTGTTTAATCATGGTAGGAGGTTTATTTCAATGTGCTTGTATTATTTTTCTATTAAGAAAGTTTTCGTTTCATAGGAATATAATTCAACCTAAAAATATGGCTAAAATTTTGAAAAATATATATGAGGATATAGATAAAAAAATACGTTTTCATGCAGCTGCTGTATATGCAGCATTAACTATATTTATATGTTTTATATTTATTTATTTTTTTAAAATTCAATATTATTATTGGGCGACTATGACAGCTTTAGTTATTTTAAAACCTGATTTTATGGATACTTTTAAACGAGCAAAAAATAGATTATTAGGAACTTTTATAGGTATTGTTATAGCAACAGGTTTAGTCTTATTAAATTCTTCAAAATATGTTATGACTGCTGAAATCATTGTTTCTTTATATTTATGTTATGTATTTTCTAATCAAACCTATGCAATATTAACTACTTTTATAACTATTTCTGCAGTTTTGATGTTTTCATTTACGGGGAAACCAGAACTAGAAATAGCTTTTGATAGAATAATAGCTACAGCAATAGGAGGTTTTTCAGCAATAATAATTATGGCTATAAGGTCGTTTTATTTTAAATTGTCAAAAATACATAGATTATAAAAAATTATATTTAATTTACATTAATTAAAATATAAATCATATTTAGAGCCTTAGTTGTGATATCATTTATTAAATATAAGATTATAATATTTTGAGACCATTTAGTGGATTTAAATTTATAATTAATATGTATTAAATTGTTTATTTTAGGAAAACTCTTATTACATAACTCTAAATATGAATATTCACTTATAAATACTATTGTTATAGACAAAATATTATGATTATAAGTTTTACTTTGTAGGAATTGTGATATTTTATTATTAAAGAATATCTTAAAAATGTTTAAAGGAGAATATTTAAAAAAGTAAATTTTTGTAGATATAACTTTTTATTGATAGAGATTTATTATAATGCTTAATAATAGAGCATTTAAAGATAAAATAAAACAACGTAGATTTTAATTTTTTTTATTTTATTTTTAGGAAGCTATTGATAAAAAAAAAATATTATTAATTAATAATTCAGTTGATATTTTATTAAAAATAAATTAATATTATAATGCACAATAAAAATAATAAATATTAAAACTAAAGATTTGAACATAAATTTTCTACTAATTGAATAAACTGAAATATTCTGAATCCATTATTGATAATTAATATTAAAATCAATAATATAAGAAAATAATTAAGTATTTTTTGAAAACTATTTTTTAATTTATAAAATAACCAACCGATTAGTAACGGAATAACAAATATAAAATGTCCCCCATACATAAAACTGTCAGAAAGATTGAGTTTAAAAACAATTAATATGAAAATATCAATTCCCCAGCTTAGCAATAAAATCCAAAATAATTTGTTTTTAAAGTTTTTGAATATAGCGTACAAAATAAGTCCTAAAACAGAAAAAACAAAAAGATATTGAAATATCGAATCATAAAAATTAAGATAAATACCCTGATTGGGAATCCATTTCCATGGACTATTATCAATTTTTAATGAAGGAAGAAGCATGTTTCCTCCAAAGAAATAGGAAGTAAAAGAATCAAAAATTGAAAAATTTTCCATTTTAAATACATTTTTCCTATCTATATTTTGGAGTATAAAAAAATATAAATTAAATTTAAAAGGAATAAGTATAATTAAAGATAAAATAAAAGTAATTAAACATGTTTTTTTTATAAAATAAGGATAATTTTTATGAGTAAATTTTTTTTCAAACAATATAGGTTCAATTGCTTTAGGTAGGTTTGTAATAGTCTGACCTCCGATAAAAGTTCCTATAATTATATAATATCCATAACTAAGAATTTTTTTATTCGCAATGAAATATGAAGCTATATAAATATTCATAGATAATAAAAATAAACTAAAAGTAAAAGAATCAGCAGTAAAAGATAGGATTATGTTACCACTAAAAAAAGCATAAAATAATATAATGCTATAACAATATTTAACATTTAATTTAATTATATTTTTTAGATATTTAAATACGAATAAATTGGAATAAGAAACAAATAAAGAACAAAAAAAAGTACTAAAAAGGATATATATTTTATGATTAAAAGAAAAGAAATCTAATGTCAAATAAATAAAGCGCATAGGTAAAAAGAATACGAAACTCAAAGGATGAGTCTCATAGTCATGAGATCCAGCAAACATGAAGGCATTATTATCAAAACTAAAATAAAGATCATAAAAATCTTTTTTATCTATTATACAAGTATCTAAACTTAGGTATATTCCAAGGGGATAATAAAGAATAATAAAAAATAAAAATAATAAAATTTCAGCTTTTGAATTAGGATTTAAAAGCTTAAAAATATATTTGAATTCTGAGAAAAATGAACTTAATTTAGACATAAATGATCGTTTATTTATACTTAAAATAAAATAATTGAAAGTAAATATACATATTATATGAAAAAGCATGTACTTTAATAATTGGTAATAATCGTTGAGATTCTATATGGAGAAAATTAATTATATATAATATTGAATTAAAATTAGATATTAAAGTTGTGTTTTTATTTTTTGGGATAAATATATTAAAAGTAATTAATAATTTATTAGTAAAATTCATGTAAAATATTAAATCAATTTTTTCAAGCCAATAATATAGTAATTATGGATTAGGACATATATATTCTGCTAATTGAATAAACTGATATATTCTACATCCATTATTAAAAATTAATATTAAAATATATAATATAAGAATATAATTAAGTATTTTTTGAAAACTATTTTTTAATTTATAAAATAACCAACCGATTATTAACGGAATAACAAATATAAAATGACCTCCATAAATAAAACTTTCATTTAGACTAAGTTTGAAAACAATTAATAAGAAAATATCAATACCCCAGCTCAACAATAAAATCCATAATAATTTGTTTTTTATGTTTTTATTTATGGACCATAAAATAAGTCCTAAAACAGAAAAAACAAAAATATATTGGTATGTTGAATTATAAAAATTAAGATAAATACCCTGATGGGTTATCCATTTCCAAGGGCTATTGTCAATTTTTAAAGAAGGAAGAAGCATGTTTCCACCAAAGAAATAAGAAATAAAAGAATCAAAAATTGAAAAATCTTTTACTTTAAAAACTCTTTGGCGAACTACATTGTTGGCAATAAAAGAATATAAATTAAATTTATATGGAATGAGTATAAGTATGATTAAAAAAATTAAAGATAGTAGTGATATTTTTTTTAAAAAATAAGATAAATTTTTCTTTACTAGTTTTTTTTCAAACAAGACAGGAATAAGAACTTTAGAAAGGTTTGTAATTGTCTGTCCTCCAATTAATACTCCTGAAACTAAATAATATCCATAACTAAGAATTTTATTTTTAGTAATTAAATAAGAAGCAATATAAGCGTTCATAGATAATAAAAATAAAGTAAAAGTAAAAGAATCAGGTGTAAAAGAAAGAATTATGTTGCCGCTGAAAAAAGCATAAAATAGTGTAATACTGTAACAATATTTAACATTTAATTTAATTATATTTTTCAGGTATTTAAAAACAAAAAGATTAGAATAAGAAATTAATGCAGAGCAGAGAAAAGTTACAAAAAGAGTAAATATTTTACTATTATAAGAAAAGTAATCCAGAGTTAAATAAATGGCTCGTATAGGCAGATAAAAAGTATAACTTAATGGATGGGTTTCCTGCCCTCTTACTCCATAATACATGTTTACAGCATTATCAAAACTAAAATAAAGGTCAAAAACATATTTTTCATCAATTATATCAGTATTTAAACTTAAGTATATTCCTAAGGGGTAATAAAGAATAATAAAAAGGAATAATAAAAAATATTCTGCTTTTGAATTAGGAATTATGAGCTTAATAACAGATTTGAATTCCGGGAAAAAAGAACATATTTTAGTCATAAAGGATCATTTATTTATATGTGAAATAATATAAATATTTCCTTGTAAATATACTTATAATTAATGAGAGAAAACAAATGATTTTAATTATATAAGACTTGATTGGTTGTTTAATTTATATTTTGTTTTTTAATAAAATAAACAATCAGCTATTTTTAATTATAAATTAATATAATTTATTTTATATTTAAAAATGAATTGTTATAATTATTAGTAATTTTGATTAATTAAATTTAACAAGAGGAAAATTTTATTACTTTATCCTATGTTTGTTAGAATTATATAGGATTTTTCCATAAAAGCAATAATATTCAAAATGGTATAAAAATACATGCTAGATTTATACTTATAATTTTTTTTGGTAAATTATAAAAAAAAACTAATTATTTAATATACATATAATCATAAAAAGATAATATATTAATTGAGTTTAAAATCTAAAAATAATTCATCTTTAATTACATCCAGAATTTCTTTAGTAATATTCACACGTTTATTCATAGACGCAGATTCCAGAAACATATTATTTTTTTTGTCAATAATCTCAAAATGAATATCTTTTGAACCTGAATTTTCATCACATACCTTGTTTAGTGTTGTTAATGTATTTTCATCCAGATCCTCTAAGTTTATTTTAATGGTTAGTTTTTTAGCATGTTTACTAATTACTTCACTAAGTTCTTCCATATTTAGGACATTGATGTAGACAAAACCATTATCCCGAATCATTCCCACGGTTATTTTAATTAATACGAATAAATTAGGAATCAGATATTTTTGTAAATCCAGATAGTTTTTTTTAAGTTTCAATGAGATAGTTCCTGTTTTATCTTCCACATCAAAAAAGGCAACTCTTGTTCTTCCATCATTAATTTCCCGATGCTCAAAACGGGTGATCATTCCAGCAATATAAACTTCTTTATTAATATAATTTTCTTTGTGTTCGTTAATTTCGGCTATATCTTTGGGCTTTATTAAGGCAATCTCATATTTATAGTTATCCATAGGGTGAGCGGAAATATAAATTCCTACTACTTCCTTTTCTTTACTCAATTTATGCATTGTACTCCACTCTTCTGTAGTGGGTATTACAGGTTTCATTACATCAAAACCTTCATCTCCCAAATCTCCAAATAAAGAATTTTGAGCAGAATTTTTATTGTCCTGATATGCAATTCCGTATTTGACCAGTTTCTCTATAGTACTAGAGCCATTTTCTTCAATAAAAAATTGGGCTCTATTATTATTGGCTAATTCATCAAAAGCACCGGCTAATACTAAATTTTCTAATACTTTTTTATTTATATTTTTTAAATCTGTCCTTTCAAAAAATTCAAATAAATTACTGTACTTACCTTTGTTTTGTCTTTCATGAACCACCGCTTCTACAGCATTTTCACCAATTCCTTTAATAGCTCCCATTCCAAAACGAATAGCCCCCTTTTCATTTACGGTAAATTCATAGTCACTTTCATTCACATCAGGACCTAATACTTCAAGTCCCATATTTTTACATTCTTCCATAAAGAAAGTAAGCGTACTAAGGTTATTTAAGTTGTTACTGAGTAGTGCCGCCATAAATTCAGCAGGGTAATGAGCTTTGAGATAAGCAGTTTGAAACGCAATAAAAGCATAACAGGTTGAATGAGATTTATTGAAGGCATATTGGGCAAAAGCTTTCCAGTCTTCCCATATTTTTTTAAGTTTATCTTCAGGATGTCCTCGCTCAATAGCTCCTTCCAGAAATCGAGCCTCCATTTTATTAAGAACTTCAATTTGTTTTTTTCCCATAGCTTTTCTCAGCACATCCGCATCTCCTTTACTGAATCCGGCTAACTTTTGAGAGAGAAGCATCACCTGCTCTTGATATACGGTAATTCCATATGTATCAGCAAGGTATTCTTCCATATCTTCCAAGTCATAAGTAATTTCTTCTTTTCCGTGTTTACGGTTAATAAAATTGGGAATGTATTGAAGCGGTCCTGGACGATATAAAGCATTCATTGCAATAAGATCTTCAAACTTATCAGGTTGAAGAGCTTTAAGATGTTTTTGCATTCCAGGGGATTCGTACTGGAATATTCCTACGGTATTTCCGTTTTTAAATATGTCATAGGTTTTTTCATCATCCAGAGGAAATTCATCAGGATTTAAAGTTTCTCCTGTACGTTTTCTGATAATTTCAATAGTATCGCTAATAATTGTAAGAGTACGAAGTCCTAGAAAGTCCATTTTTAATAATCCGGCACTTTCCACTACAGAGTTATCAAACTGAGATACGAGTAATGATGAATCTTTAGCCACGGCAACCGGAATTAAATTGGTTATATCTTCAGGTGTAATTATTACACCACAGGCATGTACTCCGGTATTACGCAAACTTCCTTCTAACTGATAGGCATTCTGTATAACTTTTCCTTCAAGATCATCCGCTTCAAATTTATGTTTGAGTTGAAGTACCGGTTCTACCTCTTCTTTACCAAAATCTTTAATCAGATCATTTTCAGACTTATTTTTTAGTTTGGTAAGGTTTAGGCTAGGGGGTAGATTCTTTGATAAACGATCGGTATCACTTAAAGGTAATTCAAGAACCCTCCCGGCATCCCGTATGGCAGATCGCCCTGCCAGCGTACCATATGTAATAATCTGGGCTACCTGATTTTCTCCATATTTATCTACTACCCACTGTATAATTTTTTCACGTCCCCGGTCGTCAAAGTCTATATCTATATCGGGAAGAGAAACCCGATCGGGATTAAGAAAACGTTCAAACAGTAAATCATATTTAATAGGGTCTATATTTGTGATTCCTATACAATAGGCAACAGCAGAACCTGCGGCAGATCCTCTTCCGGGACCCACGGATACACCCATTTTTCGGGCTTGGGAAGTAAAATCCTGTACGATAAGAAAATATCCGGGATATCCTGTTTTTGCGATAGTTTCAAGTTCAAATTCCAAACGATCTTTGGTTTCCACAGGTAGATTATTTCCATATCTTTTTTTAGCACCTTCCCAAGTTAAATAAGCTAAATAAGCATTTTCACCTCTTTTACCTCCATCGATTTGATCTTGAGGATCTTTAAATTCTTCAGGAATATCAAACTTGGGAAGTAATACATCTCGTGTTAATTGATAAGGTTCAAATTTTTTAATAAAATCTTCAAAATTTTCAATAGCTTCAGGCATATCAGCAAATAATTGAGCCATTTCTTTTTGAGATTTAAAATTATATTCCTTGTTAGGAAGTCCATAGCGTTTTCCGAATCCTCTTCCGATAGGAGTAGATTGTTTTTCTCCATCTTTAATGCAGAGTAAAATATCTTGGGTTTCAGCTTCCTCTTTATTAATATAAAAAGTATCGTTTTGTGCTAAAACTTTAACCCCGTATTTATTTGCAAATTTAATTAATACTTTATTAAGGTGCTCTTCTTCATCTAAATGATGCCGTAATAATTCTACATAAAAGTCATCACCAAATAATCCTAACCAATAGATAAAGGCTTCTTCCGCCTGTTTTTCTCCAACATTTAAGATAAGACTCGGAATTTCAGAAGATAGACCTCCGGTTGTGGCTATAAGGTTTTCTTTATATTTCTCAATAAGTTCTTTTCCAACTCTTGGAAAACCAGCATATAATCCTAATTTATAACCCAAAGTAGATAATTTGGAAAGATTTTTAAATCCATCATGATTTTTTGCAATCAGGATTTGGGTATATCTGCGATCAGGATTATCTTTAGTAAATTTATTTTGTAAATAGTTTTCAGAAATATACAATTCACATCCTATAATAGGAAGTATTTCTTTTTTTAAAGTTTCTGAAATTTCACCTGCTTCTACTTTTTTATTATGATCCTTAATAGATCCATTTGCTTTTTTTATTTCGTTTAGAAAGGCAAAGGCTCCCATTAAATTTCCTGAATCTGTAATACCAAGAGCAGGCATATTATACTCTAATGTTTTTTTTATAAGGTCCGAATGTTTACTGGTTGATGTAAGAATGGAATATACGGAATGGTTATGAAAATGAAAAAAATGAGAGTAATTAATATTTTCTACAGATTTATAATCTCCTTCTTTTTTTTCTTTTAATTGTTCATTAAAATCTTTTACCTGTTGACGGATTACTATATCGAAAGGTTGAAATGGTTCCGGATGATTTTTGATAAAAGTATTGAGCTCTTCTTCTGTAAAATGCAATTTTTGAGGACTAACCTGTTTAAGTCTCACTAATTCCCAGAAAGCTTGGGCAGTAGCATTTACGTCTGCAGCCGCATTATGTGCTTCGTCAAAATTATAACCGAATAGTTTTTCATACAATTCGGATAGTTTAGGGAACTTAAATCCGCCACCGATTCCTCCGGGTAGTGCGCAAAAGTCTGTTCCTTCACGAGCGGTATCTATAAGAGATAGATTTGCAATGGTATTTTGAATAGATTTCCTGTAGAATTCTGCTCCAACAATAGGTATATCAAATGCTATATTTTGTCCTACTAAAATAGGACTGTCAGCCAATACTGCATTAAACTTCTCTAATACCGTTTTAAGATTATGTCCTTCTGCTAATGCTTTTTCGGTACTGATACCGTGAATTTTTTGAGCATTAAAGGGAATGTCATACCCTTCAGGTTTGATAATAAAGTCATAGTTTTCAATTAAATCTCCATTTTCATCATGTAATTGCCAGGCAATTTGCACCATTCTAGGCCAATTATCGGAATCAGAAACAGGAGCATGGGCATTTGCCGGTAAACCCGTGGTTTCTGTATCAAAAACTAAAAATTTCATATAACAAAGTTAGGACTTTTTCATCTAAAAAAATTAAGATTATTTATTAGTTGTATTATAAGATAATAGAAATTTAAATTAATTTTAGTTGAAATAATTAATTTAAACATGATATTAAGAAATAAATAATTTATTTTAAAGACATTATTTTATCTAATAAAGGAGATAAGCCAGTTGAGCTGGCTTCGTCATTCCAAAAACTTAATACGCAACTTATATATTTATCTCTCACTTTATCAGCTACATAATATATAGTAAGTGTATTGCCTCCATATATTTTGGTTATTAATGATTTAATGCCTTTAAAAGAGTAAATTATCTTTTTTGCTTTGGTTGATACTCCTTCAAATTCAACATCTACCCATTCTTCAGAGTCAATTTTTCCACTTTTTCTTGATAAAGTTAAAAGAAGTTGATTTTTTATAGATTGTTTTGCGTTAACTAAACTTTTATGGATAGACCAGTTCATTTCTCCATAGTCAGGACATTGTACAGTGTTGAGAAAAGTCCAATAACAATTATTTTTACCTAAATCTATAGGTCTTCCTGCAAAATCAAGAATTTCAATATTCATAGATTT
This sequence comes from Apibacter adventoris, assembly GCF_002964975.1. Taxonomy (GTDB): domain Bacteria; phylum Bacteroidota; class Bacteroidia; order Flavobacteriales; family Weeksellaceae; genus Apibacter; species Apibacter adventoris. Next base: position 85,633 of record NZ_PSZM01000043.1, on the reverse strand, counting down.
AAAATTCTCTTTAGGAATTTTATTTTCAATAATTAAATTGACCAAAGTTTGTTCTAGAGATAAATCTGAATCCCCTGTTTTACCAAACCAGATAAGAGTAGTGCTTTTATTTGGGTTTTCTAGAAAATAATAAGAATTTTTTTCTATTAGGCTATCAGATATTTTTTTTTCTTTTAATACATGTAAGTTATTAATTATAATACTATCGTTTTTAATTTTTTGGTCTTCATTCGTAATAGCATGTTTTCGGTAAAGTTTTTTTAATCCCTTTTCATTAAATTCAGAATTGAAAACCTCTTTAGATATACTATATCCATCAATATTATACCAAATTTTACCATTATTATCTTCTATAGCAGAAAGACGTTCAAAAATTTTTTCATTCTGGGCAAAAACTAGAAAAGGGAATAAAATTAAAAATAGAAATGATATTTTTTTCATAGATTATTGGTTTAAAGTAAACGTAAAAATAGGTTTCCTATTTTTAAAATATTTTCTCCAGTTAACAGGTAAATTAGGGTCATTTAAAGAGATCCCATCTACAGGAAAAATATCAAATTTAGTAAACCAATTTTGGGGATTTTCTGCATCTTTTTTGTAATGAGCTTGTCTTACTAAAAGGCTATCATTGGGAGGTACTTCAAAACTTTGTGTAATGACATAAGAACCATTCAATTGAGAAAATTTTAAAACGGATGCTTTAAAATTAATTGGCTTATCAGAAGTGTTTTTTACATAAAAAGTTGTTAAAGGATAATTACCGATACCACAACTTGTCAAAAATAATAAAAATAAAGCAGTGATTATATTTTTCATTATTGTTAGTTATTTAATTCTAGGCGATGCTAAGATAATTAATTTTGTAAAATAAAAGATTTTTTTTAGAAAATACTTAAATCTAACTTTTTACTTAAGCTTTCCATAATATAAACTCCTGGAACTGAGTTTCCATGGTTATCTAATGAAGGATTAAAGGTTCCTATGCCGTATTTTCCTGGTACAACGCCCATAATTCCTCCACCAACACCAGATTTTGAGGGAAAACCAACTTTACGAGAATATTCGCCACTATAATCATACATACCACAAGTAAGCATTATAGAATTGATTAGTTTACTCATTTCCGGGTTATAATAGGTTTTATCTCCGTCAAAACGAGTACAATCATGAGCAAAAAAATAACCGATTTTAGCTAAATCTTCTGCATTTACCTCTATGGAACATTGTCTAAAATAGTTATTCAGGCTTTCCTCATCTTCAGCTTCAAATAAGCCATAATTTTTTAATAAATAAAACATTCCCCGGTTACGGTTTCCGGTTTTTTTTTCGGAAAGATATACAGCCTGATTGATCGTAATAGATTCATTTTTAGTAATAAAACGAATCATCTTCAAAATTTTGAGATAGGCCTCTTCTTTTTTTCCTAGTATTAAAGAAGTTGTAACAATAGCGCCCGCATTCATCATAGGGTTTAGAGGTTTGTTCTGTGTTTGAATTTCCTCAAAAGAATTAAAAGGAGCGTTGGTGCCATAATAACCCATTCGTTCAAAAATGTAAGATTCTCCTCTTTCTTTAACGGCAATCATAAGAGCTATAACTTTAGAAATACTTTGTATAGTAAATTTGTTTTGGGTATCTCCTTTTGTATATAGTTTGCCTTTATTATCAATGATAGCGATTCCAACTAAATTCTTATTTGCTTTACTTAATTCAGGGATGTAGTCTGCAACTTGTCCTTTAGAAATATATGTTTGGCTGTCTTCCCAAATAGTAGAAAGTAGATCATTTATGTTTTGTTCATTTTTATTGATTACTATCGTATTTTCTTTTCTAGTTTGAGTAAAACAGGAGTTTGTCAAAGAAAAGAAAATAATGCATAAGTAAAATATATGTTTCATAACATTAATGTATATTAATTTAATCATGTAAAATATGTTTTTATTTTAATTTTTTAAAAATAATGACAAATTATTAGAAAAAATATAAATTGGGTCTAATTTTTGTTTTTCAAATATAATAACTCTTAAAATATAATGTTAAGTTATGGAAAATATATTAGAAAAACTTCAAAATGAAGTAGGTTTAACTAAAGATCAAGCAATGAAAACGTTATCTGTATTAAAAGATTTTATGGATAAAGAAAACATTCACATAGATTGGAATAAATTTTTTAAAGGGAAATATGAAAATATGAAAGAATCTATATCTACATTTTTTAGTAATATGTCAGATAAGGCAGAAGATTTTGGGAATAAGATAAGTGATAAAGTAGGGGATATGACCGCAGAAGCAAAACGTAAAATAAAAGATATATCAAAAGATAAATAAAATAATTATAATTTTAATAAAAAAGAAGCTTATATTATCAAGCTTCTTTTTTGTTTTTAATAATAATGTATGATCTTTATTTAATATAAATTTTTATTAAATAAATTTATTTGTAAATTATTTAATAAATTCTTTTAATTTAGATTTAATAAGCAAATTTAATATCTCCTAACTTTAAATTCTAAATTAATAAATGATTATATACAATATATTTTATTAAAAAAATGGTCTTTTCTATTTTATTTGACACCTAATTTTTTATTTTATAGATAAAATTTGTGAAATTGTTATTTTAAACGTATTTTTTAATATTAAAAAGAGAGGTGTTTTTTATAAATATAAAAATATTTTCTAAAAAAAATATATATAATAAAAAAATAAGATATGTTAAAATATTTAGTTCTATAATTAAATAAAACACATTATAGAAGATTGAAATCATAATAATTTTATTAATGTCCTGAAATGATCTTTTAAGGAATAAATAAATATAGGAATTTATAAAATATGTATTTTTGCTTCAATTTTATAATAAAATAAAAATGTTAGTATTAAAATTTGGAGGCACTAGTGTAGGGAGTGCTGAACGTATAAAGAATCTTGCAGAACTGACAAAAAACCAAGAGTCTAAAATAGTTGTTTTATCTGCTATGAGTGGAACTACTAATTCTTTAGTAGAAATATCTCAGTCATTATATAAAAAAAATATTAAGAAAGCTCAAGAATTAATAGATGCTCTTGAAAAAAAGTATAGAGAAGAAATAAAAGATTTATATACAAATAAAACTATTTTACAAAAAGGAAATGAATTAATAGACCAATATTTTGAGTATATAAGGACCTTTATTGATTATCCCTTATTTACTGCAAAAGAAGAGAAAATCATATTATCGCAAGGAGAGCTTTTAAGTACTCATATGTTTCATTATTATTTAAGTGAAATAGGAGAAAAATCAATTATACTTCCGGCTTTAGACTTTATGAGAATTAATAAGGAAGGTGAGCCGGATATGTCCTATATAGAAGAACATATTCAAAAAGAGCTTAAAAAATATCCGGAGATAAATTTTTTTATAACCCAAGGTTATATATGTAAAAATGCACAAGGTGATATAGATAATCTCCAAAGAGGAGGTAGTGATTATACAGCATGTATTATAGGAGCGGTAATTGAAGCCAAAGAAATACAAATATGGACGGATATTGACGGGATGCATAACAACGATCCTCGATTTGTAGAAAAAACACATCCAATTGATGAATTAAGCTTTGAAGAAGCGGCTGAACTCGCTTATTTTGGGGCTAAAATTTTACATCCTACTTGTATTCTTCCAGCTCAAAAAAGAGGTATTCCGGTATCTCTTAAAAATACTATGCAGCCCGATGCCAAAGGAACCTTAATTGGCAATATTAAAACTCCAGATGGAATACGAGCTGTTGCTGCTAAAGATGGAATTTATGCTATAACTATAAGAAGTGGTAGAATGCTGCTTGCCTATGGATTTCTCAAAACTATATTTGAAATATTTGATAAATATAGAACTTCCATTGATATGATAACAACTTCAGAGGTAGCAGTATCTCTGACAATAGATAATGATTCTTATTTGGATAATATTATAACAGAATTAAAAGAAATAGCGAATGTAGAGCTAGAAAAAGACCAAACTATTATAGCAATAGTTGGAAATTTAGCCAAAAAAGAAGCAGGTTATGGGGTGAAAATATTAGATGCGTTTAAAGAAATTCCTTTACATATGATTTCTTATGGAGGCAGCGAACATAATATTTCAGTAGTTATAGATAGTAAATTTAAAAAAGAAGCTTTACAAGCATTAAATACCAAGTTATTTGGTTATTAGTTATTAAATGTAACTACTTTAAAATATTTAGTTTAAAAGGACAATTGATACATATCAATTGTCCTTTTTTTATGCATAATTAATATTAAAGTTTATGGTAGTATTGCGTGTTTGTTAATATTTTTCATGTTGTTTTTATAATATATGATAAAATATGAATAAAAAATAATAAAGCGATTAATTAAGGTTTCATTAAACATGATATTTATCATTAATAACATAAAACATAATGTAAATTATGAAAAATAAGAATATTACAAAATTATATTTTTAAATATTATTAATCTTAATTTAATTATAGATAGATCATTATTGTATTTTTTAATTTTTTTTTAATTTTTTTTCTACTTTTATTGATAAATAAATAATAAATATCTTAAAACTAAAGTCAAAAATGGAAGAGAGCAATCAACAAAATGTGCAGAATTATTGGATGGATGCTGCTAATAAAATAAATTGGTTTAAAACTCCTAATAAATTTTATGCACAAAAAGAAGGACATGATATTTGGTTTGAAGATGGAATTGTCAATTTGTCCTACCTATGTATTGATAAACATATTAACGATGGATTTGGAAATAATATAGCTTTAATATTTGATTCACCCAATATACAAATACAGAAATCCTATACATATAATGAAGTTAAGGAAAAAGTAGAAAAATTATCAGGAGGATTAAAAAAATTAGGATTAAAAAAGGGAGATGTAGCACTTATATATATGCCTATGATACCGGAAACAGCTTTTTCTATTTTAGCTTGTGCTCGATTAGGTGTCACATTTTCAGTTGTTTATTGCGGATATTCAGCAAGTGAAATAGCAATGCGAATAAATGATTGTAAGCCCAAAATTGTTATTACAGCTAGTTCTAGTATTGATGTTGATAGAATAATTTCATTTAAACCTATTGTAGATGAAGCTATATCCCTCTCAAATCATACTCCTGATAAAATAATAACATATAACAGGAAATTGGGGTTCATGTATAGTCATAACAAACATGATGTAGATTTTGAAGAATTATTAAATAGTTCAAACCCTGAAAAATATGTAGAAGTAACCTCTAACTTTCCGGCATATATATTATATACATCAGGAGTGAAAGGTAGTGCCAGGGGAGCTGTATATAATACAGGAGATTACGCTGTGGCATTAAAAGATGTTATGAATAACATATTAAAATGTAAACCAGATGAAACTATTTTTACGGCATTTGATATAGGAGGAGGAATAGGACATACGTTTTTAGTATTAGCACCTATGATTAACAGATCAACTTCTGTTATTTATGAAGGAAGCTCCATCCGAACTCCCGATCCAGGAGCTTATTGGAGAATAATTCAGCAATATAAGGTCAAAGTTTTATTAACTCCACATACCAATATAAGAAAAATATTAAATGCAGATTCAGAAGGTAAATACTTTTTTAAATATAACGTAGACTCTTTACATAGAATAGTACTATCGGGAGAAGATTCAGGAAAGGATATAATAACATGGTTACGCAAACATAGTCAGGTAGAAATTGCAAATTTATGGTGGCATTCAGAAGGTGCTTGGCCATTATTAGGGAAAATAATAAAAAAAGGAAAAAAAGATCCATTACCAGATTCTATTGGAAAGCCAATAAGAGGTTTTAATATGAAAATCGTAGATTCCAATGGACAATTATCAATAACAGGAGAAACAGGTATAATTGTAGCTGTTAAACCCTTACCGCCAGGTTCATTTAGTTACATAAATAATAATAAGCCTGAAGATGAATTTGTAACCATGAAATTATCGAAATATTATAATACTGGTGGAGTAGGTTATCAAGATAAAAAAGGGAATTTTTATACAACAGGAAGCTTAGGCGATATAATTAATGTTGCAGGACAAAGATTATCCGTTATGGAGCTAGAAAAAATATTATCTTCTCACTCTAAAATATCAGAAGTTGCAGTTATTGGAGTAAGAGATTCAGTTAAAGGGCAAGCAATTATTGCAGTACCTGTAATTAAAGCTTTTGAACAAGTTGATATTTATAAATTAACAGAAGAATTGCGAGGAGAGGTTGTTGATAAAATGGGAATAAATGCAGATTTGAAACAAGTAATTTACGTAAAAAGGCTTCCAAAAAATAAATCAGGAGAAATACAGAGAAATATACTTAGTAAAATAGCAGAAGGAGAAGACTATAAAATAATCGAAAACAATCAAAATTCCATAATTGTTTCAGAAATAGAGCAAGCCTTTAAATCAGAAAATGTAGTAAAAAAAAATCAGGAAAAAAATATAGATGAGTTGGTTATTAAAGATAATATAGATTATGATAGAATTTATAATATAAGTATTGACCAACCTGAAGGTTTTTGGAGTGAAGTAGCCCAAACATTTTTATGGAAGAAACCTTGGAAATCTGTTTTGGAATATAATTTTGATCGAGCCGATTTTCGATGGTTTAAAGAAGGAAAACTCAATATTACCGAAAATTGTTTAGATCGTCATTTAGAAAAAAATGGAGATAAGATAGCATTACTATGGGAATCTAATGAGCCACAGGAACTTCATAGAAAATTTACTTATAAAGAATTACATCAGGAAGTCTGTAAATTAAGTAATGTACTTAAAAGTAAAGGAATAAAAAAAGGAGATAGAATATGTATCTATCTTCCTATGGTTCCCGAATTGCTAATAAGTTTGTTAGCATGTGCCAGAATAGGGGCCATACATTCCGTTGTATTTGCAGGATTTTCTTCCACAGCTTTGGTTTCTAGAATAAATGACTCCGAATGTAAACTAATAATTACCTGTGATGGTAACTATCGAGGTTCAAAATATATAAATTTAAAAGCAATTGTAGATGAAGCTCTTCAAGAAACTCCATCTATAGAAACAGTATTAGTTCTCAACAGATCCAATAAATTATTAGAAATAAAAGGGAAAAAAGAAATTTGGTGGCATGAAGAAATGAAAAAAGCCAGTTCTATATGTCCAGCAGAAGAAATGGATGCAGAAGATCCCTTATTTATACTTTATACTTCAGGATCTACAGGCAAACCTAAAGGTATGGTACACACTTGTGGAGGATATATGGTTTATGTAACCTATGCATTTAAAAATGTATTTCAAATAGGAGATCCTGAAGATGTTTATTTTTGTACAGCCGATATAGGTTGGATTACCGGGCATTCATTTATAGTTTATGCCCCATTATGTTCAGGAATAACTACTGTTATGTTTGAAGGAGCTCCTTCATATCCCGATTATGGAAGGTTTTGGCAAATAATAGATAAATTTAAGGTTACACATTTTTATACAGCTCCTACCGCTATAAGATCATTAGAAGCACAACCCATACATTATGTTGAAAACCATGATTTAGGCACCTTGAAAGTATTAGGAACAGTAGGAGAACCCATTAATGAAGAAGCATGGGAATGGTATAATGAAAAAATAGGGAAAGGAAATTGTCCTATTGTAGATACATGGTGGCAGACTGAAACGGGAGGATTTATGATTGCTCCTTTAGCCGGCATTACAGCTACAAAACCAGCTTTTGCAACCAAACCGTTACCAGGAATTCAGGCTTGTTTAATGGATAGTGAAGGCAGAGAGATAGAAACAGTTAAAGGAGAGGGGAACTTATGTATTAAATTCCCTTGGCCAGGAATGGCTAGGACTATTTATGGAGATCATCAAAGATATATTGATACATATTTTAGTGCATATAAAGGAAAATATTTTACAGGAGATGCAGGTTTAAGAGATTTAGCAGGTAACTATAGAATTACAGGAAGAGTAGATGATGTAATTATTGTTTCAGGACATAATTTAGGTACTGCACCTATAGAAAATGTTATAAATGAACATTATCTGGTTACTGAATCCGCAGTTGTAGGATTTCCTCATGATATAAAGGGAAATGCATTGTATGCTTTTATTATTACCTATGAAAAGCCGGAAGATGAAGAATTGGTGAAAAAAGAAATTCAAACCAGAATATCTAGAACCATTGGTCCGATAGCAAAAATAGATAAAATACAATTTGTAGAAGGTTTACCACGTACCCGATCAGGAAAAATTATGCGAAGAATATTAAGGAAAATAGCATCTAACGAATTGGAAGGATTAGGAGATAATTCTACTTTACTTAATCCGGAAGTAGTAGATCAAATTATAAAAGGGAAACTTTAGAATTATAACTAAATATATTAAAATAGGTTTAGCATTATTAAGCTGAAATTTTTTATAATCAAAATAAGAACCATAATATATTCACTGGTTACTTTCACAAACATTTAATAATAAACATGTTAATTCATAAATACATTTTAATATCTATCAGGCTATGAAAGAGAAATAGAGTTATTTTTACAATAGAACAGATTATATTTTCTCATATGTTGTAAATTAAAATAATTAAAATAGGAAAAGGTATTGTAAAGGTTAGGAAACGAAAATTATCAAAAATATTAGAATAGAGATATTTTAGTAGTTTCCTTTTATAGTATATAAAACAAAATAAATAACTTATAACCAGTCATTTATCAAGGGGAGATTAAAGTAAGTCGACTACCGATAAATAAATTAAATATTTATATAGTAGAGGAGGATATAGCAAACATCATGAAGATGTATAATTTAGAAAAAAATAGATATTACATCCACGTCTAAATATTTAACTAGTATCATGTTTGAATAAATGTTTATTGATACAATAAAAAATATAAACTAAAATTTCTTTTCCGAATAATTTTTCTTAATTTTCATAAGTATCAAAGAATATTTACAATTTTAAAACACACATAGTTCACCTCATAAGTAATAAATAAAATATGAATGAAAACAGCAATAGTTTTAGGGGTATCAGGATTAGTTGGAAGTAAATTAGTTGATATTCTTTTAAAAAGTAAAGAATATACTAAAGTTATAATTTTTGTAAGAAGGAAGATAGAATTAAGTAACAGTAAACTAATACAATACAGTATTGATTTTAATAGCATAGATCTTTATAATAACTATATAAAAGGAGATGATTTTTTTTGTTGTATAGGAACTACAATAAAAAAAGCCAAAACCAGAGAAAAATTCATGAAAATTGATTACTACTACCCTGTAAAATTTGCAGAAATAGCAAAAGAGAATGGAATGAAGAACTTTTTACTAATAACTTCAATAGAAGCAAATCCCCGATCAAGCAATTATTACCTTAGAACTAAAGGAATTTTAGAAAAAAGAATACAAGAAATGAAATTTTCAGGAACATTTATTTTTCGCCCCTCCATTTTATTAGGTAAAAGAAAAGAAATAAGAATTGGAGAAAAAGTAGGGGGGATTATACTGTCATTTTTTTCTATATTTTTATTAGGAAGATTAAAAAAATACAAACCTATACAAGCGGCACAAGTGGCTTATGCTATGTATAAAACAGCACAGGAAAATCTTTTAAATGTGCATATATATGAATCCGATCAAATACAGAAAATTTAATTAATGTAATCCAATACATATAAAGGGATTTTATCACTCAATCCCTTATTCATCATCATATTAACATATATATGATAATTGTAAGTAGCATTTTTCAGGGCTTTCTTTTTTCTATATACATCTCCCAAATTCAAGTAAGCAACCATTCGGTCAGGAAATTGACGTATAACATTCTTTAGTAACTCTTCAGCAGGATTAAGAATGTTCATTTGTTCTAAATAGTAACCACTGTCATTGGCGTATTGCACATTTTTTAGCGTTATTGTAGAATAATCAATATCTGATACTCTATTATAACTATATTTGTAAGAGATCAAAAATATTTCACGTTCTGTTAGAATTTTTTTTAAGTATTTTTCCTGATTTTTTTCCTTAATATTTTTTAACTGCTCAAGTAATTTTTTAAAATTTCCAGGTTCAAAGCCAATAGAAATAATTTCTGCTTTTTGATTAAATTGGGCTAAATAATTTTCAGCATAAAAATCTTTAATTGAAATTATAGGATTTAATATTTTATAATAAGAATTAGAAACAAAGCCGGCATCATTTCCTCCTAATAAAATAGTAGATGCTAGAAACCAGTTTTGTTTCTTTTTGTTAAAAATAAAATGAAACTCTTTAAATTGAGGAGCAATGCTTGGTCCCCAAGGAATATCGATGACAAGAGTATCTCTGTGTAGATAAAAATCCTGGATACCGGCATTATTACAGCTAAGGCAGAAAAAAGCATTTAAATTAGCAAACTTTAGATCGTAAGTATTGTTTTTTCTTTTCATAAAAAGCTAAACCTTTACTAATATAATCTTGAGAAGAATATTTATATAAAGAAAATAAAGCGTCAAAAGAAAGGGTATTAGCTTTTTCATAGGATAGGAAAAAACCATCTATTCCATTTTCTTCAAGAGTCGTAGTTTTTATTTTTTTAGTTCGGATATTATCAGTGTTTATGTTGTTTGAAATAAGTTCATAAGATAAATTATCAGGGAGTTCTGTTGAGCATATGCTCTTCTTTTGTCCCCAGAGAGAACAGGATAAAAAGAATAAAAATATTATTTTTTTTATAATACAAATAAAGAATTTCATTTCAAAAATAAAAAATAAAATCATATGAAGAAGAAAAGAGACAATGGACTAAATTACATTTTAGTGAATATTAATAAATTATAAAGAATATAATTTTTTAGCCTAAAAATAAAAAAACAAACTAAAACTAAAAATTAATAAAAAATTTCTAATTTCGCAAAAAATTTTACGCATGAATTTGGTAATTGTGGAATCGCCAGCAAAGGCAAAAACCATAAAAAAATTTCTAGGAAAGGACTTTGAAGTAGAATCAAGTTATGGACATATAACTGATTTAGCTAAAAAAGATATGGGGATTGATATGAAAAAATTAGAGCCCATTTACCAAGTTTCTTCCGATAAAAAAGAAGTAGTTAAAAAATTAAAATCATTAGCTAAAAAAGCAGAAGTTGTTTGGTTGGCTTCCGATGAAGATCGGGAAGGAGAGGCCATAGCTTGGCATTTATATAATGAATTGAAATTAAAACCTGAAAATACGAAAAGAATAGTATTTCATGAAATTACTAAAAATGCAATTCAAAAAGCTATACAGAATCCAAGGGATATTGATATTAATTTAGTTAATGCGCAACAGGCACGTAGAGTTTTAGACAGATTAGTAGGATTCGAAATGTCTCCTATTCTTTGGTCAAAAGTAAAAGCTGGTTTATCTGCAGGAAGAGTGCAATCAGTAGCAGTGCGTTTAATTTGTGAAAGAGAAAATGAAATACAAAATTTCGTATCTGTTCCCAGCTACAAAATAGAAGCAGATTTTTTTAATAATACACAAAATTTACTAAAAAGTAAACTTAATACTGATTTTAGTGAATATTCTCAGGCATTAAATTTTATAAAAAAAGCTCAATCAAAAGAATTTGTTGTTTCAAATATAGAAACTAAACCTGGAAAAAGAACCCCTTCAGCACCATTTACAACTTCCACCTTACAACAAGAAGCTTCCAAATTAGGATTTTCAGTTAGTAGAACAATGATGCTTGCTCAACAGTTGTATGAATCCGGACATATAACCTATATGAGAACGGATAGTGTAAATTTATCTGAGGAAGCTATTAATTTGGCTAAAAATGTAATTAAAGAACAATTTGGAGAAAAATATTTACAATCCAGACAATTTACAACAAAAAGCAAGTCAGCCCAAGAAGCTCACGAAGCTATACGACCTACAAATTTGGCTATTCAAACAGCAGGGGCAGATGAAGCACAAAAAAAATTATATCATTTAATATGGCGTAGGACATTAGCCTCTCAAATGTCAGATGCCCAATTGGAAAGAACAATAATTGAAATAACCAATCCGGATCTTCAGGAAAAATTTATAGCAAAAGGAGAGGTAATTGTTTTTGATGGTTTTTTAAAACTATATCATATACAATCAGAAGATGAATTTAGTAATGATGAAGAAAAGGAAGAAGGGCTTTTACCTAAAGTAGAAAAAGGAGAAGTATTGAATCTAAAAGAAATGGTTGGAACAGAAAAATTCAGTAGACCTCCTGCCAGGTATAATGAAGCCTCTCTAGTAAAAAAACTCGAAGAATTAGGAATAGGAAGACCTTCTACTTATGCTCCTACAATTTCAACCATTCAAAAAAGACAATATGTAGAAATTAGAGATTTGGAACCTAAAAAACGAGAAATACAAAAAATTGTTTTAAAAAACGAAATAATAAAAGAAAGTAAAGAGAAAGAAAATTATGCAGGAGATCGAAGAAAATTATTTCCTACAGATATAGGATTAGTAGTAAATGAATTTCTAATAGGAAATTTTCCAAATATATTAGATTATAATTTTACTGCAAAAGTAGAAGAAGATTTTGATAACATAGCAGAAGGAGAAGAAAATTGGAAAGAAATGCTCACAGAGTTTTATAAAGATTTTCATCCACATGTAGAAGATGTAAAAAAAACAGCAGAACGAGCTACAGGAGAAAAACTATTAGGACAGGATCCTGAAAGTGGAAAAAATGTATATGCTAGGATAGGTCGTTTTGGTCCTATGGTTCAAATAGGAGATACAGATAGTGAAGAAAAACCCAGATTTGCTGGTTTAATGCCTGGACAACAAATTAATACCATAACCCTGAAAGAAGCCCTTAAATTATTTGAATTGCCAAGGTATTTAGGAGAGTATGAAGGAAAAAAAGTGGAGGTAAATGTAGGAAGATTCGGTCCTTATGTAAAGCACGATAATAAATTTGTATCCTTAAAGCCAAAAGAAGGAGATGAAATATCCACAATAACCTTAGAAAGAGCAATAGAATTAATAGAAACTAAAAGAAGTGCTGACAAAAATAAATTTATAAAATCTTTTGATCAAGAAGATCCTGTAATAGAGATACTTATGGGTAGATGGGGACCTTACATTAAACAAGGAAAAGAAAATTACAGAATATCAAAAGAGATAGATGCCGAAAAATTGACATTAGAAGAGGTTAAAAAAATAATATCGGTAAAAGCAACAAAGCCCAAAAGTAAAACTAAGGCAAAGTCTAAAAAAAATTAGTGAAAACCTTACAAGAATATTTGCATCCGGTCGATGAATCGATGATTCATTTACATCCCAATTCCATAGGGAATAAGGTAAAACTTTATTGGAAGAATAAGTTAAAAGAAAATAGTATCGCTATAATCGGTTGCCCGGATTTAAGAGGATCTTTATGCAATAAAGAATATTCGAACATTAGACTCATAAGAAAAGAATTATATGAGTTAATTTGGAATGATTGGGATATAGATTTATATGATTTAGGAGATATTGTTCCTGGAAAAGATTGGGAAGACACTAATTTTGCGTTACAACGTGTAATTGAAGTTCTTTTAAAAATGAAAGTTTTTCCTATAGTTTTAGGAGGAAGTATAAGCTTAAACTTATCCATATATAAAGCACTTTCAAAATTAGATAAACCCTTAAACTATACAGCAATAGACTCAAAAATAGAAATAAATAACTCTATAGAAGTAAATACAGATAAAAATTATTTATATCAAATGATGTTGCAAGAGCCAAGTTTACTTTTTAATTTTGCAAACATAGGGTATCAGAGTTATTTTGTTTCAAAACCTACATTAAAAATACTTAATAGTATTGATTTTGAGGGATATAGATTAGGAGATATTTCAGAGAATATAAAAAATTCTGAACCAGTATTTAGGAGTTCTGATTTTATTGCAATTAATTTAGATTCAATAGAATCAATTGATGGGAGTCTTTCTTCTGGAAGTACCCCCAATGGTTTTACAAATAGAGAAATATGTACTTTAACAAAGTATGTTGGATTATCTAAACAAATAAAAATTCTAGGGATATTTAATTTTTTAGGATATTCACACAATAAAATGAATGAAAAGTTAGTTTCTCAAATGTTATGGTACTTTATAGAAGGAAAGAACCAACAACAATATTATGAAAATGAAGAATACATAAAATATATTGTATTACATGAAGATAAAGAACTAATTTTTTTGAAAGATAAATATGTTGATAAATGGTGGTTAGCAGTAAATTTCGAATATGAAAAAAAGTCAACATTCTTAGTTCCTTGTTCAGAAAAAGATTATAAAGAAGCATTAAAAGGGAATATTCCCGAAAGATATTGGAAAACGTTTAAACGATTTTTATAAAATTAAAAACTTAATAAATATTAATTTCGTTTATAACAAACAAAAATTTTTAAATGAACTAAAAAAATATTAGTTTTACATTTTTTAAGAAACATAATGTTTATAATGAGAAAAGTTATATTACTCTTATTTGCGGTTACCGCAATTACATCTTGTAAATCTTCTAAATCTAAAAAAGGAAAGGCAGGTAAGCCAGGTATACAAGGGGAGATTGTAGTGACACAAAAAGGGCAAGAATGGTCTTCTAAAAGACCTTATGGCATGGTTCCAATCCCTGGAGGAGCATTTGTTTTAGGACAATCGGACATGGATTTTACAGGAACCGATACAAAATCACCACTAACTACTGTGACTGTTTCTGCATTTTATATGGATGATACAGAAGTAACAAATGCAGAATATAGAGTATTTGTGAATTATGTTAGAGACTCCATTGTGAGATCCACATTAGCAGAAAAAGCTGGAGGTGAAGGTGGAGGAGGAAAAGGAGAGGAAGGAATAGAAAGATACGCTTATCTAAATAAAAAATCTGAAGAAGAACAATCAGCATATCAACAATATTTAGAAGAACATGGCGGAAGAGATGGATATGACGAAACTAAAAAATTGGATTGGTCTGTTCCAATTGAATGGTCTACTAGGAATTATCCTGATGTTGCATATGCAGAAGCAATGGAATCTCTTTATTATCCTCCTGAGGAGCGTTTCAATAACGAAAGAGTATTAGATAGTAGAAAATTAATATATAGATTTACCTGGATAGATCAGTTAGAAGCAGTCAAAAATAAAGGAAGAGGGAAAAATTTTATGAAGACAGAATCTATAGCAATTTATCCGGATACTACAGTTTGGCTGAGAGATTTTAATTATTCTTTCAATGAACCTCTTTTTGAACAATATTTTTGGCATAAAGCATATTCCAAATACCCTGTTGTAGGAGTAACTTGGGATCAGGCAAGAGCATTTTGTGCTTACAGTACAAAAGCAAAAAACGATTACAATCAAAGTTTAAAAAAGAGAAAAGAAAGAATATTTCCATATAGATTACCTTCAGAAGTTGAATGGGAATATGCTGCAAGAGGTGGTTTAGAAAATGCCCCTTATCCTTGGGGAGGTCCTTACTTAATTGATGATAGAGGTTGTTATCTAGCTAATTTTAAACCTAAAAGAGGAGATTATATGGAAAGTGAAAAAGGCTTTTTATATACAGCTCCGGTGAAGTCATTTCATAAAAACGGATTTGGTTTATATGATATGGCAGGAAATGTTTCAGAGTGGACAATATCTGCGTACAACAATAGTTCGTACATAATTTCTTCTACTTTAAATCCTTATCTTGGTAATAGAATTGAAGATCCTAGAAAAGTTATAAAAGGAGGGTCTTGGAAAGATATAGGGTACATGTTAATGCTTAGCGAAAGAGACTGGGAACATAAAGATTCGGCAAGAAGTTTTATAGGATTTAGAAGAGTACAGACAACACCGGAAGGAGCTAAAGTAAAATATCCTTCAATACAAAAACATCAAATAAGATAAAAATTAAATTAACAAAAAATTATAAAATAAGAAAAATTAAATTATTATGGCAGCAAAATCAAGTTCAAAAGATAAAGTATTAAATATGGTTTATTCTCTAGGTGCCGCAGTAGTTATCTTAGGGGCTCTTTTTAAAGTAAATCACTTATCTTTAGGACCAATATCAGGTAGTTTTGTACTAGGAATTGGATTAATAGTAGAAGCTTTTATATTTGTAGTTTTTGCTTTTGATACACCAAAAGGAGAGTATGAGTGGGAAAAAGCATACCCTGAACTTCTAGACGGTAAACCAATTGAAAGAAAAGTCAAAGTACCTGAAGAAGAAAAACTTATTAAAGAAGCAGAAGTATCTTTATCGACAAAATTAGATCAAATGTTATCGCAAGCTAAATTAGATGCTAATTTATTTGACAGGTTAAGAGGAGGAATAGAAAATTTTGGTGCGGCTGTTAGCGAAATTAACAAAACAGTAGAAGCCAATTCAGCTACACAAAAATATGGAGACCAGTTAACTAAAGCTGCAACTCATATGGAATCTTTAAATGCTTTATATCAACTACAATTAGAAGAAGGTAAAAAATATACAGAAATCAATCAAAAATTTGTTGAAGATTTAGCCAAAGCAGGAGAAAATTCTGCTCAATTTCAAAAACAATTAGAAGAATTAACATCAAACCTAAACAACTTAAACAAAGTATATGGGGGTATGTTAAATGCCATGAAAGCTTAATAATTTTTTAAATTAAATTAAATAAGTAATATGGCAGCAGCAGGCACACCACGTCAAAAAATGATAAACCTAATGTATTTAGTGTTTATTGCAATGATGGCTATGAATGTTGATAGAGAAGTTTTAAGATCCTTTGAAGGGGTTAATGAATCTCTAGAGCTTTCCACATCATTAACCAATTTAAATAATTCAACTTTTTACGAACAAATAGAAAAAAAGAAAGAGGATGGTGATGAAGGATATGTGGGGATTTCAGAAAAAGCTAATTCATTAAGAAAACAAGCAGATGATGCTATTAAAGAAATAGAATCTGTTAAAACAGCCCTGAAAACAGCTTCAGGTTATACAGGTTCAGAAAATGGACAAGAGACCAATTATAATTCTTTACAAAATACAGACGTTGTAAATAAAGTTTTCTTTGTTAGCGATAATGTACCTACTAAATCCGTTAAAAGTATGGTAGATAAAGTTCAGACTTTTGTCAAATTTATGCAAGAAGGCATGGATAAAAAGTCTCAAGACAGAATTAAACAATTATTTAATTTTTCTAATAAAAATGGTAAATCATGGTTGGTTAATCAGTTTTATGAACAACCAATGATTGCAGCTTTAACCAATTTGTCAAGGTTAGAAGCTAATATTCGTACGGAAGAAGGAAATAGAGTAAGGGATTTATTAGCAAATAAGCTTCAGGACGAAATAGAATTAAAAGCTTTTGTACCTATTGTATCTTCTCCTAAATATGTAAAAGCCGGAGAAAGATTTGATGTAGTTGTTGGATTTGGAGCTTATGATAATACATTAAAAGGTTCTATTAATTTAAATGGAAGAAATATACCATTATCAGGAGGTAAGGCTGTAATAGGTATGACTGCAACCGGTTCTGGAGTGCAAAAACTTTCAGGTTCTATTTCTTATGAAACTCCAAATGGAGTTAAAACAGAGTCATTTAATGAAACCTATGAAGTAGTTTCTGAAACTTTAAAAGAAATGCCTACAGGAGCAAGTGTTGTTGCAGATAAGATGAATGTAGTTTATAGAGGTGTAGATAACCCGATGAGTGGTTCTGTTACAGGTGTAGATGCATCAACTATAAATATGAGTACATCTAATGGAAGCCTTTCTAAATCTGGTGGAGGATGGATTTACCGAGCAGGAGGAGGAGCAACTACCACTTTTACAATTTCAGGAAGAACTTCTTCAGGAAAATCTGTTAGTAAAACAGTAACTTTCAGAATTAAAAATGTACCAAAAGCACAGGGAGAAATTAGAGGTAGAAATGTTTTAGCAATGCCTGCATCCTCTTTGCCAAATCAAACAGTAGGTGCTTCAATTCCAGACTTTGAATTCCCTGTTTCATTTAACGTTACTGGATTTAAAGTAAAAGTTACAGGATTACCAACATCTGTAGTTTCAGGTAACTCATTAAGAGCTGCTGCAGGTGTTTTATCAAGAGCTAAGTCAGGAGATCAGGTGTTAATATTTGACATCTCTGCTACAGCTACAGGTGTAGCTCAGCAGAATATCTCCCCAATTTTAATTAATGTACAATAACATTGAAATTTTAATTTTACTATGAAATATCTAGTATTTTGTTTAACAATATTGATTAACACAGGAGTATATGCTCAAAATATTTTGAATGCGAAATCTCCTGAAGAACTAAGAAAAATGAGGGCAGAAAAGTATGATATTGTTAATAAAACAGATACTATATCCACCCAACAAACTGTTCTTCCATATGGATATATAGAAGATAAAGATATTCTTTGGTCTAAAGTTGTATGGGAGATTATAGATTTAAATGAAAAATTAAATCAACCGTATTATTATTCCTATAATGATGTTTCTGCAAATTATGTATCCCTTTATGATGCTTTATTTGAAGGAATGATGTCAGGAAAAATTAAAGAAGTTTATGATGATGATAATTTCACAGCAAGAGTAGATTCTGCCAATATAAAAAATAAAATTCAGGCAGTTAGAGAATCGGATTGGTTGCAGGAAAAAAGAGCCTCGGGAGAAACTATAACTAAACAAGATATTTTAGAAGGTACCGATCATTTTAAAACAGATACTAAAAAAGTTAAGTTGATTAAGATTAAAGGTATGTGGTATATCGATAAAAGGTTGGGACAGATGAAATATCGTTTATTAGGAATTGCTCCTATGGGGCCAGATCCTCAAACAATGGGTTTAACAGATGCAACATTGCTGGGTTATGAAGGGGGAGATGAAATGATTGATTTATTTTGGATCTATTATCCGGATGCAAGAGATGTTTTAACTAGTTACACGATATTTAATTCAAAAAATGGTTCTTCTTCAATAACTTATGATGATGTATTAAATGCAAGAAGATTTAGTTCTATCATATATAAGTATCAATCTGAGTATGGTGATGGGGAAATTGCAAATTATATTCCCAAAGATTCTAAAGCTCAGCTAGAAGAAAGTAATCGTATAAAAAATGAAATTCTACAAAAAGAAAATAATATGTGGAATTATTAAAAAAAACTTTATTTTTATAAAAAGTCCTAAATTATTATGATTTAGGACTTTTTTTTATCTTTGCTTATCATATAATATGTAATTAAATTATCAAATTTAATCCTTAAATATAAATTTATGTTAGATTATCTTATTATAGGTCAAGGATTAGCAGGTACATGTTTGTCTCATAAACTAATTAAAGAAAATAAAACCTTTAAAGTTGTTGATATAGTATCTAATTCAGCCTCATTTGTTTCTTCCGGTATGTATAATCCTGTTGTTTTAAAAAGATTTACACCAGTATGGAATGCCCAGAAGGAAATTACAAAACTAATAGATGAATTTACGCAATTAGAAAAATTATTACAAGTAAAATTAGTTTATCAGTCTAATTTATATAGAATTTTTTCAAATGAGGATGAAGTAAAAACATGGATAAAAAAATCTCAACGAAATGAAAATTTAATTCCTTTCTTAGATTCTAATGTATATGAAAATATAAATCCCTTTATAAAAGCTAATTTTGGATATGGTAAGGTTAAACATTGTGGTAAAATATTTGTAAGAGAATTATTAAGAGAATTTAGGAAATATTTAATTTCAAAAAATCAGTTAATAGATGATATTTTTGATTTTAATTCACTTGTAATTAAATCTAATTATATTGAATATAAAGGGCTTAAAGCAGGTAAACTAGTTTTTTGTGATGGGTATGCACTTAAAGAAAATCCTTTTTTTAAACATCTGCCTATGGAAGGATTAAAAGGAGAAACTATGGTTATACATGCTAATGGCTTAGGCTTAAAAGACATAGTTAAGTCTAAAGTTTTTATTATGCCTATGGAAAAAGATTATTATTATGTGGGAGCAACCTACTATTACAGAGAAGTAAATGATGAAATATCAGAAGAAGGAAAAATAGAATTAATAGAAAATTTAAACAAATTTTTACAAATAGATTATAAAATTATAAAACAATTTGCAGGAATAAGACCTACAGTAATAGATAGAAGACCTTTATTAGGATGTCATCCTGAAAAATCTAATGTCTATATTTTTAATGGCTTAGGAAGTCGAGGGGTTATGTTAGCTCCTACAATGGCAGAGGAAATATATGATTTTATGGAGTATTCTATAAAATTACAAAATGAAGTAGATATAAGAAGATTTGAATGAATATGAATATTATTACAATAATTATAATCGCTGTTACAGTTATTTTTAGTTTTAAAGGATTTAACGATCCTATATTTTTTGACAGATATAAGTTTAATGTTGGAGCTATTATAAAAAGTAGGCAGTGGGATAGAATGATTACTTCTGCATTTTTACATGGAGATGTAATGCACCTAATCTTTAACATGTTTACTTTCTATTTTTTCTCAAATTTAATTATACAAAATTGTGGAATTATATTTTTTTTGATCTTATATGTTGGCTCTATATTATCAGGCAATTTATTATCATTAGATAGGCATAAAAAAGAAAATTACTATAGTGCTATAGGAGCTTCCGGAGGAGTTTCAGGTATTTTATTTGCGTCTATAACGTTTTCACCAACCATAGAAATATTCATTTTTACCATTCCTAAACCAATTCCAGGTTGGATATTTGGGATTATATATTTAGCTTATTCAGTTTATGGAATGCGTGCTCAGTTAGGTAATATTGGTCATGAAGCTCATTTAGGGGGAGCTGTTTTTGGTATAATTGTAGCTGTTTTATTTTCAATTTTATTTTCTATTCCTATACATATTAATTATTTATTAATTATGCTTATTCCGTTAGCTTTTTTAGCATATTTAGTTTATAAAGAAAAATAGAATTATGGAATCTGATGTGCATAGTCGATCAACTAATAAAAGAGAACAAAATAGTTTTCGTAAGAGTTGGAAACTTATAGAAAATATTATTTTATATGCTGCAATAATTGCTATTTCTTTACCTATTTTTATAATTTTTCACAGGAATCTACCCAATTTTGACTGGATATATAATTTAGATAGAATTTTATTGTATATTTTAATTCTTATAATTCTTTTTATTATAGTTAAATTTTTAAGAAAATTATTTGTCATAATATGTTTAGGATTATTAGTTTTCCTAATTATTGAGTCCTATAGAGGGGGATATGGTTTTTTTGAATTAGCAGAAGATTATAATGCGATGATCCTTTCAATGGATGAAAGTAATAAACCCCAAAAAGTATTATTGGATAAAATATCTTTTTATTCTTCAGATGCTAAAATATTAAAGTCCATTGACTATACGAATATGATGGTTAGAAATTATGCTTTAAATGCGACTAATAAATATTTTAAAAAATCTCAGGAAGAAGTCAGGTATAGAACAATAATACAAAGTTTTGCAATTTTTAAAGAAATAAATGAAAATTGGAATTATGTCCATGATCCGATTGGACATGAATATTATGCAAAAGCAAGTGAATCTATTCAAACCCAATCTGGAGATTGTGATGACTACTCTATTTTAATGGCAGCATGTATTAAAATTATAGGAGGAACTCCACGTTTAATTTATACTACAGGACACATATATCCTGAAATATATATTGGAGATGAAAGTGATTTAGAAACAATAAACTATTTAATTAAAGGTAAACTTTTTCCTAATGAAAGTAAAGGAAAAAGATTGTTCTATCATACAGATTTGGACGGTAAAATTTGGTTAAATTTAGATTATATGGCAAAATATCCTGGTGGACCTTTTTACAAAAAAGAAGTTCTAGGTATAATTGATATAAAATAAATTATTTTAAGGCAATACTGTATAATGTTACATCTAATAAAAAATCTGACCTTTCGACCAATTAATTTAATCCAATTCCATCAAATCTTTTATTGATGATAGTTAATATTATGGGAATTGGAATATTAGAATCTTGTGATAATCCAGGAGCTATTTTGATATAATCTTGTTTTAATACATAAAGTTCCACAACTAAGACTTTACCTTTATTTGTATTAGAGTTAAGAATTCTATCAAGGATTTCTTTAATAAATTTCCTAATTTTAAGACAAATATTTCGTATATTGTAATATAATAATTTTATAATATTCAAATTGTTATGTTTAGGAAAAAGACTATTTTCCAGAGCTAAAATAGATGTGGATAAATACTAAATTCAATGATAAACCTGTTACAAGACATAAATATGATTATCCACAAACAGATTTTGACAAATCTATGTTAAAGATTATGGATTTTAAAAAGCCTAAAAAATAAAAAGTATATAATAAATTTAGAGTAGTTATCGTTAAATAATTGCAAAATTATGTAACATTGATTAAAATTGTAATTGTTATGAAAAAACCAGAAAACTTTAAAAATGCGTACTACAGAAAGATTCCTGCATATTTCAATTTAGAAACAGATGAATTAATAGGTAGAAATTGGTTTTATGATTTATTAATTGAAATAAATGTATTTGTTGATGCCAAAATTCTTATGCTAGAAGAGTTCCCAATTTTAATTAAAGAAGATTAATAATATATAAAAATTTAACATTTTTTTAACATTTTTTAGCATGCCTATATCACATAAGTTCATAATTTTGCTTAACAATAAAAAAGGTATTATCCCAATTAATAATACCTCTTTGTTTATAGAAAACTTAATTTTAGTCTTCTATTTTGACTAAAATCTTAAAAGCTTTGCCTTTAGGCATACAAATTTTTTCACCATTTTTGGTGATGCATCTTCTAAAAATGTATTTGTATCCTGAAGGAGCTTGATGGTAATTATTTTTTTTCATATTATTTAAATTTTTTATGAAATTTTAAATTATCTTTTCTGATGTAGCAACATCCAAAAAGATTGACAAATAGCTTATATTTCAAAGACCTAATATTCTCTATACAATTGGGAATATAGAGATTACAATCAAAAAAATGAACAGTAGAATATATGCTCAAATCTTTTAAATTTACAAATAATAGTTGATTTATCTAATGTTGTGAAAATTAATTTATCAACAAATTATAAACAATGTGATAAATTGTCCAAATAAAAAATGGGTGAATCAGTTTTAACTCAAAAAGTTTAACTTGGTGTAATATTCTATGCCATTATTTATTTTAGTATCTGATGTCCTATTAAACAGGTTAAACACTGTTTATTACTACATTTATTTTTATACAAATCTAAAAATGCTTGACTATCTAAAGCAGAAATTATAGGAAATCCCAGTTTTTTAAATTTATTGATTACAGAATTATTTTCTGCAGGTATTTTATTTGTTATATCTATAATTTCTTCTATCATAGATTTACCAATACTTAATGAATAAGTGAATTTTATAGGAATAAAAGAATTCAAAACAATTAATTCCTTTTGAGATTTCGATAGTTTTTTTATTATATTTAACTTCGATTCTTTTCCAAATACATAATGGTTATTCCAATATTCAGATGCATATACTTTATCAAGTAAATTAAAATATTGATCAATGCTCTTACTTTCTACCACAT
Organism: Apibacter adventoris; assembly: GCF_002964975.1. Taxonomy (GTDB): domain Bacteria; phylum Bacteroidota; class Bacteroidia; order Flavobacteriales; family Weeksellaceae; genus Apibacter; species Apibacter adventoris. The sequence continues at coordinate 62,017 of NZ_PSZM01000043.1, read as the reverse complement.
GAGAAAATAGATTAGGGTATAAAGATAATAGATGAGCAAATTGAGAAAGGCGAATGGTAGGAAAATTAGAAGGTCTTAATCTAAAATATTTTAATTCTATATTTTGTTTAGTTAGTAAAAATTTTGATTTAAGATAGTTAAATTCTTCTTTTAGTAAAAGAGAATAAGAATCGTCTTTATGTTTAAAAGAATTATTAGTTAAGCCATAAAATAAAGCTTCTAATAAAATAGGCTTATAAGATAATTTTTGTATAATTTTATAATCAATTGAAAGAAATAATTGTTCAAATGCTTCGGCATTAATTTTTAATCCAAAAGAATAAGCCAAAGTAGTAGCTAAAACAGCTTCCCAATTATTATTTAGTAAATGACATAATTGTTTTATCTTTTCTAATTTTTCTTGTAATTTATTGATATATAAATGTTCAGAAATTGAAAAATTAGGAGTTAGAAGATATTTATCTATTAATTTTTCGCAAGGAATAAAATAAAATGGGTCAAAAAATAAAAAACTATGGTTTTTAATTAGCTGATCCGGAATATAAGACTGCAACTCAAGAGTTGGAATATTATTTTTAATTAAAGAGGGAATTTCTTTATCATGTATATAAACAACATGTAAAATAATATTTTTATAAGAATCATTATTTTCATGATTATGTTTTAACCAATCGGAAGATTTTGTGTGAATTTCAATGTTACCATTCCATTCAATTCCATCTATTAATATTTTAGACATCGTAAAATCCGGACCAGAATTTTTATTGAGTATTCCAGATTTAATAATTTCTATTTTTTGCCCGGAAGAAGCATGTAAATTAAATAAATTAAACTTCTTATACAGCCAAATATAATGTAAAAAATTCTCAGTCATTTTTAATAATATTATTTTAATTAAAAATAAGAGTTTATTTATTTTCTTTCACTAATAGATATGTAATCTCTTTTATGATTACCCACATATATTTGTCTGGGTCTATTTATAGGTTCTCCGTTAAGTCTCATTTCTTTCCATTGAGAAATCCAGCCAGGTAATCGTCCTAAAGCAAACATTACAGTAAACATTTCCGTAGGAATTCCAAGGGCACGATATATAATTCCGGAGTAAAAATCTACATTTGGATATAATTTTTTTTCAACAAAATAGGGGTCATTTAGTGCTACATTCTCAAGTTTTTTAGCAATTTCTAAAGTTTCATCATGAATACCCAATTTTTCAAAAACATTGTCGGCAACTTTTTTAATTACTTTTGCTCGAGGATCAAAATTCCTATAAATTCTATGTCCAAAGCCCATAAGTCTGAAACTATCATCTTTAGATTTAGCTTTATCTACCCATTTTTGAAGATCCCCACCATCATCTTTAATCATCTCAAGCATTTCAATCACAGCTTGATTAGCTCCACCATGTAATGGACCCCATAAAGCAGAAACACCGGCAGAAATTGAAGCAAATAAGCCTGTATGTGCAGATCCTACCATCCTAACAGTGGAAGCAGAACAATTTTGTTCATGGTCTGCATGTAAAATTAATAATTTATTAATCGCATCTACTATCACTTCATCAGTTTCAAATTTATCAGTAGGAATTTTAAACATCATTTGATAAAAATTATGAGGATAATCTAAACTATTGTCAGAATAGTTTAGGGGTAAACCTAATTTCAGTCTATAAGTCCAAGCACAAAGAACCGGAAATTTACCAAGTAATAGAGTAGATGCATTATAAAGATCAATTTCAGACTTAACATTTACAGCATGAGGATTAAAAGCTGTTAATGCACTTGTTAGTGTTGATAAAACCCCCATGGGGTGTGCTGATCGTGGAAATCCTTTAAGAATGTATTTCATTTCTTCACTAACCAGACTATTTTTTTTTATATCATTTTCAAATTTATTTAATTGCTCTTCCGTTGGTAACTCACTTTTTAACAGTAAATACATTACTTCAGTAAAAGTAGATTTTTCAGCAATTTGTTCAATGGGGTAACCTCTATAATATAATTGTCCCAAATTCCCATCCAGATAAGTAATTTTACTTTTAGTAGCCCCAGTATTTTTTAATCCGATATCTAAAGTAATTAACCCTGTTTCCTGTCTTAATTTTGATATATCTATTCCCTTATCGCCAATTGTGCTTTCAATTACAGGATATTCATATTCTTTACCCTCATATATTAGTTTTACTGTGTCTGACATACGTTATTTTTATTTTTGTGAAATATAGGAATTATAAATTATTAATAAAAAAAATAGTAAAAAAAATAATCTATTAAAATATGTCGTATAAATTATTGATATAACATAAGTTATATATTTATATTGTTGTTGAAAAAATAAAACTAAGGAATAAATAGAAATTTAACTTATTATTTTTTGTATATAAAATGTAAAATTATTCCTATTGTATATTGAAAAAACAAACTTTTTAGTGTGATTTTTATCATGTTGAATGGAGAGGAATATAAACATTAAGTGTTTAAAATACTCCTATAAAAAAAGAGAGAGTATTTTAACTCTCTCTTTTTTTATTTAAAGAAATTTTATTCTTATCTCTTAACTTTAAAAGCTTTAAATTGAGGATAAACAGCAATGTCTCCTAAACTTTCTTCAATTCTTAATAATTGATTGTATTTAGCCATACGATCTGATCTGGAAGCAGAACCTGTTTTGATTTGTCCACAATTTAATGCTACAGCTAAATCAGCAATAGTATTATCTTCAGTTTCTCCTGAACGGTGAGACATAATTGCTGTATAGCCCGCATTTTGAGCCATTTGTACAGCATCAATGGTTTCAGTTAAAGTTCCGATTTGATTTACTTTAATTAAAATAGAATTTCCAACTCCTTGGCTAATTCCATCTTCTAATCTTTTTACATTAGTTACAAATAAATCATCTCCTACTAATTGTACTCTATCTCCGATTTTATCGGTTAAATGTTTCCAACCTTTCCAGTCATTTTCATCCATTCCGTCTTCAATAGAAATGATAGGATATTTATCTGTAAGTTCTTTTAAATAATCAGCTTGTTCTTCACTAGTTCTGATTTTTCCTTTATCACCTTCAAAAATAGTATAGTTGTATTTACCATCTTTATAAAATTCAGAAGAGGCACAATCTAAAGCTAACATTACATCTTTTCCTGGAGTGTATCCAGCTTTTTTAATAGCATCTAAAACGGTATCCAAAGCATCTTCAATCCCTTTAAAATTAGGAGCGAAACCACCTTCATCACCTACAGCAGTACTTAAACCTCTGTCATGAAGCACTTTTTTTAGAGAATGAAAAATTTCAGTTCCCATTCGGATAGCTGTAGAATAACTGTCAGCCACAACTGGCATAATCATAAATTCCTGAAATGCAATGGGAGCATCTGAGTGAGCTCCGGCATTAATGATATTCATCATTGGAACAGGAAGTACTTTACCATTTACTCCTCCTACATATCTGTAAAGAGGTATACCTAGTTCTTTGGCAGCTGCTTGTGCTACTGCTAAAGAAACTCCTAAGATAGCGTTAGCACCTAGTTTTCCTTTATTAGGTGTACCATCTAATTCGATCATAGCTTTATCAATTGCTGCTTGTTCAAAAACATCAACTCCCACTAGTTCAGGAGCTATAATATCGTTTACATTTTTAACAGCTTTAAGTACTCCTTTTCCTAAATATTCTTTACCGCCGTCTCTTAGTTCCACAGCTTCATATTCACCTGTAGATGCTCCTGATGGTACAGCTGCTCTTCCCAATGTTCCATACTCAGTGATTACATCAACTTCTACAGTTGGGTTACCTCTGGAATCCAAAATTTGTCTTGCATGAATTTGTGCTATTAGACTCATAATTATATAATATTTTGTTTGTTAAAAAATCTATGCAAAATTACTCATTTATTGGTAGACAACATGTATTATTGTCTAATTTTTTAACAAATTTTACCTAATATTAATCATAATTTCATCCTGGGTAAATAAATTTTAGACATACAGGCATATCCAATAAAATATTTTGATGTGTATCTTTCAATAAACCTGTTTCCTGATTAATATGAAAAATTTGTATGGTATCACTGTCTAGATTAGCAACAAGTAAAAATTTTCCATTAGGAGAAATAATGAAATTTCGAGGATGTATATTAGTTCTTTCGTAATCAATTCGTGTTAATTTACCATCCGATTCATTGATTTTAAAAATTGAAATACCATCTTTCTTTAAACGGTTGGAAGCATAAAGAAATTTACCATTAGGATGGATATGAATATCTGCACTTCCTTCTGCTTTATATCTATCAGACACAGTGGTTTGTATTTCTTCCAAATTGCCATTTTCATATTTAAAAACAATTATTGTTCCGGCTAACTCATTTATAAGATATGCAAATTTTTTATTTGGGTTAAATACCAGATGACGAGGTCCTGAACCTGGAGAAATTTCAAAATATGAAGGCTTACCAAAGGATAGGAAATTATTTTCATCATTATAATTTACATTAAATTTATAAATACGATCACTTCCTAAATCTGTAGCATATAAATATTTATAATCTGGTGAGAAAACCACACAATGTAAGTGAGATTGATTTTGTCTTGTATCATGTAAACTACTACCAGAAAAAACTACCTGTTGTAAAATAGGGAGTAAGCTTCCGTCATTATTAGTTTTAAATACAGAGATACTGCCGCCTATATAATTTGCCGTAATTATATACCGATCATTTTTTCCAATATTTATGTAGCAGGGAGCAGCACCAAAGACCAGTTGTGAATTTTGTAAAGTAATTTTTCCATTTTTCTTATTAAAAGAAAATGCATTTACTGTAGAATTTGTATTATCCTCATTTTCACTTACAGAATAAATATGATCTCCATGATGATTGACTACTAAGTAAGAAGGATTATTTACTTTTACATTAGTTATAAATGAAGTATTGCCAGTTTCAGATTCAAATTTATATACGTAAATACCATCGCTATCTCCTTGTGTGTAAGTACCTACAATTAAAAATATTTCCATAAAATTGAGATTAAATATTAATTGATTAATAATGTTAAAATAACTAAAATAATTTGTAATTGTATAATAATATAGTGTAAAAATATGAATTTTTTTATTCTATAAAAAAAATATTATAATTTTTTATATCTTTGACGTATTAATATTGTGAAAATAAATAAGAAGGCATATGTATAAGAATTTAAAAGGAAAAGTTGTGGTTATAACAGGAGCTTCAACAGGTTTAGGGAAATCAATGGCTGAAAGATTTGGTCAAGAAAAAAGTAAAATAATTGTTAATTATTTATCAGATAAGAAAGATGCAGAAAATGTTGTGAAAGGAATAGAAAAATTAGGAGGTAAAGCGATTGCTGTACAAGGAGATGTAGGAAAAGAAAAAGATATAAAAAAACTATGTAAAGCAGCGATTGACACTTTCGGAGATTTGGATATATGGATTAATAATGCAGGACATCAAAAAAAAATACCGACACATGAAATGACCTTAGAAGAATGGAATTCTGTTATAAATACGAATTTAACCGGAGTTTTTTTAGGAGCAAGAGAGGCCATAAGATATTTCTTAAAAAAAAATAAAAAAGGAATTATTATAAATATGTCTAGTGTTCATGAAAAAATACCTAAGCCTCATTTCTCACACTATTCTGCTAGTAAAGGAGGTGTAAAGATGCTCACAGAAACATTAGCTTTAGAATATGCACAAAAAGGAATAAGGGTAAATTCTATTGCACCAGGTGCTATTTATACTCCAATTAATGCAGATTTTAAAGATCCCAATATAGTAGCGGAGGTTGAAGAAACTATTCCTTTAGGTTATGTAGGAAATCCAAAAGATATATCAAACATAGCTGTTTGGTTGTGTTCAGAACAAGCTGAATATATAACGGGGACATCCATATTTGCAGACGGAGGAATGACACTTTATTCGTCTTTTGAAATTAAAGATGAAATATTATAAAAATGTAAATAATAAAAAAAATAATATGGGAATATTAAGTAATAAAACCGCTTTAATAACCGGTTCCAGTTCAGGGATAGGTAAATCAATTGCTACTAAATTTGCGCAAGAAGGAGCTAATGTTGTTATAACCTATCATTCAGGAAAAGAAAGAGCAAAAAAAATAGAAGAAGAATTATCTAGTTTAAAAATTAAGGTTAAAGCTTATCAAGTAGATGTGTCTGATTTAGTAGAAATACAAAAATTGTTTCATTTAGTTGAAAAAGATTTTCGAGATATTGATATATTGGTAAACAATGCAGGAATTAATGGGCAGAATATTACTATAGAAGACATGAGTTTAGATACTTGGGATAAAACTATAAAAACAGATTTATATGGACCTTTTTATTGTATTAAAGAATTCTTGAATCTTAAAAAGAAAAATAATTCTTATAAAGGATCTCGTATTATTAATGTAACTTCTATTCATGAATATATATGTAAACCGGGAAATGCAGATTATAATTCAGCAAAAGCAGGGATGAGAAATTTAGCACGTACCTTAGCTATTGAATTAGCACCTAAAGAATTGACAGTTAATAATATTGCTCCGGGGATGATTCTTACACCTATGAATAAAAAAGTTATGGATGAGGCAGAAGATTTAAAGAAAAAAGAAAATATTATCCCAATGAAAAGAGCTGGAAGTCCGGAAGAAGTTGCTAATGTTGCTTTATTTTTAGCCTCTCAAGCAAGCTCTTATGTAACAGGATCTACATATACTGTAGATGGGGCTTTATCAATATTAGGCCAAGATGCTTAAATTATTTTGTAAGTAATATAGGAGAATGAATTCTATAGACTTTTTGATAGCCTGTATTCCTATACTCACATGGGGTTTGGTACCGGTTATTTCCACAATAATAGGAGGTAAAGCCGTAGAACAATCTATGGGTATTTCTTTGGGTAGCTTAGTATTTGCTTTAATTGTATTTGCTATAAAAAAACCAGAAATTAATTTTCATATTATTTGGATAGGTTTGTCTTCTGGTTTATTCTGGGCTATAGGTTCAGTTGGACAATATAAAGGATTAAAATATTTAGGAGTTTCTAAATCTATGCCCATTTCGAATGGAACGCAAATTATAGGTACCTCTATATTGGGAATTTTTTTAGGAGATTGGACTACAAAGACTTCAAAAATTTTTGGTTTTACCGCATTAGTATTAATCATTTTGGGAATATTTTTCACTTCCTATAAAGAGATTGAAGAAGGCATAGTAAAAGAAAAATTACAATGGGGTAAAGGAATTTCTTTTAATTTGCTTTCCTCATTAGGATTTACTTTTTATGTGGGTATTTTAAAATATTTTAATATTGATGGTTGGTCAAGTCTTATCCCACAATCTATCGGGCAAATATTGGGAGTTATTATTATTTCATTTTGTATTTTTAAGCATAATCCCTTTAATCTTACTGTAGTAAAAAACAGTATAGTAGGAGTTGTATGGGCAATAGGAAATTTAGCTATATTAATTTCTCAAATAAAATTAGGATTATCTGTAGCATACCCTGTAGGGCAAGCTTGTATAATAGTGTCCATTATAGCCGGTGTATATATTAATAAAGAAAAGAAAACTAAAAAAGAATGGATATCAGCTATCATAGGCATGTTGGTAATAGCTTTAGGATTATTCTTTCTTTATTTATCTGGAGTTTACGATAAAATGTAGTAAATAAATATAACTGTCTTAATATACATAAATTAAATTGTAAATATATTTTTAAGTTTAAGATTTTGGAATAAACTATTATAAAAAATTATATAAAAAAGCTTTTAGTTTAAACTAAAAGCTTTTTTATATATTATTTTCATCATATGAAAAATAATGAATCCTTTTAATAGAAATTAGTAAATTATTCTAAACCTAAAGTTAACTTACAAATGTAAATTTCTTTTTCATTACCGGTATTTTTTCCCATAACATCAGATAATTTTACCGCATTTAAATATTCATCTTTAGGTTTTTCTTTAACATGAGTTAATTTTATGACCATATTTAAAGGTTTAGCACCCACATCATTAGATAAATAAGTTCCTATACCGTAAGTGTCATGTATTCTTCCATTTACATATTCTTTAATTTTACGGACTTCTTCTAAATTTAAGGAATCACTAAATACAATGGTTTTAGAAGTAGGATCTATACGGTTTTCTTTATAAAACTGAATTGTTTTGTCAATAAATTCAATATTGCTTCCACTATCGCAACGTACACCATCAAATAGTTTCGCAAGTTTTAAATTAAATGATTTAAAAAAGGAATCTGTTGTATACGTATCAGTCAATGTAATACCTAAACTTCCTTGAAAAACTTCTACCCAAGCTTCTAATGATTTTATATTTGCTGCGCGATAACCAAAAAAGGCTCCATGATACATAAACCATTCATGAGGCATAGTGCCAATAGGGGTAGTGTTATGTTTCATGGCTAAATATACATTACTTGTTCCTTTGAAATGCTTTCCTGAATTTTCTTTAAGAGTTTTTACAACAGTATCCTGAACATCAAAAGAAAATCGTCTTCGTGTACCAAATTCAGAATAATCCGCTTTTATATCTTTAAAGCCTATAGCTTTTTCTTTGGCTTTAGATTCGACATCTTTAGGAACAATACCCTTCATTTTAAAATATATTTCAGATATTAAAGCCATAAGTGGTACTTCCCAAAGAACTGTTCTATACCAAAACCCTTCTACATAGAGATTTAGATCTCCACCATTTTGAGATATATGAACTTCGTCAGGATTATACCTGTATCCTTCTAGGAAATCTATAAAGTAAGGATCTAAATAATAACATTTTTTTATAATGAAATTTTTTTCCTCTTTAGTAAGTTTCAATTGAGGCATTTTTTGAATTTCTTCTTTCAGTTTTTCGGCAAAACCTTCAGGAAAATTCCCAATGTCTCTATTAATAAAATCATATCTAACATATGCCCTTGGATATAGTTTCTGTATAGCATGCATTACAGAAAATTTATAAAGGTCGTTATCGGTAAAATACTTTATAATCATATGAATTTTATGCTTAATATTGATATTAATTTATCTGAATTTAATATAGTCAAAAAATGAAAAAAAATATTTTGCAGTTTAATTTGTATATCTATTAAATAAATCATAATTTTTTTAAATAAAAAATTTATAGTATACCTTATTAAGGTATCTTTCAATACAAAAAGATTAAAATAATTTATCAAATTTACTATATATTAAATAATAATTGAAAGAATAGATGTATATTATTTGCAATTCTTATGCCTAAAATCGTTATAATTAAAAAAAGAATTATCTTTAACTAAAAAAAGAATGAAAGCATTAATTATAGTAGATGTTCAGAATGATTTTCTTCCAGGTGGAGCGCTAGCAGTTGAAAATGGAAATGAAGTATTACCGATTATTAATAAAGTTCAGGAAGAATATAGTTTAGTTGTAGCTACACAGGATTGGCATCCTGAAAATCATAAAAGTTTTGCCTCCCAACATAAAGAAAAAAAAACTTTTGATGAAATACAATTAAGAGGACAAAAACAAATTTTATGGCCCGACCATTGCATACAACAATCTTGGGGAGCAGAATTTTCAAAGGAATTAAAACAAAATCAAATTGAAGCTATATTTAGGAAAGGATTAGATCCTACAATAGATAGTTATAGTGGATTTTTTGATAATGGAAAGTTAAAATCTGTAGGATTAGGAGATTATTTAAAAGGCAGAAGTATTGATGAAGTTCATATTTGTGGTCTTGCGGCTGATTTCTGTGTGTATTATACAGCTAAAGACGCATTAGAACTAGGTTTCAGAACAAAAATTATAGAAAATGCTACTAAAGCTATCAATCCATCAAATTTCCAGAATTTGAAAAAAGAATTTGAAAATATAGGTGGGAGAATAATTCAAAAGTGAATTTATTGAATGTTTTTACATGTTGTAATTTTAAATTCACCCATATATTTAAATATAAAGAATAAATTAAACTCCTAGATAGAATTATTTATATATTATGAATGATATGATTAGATAATTAATTTAAAAAAATAATTATAAAAAGCTAATAATTCATCTGTTTTAGTGTAAATAATAGAATGATTTAAAGTAATTCAAATAAGGGTACAGAAATTAGATTTATTTGTATTAAGATATTTTTATTGAAAATAAAATAATTAAATGGTTATTAATGATAAGCTAATCGTCAATTTTTATTCCTAAATTTCTATATTGATTTTTAAATTTCTCACTCCATTTGAGCCAATCTTTGCTTTGAGCTTTAGCATCATTTATTTTATTTAAAAAACTAATAATGTAAGAATCAGAAAAATCTTTTGGAAAATTTTCCCATATATTTAAATTGCCTTTGAACCATGCCTCATTCATAATATAATTAAAACGATTAACATCAAAAGTATCATTATATTGGTGATGTGAATTTGTCGCAGAAGATTTAAAAGTTGTTTCCATGACAGCCTGTTTCAATGTTCCGATAAAATTTTTGTTTTTTTTATTTTTTCTAAAAAAGATAGTAGCATTGAAAAGTTGTTTATGTTCATCTACTTGATCATCAATACCTTTCCATACTTCTAACCAGTATTTTTTATTCCATAGACCCATAAGAATTGAATTTAATTGCCAATAGTTTTGTTTAGTGTTATTATTTACCAGACCTAATTTATAAAGAATAGAAAATAATTTAAATTGGTTATAATAATAAGCTTTAAAAATAAATCGGGGTGGGGTAAAAAGATTTTTGGGAGTACTGGAATATATTAGATCAGTAAGTGAATCGGTAACAGGATAATTTTTTGTTTTATTGCCTAACCAGCTTAAATTAAGTAAATGGATATTAAATATTTTAAGATTATTAATAATAGGATTAATTGCTAATGGTTTAAAAAACCATACATCATCTTCAGTCATTATAAAATATTCAGAGGACTTTTGTGCTTGTTCTATCCACATCTGTGTAGGAATTATAAAACCATTTATTTCACTGCCTGTAGTTATATTTAATTCTACAGATTTTACTTTTTCATTATATTGTTGAGAAGTTATAATAGTAACCTGTGGATGTTTTTGTTTAATTAGATTTAAATATTTAGAGGGGGTTCCGTCATCCAGAATTTTAATTTTTATATCACCATCAATATATTTCTCAATACTACTTACACATCTGTCTAGGTAATATGCTCTGTTAAAAGATTTTATTAAAATATCCATTTTATTATCTCTTTTTTAATAAGAATTTTATATAAAAGAATAATTTATATATAAAAGAAATATTTTTAAAAATTTCATCTTTTGATAATACTGAAATCATTGATTTTCCATTCTTAACACTTTTAACTAAATAAGTGTATAAATAATATTTTTGTTGTAGATATAAATTTTTAAAGATCACAGGATTATTTTTATAGTAATGACTAATTACCTGTAAGGATTGAAACATTTTTTTGTCACGATTTAAATCTGCTTTAGTGCTCCAAATTCCTACTCCTTTTCTATAAACCCCCATAACTTCAGGAATACATTTGATTTTACCCTTTTCTGCATTATATAAATGTAAGGGATAGTCACCTATATAAGATTTTATAAAATAATCTGGATAAACATAAGGATTTCTAAATAAAACAGATAATGTAGGAATATAGTTATATTGAGAAAGATCCTCAATAGAGGACACATCTTTTATTTTTTTTAAAGGAGGATATATTTCATCGGTTAATATTTTATTTTCCATAACTTGTATTTGATGGAAAACAATGGAAAAATTAGGATTTTTGTCTATAAAATCTACTTGTTTTTGCAATTTTAAAGGATCAGTCCAATAATCATCTCCTTCACAAATAGCTATATATTTTCCTTGAGCTTGATTTAGAGTAAATAAGAAATTAGGGATTACTCCTAAATTTTTGGTTTGGTAAAAGTACTTTATATTAGTGTTTTTAATTAGATATTCTTTAATGATTTTATCGGTATTATCATCAGAATGATCGTTAGAAATAATAAGTTCAAAAGTGAAATTACATTTTTGCATTAATACTCCTTCTATGGCCTGGCGTATGAAATTTTCATGACCATAAGTAATCATACTTATACTTACTAACGGGTGAGGCATAAATTAAAAATTTAAAGGTTTTAAATCTTTAATTTTTTGTGCAGGAATACCTGCTACTACACAGTTATCAGGAATATTTTTAGTAACTATCGCTCCTGCACCAACTATAACATTACCACCTATATGAACATCAGGCAAAATAATAGCACCTGCACCAATATGGGTAAAACTACTTACTTTACTTCTTCCTAATAACGTAACATTGGGTGATATTTCTACGAAATTGTCAATTTGACAATCATGAGTAATAATAGAATTGTAATATATCATGGTTCCCCATCCAATTTTTACAGAATTAGAAATAGTAACTCCGGGCAATATAATAGTACCATTATCGATAGAAACATCATAAGAGCCAATTCGTGACTCTGTACTTATTATAGAAGTTAGATTTCCGCCTAGTTCTTTAATTTTGATAAAAACATGATTTCTTAATACGGGATTTCCAATTCCAATGGTAAAATTATTTCCATAATTTTGGAAATAATCTACAATTTGAAAAGTATTCTTTAATATGGGGTATTGATTATACAATAAGTCAGGAGATTCCTTAGTCATATCATCATAGAAGGCTATGTTGGGTATATTATTTTGAATACAAACATTTAGAACTTCTTTAGCAAAACCTTTAGCTCCTATTATAACCATCGCTTATTAAATTACATATTTTATCAACATCTTCTAATTGCAGTTCCGGATATATGGGTAAACAAAGAACTTTATTAGCTATTTGGTTAGCTATAGGCAAATTAGCTATAGAAGCGGAAGCTAACCCTCTGTATGTAGGAAAACTACTTATAAGGGGATAAAAATATCTTCGACCATAAATATTTTTACTTTTTAAAAATTCATATAATTCATCCCGTGTTTTTTCATACTCATTGTTAATAAGTATAGGAAAATAAGAATATGGAACTTTAGCATTTTTGGGTTGAGGTAGTAATTCTATTCCTTTAACTTTATTAAGCAATTTTCTATATAAGCTATCAATAGATTTTCTTTTTGCCCATAGTTTATCTATATGTTTTAGTAGCACTAAACCATAAGCTGCTTGAATTTCATTTAATTTAGCATTTATTCCAGGAGCCACAACGGTTGTTTCATCAGCAAAACCAAAATTTTTAAGTTTATCAATACGATCTTTTGTTTTTTTGTCATGAGAAATAATTGCTCCTCCTTCTATAGTACTATATACTTTAGTCGCATGAAAACTTAAAACAGAGAGATCTCCATAGTTTAAGATAGAATTATTATTTAATTGGGTACCAAAAGCATGAGCAGCATCATATAACACTTTCAGTCCATATGTATCAGCTATTTTTTGAATAGCATCAATATTACAAGGATTTCCATATACATGAACAGGAAGTATAGCAGTTGTTTGAGGAGTAATTGCAGCTTCTATTTTATTAGTATCAATATTTAAAAAGTCAGGTTCTATGTCTACAAAAACAGGTTTAATATTATTCCACCATAATGAGTGGGTTGTAGCAACAAAACTATATGGAGTGGTTATTACTTCTCCTGATAGTTTAAGTGCTTGTATAGCTGTAATAAGAGCTAATGTTCCATTAGAAAATAGGCTGATAAATTTAACTCCTAAATACTTACAAAGTTTTTGTTCAAGCTCCTGATGTAGAGGACCATTGTTAGTGAGCCACTGAGTTTCCCATATCCTTTCGAGATATTCATTAAATTCCTTTAGCGGAGGTAAAAAAGGTTTGGTTACTGGGATCATAAGTATATAACTTTACTATAAATATGAAAATACAAATATACTAGTTTTTTATAAGAATAAATTAAATAATAAATTAGTACTTTGTATTGCATATTACTTAATATTATTTATATATTTGCTGTACCATCTATTATATAAATTAAAATGAATACAGAAAACATTAAAGCCCAGATGCGGAAAGGTGCGCTGGAGTATTGTATTTTAAGTATTATTAGGAGAGGAGACGCTTATGTTTCCGATTTAATTGATGAGTTAAAAAAAGGTAAACTTATTGTTGTGGAAGGAACATTATATCCACTTTTAACCAGACTTAAAAATGCAGGATTTTTAACATATAGGTGGGAAGAATCTACTTCAGGACCTCCAAGGAAATATTATGCAATTACTCCTAAGGGAGAAGGGTTTTTAAAAGAATTAGCTCAAACCTGGGAAGATTTGACCCGATCTGTGAATATAATAACTAACTCCAAATAAATGAAATTATGAATAAATCAGTATCAATTAGTTTAGGGGGGCTATCTTTTTTTATAGAAGAAGATGCATTTCATAAGTTACAAAGATATTTAGAAGATGTAAAATCATCTTTAGAAACAGAGGAAGAAGATACAGAAGAAATACTCAAAGATGTAGAAGCAAGAATTGCAGAATTATTCAAAGAGTGGTTAGGTAATTATCGGCAGGTGATAGATAAAAAAGATGTGGATAAAGTAATTTCAATCATGGGAACTCCTGAACAATATCACTCAGAGTCAGAAACAGGAGAAGATGGATTTGAATTGAAAAAAGAATCAAAAGAAAAAGATAAGTTTTATCAGCGGCAATTATATCGTGATACAGATGATAAAATAATAGCAGGAGTTTGTAGTGGATTAGCTCATTTTTTTGGTATACAACCTATATGGTTCAGATTAGGATTGGTTTTATTAATATTGATTGCCAGTTGGTATTTTAATAGAGTAGCAAACACATTGGTTTTAATATATATTATTTTATGGATAATAATACCTAAGGCTACTACTACCTTAGAAAAATTGAAGATGAAAGGAAAGCCGGTTAATTTTGATTCTATTAAGAAATATATAGATAAAGATGAAATTTCAGAACAAACAGGAAAAATAAAGAATAATTTTTCCAAAGCAAGTAATGAAATAGGAGGTTTTTTAGAATCTATATTTAAAATATTGATTAAAATTATAGCAATATTTACAGGTATTATTTTTGAAATTATAAGCATTTCTTTTATAATTTCTTATTTCGTTTGTGCCTTTTCTTTATCTCTTCCCGGAATTAATTCATCCGAATATATAAATTTGATATTCGATTCATCTTGGCAATTATATATTATGGTTTTTTTAATAGGAATAATACTATTAATACCATCTTTTATTCTTCTTTTTATAGGATTAAACATGATAACAGGAAAAAACATAATTAAATTTTCCAAGACAGCTAAAATCACATTGTTTGTTATATGGTTAATTTCATCAATAATAATTATTTTAATAAGTGCTAGTTTATTCCTATTTCAATTTAGAGAAACAGTAGAAAAGACTCAAAAAAATGTATTGAATAATGTTGCATCTGATACTTTAAGTATTGATATGAAAGATTATCAGGGAAAAACAAATAATACTTATATTACAGTAGGAGAAGGAATATATGGCATAAATACCGATCAAGTTAAATTTATAAATGATAGTGTTATAAGAAGAATAAATAAAACTTTAAAGATAAAGAAAAGCTCAGATTCCAACTTTTATTTGGAAGTAAAAAGTATAGCTAAAGGGAATAATGAATTAAATGCTATAAAAAATATAGATGCAATACATTATAAATATCAATTAAAAAATAATAAAGAATTAATGTTAGACTCTTATTTGTCATTTCCAAAAAATAACAAATTTAGAAATCAAGATATAAAGCTAGTATTGTATGTTCCTGAAAATAAATATATAAAAATAACCTATAATGTACAAAAAGTTATATATCTTAATCCAATAAATAAAATTAATATTTATCATAATAGGGGAAAATATTCAAATAAAATTTTTAAATTTACCAATGATTCTTTAAAATGCGTAAATTGTAATGAAATAGTTAATTCCGATTAAAAAAATAATCATCATGGTACAGATTCTTTTTAAAGTAGTTCTTCTGATTATAGACTGGATTATAGGCATATTTAATTAGTAACAGTTTTAATTAAATAATTTAAAAATATATACATTTGTAAAAGGTTCATTTAAGAATAAAATTTTATTCTTAAATGAACCTTTTAATTATTAAATACAAAATTAATGAAGAAAAATTTAGGAAAATTTATGCTTTGGATTGCAGGTTGGAAACTTTTATCTAACTTTTCCATTGAAGATTTAAAAAAAAGTGTTATAATTTGTGCCCCGCATACCTCCAACTGGGATTTTTATTATTGCTTAGCTTGTTTTTGGTCTATAGGAATTCCATATAAAATTATGATTAAAGATAATTATACCAAGCCTTGGTATGGATTTATATTTAAATCTTTAGGATGTATAGGTGTAAATAGAAAACAACGCAATAATTTAGTTGAATATACGGCATCTCTTATTAAAAAATCAGATTCTATGGCTCTAATTAATACACCGGAGGGAACTCGATCTTGGGCTAAAGAATGGAAAAAAGGATTTTATTATATTGCAAAAAGTGCAGAGGTACCCGTAGTTTTAGCCTATGCAGACTATAAAAATAAAATAGCCGGAGTTAAGAAAATTATAAATATAGAAGGTAAGACTGTTGAAGAAGTTTTTAAAGAAATAGAAGATTTCTATAAACCAGAAATGGCTAAATATCCAAAAAATTATAATCCAAAAATATATTAATAAAAAAAGAGAGTTTGTAAAAACTCTCTTTTTTATAATTTAAATGGTTAAATTTAGAAAACATATTTAACTCCTAAATTGACATCGTTTAAATTGATACCAAAAGCAGAGTTATCATCGTGTTTAGCACCATCAGGATTATGAGTTCCATATCCAAAACGTCCAATTGTAGTTTCAACAGACCAATTTGGAGTTAAGAAAACATCTAAACCAGGTCTAAAGTTAACACCCCAATCAACAAAATTATCTTTACTTGCACCAGTTACCTTAGTATCACCAAATTCAATAGGAACGTCTAATTGTCCGAAGAAATATAATTTTTCTCCTAGTCCCCAGTACTTTCTAGCCAAAGGCTGAATAATAAAAGTATTTTTCTTTACTTTATCAATACTAGAACCTTTAGTTTGTCCATATTCATATCCTATTTGACCTCCTACAGCTATAGTTGGAGTAATGAAATACCCGATTAAAGGGGTAACACGAAAATTGTCATTTTTAACATCTGTAGCTCCAGTTTTTTTATGATCATAACCTATGGCCCCACCTAGAAACCAACGTCCATCAAATCCAGCTTTTTCCTGAGCACTTGCAAATAAGCTTCCTAAAGCTAGAACTCCTACTAAAAATAATTTTTTCATTTTTTTAAGTTTTAAATTAAATTGGTAGCAAATATATAAAGAAATAGAAAAAATACAAAAAAAAATTAACATTTTATTAACATAAAATTATGTTAATTATATTGTTAATAATTGATTATCAGGTAGATGTAGTGAAATCTTTATAAAATGAATAGTTTATAAAGATAAAAGTTATCTTATCTAATAATTTAGTTACAAGTTTGTTCCTCAGCACATACTTTATACAATTCAAAATTTAAAATAAAAGTAGCATTAGATAAGTTTAGATAATTGGAATTTCTTGCATACCCTAAACGAGAAGGAACAATAATAACACCTTGTAATTGATCATATACAGCATTTTTATCTTTATTTGTAGGTTTGAACTTGTTAAGACCTTTTATAAAGCTGGGTATTACATAATAATTTTCAGCTTTTACTGTATCTGTTTTAGGTTTTTTATAAAAGAAAGGATTTTCCTGAGGCATTCCGGTCAGATTTATAGTACTGGCAGCATTTGTTAAACTAGAATACCCATTTCCTCCTTCAGTTGCAGTAAAATAAGCAAGGTTATAATGAATAAGTATATTGTTTTTACCATCCGGATTTAGTCCATTTTTGACGGGTGCTTTAGGATTAATTACATACCAAAATCCCGAAGGGTCCTGAATGGCATTTTTAATTAATGCATCTTTATCATTTGAAGTTACACTTTCAGAAAATTTCACCACTTTTCCTAAATCATCAAAATAATAATTATTTAAAAAATTTTTTATAGCTAGATCATCTGCTGCATTTTGTTCATCAATAGTTAGAGATTTCACATCATTATCATCACTGCTACAAGAAATTATAAAAGTAAAAAAACTAAAAAAAGATATAAGTAAAACAAATTTTTTAATCATGTGGATAAAATGAATTAAATTAGGCGCTAATTTACAATTTAATTTAAAAATAAATTATTTAAATAGTTTATAAATGAGAATAGATAAATTTTTATGGTGTATACGCTTTTATAAAACCCGAGCCTTAGCTACGGAAGAATGTAAAAAAAATAGAATATGGATGGGAGATAATGCTTTAAAACCCTCGAAAGAAGTTAATATAGGAGAAATTTACACAATAAAAAAAAATCAGATTGAATATAAGATTGAAGTATTACAAATCCCATCAAACCGTTTAGGGGCTAAATTAGTATCTTTATATAGTAAAGATTTAACAGATACAGAACAGATTGAAAAATTAAAAACAAGAAATCAAGAACAAAACTATTATAGACAAAAAGGGCTAGGTCGTCCAACTAAGAAAGACAGGCGAGATCTGGAAGATTATATTTCTTCTGATTCCCCAAATGGGGAAGAAGAGTAAACTTTGATTTATAAATTTTTAGTAATTGTGATAATTTCATTACATATATCTTCAATAGATTTTTGATTGCAGGTTATTTTATATTGAGCTTTTTCATAATAAAAAGAACGTTCATAAAGGTGCCGGGATATAAATTCTTTTATCTCTTCATTTTTCAAATGAGCAATAATAGGTCTATGGTCTTTTTCATGAATTAATCTGCTTGCTAATTCAATCGGAGGCATTTTTAAATAAAAAGATAGGCTTTTGTCATTAATTAAATCCATATTATTATAATAAGCGGGGGTACCTCCGCCTAAACTTAATATAAAATTCTTTTTTTCAAGAATTTTTTTTAAATATAAATTTTCTTTTTTTCTAAAATAAATTTCACCTTTTTCTGAAAAAATTTCTTTAATTGTAGTTTTTTCTTGAGAAATGATAAATTCATCAAGATCAATAGATTTACAGTTGAAATATTCAGATAATTTTTTTCCAATAGTAGATTTTCCACATCCCATATATCCTATTAAAGTAATAATCATAACATAAAATATTTATACAAATATGAGATTTTTTGTTAGAATATTTGGAGAGAAAAAAAAAGTAGTTATATTTGCACTCGCAAAAAGAAATACAATATGTATTAATTAAAATTGTTTAAAGACCTGGTAGCTCAGTTGGTAGAGCACAACACTTTTAATGTTGGGGTCCTGGGTTCGAGCCCCAGCCAGGTCACTGAATATTTAATAATGTAAATATTAATTAAAATTGTTTAAAGACCTGGTAGCTCAGTTGGTAGAGCACAACACTTTTAATGTTGGGGTCCTGGGTTCGAGCCCCAGCCAGGTCACTGAAAGGTCAGAAACATACAAACACAATTCTGGCAATAAAAGAAAAACAAAATCCTCTAAATGACTATTTTAGGGGATTTTTTAATTTCCCTATTTTGGAACAAGTAGCAGGTTGATGTAATCATACAACTGTAATTCGACGTCTACCAAAGAGTAATTGAAATAGTATCCAATTAGAATGTAAGTTGTTAATTTGTTGCAAATTAGTAGCGAAATGTCTCCCGTGTTTTGTTATGCAAAATTTAATTTCACATGCCAAAAACAAAAAGATTATGAAAGCAATATTTTTCAGTTTTATTTTATTTGCACAAAACCAGAAAAGGCGGCAAAGGTTTAATTTCGTTTATGTGACGAATTACTATAAATGTTAGACAAGGTACAATTTAATATCAGAATAACAGTCTCCCCAAAACAGTGGAACAGTAAATGGGGAAGTAGCATTAGACTAGGATAGGAAGCGAATAATACCAATCAGATTCTGAAAGCCCACAAAGTAAAAATAATTGAACTTTATCATAACCATTTACACAAACATGGTTATGTATTATCCGAATAGATCTAGAATATCTTATTAGGAATTGAAACTGATAAAAAAAATAATACTGAAACACTTAATAGAACATAATAAATAAAAGTAAGTTAACAGACTCAATCTTGAATCCGTTTCTTTTTTCAATGAGCTTGAGCGGACAAAAAAATAAGCAAAAAATTGCCGATAAATACTTAAACTGCTCTATATTTTCTATATTTGATAATTAGTGAAAATCAACAAAATAATGGATACAAAAAAGTTAATTAATGAATTTGTCCGGCGATTACCGATGGATATCGATCCGTTATTTAAAGAATCTTTGCTTGAAGATGGAAATATATTTGAATTGCCGAAAGGAGCAACTTTTGTTTACGAAGGCGAGAAACAGCAAAAGATTTATTATACTATAAAAGGAAGTTGTATTCGTTTTATTATAAATCCAAACGGAGAAGAAAGAGCAGTTATGTTTCACACCGAAGATTTTATGCCTATGGTCGGGAATATGTATATTGATAGCAAAGATTCACTAGTTACTTTTCTACTAAAATCAAACGAAGATATGACTGTATTGGAACTGGACAGTTCTTTCGGGCTGAAATGGATAAATAAAGACCATGCATTTGCACGTTTTGTTTTTCAAACTAGCATTCAATACCTTTCGAATGTGAATCAAATTCAGAATCATTTATTAGGACTTTCCAGTGAAGATTTCTTGTGCTGGCTGCTGAAGAGATATGGTTTTTTATTCCAAAGATTCCGGTCGAAGGATATTGCTAATTTCATGGGGGTTACACCTATCTGGTTAAGCAATCTGAAACGTAAAATCGCTGAGAAATAATTTTTCGATTTCATTCTTTCTTAAATTAATTTAAGACAATTCTCATTTCCTGACTCTAATTTTGTATTACAGAATTAAACAATAAACGTAATATAAAATTAACCGTTATGAAATTCTACATTAACAATTGGTACAAACTAACAATTATCGTATTTATCGCCTTGTCGTTTTTTATAGGATTTTTTGGATATAGTTTGTTAAACCCGATACAAACAATCCTGATGTACAGCTTTATGGCATTACTTGTTCACCAGTTCGAAGAATATGTATTTCCGGGCGGTGGGCCTGTAGTCATAAACAGAGGAAACTTTGGAGAGAAAACAGATTATAGATGCTATCCCGGCAACATGCAATCAGCTATGATTGTAAATAATCTAGCTTATTTGATTTATATTGCCGCTATTATTTTCCCGCAAGCTATCTGGCTGGGATTAGGTACAATGTTCTTCAATCTGTTTCAGCTCATCGGGCATGGTATTCAGATGAACAAAAGCATGAAGACTTGGTATAATCCGGGGCTGGCATCTGTTGTATTTCTGTTTGTTCCGATAAGCATCTATTACATGGTTTTCATTATAAATAATAAACTTGTCAATGATTGGGATTGGTTTTTCGGAGCAATAGCCTTTATTTTCATGACTTTATTAACAACCATTTTGCCTGTACAATTTCTCAAAAATAAAGATACACTTTATCCTATATCTGAATGGCAGGTTGAAATGAGTAATAAAGTACAAAAGTTTGCTTCCTTTTCAAAAAATAAATAACCTTAAAAACTGAAATATTATGAAATTTTTATTAAAAAATTGGTACAATATCAATGGTATAGTCGGAGTAATAGTGCTATTTATAACCATTATTTTTTGGAAAGATATGTCCCTTTTGCAAGGGCTTGCTGTACTCAATTTTGCAGTTATTAACCTACATGTTTTCGAAGAATTCAGACTTCCTGGTGGATTTCCTAAATTTGCAAACACCATGTTTGCCATGAAGAACAGTCCTGCTCCCGATCGTTATCCATTAAATAGAATGTCGGCACTAATGACAAATTGGCTTTCAGCCATAGTGCTGTATGTGCCACCTATAATTTGGCCTAATGCCATCTGGTTCGGACTAGCCCCTATACTTTTTGGAGGGGTTGCTCAACTGATTATGCATGGTATTTATAATAACATACTTTTAAAAAGGTTTTATAATGCCGGTTTAGCAGCCGTTCTGCTTGGACATGTACCGATAATGATTGTTTATGTTCATTATATTGTTATAAACGATATGGTGACTATATGGGATTGGGTACTAGGTACTTTGATTATGATAGTATGGTATATAGTAGGTGTGCGAATCATCATCAGTAAGACTTTTGAAGATATAAATTCACCTTACGCATTTTCTAAAGATGAAATGAACCGATTTAAAGAACCACGTAAATAAGTATTTTAATATATATTCCACCTATTTATTCTCAAACTATATTAACTTTTGTACAGCCTGTATTTAGATATTAATTTACCACTTCACAGCTCTACATCAGTTTTGAAAAGAAAGTTTTCGTATACTTTACTTAACAATTCAATTTGAATAATACTAAAATTGAATAATCTACAGTTTTTGAAAAGTCTTGTTTGAAGTGTGTTATCATTACTGCAAATAAAGAATTTCTTTTCATCGCAATAAATGAGTCATACTTTTACCCTAATCTAGGTATTCAAGTATATTTAATCCTATCATAACATTTGTAAAGATATATTAAAAGCTTAAATTTATTACATAAAGTTAATCAATTTGAGTTGAGAATTTATATATTTGCACATATTAAAAATATACAAATAGAAAACTGTCTAAAAAGGACAGATTAGCCTTCATAAATTTGGAAAGGAGGTATTTAAAAATTTGTTATTATTTATTTAATTAGGATATAAAATCAGCTTAGGATACTAACTATGGTTTGAGTTTAATATCTAGACTATTTATTTTTACGGCTCCGTAGCTCAGTTGGTAGAGCAACTGACTCTTAATCAGTGGGTCAAGGGTTCGACCCCCTTCGGAGTCACTCCAA
Organism: Apibacter adventoris; assembly: GCF_002964975.1. GTDB lineage: Bacteria > Bacteroidota > Bacteroidia > Flavobacteriales > Weeksellaceae > Apibacter > Apibacter adventoris. The sequence goes on along the minus strand of NZ_PSZM01000043.1, from coordinate 39,049 downwards.
AATAGAAGGATTACAAATTTGCGTAATCCTTTTTTTACATTCTGATATTATTATTTTCAATACAGTATCATTAATGAGTAGATTGATAAGTAATATCTTATGCAAAATTAAAATAACAGGTATTTGAAAGGACCAGGTATCAACTATATAGGCTTATCGCTGATGCATAATATTATTTTTTATAGTTGATTTGATCCGAATTACAATTTTACCTAAGTTTTTAGAATAGGATGCTGTTTTAAAAGCTTCTTTTGCGTTGTTAAAATCATAAATTTGTTGTATATAAGGTTTTATTTTTTTCTCATCAAGGAAATGAATATAATCTTTAAAAGCCTCGGTGCTGGCAGTGAGAACCCCAAAAAGGATATTATTTTTTCTCATCATCAGATAGGATTCGGTAAATGCCTCAGTTGTATCGTCCATTGCCCCGACCATAGACATTCTTCCTCCGAAATTCAGAGCCCTAATGGATGAGTTAATTGCCGCTAAGCCAACTGTATTAACTACAAGGTCGACACCCTGTGTTTTTTTATATATAGTGTCTCCCCAATGTTTATCTAAACGGTAATTGATTACATCTTTTATTCCCATCGATTTTAGTGTTTCAATTTTATTTTCTTGACTGGTTGTGCAATATACCTGCGCTCCTGCCCCTACAGCAATAGCCATGACCATAGTAGAAACTCCACCTGTACCCAATATTAACACTTTTTCTCCTTTTTGTAATGGAAAAAGATAGGGACGATTACCTTGGATAGCCGACCAAGCAGTAGTCCCTGCACAGGGAAGGGTAGAAGATTCTAAATAGTTTAGTGTTTTGGGCGCACTAATTATCTGATCCGATTTAACAATAAAAAATTCAGCTAAGGTTCCATCTACCTCATTAGATCCCAAACCTAAATCAATGTTTGCAGTTATTTTACCATCTGTCCAGCCTCGATAACATTGGGTGACGACTTTGTCTCCAACTTTCCAATTTTTCACACCATCACCCAAAGCATCAATTTCTCCGGCTCCATCTGAGCATGGGATGATGTCTCGTGTTATACTCATGCCTTTTGTTCCTTTCATTACAACTATGTCGCGAAAGTTGAGTGATACAGCAAAATTTTTTATTCGTACTTCTCCTGTTTTAGGTTCAGGTATGGCTACCTCTTCTTGAATGAGGTCGTCTATACTTTTTGCATTTTTTCTCAAAATCCATCTTTTCATATAGGTACATATTAAATTATATATTTGTAAAAATAATTATATTAACTATAGAAAATGTGTTACTTTCATCTGAGAAAGCACTAACCTTAAAGAAAGTAAGATGCTATAAATTTTTTTAATTTAAAAATGATGGGAAAAGAAATAAAAAGTTATGATTGCCAACATATAATGATTCCCGTAAGGGATGCTTTAGATGTATTGCAAGGTAAATGGAAAATTCCTATTATAATTTCTTTATTTTACGAAAGTAAACGTTTTAAAGAGATAATAAGGGATATACCGGGGCTAACAGATAAGAGTTTGTCGAAAGACCTTAAGGAACTTGAAAGTGATAAACTTATAGACCGTAAAGTTTTAGAGACTTTTCCTCCCTCAGTAGAATATTCATTAACGGACCATGGGCATACGCTATGTAAAGTTATTAATGAACTGAAAGAGTGGGGAATATTTCATCGTAAAGAGATATTAGGGTAGTATTAGTAATTACTGTATTCTTTATTGTCCTGTTCTTTCTTTCTTTTAAATTACTTTTGTAGGAATAATGTAATGAGATATCAAATATTATAAAGTTTGCATTGATTTTAGCAATCATAAAAATATTTACTTTAAAGCTCTTTCCCTAAAAAAAGATTTTTTATATCTTTGGATTGAAAATCGATTAAGTTCTTTTATAAATCAATTTCTTTTAAAGAAATATATGTTTTTAGATAATGTAATTTTGGATAAAAAGAAAAATTAATATTAGTAAAAAAATAAAAAACTCACGTGGTGGAATTGGTAGACACGCCATCTTGAGGGGGTGGTGTCCGTAAGGATGTGCCGGTTCAAATCCGGTCGTGAGTACACATTTTTATATATAAAATTTTATATAAAAATTATTTCTTTTATCCATATATACATTATATTTTCACAAATTATGTAACCTTCCTTTTAATTTGAATCGCTTTGTATTTAGTATATATAGTTAATAAATAGGAATTTTAAAACACAACTAAGATTTATTTATTTCATTATTAAGTCGAAATATTTAATAAAATATCAGTTTTTTTATAAAACCAGAATCAAAAGTTGTTATGCAGACGAGATGTAAAGCGAACAAAAAATAATTTTTTTCAATAATTTTTATTATAAATTTGAAACATATTTCAAATTAAATAATATATAAATGGATGAAACTCGCATATGGGAATTGATTGAAATATTTTTTAAAGATAAATTTACTAATGGTGAAATTCCTGATTTAAATACAATGATTTTTTTAATAGGTTTGCAAGAGTTAGGTTTTGGGTATAAGAAATATAAGAAGGATGAAAAAATGAATTTGATGCATATTGCTGTATGTCGTTTATTGGAACCTTTTGGTTATTATCGTTTTGATAGATATGATGAAGATAATTGGCCTCATTATGAACTAATAGAAGATTTGCCCCCTCTAAAACCTAATGAACAAACATTGTTAATGAAAAAAGCTATAGTTCAATATTTTATTGATGAAAAATTATTAGAATAAAAAAAGAGGGTAGATAAACCCTCTTTTTTTATTGTTATTGAAATAAATGACTATTGTTCTCCAGATTGTTTTTTAGCTTCATCGATCATTTTCTGGTTAGCTATAATAGAAAATTCAACTCTTCTATTCAAGGCTCTTCCGGCATCTGTATTGTTATCCCCTATAGGATCAGATTTTCCAAAACCTTTAGTGGTTAAACGTGAAGAACTTATTCCGTGTGCTGTCATGTAAGAAGCTACACTTTGAGCTCTTTTATCAGATAAATTTAAATTGTATTGATCTGCTCCTTTTGAATCTGTATATCCGTAAATACCAATATTAGTATCTGGATATTCTTTGAAAATATTGATAATCTTATCCAAATTTTGTTGTGCAGAAGGAGTTAAAGTTGATTTATCAAAATCAAAACGAACAGCATTTTCATTTAAAACTACTTTAATACCTTCACCTACACGTTCTACACTGGCACCGGGAATACTTTGTTGAATCTCACGAGCTTGTTTATCCATTTTATTTCCTATAAGCCCTCCTGTAGTACCTCCCACTGCAGCACCGATTAAGGCCCCTAAAGCTGCATTATTTTTATCGCCTACATTGTTTCCAATTACAGCTCCTAATACACCTCCGGCTATGGCTCCTAAACCTGCTCCTTTTTGTGTATTATTAGTATTACATGAAACTATAAATAGGCAAGCAGCTAGTATAATAGCACATGATTTAGTATAAATTGTTTTCATAAATTATAATTATTTTAGTTTTCCTTTAGATAATTGAGAAAAATGATAAGTAATTTTTACGCCACTTATCACTTGGTTTAAATTGAATTCCGTGTCAGAAATATTTTGCACCTGGTAAATAGTACCAGTAGTTACTTTTCTTGCTCTTTCACCTTCATTGATTAATTTTAAGCCTAACATTCCCTGAGGGTCTATATACCAAGTAAATTTTTGTGTGTAACTAGGGCAATCATTTCCTCCAGGAAGAGTAAAATTACCTGTATTATTGTTAGAAACGAAATACCAGGTACTGTTTTTTAAACATTGAGCATCATATTCATCAAAAGCTTTAACTTTTACAAAATTATCAGAATAAGTAACCTTATCCAAATTCCATGTTCCGATTAATTGTCTTTGAGAAGATCTGTCTATAGTCGTTTTACAAGAATAAACTAAGAATAAACTAAGTATTCCTAAAAAAATAATCTTTTTCATATTCTGTTTTTTAATTTATAAGTTGAATTAAAAATTTATTTTCCCCGTTTCATTTCCTTTTTTACAAACCAAGGTTTTTTTTTGTCCGTTTATAATAAAATTATTGAAATTTTGCTGATCAGGAAATTTATCGATTAATAAATTATTTCTTAGAGTTATAGAAGAAATATTATCACTAACATTAGAGACTTCATAATAAATCCATATAACACTTCCGTCATGGTTTTTAGAAGAATAGGTAAAACTAACAGGTATATCGTTTACGCTAATTTTAATGTTACTTTGAATATATCTGTTCAAAGCAGTGTCAAAACCACTTTCATCAATTTTTTTACCTAAAGCTTGTTGTAAATGATCAGCATTTACTTTAGAAGAAATTCTTAAACTTTTATTTGTAGATACATATTCTACTTTAGTAATAGAAGTATAAAAATCACTTGAACAAAAAGCATAAAAAATTAAAAAAAATATAGAAAATATTAAAAATATATTTTTTTTCATTGTCATATATTATTTATTTACTAGTTCCATTTATAGAAAAGACAAATTTAATGCCAAATACATGTTTTAAAAATTTTGTTTTATACTGTATTTATCATAAAAAGATTGTATATAATCTACCACTTCATCGGAGGTATCTACTAATTTAAAAATATTAAAATCAAGATCATTTATGTAATGTTCTTCAGACATAGCACCTTTCATCCAGTCAATCAAACCTTTCCAGTAATCTTTACCGACCAAAATTATTGGGAATTTGCCTGTTTTATGAGTTTGTATTAATGTTAAAGCTTCAAACAGTTCATCCAAAGTTCCGAATCCTCCGGGCATCACAACAAACCCTTGAGAATATTTTAAAAACATGACTTTCCTTACAAAAAAATAGTTAAATGACATACTCAGCCTTTGGTCTACAAAAGCATTGCTTCCGGTTTCAAAAGGTAATTCTATGTTAAGACCTATAGATTTTCCTCCGGCAGATTGTGCCCCTTTGTTTCCTGCCTCCATAATTCCGGGTCCACCTCCAGTAATTATTCCGAAACCTATTTTTGTGAGCTTATAAGAAATTTCTTCCGTAATATTATAATATTTTGTATTGGGTTGAGTTCTTGCTGAACCAAAGATAGATACGCAAGGTCCTATTTTAGTCATCGTTTCAAATCCGGTAGTAAACTCAGCCATGATTTTAAATAACATCCAACTGTCTTTTGTTTTAATTTCATTCCAGTTTTTTTGTTTAAAACTATTAGTTATTATTTGTTCGTCTAAACTGTCCATTTTAAATATATATTAATATTACAAAAATACAGCATAATTTTTTACTAGCCCTATTTATTATAGTTGTACATTTAAATTAAATAATGAAAAAAATAGAGTTAAAGGAATAATGATCCGTTAAAAGTTTTTTTTGTGATATTTTTGTAAAAGAAAAATAACAATATTTTGAAAAATGGAAAATAACAGATATGAGCTGAATAAAAATTTAGCACAAATGCTAAAAGGGGGAGTAATTATGGATGTATCTACTCCCGAACAAGCAAAAATAGCAGAAGCTGCTGGTGCTGCAGCAGTAATGGCATTAGAAAGAATTCCGGCAGATATAAGAGCAGTAGGAGGGGTTTCTCGGATGAGTGATCCTAAGATGATTAAAGGTATACAAAAAGCAGTAAGTATTCCTGTGATGGCTAAAATCAGAATCGGACATTTTGTCGAAGCTCAGATTTTAGAAGCGTTAGAAATTGACTATATAGATGAAAGTGAAGTTCTAACTCCTGCAGATGATAAATATCATGTAAATAAAACTAAATTTCAGGTTCCCTTCGTTTGTGGAGCTAAAAATTTAGGAGAGGCATTGAGGAGAATACAGGAAGGAGCTTCAATGATCCGTTCCAAAGGAGAGCCAGGAACAGGCGATGTGGTACAGGCTGTTAGGCATCTAAGAGCTATGAACGAAGAGATAAGAAAAATACAAGGCATGCAGGAAGATGAATTGTTTAATGAAGCAAAAGAACTACAGGTACCTTACGATTTAGTAAAATATGTACACGAAAATGGAAAATTACCGGTAGTAAATTTTGCTGCAGGTGGAGTGGCAACCCCGGCAGATGCAGCTTTAATGATGCAGTTAGGGGCTGAGGGAGTATTTGTCGGTTCCGGGATTTTTAAATCGGGAGATCCTGAAAAAAGAGCTCAAGCGATAGTAAAAGCAGTTACCAATTTTAATGATCCGAAAGTATTATTGGAAATTTCCGAAGATTTAGGAGAAGCAATGGTAGGAATAAATGAAGCTGAGATTGAATTATTAATGGCTGAGAGAGGAAAATAAAAATATAAATAAAATAATTTTAAGGTCATTTTGAAATTTTTTTCAAAATGACCTTTTAAATAAGAAATAAATATGAAAATAGGCGTTTTGGCTTTACAGGGAGCTTTTATTGAGCATAGAAAAATATTGGAGGGAATAGGAGTAAAAACATTTGAAATCCGCCAGAAAAAAGACTTATTAAAAAATATGAACGGTATTATTTTACCTGGAGGAGAAAGTACTACTATAGGCAAGTTATTGAGAGATTTAGATATGTTTGAAGATTTAAGATATAAAATTATAGAAGGACTTCCTGCTTTTGGAACTTGTGCAGGATTAATTTTACTTGCTAAAAATGTAGAGAAAGGTCAATCTCATTTGGGAATAATGGATATTACAGCTAAAAGGAATGCTTATGGCAGGCAGTTGGGGAGTTTTTTTACAGAAGCAGAGTTTAAGGGGATTGGTAAAATCCCTATGACCTTTATCCGTGCTCCATATATTACAACAACAGGAAAAGAAGTAGAAATTTTATCAGAGGTTGAAGGACATATAGTGGCAGCAAAAGAAAAAAATATATTAGTAACCTCATTTCATCCGGAACTCACTCAATCCAATTCAGTACATAAGTATTTTATAGAAAGCTTTATAAACAAAAAATAATAAAAAAGCTATGATAAAAAGAATTTATAGTTGGCTGTTTTTTATCTTTTTTACTTTAGGGTATTCTCAACAGGTTTTTGAAGTTCAGAACTTTTCAGAAAAATATTATGCCAAAGTTTCTGTTCAGGATTCTTCTGAGGTGTTTACTCCTGGAGTAATTACTGTATACAACAAAAAAACAGGAAAAGAATTAGTTAAAGTAGAATCCGAAGAATTAGCTCCCGATTTTACAACAGAAGGGAATATTAAAGCAAATATATTACAATTACCTTATGGAGAACAAAGTCTTTTGATTTATGATGATTTCAACTTTGACGGTATTTCCGATCTGGCTTTACAGGATGGGCAAAATAGTTGTTATCACGGACCATCATATCAGATTTATCTGGGAACAAAAAATGGATTTATACACAATAAAAAATTTACAAGGCTGGCACAAGAATATTGTGGAATGTTTTCTTATAACAAGGAAGAAAAAAAGATTTATACAATGACTAAGAGCGGCTGTTGCTGGCATCAGTTTTCGGAATTTGTTATAGAAAATAATCAACCCGTAGCTGTGAAAATTGTTGAAGAAGATGCTTTTAAAATCCCTTTTTACACCAGTACCATTAAAGAGAGGAAAAATGGAAAAATGCTCGAGTCATCAGAAACAGTTATGGATAAAAAAGATGAAAGCATTAAGAGCTTTTTATCTTTTACCATAAACAAAAACAATAAACAATTGATTTTGTTCAATATAAACAATCGTACGCTAAATTATGCTATTTTAAAAGAAAATGATGTAGTAGAATTTTCATATCCGATAGAAACCATATATCAAAATCCGGATTTTATTTATAGTGCATCTGAAAATGTTGTAAGTTTTAAAAATAAAGATGCCGAATACCAGATTTATGATAAGGATAAAGAGATAGGAATTTTGATTAATATAGATGGGAAAACTTATAACTGGAAAGGTAATAAAGCTACCCAACAAGGGAGTTTAAAGAAATTATTGGAAATAAATTTAGATAATGTTGTTATAAAATAATTTTGTACTATACAAAATGTACTTTTATAAGTACAAATATTTTATATTAATTTAAATTTTTTCAGCTTACAGGCTAATATCCTTATGGTATTCTAAAAAAACAGGAAATCTATATACAGATTTTACAGGCATTCCGTTTACTTGGGCGGCTTTCCATTTTCCGGAAGTAAGTTTTATTACTCTTATAGCCTCTTCGCCACAACCATCACCAATATCTTCAATTATTGTAGGATTAGAAATAGTTCAGTCTTTTTCCACCACAAATTTAATTAAAAAGCGGCCTTCAGTTCTTTTATTAATTGCGGTTTCAGGGTATTTTATGTGTTTTGCAATAAAATTTCTTAAAGCTGCTATTCCTTCAAAATATTGAGCTTCCACTTCTGTATTTCCATCAAAAATAGTATTTTCATTTATAAAATTTGTTGGAGGAGCGGGAATGACATCATATTTCTGTCTGAAAAAGAGAACTGGAATAAGAAATAATAGAAAGAAAGAACGTTTTTTTTATAGATAAAAATATTTTGTATATATTGTTAATGCATTTTTTTTGATTTTCTTTTAGGTTTGAGTTGAGGTTCTGTAGGTATTCTAAAAAAAACAGGAAATCTATATACAGATCTTACAGGCATTCCGTTTACTTGGGCGGCTTTCCATTTTCCGGAAGTAAGTTTTACTACTTTTATAGCCTCTTCGCCACAACCATCACCAATATCATCTATTATTGTAGGATTAGAAATAGTTCCGTCTTTTTCCACCACAAATTTAATTAAAAAGCGGCCTTCAGTTCCTTTATTAATTGCGGTTTCAGGGTATTTTATGTATTTTGCAAAAAAATTTTTTAAAGCCGCTATTCCTTCAAAATATTGAGCTTCCACTTCTGTATTTCCATCAAAAATAGTATTTTCATTTATAACATTTGGAGCTGCGGGTAGCGCTAGAAGAGTATCTTTTTCCTGACAAAATAAAGGAATTGATACTAAGGATAAGAACAATATAAATAACTTTTTCATTAAGATAAATTAGATTAATAATCCATTTACTAAATAAATGTTAACTACAAAAATACTAAATTTTAATAAAATAAGTACAATTTATATCTTAATTTTAATCCTTATTTTTGAGGTAAATTTTTAGAACTAAACAATAAACTATAATGAATAAATATCAGAATCCGTTAGAAAGCCGCTATTGTAGTGATGAGATGTTATATAATTTTTCACCGGAAAAAAAATTTACAACCTGGAGAAAATTATGGGTAGCTCTGGCAGAAATAGAAAAAGAATTGGGGCTGGATATATCAGAAGAACAAATAAATGAGCTGAAAGAAAATGTGGAAAATATTGATTTTGATAAAGCGGCAAAATATGAAAAAAAATTTCGTCATGACGTTATGGCACATGTACATGCCTATGGAGATGTAGCTCCTGCCGCACGTCCGATTATACACTTAGGGGCCACCTCTGCCTTTGTGGGAGATAATACAGATCTTATACAAATTCGTGACGGATTTGAGTTAATAAAGAAAAAATTAGTAAATGTAATTAACGGCTTGCATAATTTTGCTCTACGATACAAAGAGCTCCCTACCTTAGGATTTACCCATTACCAACCGGCACAATTAACCACTGTAGGTAAAAGAGCCACCTTATGGCTTCAGTCCGTTTTATTAGATTTAGAGGAATTAGAATTTCGCATAGATACATTACGGTTCCGTGGAGTAAAAGGAACTACCGGAACAGCTGCAAGCTTCAAGGAATTATTTAATGGAGATTTTTCCAAAGTAAAGGAACTGGATAGAAAACTTTCAGAAAAATTTGGATTTACTCATGTTTTTAAAGTAAGCGGACAAACCTACGATCGTAAAGTAGATGCTCAGGCATTGGAGTTGCTTTCCAATATAGCCCAGTCAGCACATAAATTTACTAACGACTTGCGTTTATTACAAAACCTTAAAGAAATAGAAGAACCTTTTGAAAAGAATCAGATAGGATCCAGTGCCATGGCATACAAACGAAACCCGATGCGTTCCGAAAGAATATCTTCTCTCGCTAAGTTTGTAATATCCTTAACGACTTCTCCTGCCATGGTAGCTTCTACTCAATGGTTTGAAAGAACTTTAGATGATTCTGCAAACAAAAGATTAAGTATCCCTCAGGCATTTTTAGCTGTAGATGCCATTTTAATTATATGGAATAACATTTTGGATGGAATAGTAGTTTATCCTAAGATGATAGAGAAACATATCAACGAGGAACTTCCATTTATGGCTACAGAATATATTATTATGGAAGGAGTAAAAAATGGAGGAGACCGCCAGGAGTTGCATGAGATTATACGTATTCATTCTATGGAAGCAGCTAAGCAGGTGAAAATCGAAGGGAAATCCAATGATCTGATAGAAAGGATTATTGCAGATGAAAAAGTACATATAGATAAAGAAAAATTGTTACAACTATTGAATCCAATCAATTTTATTGGATTTGCTCCCGAACAAACAGAAGAGTTTTTAGATCAGGAAGTTAATCCTATTTTGAAGAAATATAAGGATTTGATCGGAATTAATACAAACTTGAAAGTGTAAAAACAGGATTAGAAAATTACTCATTGCACTCTCTTGTTTTTTCTTTATTTTTATAGTGATGTATAGGCAACATATAATGATGTTGGAAGTTACTTAGAAGAGACAATCTTTTTATAAATCAAGGAAGTAGTATATAATATTTTATTTTAAATTAACTGCATATGAAAAATTAGAGGAGGAATAATCAAAGGAAATAGGTTGATAATATCTTTAAAATAAAAATAAGATGTAAAAAATTATAACGTATATTTGTACGTAACAAATATTATAAATTTAAAAAGCATTTGTATATGTTTGCAATATGGGCAAACGTTTCTACGACAAACCGTAAATTTGTCTCTATAAATGTTAATTAACATTCTTTTGTTAATTTTTAATTATAGAGACTAAAAGAGGAAAAGTCAAATTAAAATATGGACAAAAGAATTTTTATAGAAAAAAGAGATAATTTTGATTGGGAAAGTCAGAACCTATTTAGTGAACTTAAACTAATATATCCTCTAATTACTTCTTTAAAAGTATATCTCATTTACGATTTATTTACAATTTCTGAACAAGACTTTCAAAAATCTATATTTAATGTTTTTGTAGATAAAGTAACAGATATTTTACATATAAATAATCCGGCAAAAAATACACACTTTGCAGTAGAATATCTTCCGGGACAATACGATCAACGGGCTGACTCTGCACAACAATTGATAGCCGTTTTAACCGGTAATACAAGTTGTGTAGTAAGAACAGCAAAATTATACGATATTCAAGGGATAGGAGATATATCTTCTATAAAAAAATATCTTATCAATTCTGTGGACAGTAAAGAAAAAGACCTGAATATTTTAATAAATACTAAATCGGAAAAACCAATACCGATAAAAAAATATGAAGGCTTTATGAATTTTAATGATTCCCAACTCACAGAATTTTATAAACAGCAAGGCTTTGCCTTCGATTTAGACGATCTTAAGTTTATTCAGAAGCATTTTAGTCAAATACAGAGAGATCCTACAGAAACTGAATTAAAAGTTTTAGATACATATTGGAGTGATCATTGTCGTCATACTACTTTTATGACCGAATTGACGGATATACGATTTGAGGGAAATTTTAAAGAGACCTTAGAAAAAATATTTTCACAGTATCTTAAATTACGTAAAGAACTAAATAGGGAACATAAACCTATTAATCTGATGGATTTAGCCACGATAGTTGGGAAATATTTTCGTCAAACGGGAAAATTAAAAGATTTAATAGTTTCTGATGAAATTAATGCTTGCACTATTGAAGTAAATGTAGATGTCAACGGAAAAGAAGAACCTTGGTATCTTTTGTTTAAAAATGAAACGCATAATCATCCTACAGAAATTGAACCCTTTGGTGGAGCTTCTACTTGTATAGGAGGAGCCATAAGAGATCCGTTAAGTGGAAGGGCTTTTGTATATCAGGCTATGCGAGTTACAGGGGCAGGAAATCCTTTGGAATCATTTGACAAAACCCTTCCAAATAAGCTTCCTCAAAGGAAAATCGTCCAAAAAGCAGCAGATGGATTTTCTTCTTATGGTAATCAGATAGGATTAGCAACTACCCATATTTCCGAGATATATGATGAAGATTACAAAGCAAAGCGAATGGAAGTAGGAATGGTTGTAGGAGCTGTGCCCCAAGATTGGGTACGTAGGGAAAAACCGATAGAAGGAGATAAAGTCATAGTTTTAGGAGGTAAAACCGGCCGAGATGGAATAGGTGGAGCTACCGGATCTTCTAAGGTACATGATGAAAAATCCATTCATACTATGAGTGCAGAAGTTCAGAAGGGAGATGCCGTACAAGAAAGAAAGATTCAACGTTTTTTCAGAAATAAGAAAGTTATTCAATTAATAAAAAAATGTAATGATTTCGGAGCTGGAGGAGTTTCCGTAGCTATAGGGGAATTGGCAGAAGGTTTAGAAATTAATTTAGATGTACTTCCTACAAAATATGAGGGATTAAACGGGACAGAACTGGCAATTTCAGAATCTCAAGAAAGAATGGCTGTGGTTGTGGATCCTAAAGACGTTAACACATTTATAGAGTTGGCTGAAAAAGAAAATATTTTAGCTGTAGAAGTAGCTAAAGTTACATCAGACAAAACTTTGAAAATGTATTGGAAAGGTAATAAAATAGTAGATCTATCTCGAGATTTTTTAGACACTCATGGCTCAGCTAAAACTCAAGAAGCACATGTAAAGATAAAAAATCAACTTTTTCAAAATAAGAAAATATTCCTTACTCAAGATTATTTAAAAAAAGAATTATCCTCATTAGAACATTGTTCTCAAAAAGGATTAATTGAGAAATTTGATAATTCTGTAGGAAGATCAACAGTCTTAATGCCGTTGGGAGGAAAAAATCAATTAACTCCGGCAGAAGGCAGTGTTCAAACTCTTCCTATACAGAAAGGGAAAACAAATACGGTTTCTTTAGCCACTTGGGGATTTTCTCCGCAAATAGCTAAAAATAGTCCTTTACATGGCGGAGCTTATGCCGTAGTAGAGTCAGTAGCAAAGGTGGTGGCTTTAGGAGGTGACTATAAAAAGATACGGTTTAGTTTTCAGGAATATTTTGAAAGACTAGGTACGGATCCTGAAAAATGGGGAAAACCTTTATCTGCACTTTTAGGGGCAATACAAGCACAGTTAGCTTTTGAGTGTGCAGCTATTGGAGGTAAAGATAGTATGTCAGGAACTTTCAAAGAATTAAATGTTCCGCCTACACTAATTTCTTTCGCTTGTGCTATTGGAAATAAGAACCATATTATATCTCCGGAACTGAAAGAAAAAAATAATAGAATTTATCTATTTAAGCATCTTCTATTAGAAGATGAAATGCCGAATTATACTCAGCTGAAAAAAATTTATTCTTGGATACATGAACAAATTTTACATAAAAAAATTGTTTCTGTAAAAACCATTAAAAATTCACATCCCGCAGTAGAATTAGCCAAAATGGCTATTGGAAATGATTTAGGGTTCGAGGTAGATATTGAAAATGAAATATATACTATTGGTTCACTGTTGTTTGAGAGTACTGAAAAATTGATATACCCAGAAATCTATGAAATAGGAAAAGTAATTCATGAACCTATATTAAAAATTAATTCTCAAAATTTTATATTAGACGAACTTAAAAATTCTTTTAAAGATACTTTAGAACCAATTTTTGCCACGGAAACTCCGATAATAAAACAAATACAGAAATATAACATTCCAAAAAAAGAACCTAAAAATAATCCTTTTATTAAAAAAAATATAGAAAAACCTAAAGTCGTAATTCCTGTTTTTCCGGGAACTAACTGCGAATATGAAAGTATAAAGGCGTTTGAAGAAGAAGGCGCAGGGGTAACATCAGTACTTATCAACAATCTAAACTTAACTAAACTAAACAATTCTATTCAGGTTTTTGAAAAGGAATTGCAAAACACTCAGATTTTGATGTTACCCGGCGGTTTTTCGGCAGGAGATGAACCCGATGGATCAGCAAAATTTATGGTTTCTATATTAAAAAATGAAAAAATTAAAACACAAGTTCATGATTTATTACAAAGAGGAGGACTAATTTTAGGAATTTGTAACGGTTTTCAAGCTCTGGTTAAATCCGGGTTATTACCTTATGGAAAAATACAAGATTCAGAAATCTATTCTCCAACTCTTACCCATAATAAAATAGGAAGACACGTTTCTCAAATGGTTACAGTTAAAGTAGTTTCAGATAGGAGTCCCTGGCTAAAAGGAATGAAAGATGCAACCTATACCATTCCGGTTTCTCATGGAGAAGGATGTTTCTATGCAGATGAAAAAAATATAAAAGAACTTATAAAATATGATCAGATAGCTACTCAATATGTAGATTTTCAAGGAAATCCATCGATAAATATGCCGCATAATCCTAATGGATCTGTTTATGCTATAGAAGGATTGGTGAGCAAATGTGGACAGATATATGGACGAATGGGACATCCTGAAAGATTTGAAGACGGATTAATGATCAATATACCTGGTACAAGGTATCACAACATATTTAAAAATGCAGTAGATTATTTTAAACAAAGTATATAATCTTAATTCCAAAAGTGTTGATGAAAAGTCAGATTGTACAAAAAAATATTTAAAAAACAAACCATGGAAAAAAATGAATTTCTATACGAAGGCAAAGCCAAACAAGTTTACACTACAGATGAAGTAGATAAAGTAATTGTTCATTATAAGGACGATGCAACTGCTTTTAATGCTCAGAAAAAAGGAACAATTGCGGATAAAGGAATTATGAACAATGAAATTTCTACTTATATTTTTAAATATTTAGAAAGAAATGGAATTTTTACACACTTTATTAAGAAATTAGATGAAAGAGATCAATTGGTACAAAAAGTATCTATAATACCCTTAGAGGTAATTGTAAGAAATTATATTGCTGGAAGTATGGCTCAGCGTCTAGGTATAGAAGAAGGAACCAAATCTCCGGTAACCATCATAGAAATTTGTTATAAAAAAGATGAATTAGGAGACCCGCTTATAAATAATGATCATGCAGTAGCACTTGGAGTGACTACCTATGAAGAATTAGATAAAATTTTTAAAATTACAAGAAAAATTAATGATCTTTTAAAAGAAATATTTCTTAAAATGGATATTATTTTAGTAGATTTTAAAATAGAATTTGGGAAAAATTCTAAAGGAGAAATTTTATTAGCAGATGAAATAAGTCCGGATACATGCCGATTATGGGATAAAAACACATTGAAAAAATTGGATAAAGATAGATTTAGAAGAGATTTAGGTGACGTAGAAAATGCATACCATGAAATACTAAATAGAATTAAAAAAATTATTTCTTAAAAATGCACCTTAATTATTACTAATGCATAGGGATTATTATAAAAGAAACAAATACAGAGCTGCAGAAAATCTTCTCTATGATTCTCCGGAAGAAGAGTGTGGAGTATTTGGAGTATATTCTACTCAAAAGATAGATACATTTTCATTAGTACAGTTTGGACTTTTTGCCTTGCAACACAGAGGGCAAGAAGCATGTGGATTTTCCGTGTTAAAAGATGGTTTCATACATACAGTAAAACAAGAAGGATTGGTACTGGATGCTTTTAAATCAGTAGAAAGCGCAGAAGATTTCCAGGGAAATGCAGCGATCGGACATACACGTTATACAACAGCAGGAGATAAAAAAAGATATAATTACCAGCCTTTATTCGCTAAAAATCAATATGATAAAACAATATTGTCTATAGCACATAACGGTAATTTGGTTTGTATCGAGCCTATTAGAAAGAAATTAGAACAAGAAGGAATAAACTTTTTAGCTACTTCAGATACAGAAGTAATGTTACGACTTATTCAAAAATACCTTGATAAAGGTATAGAAAATGCAATAAAACAAACAGTTACCAATATAGAAGGAGCATACTCTGTTTTAGCACTTACAGAAAATAAATTAGTAGCTTTTAGAGATCCTAATGGTATACGCCCCTTATGCATAGGAATTGTAGATGAAAATACTTATGTATTAGCTTCCGAATCTTGTGCTTTAGATGGAGTAGGAGCACAGTTTTTTAGAGATGTGCTTCCGGGAGAAATGATAATAATAGATGAAGAAGGATTAAGATCTGAAATAATATTTAAAAAAGCTCATCAGAGAATTTGTTCTTTCGAATATATATATTTTGCTCGTCCTGATTCCATAATTGAGAATATAGAAGTGCATAAAGTAAGAATGGAAAGTGGAAAAAAATTATATGAACAAAGCCCTGTAGATGCAGATATGGTTTTAGGGGTACCTGATTCCGGAGTACCTGCTGCGATAGGATATTCTAAAGCATCAGGAATTCCCTTTATGCCGGTACTTATTAAAAATAGGTATATAGGACGTTCTTTTATAATACCTACCCAAGAGATGAGAGAAAGAATTGTTAACCTTAAATTAAATCCTATACACTCTGAAATAAAAGGTAAAAGAATAGTAATTATAGATGATAGTATTGTAAGAGGAACAACATCCAAACGTTTAGTCAAAATATTAAAAGAGTCTGGTGCTAAAGAAATACATTTTAGAAGTGCTTCTCCCCCCATTATAGCCCCTTGTTTTTTAGGAATTGATACTCCGGATAAAAGATATTTAATCTCTTCTAATAAAACACGGGAAGAGTTAAGAGAATATTTAAAAGTAAATTCATTGGATTTTTTAAGTTTAGAAAGTTTATATGAAATATTAGGGAGTAAAAATCATTGTTTCGGATGTTTTACAGGAAAATATCCGGTAAATAAAAAAAATTACAAAGTTGATATTTCAGCTTTGTAAAATAACTAATTGTAATTTTTGTTATTGTGAAGATCACCTTTGTATATAAGGTGGTTTTTGTATTATATAGTTATAAAACTTCTTTATGAAATTCTTCTAAAAAATTTATCATGTAATTATGTCGTTCTAAAGCTATTTTTTTAGCAGTTTCAGTATTCATTAAATCCTTTAACTTTAATAGTTTTTCATAAAAATGATTTATTGTACAAGATGTATTTTTTTTATATGAATCCATATCAATATACTCATTAGGACTTTCTTCAGGATTATATAATTCTCTTCCTTTGCTTCCTCCATAAGCAAAAGCCCTAGCTATTCCAACGGCCCCCATAGCATCTAATCTATCAGCATCTTGAACAATTTTTGCTTCTAAAGAAGAAGGAGTAGAATTATGACCTCCCTTATAAGATACTTCAGAAATAATTTGAATGATTTCTTCCGCAAAATCCTCTGAAAATTCTAAAGAAATAAGTAAAGGAAAAACGATTTCTTCGGTTTTATCTTTTCCGTTATTCAGTTTATAATCACCTATATCGTGAAGCCAGGCAGATACAATTACCTTTAAATTATTAGCA
Organism: Apibacter adventoris; assembly: GCF_002964975.1. Classification (GTDB taxonomy): domain Bacteria; phylum Bacteroidota; class Bacteroidia; order Flavobacteriales; family Weeksellaceae; genus Apibacter; species Apibacter adventoris. The sequence goes on along the minus strand of NZ_PSZM01000043.1, from coordinate 21,611 downwards.
GTTTCAAAAGGCAATATTTTTTGAGCATTGTTTACTACTCTTTCTATATGCCAATAATCATGACCAGAACTATCCATAGATAATTTTTCTTTGACATATTCTTTTATGATTTTTATATGTTCCGTTTGATTCATTTTTTTTAAATAAGATTAGTATTCAGTAAACAAGAAATATACTAAGAATATAATTTATAAGTTCTGAATATTAAGAAGTAAGGGTATAAAATTTATTTTAAAATAAAGAATAAAAAAAGCACTAACCATAAATGAGATTAGTGCCCTATATATATAATATTTAATTATCCATTAAATATACCAATATTAATAAACTTGTTTTGTCTATGTTCTACTATTTCTTTTGAAGACATCTTTTCTAATTCAGTATAGGCAGTAAGCACTTGTTTTTTTAATGCCTCATAGGCTTTTTCAGGATTATAATGAGCGCCCCCAAGAGGCTCTTTTATAATATCATCAATGATACCTAATTTTAATGAATCTTCCGCTGTTAATTTTAAGTTTTCTGCAGCTTGTGCTTTATACTCCCAACTTCTCCATAAGATAGAAGAACAACTTTCCGGAGAAATAACAGAATACCAAGTATTCTCCATCATATAAACTTTATTACCCACACCGATGCCCAGAGCACCGCCACTAGCTCCTTCACCAATAACAACACATATAATAGGAACTTTAATTGTGCACATTTGAAGTATATTTTGAGCTATAGCTTCTCCTTGTCCTCTTTCCTCAGCTTCTAGCCCCGGATAGGCTCCGGGAGTATCAATCAAAGTTAATATCGGAATATTAAACTTTTCAGCTACTTTCATTAATCTTAAAGCTTTTCTATACCCCTCAGGATTGGGCATACCAAAACGTCTGTATTGTCTTTCTTTTGTATTTTTGCCTTTTTGCTGGCCAATAATCATAAAGGTCGTTCCATCTATTTTTCCTAATCCACCAACCATAGCTTTGTCATCAGCGAAACTTCTATCTCCATGGAGTTCTATAAAAGTATTATCTGTTAGAGCATAACAATAGTCCAAAGAATAGGGGCGGTTAGGGTGCCGAGATAGTTGAACTTTTTGCCAAGGAGTTAAATGATCATATATGTTATGTTTGGTTTCTTGAATCTTATTTTCTATTTCTTTACATGTAGAAGCAACATTTACACCGCTGTTTTTTCCGACTGCAATGCATTTATCAAGTTGTTCATCCAATTCTTTAATAGGTAATTCAAAATCTAGATATTCCATTTTAAGATTATTTGTTACTAATAAAATACTTTAGTTAAATAGTAGTTTTTTTACATTATAAAATTATTAAAAGAAATTTAATACAGATGAAATAATTTTTTTCAATTATAAATCTAAAATTCCTTCAGGTAAATTTATCAAAATAAAATTTTCTTCTCTATTAACTTCAATTATCCAATCATTTATAATAGGAATATATAACTCTTTATCATCTAAGGTTATAATTTTAAATAGAGGTTGAGGTCCATTATCATTAATTTCCATAATAGTTCCAATAACTTCCCTTTTTTCATTCATTAAATTAAAATTAATAACTTCATGATAATAGAATTGCTTTCCTTTAAGTTCAGGTAAAGTATTAAGAGGCATATAAAGTTCTACTCCAATAAGATTGAAAGAAATGGAATTAGAATCTTCAAATTTTATTTTTAATGAATTATAATTTATAAGTTGACATTCTGATATAAAAAATGGAACCAATATTCCATTAATATATAAGAATACTGATTCCAAGTTATTGTAAATTTCAGGTACATCGGTATCTAATTTTACTATCAGATGACCTTTTAGTCCATGGGGTTTAGTGATTGTGCCTAAATAGTAACAATCTTCTATTTTCATGAATTAAGCCTGAGATTCTTCTTTGTTATCTGAAGCATCTGTTGCAGCTTCATCTTCTGAAATTATTTCTTCCACTACTTCTTCGGCATCATTTTCTTCTGCAACTTCTTGTGCTTTTTGTTGAGCTGCTAAACGAGCATCACTTACTTTCTTTTCAGCTTCATGTTTGTCTTTTTTAGCTTGTTCTTTAGAAGTCATTAATTGATCTTTCTTTGCCTGAATAGCTTTTTCTTTTTCCTCTAACCAAGTTTGGAATTTTTTTTCAGCTTCTTCTGCAGAAAAAGCTCCTTTTTTCACACCTCCGTTTAAATGTTTTTTTAATAAAGCACCTTTATAAGAAAGAATAGCTTTAGCGGTATCAGTAGGTTGTGCTCCCTGTTCTAGCCAGCTAACTGCTTTATCTACATTTAATTCAATGGTTGCCGGATTTGTAGTAGGAATGTAAATTCCTAATTTTTCAATGTTTTTACCATCTCTTTTAGATCTAGAGTCTGCTACTACAATGTGAAAAACAGGTTTACCTTTTTTTCCGTGTCTTTGTAATCTAATTTTTACTGCCATTAATTTTGATTTTTAGGGAACCCGTCCCTGATTAATTTTATTTTAAAGGTGCAAATATAACAAATTGTTTTGGATATGCAAATGGAACTTTCTGAAATTACTTAATGGTGTGTTTTTTATTTAAATAAGCTTCCCAGCCTTGGGCTGTAAGTGGAATTATTTGGGTATTACCTTTCGTGATCAGAACGTTTTTTATTTCCTGTGTAGCATGTCCTATAATACTAAAATTTGGATTGTGTTTTATTTTATCAGTTTCTGTAATTGGAAGAGTAAATAATAATTCATAATCTTCTCCTCCGTTTAGAATACCTGTAATAGGGTTAATACCAAATTCTTCAGCCGTAGTTATAACCTGGTTATCTATAGGGATTTTTTCTTCATAAAGAGAAAATCCGACATTACTTTGATCAGACAGATGAAGTATTTCTGAAGCCAGCCCATCAGAAATATCAATCATTGATGTAGGGTGTATATCCATATCTTTCAAAAGATTTTTTATGTCGGTACGAGCTTCCGGTTTAAGCTGTCGTTCCAGAATATATGAATATTCACTTAGATCCGGTTGTAAATTAGGGTTAGATTTGTAGGCTACATTTTCTCTTTCCAGTACTTGTAAACCAAAGTATGCTCCCCCTAAATCTCCACTTACTATTAACAAATCATTTGGTTGTGCCCCTTTTCTATAAACTATTTCATTTTCATCAGCAAATCCAACAGCAGTTACATTTAATACTAATCCGGAATTAGAAGATACAGTGTCTCCCCCAATAAGATCAATATTATAGTGTTTACAAGCTATATGAATTCCCTTGTAAATTTCATCTAAGGCTTCAACGGGAAAGCGATTAGAAACTCCTATAGATATAAGGATTTGTTGTGGAGAAGCATTCATAGCAATAATATCGCTAATTCCGGCAATTACAACTTTGTAACCTAAATGTTTTAAAGGGGTATAAGCAAGGTTAAAATGTACATTTTCTATTAAAATATCTGAAGAAAGTAATACTTTTTTATTTTTAGGGTCAGATACAGAGGCATCATCGCCGATGCCCTTAACAGTAAAAGGACTTCTTATTTCAAAATTTTTAGTAAGATGTTTGATAATTCCAAATTCACCATATTCTGAGATAGGAGTTTTAAAAATATTTTTATCATCTATCATAATCTTTTAATGCTAATATTAAATTTAAAAGTATATTATTTTATATATTCTGAGTATTCATGTTCTTTAAAATTAAATCTAAGTGACTGTTTTTCACTTTACAAAAAAAGAAAAATATTTGAGTTATTTCATCTTCAATTTATGATTGTAATATCTTTCAAAAAAGAAAATTTGTTTAGTATAAATTTTTCAGTAAAATTATAAAATCTTCCATAGAAATAAGACAAGTCAAAAAAATGCAATTATAAATAAACACAATTTAAACCTAATCTTTGGAATTGATTATATAATTTAAAAAAAATTATATATTAATGAATAGCAATGAAAACACACTTAAAAAAAACTTATAAAAAAATATCAAGTGTACTTAATTTTGTCAAAATTAAAAAAATAATATAAATAAATTATTCATTCTGGAAGATTACATATTTTTGCACTATGGAATTATACTACTCTTTTTCTGTTCTTATAGTTATTACTTCTATATTTTATTATTTGAATTTACGGTATTTGAAAATGCCATCTTCCATTGGGGTTATGATAATAGCCATGGTAGTTTCTATAGTTCTGGTTTTTTTTGGAAATAGAATATTTCCCGATCTAATATTAAAATTTTCATCCTTAATGAATAGTTTTGATTTTTCAGAACTATTAATGGGAGGGATTTTAAATTTTTTATTATTTGCAGGAGGAATTCATATTAATATAAATGATTTTAAAAAAGAAAGATTATCAATAATAACTTTTTCAACTGTCAGTGTAATTATTTCAACTATAGCTGTTGGGTATATTTTATATTATTCATTACAAATATTTCATTTTAAAGCCAATTTAATTTATTGTTTTTTATTTGGGGCACTTATTTCACCTACAGACCCTGTAGCAGTTTTAAGCATCTTAAAAAATTTAAATATTTCTAGATCCATAGAAATAAAAATTTCAGGGGAGTCCCTTTTTAATGATGGAATATCTGTTGTTTTGGTAGCTGTAATACTAAAAATTCTAGAAGGAGGAGGACAAAATATTTCTTTTTCCAATATAGCCATATTACTTTTAAAAGAAGCAGGAGGAGGTATGTTGGTAGGTATATTAATAGGATATTTAGCCTCTGTGGCTATAAATAAAGTTAAAGATTATAAAGCAAGTATTATTATTACTTTAGCGGTAGTGATGGGTGGTTATTTAGTAGCAAAATCTATTAATATTTCTGGACCTCTAACAATGGTTTCCGCAGGTTTAATTATCGGAAATTCTAAGAAAATGCAATTATCAACACGGACCATGAAAGGTTATTTAGGTTTTTTCTGGGAATTAATAGACGAGATCTTAAATGCCGTTTTGTTCATACTTATAGGTTTTGAATTATTGCTTATTCCTAATGTGTTAAGTTATTGGCAAGTCGGAATAATTAGCATATTGGCAGTCTTACTAGCCCGTTATATCTCGATAAAAATACCGGTATTGATAATTCCTTTTAAAGAAAAATATTCCAGACAAACAATAAGAATATTGGTTTGGGGAGGATTAAGAGGAGGAGTTTCTATAGCTTTAGCTTTATCCATTCCTGAAATACCCGGTTATGAAGGACATAGAAATGCCATAATAGCAATTACATATTTTGTAGTAATATTTTCAATTGTAGTACAAGGTTTAACTATAAATAAAATAGCTCAGGAAAAATAAGGAAAAAGAATTTTATTAATACGAAATATATAGCGTATTCCCTATTAAATGTGTTGGATAGGTTTTAGGAGAAATACCAGCAACTTCTAAAGGTTGTCCTGAATTGAGAATCCATTTCGCATTATCTTCAGGGCAATAAATATATATATCATCTTTAACTTCCAATACAGAATTAGCCGTAGGACAGATATGAGGAGCATTTCTGTCATAAGCTTTAAATTCATATGTGCCTTTCTTTACAATAATTAAACCATTTGTTCCAGACAAAGGCCCTCCGGGAACGTAAGCCCAGCCATTTATGCTGGCTAAATTTTGATAAGCAGGCAAATCAAGGTTTACTTGATAATTAATAGTAGACTTAGGAAAGCAATCAGTAGTTTTATCTCCGTTTTCACATTGAATAAACAGAGGTAAATATAGGCTTAAAAGTAAGATATGTAGAAATATTTTTTTATTCATCATATAAATTTATTAGATTTGCATACGGATAATCCGACTAATAACGCTATTGTCGGGTTATTTTTTTATTATAAATTATTCAAAATTACAAAAAAAAGTATCATGAATTATGTAACGAAAGAAGGACTAGAAAAATTGCGAAAAGAACTTGAGCAATTGGAACAGGTAGAAAGACCTAAGGTTACACAACAAATTGCAGAAGCAAGAGATAAGGGAGATTTATCTGAAAATGCAGAATACGATGCTGCTAAAGAAGCTCAAGGGTTACTAGAAATGCGAATAGGAAAGCTCAAAGATATAATTGCAAATTCTAAAATTATAGACCACTCACAGTTAGATACCTCTAAAGTGTCGATACTTTGTACCGTAAAAATTAAAAATACTGTGAATGGACAGGAAATGAAGTATACTTTAGTACCCGATACGGAAACAGATCTTAAAACAGGAAAAATTTCAGTAAATACCCCTATAGCCAAAGGTTTGCTAGGGAAAGAGGTTGGGGAAAAAGCCGAAATTGCTTTACCGAATGGTAATGTGATTAATTTTGAGATACTTGAAATCACTTTAAATCCATAATATAGTATTAAATATTAATAATAATGGAAAGTATATTTTCTAAAATTGTGGCAGGGAAGATTCCTTGTTATAAAATTTACGAAGATCAAAATCATTTAGCTTTTTTAGATATAAACCCCTTTGCTTTAGGTCATACATTAGTTATCCCTAAAAAAGAAGTAAATAAAATTTACGATCTTTCCTTAGAAGAGTATCAAAATTTAATGGGAGTAGTTTATAAATTATCAAAAGTAATAGAAAAAGCTATTCCTTGTAAAAGAGTAGGGCTCACAGTTTTAGGATTAGAAGTACCCCATGCTCATGTTCATCTGGTTCCTTTAAACACAGAAGATGATATGAATATTCATAATAAATTAAAACTCACGGAAAAAGAATTTTTAGATATTGCAGAAAAAATAAAATTATATCTGTAACAATTCTTTTGGTATAATTTTAGAGAAATTGAATATCAAAATTTTTAAATAAAAAATAGTAAAATGGATATAAAAAATGAATTTAGAAAATATGCAGTAAAAGGGCAAGGATTAAATGGCCTTACTGTCGATCAATATATATCATCATCCATGACGCCGTATATTACAGAAGAAAGAAAATTGAACGTGGCACAGATGGATGTATTTTCGAGATTAATGATGGATCGAATCATTTTTTTGGGTACCGCAATAGATGATCAAATAGCTAATATAGTCACAGCTCAATTATTATTCTTAGAAAGTACAGACTCTTCCAAAGATATACAGATATATATAAATTCTCCCGGAGGAGGAGTATACGCAGGATTAGGCATTTACGATACCATGCAAATTATTAAGCCGGATGTAGCTACTATTTGTACAGGTATGGCCGCTTCTATGGGAGCTGTACTTTTAACAGCAGGAGCAGCAGGTAAAAGATCTGCTTTAAAGCATTCCAGGGTTATGATTCACCAACCTTTAGGAGGAGCACAGGGTCAGGCTTCAGATATGGAAATTACTTTGAAGGAAATATTGAAATTGAAAAAAGAACTTTATGATATTTTATCTTCACATTCCGGACAAACTTTTGAAAAAATTGAAAAAGATTCAGATAGAGATTATTGGATGACTTCTGTTGAGGCAAAAGATTATGGTTTAATTGATGAAGTTCTAGAAAAAAGATAGATTTAATTATACATTATATCTGTTTGTTAATAATATATGAATAAAACTTTCGTTTATATTGAATAATATAAAAGAAAGTTTTTTTTAATTAAAATAAATTATTCAATGCCCAAAAAAATATTATTATTTTTATTGTTATTATCAGGTGTTTTGCTACATTCCCAAGTAAAAGTATCCGGGAAGCTTATATATTCGGATACAAAAAATCCTATTGAAAATGCCGAAATTTTTTTAAAAGGTACAGATAGTTTTACTTCTTCTGATAAAAATGGATATTTTACCCTTCAATCTGAAAAAACTGTAGATTCCTTAGAGATAACAGTGAATGATTATACAAAAAATTTCTCTATTCATCCAGGAGAAAATGTAGATGTAGTAATAGAATTTTCGACCCAAGAGACAATTCAAAAAAAAGATAAAAATGATAAGACAATAAAAGAAGTAGTAATTAATGGCTTTCCACGCAAAAAATTACCCAAAAAGGAAAACCCTGCATATCGGATTTTACAAGAATTATGGAAAAGGCGAAGAACTAATGGTCTTACGAATTTTAAAAATTATGAATATAAAGAGTATGAGAAAATAGAGTTTGACCTAAATAATATAGATAGTACATTTATAAGTAAAAAAATATTTCAAAAATTAAATATATCTACCCAAGACATAGATACCTTAGATATATCTGGGAAAACCTATATTCCGGTTTATTTAAATGAATCCATAACAAATATTGTGGGGCAGAATAAACCAAGTAAAAGAGAAAAAAGTTTTTTACGTGGAAATAAAGCTTATGGAGTAACGAATAATGAAGTAGTAGCTAATACAGTAAAAAATCTATATAAAGATGTAAATATATATGATAATGTTTTAAACTTTTTCAATAAGGGCTTTACAAGTCCTGTATCAACAATTGGTTTTTCAGTGTACGAGTATTTATTAACCGACACTGTAGATGTGGATGGAGTAGATTGTTATCATATTCGTTATAGACCTATAAGAAAATCAGAACTTACTTTTAAAGGAGATTTATACATTACCAAAGATACATATGCGGTAAAACAAGCTACATTACAATCTACTTCAGGTATTAATGTAAATTTTGTTAAAGATATATATATGGAGCTTAACTATGATATGATAAATGATTCTATTTTTATTCCGCTTCGTAATTATATAGTTTTAGATATGTCTTTATTATCTAAAAAAGAGGGCACAAAGGGTATGTTTGCAAAAAGGACACTTACATATAATGATTATAAATTTGATCAACCTCGTGAAGATATAGAAAAGTTATTAGACGAAAAATATGAGCCAGTTTCTTCGGGGGCTTATAATAAAGATGACGATTTTTGGGCACAAAATAGACCCGAACGTTTAGGTGAAGATGATATAAAAGCCAATCAATTAATAAATAAAATATCTAAAACCCGTTTGTTCAGAAATATAGTAGATGGGGTTCAAATATTATCTTCCGGATATGTAAATATTAAAAAGACAATTGATATTGGAAACCTCTATCAAACCGTAGGATTTAATAACATAGAAGGTTTTCGGTTAAGATTAGGAGCTCGAACTTATTTTGGACCTGACGACATGTGGCGTATAGAAGGGTATTCAGCATATGGATTTAAAGATCATCAATTTAAGTATGGAGGAGAGTTTCGTTGGTTGGTTAATAAATACAACCGTTTAACTTTCGGAATCGGAACAAAAAGAGATATAACACAATTAGGAGTTACTTTAACAGAAAATGAAGGTATAATGTCACGTTCCTTTGCCTCATCATCTATAATTTCTAGAGGAGATAATGATTATTTGAGTTCAGTAAACAAAACGAATGTATTTATCTCTATAAATCCATGGAAAAATGTACAGTTTAGATTGGATGGAACTTATCAATACATAAAATCCGGTGATTTGAGTAAATTTGATATAGGATATTATGACAAATCCGGTAATAAACGAGAAGATTTATACGATTCACATTTAACATTAAGCGTAGAAGCAAGACCGGGAGCTAAATATTCTCATTATGGATTGGACAGATACCAGCATACAAGTTTAGCCCCTACATTTATTTTAAAATATACCAAAGGCTTAAAAGGATTAATTAACAGTGATTTTTCATATGATAAATTACAATTTTTATATTCACAACCTATACTATGGGGGCCTATTGGAAAAACCAATGTAACTGTTGAATTTGGGAAATCATTTAACAGATTACCTATATCTTTATTAAATGTTGTTCCTGGTAACCAGTCTTACGGAATAATACCTAATACCTTTTCACAATTAGATTATTATGATTTTGTTACAGATACTTACTCTGCACTTCATATAGAACATCACTTTAACGGAAGATTATTTTCTTACGTTCCCTTACTGAAAAAGTTACAATTGCGGGAAGTAGTTTTCTTTAGAGGAGCTTTAGGAGATATATCTGATGGTTCTAAAGCCATAAATGCTTCTAATATAATTTATAGAGCTCCTAAAAATGATATCTATTATGAATATGGTTTTGGAATTGAAAATATAGGGTTAGGAAATTTTAGATTTTTTAGAATAGATTTCAACTGGAGAGGAAATTATTTTGATATGCCTGATACCAATAATTTTGGAATAAAAGTTGGGCTACAGTTTACATTCTAATTTATAAAGAAGTAAAAAAGCATATAACATTTTATGTTATATGCTTTTTTTATTGATATAAAATAAATTAACCTTTATTTAATATATATTCATTAACCATATGTTTGATGTTCTCATAAGTATTATTCATTAAATCAGGTATTTGTTCTACAGAAAACCAATCTACTACCTCAATATTTTCTTCTTTTTGTGGAATCATATGAGTAGAATCGGAAAACATAGTAAACCAGTATACTACTTTTAAATAGTATTTTTTGTCAAAATATACATGATACGTGGTACAAAGAGGATTTTTTAAAGACAAATTATCTATAGCGCATTCTTCTTCAACCTCTCTCAGAGCAGTTTGTTCATACGTTTCACCTTTTTCCACATGTCCTTTCGGAAGATCCCATTTACCATTTCTTTTAATAAAAAGATATTCATGTTTGTTATTTTCAACAACACCACCGGCAGCATATACAGGAGTAGCAAATTCTTGAAATTTTTTCCAAAGAAATTCCTCATCAAAATAGAAAATGTTTATAGCCTTTTTTTGAGTATGGAATAACATATCAAAAGCCATAGCAAATGTATTTTCTGTTTCATAAGGTATATTGACATAGCCCTTAATTTCATATTCACTAATAGTTAGAGACTTTTCGTTGACAAAAATTTTGTACATTTGTTTTCAATTTTTTCAAAATTACAAAAAATGAATATAAAAGGAGAGAAAGTTACTTTAAATAAATCCACCGAAGAAATATATATGTTAGTGTCTGATCCTCAGACATATAAGCAAATTATGCCTTCAGATATGGATAAATTTGAAGTAAATGATCAGGGATTTGTATTTGCATTAAAAGGAATGCCTGAGATAGCTCTTAAATTTAAAGAAAAAATACCTAATACGCGAGTTGTACTTACATCCGCAAAAGATTCCTTAACATTTGATTTAAATGTTTTTATTGAAAAAATAACAGATAATTCCTGTAGTGTGCAATTTACATTTGACGGAAAATTTAATATGTTTATTTCTGCTATGGTAGAAAAACCATTAAATAACTTTATTAAATCCTTAACAGAAGGCGTATCGGCTATATAATAGCTTTTTTTATTATAATTTTTTTCTGAATCAGTTTTTATTTGAAAGTAAATATTAATTTTAGGTTACTATTAAAATTAATACAATAATACTTTTAAGTAATATTTTTACTCATATTTTTATTTCATGTTTATGAAGTTTTTTTTGAGTTCATTAGATCATATTTATGAATACTTTTATTTAACTATAAAATTATCTTTTGAACAAACTTTTTATGAAAAATAAAAATTGATAAAAATATGGATATGTAAATACATTATTCTAATTAAATATAATATTTTATAGAAGTTAAATATTAAATGGGATTTGGTTTAAGTTTAAAATCAATTTATATTACGTTTAAAAATAAAAAAAGAGAGTTTTTTAACTCTCCTTTTTTTATAAATATTAAATTTATTGATCTTAATTTCTAGCTTTAGAAGCATAATTTTCATAAGCATATTTAACAGCTTTGTACACATCTACCACCCCACCGGATACAGATAGTTTATCAAAAGTAGTATCAGCATCTTCATCTAAAAGCAACGGATCTGTGTTTTTATTAGAAGTTTTTATTAAGATATCTTTTACTTCTACCGCAGTTAAATTTGGAAAATATGCCCACAATAAAGCAGCACAACCTGCAACTACAGGAGAAGCCATACTAGTACCCTGTAAAAATTTATATCCACTTTTAGTTATAGTTGAATAAATTTCTAAACCTGGAGCAAAAATATCCACTTTTTGCCCATAATTAGAGAAAGAAGCTTTCAGTTTATCATTATATCGAGTACTTGCACCTACAGTTATCCAGTTATTAACAAAAGAAGTTTTTTCGCCGTCTTTATAATTAGTAGGATAATTAAAAGTAAGATCTAAATTTTTATTATCATTTCCGGCAGCATGTACCATTAATACTCCTTTGCTTTCAGCATATTTCATCGCTTCCCATACTCTTTCCTTATTCGGAGAAAACGACTTTCCGAAACTCATATTTATTATTTTAGCTCCATTATCAACAGCATAAAAAATAGCATTAGCAATATCTTTATCCCTTTCGTCACCGTCAGGAACGGCTCTTACAACCATAATTTTAGCTACATCACCGGCTATTCCATCCATACCTATATGGTTATTTCGTTCAGCAGCAATAATTCCGGAAACATGAGTGCCATGAAGAGCATCCGGACCTTCTACCTCATGATTTCCATAATATTTTTGAGTAAGATCTGCATAATTATCCCCAACAATATTACGAGGGTCAAAATCCTTATTCAACATATATTTTTCCTGATTGCCAAAATAATCCAAACCTTCTTTAAGCTGGGCTAATGCAATTTTTTCAAATTCGTCTATGGTTTTTCCTTTTACAGATTCATCTTCAGCCAACATCATAATATATTTCTTTATTCCCGAGTTAGCTATGTTTTGAGCATTTTCTTCAGTTATGGTTTTATTTCCCAAAGCCATTCGTAAAGTAGAAACCATTTGTCCTATTTGTTTTTGGTTTTCTTGTATATTATTCAAACCTTTTTCGGTAGCTTTAAGTTTAGAATCATACACTAATTTAGCTCTTTTATATTCCTGGTATTCATTTGGATATTTTGTTATATTTGCCTGATTCGCAGAAGCGTCGGTTCCCTCAAATAAATTTTCATATTTTACCACTACACGCGTAGCTTCCATGGTGTCTTGATTTACATCTTTTCCATCTTTTCCACCTATAAAATCCCAACCATGAACATCATCAGCATATCCGTTTTTATCATCATCTTTTTTATTATTAGGCTTTTCTTTAGGATTTACCCATATATTATTTTTAAGATCAGGGTGATCGATTTGAACTCCGCTATCAATAACCCCTACAATAATAGTAGATGGTTTTAACCCTTTAGATTTAACAAAATCTATAGCATCATCAGTTCCGACCCCGTAAACTCCTGTTTTTTCATAATTTTGATGATACCAATTTTTTAATGAAGTAGAATCTATTTCAGCCATGGTATTTTCCTGTGCAAATACAACAGAGAAATTCAAAGCAAAAGCTAAAGAAAGACTTAAAAATATTTTTTTCATTGAATTATTATTTTACAATATATTTTAATTGTTAGTTATATAAGTAGCAGATTTCGGGCCAATGTTACAAATCAGATCTAATATAGATAAATCATTCATAAAGGAAAATCGGTCTGAAAATACTTGTATATATTCTTTATTTGCAAATTTTCCCGATTCCTTGGCATTAAAAAAACTCCTGTAATCTTTATCAGGAGGATTTTTATAAAATTCCGCTGTAAGCCGGAAAGAAAAATCGTATTTCAGAGTTTTGCTTACCCATTCCAGCGTTTTAAGGTTTAAATCAAACAAAAAAATTTCTTTTTTTTCAAAAATTTCCTTTAAACTATCTTCATAATATTCAAAATACGGAGAACTTTGATAAGAAGATTGCAAAGACTTCCAATGCAATTTTTGCCAAGCAGAGGCATAACATATTTTAATATCTTTAAAAATACGTGCTCCGGAATGTTCTATGGGTATAATTAACGGAAGCCTGCCGTTAGCCCCCTGAATAATACAGCGGTTCCTGTAGGTTTGTTTAGGAAAATTTTCCCATTGTTCCAACCATACTTTATCAGCATTTGCCCAGGTAATAAAATAAGAAACAGGACCAAAATAGAAATTAGATAGTGTAATCATGTTTTTTATTAAAAAAGCAAATGTAAGTAATAATTATAATCTTTAAAATCTGTTTTTCTGTATGGGTAAACATGAAGACTTTAACCAATTATATAATTGATAAGAATTTTAAATATTTCGGTTTTCAGATTTCTTGTATATTACCTATCTCAGTATAAGTTTTTTTGCATGGAATATATTAATTACTTTCTATTATGTAATTTTAAACCGATTTTTTATAATAATTTTTTATGTTTGTAATATTGAAGGGGAAAACTTTAAGAATTTATTATATTTTTTTAGAATACACAGCATAAACCTAAAGGATTTTTAGAGTTGCTATACTTACTTAGTTGTTTTTAATAAGAAAGTTTAAAAACCTATCTTTCTGATTTTTATAAACCTTATATTCCCTTTATTCATAATACATGGGTAGGAATGTTGTTATACAAACCGAACAGAATCCTTTCATAGAAAGCAATACAGAAAAAAAATAATTAAAAAAAAGTTGCCCCCATATTAAAATAAACCCTATTTTTGCTTATCTTATTGATAGTTTAATAATAATTAGTTATTTAATAAAAAACAATTCAAAAACCTAGCTTTATGTCAGATTCATTATTTCCGGGGTCAGAGGAACTGCCTTCATCTCCCTTCAAAATCCTGAGCCAGAAAGAAATTGCCCGCCAACAATCCCTACAGGGTATAATAGCTTCCTATGGCGGAAGCCGCGAAAACCTATACGGCGACTCTCCCTTGGTAAGCGTTTTTGTACAAATATCAGGAGAAGCAAGATTCACCCACACGAACTTCCACCTGCAAATCCGCCAGAGGGTCAATACCCACGATACCTTTGAAATGCTCTGCGATCCCGATGAGTACGGAGAAAACCAAGCCTACCTGTTAGAAAACAGCCGTAAAGATTTAGGCAAGCGCATAACCTTTACCTTCAAGCAATGGGGAAAAAGCTGCTCGTTGTTTACCGGTGTACTTACAGGCATTTCCACCCGCAAAAAAGACGGGATCAAACAAATCGTCCTGCAGGGAAAATCGCCCTCTATCCTGATGGAAAACGGGTCTCATTGCCGCAGCTTTGAGAACCAAAGCCTCGAGGAAATCATCAAAGAAGTCATCCGCAACTATCCCCAAAACCTGATAGATTTCACAATCAACCCCAACCATAAAGAAAGAATCCCCTATATAGTACAATATAACGAGACCGATTTTGCCTTTATCCAACGTTTGGCGGCACGTTACGGAGAATATTTCTACTATAATGGCAGCCGCTTTATCTTCTCCCCTTGGGGCGGGAAGATTACCGAACTGATGGAAGGAGAAGATGTTTATGATTATGAATTGAAAATGGAGGTACAGCCCCAGCACTACCACTATAGCGGATACGACCCCAAGCAGTCTCAGAGCTATAGCGTAGACTCTTCGGGGCAGTCGGTAGAAGCTTCACAAAACCCCTTCCAGCAATATGCCGATCAGGTATCCCAAAAGCTCTTCCATGTAGAACCTTCGGGCTTTTACGAACAAAGCCTGCTGCCTCAGAATCGACGGGATATAGAACAGGCGGTTTTGAGGGAAAACAAAAAAAGACAAAACCTGATAGATATAGAAGTAACCTCCAATAATCCGAATATAATGCTCGGAGATATTGCTAAGATGCTGGTTTGGATTCCGGATCACAAAATATTCAAAAACGGAAAAGTACCTATAGAATCCTATAAAATCACGGAAATTATACATGACTTTGCCGATGGTGAGGGGTATACCAATACCTTTTACGGAGTGCCCAAAGACCTGAGTGTACCTTTTTACACAGACCTTAGCGATACCCCCAAGGCAGACATCCAGCATGCCAAGGTTATAGATAATAAAGACCCACAGAAAATGGGAAGGGTACGGGTACAATTTACCTGGCAGCAGCCGTCAAACAGCAGTACCCCTTGGGTGCAGGTGATACAGCCGCATAGTGGGGGAAGCAAGGGTACGTATTTTAACCCGGAGATTGGGGAAATGGTCTTATGTGCCTTTCAGGGAGGCAATGCCGAATGTCCGGTAGTACTGGGGACCGCCTATAATGGAGGGGAAATCGCGGCGTATTATACGCAGGGGAATGATATAAAGGTGATACAAACCCGCAGTGGAACCAAGATTATCTTTAATGATGCCCAAGGGAAGGGTTCTATCTTGATAGAAGACCCCAGCGGAAACAAAATGTTTATGGATGGTGAAGGGAATATCTCGGTACATGCGCCTAAGAATATGAATTTTACCGTAGGTAAAAACTTTACGATCAATGTGGGGGAAAATATGGTTACCAACGTAGGAATAGATCAAACCACAAGCGTAGGGAAAAATTCCTCCACCCAGGTAGGCAGGCAGTATTCTTTGTTTGCCGCAGATATTTTTGAATCTGCCACTAATGAAAAAGTAAGCCAGGCAGATGTAATAGATGAAACCGGGGGGACGGTAGAAAAATCGGCAACCGAGGGAAATATCAATGCACACGGTAGTAAGGAAGTAAGAACCAATAGTGGGGAAAAATCAAACTTATTTTAACCGAGTATGGGAACCATAAAAAGAGTGATAGGAAAAAAATCTGTCCATATTGCCAAAAATATAAATATTTGGGCAACCGAGGGAAATGTCACTTTCAATGCCGCTAAAAAAGTAGCTTTTCACGGAGAGCAAAACGGAGTTGTTTATGGTAAATACCAACCTCCGGATCTCCGGGTAGTAGAAAGTGAATACAAGCTAAAAAGTACCTATGCACATGAGCAGTTATCACAACTGGCAAGAGAACTGGATGAGGTTTCATTTATTTGCTTTTTAATCGGAATCTTTGGAGAAGAAATAGAAATAAGCGCTTACAGCAAACTTTACCGAGGGTTGAGCGATCAATCTATTCCTCCTCCTGAAATTCTAGTTACCCGTATGCCCGTACGCGGATGGAAAGCTTGTTATAGTAATAAAAGAAAAAAAATACTTGTATGGGAGCATTTTATAGATCAGGCCATAAAAGATAATGACTCACGTGGTGAGCTTATGGCGGCTTTGGTAGAAGAATACGGTCACCATATAGACAATCTTCTCCGGACAGAGTTGGCTACAAACGGGAAAAAGGATCAGGATATACTTGACGAGGGAGCTAAGTTTGCCTATCAGCTTTTTCAGTTTGATATTTTTAACGAAACCCACCTGAGCTTTGCCCGGGCGCAGACTCCCAACTACTCAGGAGATTTGGTTATTGATTTTTCCGAACTGAACCGGGAACTGCAAGCCTATGTAGGAGAAGACCAATGGTATGATGCAGATCCCCTCGAAGAAGACTTTGAAGGATTTGGAGCCGGTTTTGAACCCGGTTCCCACGGAGCTATTGAAATGGAAGCTTTGTATGATCCAATAAATTTATTTACGAAAGATGATATCCGTCAGATTTATTACGGAAACTGGTTACGGGATTATTCGCAGGTAATTATTGAAAGTGCGGTACATTTGCCCGACGAAGAAATAAACCGGCTAAAAAATTCTCCGGATGAACATATGAAAAACCTGGTAAAAACAAACCCTATGAAACTGTCTCATGAAGGATGGCTGGAAATACTCCGGATACTGGCAGCTAAGGAATTTGTATATGAAGCAGAATCAGGAGAAAGTAAATTTGTTCACCAGTACAAAAACTATGTAGATAAGTTCGAAGAAATTTACGGCCCATTAGATAGAGATGTACTGGGTATTTACCGTCCCGAAGAACATATTGATAACCCTATGGGGTTAAAAGACTTCAGCAGCCTGAGTATTTCGTGCCTTTATGAATATGAAAAAGGAATATTAACCGAGAAAAGGCTGTATGCAGGAGAAAAGTCGGAATCGTTAGCAGTAGATACCGTTCCTACCCACACTGGATATGCTCATATGTTGAAAAGCTATATACATAAAAATATAGACGCAGATCGCCCTTCGGCTGATGCTTATATGAGCCAGCAATTAAAACTAGCCGTACAATACGGAAAAAACCGCGACGGATTCCGGCACCTGGGAGCCGCCCTACACGTGCTGGAAGACTATTTTTCCCACTCCAATTTTATAGAATTGGCCCTGATGAAAGCCGGATTTAAAAATATATATCCCTGGGTAGAAGGAATGCAGGGAAAAGACTATACCACCATACCCATTGTTACCGGAAAATTTCTGACAGACGATACCCTGGCCAGCATACTTCCTAAAATGGCCGATAAGATGTTTCCGGTAGGGATACAAAAATACGAACAACGAAAACCGAAAGACCGTACATTTACCGATGCTTTTATCCTGACCACGCTGGAGGATCTTTCCACCAATCAAAAATCCGACGGAGAGCCCGATCCTACCTATGCCGGTATGACGGCCGCAGAATGGCTGAATAAATATGACTTATACTTAAAGATGGTAGATATTAAAGCTTCCGGAGTAGATGCCTTAGGAGGCGTAGGCCGGTTTATTGACCGGGGAATAAGCTACATGGGAGATGCCCTGGCCACTTTTGTTAATATAGGCTTTAATTTTTTCCTTTCTACGGCAGATATCGATATTAAAGAAGAACAAACGCTTCACAGTAACCGGAATTACGGCACCAACCCCACCCATACCCAGCTGGCAAAGGATTCTCATAATCATCCGCTAAATCCGCTGGCAGCAGATCTGGCGAAAGTAGCCATTCGGGATGTTGCCCAGCGAATCATAGAGATCTGGCGTACCGGATCAGATCCCACTGGAGAAAAACTGGCCCAATATGTGATTAATAAATATACCATTCACCCCAAAAGCTCCAAAACAGATTGGGCTATCGAAATGGTTGAAGATTGGGGAAATAAAAACCAAGATATAATTAAACGTCTGGAAAGTGCTACCGTATACGAACATGTACATAATGAAACTAAGCGCGCAATCGAATCCGACACCGTACAAAAAATACTTAAGTATTTTAACTAAAAATAAAATATGAATATGAAATCAATAATAATCCCCATACTAAAGAAAGTACACTTCAGCTCTGCTATTTCTTCCCCTGCTTTTCTTTTGCTATTTCTTTTTCCTTTTTTTTTTACCCAATGTCAAACTAAAGAACCCCCAAAACCTATGGATACAGAATTTACTATTACTCCCTGCCAGATAACCTACAAAGGACAACCCTTACCTTTGGGAAAACCCTTTAATGAATGGAGAAAAAAATTAGGAAATTACAATAGAAAAGTAAAAGGGTTTCTTATTTGGGATTCGTTAGGTATCGCTGTAATGATTCATTGGGATGCCACAAGATTTTGGAAAGAAAAAAACTATAATACGGAAGAATTTATTGATTCTAGACCCGTTACTGAATTTTATATATTTTTTATGAACCTGGATAGTGAAACGGGTAAGCAAGGAAAACTTCAATATGCCTGGGGTTACTACCCTATTACAGCCGAATTGGAGAAGCAAATGACCTCTCCTAATCCCGAGTATCCGGATGTTAAACCTTATTCTAAAGAACGGATAGCTAGACTAAAAGAAGAACGCCATCCAAAAAACTATATCTATCCTTATCATCCGTATACCGGTACGGTAGATTTTCAGGGAGCTCCCGTTAAAGCCGGAATGAGCCTTTCCCAGGTTAATAAGGAACGGTCCGGAATACAGGGAGTAGATGAACTGGGATACTGGGATAAAGATATGAACTGGAAAGACGAACGGGGTTCAACCTCCGTAAAAAGCGGAGAAATGATTGAATTTGTGGATGATAAATGGAGATGTGCAGGGAAAGACTATGTCTATTTTACCTCTCTTCGTTACAGTGAAGGAGAACTGGAATACCTGAAAGTAGAATACCTATCCAAAGAAAATGAGAAATAATAAAGTACTCATTTTTCTTTTAGGGTTTTGTAGTTTTTACACCCAATGTCAAACCAAAGAACCCCCAAAACCTATGGATACAGAGTTTACTATTACTTCCTGCCAGATAACCTATAAAGGAAAGGAACTTCCTTTAGGAAAACCTTTTAAAGAATGGATAAAGATATTTGGAGAATATAATAGATTTGTAGATGGAGTTTTTATTTGGGATACTTTAGGAATAGGAGCAACGATACATTGGGATGCTGCTAAATATTATAAATATCCTGATTATAATACACGTTCTTTTATAGAATCACGACCTACAATAGAACTATATATTTTCTTTGTCAATCTGGATAGTAAGGTAGGACAAGCGGGGAAATTGCAATTTGCCTGGGGATATTATCCTATTACTAAAGAAAAAGAAAAGAGAATGCTTTCACCAGATCTTGAGTATCCAGATGTAAAACCATTTACACAAGAAGAGTTAACTCAACTTAAAGAAAAACATCATCCTAAAAATTATATCTATCCTTTTACCCCCTATACCCAAACAGTAAATTTACAGGGAGCACCGGTTAAATCAGGAATGAGTTTAAAGGCAGTAAATAAAGAGAGGTCAAAAATAAAAGGTCTTGAAAAAATGGGATACTGGGATAACGATGGCAACTGGAGCTGGGATTCCGGCTCTACCACTATAAAAACCGGAGAGTTCCGTGAACAAAAAGATCATAGCTCTATATGTCCTAAACAGGACTATTGGTATTATATAACTTTGCGTTATAGTGAAGGAGAGTTGGAATATTTGAAAGTAGAATATTTATCCAAAGAGAATGAGAAATAAAAGAGTACTCATTTTTCTTTTAGGGTTTTGTAGTTTTTACACCCAATGTCAAACCAAAGAACCCCCAAAACCTATGGATACGGAATTTACTATTACTCCCTGCCAAATAACCTATAAAGGAAAGGAAATTCCCTTAGGAAAACCTATAGATGCATGGGTAGAACTATTTGGACCCTATTCTCGTAATTTTAATGAACATACCTATATTTGGGATTCATTAGGAGTCGCTATCTTTAACTCATGTATAACTGCATATGACACAAATGTAGATAAAGAAAAAAGAAAATGTGATCAACTATATATTTTCTTTGTCAATCTGGATAGTAAGGTAGGACAAGCGGGGAAATTGCAATTTGCCTGGCAAAGAAAATCATTTGAATTTATAGAAAAAGACTATCAATCTATAAAAGAACCTATGTCGGAAGAACTTAAAAAAAGGATAATTGGAAGGATAGAACCAAAAGAAAAATATATCTATCCTTTTACCCCCTATACCCAAACAGTCAATTTACAGGGAGCACCGGTTAAATCAGGAATGAGTTTAAATGAAGTAAATAAAGAGAGGTCAAAAATAAAAGGTCTTGAAAAAATGGGATACTGGGATAACGATGGCGACTGGAGCTGGGATTCCGGCTCTACCACTATAAAAACCGGAGAGTTCCGCGAACAAAAAGATCATAGCTCTATATGTCCCAATCAGGACTATTGGTATTATATAACTTTGCGTTATAGTGAAGGAGAGTTGGAATATTTGAAAGTAGAATATTTATCCAAAGAGAATGAGAAATAATACAGTACTCATTTTTCTTTTAGGGTTTTGTAGTTTTTACACCCAATGTCAAACCAAAGAACCCCCAAAACCTATGGATACAGAATTTACTATTACTCCCTGCCAGATAACCTACAAAGGAAAGGAGTTTCCTTTAGGTAAACCTTTGGATGCATGGATCCAATTATTAGGAACATATTCAAGACATACAGGCCGAGGATATGTATGGGATTCTTTAGGAATTGCAATTAATGACTGGGAAGCTAATCATGAATATGTAAAAGAACTATAT
>NZ_PSZM01000042.1 GCF_002964975.1 Apibacter adventoris | reverse complement strand
TAGATCTGGAAAAAGAATTTGGTAAAAGGGAATATATCGATGTACGCAGAGGTTGGGATAAAAAAAATCCTTATGATTATCCTGCCTATGTAGTTGTTTATACTCTAACTCCCGAAGAACTCAAAAATTACCACCCGGACCCTCGCGTGGGAGGTTCTCTTCCTGTTAACAATTATTATTATAATACGCCCCGAAGATATATTTTTATTGATGGCAGAACAGGAAAAACCGAACTGGATATGGCTTCTGATGAATATTATGCGATTGCAGAATATTATAAAAATAAAATTCAACGTGAAAAAATAACCGAAAATTCACCTTCTAAAGTTCCTAACTACTAAAATGTATTTACCTATATCCCGATTTTTCATTTATTCCTTATTCTTTCTTGGTTGTCTGCTTACCTATGCACAAGATGTTTCTTTAATTCCCACTGTAGACACCCTACAAAAACTCGATATTCAATGGTTTAAGGAGAACAGAAGCCAAAATAATGGAGTAGTTTATTTAGAAGACAGTACTAAGATTAAATTAATATGGCAACCTGATTTTTATAGAGAAGATATAAGTAAAAAAAATAGTCCTTATAAATTAATGAAATTTTATGATAAAAAAATTGGTATTTATCAAGGGGGGGGTATATATTTTTATTCTTGTAGAATAGGTAATTGGAAAGATTATGATATAAATAATGAATTAATAAACAATCAAAACTATGACCAAGATTACCCTTTTACTTATACTCAGGTAATAGATAAAATAAAGAAAGAGTATCATATAGATCTGGAAAAAGAATTTGGTAAAAGGGAATATATCGATGTACGCAGAGGTTGGGATAAAAAAAATCCTTATGATTATCCTGCCTATGTAGTTGTTTATACTCTAACTCCCGAAGAACTCAAAAATTACCACCCGGACCCTCGCGTGGGAGGTTCTCTTCCTGTTAACAATTATTATTATAATACGCCCCGAAGATATATTTTTATTGATGGCAGAACAGGAAAAACCGAACTGGATATGGCTTCTGATGAATATTATGCGATTGCAGAATATTATAAAAATAAAATTCAACGTGAAAAAATAACCGAAAATTCACCTTCTAAAGTTCCTAACTACTAAAATGTATTTACCTATATCCCGATTTTTCATTTATCCCCTATTCTTTCTTGGTTGCCTGCTTACCTATGCACAAGATGTTTCCTTAATTCCCACTGTAGACACCCTACAAAAACTCGATATTCAATGGTTTGAGAAAAATGAGGATATAAACGGAGGAATTACATATTTAGAAGACAGTACAAAGGTTGAACTAATATGGCGATCTGATTATTACCAAATAAATGTTCGAAAAAATAAAAGCCCTTATAATTTAGTAAAGTTATATGATAAAGAAATTGGAATTTATCGAGGAGGTGGGATATATTTCTATTCTTTATTATTAAACGATTGGAAGATTTATAATAAGGATAAAAAAATTATAAGGCAAAGAAGTGAAGATGAAAACTATCCTTTTACTTATACTCAGGTAATAGATAAAATAAAGAAAGACTATCATGTAGATCTGGAAAAAGAATTTGGTAAACGCCAGTTTATAGATGTAGTAAGAGGTTGGAATAAAGATGACCCTTATGATTATCCTAAATATATGGTTTCTTATAGTCTAGATAATGAGGCTTTAAAAAATTATCTACCCGATCCACGAGTAAAAGAAGCTCCCGAATCTTATAACTATGGATATAATTTTCCTCAAAGATTTATTTTTATAAACGGACGTTCGGGGAAAATTGAATTAGATATGACTACTGATAAATATTATGCAGCTCAGGAATATTATAGAAATAAAATTCAACGAGAAAAAATAACCGAAAATTCACCTTCAAAAGTTCCTAATTATTAAATACCCTACGCACAAAATTAATAATAAATCAATCTTATATTTTTTCTATTTCGTACACAGAAATTTTAGTGGTAAACAATCCATAATTTAAAAATGCCGTTTCACCTTCTATTTTATCTATGGTTGCAGAACTGGAGCTTCCTTTTATACGAACTCTTTTCCCCTCATTCATCCATTTATTTGCCCTATCTACGGTGGTCCTAACCTCTTCGGCCTTGGTTTGTTCTAATTCTTCTTTGATTTCTTCTTTTTTAAGCTCCGATTTAATTTTATTTCTTTGCTTTTTGGTCTGGATTTTTTCTACTTCTGTACTTTGGGTCTTTTTATATTTTTCCTGTTCCAGAACTTTTGTAAATTCTTTAATAATATCTCTTTTACTTTTCCCCCGAGAATAGGCATCTATGTACTTTTCAAATTTTTGTCCTAACTGATTTAATTTAGTTTCCTCATCATATAGTTTTTGAAAGCTTACCAACTTTTGCTTATAGCTGTTTAGTGTATTTGAAAGCTCTTTTTTCTTTTCTGCCGAATGATCAATTTGTTTATTTAAGTCTCCTTTTAACTTTTCTACCTGATATTTTTCTTGTTGTAAACGTACAATCGTTTTATCTAAATTTACTTTATCTCTCTCTATCTTTTTTTTAGCTATTTGTATGATTTCTTTAGGAATTTTATTTTTTTCGGCCACTTCGAAAGTAAAAGAACTTCCCACTTGTCCTATCTCCAGCTTATAGATAGGAAGCAAAGTTTTTTCATTAAATAACATTGATGCATTTTGAGTATGCTTTAGCTCTTCAATCCGAAGTTTTATATTTGTGTAATGAGTAGTAATGATTCCAAAAGATTTTTTATCGTAGAAATATTCCAGGAAGGCTTCAGCCAAAGCTCCCCCCAACTCGGGATCGGAACCTGTTCCAAACTCATCAATTAATAACAAAGTTTGAGAATCTGCCTGTTTTATAATTTGTTGCATCTTTCTCAATCGGGAGCTATAAGTACTTAATTGGTTTTCTATAGATTGATTATCTCCTATATCGGTTAATATTTTATTAAAAAAACCCATTTTAGATTTAGGATGCACTGGTACTAAAATTCCGCTTTGAATCATTAACTGAAGAAGGCCTACCGTTTTTAAAGTGATACTTTTCCCGCCGGCATTAGGTCCTGAGATACATAAAATTCGAATATCTTTATTCAGTGTTAAGGTTTGAGGTATAGTATGTTTTTTTTCTCTTTTATTGGTTAAGTATAATATGGGATGGTAAGCATTTATTAAATTTACTTCCTGGGTATCACTAACTTCGGGTAATACGGCATTGATACTGTCTGCATATCTTGCTTTGGCCTGAATAACATCTAAAGCATAGATATAGTTTTGATATTGTTGTAATAATGGATAAAATTCAAGAATATTTTGCGTTAGATTGAAAAGTATTTTTTCTATTTCTTTTTTTTCCTGATTTACCCATTCCAGCAATTTTACATTATGCTGAATTACCGATTCGGGCAATATAAAACATATGGAACCTGTTTTTGAAAACCCTAATATTCTTCCTTTTACTGATTTTTTTAATGCTGATTTAACGGCTAAAACCCTTTGATCATCTATAACACTTTCCCTTATTTCGTCTAATACTCCTGTTTGTGAAAAATGTGTAAGGGTTTTATCAAAATTTTCCTGTATATTCTTTCTTATCTCCTGAATTTGAGAACGTATATTTTGTAAATTTTGAGTGGCATCGTTTTTTACTTCTCCAAAACGATTGAAAACCTTATTTATTAAACTTATAATTTCTTTGGTATACTCTATAGAAGATAATTGCCGGTGTAAAGTAGGAAAATAGTCTTTAAATTTTTCAAAGTGAACGATCAATGAATTCACTAATTGTGACAAATTTCGAATTTTATGAAAAGACCTTGCTTCCAAAATAAAATTTTCAATCTGAAGCATTTTGAGTTCCGTTTCTATATCATCATATTCACGAAAAGGAATAAAATTCTCATTTGAAAAACTTCCTAAATATTCATTTACAAGGTTTAGTTCTCTTTTTATTTTATCTTTTTTAAGCGGACAGAGAGACAATATGGTTTCTTTTGCCTTTTCGGAATGACAATAAGGTGCTATTTCTTCTACTATTTTCCTAAATTCTAATTCTTTTAATGTTTCTTCTGAAATCTGCATATCTTAAACATCTTTCTCCATTTACAACAATACAAAAATATGTATTTTTTACAAAGTCATTCCAATATCAATTCCTTTAATTTTACGATATAAATCTGTAGCATAATTATCCGTCATTCCTGATACAAAGTCTAGCACTCCCAATACTCTTTCATATTCGGTACCTTCTTCATATATGGACTGACGGGGAATAAGTTTAACGGCTTTTTTCTCGTATTCTCGTCTTTCATTTTCTGATTTCATTATTGATGGAATGAAATGATCCAGCAATTCATACATTACGTTATACCCGGCATTTTCAATTTCGACCACCGACCGGTGATTATATATATGTTCTATGGAAAAGTCTTCTATTATCTGAATGGCTTTACTTTCGCCTTTGATCTGATCAAAAATAGATATTTCTAAATCTCCGGAAAGTATTTTTTCGAAATTCTGTTTGTACAATTCCACAGTTCGGTTAATTAATACCCCAATAGAAACGGCTCGTAAAAATGATATCCGATCGTTTTTATCGGTAATATTATTTAATTTTTTGCTTACCCTTTCCCATTTTGCATTTCCTTGCATTTCGGTAATGATTTGCTGTAATAATTCTTCGCATACCTGTGCATTAATAAAACCTAAACGCTGAGAATCTTCTAAATCGATAATGTTATAGCAAATATCATCTGCGGCTTCTACCAACCAAACAAAGGGATGCCTAAGGTATACTTTAGGGTCATCACTTACTTTTATCATACTTGTTTCTTTTGCTATAGCCTCAAATACTTCTTTTTCTGACTGAAAAAAACCAAATTTTTTTTGTTGTAGTATTTTTTTATTTTTAGCTATAGATTCACACGGGTATTTAGCAATGGAAGCTAAGGTAGAAAAGGTTAACATAGTGCCTCCTTCTGATTTACCATTCTGTTGTTGAGTAAGTACTCTAATTGCATTAGCATTACCTTCAAAATTAAGGAAATCTAGCCATTGTTTTTGGGTAAATTTATCTTTCAAGATCCCCTCATTTCTGGAAAAATAACTGGCTATGGCATCTTCTCCCGAATGTCCAAAAGCCGGATTGCCAATATCATGGCATAAACAAGCTGTGGAAATTACATTATACAAGCTATGTTTAAACAGCTCTTTATTTTCTTCCGTCAATTCTGAGGCAAATGTTTCGGCAATATAATTCCCTATTTCACTACCTAAAGAACGACCTACGGAGGCTACTTCTAAGGAATGGGTCAACCGATTATGTACAAAAACACTTCCGGGAAGAGGAAATACCTGGGTTTTATTTTGCAATCTGCGAAATGAGGTAGAGAATATTACCCGATCAAAATCTCGCTGGTACTCACTTCGCGGATCACTTTTTTTATTATGTGATTTATATTGGGTTCCGGTTCGTTTATCTGAAAATAATTTGTTTATATCCATATTTCTATATCGAGTTCAAAGATAAGGATTTGTTCTTTTTTTATTTTACAAATTTATTATTTAGAGATAAGCAATATTTAACCCGATTTTACATATAATTTTCTTTTTTTTCTTTGTTAACTTCAATCAATAATAATTACAAATTCATTTTTTAAGCCTGTCCATGTATTTAATTATTTACAAGTTTCATGGCTTCAGAAGTATAGCGATCTCCTGTATTAGGATATTTAGCAATAATAGATTCTATTTCGGCAATGTCATTATTACTTAAAACAACCTCTACAGCCTGTGCGTTCATCTCTAGATATTTGCGTTTTTTAGTTCCGGGAATCGGTATAATATTCTCACCTTTAGCTAAAATCCAAGCTAAAGCTAATTGTGCTACATTGATATTTTTACTTGAAGCAAATTCTGATAGATCTGTCATCAATTTTTGATTATTTAACAGGTGTTCACCCTGAAAACGTGGAAATTGAAACCGGATATCATCTTTTGCAAAAGAAGAAACGTCAAAATTTTCAGTAAACATACCTCTCCCCAGCGGAGAAAAAGGTATAAGAGAAATACCCAATTCAGTAATTGTTGGATAAATTTCATTTTCAAGGTCACGAGTCAGTAAAGAATATTCACTTTGCAAAGCTGCGATCGGATGTACAGAATTAGCTTTTCGTATACTTTTAGCAGAGGCTTCCGATAAACCTAAAAACCTTACCTTACCTTCCTTCACTAAATCAGCCATTGCCCCCACGGTGTCTTCAATCGGAACATTCGGATCTACCCTATGAGAATAATAGAGGTCTATATAGTCGACATTCAATCTTTTTAGGCTCTTTTCAATCGCTTGTTTCATCCATTTGGGTGAACCATCGAAAGTACTAGCCAAATGGCTCTCTCCGGTAAATTTGAAGCCGAACTTTGTAGCGATAAATATCTTATCCCTGTTCTGCTTCAAAACAGAAGAGATAAGTTTTTCATTTTCACCATTGCCATAGAAATCGGCTGTATCCCAAAAGTTTATACCTAGATCCAGAGCTTTATAAAGAGTAGCAATACTTTCATCGTCATTTCTTGTACCATAAACGTTTGTCATTCCCATGCAACCTAAACCAATCGCAGAAACCGGTACGTTAGTTCTGCCTAATTTTCGAAATTTCATAATTTAATATCTTTATATATGTTAAGGTAACCCAAAGTTATACACAGAATTAGGGTTACATTTAAGAAAAATCAAAGGGGTTCTTATAAAAATCAAATATTTTTATCCCTATAAATTTTAGGAGTCATCCCTACATTTTTTTTAAAGAAACTTGTAAAGTGAGACGGATATTCAAATAATAAGCTGTAAGCAATATTTGAGATCGACCAATCAGTATACTTAAGCAGAGATTTGGCTTCTTGTATGATACGTGATGCTATATGTTGCGAAGGATTTTTGCCCGTAATTTCTTTCACTACACTATTTAAGTGGTTTTCATGTATGGAAAGGCTAGAAGCAAAATCATGAACAGTACGTAATTTCATAGGGTAATCTGAGTTTTCAATTGGAAATTGCTTTTCCAATAATTCTAAAAAACGATAAGAAATACGGTGAGCCGCATTAATTTGTTTATTGTGTGAATCTATTGCCGGGTAATGGTTAAGCGCCTCATGAACAATTAACTGCAAATAGTTTCGTAGCTTGCTGTACTTAAAAATATAATCTGATTCCATTTCCATAGCCATTTTCCGGAATATATATGAAACATCCTCAACCGTACTATTATCCAGAAAAACCACAGGATTTTCGCCCATTCTGAACATAGGGTAATCATTAACTGAGAAAGAATGTCCTTCAGACTGTATAAATTCTTTGGTAAAAACACAGAACCAGCCCAATTGTTCCACAGAAGTAGCTTCCCACCAATGAGGTATTAAGGGATTCGAAAAAAATAAAGCGGGACGGTCAATAATAATATTCTCGTCGATATAATGAATAATACCCGTGCCTTCACTAATAAAGGATATTTTGAAAAAATCACGACGGTGGAATGAGGATGTGGACGAGCAGTAATGTCTAGGAAAGATATTGAAATGTCCTAAACCATCTCCATCTGATTTAATTTCTACGCGTTGGATTAATTTATTGTAAAAATCGGATAAAGAATCTATATCTTGCATGTGCTAAAGTTAAAAAATCAAAACTATTTATTATGTCATTTCTAGTTATATTTTAGATTAGGGCTATATAATTATATTTGAATGAAACTTAATATTATTTTAGATTGTAATTTAAATTCTTATCATTGGATATAAAATAAGTGAATATGTTTAACATTTCATAGTATGTAAAAGTGGAAAATCAACATTTTATCTACGATTTTTAGGAATAACAAAAAAATGATCTTATATTGAATTGAAAAAAAATTATTTAGTGAGAATCTTCATAATATTAAAATTCTTTTAAAGACTTTTATTAAAAAAATCAGCTAATTTCATTACTGCTCTATCTACATAATTTGTAATATCATATAAATCGACGTGTGTTGCATTGTCAATTTCAAATAATTCCTTTTTAGCTGAAGCTACTCTTTCATATAAATCTTGGGAATAATGATAAGTTTCAGATTTACTGCCTACAATTACTAACATTGGCTGTGTTAAAAAACGTTCTACGAATCGGAATGTATCAAACATCATAATTTTATCAATAGAGGTCATCAAAACTTTATTTTCCGATGTTGGGTATTGCCCTCTTGGAGTTCTGTAATAATCGTGTGCTTCTTTTAAAGTGACAGACATATCATCTGTTATATTTTCCGGAACAAATTCACCATAGATCGGGGCTGCTCCATTTGCTTCAAGAGTGCGTTGATTGGATACCTCTGCTAAGAATTTAATTTGATTCTCTACGGAAATATTTCCATCAATTCCCTCGCGAATCCATGCTCCGGGATCTGAAAGACTCACTCCTGCAACCGCTTTAATCCTTCGATCTGCCATAGCTGTATTAAAAGCATAACCTCCTCCTGAACAAAGACCAAAAGCTCCAATCCGTTCTGTATCAATGTATGGTAATGTCGTTAAATAATCTATAGCACATTTTATATCTTCAACTCGTTCTGTTGGATTTTCTAGGTTTCTAGGCTCTCCTCCACTTTCTCCTTGATGTGAAGTATCAAAAGCTAGTGCTATCAATCCTTTATCTGCTAATTTTCTACCATACAAAGAAGGAGATTGTTCCTTAACTGCTCCTGCCGGTGAAGATATTACAATAGCCGGATATTTCTTATTTTCTTTAAAGTTTCCAGGAAAAAAAATTATTCCTGCCATTTTATGTTGGTTATTTTTAAATGTTACTTTTTTCATTGTAATTTTATCTTAATTTATTCGAGAATACCTGTTATATCTAATCAAAAATTAAAGAATAGCATGTATATTTTTTAATTCCGATTATTTTATTTATTATTTTTCATTAAATTTAAAATAAAATTACCTGTTACTTTTCGATTTGAGCTTATGTAAATTACGTTTTGTCTTATACATATTACATATCTTAATAAAAAATATAATATGATATAAAAAGCAACCTTATCTTTGCTTAAAAAAAGTCAAAAACTATACAATGGATGAAATTCTTAATCTTGAAACCATCCCCCAATGCAATGTCTACATGGGTATTGAAACTTTGCACCCTTTGGTAACAGTTGTTGATTTTTCTGAGGTAAAACCATTGCAAAACGTTAAGAAAAACCTAGGGCTTTATGCTATTTTTTTGAAAATAGGAGATTGTGGAGATATAAAATATGGACGACAATATTACGATTACCAAGAGGGAACGCTTGTATTTCTTGCTCCGGGACAAGTTGTAGGTAAAGAAAATGAAAGAAAATTTTATAGATCTGAAGGAAAAGCTTTGTTTTTTCATCCCGACTTACTAAATGGGACACCTCTAGGAAAACACATTCAAGATTATACATTTTTTTCTTATCAGATTTATGAAGCTTTACATATTTCGGAAGAAGAAAAAGGTATTTTTATTGAGTGCCTAAATAAAATTGAATTAGAATTAAAACATACTACTGATAAGCATAGTAATTCTATTATTGTTTCCAATATCGAATTACTGCTAAATTACTGTATGCGTTTTTATGATCGTCAATTTAAGACACGAGAAAGAGTTAATACGGATATATTAATTAGGTTCGAGAATCTTCTGAATGAATATTTTCTTTATGAAAAACCGAAAAAATTTGGTTTACCTTCTGTAAAATATTGCGCAGAACAACTGCATTTTTCTCCCAACTATTTTGGAGATTTAATAAAGAAGGAAACCGGAAAATCACCACAGGAATATATTCAACTTAAAATTATAAATATAGCTAAGGAACGTATCTCTTATATGAATAAAACAATAAGTGAGGTTGCTTACGAATTGGGATTTCAACATTCATCATATTTTACTCGTTTTTTCAAAAAGTCTGTGGGATATACCCCTAAAGAGTATAGATCGAATTTTAATTAATAAAAGTCTGTAAATCAGAATAATAATTTTTTTATACTAATTATTTTTTATTTGTTTCTAATTTGTAAATGTTGACGAATTTATTCCTAATCAATTAATCCTGATACGGTTAATATATTAGCTATGTGATACTTTAATCTTTTTGCTTGATTATCAGTTTGTTTAGATGTAAATTTTGAAAGACTTTTTCTCCCTTAAGTGATAGTGTCACGTTAATATTTTTATATCTAAACTAATAATCCATTTTGAGATAGTTTCATTTCTATATTTCATTTTATATTACAAATTTATTTCTGTTGGGGTATAATAATATATCGGACTCCAATAATATTTGTCTCTTTTGTCAATATAACCCAATCCCGGCCAAGGCAAATGTGAGGACATAACCAATTGTTTATTTATATAACAATCTTCTAATATTTGTGTTCTGGTATGGATGCCCTGCTCAAAGTCAATGTCAAATTCTATTCCCCATTCCGGATTTGAAATTAGCAAAGGTGAATGAAAAACATCAACAACATTTTTAATCGATTTTCCTTCGGAAGATATAGTAAAAATAGTATGTCCCGGTGTATGTCCTGCCGCTAATTCTGTCTGAACCAAAGAAAACAAGAAATCTCCAGGATGAAATAGTACTATCTTTTCCTTAATTCTATTTAAAACTTTTTTTGTAAAATCAATAGTTGTATTCTTTTGCTCAAAGGTTAGCTTGCTTTTAGAAAAATCCGGATTGTCCGACATCCAGAAATCATACTCCTCTTTAGCTATATGATATTTTGCATTTGGATAAACTATTGTTCCATCATTTGTGATAAGTCCTCCTATATGATCCCTATGTGCATGGGTAATTAAAATATCGGTAATAGAGTTTCTTGAGAAGCCTGCATTTTCAATATTATTCAATAACCAACCTTGTTTATCCCCAAAATGGTTACCCATACCTGCATCTATTAGAATCGTCTTTTCTTGTGTCTTTATTAACATAATATTGATCGCAAAATTTATGATATTCTTTGTTAAATGAGATTTTTCCATTTCGTCCATGAATTGTGCTGGAGGAATGGCTGGCGCAAAAGTTGGTTGTGGCTTGTTTAGTGTTAAATAACCATCTGAAAATATATAAAAACAAATATTGCCTAAATTAATTTTCAGGTTTTCACACTTAGTACCATTTTCTTTTCCTTTTTTCATAACATTATGATTTAAAGTACTGCTCATTAATGCTGGTGAAACCATTGTACTTCCAGCTAATATACTTAGTTTTATAGCCTTTCTTCTATTCATATTATAAATTTTATACAAAACTATTTATTTAATTTACTATTCGCAAGTACCTACTTTTTTGTACCTTAGTTACTTAAAATAAACTATTATTGATTATCAATAAGATGAAGGAAAAAAATATTAAGGAAACTATTTGTGCGGTAGATTATGCATTTAGAAGAATAGGAGGAAAATATAAAGGAAGAATATTATGGCATATTTATAATAATGAAGTCCTAAGGTTTGGAGAGCTAAAAAGGCATATAACCGACATTACCACTAAAATGCTCACTCAAACCTTACGAGAACTCGAGAATGACAATCTTTTATTTAGAAAAGTTTATCCTGAAGTACCTCCTAAGGTTGAATATAGGCTTACAGATGTTAGCAAGAGTTTGATTCCTTTCATTAATCAATTGAGAGAATGGGGAATTACTCAAATGAAAAAAGAAAATATCCCTATACGTGAGCATGAAGCTAGCAAGAAATAATTATTTATAAAACTTATGATTTATGATAACATTAAATCGAAAATAGTCATTTTGTTGAATTTTCGTTAATTGATATAGATTTCACAATTCATGAAAACAAGGTATTAAAAACATTCAATGAAATATTGCGAAAAACCAACTGCAAAATAAGATTATATAAGGAACAAATTATAAATAAAAAAACATCCAGTGGAAATTCCTATTATCGAAAAATTTTCGACGTTTTACAAAAAGGAAAAAGGCAAATCAAAAAGCAGATTAAATATTATAACCTTGATTATACCTGTTAGATATCGTGTAAAATCTAATTGAAGTATTTTAATTTCATATTTGGGCTAACAAAATATTGAAAAAATATCTTGTTATAGGTTTAGTTATTAATCATTAATCTAAATTAAAGCAACAATAAAAAGTTTTAGATACGATAAAATATTACCTAATATTACAACCTGACAAGAAGATACAAAATATAACCTCTACATTTTTTTATAGCTTATTTGTTAAAAATTAGAATACTGATTATCCTGATAAAACATAACTTTTAAACCTGCACATAGTGCACTCTGTTCTTTGCAATTATGTGCAGATAACTTAAATCAACCATCATCTGAAATTAAGAAATATCTAAAAATAAAATAATTAGTTAATTTAATCCCTCAATTTTTCCATGTACCCAATCAATTTTATTAGCTTGCGGAACTTTTGGTAATCCCGGCATACGTAAAATATCTCCGGCTATTGCCACAATAAACTCTGCTCCTCGGTTGATTACTATATCTTTAATTTCAAATTCAAAATCACGAATTTGCCCATAGGCTTTAGGATCTGCAGAAAAAGAGTACTGAGTCTTGGCTATACAAATAGGAAATGAATTCATATCTGTTTCTTTAATCTTCTTTAGTTTAATTAATGATTTTTTACTAAAGATGACTTTTGAAGCGCCATAAATTTTCTTAGCTACTTTTTCTATTTTCGTAGATATATCCTCTTCATCTTGATAAGGAAAAACCAGTTTTTCCGATGGTTGAGTTTCTATAGTTTCAACTACTAACCGGGCTAGATCAGCTGCTCCCTCTGCTCCCTCTATAAAAGAATTATTTAAGGCAAAACCTACCTTTTTTTTATAACAAAATTCTTTAACAATCGCAATTTCTTCTTCCCAATCTGAGCTATATCTATTAAAAGCTACAATTATACTTTGCCCAAAAGACTTCATATTAAGTATATGTTTTTTTAAATTTTCGAGACCTTGTATTATTCCAACTACACTTTTTTCTTTTAATTTTTCCAAATTAATTCCTCCATGCATTTTCAGCCCTTGAGCGGTCACCACTATAACTGTAAGTTTAGGTTCTAATCCTGATTTCCTACATTTTATATCAAAGAATTTTTCAGCTCCCAAATCAGCACCAAAACCTGCTTCTGTAATTACATATTCTCCATAGCTCATAGCCATTTGAGTAGCTAATATAGAATTACATCCGTGAGCAATATTTGCAAAAGGACCTCCGTGAACAAAAGCAGCTGTATTATTATTGGTTTGTACTAAATTAGGCTTTATTGCATCTTTTAGCAATACGGTTATGGCTCCGGCAATTCCTAAATCTTTTACTGTAAACAAACTTCCGTCTGCTTTATATCCTAATAATATATTTTCAATTCTTCTTTTCAAATCTTCCATATTAAGGGATAAACATAAAATTGCCATAATTTCTGAAGCCGGTGTTATATCAAAGCCCGATTCTTGTGGAATTCCATTTTTTATTCCGCCTAATCCTGACACTATATTTCTCAGATTTCTATCATTTACATCTAAGACTCTTTTCCATACTACTTCTTTTAACATGTGATCTGTTCCTCGATTATGATATAAATAATTATCTAACAGAGCACTAATCATATTATGTGCAGAGGTAACAGCATGAAAATCGCCAGTAAAATGTAAGTTTATATCTTCCATAGGAAGAATTTGAGAATATCCACCTCCTGTAGCTCCGCCTTTCATACCAAAACATGGACCTAAAGAAGGTTCTCTTAAAGCAACAATTGCATTTTTTCCTATTTTATTTAACCCTAAAGCTAATCCGATCGAAACCGTTGTTTTTCCTATTCCTGCTTTTGTAGGAGTGATAGAGGTGACCAGGATAAGTTTAGATTTTTTTATTTGATCTTCTGATTTTAATTCTAAAGGAACTTTCGCTATATATTTTCCATAAGGAATAAGTTCTGTTATTGGTATATTTATCTTTTCTGCAACTTTTGAAATAGGTTCTAAAGGAATGGATCTCGCTATTTCAATATCTGATTTCCAAAGCATTTCTACTTTCTTATTCATGATAACTTTTCTATTTTTTAGTACTCAAATGTAATGAAATAATTTATTTTTTTAATTTTGACAGGATATTTTTGTATGAATTTTACATAGTTTCTAACATTCCTTTTTTAGGTTTTTGTAAATTTATTTTTACATAAAATCAAATATCTTTTAGAATTATTTCAATGTCTGAAATCTACTTCTCTAAATAAAACATAATCAAAAATAACTTCTTCTAATTTTGAATTTTCTTTTCCTTAATGTTAACGAAGGAATAAAATAACTGGATATTATTAATAAAGAAAAAAATACAAAATTTATAATTTGAGGACCTATTATCTTTTGACTCTTCTATTTCAAATTTTAATTTATTACAACCCAATTATTTTTAATTTGTAAACCTTCGATAGTTTTGTTTACGTTGGGGATAATTTTTTTCGATTAATCCTCCTATATTGAATAAATTTCAACGGATATTATTATTTTAAAAATAATCAATTACAAGATTATAAAACAACTGGACCTAATAGTTACTAAAATGATTTTACAGATTTCCAAATAACTTTAATTGAAGAAATGGATAGTTTTTTATTATAATTTCATTATTAACTACTTCTTTTATTGGTGAAATTGAATGA
Organism: Apibacter adventoris; assembly: GCF_002964975.1. Lineage (GTDB taxonomy): Bacteria > Bacteroidota > Bacteroidia > Flavobacteriales > Weeksellaceae > Apibacter > Apibacter adventoris. The sequence continues at coordinate 30,007 of NZ_PSZM01000042.1, read as the reverse complement.
TATTAAATGATCCAAAAATTTTAAATATAAATAGTATCTATATGTCAGATTATTTTATATCTACTTGTAGAGAAGGTTTCGAATCATCATTTGGCATTTTAAAAACAACACTTACAAAGTAATAAGACCTTACTCGTTCTCTTTTAATTTTTGCAGAATTCCAACGACCTTGGGTTTTTAGCAAAACACGAATCACTTCATCTGCACATCCCCCTCCTATATCTTTCAACGCTACAAAGTTATCAATAGTACCATCATCTTCTACTAGAAATTTTATAATGACTTTTCCCTGAATATTCTTTTGAATCGCTTCCTGAGGATATTCTAAATTAGAAGATAAAAATTTAATAAATCGATGATCCCCATCTTCAAACTCTGCTTTCTTTTCTAACTCTGCAGGATGATGAATAATTCCTGTTTTTTCTTTTTTAACTTCTTCCTTTACTTTACATGAAAAAGTAATTAGTATACAAAAAAGAAAAAAGGAACATAAAAAAAAATAGTTATATTTATTTGCTTTTAATGGTAATATCATCACACTTATTATAAAATTATACTCAGTTATCAAAGGTAAAAATTTTAACTGATTGGATTCCTATATTATTTAAATAAAATGAATTTCTTATTTTTGAAAAGATTTATATAGTAAGAAAATCATAAATATGAAGAAAATAATAATAGCAATATCTCTTTTTTCTAGTTTATTATATTCTCAAAATTACCCTAAAGATTTCATATTTCCTTTACAAATCCCTATCTCTCTTTCTGCAAATTATGCTGAATTAAGAAATAATCATTTTCATGCAGGTTTAGATATTCGTACACAACAAAGAACAGGTTTAAAAATCATAGCCCCTCAAGATGGTTATGTTTCCCGCATAAATATTTCTGCTTACGGATATGGAAAAGCTATTTATATAACTCATCCTAATGGCTATACAACCGTATATGGTCATTTAAGTTCTCTATATGGAGAAATTGAAGAAAGAGCGAGAAAAGAACAATATAAAAAACAAAGTTATTCTGTAGATTTTTATTTAAAACCAAATGAAATACCTGTAAAACAAGGAGACTTGGTAGCTTTTAGTGGAAACACAGGAGGATCCGGAGGTCCACACCTGCATTTTGAAGTCCGAGATTCAAAAACAGAAGAAGTACTGAATCCGTTTTTATTTGGTTTCGATATTCCCGATCATATTAAACCTCAAGTGAGTGGTGTTTGGATCTATCCTATAAATGGGATGGTTAATGATAATCAAAATAAAGTACTGACAGTAGAAGGCGGAACTTACACTGTATCCGGAGAAATAGGATTTGGGGTAAAAGCTTATGATAAACAAGATGGATCTGCTAATATCAATGGAATTTATTTTATTAAAACCTATGTAAATGATAAATTAATCTCTAATTTTCAGGCAGATAAACATGCATTTGATGAAACTCGTTTTATAAATGCAACTACTGATTATAAAGAGCATTTGGAAAGAAACAGTTGGATTTACAGAACCTATTTATTACCAGGTAATACATTACAAATGTATGAACAAGAAAAAAACAAAGGTATTCTTAAAACCTATCCCGATGAAATATATGCTATTAGAATCGAAGTAGGTGATTTTGCAGGAAATATAACTACAAGAAATTTTACATTGAAAGGTACTGATTTTAAAATACCTGAAGTGAAGAATAATTACTCAGTAAAATACAATACCTCTTTTACCTTTACCAAAGATGAAATTTCTTTAAAATTTGACAAAGGATCATTTTATGAAAATTTTAATTTTACGTACCAAAAATTGGCTGATAATCAATATCAAATTCATAATTCATCTATTCCTGTACATAAAAAATATTATCTTTCCATTTCACCTGATTGGAATATATTAGATAAAAACAAATATGACAAATATATGATTGTTTGGTCATCCAATTTTGGAAAGAAAAATAAAGAATATTTAGAAACAAATTTTGAAAATGGAGTTTATAAAACTAAACCTAAAGATTTAGGTATTTTCTCTTTAGAATTAGATGAAACTGCACCAACCATTATATGCCCTACATTAAATAAAACTAATAAAATAGGAAACCGCCTGAGTTTTATAATCAAAGATTCCGGTTCAGGAATCAAAGATTATAATGTTTTTATTGATGGAAATTGGGTATTGGCTGAATATGAATATAAATTAAACAGTTTATTTATACCCGATCTTAAAAAAGAAGGCATTAGTTCCGGCCTCCATCAGGTAGAAGTTATCGTAACAGATAAAGCTAATAATAAAAAAACTTATAATAATAATTTTGAAAAATTATAAATTTATAACCTTTCTTTTCATACATATGGTTACAATATCTATGTATGGACAATATATCAATATATCCGGTAGGATAATTACTGAAAAAGGAACACCTATATCAAAAGCTAAAGTATTTACTTCTAAAACTAACATAACTTTTACGGATGCCCAAGGTAACTATTCATTATCAATACCTAAAAATACAAATATAACACTTGAAATAGAACATCCAGATTTTAACTTTGTATCCCAACCAATTCAAGCATCATCTAATGATATAGTTTTAGACATTTCGTTAAAAACTCTTGTTGAAAAAGAAATTCCTGAAATCATTTTTAAAGGAACACGAAAATCTTCAGATTTAACTGCAAAACAAATAGATGTGCAAAATATAAATAAAATGCCTTCTATTTCTGGAGGGATAGAAGAAATTTTAAATACTGCCTTTGTGAGTACAGCTGATGAATTAAGTTCTTTTTACAGAGTAAGAGGAGGTAATTATGATGAAAATCTTGTCTATTTAAATGGAGTAGAAATATATAAACCACTTACAGTAAGAAGCGGACAACAGGAAGGAATGAGCATAATAAATCCAAATATGGTTTCTACCGTCAATTTTTCCGCCGGTGGATTTGAAGCTCGTTATGGAGACAAAATGTCTAGTGTTTTAGATATTAATTATCGCCGTCCTAAAAAATTTGAATCAATCCTAGAAGCTAGTTTATTGGGGGGGGCTGCAACTATAGGTTTCGCTGATAAAAATCAAAAATTTTCAGGAATTGGAGGTATTCGTTACAGAAATACAGATATGATTTTAAATACTATGAATGGGGATACTAATTTTAATCCTGAGTATTTTGATGCACAAACATTTCTGAAATATGAATTTAACCCTAAATGGAACATTTCTTTTTTAGGTATTTATTCTTCAAATAATTTTGAAATGGTACCTAAAACGAGAGAAGTAGAATTTGGTACCTTAACTCATCCCATCAAAATTAATGTAGCTTATAACGGCAAAGAAAAAGATAGGTATAGAACTTTAAACGGAACCTTTTCTTTGCAATTTAAACCTATGCATAAATGGATTTTTGCTTTGGATGGATATGCTTTTCATTCTAAAGAAAAAGAATACTATGATATTTCTTCAGGTTATTTAATACGAGATTTTGATACCGAAACCGGGGAAATGGTCCCTTCATATAATTACGGGGGGCAAATAGACCATGGGAGAAATAACTTGGACATGTTTGTTACCGGAACTCAATTAAAAACACAATATTCTATTACTGTAAACTCTATTCTGGAAGCAGGAATTAAATATCAAAATGAAGATATAAGAAACCTAATGAATCAATGGCAGCTCATAGATTCTATAGATTATTCAATTCCTCATCCGATTTCGCTTCCCGGTGAATTAGATAGTTCTGATTTAATTTTAAATAATTCCAGAAATGCTAATAATAAATTAAGCTCTAATAGGCTAAACGGATATTTACAATATACTACTAAATTTATGTGGAATAATACCCGTATACTTATAAATGCAGGAATCAGAGTTTCTCATTGGGATTTTAACGGAAAAACAGATTTTAGTCCCAGAGCGCAGATAGGTATAAAACCGAATTGGGATATTGACATGCTATTTAGGTTTGCAACAGGATTTTATTATCAACCTCCATTTTATAAAGAAGCTATGCGATTAGACGGTTCACTGAATGAAAATATTAAATCCCAAAGGTCTGTTCATTTTATTTTAGGAAATGACTATGAGTTTACAATGTTGAAAAAAAGACCTTTTAAACTTACAACTGAAATTTATTATAAAAAACTGGATGATCTAATTCCTTATTTTGTAGATAATGTAAGAATCATTTATACTGGAGAGAACAATTCTAAAGGGTATGCCTACGGAATAGACGCTCGTTTAAACGGAGAATTTGTTCCCGGAGCAGAATCCTGGATCTCCGTTTCATATGGACGAACTAAGGAAAATATTGATGGAAAAGGATATATACCCAGACCCACAGATCCTAAATTTAAAGTAGGTTTATTTTTTCAGGACTATATGAAAGAGTATCCACAATTAAAAGCCAGTGTAAATTTAGTTTATGCTTCAGGTCTACCTAATGGAGCTCCGCTCTTTTCTGATCCATATAAATACCAAACTAAATTATCTGATTATAAAAGAGCCGATGTAGGATTAACTTATGTTTTTGTTGATCAAGGTTTGAACAAAGCAAAAAAAAGCAGCTCATTAAAGAAATTAAAAGAACTATCTTTAGGTTTAGAAATATTTAACGTTTTTGATATTAAAAACACCATAAGTAATCAATGGATACGGGATATTAACAGCTCTCTTAGCTATGCTGTGCCCAATAAATCAACAGGAAGGTTTTTTAATGTGAAATTGAATGTAAAATTTTAATATTCAATACCCCTATAAGCTCTTATATGTCAAAAATCATCAAACAATATAGATAAATTTTAATAAATAAAAACCTATTTTTAATTTGAAAATGGATATTTACAGTTTAAGGTCTAATTTGGCTAAAATATAAACCTATTGTTTATTAATAATTGAGTTATGAAAAAAATTTTCTTTCTTTCTTTTATTTTTACTTTGGCTCTTTTACGAGCACAAAGCCCAAAAATTTATGCAGAACAGGTAATTAAAAAACTAACATCACCGGAATTTTCCGGACGTGGTTATGTAAATGATGGAATGATAAAGGCTTCACAAGAAATTGCCGAACAATTTGAAAAAATCGGATTGCAGAAACTAAACAATTCCTATTTTCAACCTTTTACTTATCCTGTAAATATTATTGAAAAATCAGATTTGAAAATTAATGGAAAACCCTTACAAATAGGTAAGGATTATTTGGTTGGTGCAGGATCTCCTTCTTTAAAAGAAACTTTCGTTCCCCTTATTTTCAATCCTCATGTCATTGATAGTTTATTTGAATGGGAGGATCCTTCTTATTTTGATAAGGAAATAGACCGCATTAAGGATCATGCAGTAGTTTTTCCCAATTATAAATTCCCGGAAAATCTTATTTCTAGAGAAAGTACTGCTAACCAATTTTACAAAGAAATCCCTCAGTTACTAGTACAAGGAGAATTAAACATTGCCATTCCTTTAATAGCAGAACAAACCTCTTCTAAATTTATTCATACACTTAGCCCCATACAATCTAAAACTGTAGACTTATTTATTAGCAGCGAAACAGTTCCTGAAGAAATAAAAAATATAGCTATTGAATTAAAATCTAATTTCAATCCTGCTTTTAATGCTCAAAATGTAATTGGATATATAAAGGGAAAACGTACAGACAGTTTAATTGTATTGACTGCTCACTATGATCATTTGGGCAAAATTAATGACGTAATTTTTCCAGGAGCCAATGATAATGCCAGTGGCATTGCTTTATTACTTTCTTTAGCCAAAGTATACATTAAAGAAAAACCTAAATTTGATATGGTATTTATTGCTTTTGCAGGAGAGGAAGCTGGTTTAAAAGGGTCACAATATTTTGTGAATCACCCCTTAATTGAGCTGAAAAAAATTAAATTTTTAATTAATTTTGATATGGTAGGTACCGGAGAAGAAGGGATACAAGTAGTAAATGGAAAAGAATTTAATAAACAGTTTAATAAGTTAGAAACAATTAACTATAACTATAATTATCTTAAACAGGTAAAAATTCGAGGGGCTTCTTGTAATAGCGATCACTGTCCTTTTTATCAAAAAGGAGTTCCTTCTTTTTTTGTTTATACTTTGGGAGGTAAAAGTGGCTATCACGACATTTATGATTCCGAAGTATCTTTATATGCTTTTGATAAGTTAGTTAGTTTATTTACTAAATTCATTGACAAATTATAATTTCTATTCATAAAAAAAGGTTATTACTTTAGTTTGTAATAACCTTTTTTTATAGAAAAAATATTTTTACAATTCTATAGAAGTTTCCAATGCTAATTTCATCATAGCATCAAAGGATTTTTGCCTAGCTTCTGCAGAAATTACCTCATGAGTAATAAATGAATCTGATATAGTTAATAAACATGCCGCCTTCTTACCTAATACCCGAGCATTATGAAATAAAGCAAAACTTTCCATTTCCACACAACTGCAATTATATTTATCAACTAATTCTTTATAATTATTATCACCTTCCATATAAAATACATCACTAGAATGTATACAAGAAGTATGTATATTTAAGTTTAGTTCCTGAGATTTCTTTAATATTGCCGCATTTAACTCTTCAGAAGGAAAGGTTATATTTTTTTGATATCCTGATTGTACCATTGCATATGTAGATTCACTATATGCACTATCTGCTAAAACAACATCATATAATTTGACTTCTTTTACATAGGAACCAGCCGATCCGATCCTTATAATATTATTTACATTATATTGAGAATATAATTCGTAAGAATAAATCCCGATACTGGGCATACCCATACCTGACCCCATAATAGATATTTCTTTGCCTTTAAAGGTTCCGGTATATCCTAACATATTACGTACGGAATTAAACGGCTTTACGTTTTCTAAATAAGTTTCTACCAAATGTTTTGCTCTCAATGGATCTCCGGGCATTAATATTGTTTTTGCAATTTCTCCAATCTCTGCCTGAATGTGCGGTGTTGACATATATTATAATTTATTTACTGTTAAAAAAGTAAAGTTAAAAATAGTATTTTAAATTTGAATTATATTGTTACTGACATATATTATTGCTTTGCCACTTCTTCTATTGAATCTAAGATAATAGAACATCCTTTTATAATTTCTTCTTTAGTAATAGTAAGAGGTGGAGAAATCCTCATATATTCATTTTTATAAAATTGCCAAAATACAATCAACCCTTTTTCCATACATTTTTTTGCCACTGCTAAAGTAAACTCTGGTGATTTTAATTGAACAGCCAACATTAATCCCCTTCCATTTATAGAAATAATTTCCGGATGTTGTAATTTTTCTCTAAATAATTTTTCTTTTTCATGTACCTGTTCCATAAGATCTGTTGTAAGAAGTTCTTCCATCACTACACAAGCAGCCGCTGCGGGTAAAGGATTACCTCCAAAAGTAGTAACATGTCCCAATTTAGGATGATCTGCCAAACTATCCATCATCTCAGCAGAAGCCATAAAAGCCCCGATAGGGACACCTCCTGCCATTCCTTTTCCCATTACCAAAATATCCGGTACAACATTATACCATTGGAAGGCGAAAAGTTTACCTGTTCTACCAAATCCGGGTTGAATTTCATCTAATATCAATAAAGCTCCTACTTGCTCACATCTTTTCTTTAGTTTAAATAAATAATCTTTTTCCGGTGTAATAAATCCTGCCGCTCCCTGTATAGTTTCTACAATAACACAAGCTGTTTTTTCAGTAATTTTTTTAAGATCTTCTTCTTTATTAAAATTTATAAAAGAAATTCCCGGCAATAATGGCTGAAAAGGTATTTTGTTAGTCTCTCTTCCTGCAACACTTAAAGAACCCTGAGTATTCCCGTGGTAAGCATCTATGAAAGAAATAATTTCTTGACGTCCAGTATATCTTTTTGCTAGTTTAAGAGATGCTTCTATTGCTTCAGTTCCTGAATTTACTAAATAGGTTCTATGTAAAGGTGATGGTAAATTTTCTGCTAATATTTTACATATCTGCACCGGTTTTTCCAACGCATATTCTCCATATACCATTACATGAAGATATTTTTCGGCTTGTTCCTTAATTGCCTGAACAATTTTTGGATGTGAATGTCCTAATGTATTGGCAGATACTCCTGCAACAAAATCTAAATAAGCCTTTCCGTCTTTCCCATAAATATAATTACCTATTGCTTTTTCAACTTCAAAACCTGAAGCATAAAAAGTGGTTTTTGCCTGATATTCAAAGAATTCATTCTGTAACTGTCCCATTCTGAATGTTTATTTTATATTAATGCAAAATTAATAATTTATATAGTTATTCTGTCAAGTAGTATTTTCTCCTTAAAAAAAATTATCTATTTTAGCAATTATAAAATTAACTTTATATGTAAATAATATAATGAAAATTCAATTTACTTTAATATATATATTTTTTTATTCTTTTGTTTTAAGTCAAAATCATGAATTTCCTCATTCTTATCCTTTATTTTTAGGAAATAATGGAATTATAGATTCTTTGGTAATAAATAAATATACATCAGTACCTAAAAAATTTGGTGATACGGTAAGTATTAAAGAATTAATAGAATCATCCTTTTATAAATTTAATAATAGTGGATTTGTTACATTAATAAAGAAATATAGTGCTCTTAAAGAATTAAAAGAAGAAATTATCTTTAGCATAAAAGATAATAAAGTAATTCAAATCATAATTAAAAATTATAAAGAACTCCCTTTTACGAAAACACTCAACTTTATTACATATATGGACAAAGAAGAAATATGGACAGCAAAATATAAAATGGATAATAATAAATATTTTATAGATAGTATAAAAATCACTAATTCTCAAGACTCAAAAACTAAAGAAATAAACTATAATCTCGCTTCGTCTTTTAGTAAAATTATATATAAATATGATGTGAAAGGAAACTTGATATATAAGAAAATGGTTGAAAAACCCCAAAAAATAACTATTAGTTACTGGACTTATGATAATAATCTTCTGCTTACATATACTTCCGGTTCTTATCTTTCAAATCTAGGTTCTATGATCGATTTTAGTTTTTATAAAAATATAAACGATTCCAAAGGCAATTGGATTGAAAGACTTGCCTATAATCAAAATGGAAAAATTAAATATATCGAAAATCAAATTTTATATTATAAAAAATAAATAGTTAATACTTCTCTAAATATCTTTATTAAATCTATAATTAGTAGAAAAATCATCTAAGTAGTCAATTTAGTTTTATTATTTTTGTAATTATAAACTATAAAATAATATGAATCAAAAAATAAAAGTAGGAATTGATGCCTTTTCATTTGATATTCCTAAAATTTATCTTCCAATAAAAGATCTTGCTATTGCTCGTAATATCGAACCTGAAAAGCTGGAAAAAGGATTAGGATTAATAAAAATGACTTTTCCAGATGTGCATCAAGATGTAATAGTTTTTGCTGCAAATGCCCTACGAAAATTAATGATTCAAGAAAATTTAAAGCCTTCAGATATTAGTCGTATTTATGTAGGAAGTGAAAGCGGAATAGATTCTTCTAAACCTATAGCCTCTTATCTTTTATCAATTTTGGAGAAAGAATTCGGCGAAAATTCTTTTGAACATTGTGATGCTTTAGATCTTACTTTTGCCTGCATTGGCGGAATAGATGCTATGCATAATTCATTGGATTTTATTAGAGTAAATACTGATAAAAAAGCTATTATTATTTGTACAGATTTTGCTAAATATGATCTTTATTCTACCGGAGAATATACACAAGGAGCTGGTGCAGTAGCTTTATTACTTTCTGCTAATCCTAGGGTACTTTCTATTGAAAATAAAATAGGGATAAGTGCTCAAGGGGTTTTTGACTTTTTTAAACCCAAAAGAGTACTTTCTAAAACAGAAGTAACCGGAAATAATTCTAATCCTGAATGGTTTGGCGTTTTAGAAAATGAAATTGAATTATTTAAAGAACAACCCGTTTTTGACGGACAATACTCTAATTTTTGTTATCAAAATCGAATTAAGGGAGCTTATTTTGATTTAAAAAATAAAATAGGAGAAACTCAAACTTTATACTCTCATTGGAAAAACATCATTGTTCACTTACCTTACTCTTACCAAGGAAGAAGAATGTTTTCAGAAATATTTGCTTTAGATTCAGAACTTCAGGTTTCTCTTTCGAACGACTCTGAAGATTATGCAAAACAGCTTAAAGAAATTGGAAAATCTGATAATTACCTTTCGTTCGTTAAAGAGAAATTTGGTCCAGCTGAAATTGCCTCATCTAATATCGGAAATATGTATACCGGATCTATTTTTATGGCGTTGCTTTCTACTCTATATTATCATTATATAAATAATAATAATATTATTGATGAAAAATTTGGTTTTTTAGCCTATGGTAGTGGTTCAAAATCTAAGGTATTTGAAGGAACCATTGAAAAAGAATGGAAAACTATTACTAAAAAAATATCTTTGTTTGAATCTATGGAAAATTGCCAAGCTATAGATATTGATACATATCATTTACTACATAAAAAAGAGTTAAAAAATTCGGTTATTTCTCCTTCAAATGAGTATATATTAGAAAAAATTGAAAATACTCAACCCCTTTTAATGGGAGCAAGATATTATAAATTTATTAAGTAAAATAATAGTTTTTATTTAGTTTTACTTATAATTAAAATTAAATAAATAATAATTTTTAATAAAAAATATATACCTTATCATGAAATTATAAAATTACATAATCAGGGATTATTATTTTAATATATTTTACACGTTCCTCCACTCTGTAATAATATATTTAGCAAAAAAAGGGGGCTAGACCCCCAAATAATTATTTTTTATTTATTTAAATTTTATATCAATTTTTTCTTGAAAAAAATTTCTATATATAATTTACTATGAATGAGTAATATAGCATAAAGTATATCTTTTTCAAAAATATCATTTCTAAAAACAAATATTTTTAGAATCTATCCATCTCTATATAAAGAAGTTTAATACATTTTTTATAATATAATCTAACTGCTCTTCTTCTAATTCTGTATGCATAGGTAGGGATATAACCTGATCTATAAGTTTATTAGTCATAGGAAAATCTTCATCTTTATATTTGCCATTATCATATGCTTTTTGTTTTCTCAACGGTACCGGATAATAAATCATAGCTGGTATCTGTTTTTCTGACAAATATTTTTGTAAAGCATCTCTGTCTGCATTTACTACTTTTAATGTATATTGATGAAATACATGAGTAGTATACTCTTCTGCTCTGACCGGTGTAATTAAATTAGGATGATTTGAAAAAGCTTTATCATAATATTCAGCAGCTTTTCTTCTTTTCTCATTATAAGAATCCAATAAAGGTAATTTTGCATTTAGCACCACAGCTTGCAGGCTATCTAATCTAGAATTTACTCCCACTTCATCATGATAATATCTTTTATACATACCATGATTAACAATGCCCTTAATCTTGTGGGCTAAATCATCATTATCAGTAAAAATTGCTCCCCCATCTCCATAACATCCTAAATTTTTAGATGGAAAAAATGAAGTTGCACCGATAATTCCCATAGTACCAGATTTTTTTATAGTATTATTTTTAAATTTATAATCAGCTCCTATAGCCTGCGCATTATCTTCTATCACATAAAGATTGTGCTCGTCAGCTATTTTAAGTATCTCTTCCATATTTGCACACTGCCCGAATAGATGAACCGGTATAATTGCCTTAGTTTTAGGAGTAATGGCTTTTTTTATAGATTCCGGATTAATCGTAAAAGTATCATAATCTACATCTACTAAAACGGACTCTAATTTCAATAGATTTATAACTTCTACAGTGGCAGCAAAAGTAAAATCTGCTGTAATTACCTCATCTCCCGGCTGTAGTTCTAAAGCCATTAAAGCGATTTGTAAAGCTTCTGTTCCATTTCCGCATGGAATAACATGTTTTATTCCTAAATATTTTTCTAAATTATCTGAAAACAAATTAACCTGAGGTCCATTGATGAAAGCTGCTGAGTTCAAAACTTCTTCAAATCCTGAATTTATCTGTGATTTTAGTGGTTGATATTGACTTACCAAATCAACCATTTGTATTTTTTTCATGAGTATAAATTTTACCCGCAAATTTAATAAATGCTATTTGAATAAAAGTTTTATAAAAAGAAAAACTCTCATTTAAAATGAGAGTTTTTAATTAATTTCTATAAAATTTCTTTTATTTTGGGCCTTGTTGTGCTTTCTGCATTTGTTGTTTTAATTGCTCCATTTGTTCTGGTGTGATTTTTTCTCCATTTTCTTGCTGAGCTTCTTGTTTAGGCATAGGCTTAAAATCAACCAATTCTATTTCAAATATTAGTGCTTGATTAGGACCTGCAGGACCATTTTCTCCATAAGCTAAATCTGAAGGTACATATAAAATATATTTAGCTCCTTTTGACATTAATTTTACTCCTTCTTTCCATCCGGGTACTACTCTTGATAAAGGTATATCTGCCGGTTTATTGCCTGTTGCTTTTTTAGAATCCTCAATTACAGTACCATCAATAGTTTTAAGAACATAGTTTACACTTACTAAATCATCATCTGTAGGTTTAGCTCCTGTTCCTTCTTTTTCAACCTTATACTGTAAGCCTGAATTCGTCACTTTTATTCCTGATTTTTTCTTGTTTTCATCTAAAAACTTCTTGCTTTCTTCTGTATTTCTTTTAGCTGTCTTTTCTAAGTGCTTAGGAATATAAGCTGTCATAAATGACTGTATAGAATCTTCAGGAAAGAGTAATTTTTTATTTTCAAATTTATCTTGCATAGCTTGTTTTACTATGTCTAAATTTATATCTTTATCTAAGCCTTGTGGTTTAAAACTTTGTGCAAGGCTCAACCCTATTGCATAAGAGGCTTTCTCATCATCTGTTTTTAAAGTTGTTACTTTCTTTTCTTTATTACATGATACAAGTAATATTCCTGTAAATAGTACTAAAATAGTTTTTTTAATCATTATATTAAACTCTTTATATTATTATTTTTTATTTAGCTTCTGATGCATCATCTTTAGGAGCTGCTTTAAAATCAATTAATTCAATATCAAAAATTAAAACAGAATTAGGCTCTATTTTAGTTCCTGCTTCTCTTTCTCCATAAGCTAAATCTGAAGGAACAAAAAATCTATATTTTGAGCCTTTGGTCATTAAACCTACGCCTTCTGTCCATCCTTTTATTACACGATTTAGAGGAAATTCAATAGCTTCTCCATTATTATTGTTTTGTGTAGAATCAAAAACAGTTCCATCTATAAGCCTACCTTCATATTTTACTTTAACGATATCTTCAGGTTTAGGAGTTCCAACAGATTTTCCTTTAGTCAATATTTCATATTGCAATCCAGAAGCTGTAGTAATAACTCCCTTTTTTTTCTTATTATCTTCTAAAAATTTTTGTCCAATAACCTTATTTTTTTCACCTAATTCTTTAATTTTTTTAGTATACTCTTCTCTCTTAATACTTATATATCTATTCATAAATTTACTAATAGAATCTTCTGAGAATACTAACTTAGTTCCACTTAATACATCATTCATCGCCTGATTAAAAATTTTCACATCCAAATCTTTATCCATATTTTGTTGTTTAAGATTTTGGGCTATATTCACACCTAAAGAATAAGATAATTTTTCTTTGTCTGTTTTAAGCTCTGTTACTCTCTGTGCTAATGCTGGTAATGAAAACACACATAAAGCAATGACTATAATTCTTTTTTTCATTTATTATTTTTTTAATTATTTATCGTATTATTAGGGAATTAATTCTCTCTCTTCTATATCTTTTTCATTTTCAGGTATAGGTTTAAAATCAACTAATTCTACTTCAAATATTAATGCTTGATTAGGACCTGCAGGACCATTTTCTCCATAAGCTAAATCTGAAGGTACATATAAAATATATTTAGCCCCTTTTGACATTAATTTTATTCCTTCTTTCCATCCGGGTACTATCGTTAATAATGAAATTTCTACCGGTTTATTATTTGTATTTTGTTTAGAAGCTTCTATTACATAACCATCTATAGTTTTAAGAACATAGTTTACACTTACAAAGTCATTATCCGTAGGTTTAGCTCCTGTTCCTTCTTTTTCAACCATATACTGTAAGCCTGAATTTGTTACTTTTATTCCTGACTTTTTCTTGTTTTCATCTAAAAATTTCTTGCTTTCTTTTGCATTTAATTTAGCTATTTTTCCTATATGCCTAGGGATATAATCTGAAAAAAATGACTGTATGGAATCTTCAGGAAAAAGTAATTTTTTATTTTCAAATTTATCTTGCATAGCTTGTTTTACTATGTCTAAATTTATATTTTTATCTAAGCCTTGTGGTTTAAAACTTTGCGCAAGACTCAGTCCTAATGCATAAGAGGCTCTCTCATCATCTGTTTTTAATTTTGTTATTCTTTGTCCCCAAACAAAAGCTGACATTAAAAAAGTTATAAAAAAAAGTATATTTAACTTCATTATATATGAATTGTTATAGTTGACTACAAATATCTAATAAATTATCGAAATAAAATTAAAAAATTTAGCTAACATTATCTTAAATATCAAGTTTAAAATCATTTTTCAATTTTTCCAGTAATGGGTTATTTTTTAACATTTTTTCATATTTATCTTTATTTGAAAGAAAAATATTCTTTTGCGTTTCCTTAATTTCGTAATTAAAGATAATAGAGTAGTTATTTAGTTGTTTTTTTAATTTCTGAAAAAAATTTTCTCTCAAACTTTCAAATTCTTCATATGAAGAGTGAGAGGGAAACTGAAAAAAAATAGTGAAATTTTCTTTTAGCTGACAACTTGTGGTATTTAAAACATTATATAATATAGGTTGTTTATTTTTAAGATTTTGCAAATATTGATTCCAAAATAATTTTAAATCTTTTTCTTCAAATTGATCTCTACTTTTTTGAGAAGAATCTATAATTAAATCTTCTTCTTTTTCTTCCATTGAAGCTTTTAAAAAATCTTTAATAGAAAGTACTGATATACTTTTGGACTTAGGATTCACTGGAGAAATTACTTTTTTACTGTCTACTTCTTCTTTCGTTTTACTTTCTTTTTGTAATTCTTTATATACTACCTCTACTTTTTTCTCGTCAATCGTTAAGTTTAAGTTTTGTTTTTTTAGTTCCGTTTTGAAACCATGAGGAGGAATTATTCTAAATTTTTTTTTTTATTTACTATATGTCCATCTGCAGTTAAAGAAGCCAATTGCATTAAAGCTATTTCTATAGACAATTTAGGGTTTTTACTATTTCTAAAATCAATATCTGCCTGATGACATATTTCAATAGCTTGAATTAAAAAATTAGGTGTACATTCTTTTGCCTGTAGTAAATATTTTTGCTTCGTCGCTTCTCCTACATCCAATAATTTAAGAGTCTGCAGATTCTGAGAAACCATTAAATCTCTGAAATGGCTACCTAAAGAAGAAATAAAAGCCTGAGAATCAAATCCTTTTTTAATAATTGCATTAAATAACAATAATATCTCTGGAATATCATTTTTTAAAGCTAAATCTGTTATTTTAAAAAAATATTCATAATCTAAAATACTCAGATTTTCTGTTACGGCAGCAATGGTAAGATTTTTCTGGGTAAAAGTTACTAACCTGTCAAATATTGAAAGAGCATCTCGTAATCCTCCATCTGCTTTTTGCGCTATGATATGCAATGCATCTTCTTCATAATTAATCTTTTCAGCGTTTGCTATTTTTTTCAGGTGTTCTTTTATATCGTTTACTTCAATCCTTTTAAAATCATAAATTTGACATCTAGAAAGAATTGTAGGAATAATTTTTTGTTTTTCAGTAGTGGCTAATATAAAAATTGCGTGAGCCGGAGGCTCTTCCAAAGTTTTCAAAAAAGCATTGAATGCTGCATTTGAAAGCATATGAACTTCATCTATAATATATACTTTATATTTTCCTACCTGAGGAGCATAACGTACTTGATCAATAAGGTTCCTTATATCATCAACTGAATTATTAGATGCTGCATCTAGTTCAAATATATTAAAAGCAAAATCATTTTCATCTGTTTCTCCAAATTTTTCATTAATCTTACGGGCTAAAATACGGGCACATGTAGTCTTACCTACTCCCCTTGGACCACAAAAAAGAAGAGCTTGAGCTAATTGATTATTTTCAATTGCATGTTCTAAAGTATCTGTTATATGACTTTGACCGACAACAGAATCAAATTCTAAAGGTCTGTATTTTCTTGCTGAAACAACAAAGTTTTCCATACCTTACAAAGGTAAGATTTTTCTATGAATTGAATACATAATTATTTCAATACAAACTATTGTACAGAAATTTTTTCTCTAATCTATTATATTACTTAATTATATTTTGATCTTAGAAAATAATAATAAAATACTATTTATTTAATACAATCAGCACATAAACCGTGTGCTATGATATCTAATTTTTCAAGCTTAAAATTAGAAGGTATTTCTACATCCGGAGCTTTAACTTTAGATAAACAAAAAACTTTTTTACATGAAGAGCAACAAAAATGTATATGGCTATCTGCATGAAATTCTTCTGAGCAGTTATCTGTACATAAGGCATACACTGTTATGTTCCCATCTTTAATGCTATGTAAAAGTCCTTTCTTTTCAAATGTTTTTAACGTTCTGAAAAGAGTCGTCCTATCTGAATAATCAAAATCTGTTTCTAAATCGGAAAGTGAAATAGCTGTTTCTTGTTTTAAAAAATAATCTAACACCAAAAGCCTCATAGCTGTGGGGTTAATATCTTTTTGTTTTAGTAATTTTTCAAGTTGATTTATCATCTTACATTCGTTCAGGAGAATCTATCCCTAAAAGATTTAACGAACTTTCAATTACATTTCCTGTCCATTGGGAAAGCGCCAATCTTATTTGTTTTTCAGATTCATATTTTACATTCAATATAGAATAATTTTGATAAAAATAATTAAATATTTTCACAACATCATAAACATAATTCGCTATTAAAGATGGATTTAAAGTATTTGCCGATTTTTGTATTATTTCCGGGAACGATGACAGCAATAGAATTAGTTTTTTTTCGGTTTGATTTAATGTATAAGATGTTATTTCAATAGTATGAGTATCCGCTTTTCTTAAAATAGACTGTATTCTCGCAAATGTATATTGTACAAAAGGTCCGGTATTTCCATTAAAATCGATACTTTCTTTAGGATCAAATAATATTCTTTTTTTAGGATCAACTTTTAAAATGTAATATTTTAAAGCTCCCAGTCCAATTTGTTGGTTAATTTTCTTTTTTTCTTCTTCAGAATATCCATCTAATTTTCCTAATTCTCCGGATATTTCTGTAGCTGTATTTATCATTTCTTGTATTAAATCATCAGCATCTACCACTGTTCCTTCTCTAGATTTCATTTTTCCACTTGGCAAATCTACCATTCCATAAGATAAATGATATAATTGGCTTGCCCAGTTATATCCCAATTTTTTTAAGATTAAAAATAATACCTGAAAATGATAATCTTGTTCATTTCCAACGGTGTATATTAATTGATCTAAATTATAATGGGTAAATCTTTCTACAGCTGTACCTAAATCCTGAGTCATATATACAGAAGTTCCATCACTTCTTAACAAAAGTTTCTGATCCAATCCTTCTTCAGATAAATCTGCCCAAACAGAACCATCTTCTTTTTGAAACAAAACTCCATTTTTTAGTCCTTTCTCTATAATATCTTTTCCAAGTAAATACGTATTACTTTCATATTGCACGACATCAAAATGTACACCTAAATTTTTATAGGTTTGTTCAAAACCAGAATAAACCCAAGAATTCATCTTTTGCCATAGCTCCCTTACTTCTTTATCTCCATCTTCCCATTTTTTAAGCATATTTTGGGCTTCTACAAAAATGGGTGCTTTTTTCTTCGCTTCTTCTTTATCTACTCCTGTAGTTACCATTTCTGCTATTTCTTTTTGATATTCTTTATCAAAAAGCACATAGTACTTCCCTACTAAATGATCTCCTTTAGTCTTTTTAGTTTCCGGTGTTTCTTTATTTCCAAATTTTTGCCAGGCTATCATAGATTTACAAATATGTATACCTCTGTCATTTATAATTTGAGACATAAGAACTTCATTCCCGGCAGCTTTAAGTATGTTACTAATTGAAAATCCTAAGAGATTATTACGAATATGACCTAAATGTATAGGTTTATTGGTATTGGGGGAAGAATACTCCACCATAATTTTAGATCTTTTCTCCTTGCTGAATCCAAAATACTTATCTGAATAATTATTTTCAATGGTTTGAATTAGTAATTCTGAATTTAATGATAGATTTAAAAAACCTTTAACTACAGTAAACTCTGTAAATATATTCAGTTTTACCAAATACTCTCCTAATTTTGTAGCTATATCTTCCGGTTTTTGTTTTACCACTTTTACTAATGGATAAACTACTATAGTATAATCTCCTTCAAACTCATCTTTAGTTATTTGAATTTCAACAGCAGGCATATCTATATTGAATACTGCTTTTATTGCCTCTATGCTTTGTTCTTTTACTAAGGATTTTGGATTCATTCGTTAAGTCTAAAATTAATCTTACAAATTTACATATTTCTCTTTAAACTCATTTATAATACTTGGCTTATTCATCATTGAAATACTGATTATTCCTTACTAATAACTAACTAAACCTGCATAATACAAAATTTTCCCCATACTTTTTCACATAACTATAAGTCTTTGTTTTTACAGATCCGACATTTATCCTCTTTCTTTCCTACTATTCAATAGAGAAATAATAGAATTAAATTTTCTATTATCAATTACAATCGGGGATCCAGGAAAGGCAATAAGTCTTTGAAAATTGTTCATATAATTCTTTTGGTGTATTCCACTCTATTTGCTCCTTTTGTATTCCTTGTGTTTGTAAATAAGCCCTAAATTCTTGTTCTGTGGTAAAACCTTTATTTATATTTTTCTCTGGTATAAATATAAACCAAGCTTTAGGGAATTCTTCTCCACCTATAATCGGATATTTCTCACAATAACAAATAATTATTTTCCTTAATAGAATATTTATTTTCTGTATTCCATATGCTTTTACAATTTCAGCTGGAGTTTTTGGTTTAAAATCTGACTTTATAGCCCATTCTTCCCCTTTATTTAATGATATGGTTTCATAAGGCTTAATAAGAGGAAAACGAATATAATCGTATCCTGAATTTTCTGTATAAAAGGGATCTTTATTCATTTGGGTTTTATTTAGTTTTTTACTTTCATTCTGGGTACATGAAATAAAATTAACTGTAATTATTATTGTTATTATTATCTTTTTTATATTCATCTTATTCAGGGTTTAATTATTGATGTCCATTCGGCATTAAGGTGCAACAGATCATTTCCTCCTAGCACATCATGATATGCAGTTCCGGTAATTCCGGTTATGGTATTATAGGCATGGCTCCTTCCTCCCGGACGTAAATCGAATATATCGGAAAAGCTATGGTTCATAGTAATAGTACCATCAGCCGCCACCTGTGCCGCTGAAGTTACATTAGTATTACGAACCATCCAGGTTAATTCATTTCCGGCAACTTTCCAGGTATCGCGGTATTCTTCTTTCCAAAATCCTTTAGCCTGATCCCACATATCCCCCGGAGCCCGCTGTCCTCCGAAACATACCAAGTCAACATCTTTTATAGAAAAAGCCTCATTACCATATCGTGGATCATTTTTTATCAGATTTACTAATTCCTGTTCCCTGGCTACCATAGCCGGATCATTCTTCACTTTTTCCAAAGCCTGTCCGGATATTTGTCCTTCTCCGAACTGTAGCATAGAAAGCATTCCGGCATCAAACAGATTATTCACTTTATTGTCTACTCCCAACCATTCTGCTAATAATTGACGGGGACCATGCCCCCAACCGGAACCTTCATAGTCATACCCGTTCCACCAATCTTTCAGAATTTCGGAACGGCTCAAGGTAGTGGGAGTAATTTCCATGTTTGCTTTTACAGGGTTTCCTGTTCCCATACGCTTCTGCATTTGTTCCATTGCGGTAATCATATCTCCTATAAAATGTCCTTGCAGCCAGGAACAATCCTGTAGAACTACTATACGCTGCATTCCCTGCTGCCGGGGCAACCCTCCAGTAAAATTACCCCATATACCCGACAAGGCTAACACTCCGCCCAATACCCCTCCTCCGGCTGTTCCTAACATACCTCCTGCTTGGCTGCCTATAAATCCTCCCCCAACCATAGTACTTCCCATAGTAACAGGATTTAAGGTTGTAGATCTGGCAATAGCTCCTGCCGAACCACCTACCACAGTACCCGCAGCCGAACCCGCAGCTCCTCCCAGTACCGGAAGAACAGGTGCTGCCAATACCCCGCCGGATAATACCATTTCCCGGTTATCCTGTAATCCGTTTAAGGGATCTTTGGTTCCTACATAGGCTTGTATATGCTTGGTATTGTTGGCATCTATCCCGTTTCTTTCATAGGTTTTTTCGTGCACGGCAGCGGCATTGTAGGTATAGGTAGGGTAACCGGTGGCAGCACCGGCAATAGTTGCTAGCCCACCTCCTAAGGAATGCCCGGTAATACTCACATCGCCTTTTATATCTCCCGCATTTTTAGCGTCCTGTACTTTTTTAGCTAATTTTACCGAAGCATTATACTGATCGGAACTTAGCCCCATTGCCTGCATATAGTCTTCTTTAATATCGTTAATCCCCGCCCCGGGGTCGGTTCCCCGGTAAGCCACTACCATATTCCCGTTTTTATCTTCGTAGAGCGTAGCATAAAACCCGTTTTTTTCATCTTGATCTAGTAATTTTTTCCAATCCTTCCCTAAAATTTCCTCCGCTCGTTCTGCACTTACCGGCTTAAAACCGTCAATCTCCGAGTTATTCTCGGGATTATCAAAGTCTACATTCGTATACGCCCCCTGTGCCAGCCGGGCATGGGTAAGGGCTACATTCATATCGGGAAGTACAATATAAATAATACCCCCCATCATGCAACGAAGGTTGGCTTTTTCCAGTAAGGCTTTCTGTTTGGAAATTTTGACTTTAGGATGCACGACCGTCCAACGGGAAGGCTTGCACAACGAAGAACAAAGGCTGGGCAGGGTTTGGGTAGCCAGACGGTTCCCCAATAATCCACCGACAAACTTGCCGGCAAAATACCCTACAAAAGAACCTACCGGTCCGCCCAATGCTCCTACGGCAGCTCCTATCCAACTGCAAACGGAAGCAGACCCGCTTACCATTTTCTGGCAATGAAAATTATCTTTAAATCGATCGTTTTCCGTAGCCTTCAGTTTATTATTTATATAAACGGAAGACTGGGAGGTTACTTTTATTTCCGAATTTGCTTTCCCTTCTAAGCAGGTAGTTAATGCTCCATCGGGTACATACAACTGGCTCATAAGATTAGTTTGTTAAAGGCTGTCCGGTAAGCGTTTTTCCTGCAGCTAAAGAATCTTTTACTTTTTGGTTATATTCTGCATCATCTTTCATTCCCGGAAGATCTTTTATTTCCTGAGGAAGCTGTTCATACCGTTTAATCTCATTTTCCATTCCTTTTCTTCTTTGTGCTTCTACCGGAAATTGGATATGGTATTCATTCTGTAAGCGTTTTTTTATAGATTCCAATTCTTTTTTAGCCTTATCTGTCCCTCTAAACTCTGCTAACTGCTCTTGTACTGAAAAAGCTAAAGTTTCTCCTAAACGATCTGGAGAAAGAGGATCAGATCCTTTATCCAAAAAATAATTAATCAGAGCAAATTGTCTTCCGGATAAAGCTATCTGGGCGGCATTATCACAACTTCCATACTCTAAATAATTAGCATCGGCCCCGTATTTAAAAAGTAGATCGAAATAGTCCTGCATATTGCCATGTGCCATAGCATCATTTAATGGTAATAAGCCTACCGGAGTATTGGGATTGGCTCCGTTTTCTAACAATAGCTTAGTCAATTTTAAATTCCCACGTCCTACAGCAAAAGAAATATTTGTGCTTTTTGCAGGGGGGGTACCTTTGGTTATATCTAAAGATATTTTATTTGGATCAGCCCCTAATTGGAGTAGTTTTTTTACCATAGGCAAATCTTCCATCAGGCAGGCATAATACAAAAAACGAAAACCGCTTTTGCGGCTCAGGGCATTTATATCAATCTTTTTTTCCTGTACCAAACGTTCTGCCTCACGGATATCTCCTTTATATATAGCCCTACCCAGAGGTAAATACGCTTCTTCAAAACAATATTCTGGGGTATACCGTTTGCGGTTTTTATCCCGAATAGGGTCTAAACATGATAATAATACATTCATTCCGGTTATAATTAAGATTATTTTTATAAATATAGATATAGTTCTCATAAGTAAGAAATTAGTATTTGTATATTTAATTTTTAACAATGATCCAATCAATGTTTCCCTTTTAAACAGCTAGTTAATGCTCCATCGGGTACATACAACCGGCTCATAAGATTAGTTTGTTAAAGGTTGTCCGGTAAGCGTTTTTCCTGCTGATAAAGAATCTCTTACCCTCTGAAAATATTTTTCACTATTTTTCATTTCCGAAAGCCCTTTTATTTCCTGAGGAAGTTGTTCATAACGTTTAATCTCAGTTTCCATTCCTTTTCTTCTTTGTGCTTCTACCGGAAATTGGATCTTATACTCGTTCTGCAATCGATTTTTTACTTTTTCCAGTATTTTTCTACCTTGCTCTGTTCCCCGATAATTTTCCAATTCATGTTGCACAGAATAAGCCAAACTCCATCCTGCTTTATCTACAGAATTAGGATCAGATCCTTTATCCAAAAAATAATCTATCAAATCAAATTTCCTTCCAATTAAGGCTATTTGAGCCACATTTTCACAGCTTCCGTATTCCAAATAATTAGCATCGGCCCCATATTTAAAAAGCAGATCGAGATAGTCCTGCATATTGTCATGTGTCATAGCTACATTTAAAGGTAATAAGTCTACCGAAGTATTGGGATTGGCTCCGTTTTCTAATAATAGCTTAGTTAATTTTACGTTTCCTCGGGCTACAGCAAAAGAAATATTGGTTTCTTTTATAGGCGGATTGCCTTTGGTTATATCTAAAGATATTTTATTCGGATCGGCCCCTAATTGGAGTAGTTTTTTTACCATAGGCAGATCTTCCATCAGGCAGGCATAGTACAAAAAACGGAAACCGCTTTTGCGGCTCAGGGCATTTATATCTATCTTTTTTTCCCGTACCAGGCGTTCTGCCTCTCGGGTATCTCCTTTATATATAGCCCTGCCCAGAGGTAAATACGCTTCTTCAAAACAAAATTCTGGGGTATACCGCTTGCGGTTTTTATCCCGAATGGGATCTAAACAGGAAATAAACAGCATATTGATACTAATCAAACAAAAAACGACTGGTAAAAGCTTTCGGTTTTTCTTCATTGGGTGGAATAGTTTCATCTTTTATGTTTGGTTTCGTATTTTCGGGTTCATCAGAAGATATACGGGTTATTTTATATTGTACAATGTAAAGCAACTCTTTACTCATTTGTTCTTTAACATATACATAGGCCTGCTTTAATTTTCCCGTTTGTTTATGGAACATGTATTTTCCTTCTATCTTAAATTCAGGATTAAAAGGTGACTGCAACATAGCAGCATAGCCTTTTTCGTATAATTCTTTAAAATGTTGCAAACGGGTAGATGGAACATCTGCTTGTAAGCTAAACTGTATGTATTCTTTTTCCTCTTTGCCTGTATAAGACCAGTCATAGTATATATTTTTTTGTGGAAAAATTAACGAATTTACTTCGATATTCTTTTTCAAAGGTTGTGTATAAAGAACAGGATACCTCAGATCATTTTTAGGACAAAAAACTACCTGATATAACATATTTTCTTTTATAAGCTTTGATATATTCTGAAAAGCTTTATTGTATTGTTCTACTATAATTTTCACAAAATCATCCTGCATTTCAGAAAATTTCACATCTTGAAATTTAATCTCTTCCCATCTCTCCAGTATTTCATTTTTATTAAGTACACTCTGAATGGTTCCATCTTTATTCAAAGCTATTTGTAAATGGTCTGAAGATTCATTAATTTTATTTATAACTTCAATAAGTGTTTTTAACTGAGTATCGTACTTATGTATTTTTTTATCTTTAACCTGTATGTCAACCTGAGCATTTTTATTTTCTGAAATTTCCCATATACTTTCGGTTTGATTCTCACTCATCGGATCATTTTTAACCAGAAACAAATTTTTAATCTCTATCTTGTATTCTTCCTTATGCCCAAAAGAGAGAGGGGTATTTATTTTAAATTTATCTCCTCCGGTAATTTGTCCGGCAGGTAACAATATTATTTCCAAATGTCTGGGCAGTTTTTCTTCTCCGGAAAGCAAGTCTGATAATTCACAATGCAAATTATGATAGGTACGAAGAGCTTCAGTAGAAAGTTGAAATTTTTCAGCAACACTATGCAAGGTATCTCCTTTTTGTATTTTATATACTTTATGATTCATTAATTATTAATATAAATAAAAAACAAATATAATTAAAATAAATTAATTATATTTTATGTGAAATAAATACAATAATTAATAAAATAAATATCATTTATACTTATCTATCTAAAAAACTGAATATATAAATTATATTAATTGTTTACTTTTTCAAAAATTATCTTTGGAATCATAAAAAACGAAAATAGCTATCATGAAATCAGGATAGCTACTATTTAAACTTCTTTTTATATTTTTTTATATCTTGACTAAATATTTAGTCGATAAATTGTTTTTTTTCATTTCTGCCAGATGTTGAGGCAAACTATCAAAAGTCGTAATTTTAAATTCTCTTTGTTTAAGAATGCCTGTTCTTATTTTACATAATAATTTTTCTCCGTTTTGCATTAAATGGGCAATTTGTTGCTGACTGGCATATTTATGAAATGCCCCCAAAGCTATTTCATGCAAGGATACACAGGTAGTAAATGGAGATAGCAAATTTTCTTTTATCCTATCTTGAATAGCAACCATATGTCCGTAATAAGAGATTAAATCTAATAGTCCTGCAGCATGAGCTCCACTAACCATATCAAAAACCACATCAAATAAATTCCCTTGCAAACTCTTCTTCATTTCTTTTTTCCAATCTTTATCTTTATAGTCTAATGCTTTTAATACACCCATTTTTAAAAATTCCTGATGGTGCAATTTTCCTGCAGTTACATACACTTTAGCTCCCGATTCTAATAATAATTGAGTTAAAAAATATCCTACAGATCCGCCCGCACCACTAACTAAAACTATCTTATTGAGTAAACTGGGTATTTTTTGAAATGCCTGAATAGCAGTCAAAGAAGGACATGGAAAAGCTGCAGCAGCTGCATCATTTAAATTATTTGGAATAGTCATAATACTATTCCCTTTCACAATCGTATGAGTAGAAAAACTTCCAGCTTTGGATAGATCAGTATGATAACAAACTCTGGATCCTAATTGAAGATGTTCCATATTATCACCCACTTTTATTACAATTCCTGTTCCGTCCACTCCAGGAATATGATTTATTTCCCAATCAGGATGTCCATTTTCAATCAACTTCCAATCTACAGGATTTAAGCCAATAAAAGTGTTTTGAATTAATATTTCATCTTTACCTAATTCAGGTATATTACTTTCTTTAAGAACTAAATTTTCTGGTTCTCCTTTTTTCTGCCATTGCCATGAATTCATTTTCATTTTCCCCATTGTAATTAATTTTATGTTTATATAGCTAATATATTCTTTTTTTAGAATTTATTAATGTATATTTTAAACTTAAAATTAAAATACATCCTATCTACAAATAAATATTTTACACAATAAATGACAAAAGTCGATAGCGCATTAATTAGTGAAGATTATAATAAAGAAGATAAAATTAGTTATTCGGATGCAAAAGGTCCTGATAAAAGGCTATTTATAATATCTTTAGGATTACGAACTAAAGATCTATAACTAAAGAAAATATTACCTTTTACTTCTGTAAAGTTTCTGTTTAGAAAAATTTGTTGAATTAATTCATCTTCTTTTTTCCATTCACTCACTCTGTAAGCAGCCAAACCCACATATAACTTTGTTTTAGTTTCTTTAGCAGCGTTATTCCACCACTCAATTAAAGTCGTATAATCCGCTGTAGAATTACCCCTATGCCAATATAACTGAGGAGCTACATAATCAATCCAGTTATTTTCCATCCAATAAAGTACATCTGCAAATAAATCGTCATAATTTTGTAATGCTCTGGTTTTAGATCCTTTTAAAGGGTCTGAACTCACATTTCTCCATACCCCAAAAGGACTCACACCAAAATCAATTCTCTTTTTTTCTTTTTTTATATTTTGATGTAATTTTTTTATAAATTTATTAATGTTATCTCGTCTCCAATCCGATTTATTGGCAAATGTAACACCATATTTTGCATATTCTTTATAATCTGGGTATTCTAACTTTCCTATTTTATACGGATAAAAATAATCATCTAAATGAACTCCATCTATATTATAGTTTTTCACAACTTCCATTATAGATTCTATAACATAATCCGATACTTCAGGTATTCCCGGATTTAAATATAGCTGATCCCCATATCTAACCACCCAATCAGGATGTTTATAGGCTATATTATCTAAAGATAAAGTACTTAAATTAGTGCTTCCTGCAGATAATCTGAAAGGATTAAACCAAGCATGAATTTCTATATTCCGTTTGTGAGCTTCTTCAATCATAAATTCTAAAGGATCATATCCGGGATTTACTCCTTGTTTTCCTGTTAGATATTTAGACCAAGGACTCATTTTAGATTTGTAAAAAGCATCTGATGAAGGCTTAACTTGAACCACAATAGCATTCAGTTTCCACTTTTGTACATTATCTAAAATTGTTAAAAACTCTTGTTTTTGTTGGTCTGCTGATAATCCTGTTTTGGTAGGCCAATCTATATTTCCTACAGTTGCTACCCAAACCGCTCTAAATTCTTTTTGTTTGACTGAAGAAGATGAATAATTATTCTTTTCTTTGGGCTGAGCAAATAGTATAGTTACAAATAAAATACAAATTAGTGAAGAATAAAGTTTTATTGGGTTCATATTAACTTAAAATATGTTTAATTTTACAAAATTATTAATTAAATAGCTAAAAGAACCCTAACAATATGTTAATTGAATATTAATTTATTTCTTTCATAATTTTTAATAAATTATATTTTCTATATTAAATGATTGACTTCTAAAAAAATGTTATAAATTTTATTAAATAAAATTCTTTATAGATTATAAATGAATTAACTTTTTTTACTTTCTACATAATACTGCAAAAAGTATGGAATTGTTTCTATACCTTTATAAAAATTAAAAAGCCCATAATGTTCGTTAGGAGAATGGATAGCATCAGTATCTAATCCAAATCCCATAAGCACAGATTTTGCTCCCAAAATTTCTTCAAACAAAGTTACAATGGGTATACTTCCTCCGGTTCTGTAAGGTAATGTTTCGGTTTCAAAAGTTTTTTGCATAGCTTTTTTAGCAGCAATATATCCCGGATCAGAAGTTGGTAAAACGTACCCATTCCCTCCATGATGAGGGGTTACCGTTACCTTTACACTTTCCGGAGCTATGGAAATAAAATATTCTGTAAATAAACGAGTAATTTCATTTGAGTTCTGATTAGGTACCAATCTCATAGATATTTTAGCGTACGCTTTTGAAGGAATTACAGTTTTGGAACCTTCTCCTATATATCCTCCCCATATTCCGTTAACATCTAAGGTTGGTCTAATTGAAGTTCTTTCCAAAGAATTATAACCGGCTTCACCTTCTGTTCCCCTTAAGCCAATAGATTTTTTAAAACTCTCTTCGTCAAAAGGTAATTTATTAATTTCTTCTCTATCCTTTTTTGATAATTCAACTACATTATCATAAAAACCTTTAATTGTTATTTTCCCATTTTCATCTATTAATGAAGCAATCATTTTAGATAAAATGTTAATGGGATTAGGGACAGCTCCTCCATAAAGTCCGGAATGTAGATCTCTATTAGGACCCTCTACCATTACTTCAACATAACTTAATCCTCTTAAACCGGTTGTTACAGTTGGCACTTTATTAGAAAAAATATGAGTATCAGATATTAATATAATATCACAAGACAATTTTTTAATATTAGCTTTCAAAAATTCTTCTAAATTCACTGACCCTACTTCTTCTTCTCCTTCAATAATAACTTTTACATTACAAGGTAATGAATCTGTTTTAATAAGAGATTCCAACGCTTTTACATGCATAAACCATTGACCTTTATCATCTGCAGAACCCCGAGCAAAAATAGCACCTTCAGGGTGAATACTTGTTTTTTTTATTACAGGTTTAAAAGGATCGCTATCCCATAAATCTAAAGGATCAGCAGGTTGAACATCATAATGTCCATATATTAATACAGTAGGTAAAGATGAACTTACTATTTTTTCTCCATAAACTACTGGATTACCATTTGTTTTACAAACTTGAACTTTATCCAATCCAGATTGTTTAAAATTTTCAGCAATAGTATCTGCACAATGTAAAAGATCTTTAAAATATGCTGAATCTGCACTTATAGAAGGAATTTTTAATAATTCAAATAATTCATCTAAAAAACGTTGTTTATTTTCTTTCTGGAATTTAAGAACTTTATCCATTATAGTAACTTTATTAACGATATTAACAAATATATAAATAATTTACAATAAAATAAGACAAAAACATGATAATATTTAATTCCCAGGGTTAAGGAAAAAATATAACAATTATACTTTAAATCTTTATTACTCGCCAAAAGTAATTATTTTTATTAAATAATATAATCATTATTCATAAAAAATAACAAACTTCCCCCTTTCATCAATTAAATAATAAAATATAACTCCAATAATAAGCCCGGAATTACCCTTCTTTATAGACTTTTTATAATCAGACTTACTGTAAAACTAATTAAACCTATAATCCCTCTTATATTCCTATTTTTTTCTTATTTTTTTACCCTATAAAAACAAAAAAGTCTCACTTATTATATAAGTGAGACTTTGTTTTAAAAAACTGGCGGCTACCTACTCTCCCGCAATTAGCAGTACCATCAGCGCTAGGCAGGCTTAACTTCTGTGTTCGGAATGGGAACAGGTGAGCCCTGCAGCTATAACCACCCTAAATATTGTTAATGGAATTTTATATAATATTTTTTAAACTTCTCACCTTTTATACTAGGCTTATTTGATTTGTGTTTTTATTACTTCACCTGTACTTTTTTTGGACGAAATCTACGGGTAATTAGTACTACTCGGCTATGACATCACTGCCTTTACACCTGTAGCCTATCAACGTGGTGATCTCCCACGACCCTTAAAAGAATTCTTATCTTGTGGCGAGTTTCGCACTTATATGCTTTCAGTGCTTATCTCTTCCAAACTTAGCTACTCAGCAGTGCACCTGGCGGCACAACTGATACACCAGAGGTTTGTTCAACTCGGTCCTCTCGTACTAGAGTCAACTCCACGCAAAATTCTAACGCCCGCAATAGATAGAGACCGAACTGTCTCACGACGTTCTGAACCCAGCTCGCGTGCCACTTTAATGGGCGAACAGCCCAACCCTTGGGACCTTCTCCAGCCCCAGGATGTGACGAGCCGACATCGAGGTGCCGAACCTCCCCGTCGATGTGAGCTCTTGGGGGAGACTAGCCTGTTATCCCCGGAGTACCTTTTATCCTATGAGCGATGGCCCTTCCATACGGAACCACCGGATCACTATGTCCTGCTTTCGCACCTGCTCGACTTGTTGGTCTTGCAGTCAAGCACCCTTATGCCATTACACTCTACGCACGGTTGCCAAGCGTGCTGAGGGTACCTTTGAAAGCCTCCGTTACTCTTTTGGAGGCGACCACCCCAGTCAAACTACCCACCACGC
>NZ_PSZM01000041.1:0-60000 GCF_002964975.1 Apibacter adventoris | reverse complement strand
GCATCTTCTCCTCATAATTTATTTTTTTTGGGAATAACTTTAACAGTTATCGGTACGGGTTTTTTTAAACCTAATATATCATCAATGGTAGGATATCTCTATAAAGAGGGAGATCATAGAAAAGATGCTGGGTTTGGTTTATTTTATACAGCTATTAATGTTGGAGCCTTAATTGGAGGAAGTATTTGTGTTGTATTGGGTAAAAGTCATTCATGGGCATTAGCATTTTTATCTGCGGCATTTGTTATGCTAATAGGACTTATAGTTTTTATTTGTACTAAAAGATATTTAGGACCTATAGGAACTTCCCCATTAAAAAATATATCTGTTACAAAAAGAAATACTTATGAAATATTAGTTTATATAGGAGCTATAGCAACTATTCCTTTAATTTTTCTTATGCTTAATAATACCAGATATACAGATATATTTATGTATACAATAGGGCCTTTAGCTTTACTATATTTTTTATTTCAATTTTATAAAATAAAAGAGCTAAAAGATAGGAAAAAACTTATAGCTGCATTATTATTAATCTTGTTTTCTATTCTGTTTTTTGCTTTATTTGAGCAAGCAGGTGGTTCTTTAGCTATCTTTGCTAAAGATAATTTGAGACCGTTAAACTTATATTTATTTAAAATAGATCCCAATGCTGTAAATAATGGAGCAAATTCATTATTTGTTATACTCTTTAGCACACCATTAGGATTATTATGGTATTGGTTATCTAAAAGAAAAAAAGAACCTAATACAGTAGTAAAGTTTGGTTTAGGATTTTTATTTGTAGCCTTATCTTTTTATACATTTTATAGCACCATATTTTTTGTTGATTCAAATGGGATTACTTCTATCAATATATTTGTATTAGCATATTTATTTATGACTATAGGCGAATTATGTCTTTCTCCAATTGGTTTATCTATGATTACAAGTTTATCTCCTAAGCATTTATCAGGAATGATGATGGGAATGTGGTTTTTAGCCAGTGCTTATGGCCAGTATGTAGCAGGTTTACTAGGAGCAGATATTTCAAATCCGGATAATAATGCAACGCGATTGGAATCCTTAATATCTTATACAAATGGATATCATACTTTAGCAATATATTCATTAATATTTGGGGTTGTAATTATTATTGTATCACCGGTGATAAGAAAATTAATGCAAGGGGTAAAATAAGTATTCACATATTGAAATATGAGCGTAACAACAAATAATTTTTTTAAAACTAAAGTATTAGGACATCCAGCTGGATTGTTTGTTTTATTTTTTACTGAAATGTGGGAACGTTTTTCATTCTATGGAATGAGGGTACTTCTCATAAATTTTTTAACTATGGCGGCAATAGGAACTAATCCTGGGTGGGAATGGTCTACTAATCATGCAGGCGCTTTGTTTGGAACCTATGCTATGCTATTGTATCTAACACCCATTGCCGGAGGAATTATAGCTGATAAAGTTTTAGGTTACCGTTGGGCAGTAGTAGTAGGAGCAGTAATTATGACTTTAGGGCATATTTCTATGGCTGTAGAAACAGAATTTTCACTTTATTTAGGTTTAGTATTGCTTATAATAGGTACTGGTTTTTTCAAACCGAATATGACCTCTATTATTTCAGAAATGTATAAAGATCTACCGGAAAAAAAAGATGGAGCATATACAATATTTTATATGGGGGTAAATGCTGGTGCTTTTTTTGGTATGATGCTTTGTGGATATCTTGCAGAAAAAGTAGGATGGAGTTGGGGGTTTGGCCTTGCCGGAATTTTTATGTTACTCGGTACTTTACAGTTTTGGTTAGCAAAGCCTTTATTTGGTAAAATTGGAGAGATTCCACAGAAAACAAATAGAAAAAATGAAAAAATTCTTAAATCAGATAATAATAAGACTATAGAAAATCATGAAGAAACAAAAAAGAATCCATTTACTTTAATGGATAAAATTCTTATTATTATTACATCATTTATAGGTTTGGGGTATGCAATAAATGATCCTTTATCTAAAATAGGGGATATACATATATTTCCGGAAGAGTTTATTGTAAGTAAAGACATTTTGTCTGGACCATTAGTACTAGCAATAATTGGATTAGTATTATTCATAATTTTAATAATATCCAGAGTATCCAGATATAATAAAATAATTAGGGATAGAATGATAGCAGTGATTATATTTGCTTTATTCACTATATTTTTCTTTGCCTCTTTTGAACAAGGAGCTACTTCTTTAGTGCTTTTTGCAAGGGATTTTACTGATAGAACTATGGAAGGGAATTCAGCAAACATTTATTTGATAGTAAATACCCTTCTTACAATTATACCCTTAGCAATAGTTTCATGGGTTTTGATTTTATTATTTAAACAAACAAGACATAAAATTTTATCCTCTAACATTGTGCTGGCCAGTAGTTTTCTTATTATTTGGGGAATTGTAATATGGATGTTGAATAATGATATTAGTTCTCATGCTTATGAAATAGAATACAAAGTTCTTAAAATACCAAAGATAGATAAAAAAACAAAAAAACAAGAAGTAGATAAAGAAGGAAATCTACTTTTTCAATACATTCCGATAACAGAGTCTTATGTTAATAAACCTTTAGATAAGATAGAATCATTAAAGACAACTATTGCTAGTAAAAATAATTTAAAAATAGGTGATGAAATAGCCATACACGGAGAAATAGGAGTAATGGTCCCTCTAAGTAATGAACAAGAAAAAAAAATAAGAGAAGATTATATTTCATCCAAAAAAGATTCGGGTATTATACATGCTAAAGTTTCTGAGCTTAGAGATAGTAAAATAGAAATAACTACTTCGTGGTTTAGTATTTTAAACTCATTTTTTATAATAGCATTTGCATCATTATTTACCAAATGGTGGGACAGTAAGTATAATCCAAGTGCAGCAGTAAAATACGGATTAGGTCTTATAATTATGGCTATTGGATTTGGAGTGTTAGCCTTTGGTTCTCAAACTATACCCCAAGGAGCTACAGCTGGCATGGTTCGGGTAAGTATAGTTTGGTTAATTTTAGCTTATTTATTTCATACATTAGGAGAATTATGTTTATCCCCAGTAGGACTATCATATGTAAGTAAACTAGTTCCTGGTAGAATGATAGCATTTATGTTTGGGATGTGGTATTTAGCCATAGCTATAGGTAATAAATTAGCAGCTTCTATGGGAGGAATGATTGAAGAAATAGCAAAAAAATCAAATATGACCAATTTTTTTCTCATTTTTACAATTATACCAATAATTGCAGGGATTATTGTCATATTATTAAATCCGTTATTAAAGAAATTGATGCATGGTGTTAAGTGATTTTTTTATATGAAGTATGATCTTTTATAACAACTATATAAATTATACTTAATTTCACTATAAGCCTTATTCATTTTAACAAAAAAAGACTTTAGTTATATTTATGTCTTTTTTTGTAATGTTGTAATTTTGGTTATTTTTAGGTGAGGGGTAATAAATAAGTTAATAAATACTTAAATAAAATAGACTAGTGAAGTAATGTAAGTATGTTCTATTTATTAACTATGCAAAAAATAGTGTTTATAAAAGTATAAATTTTTAGATGAGAGATGGAATCTATTTAAAAAGATTCGAAAATTACTAAAAAAATAGTTCATTAATAGATATAGTTATGGAAAATAAAAAAAATGATTTTAAAAAACATTACTACGCAAGAAAATATTTGTATGTTATTTTCGGAATAATGAATTCAGCTTTTTTATCATATCGGCGTCATTCTTCGAGTGATATCATTTCAATAATGTTTTTATTTGGCAATGTAATGATATTGATTAGTTATAATATGCCTTGTGTAACTATAGGAAATGATTATATTAAAATTATTATTGTTAGATTTATAAAAGTATTGTACATACAATTTAATGAAATAATTAATTACAATTATGATCAAAAGAAAATAGAAATATATTATAAATGTTCGTACTCTGGGGAAGAAAAAAAGGGAATTATCTATACCAATATCTTTGGTGAAAATGAAAAAGAGTCTCTTTTACAGGAATTAAATAAAATATGTAATAAAAAAACAAAAGAATAATATTTAAATTTATTTTATAATTGTCGCAAGTATTTATACAACCATTTCAATTTCCGGATTTAAAAACAGAACAACCTCTTTATATAAAAAGAGAAGATTTAGTACATCCAATTATTTCAGGCAATAAATTTTGGAAATTAAAATATAATTTACAAAAGGCTAAAGAACTTCAAAAAACAACTTTAGTAACATTTGGAGGAGCAATGTCTAATCATATTGTTGCAACAGCAGCAGCAGGAAAAGAAAATAACTTTAAAACCATTGGAATTATTAGAGGAGAAGAAATTCAAAATAAATGGAAAGATAATTTATCCTTACAGGAAGCCTATAGTTTAGGGATGAATTTTTATTTTGTTCCCAGAAAAGAGTACCGCCTGAAAGAACGTTCGAAATATATACAAGAAATATTAAAAACCATACATAACTATTATTTAGTACCAGAAGGAGGAACTAATTTATTAGCTGTGAAAGGAGTTTCGGAATTGTTAACTGAAGAAACGAAAAAATTTGATATAATTACTACCGCTGTAGGTACCGGAGGTACAATATCTGGTTTATCTGTAGGTGCATTACCTCACCAACATATTATTGGTTTTCCGGCTTTAAAAAATGCACAATTTTTAGTTAAAGAAATATTAAAACTTACTGAGAAAGAAAATTTTAACTTAAATTTGGCTTATCATTTTGGAGGTTATGCCAAAATAACCCTTGAACTTATTGAGTTTATTAATGATTTTTATCTTTTAAATCACATTCCTTTAGATCCTGTTTATACCGGCAAAATGATGTTTGGGTTAAGAGAAATGTTAAGGAAAGGTGAAATACCATCTCAAAAGAAGGTTTTAGCCATACACACTGGAGGGCTGCAAGGGATTAAAGAAATGAATAAACTATTGACAAAAAAGAATATTAAAAATATTATTATATGAAAAAAATAGTATTATTTCTAATAGTAATAATTTCTACAAATATAATATACGCACAAGAATCAATAAAAAAAGATGAGTTATATATTCAAACTTATGCCAGATTTGCAGTAGAGGAAATGGAATTATATAAAATTCCTGCTAGTATAACATTGGCACAAGGAATTTTAGAAACGGGTAATGGACAAAGTGATTTAGCCCAGTTTGCAAATAATCATTTCGGAATAAAATGTAAAGATGAATGGATAGGGGAAAGGATGTACCATGATGATGATTTAAAAGGAGAATGCTTTAGAAAATATTCTTCAGTTAGAGAATCTTATAGAGATCATTCATTATTTTTAGCTAATCGTTCATATTACAAGAAATTATTTTATCTAGATGAAAAGGATTATAGAGCTTGGGCTTTCGGTTTAAAACAGGCAGGGTATGCAACCAACTCAAAATATGCCTATATATTAATTAATTTAATTGAAAGATATCATTTAGATCAGTTTGATCAAATATCTTTGAATGAAGTAGATGCTAAACTAGCAGAAATGTTTCCTAATTTCATTAAAAATAGCACGTTTGTTAAATCGGAGCCTCAATCAATCAATTCGTTATCTAAAAATAACAAAGAAAACACAAATTTAGACTCTGAAATTTATATTGCATATAAAGGAGAACCGAAACAAGAAAGTTCATATAAACGTAATAAATCATTAATCGTTAAAGCCAACAATTTTGAATTTCCCAGTACAAGAGTTAAAATTCATCCTAATGGTAATTTAAAGTTTATTGTAATAAAAGAAGGAGACAATTTAGAGGACATATCAAAAGCGTATAATATTTCATTAAAAAATCTTAAATTATATAACGATTTAGCATTTCAAGAAGAATTGAAAATTAATCAAAAAATATTTTTAGAACCCAAAAAAAATGCAGGAACTATCAAAAAATATACCGTTAAAGAAGGAGATAAAATGTATGATGTTGCCCAAAATAACGGAGTTTCACTCATAGAGTTATATAAAAGAAATTTAATGCATCCTGGACAGGAGCCTAAAAAAGGAGATATTATCTTATTAAAAGGAAAAAGAAGTTAACATGCTATATCAGAGAAGTAGTGCTTTATTTAGAGAAGCACAAAAATATATACCGGGAGGAGTAAATTCTCCCGTTCGTGCTTTTAAATCTGTAGGGGGTGTTCCTATTTTCATGAAATCAGCAAAAGGTGCTTACCTACTAGATGTAGACAATAATAAATATATAGATTATATTAATTCATGGGGACCTATGATTTTAGGTCATACTCATCCTATAGTATTAAATGCTGTTACTGAGCAGTTAAAAAATGGATTTTCATTTGGAACCCCTACAGAATTAGAAACAGAAATAGCAAAATTAATTATAGAATCTGTTTCGGGTATAGATAAAATACGAATGGTAAATTCTGGAACAGAGGCTTGTATGTCTGCTATTCGTTTAGCACGAGGGTTTACTGCTAAAAATAAAATTATAAAGTTTGAAGGTTGTTATCATGGACATTCAGATGCTTTTCTAATAAAAGCAGGGAGTGGAGCTGCTACTTTTGGGAATCCTAATAGTCCAGGAGTAACTCAAGGAACAGCACAAGATACCTTATTAGCCGTATATAATGATATAGAATCTGTAAAAGCAGTTTTTGAAAATAATAAAGGAGAAATTGCAGCAGTTATTATTGAACCTATAGCTGGGAATATGGGGTGTATACCCCCTAAAAAAGGTTTTTTAGAAAATTTAAGAAAATTATGTGATGAAAATAAATCATTATTAATTTTTGATGAAGTAATGACAGGCTTTCGTGCAAAATTAGGAGGAGCGCAGGAATTTTTTAATATAACCGCTGATATTATTACATATGGTAAAGTTATTGGAGGAGGAATGCCGGTAGGAGCCTTTGCTGCAAGAAAAGAAATTATGAGTTTTTTGTCTCCTGAGGGTCCTGTATATCAGGCTGGTACATTGTCAGGGAATCCTATAGCGATGAGAGCTGGTCTTACTACACTATCTTTATTGAAAAATGATTTGCAAATTTTTGATAGAATAAATACAACTACTCAATTATTAGCTACAGAATTAAAAAATATATTTAAAGAAGCAGGAATTAAGGTTTGTATTAATCAATGTTCTTCTATGATGACTGTGTTTTTTGGAAGATTAGAAGTTAATAACTTTGAAGAAGCTTCAATGGCAGACCATAATATGTTTAATAAATACTTTCATTACTTATTGAAAAACGGGATTTATTTACCTCCTTCAGGTTATGAAACCTGGTTTATTTCGGATTGTATTAAACAAGCAGAAATTGATAAAACATTAGAAATAAGTAGGAAATTTATCTCATATCTTTACAAATAAACATATCAAATAAAAATTATTCAATATTTGTTATAATATATGAAATTTTTTTTATTTTGATTCCTCACTTTGTTTATTATTTTTTTGTATTTTATTAAAAAATATAAATGAACAATAAGTGTTTAATGGGTTTATTTAGAAAGATTGAGAGGATGCAACTTGTTTCTGAAAAATGTTATTCATAAACTTTGCGACATATAAATAATTATAATTTATGTAGAAAAAATTAGGATGAAATATTTGTAAAATTTAGTAAAGAAGAAAATATTGATTTGAAATATTTAATTATTCATTTTACAATAAAAAATAAAGTAATTATTGAAGAAAGAGGCAAATGTTTGATTTGAAAAATAAACATTAATAAAATAGGTTAGAAATCAAAAGTTTCGATAACTTCTAATTCTGTTTTAAAAGATAAAACCTGAGTTCCAAATTTATTGGAAATTAATTGAACAAGTTTTTTAAAATAAAGTTTATAATATTCTTCCATATTTTTTTTACTATTAGTAAAATATTGAAGAGAATATGTACATCCGGTCTCATCTGAATGAGAAATAACTTTAGAAAAGATAACTTTAGAAAATCTTCTAGATGCGTATACTTCTGGAATTAAAATATCTTTTACCCAAGCCTGCCAGTTTTTTTCTATAAAATATTCTACATGAAAGCTTTCGGAATATATAATCATAGATAAAAAATTATTGATTAGTTGTTAATAGTGTACCCATAGAATAGCCAAACATACCTCTTTCTTTAATCATATCTGCAACTTCTTTTGGTATTTGATCTTCCCATCCAGATTTTCCCATAGCAATTTGAGCTAGAATCTTCTTACCATAAATTTTAAGATAGGAATCATTATAATCTTTAATATCTACAATTCTCTCATTTTTTTTGAAATATTTATATAAATCTTTTAAGCTTTCATTTACTTTTAAATTCTCAGAATTGAGAAGTTTTTCAGTTTCAGGATCAATATATGGATAAAGATAAATTTTCATTTGTTGTTTAAATAATTTACCAAAAGCTTCCATAATTCCACCGCTCAAGTTAGTATAATAATTTTCTTCAAAAATATCCAATAAATTATTTACTCCCATAGAAATACCTATTTTCTCAGTAGAAAATCTACTAAAATAATCTACTAATCGAAAATATTCTGAAAAATTTGAAATTAAAACCGTATATCCTAATTTTCCTAAAACATCTGCTCTATCTAAAAAATCTTGTTCATTTATTTCTCCAGCAGCACGTAAATTAGATAAGGTAATTTCAAATAGAACCTTTGTATTATGATTATTTACATTTTTTTCTTTCTTAAACATTTTAAGTCCTTGATTACACATATCAATATTTACATTAGTTACCGGACGAAAACTTCCTCTTAAAGCAAAAATATTTTTTTTATACAACTCATCAGCAGGAAGAACATTTTTTCCATTAGGCTCAAAAACAACAGCATCTGACATACCATTTTTCACTAATTGCAAACTCATCAAACGATTATCTACATGAGTATACCCCGGACCGCTAAAATTAATCATATCAATTTCTAACTGATCAGTACTTAGTTCATCATAAAGGGAATTAATAATTTTTTTTGGGTCATCGCTATAAAAAAAAGCTCCATAGATTAAATTTACACCTAATATGCCTAAAGTTTCCTGCTGTAATTTAGCGTCATTTTCATGAAAACGTATATGTAGTATTATCTCATTATAACTTTCTGATTCGTGTAGTTGAAAACGAATACCAACCCATCCATGCCCTTTAAAAGTTTTATTGAAATTAATGGTAGTTACGGTGTTGGCATAAGAAAAGAATTTTCTACCCGGGCAATTTGTTCTGTCAATACGATCCTCAATTAAATTAATTTCATGATCAAGCATTTTAATCAATCTTGTCTGAGAAACATATCTATTATCAGGTTCTTTTCCGTAAATAGAATCGCTAAACTCCTTATCATAAGCAGATATTGCTTTAGCTATAGTTTTAGAAGCTGCTCCGGCCCTAAAAAAGTATCGTACAGTTTCCTGACCTGCACCAATCTCAGAAAAAGTTCCATAAATATTCTTATTTAAATTGATTTGAAGTGCTTTTTGTCTGGGAGTTAATACTTGGTTAGGCGAAAGCATATTTTTAAACTTTTGTTCGTAAATTTACAAAAATTATGGTACTACAAAAAAGTAATATAACATTCTTAGGAACAGGAACATCCCAAGGAATTCCGGTTATTGGTTCTAATCATCCCGTTTGTAAATCCACAAATCCTAAAGATAAAAGATTGCGAACTTCTGCAATAGTTAAACACGGGGGATTAGATTTATTAATTGATTGTGGACCTGATTTTAGACAACAAATGTTACGAGAAAATAGATCCAATGTTGATGCTGTGTTATTAACTCATGAACATACAGATCATGTAGGGGGATTAGATGATTTAAGACCTATAAATTTTATAAAAGGAGAAGATATTCCTATATACGGATTATCAAGAGTGTTAGAAGATGTTAAGAGACGTTACTCTTATGCTTTTGCAGAAAATAAATATCCTGGTGTTCCTTCCTTTCAACTATATCCGGTAGAAAATAATTTTGAAATTAATCATATATCTATAAAACCTATTCATATTATACATGGAAAATTACCTATCTTAGGCTATCGTATAGGAGGATTAACATATATAACGGATGCTTCTTTTATTAGAGAAAAAGAAATAGAAAAAATAAAAAATTCTGATATTTTAGTGATTAATGCTCTTCGTTTAAATCCACATCATTCACATTTCAATCTAGCTCAGGCACTGAATATAATTGAAAGATCTAGTCCTAAAAAAGCTTATTTAACTCATATAAGTTTTCATTTAGGATTTCACGATGAAGTACAGAAAATATTGCCGGAAAATGTTTTTCTTGCTTATGATGGATTACAATTAGATTTTTGATTGTGTTGAATATAAGTTAAAAAATATTAAACAAATTATAAAATTAATTTTTGCATCAATATATTTCGATGCTTTTTGTAAGTTTGTAAAGATGCATAAAAAAATGGTAAATGAATAGATCAGTATACATTGCAACTACAAGTCCCGATAGTGGAAAATCTTTAGTTAGTTTAGGAATATTACAAATGGTAATGAGGCAAACTCCGAATGTAGGTTACTATAGGCCCATTATTGATGATGTGGAGGAAGATATTAAAGATAATCATATTGAAACTATGATTTCATATTTCAATTTAAATCAAAATTATGATGATGCCTATGCTTTTACAAAAAGTGAAATAATTGATTTGCAAAATAATAATAAACTGGATGATGCATATGATATTATTATTCAAAAATATAAAGCTCTCGAGGATCGATATGATTTTGTACTAATAGATGGAACTGATTTGTCAGCAGAAAGTACATCTCTGGAATATGATTTAAATGTGGTTATAGCAAAATCATTAAATATACCTGTAATTTTAGTTGTTAAAGATTCATTTAAAAATTCACATGATTTAAGTAAAAATGTAAGTCTTGAAGTAAATAATTTTCTAAAAAGAGATAATAAAATAATAGCGGTAATTATAAATAAAAATATTAATCCGATAGAGGAAGTAATTGAAAAATCTAAAAAAAGAATAAATGACGATTCCGTGTTAATTTCAGTTATTCCAAAAGATATTTCCTTAAGCTTTCCTACTCTTAAAGAATTGTCTGATACTTTAGGGGCTAAATTATTATACGGGAAAGACAATTTGGATCGTCCTATTAAAAAATTTATAATAGGAGCTATGCAGTTGTCTCATTTTATGAATTACGTTGAAGAAGATTGTGTTGCAGTTGTTCCTGCTGATAGATCTGATCTAATAGCAGGAGTTGTACTTTCTAATTTTTCAAGTGGTTATCCTAGAGTTTCCGGATTAATTTTAACAGCTGTTCGCAACTTAGATGCAAATATTATGAAGTTAGTAGAAGGTGCTAATATAAATCTTCCTATTATGGCTGTAGAATCTGGTACTTTTGAGACCGCTTCTACTACCGCAAATATTAAATCTACTATTTATCCTGAAAATATAACTAAAATTAAAAGAAGTATTGATTTATTTGAGCAATATGTAGATATTCCGGAATTAGAAAAAAAAATATCATCTTTTAAAATTGGGGGTATTACTCCTAAAATGTTTCAGTATAACTTGTTAAGAACGGCTAAAAAAGCACAAAAACATATAGTATTGCCGGAAGGTGGAGATGAAAGGATCTTAAGAGCTGCGTCTATGCTTGCAGATGATGAAATTGTTAAACTTACTGTTTTAGGCAAACCCGAAGAAATTAAACAAAAAGTCATTCAATTAGGAATCAATTGGAATGAAAATTTTATATCTGTTTTGGATAATACTGAAAATGATTTGTTAGAAGATTATGCTAATACTCTTTATGAATTAAGGAAAGATAAAGGAATGGAATTAGCTCAGGCTAAAGATTTAATGTTGGATGCTTCCTATTTTGGAACAATGATGGTTTACAAAGGATATGCAGATGGAATGGTTTCTGGAGCCCAAAATACTACAGCTCATACAATAAGACCAGCTTTGCAATTTGTTAAAACAAAACCGGGGATAAAAACAGTTTCTTCTGTTTTCTTTATGTTATTACGCGATCGGGTTTTAGTATATGGAGATTGTGCGGTAGTTCCTAATCCAACATCAGATCAATTAGCAGACATAGCTATTTCTTCAGCACAAACTGCTAAAGCATTTGGGTTAGAGCCAAAAATAGCCATGCTTTCTTATTCATCAGGAAATTCTGGTTCAGGAGAAGAAGTGGATAAAGTAAGAAAAGCTACAAATTTAGTTAAATCTTTACGTCCGGACTTATTGGTGGAAGGACCCATACAATATGATGCTGCTGTTGTGCCCAGTGTAGGAAGCAGTAAAATGCCCGGTTCATTAGTTGCCGGACAAGCAAATGTGCTTATTTTTCCGGATCTTAATACAGGTAATAATACATATAAAGCAGTACAAAGAGAATCAGGAGGACTTGCATTAGGACCGGTTTTACAGGGTTTAAAAAAGCCTATAAATGATTTAAGCAGAGGAGCCAAGATTGAAGATATTTATAATACCGTGGTTATAACTGCAATTCAGGCAGAAAATGACCAATAAAGAAATATTTTCTTTGTTTAAAGTTTGAATATTTTATAACTTTTTTCTAATATAAAATGTAAATATCATTGAAGATATTTACATTTTTTTGTAATATTAAAAATTATGATGAAAATTAGATTTCTAAAATAGAATAATAAATAAATATACTCTGTTTTTCCATAAAGGCTAATAAAATATATAATGAATAAAAATAATAGTTATTAATATTCCACATACTAAAATATTAGTTCCGATGCCCAAGAAAAAACCTATAAATGCCCCTAAAGATGCTTTAAAAGCTTTTTTATAATTTACAGCGTCATTAATTAATTCTCCCAAAAGAGCTCCTAAAAATGGACCTAATATAAATCCAAAGGGTATGAAAAAACCTAAAATTATTCCTAAAGTTGCCCCAATTGCTCCATATTTTGATCCACCAAATTTTTTAGTACTTATAATCGGTATCAAATATTCAGTAATTATAGCTAATAAAGTTAAAATAGCACCAAAGACAATCCACCACCAACTTAAATTATTACCTAAAGGACAGAGTTTATAAATTAATAGTGCCGCAAAAGCTATAGAAGGGCCTGGAATAAATGGCATAACTGAGCCTACAATACTAATAATTATAAGTAGAGAGATAATAACTATCCAAATAGTATATGTCATAAAAGTATATAGATTAACAATCAATAAAGGTAAATATTATTTTTAAATATTTTTCATATAAAATCTTCTATATTTAATACCTTTACCCGTTTAATATTGTTGATATATGGATGGGGCAACTAATCTAAAATTAGAAAATCAAAATACTATAATTGATAATTTACATA
The DNA here is from genome assembly GCF_002964975.1 of Apibacter adventoris. GTDB lineage: Bacteria > Bacteroidota > Bacteroidia > Flavobacteriales > Weeksellaceae > Apibacter > Apibacter adventoris. Next base: position 46,639 of record NZ_PSZM01000041.1, on the reverse strand, counting down.
ATTATATAGCTAATCATTTTCCTGAAAGTACTATATTATTCTCACAGATTTTTATTAAAGTATTGATAGTTCTTAGTATTTTTTTATTGTTGGATTGGTTTCAGAGGAAAGTGCTTCTTAAAATTGTACAAAGAATAATACCTAAAACTAAAAATATATGGATGAATACATTTATGAAGAAAAATGTATTTACAAGTTTTTTTCATTTGCTTCCATTAGGTATTTGTTATTGTTTAGTTCCGGTTATATTTTACCATCATCCTCAAAGTTTTCATATTCTTGATCTGGTATTTAGTATTTTCTTAATTATATTTCTTTCAAAATTTATTATTTGTGTTATAGATTCTTTTACAGAAATAAAAAATCGAGATAAGAGCTATCGTACAGTTGCCGTAAAAACTTTTTCAGAGTTAATTAAAATACTAATTATATTATTTTCAGGATTTATTATTATATCAATTTTATTTAATTTAACCAGTTCTAAAATTTTTACTTTTTTAGGTGCAATTATGGCTGTTATTTTACTGGTATTTAGAGATCCTATTTTGGGTTTAGTTACAGGTATTAATATAGCCGGATCTAAACAAATAAAAGTAGGTGATTGGATATCTATTCCTAAATATGGCACAGAGGGAAGTGTAAAGGAAATTAATTTAGTAACAGCTAAAATTCAAAACTTAGATAAAACCATTTCAACAGTACCTACATATGATCTTATATCAACAGAAGTTAAGAATCATGAACCTATGAAAGTTTCGCATACCCGAAGAATTAAAAGATCGGTTTTATTTGATTTCGATTCAATTAAATTTGTTGACGGAAGTTTAATTAATAAATTAATGAAAATCAGTTTATTAAAAGATTATTTATTGCAAATAAAAGGAAAAAGTAATTTATCTGATTTGAAAAATTCTGAAGGGCATGAAAGTAGACACGGAATAACTAATTTAGGAATATTTAGGCATTATATGAAGATATATTTATTAAAAAATCCTAGGATTTCTACGAAAGACACAATTTTAGTTAGGCACTTAGAACCAACGGTTTATGGATTGCCTTTAGAAATATATTGTTTTGCTAATACCTCAGTTTGGTTAGAATATGAAGAAATTCAAGCTAATATATTTGAGCATTTGATAGCATTGTCTTCAGAATTTGAATTAAAAATAATTTTAACTACAGCTTCTTAATTTTATAGTGTGTTTTATATCTCTTTGAGCCCTTTTTTTGTAGCAATTGACCTAGTAACCAATTCAAAAAAATACTTTTGACAGTTTGCTTTTAAAAATTCATCTTCATTTATATTATATAAAATCATAACTATGTAATCAATAACTAAGTCTATTTGAACTTTTGAGCGGTATAAACCATCTTTAATTCCTGATGCTATATTGTTTTTAATAATATCTTTTATAAAAATATTTTGTGTTTTTAAAAGTTCAGTATAAATATTAGGATAAAATTTTTGAAGTTGAAAAGAAACTTTGTCTTTTTTATTAAAATAAAGGGAATTTTCAAAAATATATGAGAGTTGTGCTATTGGGTTTGAAATATGAGTGATTTTATTTTTAAATTTTTCAATAAATTCATTCATTTGTTCATTAAAAGATTGTTTTATAAGATCTTCTTTGCTGGTAAAATGTTCATATAAAGTTTTTTTAGACATTCCTAACTCGTAACAAATCATGTCCATAGTAATAACTTTTACTCCAATTTGGCTGAATAATTCTAATGATTTAGAAATTATACGTTCTTTTGCAACATCCATGGTCAAAATATTTAATTATAAACGGAGAATATTCTTTACTAAAATAGAAAAAAATCACATAAAATTATGTGTAGAAATATAATAATTTATATTTTTCGTTTTACGATTTAGTAAATTAAATGAGTCTTTTAAATAAAAATAAGGGTAGAAATTATTCTACCCTTATTTTATAATTATATCTTAAAAGTCATAACTAACACCAAAGTTCCAAGTTCTTCCATTACCAAAGTATACTTGATTATTGGTATCTATGCCTTTGAAATTTTTTCCACTAGCATCAGAATCACCATTTCTAAGATTAGTGTTGGAATATGTCATAAATACATCATTTAATGCATTATTTACATTAGCTCTAAAGCGTAATGAAGCGTTTTCAAAATGAAGGGTATATGAGGCTCCTAAATCTAAAGTAAAATAATTGGGAAGCTCAATTAAACTAAATTTTTTATTCGCAGCTATGCGAGTTACATCAAAATTAGAATAAAGTTTTTCATATCGGTTTAAATCAGCATCAAAAGAAAATCCTGCAAAGGGTTTATATACTATTCCTACTCCATAACTAAATTGGGGAGCATTTGCTGTTTTAATTCCGTCTAATAAAATATCTTTTTCATCCAAAATATTAGATAAATTATTTGCATCATAAATTGTTGAATGAGCATTCCCATTATATTCCCACTTTCCTAAAGATAAATGTCCTTTAAAATTCAATACACGGAAGGGTTTGGCAAGGAAATCAACTTCGATACCTTGATGTAATTCATCAATACCGGTACGGTTTTCTAATCTATTAGTTTGTTGATTTGAAATTGTTTCTGTACGGTTATTCCAACTTGTTCTGTAAAGGTTAATGTTTAAATCAAAAAAATTATAGTGAAGTTGATATCCTACTTCTACTCCTACTATTTCCTCATTATCAGCCAAAGTATTTACATCATTTTTGTAGTTTAGGAATAAATTATCCTGAAAAGGTTGCCTGGAATAGTAACCTGCATTTCCAAAAATATTATGATGGTTATTGATTTTAAAGCTTATACCTCCTTTAATATTGTATCCTGTATTGTTTAATGTTTTCGATTTTTGATTTCCCGGAGTATAATTAAATCGGTCTTTTCTTGAGTTATACTGTTCTGAAATAGATCCTTGAATAAAGGTAGATATGAATTTATTTACATATTCAACTTGTCCAAAAGCTCCCAAGTATTGTATGGTTTCATCATAATCATAACTAATTCTTTGGTTTTTATTTGCTTTTCGGAATAGGGCACTCCAAGGGTTAATGCTATAGGTCTTCATAGCAATATTGGATCCATTTACATTATTAGAATTATTATCTACTATACCGGATAATCCTAAAAAGTTATGCGCCTGTTGAAAATGGGTTCCTGTATAGGTTCTTCCATCAATTCCTAAATTAAACTGGAAATTATCATTTATTTTATGATTAAAGTTAGATACCAATCCATACCATTCATGGTTGTTTATAGAAGTTCTTATAATATAATTATTTTTTCCGGAACCCAAACCATCAGTATTATTAATCATATTGTAATCTTCTACTACATTCCAGTTAATAGTACCATTTTCTTGGTTTCTACTTCCGGGAATAGCATTGAGGTTTTGAGGTGAAGATTGATTCTGATTTTCAATATATTTAGATCCAAATCCTCCTGTACCACCGCCTCTACCCCAAGAGGCATATAATACGGTAGATAGGCTACTTTTTTCACTCATTTGCCAATCCCAGTTAAGATTAGCGACTGGTTTTTGATAATAATTGGATCTTAATGATAGTTTTTTTCCGTTTAGTATTCCTTCATTTACATTATATTTATAACCATATCTTTGGTAATCTGCAATTTTGGTATAATAATTTTGATCATGTTTTTGAGGTGCTCCATATATCATAAAGTTAATATTATGTTTCTCATTGGGTTTATATCCGATAGATAAAAAATATGTTTGGCCTTCACCTTTTGTTCCCCGATTATATCCATCTCCCCTCCAGGTAGAGGTTAAAAATGATACTCCCCATTTACCATTCAATCCACTGTTATATTCATATGTTGCCTTCCAATATCCGTCATTTCCAGTTAAAAAACGAGCACTAGAACCTGCTTTTTTTTCTGTAGCTTTTGTTACTATATTTATGGTTCCTCCTACGGAAGATATTGCTAGTTTAGAAGATCCTAAACCTCTTTGTACTTGAACTACATTAGCAATATCCGTCAATCCAGCCCAATTTGACCAATATATATTTCCATCTTCCATCCCATTTACAGGTTGTCCATTAATTAATACAGCAGTATTAGACTGGTCAAATCCTCTAGTAATCATTTTAGAATCTCCAAATGCAGTGGCGTCATTCACATAAATAGAAGGAGTATTTTTCATAATGGCAGGAAATTCAAGATTTCCGCTTTTTTCCTGAATTTCCTTTTTTCTAATAACAGAAACAGCTACAGGAGTTTGTCTGTCTTTGGCTACATCAATAACCCCTTTACCTATGATTATAACATCATTGATTTCTTTAATTTTTGTTGAATCTGTTTCTAGATTTTGTGCATTTGAAAATACAGTTAAATAAATTGCAAATAGGGCAGAGACCCATGTCATTTTTTTGAAGCTCATACAAAATCAGTTTAAATTAGTTTAGTTGTTGCTTGCAAAAATAAACGTATTATTTAATTTGTTAAAATTTAATTAAAAAATTAATCAAATTTTCATACTAATAATTGAATACCATATAAGTATGCAGCATTTGGATTAGGAAAAGTTCTGTTTTTATGATTATATTTGTTCAAGCATAGAGGAATATTAATTTAATTAATATTTTATCTTCGACATTAAAAAAAGGAGAATCGACAATTATGTAAATCATAAAGCAATGAAGAAAATATTGGAGTTAATATTTCGGGAAATTTAAAAAAATCTTACATTGCAAGGGAAATAATGTACTAGATAATTTGGTTTATCATTTTCTTAAAAATCCAAAAAAGAAAAGATTAACTATGAAATTATAAAGAGAAATTATAATTAAAAGAAAGTCGGTTATATTTTTTTTATTATTTGATCTTAAAAATTAATTAAAAAATAATATCCTGATTCTTAATTTGTTTAAGAATCTATATGATATATAAAAAAATTAAATGCATATTGGTAAACATCCATATTCATTTTATTTATTATTTCTTATCTTAGGAATATTTTTATATCCCTATAGTTTTTTTTCATGGAAAATATGGTTTACGATTTTAATTCTGGTATTTCTTCTTTCAATATTTATATTTAATTCTATCCGTTTTAAAATTTTATTCTCTGTTTTATCGTTATTTTGTTGGTTTCTTCTAGGGCTTATTATCGTGGGAATAAATACTAATCAATCCGATAATCATTATAGTCATTTTATAGAAAAAAATAAGAAGCAATATATTTCGGTTGTCATAGATGAACAAAATAATTCAAATGAAAAAAACAGAAAATATACAGCAGAAGTTCATTCAATTTCGTATAAAGGGAAGTTAATTCATACTTCAGGGAAAGTGCTATTGTTATTTAATAAGATAAAAACTGATTCTATTTTAAAAATAGGAGACGAGTATGGAGTGATAGTTAAAATTCAAGATCCTTCAAAAAATTTAAATCCATATCAATTTAATTATAAAAATTATCTACAAAGAAATTATATTTCTAATCTGGGAATAACCTACCAAATAATTTATCAAAAAAAGCATTCTTCTTTATGGTATAAAATTAAAAATATAAATCAACTTCTATGTCTTAAAATTGATTCGTCCTATTTAAATTCAGATTCAAAAGAGTTTTTAAAAGCTTATTTGTTGGGCAATAGGTCGGATATGAAAAAAGATAATATTCAGGCATATTCTAAAGCGGGAATCATGCATTTAATTGCAATTTCAGGCATGCATATTGCTCTAATTTTTGGAATAATTTTCAATGTTTTAACCATATGTTTTTCTAAGAAAAAGAGGGTAATAATTATTATCTTTTCTTTAGCATGTGTATGGTTATTTGGCTGTTTTGTTGGTCTGTCTTCTTCTGTTTCCAGGGCTTGTTTAATGATTACTATTTATTATGTTTCAGATTTATTGAAAAGAAATCCTGGGGTTTATCATAGTTTATCATTATCTGCTATTATTATTTTACTTTATAATCCATATGAAATTTATTCTATAGGTTTTCAATTAAGTTATGTGGCTGTATTTTTTATGTGTTGGCTAAATCCTATTTGCTTAAAACATTTAAAAACTCAAAGTAATACAATAAATAAGTGGGTTATAGAACCTTTATCAATAACAATTGTAGCGCAAATAGGAACCCTTCCTTTGGTTTTATATTATTTTCATCAATTTTCTTTATTATCTATTCCTGCAAATATTTTAATCATACCTTATACTTATGTTATAACTTACTCTTCGATAATAGAATTAGGTGTAGTTTATCTTCCTTATAATTTACAATTTTATTTTAATTGTTTTTATAATTTTTGTACTCAATTATTAATAAAAGGAAGCTATTGGATATCTTCTTCAGATTTTGCTTCATTCAAAGGTGTTTATTTTAATGAAATAGAAATAGGATTTTTATTTCTTGCTTTGGTTTTTACAAAATTTTTCCTACAAAAACCTAAGATTAAAAATATCATTCCTATTTTGATATTTTTATTTTTATTTCAGGTCAATAGATTATGGGAGGAATATAAAATTTCCAAAAAAGAAAACTTTATTGTATTTCATCAAAATAAATATCCATTAATAGGGTTTAGAAAAGGGAAATTTTTATGGGTATTAAAAGATAAGAATGAAGATCTAATAAAAATTAAGCCGGATATAATACAGCCTTATGCAGATGGAGAAGGAATAAAACAATTGAAATATCAAGATATAGATTACAAAAAAATTTATATATGGAAAAATAAGAAAATACAAATTTTAAATAATACTCATAAAGATATATGTGATTCTATTACCTATTTAGTAAGTCCGATTAGTTTAAATACCTATAAAGACATAAGTTCAATAAAAAAAATTATTAAAACAGGTATGAATTTTTATGAATTAGATAATGAAAAACAAATGTCAAATTTAAATGTTTGGAATACACAATATCAGGGAGCTTTTATTGTTCCTTGACCTGATATTTTTCTAATTTAATTTTTAAATCTTGAATAATTTTTAAAAATTCTTCCGCTTGAAAATAGCCATTTATAATGGTTATGGTTTGCCCTTTATTATCAACAAAAGCTATAGAAGGATATATTAAATTTCCTCCCAATATAACATAAGCAAGTGATTGTAAACCACTTCTACCATAATTTACCCACTTATATTCTTTTCCTTTAAAACTGATATTCAGTTTAGATTCAGCATTAAGCTTTACAGGAATAAAATTTTCGTTAATAAATTGTGCGACTTTTTCGTTATGAAAAGTATTTTTATCCATAAGTTTACAAGGTCCACACCAATCTGTAAATACATCAACGAGTAAAAACCTTGAATCTCCATTTAACTGTAGGCTGTCTGCTTTTTGAATACTATTCCACGTTATTAAATCTTTTTCTTGTCCCCATGCTGATAGGGAACTTAAAAATAATAGTATAAATGCTAAACCAAACCTCATATTAAAAATTTAATTAAGCAAAAATATATATTATAATAAGGAAAATCAATTATTTTTTAAGTTATTTTTAAATAATTAAAAAAATTAAGAGTATTATAATTTTATACTAATCCCGATTAAAAAATTAAATCCAGCTTGTGGATAATAATAGGGTATATTATCAGAATAGTAACCATTATTTTCGTATAGGTTATTAAAAATATTATTCAATAATAATTTTAAACTTAAATTTTTTATTTTTAATATTTTAGGGGAATATTCTAGGCTGATATCAGATGTATAATATCCTTTTAATTTTCCATTTGTAGGTTCTTCATTGTTTAGGTATTGGCTGCTTATATATTGATGAGACCATTTTGCAGTTAATTTTTTTAAAGGTATCCATTGAATTGATATGTTCCCTATATAATTTGGAGAAAATGCTATATCAGTATTTCCTAAATTATGAATAACAGATTGAATTTCTTTTTTAAAATTTATATTTTTATTTGTACTTATGGTTGAATTAGCTAAGAAAGTTATTTGACTAGAAAATTTATATTCTGCAGATATTTCTATTCCCATTCTATAACTTTTACCACTATTTTCTCTTATAAAACTACCCACATCATTAATTTTCCCACTTAAAACTAATTGATTTAAATAATACATTCCGTATCCATTAATTGAATAACTGAAATTTGAAAAATTCTGTTGTACTCCTAATTCTATATTATGTAAAAGTTCAGATTTTATATTTTCATTGCTTAATACATCATTTCTATTCGGCTCTTTTTGAGCCATTCCGTAAGTTAGGTATACATTTCCAGTTTTAAATGTATAAGTAACACCTATTTTTGGATTAATAAAATTATAGTTTTTGCTAAAATATAAAGGTCCACCATTTTTATATATACTTTCTCCTCCGGGAACATCATGTCCTGAATAATGTATATTTCTGTATTGAACATCTCCAAAAAGATTACAATAATCAGAAATTTTATAAAGAGCTTTTATATTTCCGCTAATTTCATTTTTTAAAGCCTTATTCCTATAATACTCATGATCTGGTGTGCTTTCAGGAAAATATTCTGCCCATATTACTTTTCCGAAATGTTTTCCATCATAGGTGTTGAATCCTAATCCTATTTCGAGATTCCATTTATCAAATTTACCTATTAAATGATTCGTTATACCATAAAAATTATTTTTTAACCATTGTCTTCTAACTAAATCAGTAGTTGTTATAGTATCTTGGCTTAAAATTATATTTTTTAGTTTATAATTTTTCAATTTAGAATTCTGTTTATATTCCTCATAATATCCTTTTCCTTTAACATAAAATAGTGTTGATTTAAGTTTCCAATTACCATTTATTTTATGCTCTCCATATAAATGATAATTATCTTGCCAATAATTATCTGTTTCATTATTATAATATCGAATAATATTTCCATCAGAATCATAAATGGCACCACAAGAATTAAAAGTTCTTCTTTTTTTCATATTTTCATAATCAATACCATTCCATGCTTGATATGTTTGTTGCTTTCCTCCAAAAACCATAAAACTAATTTTTGTTTGTTGTTTTTCATACATTCCATTTACATAATAGGAAAATAAATCAGAAAAAGCTCTATCTAAGTATCCTTCAGATTTAATAAATGAAATACGAGCATCCATTTTTAATAAATTATTATAAAATTTTCCTGATCCTAAGGCAAAGGTATGTTTATGCGTATTAAATGAACCTACGGATTGATCTGTTTGAAAATATGCACTATCTTCAGGATAGTGTGTTTTTATGTTAATGCTTGCACCGAAAGAACCTGTTCCTTCAGTAGAAGTACCAACGCCTCGTTGTATGGTTATATTAGATATAGATGAGGCTAGATCGGGCATATTAATCCAAAAGGGACCTTGTGATTCAGCATTATTTAATGGTACATCATTTAATGTTACATTGATGCGGGTTTGGTCACTTCCTCGAATTCTTATATTGGTATATCCTATTCCGGAACCAGCATCGGATGAAGAAATTGCAGAAAGACTATTTTTAAGAAGATAAGGAATATCTTGACCCAAATTTTTATTTTCAAGTTGTTTTTGTGTAAATTTTTCCTTACTTATAGGTGCTTTTGCAGAGATAATGATTTCCTGAATATTTTTTTCTAATGAATCTTTTTTTTGTTGTGCTTTACTGTATGCTCCGGAAAGTATAATAATACTTAAAAGTATAAAATCTCTTTTTTTCATATTTTAAAATATTAAAAAAGAGGTTTGTATAATATAAAAGAAAAAAGATTTCAATTTATGAAACCTCTGTGTCTAAGATTTCCCTTGGCAACATTACTTGCCCAGGTTCTTAGGGTATAATCTCAGCTATTTTTACAGCACCCCCTTTTTATTTTTTACAAATCTACTAAATAAAAATTTAAAAAGTGACTTTAACTAATTTTATATCGTCCTGGAGTGGATTAGGTTCTTCTTGTTTTTCCTCCGCATTAAGAATTCGCATGGCTCTTTTAAAACGTTTTTTCCAATATTCTGTTTCTAAAGAAGTTATCGTTACTCCTTGAGATGAAGATGCATGAATAAAGAAAATCTCACCCGTAGGGCTTACACTTTCAACAATGCCAACATGAGAGACTCTGCTTTTTGGAGTATGTGAAAAAAATATTAGATCTCCTTTTTTTAATTCTTCTTTAGCCACTCTTACTCCTACTTCTGATTGAAGGGCTGAGGTTCTAGGTAAAGAGATATTAGAAGCATTAAATACTTGTTGTACGAAAGAAGAACAATCAATACCTCTTCGTGTAGTTCCTCCATATAAATATGGGGTTCCTAAATAAGTTTTAGCTTCGGTAATTAATTTATAAGCTTCTTTAGAAAATGCTTTTTCTGCATAAAAATTGATATTTTCCGAAACGGAATTATCATTTAATAAAGAATTATCTGTAACTAATTTTTTTGTTTCGGTTTTTGTTGTATTTGGTCCTTTAGAGTTATTTGCTAGCAATAATTTACTGGTAGATGGATACTTATAATTATTATTACTGGCTATATAGTTTGATACACAAGAAGTTGTAGTTAAGGAAGTGATCAGTATAAGAAAAAATAATTTTAAAAAAGCTTTCATAAATAAACGTAATATTGTGATTGTTTTACTTTATTACGCGCCAAAATTACTTTCTCTAATACTCTTGGGTATCATATTTTAACTTTTTTCACATATATTTAACATATAAATTTGTAGTGTTAATTAAAAGTTAATTTTTAATGTGTTAGTTTTTTATTTTTTTAATAATAATTTAAATAAAAAAGCAGGTATTTTTTCAATTAAATGATACCTGCTTTTTTTATTTTTAAGGTAAGGTAATAATTTTATATATCTTCAAAATCTACATTTGTAAAATTTGATACCTTTATCGAATCTTTATTTTCTTCTGTTAAAAGATGGAAATCATCTCTATGTCTTTCAGAAATAACTTTTTCACCGGTTTCTTTAATAATAAAGGAAGTTGTTTCTTCTAGAATAGTTTTGAAATTTTTAAAATCTTCTTTGTATAGATAAATTTTAAATTTTTTGAATCCTAAGGCGCCTTCTTCGGAAACATTTTTTTTACTTTCAGTAATAGTTAAATAATAATCTCCGGCCTTTGTTTCTCTTACATCAAAAAAATAAGTTCTTTTTCCAGCCCGTAATATTTTAGAGAATATCTCGTTTTCTTTTTTCTCTAAATTTTCAGAATCATTCATCATAATTTATATTTTAGTTTTTGTTTACTATAAATATTAAAAAATATAACATATATACTTAAAACCAAACAAAAGTATGAAAATAGTTATATAGATACAATTGTTTTTTTATGATTTATAATCGCTTTTGTGTAATTTGTTTTTTATATAGTTCAGAATAATATCCATTTTTGTTAATTAAATCATCGTGAGAACCTTCTTCTTTAATAGCTCCATTTTCTAAAATAATAATTTTATCAGAATTTTTTGTTGAAGAAACTCTGTGTGTAATAATAATGGTAGTTTTTAACTCAATATTTGATTGTATATTAGATAATATTTTTTCTTCTGTTTCTGTATCAACAGCAGATAAACTATCATCAAACATGAAAATAACAGGATCTTTAATAAGAGCTCTAGAAATAGAAATTCTCTGTTTTTGTCCTCCGGATAACGTAACTCCTCTTTCACCTACTTCTGTTTGATATTGGTTTTTAAACTCCATAATGCTGGAATGTATTTCTGCTTGTTTTGCATATTTTTCTATTAAATTTAAAGAAGGATTTTCTATTCCGTATGCTATATTGTTAAAAATAGTGTCTGAAAACAAAAAACTTTCTTGAGGAACATAACCTATTTTATTTCTAAGCAATTCAAGGTTATGTTGCTTTAACGGTTTATTATCTATATATATGGTTCCGCTGTCAGGTTCAATTAAACGTTCAATTAAAAGAGTAATAGTCGATTTTCCGGCTCCTGTTTTTCCCATGAATATAGTAGTTTCACCGGAAAAAATTTCAAACGAAACATTATCTAACGCTTTAATTCCGGTATTAGGATAGGTATAACTTACATTTTCAAAACGAATATTTCCATGTATGGGATAAATGTCAGAGCAATTGTTTGTAATTTCTTCCTGAACTTCTAAAAATGCATTTATTCTTTCCATAGATGCTTCAGCTCTACGGGTTATTGATGTTACCCAACCTAAAGCAGTAAAAGGCCATATCAGTATATTTAGGTAAAGAAAAAAATCTGTTATAGTACCAACATCAATTTTTCCATTAATATATCTTTGTCCCCCCACGTATAAGATAAAAATATTGCTTATTCCTATAATAAGCATCATTAAGGGAGAAAATAAAGCCTCAGTACTGGCTAAAGAAATAGATTTTTGTCTATAATCGTTTGATTTATTAATATATTTTGAAGTAATATATTCTTCTTGTGTAAATGATTTAATTACACGTATTCCTGAAAATGTATCTTGTACGAAAGATGATATGTTAGATTGCTCTGCCTGAACAATTTTAGTTTTTTTATTAATAATTGAGCTTTGTTTATATATAAAATAAGATAGGAACGGAAGGGGAAGAAGAGCATATGCGGTCATAACAGGATCAGAAATTAGCATATAGAATAAAACTATAATTAGCATTATAGCTAGATTTATACTATACATTATTCCTGGACCTAAATATTGTCTAACATTAACTACATCTTCACTAATACGGTTTATTAAGTCTCCTACTTTGGATTTTTTTAGAAAAGTAAATGATAATTTTTGATAATGCTTGTATATATTATTTTTTAATTCAAATTCTATCCTTCTGGAAGCCACAATTATAGTTTGTCTCATATAAAACTTTAATACTCCTGAAATAACAGGAGCTAAAACAATAATTCCTCCATACAAAAGAAGTTGCTTAAGTAATTCATGTTTTTGTAATGAAGAATGTTGCTGTAAGGTTTCGGCAATAATATTGATGGCTTTTCCAACAAATTTTACAGGATAGATAGTAAAAAAATTAGAAAGGATTATAAATATACCCCCTAAAAACAGAAGTTTTTTATGTTTTTTTAAATAAGGATTTAGGGTTTTTAAAGCACTCATGGCTGCAAAGTTATAAAGTTTGTTTAATTAGATTAAAATTTTACAGAAGTAAATGCTTTTTTATATAAAATAAAAATAAGAAGATAGATGAATCGTTAGTTTTTAAAAGAAAATTATTGAGGCATAGAAAGATTTTTTCTTAACCTCAATATTTAATTATTATTATTTATTTTTTAATAAATATTCAGCAATTTGAATGGCATTTAAAGCAGCGCCTTTTCTGATTTGGTCACTGACACTCCAGAAAGTAATGCCTTTAGGGTTAGTCAAATCTTTTCTGATTCTTCCTACAAATACCTCATTTTTCCCTGATAAAAATAAAGGCATAGGATATTTTTTATCAGCAGGATTATCTTCAACAATAATTCCATTAAAATTTTCAAAAGCCTGTCTAATTTGAGCCACACTAAGTTCATCTTCAGTTTCAACCCAAATATTTTCAGAATGTGCTCTCATTACAGGCACTCTTACACAAGAAGCAGAAACTTTAATGTCTGAATGCATAATCTTTCGAGTTTCATTAAACATTTTCATTTCCTCTTTAGTATATCCATTTTCAGTAAAAGAATCAATATGAGGTATAAGGTTTAAAGCTAATTGATAGGCAAATTTTTCTGCTTGAATCTCATTTTTTTCAAGAGCTACATCTTTAATTTGTTGTAATAGTTCTTTCATTGCAGAAGCACCTGCACCCGATGCAGACTGATATGTGGAAACATGCACTCTTTTTATGTGAGATAAATTTTCTATAGGTTTTAAAGAAACAACCATTTGTATTGTGGTACAATTGGGATTTGCAATGATGTTTCTTGGGGCATTTAAAGCATCTTTTGCATTCACTTCTGGTACCACTAGAGGAACATCGTCTTCCATACGAAAAGCTGATGAATTATCTATCATAATAGCTCCATGTTTAGTAATAGTATTCGCAAACTCTATAGAAGTGCTACCTCCAGCTGAAACCAAAGCAATATCTACCCCTTTAAAATCATCATTATGTTGAAGTTCCTTGACAGTATATTTTTTCCCTTTAAAATTATATGTATTACCGGCACTTCTTTTGGATCCGAAAAGAACTAAGTCAGTTAAAGGGAAATTTCTCTGGTCTAATATTTTGAGAAGCTCCTGCCCAACGGCTCCGCTTACTCCAACAATTGCGATTTTCATGGATTTATAATTTAAAAAATGTTTTCTTATAATAATTATGATAGAATAAAGCTATTCCAAAAAGCCTTTGGAATCATGCCAATGACCAATGCTAAAGAAATGGCAGCCATTAGCGTTGTACTAAAGGTTATTTTAGAGGATTTTTTTATTTTAATATTGACGATTGTAAGTAATATAGCAGCAATAATCATAGAAACCGGGTGCTCAACGTATGTTTGTCTTAATTGAGGAATGCCCATCATATCTTTCATGCTTATATTTTGAAAAATAGGAGAGCTAAAATATAGAATTACACCTAACACTATCTGTGTATGGGTGATAATAAGAGAAAATAATGATATTTTTTTGATTTGTTTGGATGTACTTCTTTCTTGTAGATAGTATATAAAAGTAACTACAGTAAGTAAAAGTATGAAAACTAAGGTTGCCATGCCTACATAATGATGAATATTTTTTAAAATCAAATACATTATATATTATCTTTGGGTTAATTAGCAAAATTAACAAACTTATCGAAATAAATCTATACTATTTTGGTTTTATTAGAATTATGAATATATAAGCACTATTGTCTTGCAGCTCTTATTTCTCCATAACCTATTAGTGCGTCATAGGTTCCTCCAAAAGGTTTATAATATAATAAACCTTGATATAAATTTTCTGTTTGCCAAAAGGAACCCGGAATTTCAGAAAGACTTATTTTTCCGTTTTTTTGATCTACAGTGGCAATAGTATAGTTATAATAACCTTGTTTCAGATAAATACTTTTTTCGTATCCTCTAAGTGCTTCATTATAAGACATTTTATTGGTGTCTGATAATTCATAATTATTAAATAAGCCAACAACATAAAGATCTTTACCTTCTAAAGGATTTGCTAAACTAACAAAAAAGTTAATATGGCAATAGTCACCTTCATTACGCGCATCTCTTTCTAAGTTCAGGTCGAATCTTCTGAAATAGTAAGCTCCGTTTATGTCTGGATTGTAGGTATAATCTAAAGGGTAAGAAATAATTGGATAAAGCAAAGCGGAATAAACATTATTTTCCTCAATGATTTTTTCAGTTCCATATCCGGGAACAGAGATATTTTTAGTATCAAAAGAAAAAAACTCATTTCCTCCTTCAAAAGCATTGGTTAATTGCCCAAAAGTAAAAGAATTTCTATTTATAAATTGTGGGGAAATATTACATTGAGAATTATTCCAATTATTATTTTGTATAATGCATAAAGAAATTTGTTGGGAAAGAATAGAATTATTATCATTAGGTAACAATGCCTGTACTGTGACTCTTTGACTTATGTTAGGATTTTTAGAACTGGAGTACCTTTCATAAGAAATACCTATTTCAGCAATATTTTCATAAAATGAAATTTTTCTAGTAAAAATAGGTTTTCTAGCATTATTATAAATTGTAAGTAAATAATTTCCTGAAATTTTTAACTGTAAGTCTTTGTTTGGGAATTCAAGTGTATAATGAGTATAATTTTGACTTGTATTAAAAGAGTTTTTATATTCATATATCTGAGGCATTGAATATCCTATAATATACTCAGAATCAAAAAGATTATCATCCTCCCAGTTACGATCATAATGCTTTACACTGTAGTATATTCTTTCATATCCTTTATTTAATAGGTCAAATGAAAGTATAAACTGACTGCCCATTTTAAAAAAAGGAGTTTCGTCATTAGTTTCCGGGTTAAATAGTTGAATGCTATAAACATCAGGGCTATATACATGTTCAACAGCTTTTTGAGCTAAAGAATAAGGGGATAAAAAAATAAGTAGTATAAATAATTTTTGATACATATAATTTAAATTGAAAATTATGAGAAAGAAAAAACTAATTTAAGGATAAATTAAGGTTCCACCTAAATTTCTCATTTGTTTTAATATCCATATTTTTCTTTTTTGGATATATCTTCCATTAATATTTTTTCCATATTTTCTTGGATTAGGAAGTAATGCGGCAAGAGTTGCAGATTCTGCTTTGGTTAAATTAGACGCAGATTTGCCAAAATAGTGTTGAGAAGCAGCTTCTATACCATAAATTCCATCTCCAAATTCAATAACATTTAAATATACTTCCATGATTCTTTTTTTCCCCCAAACCCATTCTATCAAACAGGTGAAATATGCTTCTAAACCTTTTCTAATATAGTTTTTACCATCCCATAAAAAGACATTTTTAGCTGTTTGCTGAGATATAGTACTAGCCCCCCGTACACGACCTCCTTCCTGTTGATCCTCTAAGACTTTTTGTATTTGTTTAAAATCAAAACCATGATGTTTTATGAAATTTTGATCTTCACTGGAAACTACAGCTAACTGTATAGAATTTGAAATCGAATTTATAGGAATCCATTTTTTTTCTATTTTGCTACCATTGATAAAATATCTTTTTAGCATAAGTTCTGTAAAAGGTACAGGTATCCATTTATAAGTAAAAGTAAGTACAATAGAAAGTAAGAATAAGCCAATTATAATCCTTTTAACCCATTTGAATATTTTCATATTTATACAATCTTGTATTGTTATTTTTACCAGCCTTTAATAGCCCCACCCTTAAATTCTTTATTAGCTGTTTTTATCACCTCTTCTGATTGATAAGCCTGAATAAATTTTTTTACATTTTCTGCATTTTTATTGTCTTCCCTAGTCACGATTATATTTACGTAAGGAGAATCTTTATCTTCTACCATAATTGCATCTTGTAAGGAAAGTCCGGCTTTAGCAGCAAAAGTATTGTTTATAATAGCAACAGATACTTGATTATCATCTAAAACCTTAGGAAGTTGAGGCGCTTCTAGTTCTAAAATATGTAAATTTTTAGGATTTTTAACAATATCAGTTACCTTAGGTACTAAGCTTTTATTATCTTTTAATTGTATTAAATTATATTTTTGTAATAATAGTAAAGCTCTTCCCCCGTTTGTTGCATCATTAGGTATAACAATAGTGCTTCCAGCAGCTAAATCAGTTATAGATTTTATTTTTTTAGAATATCCTGCCAAAGGATAAATAAAGGTATTGGCAACAGCAACAAGTTTATAATTTCTTTGTTTTATCAAATTTTCAAGAAAAGGCTTATGTTGGATAGCATTTGCATCGATATCTCCATCGTTTAAAGCTGTATTAGGGATCACATAATCATTAAATTGAACCAATTCTACCTCTAATCCATATTTTTCTTTAGCTATTTTTTTAGCAGTTTCTGCTACAGTATATTCTGGACCTGTTTCAATTCCAACTTTTATATAATTTGGATTATCTTTTTGTTTGGATTGGCAACAAATTAAAGATAATATGTAAGGAATGCTTAAAAGTAATAATAATCGGTTCATCAAGATTGTATGAATTTTTAAATTTTTAAACTGTAAAATTAAACTATTTAATGTTAATATTATTTATGATTAAATATTTTGGATAAATAATCTCCGGTAATTTGGATAATAAAAACTATAATTACAAGCAATAAGAGTACAATATTCATTACCATGATATCATAACCCACATATCCATACTGATAACCGATTTGACCTAAACCTCCGGCCCCAACAGCCCCGCCCATAGCCGAGTATCCTACTAAAGTAATTAAAGTAATAGAAGCACAATTAATAATAGAAGGTAAGGCTTCGGGTAAAAGTACTTTTTTTATGATTTGAAGATTTGTAGCCCCCATAGATCGGGAAGCCTCAATAAGTCCATTAGGAATTTCTAATAAACTGTTTTCTACCATTCTGGCAATAAATGGAGCAGCCCCTATGCTTAGGGGGACAAGAGCAGCAGTTACGCCAATAGAAGAACCCACAATTACTCGGGTAAAAGGGATCATCCATACAATTAAAATAATAAAAGGAATAGCCCGAAATACATTTACTACAACAGATAAAACAGAGTGCAATATAATGTTTTCTTTAATTTGCCCTTTACGGGTAATGAATAATAAGATTCCTACAGGCATACCTAATAAGAAACCTAAAATTCCTGAAATAAATGTCATCATGATCGTTTCACAAGTTCCTTTAACTAAAAGTTCAAACATAGATTCAGACATATCCCAAAACAATTACATTCATATTCTTATTCATTAAATATTCAATAGCCTGATTTTCGTTTTCCGGAGATCCGATAAACTCAGCAAGCATTATTCCAAATTTTACTCCCCCTACATAATCCATTTGGGCGCTGATAATATTATTATTTATATGGAATTTACGAACAATCTCTGAAAGTATAGGTTCATCTACTGTATTTCCGGTTATATGTAATTTAACAAGAGGATGTTTTCCAGATTCTCTGAAAGGTTTCAATCGGTTTTGATAATCTATAGGAATATCAATTCGAAATGTGGAATCTATGAACCGTTGTGTTAATTCAGATTTTGGATGAGAAAAAATTTCTGCTACATTTCCCTTTTCAATAAGTTTTCCACTATTCATCACAGCAATATTATCGCAAATGTTTTTAACCACATCCATTTCATGAGTAATTAGTAAAATTGTGATATTAAGTTCCTTATTAATATTTTTTAATAAAGAAAGGATAGATTGTGTAGTTGCCGGGTCTAGAGCACTGGTTGCCTCATCAGATAATAACACTTTAGGGTTGTTTGCTAGAGTACGGGCAATAGCTATTCTTTGTTTTTGTCCTCCTGAAAGATTTGCAGGGTATTCATTTTTTTTATCTTTTAGCCCTACCCAATCTAAAAGTTCGTCTACTCTTTTTTCCCTATCTTTTTTGTCAATGTGATTTAATTCTAATGGAAGAGAAATATTTTCTCCTGCAGTTCGAGATGATAATAAATTAAAATGCTGAAAAATCATTCCAATATTTTTTCTGGCAAGAGCAAGTTGCTTCTGAGAAAGCCTCATTAAATTTTCACCATTTACATAAACTTCACCCGAAGTAGGCCTTTCCAAAAGATTAACACAACGTATAAGTGTACTTTTTCCAGCTCCGGATTCACCAATAACTCCAACTATTTTACCTTTCGGGACAGATAAAGTTACATCACATAAAGCATGGGTTACATTTCCTTTCTGATTAAATGTTTTAGTAATTTTTTTTAATTCAACCATTCATTTTAATTTACTAAAATTAATATAAGCTAGATCAGAGAGCAAAAAAAATTCGGATTTATACAATGGTTAGATTCTACCTAAGTACCATATATTGAGTTAAGATTTAAAATTTTTAAACTGTATAATTTTTTTCTTTCCTACTCTTCATCAAGATTAATATTACTTTTCATAAAAAATTATTCATTTTAAGTAAGTATATATAAAAATAATTCAAAAATATTTTCAAATATAAGGTATTTTAATAATATAAATATTTTGTTTTTTTAGATGGGTATTTTATGTTAACATTGTGAGTAATTATTTAACATATAATTATAAATTTTTAAATAATAATTTATAATGGAAATAAAAACACTTAATATATATTTATAAAAAGTAAAATATATAATAATATATACTATAATAATATAATTTGTTTGGAATATAAAATATAAATTTTTAGCTTTGCTATTCATTAAAAAAACTAATTATAACTATGAAAAAGATCTACACCTTGGTGTCTTTATGTAGCTGTTTATTATATTCCCAAGAAAAAATAATAGGTCCAGGCGGAGTGCCCGGAGCGGTTTTATGGATGCAGCCGGTAGCCCATCCCCGTACCGAAGATTGGTATGGATCATATAAATGGAAAGATTATTCCGGAGACTCACTACAAGTAAGATATTACGATTCGCGAGGAGCTGCTTATGGATTAGAGTACATAGTAAATGCTGATTACTTTATTCGCAATTATAACTTTAATCCGGCACTAAGTTTTAACTGGAGTGATTTTAGAGAGGCAAGTAAAGAAATACTCATTAAAGGATCAAATTTAACCACAGCGACGATAATAGGAGCGTTTTCATTAAGGGCCGACCCAATGGACCAACCCAAGAATATGTTTACATTCAACGGAGTCCCGGGGAATAGCTTTATATTAAGTACAGATAAGGTAATCAACAGCAAAGAAAGCCAAAGAGGCATATTAGATTATGGGTCCGAAGAAGGCTATGACTTTATGTACCATAGCGGGAAGAGTCCCGAATCCGATATGAACCAATTTAGAGAAAGAGCCCTTCGTTCCTTTGTCTATTACCGGACCGGTAAACCCCATACCTCTTTGTGGGGAGTAAGAAACCATTCAGTAATATCCTTAGGGCAAAGGTTTTATCCCGACAATGTAAATAACACTTCCACATTTGACCTACCCGGGGGCGACGGAGACTATGCAGAAGCCTATATACCGGAATTATTTATATACGGACGTATATTAACCCCTTTAGAAAGGATAAAAACAGAAAGTTACCTGGCCGTAAAATATGGATTTACCTTGGAACGCTCCTATTTAGATAGTGAAAGTCACCTAATATGGGATATTGACCAAGATAAAAGATACAGCAAAAGGATCACCGGCATGATACGTGATGATAAAAGCGGATTATTCCAAAAAGGCGGGACCACCTCCTATGAAGAAAATCCTAACTTTTCCTATAGTGTAGCAGGCGATTCCTATGAACGCCAAGGCACATCAGTTAATGCAAGCCGTTATGGTCTTCCCAACAGGAATAAATTGTTGGTAATAGAGAGGCTTTCAGCCAATCAAAGCATGAAAGACAAAGATTATGCCTTATGGGGTGATGATAATAAAGGAATAGAGACCCAAACAGATGAACGTTATTTAGGACTTAAGCTTATGAAGCGCAGCTGGTTGCTGAATACCAATATGGGGGGGAGGCAACCAGTTCCGGAGCAGATGAAATGGAGAATAGAGAACCTGGATTACGAACAAAAAGGATATAAAATAAGTGTAACGAAACCCGGAGGAAGTGCGGGCACAGGGACATTAGTCAGTGAAAGTCCGTTGCCGGGTTATGAAGGGCAGATTTATTTTGAAGTAGGACAAGGGAGTGGGCCGCTGCTTGTTAAATTCGGGACCCCGAGTATTCCTGAAATAAATAATGCTAATGATTATGGAATATATATAAATGAAAGAGGAGAGGTATATCCTATTATAAAAGGTTATCCGCAGTGGGGAAATCGCTGGATGCTTAAAGCCTTCGCCGGAACACAAATGCGCATTACCAAGACCAAAGAATCAATTATAATCAGTGCCAACGGTTGGGCACAACCCCAAAGTGGACAGGCAATACCCCATATTTTTATCGATAAAGAAGATATAGATAAAGATTTTTATGTAAGCATCGGCGCCTATAATTATAATCAAGACATCCGTATAAATAACCTTCGCGCCGAGGGCTTTATAGATACGGGCAACAGAATAGAGCTCTCCTATGGCAAAGGAAGGGCCGAAGAATTTGCGAATTATTCCCAACCCACAGGGTCCCTTAGCTATATGTTAATAGACCGTTCCGGGACAGGCAAATTTAACCCGGAAAATACAGAAATATACCCTGTAGACGAAAATGATAAGGATCGAACAAAAATTATATTCAACAATATCTTTTTCGATACAGATAATAATGGCAAAGATGCTTTTACCTTTGCTTACAGAGAAAGCAATCTGATAGCTAAAATAGAAAAAGAAAACCCGAGTTGTGACGGCTTAGGAGTCACACAAAAAGACGGAAAAATAACCCTAAAAATAGAAAGAGGCGACGAAGGCTTTCAGTATCAGCTTTATAATATAGAGACCACACAAATAGAAAAAGAAGGCACCTTCTTTGGCAAAGAAAAATATGAGATTACAGGCATCCCATCAGGGAATTACACATTGAAGCTAAAAGAAATAGGAGGTTTTAACCTGGTACCTACAACAGAGAATATAGAATCCAAGGGGAACAGTCAGTTTTATGTAAACTCCTCAACTTCCTATGGTTTTTTAGAAACCCATTATAAATCCGAAGCTCAAAATTACCAAATGGGCTTTACCCCACCGGTACCCGGTTTGCCGGATATATATGTAAGAAACGGAATTGAAATTACTCAGGGAAAAATATATAAGATCACCGATAACATAAAAAAAACTACCCCAATAGCAGGGATTCAGCTTAGTGCCGGAGATTTCATTCAGGTACAGAATACAGCCCCCGGGGTAGTAGAATATAAAGTAAACGGAACAACCATCGCTACCGATAAATTTTCCGACAATGTTATGCAATTTTACACCTTTAAACTCAATGACCCGGTAGAAGGGATTTATAACATAAAACACCATAAGCCACACCCATGGCATTTACAAGGAGTACAAAGGCAGGATTTATCAGAATCTACCATAGAAACCCCCATAACATTAGAAACCAATTGCAAGGCAACCATAGCCCCTATTATACCTAACCCACAAGTAGAAGAAGATAAAGCCAATAATTTAGTATTATATTATAAAGACTTTACCAATAAATCATCCATTACAGCTAAAATACAACTAAAAGAATCCTCAACGTTGACTTTAGCAGTATTTGATTTTTCAGGAAACCTGATGTATAGTAAAGATATTTCAGAAAGCAGAACCGAGCATCAGATAGAATTAGATACCCTACCAAAAGGAGTTTATATCGTAAAAGTATTTACTTCAGAAGGAGAATTTACCAAGAAAATAAGCATAAACTAACTAGAAATTCAGTCATACCATGATGAAATTAAGCCAGAAACGAGCAAAAGGAATCGCCTATTTCCTACTTATAACAATGGTTTTTCAGAGCTTTGCCCCTTATCTGTCCAAAGCACGGGGAGTAAAAAGAAAAACTGTGCGCATTCCCATAATACAAAAAGGAAAAAAAGCCCGTTCCGCAGAATTTTCCGGACAGGAAGCAGAGCTAAAAAATTTAGAAACATCCGCCACACAAGAATCAGCAAAAAAAACACTTTCAAATAGAAAGATACAATCCCCGGCAACACTCTATTATTACAAATCCGGGCAGGATGAAGGAGAAATAGGCAAAGTAGCCCACAAAAACTTTGATAATCCCGAAGACAATATGTTCCAGGTCTACCTGGAAAAAGCCCCCGAGAAAAATCAAAGAGTATACTTAACCTATGAACTTTACGGAGTATCGGACCAAAGCGGGGTTTCCCGGAGCATTAACGATTTACCCTCCCAAGGAGGTTATCTCGTACAATCCAATGCCCGATGGACGCTCCAGAAAGAAGAGCTGCGATATGATGAAATTAAAAAAGGAGAAAACTATATATTATTTACAGTTCCCGAAAAAGCAGAATACGGATATAAAATAAAGAACCTAGCCATAGAAATAGATCCCACCCCAATCGCCTCACGAGAAGTAGTAGCCGAATCTTATGCCTATGCAGGGAACGACACCTATGTAAAAGGCTTTACAACACAAAAATCCCTTCACCAAATAGAAATTAACGGGAATCAAGTTTGCGTAAATAACGGAAGGTTTGAAATCATACTACCCGGAGTAGTTTCGGAAGTAGAAATAAGCACGGGACAAAATAAAAATAAAATATTAACCCGTATCATTTCAGGCAAACCGGATTACCACCATACCCTGTCAGCAGCCCCTTTAGAAACCCAGAAAACCTTTAAAAAACAGAATAGCCAAAACCACCTTTCCTTATCAGGCGCAGAAATAGAAGTACAAGGAGAGAAATTGCTCACAGATAAAAATATAATAATCCGAGGATTAAGGTCAGTAGATTTACCCCCTTTAGACATGGGATTACAAAATGTAACCTCAGGCTCCGAAGGATACAAATTTTTACCACACGGAGAGCATTTTAAAGAAGGAGCAACCGTAAAGATAGCCTATGACCGGACCAAGATACCCAACGGCTATACCGAAAAAGATATACAAACCTACTATTTTGACATAAATAGCCGCCACTGGGTAGCATTAGAACGAGATAGTGTAGACACCCAAAAACAAATAATAATATCCCATACTACCCATTTTACAGATATGATAAATGGAGTGGTACAGGCGCCGGAGTCGCCCGAGACCCAAGGATTTACCCCAACCACGATGAGTGACATTAAGGTAGCCGACCCTTTGGCAAAAGTAAACGTACTTTCTCCCCCCCAATCGAACAACAAAGGAACAGCCGGCCTGTCATACAACTTTGAGATGCCACCGGCACGAAACGGAATGGTCCCATCATTAGGCATACAATACAATAGTGATGCCTCCGACGGTTGGTTGGGAGAAGGTTGGGATTTAAACATACCCGGAATCACCTTAGATACCCGTTGGGGAGTTCCCCGATATGATAAAACCCGGGAAACCGAAACTTACCTTTTAGAGGGAGTTCAGTTATTAACCCGGGGAGCCGACGGAAAGCCCCTATTAGCACACCGTGGAGAAAAAGAAGTCCGAGTGCAGGACCGTCTTTTTTACCAACGAAAAGAAGGCAGTTTCACCCGCATAATAAGAAAAGGGAACACCCCGGGGAGTTATACCTGGGAAGTGACAGACCGCAAAGGGACCCGTTATATCTATGGAGGGAATAACGGGGTACTTAAAGGGAACTTCACCAATGCCAATGGAGAACAACAAGAAGTAATAGCCGAATGGAAACTTTCACGAGTAGAAGAACTTCATGGCGATTACATAGAGTATATATACGAACAGGTGGATGAACCCGTAAGAGGCGGAATCACCTCAAAGGCCTTATACCTGAAAGAAGTCCATGCCGGAAACCGAGGAGAATCGCCCCATACCGTAGTAAAATTCGACAAAACCCAACAAAAACAAAAACAAAAAAGTAATGCCCGATATGGTTTTCTAGCTTCCCAAAACCAACTTTTAACCCGTGTAGAAGTAAATTTTGAAGGAAAAAAACTAAGAGAATATGACCTACAATATAAATCAGGAGCTTTTTATACAGACCTTTTAGACCAGGTAACCCATAAAGACGATAAAGGGGAAGAATTTACTTCCAACCGTTTTGATTATTATGACGATGTAAAATCACAAGAAGGATATGTCCCATTTAAAGAAGAGGAAGAATCTTGGGCAAGTCAAGGAGTAAGACTAAACCAAAGTAACACCACTTCCTATGGAGGTTCATTTTATACAGGATTAGGATACTTTAACGGAGATACAGTTTTCAACAGTGGTACTGCGGGAGGAAGTTATAGCTATTCAACCAGCGTTACAGAAGGAAAGTCCACATTTATAGATATAAACGGAGACGGGTTGCCGGATAAAGTATACCAGGAAAAAGGAATGCTTTATTATGAGCCATGTCTATTACCCCCTTTCAAAGGAGATAATTTTGGTAAACCTATAGCCATAAAAGGAGTAAACCAATTTTCTAAAACCAAGTCTAACACTTCCAACGGAGGCGGTTCAGCTAGGGCGGGATATGGAATAGCTTCGGCAACAGTAGGAAAAAGCACCGGGAGTACCAATACAACAACTACTGTTTATTTTACAGACGTAAACCATGATGGACTTATAGATATAGTATCCCATGGGAAAGTATATTTTAACCATATAACCTGGGATAAAGAAGGAAATCCGGTTCCTAGTTTTACCCTGCAAAGTTCACTTACCCCAAGCCCTATTATGGGAGGAGGCTTTGTAGACAGTTCAGATACCCAGGTAGATCCTAAAGAACAAGAAGATCTCATTTACAACTCTCCGCTTTACGATATAGTAAAAGTATGGGAAGCCCCCTTTGACGGGAAAATAAAAATAGAAGGAGACGTGCAGCTTCTATCACCACAAGGAGATTATGATCTCGAAGAATACGAAAAATCGGATGGAGTAAGAGTAGCCATACAATTTAAAGGGACCGAAAGATGGAATAAAAGTATAAACAAAGGAGATTTTTCATCTTACCCAACCCATGTAACCCTGCCGGAGACTATAAACCAAGGAGATAAAATTTATTTTAGAGTACAGTCCGGAAATCAAGAAATGTCTAATGGCAGTTTTGACCAGGTAAATTGGGATCCTGTAATAACCTATATAGAATCAGAAAATATCAAAACCGCACTCGATATTGAGAATCCGGATGGTCAGAAAGTATACATTTTCCCATCAAAAGAAGCCAACATAGCCTCTCAAAGTACAGTAACTCGCGTACCGGAATTTAAAAAAGTAATAATATCAGGAGTTTTAGAAAAGCCGATTACCTCAGATAATGTAACAGTTAAAGTGATTCAGGCGAATGATGATCGCTCACAAGAAATACAGATTTACGAAAAAACCTTTGCTTGGAATGAAACCTACGCAGGGAATTTAGAAATAAAAGTCCCAGAAGGCTCAACCTTCACCAACTTTTATTTTTCTCTTACTTCGCCTACTAATGTGAATTGGAAAGAAGTAAACTGGAAACCCCAAATAAAAGTAGATGAAGATGATGATTTTTTACCGGCGACTGTTAATTACAGTATTTACCGACAAATACAACAAGGTAGCTATTATCCGGTAAATTTTGATCAAGAAGCAGATGATGTAAAACAATCCATAAGACTTACCATTACTTCGGATATAATCCCTGAAAATCCATCAGAAGTTGACGAATTTAGTGGAGATATACATATTTCCGTCAAGAAAAAAACCGGCTTATTAACAAAATATGCAATAACCCTATACAAAGGAATAATCACCACTCCAACGGCTGATGTAATAGAATTGTACTCCTCTCTTTCCGCCACAGAAAATATATGGATAGAAGGATATACACAAGATAAAGGAATCATCAAAAACCTGAAAGCCTTACAATTTACAATTCAGCCGGAAGAAGGTCTTCCAGTCCAAATCAGAGGAAACGTATTTACCCCGGAGCAAGAAAGAGGATTCGGTCCCATGTATAGAGGCTGGGGACAATTTATATACAATGCCAATGCCGGACGGTATTCCCAACCTATGAAAGAAAAAGAATTGGTCCTTCCGGAAAATGAAAATACGCAGTTGGATCCAAGGACCATGATATTTATCCCTATAGGATTAGATACAGAAACCAAAAGTTATTGGGCCGGAGCAGACAGATACGTGTATAACAAAGGCACCATAATGAGTGCTTCCCGTTTAGGAGAAAAAGAAGTACGGCTGACTAACCCTTTAGAAGGAATGAGCAGTAAACCATCTAAAGAAGGAGGATGTTTACAAGGATCAACAGCAGTGGGAGTAAATCTTACCAGCAAATCTAAAAATACCACTAAACAGGTGGGAGCATCTGTAGGAGTTTCGCTTAATTATAGTGATTCCGAAGGTTCAGATGAAACCCAAATATCATTTTCCGATATGAACGGGGACGGTTATCCGGATATCATCACCCCCCATAAAATCCAATACACCAATACCCGGGGAGGATTTGACGGAGAAATAGCCGATGCCGGTAAAGGCTATAAAGGGAACCACTACAGTACCAGTACCAGTAAAGCTTATGCTTTTGGTGCCAACCCCATTACAGCCGTTTCCATATTAACCAAAAAAGGTGATGGGGAAAAAAAGAACTCAGCAAATGCAAAAGCATCAGAAGTAGGGATCAGTTCAGTAGATTTATCATTTAGCGCACCTAAAATCAGTGAAAAAGTAGAACATACCCTTATGGATATCAATGGAGACGGACTTCCTGACAAAATATATAAAAATGGAAAAGTACGCCTAAACTTAGGCTATGGCTTTACATCAGAGATAGATTGGGATATAGACGAAATACAGAAAGGTAAATCCGAAATCATAAGTGGAGGAGTAGAACTAGGCTTAGAAGCATTTAGAAAAGCAAAAAGTCAAGATGTAGCTTCCTCAAGTTTTTCCGGAGGAATTAATGTAAATACAGTCACCAATACTTCAAAATTCAGCTTTATAGATGTAAACAATGACGGGTTGGTAGATAAAGTACGAATGAGTGATGGGCAAGCCTGGGTTTCCCTAAATAAAGGAGCCTCCTTTGCCCCGGAAATAGAATGGAAGCAAATGAGCCGTATTTCCAAGTCTTCCTCAGTAAGTATATCTACGAATGTTTCCTATAACATAAATATTACGATTCCGTTGCCATTTTCAATTCCATTGAAATTAACGCTGAACCCGGGAGTCAGCTCTACCACTTCCACCGCAGTAACGTCTTTTGAAATAAAAGATGTAGATGCAGATGGGTATCCCGATATGGTTTGGACAAGCAATACAGGAAGTATAAAAGTAAAAAGGTCGGCTATAGGAAAAACCAATAAACTCAAAACGGTATCCAATTCCCTAGGCGGAAAATTCACCCTGGATTATACTCATACCGTGGCCACCTATGACCATCCCGGAGGGAAATGGGTATTATCCTCAGTAGAGACCGAAGACGGCATAAAAGATGACGGTTCCAATACCCGAGTAGAATATGTATATACCCAAGGGAAACAAGACAGGCACGAGCGAGAATTCTTAGGATTCGGCAAAGTAGAGATCCACAGCATCGATACCGAAAAAAACAATGAAATCTACCGAAGCACAATACAAGAATATGACGTAAGCGATTACTACCATGCCGGCAATCTGCTCAAGAGCACCTTGCAGGACGGATCCGGGAATAAATACACAGAAACATTACATAAATATTACGAATATGAAGTAAAACAAAAAGGAGTAGCCGATTATGAAATAACTAGCACCCCCTTATGTTCCGATAACCAATCGTCCTATACCCCGCTTAAGTATATCCAAAATATAGTATACGAAGGAGGAGATAGGGGAATGATAATAAATGAATCTTTCTATGAATATGGTATAAAAGGGCTTTCATCTAATTTAGGAGAAGTTATTCGTTACAAATATAGTGACAAAGGAAATTTAGGAGAAAACGGAACCGGCGAGAGTAATTACATTACCGAAATTTATTATGGTGGGAATCCAGCCAAGCATATATATGGATTAGCGAGAAGCATTGGTATTGTTGATGATAATGAAATAGATATATATAGGTTTACAGACATATCATATGATTATAATTATGCCAATCATATAACCCAAATAATAAAAATTGATCAAAAAAGATTGCCTATAATAACTAAATATACTTATGATATTTACGGGAATATTACGCAAAAAACCTTACCGGGAAACATCAAAAACGAACAGATGTGGTATAAGTACCGATATGATTCAAAATACCATATGTATTTAGAACGCATAGACGATGCCTACGGGTATACCAGTCTGTTAGAAAATTATGACTACCGATACGGCATACCGTTAAGCACGAAAGACATCAACGGGTACTTTATGGAAACTACCTTGGATAATTTAGGAAGAATCCTAACGATAACCGGACCTAACGAATTGGAGCTCAATGTGCCCTATACCATTAAATATGAATATCAGCCTACGGCAGAATTAGATGAGAACGGCGAAATAAAACGTCCGGCCTATGCCGTAACCCGACATTACGATCCGCAACATCCGGGAGACGATATAGAAACGGTAAGCTTTGTAGACGGCTTCGGTGAAGCCCTACAAGTGAAAAAAGAAGGAATAATTACCGAAACCGATGCACAAGGAAGCCATCCGAAGACCAAAGAAGTCTGGATAGTAAGCGGTAGAAACAAATATGACCCGTTTGGAAGAGTAATTGAAAGTTACTATCCCGTAACCGAAGACCCGTCCAACAAACTCATATTCAACCGCACCTTTGATACCGTAGCCCCAACCCGCACGCGTTATGATGTCTTAGACCGAATGAAGGAAACCACCCTTCCGGATGAAACCCAGAGTACCGCAGCCTATACCCTGAACCCTTCGGATCATACCCGGGTAACCACTACCACCGATGCCTTAGGAGGAAAACAGTCCACCTATACCAACGGATCCGGATCAACAGTAAAAACCGAACAATTATCCGGTCCATCAGGAACTATAACCACCCGTTTCACCTATGACGGCATCCAACAGTTGACCGAGGTAATCGATACCGAAGGACAGAAGACCACTTCTAAATATGATATGTTGGGAAATAGGATACAAATTACCCATCCTTCTGCCGGAACCGTAACCTTAGACTATGATGACCTAGGAAATGTAATTAGCCGCCAGACCTCAAACTTAGCCCCAACCAATGAATTTATATACTATAAATACGAATATACACGGCTAAAGAAAATTACCTATCCGGAACATCCCGAAAACAATGTAACCTATTACTACGGGAATAAGAATGCCAAAGAAAACCGTGTCGGCAGGCTTATGCTGCAAGAAGATGCCACCGGAGCCCAAGAATTTAAATACGGAACCCTGGGAGAAGTAACCGAAGTACGCCGCACCGTGGTCATTCCGAACCAGGCCATAGCCACCTATGTAACCAAGATGCGCTATGACAGCTGGAACCGAATAGAACAGATCATCTATCCGGATGAAGAAAAAGTAAGCTATAGCTACAATACTGCCGGGCTATTGACCGGAGTAAAAGGCAGCAAGTCCTACAGTTACAACTATGTAAACCAGATAGGTTATGATAAATTCGAGCAAAGGAACTACCTGAAATACTGCAACGGTACCGAAACCACCTATACCTATGATCCACAACGCCGCAGGCTGACGGACTTACAAGTATGGACTCCTGCAGGCAACCGAACCCAGATAATGGATAACCGTTATACCTACGATGCCGTAAGCAATGTATTAAGTGTAGCCAACCAGGCCCCACTACCGGGAAATTCATCCAATAATCCGGGAGGACAAATGAAGCATGAGTATACCTATGACAGCCTATACCGCTTATCCTCAGCCGGAGGTACCTATACCGGAGCAGACGGGAAAACCGCCGGATACCAACTCACCATGGAGTATGATAACCTTCATAACATAGTAAGCAAAAAACAAGACCTGACCCAAAAGAACATTATGTTTGACGGAGGGTTGAGTGCAGGGTATGAGCTGAAATATAAGTATGATTCCCAAAAAAAGAATCAAATCACCTCACTGGCAGATCAGAATTACCGTAACGAAGAAGAAAAAATCCAAGAAAAGCGAGAACAAAAACAAGACTGGCAGTACGACCCTAACGGGAACCTTATTTACGTAAATACCAGCCAGAAAAAGAAAGACGGCACCATAACCGATAAAACCGGAGAAAGGAAACTGCTTTGGGATGAAGAAAACCGCCTACGTGCCCTTGATGACAACGGATATGTAAGCAACTATTGGTATGATGCAGCAGGAGAAAGAGTGATAAAAACCAGCGGAGAGAGTGAACAGATGTATGTAAACGCACTATTTGCCGGAGGGAACACCCAAACCGGACGATTCACCGCCTATATCAATCCGTATTTAGTAGTGAGCCCTAACGGGAAATACACCAAACATTACTACATAGGAAGCCAACGAATAGTAAGTAAACTCGGCGATATAGAAAGCTTCGGGGCCGATCCTCGCAGAATAGAATATGCCGGCGATGACCTACGAGGAGTAAAAATAAACTGGAAAGAAAAATACGAACGTAGCCTGCAGGATATAAAAGACAACTATGCGTATTTTGAAGTGCCTTACCATGGAAAAGACCATAATGATTATGTAAACGGAGCAGGCTTCTGCTGTGAAGGCAAAGATAAAAAACTCCAAGCCTATGGAGGGGGAATCGGCAAAGGGAATGAAGAATATGAAAAGATGCAGTATTATTATCATGCAGATCATTTGGGAAGTAGCAGTTATATTACTAACTTAGACGCACAAATAGTACAGCATGTAGAATATGTACCATTTGGGGAGGTGTTTATTGAGGAAAGGAACCAGAGTTGGAATACCCCTTATTTGTTTAATGGCAAGGAACTGGATGAAGAAACGGGGTTATACTATTACGGAGCTAGGTATTACAATCCGAGGGAATCCGTGTGGTTGTCAACGGATCCGTTGAGTGGTTACAATCCGGTGATGGAAGTTGAGCATTATATCGATGGAGAGCACAACGGGGGAGTATTTAACTCATTTAACCATAATACCTATGGGTATTGTTATCAGAATCCGGTGCTTTTAGTAGATCCTACTGGAAAACAGGCGATTGTAGAGAGTGTTAAGGGAGGAGTAACGAATGTAACCTGGAAAGTAAAAGTTAATAATTACGAAGGAAGTGCAGACCAGTTGGCATTAAAATTAAATGAAGTCTCTAAAATATTATCTCAAAATAATGGATTGAATATAAATATAGTTCAGGATAATAATGCTATTTATACTTTAGAGTTTGGAAGAGCATCAATTCCTGTATATGGTAAAAATGGTAAAATTGAAGGTTTAATATTAGGTCAAACCCATTTGAATAGATCATCAGACGGTACTGCATATGTTAAGGATGATGTATATACAATAGCACATGAAATGGGACATTCTGCAGGATTGGCTCATATATGGGATGGTCAAAAAGATAAAAATGGTAATTTGATAATAGAGAATACACCTGAGAATATAAATAATCTAATGAACTCTGATGAAAATGTTCCATCAAATCGAAAAACAGGAGGATTAGAATTAAATCAGAAACAGACAGATCGGATGAGGACTAATATAGAGTTCCAGCAACAGTTTTTATCGGAAAATTAGAAGAACATAAAAACCAGTAAAAGAATGAGAATATTTTTAAATTTCAGCATAGTGTCATTTATCTTAGTTTTTATTTTGAGTTGTAAAACCAGTAAGATTGCAATAAGTTACTATATAACAACCAAAGAGGATTTAATGAAAAGAGATTCAATGTATGTTGAAAAGATAGAGGAATATGCAGCTGAATATCTCCCCGATTCATTAAAAAAAGAGAAGGTTAAGTATATTATTTTGCATGGAGAATCCTTTAGAGGGCGTTATATAGTTATCAATAAAAAAGATACTATAGATAAGTTTTATAAAAACAAAGAGGAACTTTGTATATTTTCTAAGTATTATAAGATTCCTTCTGATACAAAAAAAGTAGAAATAGAAGATGTAGGAGGCAGAGGAGTGTTAAAGTTAAAGATTCCTAAAAAATATGATTATATAGAGGTTTCTGGATTTAATGAGTGGGAGATAGTTTATTTGGATTATCCCTCAATAAGGACCTGTTTATAGATGAAAAAAAACTCTTGCATTGCAAGGGGCTCATTTAGGAATCTTATTCAAGAAATCAAAAAGTTTCAACTCATCAACAAGAATAAGGGAACGTAGGGGTTCAGTGATATTGTAAATATCCCATTGGTTGTGTTCTTGGAGTTCGGGATCTTCCAGAAAGAGAATAAGAGAAGATTTATAGAATTTACTCCCTAAATAAAGACCACTATGTATATTTTGAAGTGCCTTACCATGGAAAAGACCATAATGATTATGTAAACGGAGCAGGCTTCTGCTGTGAAGGAAAGGATAAAAAACACCAAGCCTATGGAGGCGGAATCGGCAAAGGGAATGAAGAATATGAAAAGAAGCAGTATTATGATCATGCAGATCATTTGGGAAGTAGCAGTTATATTACTAACTTAGACGCGCAAATAGTACAGCATGTAGAATATGTACCATTTGGGGAGGTGTTTATTGAGAAAAGGAACCAGAGTTGGAATATTCCTTATTTGTTTAATGGCAAGGAACTGGATGAGGAAACGGGGTTATACTACTACGGAGCTAGGTACTACAACCCGAGGGAGAGCGTGTTCTTAAGCGTAGATCCAATGCTTGAACAAACAGGAACTCCGTATCAGTATACCTACCAAAATCCAATTAATTATACCGATCCTACGGGGATGAAAGGAGAAAGTGTTGATGACTGGATAAAAAACAAACATGGTAAATATTTAGATGATAAAAATGCAACTAGTCAAGAAACTACTAGGGCTGGTTGGACATATGTAGGAAAAGAATTACCAAAAAATGTAGATTCAAAAGGGCAGGATATTTTAGAGGAGGATAGAAGTGGGCGTTTAGTTCATAAGAATACAGATAATTGGATAGGTAGACTTTCAAATAAGTATTTAAATACAAATTTTCCAGAGAAAAAGGTTTATGATCAGGTTGAGGAGAATTTTACTAACGAATTAGTAACTACTTCAGCAGGATCGTTAGCAGGAGGAGTTATATTGAAAGTAGGAGGTAAGGTTGTAGGAGGTGTTATTGGAAATACTAGTAAAGTAGGAATGACAACTGTAGGACGGTGGATGTCTAAAGCTGAATATGAAATAATGGTAAAAACAGGTAAAATGGTTGAAGGGGCAGGAGGCCAAACATTTGTAGCTACAGGAGGGCAAAATGCTTTTACTTCGGCAGCTAAAGGGTCTGTATATGCAGAGTTTCAAGTACCAACAAATAGTTTACTACAAGGAGGTAAAGAGGGTTGGTTTAAAGTTATTGGACCTAATGCAGGAAAAGCAATGCAAGGAGCTTTACAGAAACAAGGAGGGCAGTTATTACCAAAAGTAAAAAACCTTACTCCTATTTTAAAAACTAAATGATTTATATGAATGATATAATAAACATAGAATGGTTTAAAAAAGAGGTATTACCAAAATTAAATGGATATGAGTTTGAATATAAATTTTTTGAAAGAGGTGATTTTGGATCTTTATATCAAATTGAATTTAATTCCGAGAAAATAGGAGGTAATATTGATTTTTGGGAATTAGATTGGCTAGGGATTTTTGTTTGGGACAATAAAAAAAAAGAACAACTTTTAAATGTTCTTTTAGAGCCTAATCAAAAGGAAGAAAAAGAAAAAGTTTTTAAGCAATTAGAAGAAATATTAATATGATAAACAACCCGCTTAAAGCGGGTTGTTTTGTTTTAATAATTTTGTGTAGATATTATAATTTTCTTTATCTAAACAAACAAAAATCACTTTCTCTATTTTATCTGTTGTAGTAAGAAAATTCAAAACAGTTTGAATAGCAATTTCAGCAGCTTTTTCTTTTGGGAATTTATAAATTCCAGTGCTAATGTTAGGAAAGGAAATTGAAAGAATCTGATTATCAGA
This sequence comes from Apibacter adventoris, assembly GCF_002964975.1. Classification (GTDB taxonomy): domain Bacteria; phylum Bacteroidota; class Bacteroidia; order Flavobacteriales; family Weeksellaceae; genus Apibacter; species Apibacter adventoris. The sequence continues at coordinate 11,558 of NZ_PSZM01000041.1, read as the reverse complement.
TGCAAGTTTTAAGCTATTTTTATAAGCGGATGATAATAAACTCTCTTCGTTATGTTTTCCATTATTCCATACAGGACCAACAGTATGTATTACAAATTTAGCAGGAAGTTTTCCAGCTGATGTTATAACTGCTTCACCAACTTTACAACCTCCTTGTTTATTTCTAATTTTTTGACATTCTTGAAGAATTTCTTTACCTCCAGCTTTATGTATTGCCCCATCAACACCACCACCTCCAAGTAAAGAAGTATTAGCCGCGTTAACTATAGCGTCAACAGGAATTTTGGTGATATCATTTAATAATAGTTCTATCATTTTTTATAGAATAAATTTAATAATTTTATTTGAATGAATATTTTTTACTCTTCTCTATTGAGTAAATCCAATAATTCCAATTCATCTTTGGGGATGAATGAGCGGAAGAGCTGCAGGATATTGTAAATGTTCCATTGAGTGTGTTCTTGGAATTCCTTATGCTACAAAGAAAGGATAAGCGAAGAATTACAGAGGATACTCCCTAAATAGAGCCCACTATGCGTATTTTGAAGTACCTTACCATGGAAAAGACCATAATGATTATGTAAACGGAGCAGGCTTCTGCTGTGAGGGGAAGGATAAAAAACTCCAAACCTATGGAGGGGGAATCGGCAAAGGGAATGAAGAATATGAAAAGATGCAGTATTATTATCATGCGGATCATTTGGGAAGTAGCAGTTATATTACTAACTTAGACGCACAAATAGTACAACATGTAGCATATGTACCGTTTGGAGAGGTGTTTATTGAGGAAAGGACCAGAGTTGGAATACCCCTTATTTGTTTAATGGCAAGGAACTGGATGAGGAAACAGGGTTATACTATTATGGAGCTAGGTACTATAATCCGAGGGAGTCTGTTTGGTTATCAACGGATCCGTTGAGTGGTTACAATCCGGTGATGGAAGTTGAGCATTATATCGATGGAGAGCACAACGGGGGAGTATTTAACTCATTTAACCATAATACCTATGGGTATTGTTATCAGAATCCGGTTCTTTTAGTAGATCCTAATGGAAAACAGGCGATTGTAGAGAGTGTTAAGGGGGGAGTAACGAATGTAACCTGGAAAGTAAAAGTAAATAATTACGAAGGAAGTGCAGACCAGTTGGCATTAAAATTAAATGAAGTCTCTAAAATATTATCTCAAAATAAAGGATTGAATATAAATATAGTTCAGGATAATAATGCTATTTATACTTTAGAGTTTGGAAGAGCATCAATTCCTGTATATGGTAAAAATGGTAAAATTGAAGGTTTAATATTAGGTCAAACCCATTTGAATAGATCCTCAGACGGTACTTCATATGTTAAGGATGATGTATCTGTTATAGCGCATGAAATGGGACATTCTGCAGGATTGGCTCATATATGGGATGGTCAAAAAGATAAAAATGGTAATTTGATAATAGAGAATACACCTGAGAATATAAATAATCTAATGAACTCTGGCGAGAATGAAATAAGAAAATTTCAAAAGACTGGAGGATTAGAATTAAATCAGAAACAGACAGATCGGATGAGGACTAATATAGAGTTCCAGCAACAGTTTTTATCGGAAAAATTCGAAGAGTATAATCAAAACTAATAAATTATGATAAGAAATATAATTTGTAGTTTATTTTTTATTACTATATATCTGCTTACAATAGGCTGTTATTCTAGTAAGATTCCTGTTTCGTATTATACACATACAAAGGAATATTTTATGAAAAAAGATTCTACATATATAGCAACAATAGAAGAATATTTTAAACATCTTCTTCCAGATTCTCTAAAAAAAGAAAAAATTAAATATGTGATTATCCATGGGGAATCATTTAGAGGGCGATATGTAGTTGTAAATAAAAAAGATACAATAGATGTATTTTATAAGAATAAAGAAGAACATTGCTTGCTTTCTTGGTATTATAAAGTACCTTCCAATACAAAAAAGATAGAAATAGAAGATGTGAGGGGGAGAGGAATATTACGTTTAAATATACCTAAAAAGTATGATTATATAGAAATAGCAGGTTCTCTATATTGGCAGATTGTTTATTCAGATTATCCTATAATTACAACATGCTATTAAAATATATCCTTATAATCCGTGGTGCATTTAGAGAAAGAATAAAAATCATTGAATATTAGTAAAATAATATTTTCAATACTAATAATTACATTCAAAATAACCACCAATATCTTAAAAATTTAATATTAGGATAAAAAATAATTCTGAGGTAAAAACATAGATATTTGATATTGATAAGATTAAATTTTAATTTCTAAATGCACCACAGGTTCTTATACTTTATTAGTAGTTAGAATAAGAATAATAAAGCCCCGCAATAAGCGGTTTTTTTTATTTAACTAATTTCTTCGTCTATGCAGAGCAATCTGAGGAGTTCAATAGCGTTGTAAATATCTCAGTTGTTATGTTCAAGGCTTATTTTGAAGTGCTTTACCATGGAAAAGACCATAATGATTATGTAAACGGAGCAGTTTTTTGTTGTGCAGGCAAAGGTAAAAAACTCCAAACCTATGGAGGAGGAATCGGCAAAGTGAATGAAGAATATGAAAAGATGCAGTATTATAATCATGCAGATCATTTGGGAAGTAGCAGTTATATTACTAACTTAGACGCACAAATAGTACAGCATGTAGAATATGTATCGTTTGGGGAGGTGTTTATTGAGGAAAGGAACCAGAGTTGGAATAACCCTTACCTGTTTAATGGCAAGGAACTGGATGAGGAAACGGGGTTATACTATTACGGAGCTAGATATTACAACAAGAGGGAGTCTGTTTGGTTGTCAACGGATCCATTGAGTGGTTATAATCCAATATTAGAGGATGAGCATTATATTGATGGAGAACATAATGAAGGAGTTTACAACTCATTTAACTTAAATACCTATGGATATTGTTATCAGAATCCGGTGCTTTTAGTTGATCCTAATGGAAAACAGGTAGTAGCTGTGTTTAATAAATCAACAAATCTTTTAGCAATAATTCCAGATAAGAGTAAGATTAATCCTAAATTAAGCTATAAGTTTGTTTCAGCAAAAGAATATAGCAAGTTAACAGGGAAAGATAAAAAGCAGTATAATTATGGTATTCTAATAAAAAATGTATTTACAGGTGGGTTAGCCGAAAATGGAGAGGTAACAAGAGATCCTAATAGACCTCAACAGAGAGCTATTCCAAATGGCACATATGATATTTTAGATAATAATGCAGATACAAAACATAAAGATTGGTTTAGGTTAGATAAACAAGATCATAATAGATATAATGATAGAGATGATACCAATGGACGAGATGGATTTAGGTTGCATTTAGGTGTTGAGAGTTGGGGGTGTGTTACTGCAGATATTTCAGTTGAGGATAGAAAAGAAGAATGGAGTATTATAAAAGGAGCTATCGAAGGAACTACTACAACTACAGTACCAGAGAAAAGAGGTAGGCAAAAATGGAATCCTTTTTCTAAGTTAACGAATTATGGAACTCTTACTGTTAAAGGAGATGATAAAGTTCCAGAAAAAAAGTAATTAAATTATGATAAAATTTAAAATTATTTGTTTATTGGTTTTAATTTGTATTCAAATATCATCATGTAGTAATAAATGTAGTGTAGAGGGATTGGAGGTTAGTGAATTACTAAGTACAGTTTCAAAAGAAAAATATCAACTTAATTATTGTAGTTTATTAAAGAGAGCTCTTTCCGGGGATAATATTTCTATAAAAAAAATATCATTATTAAATTTTGATGATGCTGTAGGTTATGATCATGGTTCTATATTAGTAGATTTGATAGAAAGAATAGGAGAGGATACATATTTAGATTCGATAAAAAACATTAATAATAATGATAAAAATAAAGTAAAGGGATATTTGGATATTGGTTTAATGTATTCTAATAAAAATAAGGAAGAATTTAGTAGAAAGTATTTAAAAGATGTCTTCCCTAAAGTATATGATTTTTTGTGTTTAAAATAATTTTATATAGGAATGATTCGATATTGGAAAAACTTATATTAAGAGAAATAAAAACTCTAATTTATTAAAGTTAAGTGATTCAATGATATTATAACCTAATAGCACATATATAGGGTTTTGATTAGAAATTATGATGTAGGAATTAGTGCTGGAATTATATACAGATTCTTTAAGTCGAGTATATGATGCGTCTAATAAGTATAGAAGTGATTGTAAGTAATAGTATTTTTGTTTAGTATTAAATGAATACCATAATAGTTAACCTATAAAAAAAAACTGCATTTCGCGGTTTTTTTCTTTTTAAGGCTCTTTGTTTTAATTAAATCCAACATCTCCAGTTCATCCTTAGGGATATAAGGGAAAGCAGAAATTCAATGATATTGTAAATATACCATTGAGTGTGTTCTTGTAATTTCTTATGCTACAAAGAGAGGATAAGGGAAGATTTACAGAGGTTACTAACTAAATAAAAACAACCATGATTTTGAAGTACCTTACCATGGAAAAGACCATAATGATTATGTAAACGGAGCAGGTTTCTGCTGTGAAGGAAAGGATAAAAAACTCCAAGCCTATGGAGGGGAAATCGGCAAAGGGAATGAAGAATATGAAAAGATGCAGTATTATTATCATGCGGATCATTTGGGAAGTAGCAGTTATATTACTAACTTAGACGCGCAAATAGTACAGCATGTAGAATATGTACCATTTGGGGAGGTGTTTATTGAGGAAAGGAACCAGAGTTGGAATACCCCTTACCTATTTAATGGCAAGGAACTGGATGAGGAAACGGGGTTATACTATTACGGGGCTAGGTATTATAATCCGAGGGAGTCTGTTTGGTTGTCTACCGATCCACTAGCTGAAAAGTACCCGAATGTATCACTGTATGCATATACATTCCAGAACCCGGTTAAGTTTATAGATCCTACGGGGATGGAGCCTGATGGATGGGGAAGAAAAGGTAATCAATGGATCTATGATGAAAATATTACCCAAGAAAATTATAAGGAATTAGGTTATGATGATTATTCAGATGGTGTAACTAATAATACATATACATCAGTTAACAATACTCAAGTTACATTAAATTCAAATGGAACATGGAATGAAAGAGGTTTGACAAGTAGTGGTGAGTTTTATGGAGGAGATGGAAGTGGAAGTTTTATGGACTGGGCTCATAGAATTGTGTATGAAACAGATCAATACAACCCGATAGCTTTAGTATGGGATGGAATACAAGGATATATAACAGGAGCAGATAGATTTGGGAATGAGTTAAATACAGCTGGATCTACATTCAAAATAGCAATAGCTATTCCTATAGGAAAAGCTGGTGGTCTACTTTATAGAGCAGAACAAGGTGTCGTTAATGTAACAAGTAAGAATGTTGTTAAAGAAGCTATTAAAACTGCAAATGGTATTGAAGTTACAGGTTTTACTAAACATGGTTTAAATAGAGCACTACAAAGGGGGTGTAAAACTGATGCTATTTTAGATGCAATAAAAAATCCTTTAAAAATAGGAAATGTTTCTACTGATCAAATGGGGCGTCAAAGTCAGCGTTTTATTGGGAGATATGGAGAAGTTGTTATTAATCCGCAAACAGGAAAAATTATATCTGCTAATCCAACATCTTCAAAAAAAGCAGCTAAACTTTTAAAACAATTAGAAAAATGATTATAAAATTAAGTAAAAATCAGTTTGATTATCTACATTATAGTCTTGCTGAAGAGAATGAAGCATTAATATTAAAGCTAAATCAAGTTAGCAAAGAAAATAGGTTTTTTATTTTGGAAGTTGATGAAGAAACAGCTGATGAAATACGTGATTGGGCAGCTAATGAGTTACAAATAAAAGGGTTTGATATAAATTATGAATTAACTCCTGAGGGCAAAATATTAGAGGATTTAATAGATTTATTTTATGTAGGATAATGGAGAGTTATATATTATATAAATTATTTTTTATATAAATCATTTGGTAATAACAAATACAACATTTAAAGTAATAAACAAAAAAAACTTGCATTGCAAGGGTTTTTTTGTTTCACACTATCTCATCATCGAGGTAAAACAATCTAAGGAGTTCAATGGTATTGAATAAGTCCCATTGTTGTGTTTTTAGAGTTCGGATTGTTCCAAAAATAGAAAATAAGAGAAGATTTACAAAGGTTACTCCCTAAATAAAAGACAACTATGCGTATTTTGAAGTGCCTTACCATGGAAAAGACCATAATGATTATGTAAACGGAGCAGGCTTCTGCTGTGAAGGAAAGGATAAAAAACACCAAGCCTATGGAGGCGGAATCGGCAAAGGGAATGAAGAATATGAAAAGAAGCAGTATTATGATCATGCAGATCATTTGGGAAGTAGCAGTTATATTACTAACTTAGACGCACAAATAGTACAGCATGTATAATATGTACCGTTTGGGGAGGTGTTAATTGAGGAAAGGAACCAGAGTTGGAATACCCCTTACCTGTTTAATGGCAAGGAACTGGATGAGGAAACGGGGCGAGATACTATAATCCGAGGGAGTCTATCTTTTTAAGTGTAGATCCAATGTTTGAAAAAACAGGAACTCCGTATCAATATACCTATCAAAATCCTATCAGATATACCGATCCTACGGGGATGGAGGGAGAAGGTGCTGATGATTGGATTAAGAAAGGTAATAAAATATTTTTTGATCCATCAGCTAATTCTGAAAATTATAAAGATAAATATGGTAAAGACGCTATATTAGTAGATAAGCATAATATTTATGATGAAAGAGGCTATATAAGTGAATCATATGATTTTCATTCAGATGGTACATATACATATAGTACCGGAGTATTTTCCTCTAATCATAGCGTTTATGATGTAGAGACACATTCCATTTCGAGAAGTACAATAATAGAAGGATTAAAGTGTACATCCTGTCCTACAATAGATACACCAAAGAGTACTTACTTTGATAGATGGGATCAACATGTAGCAATGGGTGTAGTTCAAGGAGGGTCAAAAATGTTGGTAGGGTATGGTATTGGAAAAGCGCTATCCTTAGGAAAATCTTTATTTAAGGCAAGGTCAGCTACAACAGCATTAACTGAATTTTGGCCTAAAAATGGAGGAGCTTTAGGAAATTGGGAAACAGAATATTTGATGCCAGGGATGTAAATAGATAGATTTGGTAGTGGTTTTGGAAAATATTTCTCCCCAAAAGGAACGCCTATGAATATGAGAGCTTTACCTCCTGGGAATTTAGGAGATTATAATGCTTTTAGAGTGGTAAAACCATTTGAAGTACAATCATCGACAATAGCACCCGCATTTGGACAGACAGGTTTGGGTAAACAATTTTTATCTCCAGTAAATATGAATACATTATTAAAAAGGGGAATTATAGTCCCTATCCCATAAAGTTAATGAATAATATGAATAGGAAAGAATTAGAACATAAGTTGAAAGATTTAGATATAAATCCTAATCAATATTCTTTATTTGGTGAGTTGATTCCAGATTCTATAATTTTATATGAGAATTATGGAAATTGGGAAGTTTTTTATTTGGATGAACGAGGAGCAAGAAATGATGAAAAAATATTTAAACAAGAGAAAGAAGCTTGTTTATATATTTATAGACTTTTCAAGGAATCTAAAAAAATCCAAATTAAATTTAATTTAAGAAGTTAATATTACATACCTTTTCTAAAAAGTTAGTTAAAGTTTAAAATAGACACAAAAAAGCCCTCGCATTTGCGAGGTTTTTTTATTTTATTCGAGTTCCTCGTCCAAGCATAGTAGTCTGAGAAGTTCAATGGTGTTGAATAAGTCCCATTGGTTGTGTTCTTGGAGTTCGGGATGTTTCAGAGAGAGAATAAGAGAAGATTTATAGAATTTACTCCCTAAATAAAGCCCACTATGCGTATTTTGAAGTGCCTTACCATGGAAAAGACCATAATGATTATGTAAACGGAGCAGGTTTCTGCTGTGAAGGAAAGGATAAAAAACTACAAACCTATGGAGGCGGAATCGGCAAAGGGAATGAAGAATATGAAAAGATGCAGTATTATTATCATGCAGATCATTTGGGAAGTAGCAGTTATATTACTAACTTAGACGCGCAAATAGTACAGCATGTAGAATATGTACCGTTTGGGGAGGTGTTTATTGAGGAAAGGAACCAGAGTTGGAATACCCCTTATTTGTTTAATGGCAAGGAACTGGATGAGGAAACGGGGTTATACTATTACGGGGCTAGGTATTACAACCCGAGGGAGTCCGTGTGGTTATCAACGGATCCGTTGAGTGGTTACAATCCGGTGATGGAAGTTGAGCATTATATCGATGGAGAGCACAACGGGGGAGTATTTAACTCATTTAACTTAAATACCTATGGGTATTGTTATCAGAATCCGATTCTTTATGTAGATACGAATGGGAAGCAAAGTAAGTTTTTAAGATATTTAGAATATTTTAATGAACCATGTACAGCATTACGTATAATTAAAACATATAGAAAGGATATTGTTAGAACGGCTCAAAAATATAATATTTCACCACAGGCTATAGCTAGTATAATTTTTCAGGTAAAAACAGCCGGTATAAGGGGTGCTATTTTAAATGTAGCAGCAAAAAATATTAAAGCCGATAAAACTACCTCTTTAGGGCTAGGACAGATTCAGGTTCAAAAAGCTATTGAATTAGATAATAAATTTTATCCAAGAGTAAATTTAGATATTAATAATCAAAATCATATTAATATTATAATGGATGTGTTAGAAGATCCAAAATCTAATATAGAATATATAGCGATGAATATCGTTGATATGCAAGAATATGTAGGGAGAGACCTATCTATACAAGAAATTACTTTTGGACATAATGAGGGGAAAGAAGCATTAAAAAAGAAATTAGATAAAGGAGAGGATACGAAAAATAGAGTTTCTGGTCGTTCTTTAAATTATCAAAAAGCTATTAAAGATGCTTTGGATGGAAAAACATTTATTGACATTAGAAAGGAGGATGAAAATAGAAACTAAATAATATTATTAATGAAGCAATATAGAAAAATGTTATTAATATCAAGAATAATTACCCTAAGGATAGTTATTATATTTCAAGTATTTTGTTGTTATAAATTTTTAAATTATACTAAAGGATTCCTGTACTTTAATGATGATGGTAGTTATGATTATACAGATAAATTGCAAAGTTCAGGAGGAGAAGATGAAGTATCAATATATTGTTTAGGATTTTTTTATATTTTATATTTTATTCTTAGTCTTTTTTTTACTAAGAAAAAAGCACAAATAAGGTTATTAATATTTACAGTAATAATGCATATTCTTTCCTTGGGATTAATTCAAATGGGATCAATTTATGGAACGATTACTCAAGATAAAAATTTATGGTTATTATTTATTATGATAAATCCTATTTTGATGTTTTTAATATTATTATTAAATAATAATGAAACAAAATAACTTAATAACAATAAGATAAAAAGCCCTGCACTTAGCGGGGTTTTTTATTTAAATAAATCCCTCATCATGAATAAGGAAGTAGCAGATATATTACTAACTTAGACGCGCAAATAGTACAACATGTAGAATATGTACCGTTTGGGGAGGTGTTTATTGAGGAAAGAAACCAGAGTTGGAATATTCCTTATTTGTTTAATGGTAAGGAACTGGATGAGGAAACGGGGTTATACTATTATGGAGCTAGGTAATTATAACCCGAGGGAGTCTGTTTGGTTATCAACGGATCCGTTGAGTGGTTACAATCCGGTGATGGAAGTTGAGCATTATATCGATGGAGAGCACAACGGGGGAGTATTTAACTCATTTAACCATAATACCTATGGGTATTGTTATCAGAATCCTATTAGATATGTAGATCCAAATGGTAAGCAGGCAGATGTTACAATAAGTAAAGCAGATAAATCAATTACAATTACTCAAAAATTTATTTTTTATGGTTCTGAGGCTAGTTCAGCATTATCTGCTAAAATAGCTAATGAAATTAGTTATCAGTATAATAATTATGGAGGAACAGTAGCATATGGAGGAACTAAAGGATGGAAGGTTAATTTTAATATATCTTATGAAACTAAAACTTTAGCAGAAGCGCAAGAATTAGCCAAAGGAAATACTGATAGAAAACTTAATTTTATACGAATCGAAAAAGATAAAAATAGATTAGGTCGTTCATTTATGAGGCAACTAGGTAGTAATACTGGACATTGGTTAGTTTCAGACGGATTGGGAGAATCATCAACAGCTCCACATGAAAATGCACATGGGTTAGGATTGGAACATGAGAGTGATCAAAGGGGGAGGGGTATTCCAAATATTATGGCTGCCAGAGGTACTTTAGTTAATTCTGAGTATCAATATGATCCAAAAGCTAAGTCAGGAGCTAAGGGGGGAACTGTGAATCCTATTTATAGAAGAGTTCGTAATGGAGATATACAGAAAATTATTAATAATATAAAAACAGATTCTAATGGAAACAATTATATTGGAAGTCCAAAAATTGATAATACCCTTTTGGATAAGACTGGTCATGATTTGTAGTATTTTAATATCTTGTAATCAGAAAAAAGTAAATTTATTAACGGATTCAAATAATGTAGATAAAGTTCAATTGATAAGAAATGAAAATGATTCTTTAATATTAAAATGGAAATCAGATAGTCTTGGGTGCAAACATTTAAGAACTATTGAAATGGGGAACCAAATTTTTGATAAGTATATTAATGAAGGAAAGTTAAATGATACTGTTGATGTAAAATTAATTTTTGGAAATCCCAATAAAAGAACATTATTAGATGATGGAAAAATAGATTTCACTTATTATATTCAAATGTGTTGTGATAATAATGTGTATTTAGAAGAATGTGATTATTCCCTTGTAAGCATAATATTTGATGGTAGAAATAATAAAGTAGTTTTTAGTCCAGCTGTAATGTAGTATGAAATAACAAAAACACCTTGCAATTCACAAGGGTTTTTTCATTTTTACCATTGGAGGTTAACCATCAGAAGGTTAATTAATCTGAGGTTGTAAAAACATCCCATATTTTTGCTTATCCACTAAAGAGTTTTCATTAAGCGCCAGTGCCAGCAGTGCATTTTCTGTAGAACTATAAAGCGCTTCAGAGAAAAAAAGAACTCCTTTTTGTCCTCAAAAGCAATTTTTACATTAAAAGATTTAGGATTTTTGTTTTTGTTAGAGAGATCGAATTTTTGATTTTTCGTTTGCATAAAAAAGTGTTTAAGTTGGTAAAAAAGGCAGGTCGCTACAAACGAATCCTACAGAGTAGAAAAGTCTTGGGACTTTCACCCATGTGCCTGCCCTATTAAGACTAATAATTACTTTCATAAATGATTTATTAAAATGTGTTGACAACCAAAGATAGCAAATAATCATTTATCAAGACAAAAAACTCTCCCAGACATATTAGGAGAGTTTTTTATATAGAAAGCTTCGGGGCCGATCCTCGCAGAATAGAATATGCCGGCGATGACCTACGAGGAGTAAAAATAAA
>NZ_PSZM01000040.1 GCF_002964975.1 Apibacter adventoris | reverse complement strand
AGGATTATACCCGAGAAGAATGGGAAGCATTTGAGCAAAAACAATTTGAAGCCTATGCCCGTAAACATAATATTTCTATAGCCAAAAATGATAAGAAAGATACCCATGGGTTTACTTCCCGTTTTTTACTAGATGAATAAGATTATTTTATATATATGAATAATATTCTAAACAAAAAAAATATCTATAAGCTGTTAGTATTTTTTTCTATGAGCGGGATTTTTATTTCTTGTCAAGGACAGGAAATAAAAAAAAGTAAACCAAATACAAAAAATACTCACATGATAGAAAAATTTGATTTTAATGTATATGAAAAAACCAATAAAGGGTCTGATGAATATACTTTACCTAATGGTAATACGATATTTTCTATAGGATTTATTAAAGATAAAAAAGGATTTCAAAGAGAACGGCTTCCTTCCCCTTCTTTTTTAACTGTATATAAAGAATTTTATGCCAATGGAAATTTAAAGTTAAAAGAAACCTATATAGGAGAACATGTAAAAGTGGGAATTTCCCGATATTACGATGAAAAAGGAAATTTAATCAAAGAGGTAAATGAAGATAAAAAATTCGGAAAAATAAAGCCCCAACAGGTACTGGAATTTTTACAGGAAAAAGGCTATATTAACCTAAAAACCGGAAAAGGAAGGGTAGATGAAGATGGACGAGCCGTTTTTGAATTATATTTTGGAGAACAAAATAAAGAAAAATACTGGATTATATCCATAGTTAAAGGAATTCCCAATACCGACCCAAAAAACTTTCCGGAATATGGAGAACCTCCTGCTTTTATACCGTTAAACTATGTAATGGATGGAGAAACCGGAAAAGTAAAAATAGAGGGAGCAGAGGATAAAAAGACATCTGGAGTTTACAAAACCTATGAAGGGAAGGATTATACCCGAGAAGAATGGGAAGCATTTGAGCAAAAACAATTTGAAGCCTATGCCCGTAAACATAATATTTCTATAGCCAAAAATGATAAGAAAGATACCCATGGGTTTACTTCCCGTTTTTCACTAGATGAATAAGAATATTTTATATATGAATAATATTCTAAACAAAAAAAATATCTATAAGCTGTTAGTGTTTTTTTCTATTAGCGGGGTTCTCTTTTCTTGTCAAGGCCAGGAAAGAAAGAATAGATTGTTAGAAGCTACAGCAAAACAACCAATACCTAACGATACTATTACGGAAAGATTTAATATAGACGAATTTAATAAACATCAAAAAAATGGAAGTTGGTTATTTACAAAGAATAATCAAGAATATTTTGTGAGAAAAGTAAAAGATGAGTATTGGATAGAAATTTCAAGAAAAGATAATCCTTTCATTTTAAAATGTAATTATTATTTAAACGGAAATATAAAGATAAGAGGTCTAATATTTCATGGTAATGCCTTTACTAAAGGAATTGTAGTTGATTATGATGAACGAGGAAATATAATTAAACAGACTGATTACGATGCTCCCTATAAAGATTTTCCTTGGGAAAAAGTAAAGCTTTGGTTGGAAAACCGAAAAGTAAATTTATTGGATCCTTTTACACGGGTATGGAGAGAAAATGAAAATAACCATCCTATTTGGTATTTGAGTTGGGATACTAAAGAATTTGATAAATATGGAAATCAAATAATACAAGAAATAGAGCTGGATGGAAGAACTGGAAAGTTACTTAAAGAAACTACTCATACCTTTGGGGAATATATACCGGAAGAATACAAAAACGATTTGGATAAGAAAGAAGATAAGAAAACATCTTCAAATTACAAAACCTATGAAGGGAAGGATTATACTCGAGAAGAATGGGAAGAGTTTGAGCAAAAACAATTTGAAGCCTATGCCCGTAAACATAATATTTCTATAGCCAAAAATGATAAGAAAGATACCCATGGGTTTACTTCCCGTTTTATATGAGAGGAAGAATAAATACATTATAAAAATGCCACAAAAAATTACAGAAAAAGCCAAATTACAATGCAATCAAGGAACTGCACTAACTCAATTGAAAGTAACCAGCCAGAATTTTTTCTTTATTGAAAATAAACCTATTGCTACCGAAAAAGATAAACAAGGTAATATCAATATAAAGGCTTTTGGTTTGTGTAAACTAAAACCGATACCCGGTGGATTTCTTCCCTGTGTGCCTACACCTATTTCTTGGAAACAAACAACAAAAAAAGACAAATTAAATGACTATAAAATATTATTAGATACCTCAATTTGTCCCTGTGCTATTGGGGGAACTATTAAAGTTATAGATAAAGGTCATTCGGAAAATCATGAAGAAGAATAGATAGTTTATGAATATAATATGATTACAATTATATTCAAGTATCATCTAAAACAGCTCATTTAATAGGGTGAAAAACATCAACCGGAGAATGCCTCACAAGATATTTAGATCCTATTGAATTTAATTATTAGAGGAAGCGGTGAATAGAGAAAATTCTAGATATCTACATTTTTAGAGTTTTTCTATTAACTCATTTTTCTGGATTATTCTTCTACAAAGTTTTTTTTATATAATAGAGATCTACTTTTTTTGAAAACATATTCTCTAATACTATACTATTTTAATTTAAATAAAAATGTTAATTTTAATTGTAATTAGTTAGGATTTTCATTTATTTAAAACCTCAACAGCCTTTTCAATAAAAGGGTCTTTTCCTTGTTTGATCCCTTCAATTGTATAATCTATGTAAATATCTGGTTGTACTCCTTTGGTGAAAAATTGAGAGCCATCAGGATTTTTTACTTTCATTCCTGTAAAGGTCATAAAAAAATTATCTGCTAATTTAATTCTATTAACGTTACCATTAGCTCCTGCTGTGGAATGTCCCAAAATAGTAACAAACTTATTTTCCTTTAAATAGGATGTCACGGATTCTGCATAGCTAATACACCTTTCATCAACTAATAAAATTATTTTAGCTTGCAAACTATCGGTCAATTTATAGAGCCATCTTCCTCCTTTCCATTCTGCCCCTCTAAGTTCTGGTTCTTTAATAAGTGGTTTGAAAAACACATCATTAAAAAATTTATTAGGAAAAAAATTGGTGAGCATTTCACGTACACCTTTATTAGGGTATCCTCTTAGATCTAAAATAATTTTATGAAAGGATTTTATTTTATCGTATTGTTGATAGAATTGATATTTAGTTATTTTATCTAAATTAAGATATAGTATATTACTGTTTAGTTCCTTAAACATTATAGTATCGAAAGAGAGAAAGGAAAGGAATTACTACAGGATATAGAAACTGGAAGTATCAACTATATCAGCGTACACAGCATAGACCGATTGGGGAGAAACCTCTTTGATATACTTTCTACTCTGGAGGTATTCAATGAAAAGAATATTACTTTAAAAGTAGATAATCTGGGAATAGAAAGTTTAGTAAATGGAAAGCCTAACAGTGCTTTTAAGCTTATTATAAGTGTTATGGCTAACATAGCAGAGATGAAGCAAACTATGTTAGAGAGGCAGAGAGAGGGTATTAAGATAGCTATTGCTAAGGGTATTTACAAAGGCAGAGTCAAAGGGTCAAAGGAAACAGACCAGCATGTTTTGGACAAGTACAAAAATGTAGTGAAATACCTGAAACAAGGGCAATCACTCAGAAATACAGCTAAGTTATGCAATGTGAGTCTGGGAACTGTGCAGAAAGTGAAGGGGATTTTAGGGCAGAAATAATTATTTAAAATTCAATAAGATAAAGTAACACATTTTCACTAAATTTGAATGTAGTATAAAAATACTTGTATTAAATTATTACCTATGATAAAAACTGAAATAGAAGAATTAATTGATAAAATAACTTCTATGACTAATTTAGCTTCTGCAATAGATGAATTTGTGGATAAATTAATTGAAACAAAAAAAATTACTATTTCAGTGAATGATTACACTCCAAATGAGATATTGACTAATGAAAAAATAATAAGTATAGTTGGAGAAAAATATGTTATAAACAATCCTTTAGCAATTGCCATTAAGGTAATTGAAAAATATAAGAAAAAATTTTCATTTGATTTTCAAGAGGATTTTAAACTAAATTCTGAATTTCTAAATAAAATAGAGCAAGATTTTGATGTTAGAAATTTTAGACTTCTTAGAAAAGAATTATGGAAAATTACAATATTAGAATCAAATAACCAATATAAATCCAATTTTCATGATTTTATAAATTCTTTTAATAAAGAAGATAAACCCAAAGAGTTATATGATTTCATTAGTGTATATAACTTATTGTTAGTGGAATTAGATATTACAAGTGATATGCTATATGCAAATTCATTAAAACTTTTAGAATTGAATCAAAAAGAAGTAGATGTTAATATCTCATATAACAACATTTTATTTGCAATTAAACAAAAATGCTTTGATGATGAGTCTGTAGGATTGGAATTATTAAAAATTGCTCTTCAAGAAAATTCTTTACATAATGAAAATATTATTTCTTCTATAGTAACTGGATTATATGATAAAATAGGTTATGCATTCTATAAAACACATTTAAAAGATTTTGTGGAATCCAATAAATTTCAAAAAGGAATATTTACAGGACTTTCTTGTGTAAAGAATATAACAGAAATAGAAAGTAAAATATTTATAAATTTGTTTGATACATATAAAAATTTTAATGATTTAATTTTTTCTTTACTTCAATTATTATTTTCTATTTTAAGTTCTAAAGATTTTGAAAACAAACAAAGTTATATTTCACCATGTTTTGATAGGGTATCAAAGGCTGTTGAAGATGAAAAAGTTGTGTATTTCGTTATTAATGAGGTAGTTTTGTTAGAGGAATTCGAAGTAGAAAGAATAAATTTGATAATTAAGATTGTTAATCAAAGTTATTTTAATATTGAGAAGCATTTAAAATCTATATGTCAGATATTTTGGTACATTAAAGATGTAGAAACATTTAAAAAAATTTTAATAAGTCTTGCCAAAAATAATCCTTTTACTCCTGTTGCAAAATATTTTGAATCAAGTTTTTCATATTTTGATAAAAAAGAATTAGATAGAATATTAGTAGAACTTTTAATAAATAATAAAGCTAATATAAGATTTGTAGCAAAGGATATATTTAATAACCTATCACAAACGGTAGTAGATGGATATGGATATGTTTTCTCATATAATATATTAAAATTAGAGTCTATAGACCAATATAAATTATGTATTTCTTTGTATCAAGAGTTTAGAGAGCCTAAATTTATTGTTCCAGCATTATTACCTTTATTTGATTCTAAATCAGATACAATAAAAGAAATTTTTATTGCTAAATTAGAAGAATGCTCTGAAAATTATGGAGGACATTTATTAGAAACTTTAGAAAAGTTCATTAATAATAGTTCTAAGCATATAGAAATAACAAATAGGATTAAAACTTATATGAATCATTTTTATGAAGTCAATGCAAATGTTAAAAATGATATTAAAGAGTTAAATCCTATTTATACACACAATAAACTCTTTAATGATTATAATCTTTTCCATTGGAAGAATATGAATAAAAGTATTAATAATGCAGAGATGAATAGTCCATTTTTAAATTTGATAGGAAATAATACTATCATCCTAGCCAAAGGAGGAGGGTGGAAAACTGGAAATAAAACAGAAATTTCCAAATTAGCAGAAATTAGAACAAGTTTTGCTTTACCAAGAAGTTACTTTATTAATCCCAATAAATTTGATATAGAAGAATGGCAAAGAATAATAAACGATTGGAAAGATGAAGATTTTGAAATTGTAAAAAAATTCATTTCTAATGAGCAGTAATAATATTATTGTACGAGAATACCTAAGCTCTTTAAAAGAAGATACAGAGTTGGATTATCTTTTCCCATTACTATTAATTATCATGGGATTTAGAATTATACAGACAGCTAAGGAGTCAAAAGGGCAAAGTCAATATGGGAAAGATATTGTGGCAATAGGTACAGATGAAAAAGGAGATAAGTACCGATGGTATTTTGAACTAAAAGGGTATACAGATAAAGATATATCAGATAAAAACTATTCTATTCCAGATGGTATAAGAGAATCAATTATTGAAGCTAAAGATACTGCTTTTAAAGATTCCTCAATTCCTGAATTCAATAATCTCCCTATTAAAATAGTATTAGTACATAATGGAGTATTGAAAACAAACATAAGACCAACATTTGAAGGATTTATTACTAGAGAATTTGAAGATGGTCAATTTGAAAGATGGGATATATACTTTTTAACTGATTTATTCAGCCAATTTTTATTTAGTGAATATCTACTATTGGATAGTGAAAGCAATAGGTTATTTAAAAAGACTTTAGCCTTTTTAGATACTCCTGATTATGATTATAGAGATTTTAAGAATTTAGTCAAACTCCAATTTGATAAAATTAATTCAATAAAAGGCAGGGCATTTAGAAAGTTATTTGCAACATTAGGTTTATTAGAATCATTAATTTTTCATTATAGTAAAGAAAATGATAATTTAGTACCAGCCAAAGAATGTTCAAAACATCTAATATTATCTACATGGCATTGGATTTTAAGTAATAATCTGGAAAAAAGAAAAGCTGTATTAAATGAATTCAAAAAGCTTTTAAATATTCAATATGACATCTTTAATTTATATTTTAGAAAGACTTTTCAAATTGCTAAGTTAGAAAATGGATTATATGCAGAAAATGGTTTGTTTTTTGAAAAAATTGGTTATCCCATTAGGTGTTTTGACTACCTTGATGATGTTATTTATTTCTGTAGACTTAGAGATAATTATCCCCATTACAATTTTCCATCAAAACATATTTCTAAAATAAAGAATAAGCAAAAAGATTTAATAATTGAATTGATTGAAAATAATTCTGGATTCTATATACCTATTATGGATAATAACTCTATTCCCATCATTCAGTTATTTCTATTTATCGCAGATAAAAATTATTTAAGACAAAAAGATATTGAATTTTTAGTATCTTATATTTTTAAAGTTATTTATAGTATTAATATTGAAAAAGTAAAACATAATAGATTTCCAGAATTATATAATAATTTAAATGCAGTAATAGAAACAATAGCGTTAAATGAAAAATCAGAAGAGTATTGTGATTCTTCATCAATTTTAATTGCCACCCTATTAGAGTTAATGGTCGTATTTAACTCAAAAGAAATGTTTGAAGAAATCTTAAAATACATTGATAATGATTTAAGTCTGCAAATAGCATCAATTAGCTTTGAAGAATATGATGTAGAACAATTGTTATTTGAAAAACATTTACATAATGAATATCATGTTGAGTGTATAGAAAGATTACCTAAAAGTTTGAAATATTTAAAAGTAGAAAAAGATTTTGAATCATTTAAAAAATCTACAAAGGATAAAATAGAGTCTTTGCATGAGTATAGAACTGATAAGGCTGGTTATTCTTTTCTACGATATTTAGCTCACAGTTATTATAAGAATGAAATTCTTCCAGAAGAATGGAGGCAATATATAGAATAAAAACTCATAAGTTCCTTTTAAAAATTTACAGGAAACATAAGAAAAACTAAAATCCTTTTGAGAAATTAGTCATGGTATAGTTTGTTTATATATTATGAAATGTCATCTCTTAAAAATATAATTCTTGCATATTTAAGAAAGAAAGAACCAATAATAAATATTCCTTCTTTTTACTTAAAAACCTGACCTGTATCCTGACCAATATAAAAACAAAAAGCACCTACATTAATGTAAGTGCTTGATTGTCATTTGCTCCTCCTGCTGGGCTCGAACCAGCGACCCTCTGATTAACAGTCAGATGCTCTAACCAACTGAGCTAAGGAGGATTTTGCGAGTGCAAATCTATAAGATTTTTTTTATATCACAAAATTTTTAATGAAATTTATTTATTTATCATACTCTGTATAATATTCCAAATATCATTTCCAAAGACTAATATCATGATTGCTAGGAGTATAAAGATCCCTACCATTTGAACTTTTTCCATAGCTTTATCACTTAACTTTTGTCCGGTTATCATTTCCACAATCGTAAACAAAGCATGTCCGCCATCTAACCCGGGAATAGGTAAAAGGTTTAAAAAAGCCAGCCAAACAGAAAACATAGCGGTAAAGTTCCAGAATTTCACCCAATCCCATTCAGGAGAAAAAGCCTGGTATAATCGTAACGGACCGCTTACTTGTTTATAAGCTTCTGTCTTAGGGTTAATAATTAATTTAAATTGCTTTATCTGAATAACCAACATTTCCCAGGACAAGGCAGGAGCTCTTTTTAAAGCATCAAAAAATCCATATTTCTTATAGGTAGTCGCATTTTTAAGAGACGTTATTATATCTGTAGAAAATCCTAATATAGCACTATCAGGAACATAAATTTTTTGAGTTATAGCTTGGCTGTTTCGTTTCAAATTAATTGTAATAGTATCTTTTTTATATTTAGGAAGTTCGTTTTTAAATTCATCAAAAAATGGAGTAGGTTTATTATTTATACCTGTGATTATATCTCCTTTTTGAAGAATTTTATAAGCAGCACTATTAGGCAATACAGAGTCTACACGGGTAATGATTCTTGGAGAAATAAATCCTTTTCCTTCACTAGTAAGTACATGTTTTTTTTCTTCCGGCAAAAGATTAAAATTCAATATCTTTCCGTCACGTTGCACTGTAACATTATCTCCAAATAAAATATATATAGGAAGATAATTAAAAGAAGATATTGTTTTACCATCAACTTTTAATATGTTATCTCCATCTTTAAAACCCAATTTTTTACCAACCTCTGAAAACGAATATCCATTGGGTAATTTTTGTGTATCAACAGTACTTTCACCAACAGTCATTAAAATACCGGCATATATAATAATAGCTAAAATGATATTAACAATAATTCCAGCAAGCATAATAATAAGTCTTTGCCAGGCAGGTTTAGACCTGAATTCCCATGGTTGAGGTGGTTTTTTCATTTGTTCAGTATCCATACTTTCATCAATCATTCCAGCAATTTTAACATAGCCTCCCAACGGAAGCCATCCTATACCATACTCGGTATCACCAATTTTCTTTTTATAAAGAGAAAACCAAGGATCAAAAAATAAATAAAACTTTTCAACTTTGGTTTTAAAAAATTTTGCTGCAAAAAAATGCCCGGCTTCATGAAATACAATAAGTATAGAAAGACATAATAATAGTTGAGCAATCTGAATAAATAAATGCATATTTTATTGTTATTAAGTAAACATGTAAGCTGCAAAAATAACAAATTTTATTAAAAGGATTTTTTATTCATTGAAATAAAATTTTTTTTATCTTTAACAAGATATATTAAAATTCATTAAACCTATGAGATCAATAGTTGTTCCGGTTGATTTTTCTGAATCTACCGCATATATTATAGAAGAAGCTATTTACTATGCAAAAGCAATTCATAGTAAAGTATATTTATTGCATGTTGCAAGTTTAGATTTAGGGTTTGTAATAGGAGATATTGGATTTCAGTACTTACCAGAATTGGAAGAAGCAGGAATGAAAGAAGAAACAGATGAATTACTTAAATATGAAAAAAAAGTAAAAGAGGCAGGTGTAGAAGTTGAAATTATTGTAAAACAGGGGGCTCCGTCTGAAATTATTTTAAAAGAGGCAAAAGCAAAGGAAACAGATCTGATTATAATGGGATCTCATGGCAGAGGAGTTTTTATGGAAGCTATATTAGGAAGTGTATCTAAAGATGTAATAAAAAAGGCAAAAGTTCCGGTATTAATAATTCCACCTAAAAAATATGTAAATCACAAATAAATGTTACAAATAATATTAATTCCTAAAATATCAGTTTTAAAATTGATTCAATATGGTTATATTTGCCCCTTAGAAATAACATATGAACGAAATTAAAATACTTGATAAAACATTTACTCCGTTTGTAACTTCTGAAGAAATAAACCATGCGATTCAAAGAATGAGTAACACACTTTATGAAGAATATAAAGAAGAAACCCCTGTTTTTGTTGGAGTACTTAATGGGGTAATTATGTTTTTTAGTGATTTGTTGAGACATTATAAAGGAAATTGTGAAATAGGTTTTCTTCAATTATCTTCATACCATGGTGGTGTTAAGAGTTCTGGTAGAGTAGATTTAGTTACAGATATTGGCATTAATATAACTAATAGGCATGTAATTATATTAGAAGATATTATAGATACAGGAAACACTTTAGAATATTTATATAAATTATTGGAAACCAAACCAGTAAAAAGTATTAAAATTGCTACTTTATTTTTTAAACCGGAAGAATATAAGAAAGAATTAAATATTGATTTGATTGGTATGAATATACCCAGTAAGTTTGTAGTAGGATACGGTTTAGATTATGAAGGACTAGGTAGGAATTTAGAAGGTCTCTACCAATTACAAGAATAAATGAACAAAACTAAAATAAATGATTATTATTGTATTATTTGGCCCTCCGGGGAGCGGTAAAGGAACACAAGCTCAAATTTTAGCACAAAGATTTCACTTGATGCACATATCCACAGGGGATTTGTTCAGGTATAACATGAAAAACAATACTCCATTGGGATTAGAGGCAAAATCTTATATAGAAAAAGGAAAATTAGTACCTGATGAGTTAACTACAGAAATGCTAAAAGATGAATTGCAAAGAAATTCAGATCAAAAAGGATTTATTTTAGACGGATATCCAAGAACAACCAGTCAGGCTGAAGCTTTAGATCATTTATTGCAAGAATTATATAACTCAGATGTAGATAAAACTTTAGCCTTACATGTAGAAGATGAGGCATTAGTAAAAAGAATACTAAAACGAAGTATAGATAGTGGAAGATCTGATGATGGAGATGAAAATATAATAAGGAATAGAATTAAAGAATATTATGAAAAAACAGAAATAGTTTCAGAATATTATAAAAACCAAAATAAATTAGTTGAAGTAAAAGGAGAAGGAAATATAGAAGAAATCACTCAGGCTTTATCTCATGAATTGGAAGAAATTTTGCAATCCAAGGATTAAAAAGAAAGTCCGGTATTGTATAATAAAATAAATTTAAAAATATAATAAATTAAGGGGTTGTTATGAAATATACATGATAATCCCTTTTTTATAAATTCTAATACTAAAAAGGAAATGCAATCTAATTTTGTAGACTATGTAAAAGTTAATTGTAAAAGCGGACATGGAGGTGCGGGTTCAGCTCATTTACATCGAGCTAAATATATTCCTAAAGGAGGTCCCGATGGGGGAGATGGAGGACGAGGAGGACACGTTGTATTAAGAGGAAACAATCAATTATGGACTTTATTGGCACTAAAATATTTACGACATATAAAAGCTGAAAATGGTAAACCAGGAGGTAAACAGGAATTAACCGGTGCAAATGGGGCTGACGTTTATTTAGATGTACCTATAGGAACAATAGCTAAAGATGAAAAGGGAAATATTCTTGGAGAAATAACGGAAGATAAACAGGAAATAATACTTTTAAAAGGAGGAAAAGGAGGCTTGGGAAATTCTCATTTTAAATCTTCAACTAACCAAACTCCTCGCTATGCACAACCTGGATTGGAAGGAGAAGAGGCTGTTGTTACTTTAGAATTAAAATTATTAGCAGATGTAGGATTAGTAGGATTTCCTAATGCAGGAAAATCTACATTATTATCAGCGATAACTTCTGCAAAACCTAAAATAGCCAATTATGCTTTTACTACTTTAGTTCCAAATTTAGGAATTGTTGAATATAGGGATTTTCAATCTTTTGTAGTGGCAGATATTCCTGGAATTATAGAAGGAGCTTCTGAAGGTAAAGGCTTAGGGTATAGATTTCTAAGACATATTGAACGAAATTCAATATTATTATTTTTAATTCCGGCAGATGCAGAAGATTATTATAAAGAATATCAAATATTATTAAATGAATTAGCTAAATATAATCCTGAGTTGGCAGATAAGGAACGATTAATTGCAATTTCAAAGTCTGATTTATTGGATAAAGAATTAGAAGAAGAAATAATAAAAACTTTTCCTGAAAATTTTAAGTTAATATTTATATCAGCAGTTACCGGAAAAAATTTAGTAGAATTGAAAGACGAGCTTTGGAAAATTTTACATTAATATAAAATTTTTTTCGTTTTTAAATAATACATTAGTGGAATTTAAATGAAAAAATATAAATAGTGTTATAAATTATTAATTACATTAAAAAATTTAACAATATATAATTTGTTCAATTTAGAAGTTTTGATATAAGCTATATAAATTAGTAGAAATTATAGGCTTATAAAATTTATATAAATTCTAAAAAATCAATGCATAAAAAATGCAGTTTTTATTTTAATAAAAACTGCATTAAAAACTACTAATTAAATATATGATTTTAAGCTGTATTTTTATAATTTAAAGCCTCTTCTGTATATTCTTCCATACGTATCTACATATCTTACAGAAACAGTTCCTTTATAATTTTTTAATATTTTTTCAATATCTTTTTCACTGTTTACAGGCTTATCATTAACTTCCATTAAAATATAGTCTTCATTAATACCTGCAGCCCTCAATTTTCCATTTCCATCGATACTTGAAATAACCACTCCAGATTCCAAACCGTAATTTACTTTTTGTTGATCGGATAATTCTTGGAAACTCGCTCCTAATTTTTCAGCTACACTCAAATCATCTTTTGTTTTTACGGAAGTTCCCCCTTTAGCATCTTTTAATTTAACAGTAAATGTTTTATTAGTGCCATCTCTTAAAACAATAACTTTTACAACATCTCCCGGTCTTTTTTCACCTATAATACCTGAAAGAGTAGGGAAATTTCGGATAGTTACCCCATCAATCTGAGTAATAATATCTCCTTTTTTCATACCGGCATCTTTTGCACCTCCATCATTCTGAATTTCTGTAACCAATACTCCCTGCTGAGATTTATAAGAAGTTTTGTTTTGAGTATTATATTGTTTTACAGCAGCATCATCACTCATGTCCAAAGCACCGATTCCTAGATATCCTCTTTGTACTAAACCATATTTTTTAATATCTTCTACTACTTTTTTGGCTAAATTGGAAGGTACTGCAAAACTGTAACCTTCATAGGTTCCGGTTCCTGAATGCGAAGATATTGCTGTATTAATTCCTATCAAATCACCATTAGTATTTACTAACGCACCCCCACTATTTCCTGGATTTACGGCAGCATCTGTCTGAATAAATGATTCAATAGGTGAACGGGAATTAGATTTTAATATATCTAAACTACGACCTTTTGCAGAAATTATTCCGGCAGTAACTGTAGAAGTTAACCCAAAAGGATTACCAACAGCTAATACCCATTCTCCTACTTTTACATCATCAGAATTATAGAAATTAAGAAAAGGAAGCCCTTTTTCATCTATTTTTAATAAAGCAATATCAGAATTAGGATCAGTACCTACTAAAGTAGCCATGTAAGTTTTCTGATTGTTTAAAGTGATTTCAATTTTATCAGCTCCATCAATCACATGATTATTGGTAACAATATAGCCATCTTGGGAGATAATTACCCCGGAACCTATTCCATTAGGTACATCTTTAGGAGCTTGTTGTTGTCTGGGTTTTTGTGGAGCTGAATCGAAAGGATCTCCAAAAAAGAAATCAAACGGATCAATCATTTGACGTTGTTGTCTTTGTTGTGTGAAAGAGGAATAATTTTTTACACTCACAACTGCATTTATAGTTTTTTCTGCTGCAACAGTTAAATCTGGCGGATTAAAATTAGCCGCACTAGTAGCAGATGTAAAATATGCATCAGATTTTTTATTTTGTTTAAATAATTCAAAATCGCCTAAACTTGTATTTTTAGTCATTGAAGATACACCTATGGAAATAGAAGCACTTAAAATTCCAACTAAAAGGTAAGAAGCAATTTTTTTAAGTTCAAATTTATTTTTTTTCATAGTACAAAATATTTTTATTCATTATTATACTGCTCTATTTACTTTCAAAAGTGATACCAAAAATGAAGGCGATTTGTATCTTTAACGATTTTTAACACGACCTTAATATTTTCTTATTAGTAGAATAAAATTTAATATTTTTTTTATTGTAAAAATGTTTAACTAAAATAAAGTAATTAAATATTTAAAGTTTTTAAATTAGCACTTTATTTAAAAAACCTTATTTATAATATGAAAAATATATTATCTATTCAATCCCATGTTGTTTACGGACATGCGGGAAATAGTGCAGCAGAATTTCCAATACAACGTTGCGGGGTTGGGGTATGGTCGCTTAATACTGTGCAGTTTTCGAATCATACACAATATGGACAATGGACAGGAGAGGTAATGTCTGCCAATCATTTAACAGATATAGTAAAAGGTATAGATCATATACATCAGCTAAAAAAATGCGATGCTGTTTTAAATGGATATATAGGTTCGCCTGAACAAGGAAAATCTATTTTAGAAATTGTAAAAAAAGTAAAGTCGGAAAATCCAGAAGCAATTTACTTTTGTGATCCGGTTATGGGGCATCCCGAAAAAGGTTGTGTAGTAGCACCAGGAGTTTCTGAATTTTTTACCCACGAAGCGGTTAAGGTTAGTGACATTATGGCTCCTAATTTATTGGAGTTAGAAATATTGACAGGTAAAAGTATAAATTCTGTAGAAGAATGTATAAAAGCAGCCAAAATTTTGCTTGAAAACGGAGTAAAATTAGTATTAATAAAACATTTAAGCAGAGCTGGATATAGAACAGATAAATTTGAAATGCTTTTGGTTTCTACATCTGAAATATGGCATATTTCTCGTCCTTTAATAGATTTTGGAGTTCGTCAACCAGTTGGGGTAGGCGATTTAACTTCCGGGTTATTATTGGCTAATTTACTATTAGGTAAATCTCACAAAGAAGCATTGGAACATACAACTTCAGCGGTGTATGCTGTAATGTTGGAAACTCATAAACTTGGTGAATATGAGTTGCAATTGGTCGCTTCTCAAAATCAAATTGTAAATCCTTCATTAATTTTTGAAGCAGTAAAAATATAAAAAATAATACATGGAATTTATATCCATTGAAATGGATCTCTTTGTTCTAAAAACTTATATTTTTTCCTCCATTTATGTATTTCAGTTTTAAAAAGAGTGCATTGATATAAGGATTTATGAATTTTTTTTGTTTTAACTTTTTTTCCTAAAGGAGATAAAATTGTAGAATGTCCTGAATAATATAAATGATTTCCATCTATTCCAATCCTGTTTATTCCACATACATATGAAATATTTTCTATGGCACGTGCTTTAAGTAGGCTTTTCCAAGCATCAAGACGTGTATCTGGCCAAGAGGCTACATTAATCATTAAGTCATAATCTTCCATATTTCTATTCCAAACGGGAAATCTAAGATCAAAGCAAATCATAGGACAAATTTTCCAACCTTTATATTCGAAAATCACTTTTTCATTTCCAGGAGTATAAACCATAGATTCACCGCTATAATTAAAAAGATGGTGTTTATCGTATTGGGCAATTATTTTTCCCTGATTAATAAAGATAAAACGATTATAATATTTGTTATTTTCATTGATAGCTAAACTTCCACATATTCCTGAATTCTTTTCAAGAGATAGTTTTTTCATCCAATTTATAGTTGTTCCTTCCATTGTTTCGGCTATTTTAGTAGTGTTCATACTAAATCCGGAATTAAACATTTCTGGAAATATAATAAGATCTATAGCTTTGTTGCCTTGTAGGATTGAAGTTAGATATTGAAGATTATTGTCTATATTTTCCCATTTTGGATTAAACTCAACATATTGTATTATGAGATTTTCATGCAATTGCATATTTATCAATTTCTTTTATTATTAAAAAAAATATCAGCCAATAGTTTGTAAGAATTAAATCGCTCTTCTTTATTTTCAGCATATGTAATTAGCATTATTTCCTCTAAACCATAATCTGAAGCCAATTTTTCTATATCATTTTTCATTTTTTTAGGAGTACCGAAAATCATTCTTTTACGATTAGCCATTATTCTTTCTTTTTCATAGGAAGAATATATTTCATTTTTTATATCATTGTATGTTACTGCATTAAAATTTCCGTTTTTTCTTTCCAGTTGAATAAAACGAAAGTCCATAATAGCTTCATTTCTATGAATAGCTTTTTCATCTTCACTACAAAAAGCAAATATAGCTACATTAGCTTTAGCATTACTTAGGTTTTGAGACGGGCGAAATTGCTCTTTATAAGATTTTATAGCTTTCTCTCCACCATTGCCATTAATAAAATGAGCAAAAGATAATTTCATACCAAAATGTGCGGCAAACATAGCACTTTCTCCACTTGAACTTAGCAACCACAATTCGGGTATGTTATGAGTAATGGGGATGGCTTGTACTTTTTCAAATAATGTACCTTCTTTTTTTATATTTTGAAAAAATGCTTCCAGATGATATAATTGTTCAATAAAGTTTTGTTCGCTGAATGTATTAGAAGGATTCAATAGAGAAGCGGTAAATCTATCTGTTCCGGGTGCTCTGCCAATTCCCATATCGATTCTTCCCGGAAAAAGAGACACTAATAATTTAAAATTCTCTGCCATTTTTAAAGTACTATGATTAGGCAACATAATTCCACCGGAACCCACTCGGATATTTTGTGTATGATCTGCTAAATGTGCAATTAGTATTTCAGGAGCAGGACTTGCTAAAGAAGGAAAATTATGATGTTCAGATACCCAAAACCGGGTGTATCCTAATTGATCGGCAAAAATAGCAAGATCTGTAGTTTCTTTTAAAGCCTCTGTAGAGGTACTGTTTTTTCTTATATATACCTGATCTAATATACTTAATTTTAATTGTGAATTGTTCATATATAAATCTACAATTTTTTGATATTTCTTTATTTAATTTTTATTAGACATTTAATTATAAAATCTCAAAGGATAAATTAATATTTTTTTATTATGTTAAATTTAACTATTATTCGGAATTATGTATATTCTTTTATTAAAATATAAAAATTAAATAAATTTATAATAAAATAAATAACAAATGGATGTAAAAGAGATTTTTGTTGCTCAGATTAAAATTAATAACTTTGCAAAAATGTTAAATTTGTATTATGAGTATTAAAACAGAATATATTCCATATAAAGTCAAAGATATTTCTTTAGCTAAATGGGGTAGATTGGAAATTGAATTAGCAGAAGCTGAAATGCCAGGATTAATGGCACTACGTAAAGAATATAAAAATGAACAACCGTTGAAAGGGGCAAGAATTGCAGGTTGTTTACATATGACAATTCAAACTGCAGTTTTAATAGAAACCTTACAAGCTTTGGGAGCAGAGGTTAGCTGGAGTTCGTGTAATATTTTTTCCACTCAAGATCATGCAGCAGCAGCTATAGCTGCTAAGGGAACTTCTGTTTATGCATGGAAAGGTTTAAATGAAGATGAATTTAATTGGTGTATAGAACAAACTTTATTTTTTGGAGAAGAAAGAAAACCGTTGAATATGATTTTAGATGACGGTGGTGATTTAACTAATATGGTATTAGATAAATATCCGGAATTAATAAAAAATATTAAAGGACTTTCAGAAGAAACCACTACCGGAGTACATAGATTATATGAAAGAGTTAAAAACGGTACTTTGTTAATACCTGCTATAAATGTTAATGATTCTGTAACTAAATCTAAATTTGATAATAAGTACGGGTGTAAAGAATCTGCTGTTGATGCTGTAAGGAGAGCCACAGATGTAATGATGGCCGGTAAGGTAGTAGTAGTTGCAGGTTATGGAGATGTAGGTAAAGGAAGTGCTGCCTCATTTAGGGGGGCAGGAGCTCGTGTTATTGTCACAGAAATTGATCCTATATGTGCTTTACAAGCAGCTATGGATGGTTTTGAAGTTAAAAAAATGGATAACGCTATAAAAAAAGCCGATATAGTGATCACTTGTACAGGAAATTGTGATATAATACAAGGGAAACATTTTGAATCTATGAAAGATAAGACAATAGTTTGTAATATTGGTCACTTTGATGATGAAATAGATATGGCTTGGCTAAATCATAACTATGGAAATACAAAAGTAACCATCAAACCTCAAGTGGATAAATATACCATTAATGGAAAAGATATTATTGTTTTAGCAGAAGGTCGTTTGGTGAACTTAGGTTGCGCAACCGGACATCCTAGTTTTGTAATGAGTAACTCTTTTTGTAACCAAACCTTAGCACAAATTGAATTATGGCAAAATCCTGGAAAATATGAAAATAAAGTATATACTTTGCCTAAACATTTGGATGAAAAAGTTGCACTTTTACACTTACCTAAGATAGGAGTGGAATTAGATATTTTAACAGAAAAACAAGCTCAATATATTGGAGTTACTGTAGAAGGACCATTTAAATCAGACCTGTATAGATACTAGTCTACTTCTTGCTAGGACTTAATTTTATATATAAAACTTTTAAGTTTATTATATATTCTATGAAAAAATTTAGATATATAATAAACTTTTTTTATTGTACAAATAAAAAGTAGTTATTAATATATTAATAATAATCTTATATTAAATTTATAAGTTCTATTTTTACTTATAGTCTAAAAAGCATTATTTTTGTAAAAAATTTAAGAATGCTAATATTAATTATCAACGCAGGAAGTTCGTCTATAAAATATCAATTACTGAATATGAATTCTAATGCATTAATAGCTAAAGGATTAATTGAAAGAATTGGTATTGAAGGAGGTAAAGTTATTCATAAATATTATAAAAATGATAATTTAGAAAAAGTAGAAATTAATCAGAATTTCCTTTCACATATAGAAGGAATGAGAGTAATAGTTAATTTACTCACAGATAGTAAAATAGGAGTAATAAAGGATGTGTCAGAAGTTGATGCTATTGGGCATAGGGTAGTACAAGGAGAAAGTGTTTCACATCCTGTTCTTATAACAAAAGAAATAAAAGAATTTATAAGAAAAATTAGTCCACTCGCTCCTCTACATAATCCTGCAAATCTTTTAGGAATAGAAGTTGCCGAACAATTATTTAAGAATGTACCTCAGGTAGCAGTTTTTGATACCTCATTTCATCAATCTATGCCTGCTAAAGCTTTTAGATATGCTATTCCTAATGAATTTTATATAAATCATAAAATCAGAGTTTATGGAGCCCATGGTACCAGTCATAAATATGTTCGTGAGCAGGCAGCCAATTATTTAAAAAATAAAAATGTTAAAACGATTAGCTTGCATTTAGGAAATGGTGCAAGTATTACTGCAATTAATCAAAATGGAGAGAGTATAGATACTTCTATGGGATTTACTCCACTTAACGGATTGGTAATGGGAACCCGAAGTGGAGATATAGATCCTTCTGCTTTATTTTATATGGTGAGAGAATGTGGAGTGAATTTCGAAGAATTAGATGATTTACTAAATAAAAAATCAGGAATGCTTGGAATGACGGGAAAAAGCGATGCAAGAGATGTTGAACAATTAAGTTATGAGGGAGATAAAAATGCTGTTTTGTGTTTGGATTTATATTCTTATCGGGTAAAAAAATACATAGGAGCTTATATGGCGGCTTTAAACGGTGCTGAAGCTATTATTTTTACTGCAGGAATTGGTGAAAATGATTGTAATCTTCGTTATTTAATATGTAAAGATCTTGATTTTTTAGGCATTAAATTGGATAAAGAAAAAAATGAAAAATTTAATTCTCCTGACAGAGTAGTCGAAATTCAGTCAGAAGATTCTAAAATTAAAATACTAATAATTCCTACCAATGAAGAACTGGCCATAGCTCAAGAAACATTAAAGATTATAGCTAAACACTAAATTATTTTTTTGTGTTTTTGTAAATAAATATAACTGAATTTAAAATTAATTAATAAAAATAAAAGAGCCGCTTTATAGCGGCTCTTTTATTTTTATTGAAGTCTTGATTTTATTTTTTGAATACAACCTCAACACCTTCTTGTTCTGCTAAGGTTTTTCTTCTTACAGAGTCAGGTTCAACATCAGCATTTATTTTACCTTTGTTTTCTGCAATACCATATGTAAGCCAATACGGAAGAATACTCACTAAAAACATTAAACACCAAAAACCCATTGTAGCAATAATTAAAAATAATAGAAAACCTATAAATTTAGCAAATGGCCAAACTCCTGTATAAAGTAATGTTATCATTATATATTCCTTTTTTCAAATGTAATAAAATATTTTATTTTAAACAAAAATTAATAATTTATATAATCAATAAAATATCTTTATAATTCTTTCCATTCACTATCCGTATTATAGTTGAGATTCAAAGCTGAGTATATTATAAAATATAGATTTTAATTTTCATCATAATTATCAAAAAATGAATAAACTATATTAAAGGATAAATAGTTGTTTGATATATATATAGAGATAATTATTTATATTGAATAGAACTAATTAATAATTGTATATATTAAAAAATATAATTTTTACAAAGTATAAAATAAAAAGGAGATTAATCATAAATTAATCTCCTTTTTAAAAATTACATTTTATAAAGATTGTAAAACTTTATTAGTGTTTATTATAGCTTTCTCATTTTTACTGTCTAACCATTTTTTACCATGTTTCTTTCTCATGTAATTATCATAATTTCTTTTAACAAAAAGGTTTAGTACGGCATTTGTAAAATTGGCAGGTCTTTTAGCTAATGAACGTAAACTCATTGAAAAACCAGGGGTCAGATATTGCATATAATGCCACCATCCTTCTGGCATATAAAGCATTTCTCCGTGAGATAAATGAACCTTATATGTATTGACATATTTTAGTGCCGGCCATTTTTCAAAATCAGGATTATCAAAGTCTATATCCTCTCTACATATATTAGCATAGGGTAACTTATACATATATTTTGTATCACCAGGAGGGACTAAAATGCATTGTTTTTCTCCGGCGAAATGAAAATGTAAAATATTAGCCAAATCAATATCAAAATGCATAAAAACATTAGATCCTGCTCCGCCAAAAAATAACATAGGTAAACTTTTAAATAAATTTAGTCCTAAGTCAGGAAATGAAAAATCATTTTGGAGAGAAGGAGCCTGTTTTAGAAGGTTAAATAAAAAAATTCTTAGATCTGTAGGACCTTTTAAAAGTAAATCTATATACTCAGACATTTTCATCCGGGCATCCGGCTCATTAACTTTTTTATCTGCACTAACAGGATCATTATTATATAAAGGAACAATTTTATCACCGGCAATTTCTTTTATATAATCAAAATTCCATTTTTTATATGCAGGCCAGTCTTCGGTAAGTTTTTCTACTACTACCGGAGTTTGTGTCTTGTAAAAGTTATGGTAGAAATCATCTTTTGATATCCGCTCAACTCTTTGTACATCTTTATATTTGAACATATGTAAAAGTTTAGAAATTATATTATTTTTATGAAGGAGCAGAATTCATAAGATCTTCTATTTCATCTGCTTCTATAGGAATATTTCTCATTAAATTATAAGGCTCTCCATTAGATTGAATTACCACATTGTCTTCAATTCTAATACCAAAACCCTCTTCAGGAATATAAATGCCCGGTTCAACTGTAAATACCATATTGGGAACAAAAGATTCAGTTAATATACCATAATCATGAGTATCTAATCCCATATGATGAGAATTACCATGCATAAAATATTTTTTATATGCCGGCCATTTAGGATCTTGATTTTTAATGTTTTCTTTGGTAAGTAATCCTAATTTTAATAATTCTTCAGTCATAATTTTACCTACTTCTTCATGATAGCTATACCAGTTATTACCGGTAATTAAGAGTTTTGTAGATTCATTTTTAACATTCATTACGGAATTGTATACTTCTTTTTGTCGATCTGTAAATTTCCCATTTACCGGAATGGTTCTACTCATATCAGAAGAATAGTTCGCATATTCAGCCCCTACATCTAATAAAATAACATCACCGTCTTTACATTCTTTGTTATTTAAAATATAATGTAATACATTGCTGTTTTTTCCTGATGCTATTATTGGAGTATAGGCCCAACCATTAGATCTGTTACGTATAAATTCATGTAATAATTCTGCTTCTATTTCATATTCCCATACACCTGGTTTTACAAAATTTAATATTCTTCGGAATCCTTTCTCTGTTATATCACAAGCTTTTTGTATAATTTCAAGTTCTTCAGGTTCTTTTATAGATCTTAAATGTTGTAAAATAGGGTTACTTCTAAGGTAATTATGTGCTCGGTATTTATTTTGAAGTTTTTTTATAAATCGATCTTCTCTGGTTTCTACTACTTTTTCAGCTCGGTAATGTTCATTAATATTTATATAAATATTATCCATTTGTGGAATAACAATATCTAGTATTTTATCAAAATCTTGAAGCCAATAGACATTTTTAATTCCTGATACTTCTGTAGCTTGTTCTTTAGTATATTTTTCTCCTTCCCATATAGCTATGTGTTCATTAGTTTCACGTATAAAAAGCATTTCTCTATGCTCTTCAAGATAAGCATAAGGACATATAACCAGTATAGATTCTTCTTGATCGATGCCTGAAAGGTAAAAAATATCACGATGTTGTTGAAATGGAAGTGTGCTATCTGCACTTATGGGGTATATATCATTACTATTAAAAATAGCAATCGATTTAGGCTCCATTCTTTGAACAAATTTTTGTCTATTTTTTATAAATAAATTTTTTCCAATAGGTTTATACTTAGTTTTCATATAAATAATAATATTTGACTTTTCAAAGATAATTAAATTACAATAAATTTTTAGAATAAAAAATAAATATTTATTGAACAGTGATTTATGAAATATCTATTTTAACTTATCTTTTATATTTTTATAAATTTAAAAATTAATTGTATTTTTTATATAAAATAATAATTTTAATAATAGATAATGATTAATTTCATTATTTTGAATTTTTTTTAGATTATATTTTAGTATATAATAAATGAATTTAAACATAAAATATGAATAATTATGATAGCAATTATAGATAGTGGATCAACTAAGACTGATTGGGTAATTATTGAGAAAAATGGAAAAGAAGTATTAAGGGAAGAGACAATAGGCTTTAATCCCAGATTTACTCTACCTGAAGAAATGGATAAAGAAATTCATAATAATAAAAAGATATATAGTGTTTCACAAAAAATAAAACATCTTTATTTTTATGGAGCCGGATGCTCTTCTAAATCTGTTGATTCAATAATTGAAAAGATATTAAGAAAATTATTTCCTTATGCTGTTATAAATATTACAGATGATTTAAAAGGAGCAGCCTATTCAGCTTACTTTGGTAAACCTGCTTTAATATGTATTTTAGGTACAGGTTCTAATATTTGTTATTTTGATGGAAATGAAATCAAAAAAGAAATCCATTCTTTAGGTTGGATTATTGGAGATGAGGGAAGTGGTAGCTTTTTAGGTAAAAAATTATTAAATGCTTATTTTAATAAAAAATTACCTGAATATTTATCAATAAAATTTAAGGAAAGATATAAATTAACTATTGATGAATTATTAGAAAATGTATACCAAAAACCAAGGGCCAATTCTTTTGTTGCTAGTTTTAATCGATTTATAGTAGAAAATAAAAGGGAACCTTTTTTTCAAAATTTGGTTTACGATGCAATGAAAACTTTTTTTGAAAACCAAGTGATGGCTTTTACAGATGCAAAAAATTTAGAAATTAATTTTATAGGTTCTATAGCGCATTATTATGAAGATATTTTAAGAGCAGTAGCATTAAAGTATCATTTAACAATAGGGGAAATTGTAAAAAAACCTATTAATAATTTAGTAAATTATCACTTATTATATATTATACCCCAATTGCAATATTAAATAATATATACATACATAAAAAAGCTTAAATTAATTGTTTATATAGTTAGTATAAAAATTAACTTTATTAAATATTTATATTAAAATTATTTTTCGATTAAAAAATTTGATTTTAATCAACTCATAATGTTCATAATTTTAAATCTAAATTATATTGGAATGAGAAGATATTTACTAATATTAATTTATATTTAATTATTAGAACCTATATTTTCACCAGTAGATGTAAGTTGTTTTTTAGGCATCCATCCACTAATATCTCCTCCATTTTTTTTTAAATACATTACAAAATAAAATTCCTCATATTCAGAATAAACAATTACCCTATCATTGTGAACAATAAAAAGACTTGGGCTAATTAGACAATTAACATCTGGAGAAGAATAAAAATATGCACGCTTAGCTGTAACTTTAAAAATTTCTCTGGGGTAAAGGCTAATTTCATTTTGACGTGCCTCTTCTTCTTTACTTTCGCAATATCTACATATTTTAAATGAATTAGCATATTTGTGATCGAATGATAATTCTTTATTATTTTGAGTTTCTATTTTGTATAATTTATTGGAATAAAAACCATATTCATTTTGTCCGTAAATAAAATTTATCAGTAACAATGGAAATACAATTTTAATTACATAATTTTTCTTTTTCATAATTAATTTTAATGGATTATTGACTAGCTTCATAAATTATTTTAAGGCTAAAATTAAAATTATAATTAGACATAAAAAAATCAAGTTCTATGAATATAGTCTTTCATAACTAGAAAATTCCGAACTTTGATCAATAAAAAATACAGAAGAAAATTATGGATAATCAAGAGATCAGAAATTTGGAACCAAAAAAATTATGGAATTATTTTGCAGATTTGAATGCTGTACCACGTCCTTCTAAAAAAGAAGAAAAGGTAAGACAATTTATTAAAAATTTTGGAAACACTCTGCATTTAGAAACTTTAGAAGATGAAGTAGGAAATATTGTTATAAAAAAAGCAGCAAGCCCGGGGTTTGAAAAACATAAAAAAGTTGTTTTACAATCACATTTAGATATGGTTTGTCAAAAAAATAATGATATTAATTTTGATTTTGACATTGAAGGTATTAAGATGGAAATAAATGGAGATTGGGTACAAGCTAAAGGTACTACCTTAGGAGCTGATAATGGGGTAGGAGTTGCTACTATTATGAGCATTTTATCTTCTGAAGAAATACAACATCCAGCCATTGAAGCTTTGTTTACTGTAGATGAAGAAACCGGAATGACTGGAGCTTTTGGTTTAAAGTCAGGATTATTATCTGGTGAAATCTTATTAAATTTAGATACAGAAGAAGATGATGAAATAGATATAGGATGTGCCGGAGGAATTGATGTAACTGCAAAAGGCAAATATACCGAAATTGAAATACCTTATGATTATAGTATTTATAAATTGGTATTAAAAGGATTGCATGGAGGTCATTCGGGAATGGAAATACATAAAGGATTAGGCAATTCCAATAAACTTTTAAATCGTTTTTTATATGATTTCCTTGATTTACAGATACATTTAATTTCATTTGATGGAGGCGGTTTAAGAAATGCTATCCCCAGAGAAGCAGAAGCTGTTTTTTGTTTAATGGATAATCAAAAAAACAAACTAATACAGCAATTTGAAAAATTAAGAGAAGAAATAATAACAGAATTTTCCACTATAGAAGAGAATTTAGAAATAGAATTAACTAAAATAGAAGGAGAGACCTCCTCTTTAAACTTTGAAGATAGTAAAAAAATTATATCGGCAATACAAGCAGCACATAATGGGGTATATAGAATGAGTCCTGATATAAAAGATTTAGTGGAAGCCTCTAATAATATTGCAAGAGTAGAATTGAAAAATGGAGAAATCCAAATTCTTTGTTTAACACGTTCATCTGTAAATAGTTCAAAATATTGGGTAGCTACTTCTTTAAAAGCGGCATTTGAATTAGCAGATATGAAAGTAGAATTTACAGGTTCTTATCCAGGATGGAAACCTAATCCAGATTCAGAAATATTAAAGCTGGCTGAAAATATTTATGAAAAACAAAACAAAGAAAAGCCTCTTGTTATGGCTTGTCATGCCGGTTTAGAATGTGGAATTATCGGGGAAAAATATCCGGGCATGGATATGATCTCTTTTGGTCCTACTATTAAAGGAGCACATTCTCCCAAAGAAAAAGTAAGTATATCATCTGTGCAAAAATTTTGGGAATACCTATTAGAAATCTTAAAGAATATTCCGACAAAATAAGAATATATATAATCAAACATAATAGAGATTAATAATTTAAATTAATCTCTTTTTTATTTATTTTTAATCTGATAATAAAAAATAGATGAAAAACTCTAAATGCGAAAAATTCTGTTTTCTAATATGAAAGTTTCCTAAATTTAATCTATATCAAGTTTAGCAACACAGGTTTATATGCAGCTGTAATAAATATAAATAAAAAGGATGTAAAGATGGATATAAAATTATTAGGAGGAAATAAATATTCCGGAATAAAAAAATCTCACGATTGTTTCTAATCAGAATTTCAAAAATATATATTTAAGAATTTAATTATACAGAAACTTTATCTTTTAAATCAAGAATTAAAATTCAAAAGCATATGTATTAATATAAGAAAAATATTTTAGCTGTGTTAGTTTGGTTATGGAGGTTAAAAAAAATATAGAAAATCATAAAATTTTATTTTTTTACACAAAACTTTATGTTCGTATAAAATATTCAAGTTGTAAAAAAAATTCAATAAGCTCAAAATATCTTCCATATCTAAGAGCTTTATGAAAAGGTGAAAAAATTAAATAAAAACTAAAAACTAAAAAGTTTTTAACAAAAAATATTTTTTTTGTTAATAAAAAAACAGCTGACTTTTATTTGAAAGTAAGGTTTTTTCTCATGATTAATTTAATTTTGTAAAGAAAGAATCTACACTTTGTTTCTTTCCTAATAAAAAATAATCAACTATAATAAAATAAAATATGTCAACATATGTTGTGGTCGGTCTTCAATGGGGCGACGAAGGAAAAGGAAAAATAACAGACGTTTTAGCAGAAAAATCTGATTATGTAGTCCGTTATCAAGGAGGAAATAATGCAGGACATACGGTATATGTAAAAGAAGATAAATTTGTATTACATCTTTTACCTTCAGGAGTGCTTCAATGTAAAGGAAAATGCATTATAGGAAATGGAGTTGTAGTAAATCCTGAAGCATTTTTTGATGAAATAGAACAGATTGAAAAAAGAGGTTTGGCTACAGATCATGTTTTTATAAGCAGCAGAGCACATATTATTATGCCTTATCATATTTTATTAGATACTTATAGAGAAGAATTTGCAGGAAAAGGACAAATTGGTACAACAAAAAGAGGAATAGGACCATGCTATGAAGATAAAGTGGCTAGAGTAGGAATTAGAGCTATTGATTTGCTTAATCCCGAAATATTAGAAGCTAAAATTAAAGAGAATCTCTTAGTAAAAAATGCATTATTTGAAAAGCTCTTTAATAAAAAACCTTTAAAATTTGAAGAAATATACCAAAAATATTTAGCCTTTGGTCAAAAATTAAAACATCGGATTATTGAAAGTGAATTTGAACTTAATTATGCCATCCAGCAAGATCGTACAATATTATTTGAAGGAGCACAAGCGTTAATGTTAGATATAGATTTTGGAACCTACCCTTATGTAACTTCATCTTCACCTACTACAGGAGGAGTTTCTGTAGGTGCGGGAATACCACCAACCAGTTTACAATATTTAATCGGGGTGTCTAAAGCCTATTGTACGCGAGTTGGGAATGGTCCTTTCCCTACAGAATTAGAAGATAATATTGGCGAACATATTCGAGAAATAGGAAACGAATATGGAGCTTCTACAGGAAGACCTCGTCGTTGTGGTTGGTTAGATTTGGTTGCTCTTCGGTATTCTTGTATGATTAATGGAATAACTCATTTAGTTATAACCAAACTTGATGTTTTATCAGAGTTTGATAAAATAAAAGTATGTACAGCATATAAAACGAAAGAGGGAAAAATTATTGATTCTTTTCCTGCAACAACAGAAGAATTAGCTGGATATACTGCTGTATATAAAGAGTTAAACGGGTGGAAGTCTGATATTTCTCACATAAAATCTTTTAATGAACTACCAAAAAATGCTCAAGATTATTTACATTTCATTGAAAGTTATTTAGATGTAGAAGTATATTTAGTATCAGTAGGACCAGAACGATCTCAAAATATTATAAGAACTAATTTATTTTAAATAAACAAATAATAATATAAACTTACAATAGTACATTAAAGTAAATGTAGTTTTATTAGTTTAATTAAGAAGTGATTGAGCTTGTGCTCTTGCAATATCTGTAACATCTGATCCACTAATCAGCTGAGCAATTTCCTCTATTCTTTCCTTTGGAGTAAGTAAACGTATCTGGGTTTGAGTTTTGTTCTCAACCTCATTTTTTTCAACCTTAAATTGATAATTCCCTTTTGCAGCAACTTGAGGTAAATGGGTTATAACAATAAGTTGCATAGTCTTTGACATTTCTTGCATCAGTATGCCTATTTCATTAGCAATTCTTCCTGAAACTCCGGTGTCTATCTCGTCTAATATCAAAGTAGGAAGATTATCATTTTCAGCCATGATTTTTTTGATAGCAAGCATAACCCTAGAGCGTTCTCCTCCAGATATTGATTTTTCAATAGGTAATAACTTTTTCCCCATATTAGCAGAAAATAAAAATGAAATCTTATCTGAACCTAATCCATTAAAATGATCGATAGTTTCTAATTTTATATTTATTTTAGACTTATCCATTCCTAATTTAGTTAGAATTTCTAATATTCTTTTTTCAAGAAATGGAATATTTTCTAATCTTTTATTATGTAATTCCGTTGCATGTAAATTGAGCTCATTTATATATTTTTGTATCTGTTTCTGACTAATAGAAATTTCTTTTTCTAAATTTTCAGAATTTGTAGTTTTTTTTAATAAATGGTTTTTAATTTCAAGCAACTCATCAACAGAATTTACTTTATGTTTTTGCAATAAGGTATTAATTTCATTAAACTTTTGATTAAGCTCTTCAAATCTTATAGGATTAAATTCTAATTTTTCTAATAAAAGATCATATTCTGAAGTGATATCTTGCAATTCTAGTTTTACACTGTTTATCCTTTCGGCAAGTTTTTCAAGATCAGATAACAAAACAGCTCCTTTATCCATACGTGAAGAAATTTCTTGCAATTGGTTTAAAGTACCTATATCCTCATTTTGTAATAATTGTTGAGATTCGGAAATAATATGAGCAATGAATTCGGAATTTTTCATCATATTCAGTTCGTTTTCCAAATCAGAAAATGAAAGAGATTCTAGTTCAGCATTTTCTAATTCTTCCCATAAATATTTATTATATTCAGAATCATTATTATTTGAATCAAATTGCTTTATTAACTCCTCAAGTTTCTTTTTTTCCAATATATATTGATTATATATAGAAATATATTTAGAAAATTGAATTTCAAGACCTGAGAATTTATCCAATAATCCCATCTGATAGTTTTCATTATACAAATCAGAAGTTTCAAATTGAGAGTGAATATCTATAAGTTGATATGTTAATTCATGTAAAGTATCTAAAGTAACAGGAGTGTCATTAATAAATGCACGAGATTTTCCAGAAGGAAGAATTTCCCTACGTATTACCGTATTTTCTTCAAAATCTAAATCGTTTTGTATAAAAAAATTTGCAAATTGACCAGAAGATAATTGAAAATCAGCTTCAATAAAACATTTTTTTTCAGAATTTTTAATTGATTTAATTTCAGCTCTTTCACCTAATACTAATTTTAAAGCACCTAATATAATAGACTTACCCGCACCGGTTTCTCCGGTAATTGTAATCAGTCCGTTAGGAAAATCAATAGTAAGATTATCTATCAATGCATAATTACGAATTGATAAATGAGTCAACATGTTTTTTAGTTTTTAATTTTATTCCAATAATCACTGCTGTTTATTGGGGATAGATTTTGAAGTAAAGTTTTTAAATCATTTATGTTAACAGCTGTCACAGTTTGCCCACCAGAGAAAATATTTTTGATTTCTTCTTTTTTAGAAGAAAGGAATATGTCTAATGGATAAAATTGAAAATTTTCTGAATATGTTTTTAATGCTAATAAACTATTAGCAATAGTTGTTTTGGCCTTTTGTTCTTCAGTTGCCATATTATCCAATCCTAATCGATGATATTGATAAGAAATATTTCTGAGAACGGAAGACTTATCATTTATAATATCAGCAATAATTCCACCGCGAGTTCTTGGACCGTCAAAAGAATTCCAACCATTATATCCTTGATTTATAGCATTATCTGATATTTTTTGAGCAGTATTAAAGTATTCTGTTCCTCCCATAGGAGAAAAAGTATCTGCATCATATCCTAAGATCATAAAAACATAGAAAGAAATAACATCAACTAAATTTTTTCCACTAAATCTGCGCCCATTAAAGGTAAGATTTTCAGATTCAATATAATTAAAAGTAAAATCTTTATCCTGATAATTTAAAACGGGAGTTTGATAGGTACTATTAAAAACGGGACGACTGGATTGTACGAGAATAGAACCTTTAAATTGATCTGTAGACTTTCTTTCTTCTATAATTATACTGAAAGAACATTTGATTCTTTCTTGTAAAGATAAATGTTGGGTTGTCCAACTTGTATTATTGATAAAATCTTTTAAACTTTTTTCTAAAGTTATAAATACCTGATTATTAGACCCCTGTACTTTACTGTAATTTATAATTACATTAGCTAACAGTTCCTGCGAAAAATTATAAGTAGGAAAAGATAAGAATAACAAGAGCAATATAAAATGTTTCATACCTTAGGAAATTATGAAGATTCTAATAATTTGGATTCTATATATTGTAAAATATCTTCTGCAACTTTCGATTTTAATTTTAAATCAAAGTGTTCTTTTTTTCTATTTTTATCAAAAATAGTAATTTTATTTGTTTCAGATTGAAAACCGGCTCCTTTATCTTGAAGAGAATTGAGAATAATAATGTCAAGATTTTTCTTTTGTAATTTTTTTATAGCATTTTCTTCCTCATTATTGGTTTCTAAAGCAAAACCTACCAAAAATTGTTTTTCTTTAGTCTTCCCCATGTTATAAAGTATATCTTCATTTTTAACAAAAGAAATAGAAAATGTATTTTCAGTTTTTTTGATTTTGGTTTTTGATACCGTTTCAGGACGATAATCAGCTACAGCAGCAGCCATAATTGCTATATCTGTATTTGCATAATAGTCAAAAACAGCTTTATACATTTCTTTTGAAGAAACGACATCAATTCTTTTAATGTTAGATGAAGAAGAAAGTACTTGATTTGTAGGACCTGTAATTAAAGTAACATCTGCCCCGAATTTTTCTGCTGCTTTTGCTAATTCAAATCCCATCTTACCAGAAGAGTGATTTCCTATAAACCTTACAGGATCAATTGATTCATAAGTTGGTCCGGCAGTAATTAATACTTTCTTTCCAAAAAAAACTAAATCTTTTCTTATAAAATGCTCTATATATGTAACTATTTCATCAGGTTCAGCCATTCTTCCCTCACCATCTAAACCACTTGCCAATTCTCCTTTATTAGGGGGGATTAATATATCGCCTTTTAACTGTAGTTTTTTTATATTTTCCTGATTTATAGGATTTTGATACATATCTAAATCCATTGCAGGAGCAAAAAAAACAGTAGATTTTGCTGAAAGATAAGTGGTTAATGCTAAATTATCCGCTTCTGCACTTGCCATTTTAGATATAGTATTAGAAGTTGCAGGCGCAATGACAATAAAGTCTGAATTTAAAGCAAAATTAACATGATTATTCCATTCGCCTGTTTCATTTTTTATAAAATGGGTATAAACAGGTTTTTTAGAAAGAGTAGAAAGTGTAAGCGGGGTTATAAAATTATGAGCCTCAGGAGTCATAATTACTTGCACTTGGGCACCTTTTTTTATAAAAAGTCTCACAAGGGAAGCTGTTTTATAAGCTGCTATTCCTGCAGTTACTATCAATAATATATTTTTCCCTTGTAAAAACGACATAGAAAAAAATTAGATTTGCGGGGTATCTGTTTTTCTAAAATAAACTTCATTGTCTAACCATTCTTGAATAGCTATTAAAGTAGGTTTCGGAAGTTTTTCATAATATTTAGATACTTCAATTTGCTCTCTGTTTTCAAACACTTCATCTAAAGAGTCGCTATTAGAAGCAAATTCATCTAATTTTTGGTTTAGATCATTTTTTATAATAGTATTAATTTGTTCGGCTCTTTTTCCAATAATTACTATGGCTTCATAAATATTTCCAACTTTACTTTCAATTTCTTCTTTATTAAAAGTAATAGTACTAGAGGGTGCATGTAATTCTTTTAAATTCATATCTTGGATACTATGTTTATATTTATTATAATTAATATTAGCTGATTTTTCTTCTGTCTTTTTCTATCTCTTTGGTATTTTCTTCTGAATTTGATTTAGATTCTTGTATAGCTTTTTCAGTATTTTCATAACTTAGTTCTGCATTATCTAGTCTATTTTTTAGACGTTTTGATTCATCAAAATATTCAGAATTTGGATACTGAGCAATAAAATAATCATAAGTTTTTCTAGCATCTGTAATTCTATCCTTTTGTAACTTGTGTATAGAATTAACAGCTAATTCAGTTTTTGCTCTTAAAAGATATATAGTTATTTCTTCTTTAAATTTTGTGTCCGGAAAATCATTTAAAACATTATTTAATGAAATAATAGCTCCTTTATATTCTGTAATTTTATAAAGGGTTTTTGCATTTTCAAACGCTTTTTTCTCTAATTTTCTATTAAGTTCATCAATCATTTGATTACATGAAGAAACTTTATCAGAATTAGGATAGGTATTTATATAATTTTGTAATTCTTTTAAAGC
Organism: Apibacter adventoris; assembly: GCF_002964975.1. GTDB lineage: Bacteria > Bacteroidota > Bacteroidia > Flavobacteriales > Weeksellaceae > Apibacter > Apibacter adventoris. The sequence continues at coordinate 312,118 of NZ_PSZM01000040.1, read as the reverse complement.
ATCATAAGTATTCGTTTGATCGAGGTTATAATCCGGAGAATCAATAAAGTAACAATAAGCAACCATATAAGCCGCTTCGTTTGCTCTTGGATCTTTTGGAAAAGAGAGTACAAAATTTTTAAATTGATGGGCAGCTAATCGGTAATTCTTATCTTGATAGTTTAAGTTGGCATTCCTATAAGCTACTTCTGGAGCTTCATCTGTACCTACTACAAATTTTGTAGCATATTCATAAAGACTAATAGCTTGTGTGTATTTCTTTCTAGCTTCATATTCTTCAGCTACTTTTAATATAAAATCTTTGTCAGTGCTTTTTAATGCTCGACTCAATCTTCTTTCACAACTTACTAAAAGCATTAATATAAAACTTGTAAGAATTATTTTTTTCATCAGCTTGCAAAATTACATTTTTTTAATAATTAAAACAAATAAATAAAAATTAACGTTTTATGAACTTAGAGAATGAGTTTTCAATGTCAAAATTTATTTATATGTATAATGCTTATGACATGGAAATACGATTTAGCTCTATTTTTATATCGTGAATTAATTGTTCAGATGCATGTACTAAAGGAAGCCGGGTATAAGGTTTACATAAACCATTAATAGCGAGTAATGCTTTAATGCCGGCAGGATTTCCTTCTTTAAAGATTAATTTGAAAAGATTCTGTATTTGATAATGAATTTTATAAGCTTCATCTACTTTTTTTTCTAATCCTAAATGGATCATAGAAGATACTAAATTAGGTAATGCTTGTCCAATAACAGAAATTACTCCACTTCCTCCGGCAAGAGTTATTGGCAAAGCAAGTTCATCATCTCCGGAAATTACCATAAAATTTTCAGGTTTATCTTTTATTATATAAGTTGATTGTAAAAAATTAGGAGAAGCTTCTTTGATGGCTATAATAGAACTAAATTCATTTGCTAAACGCAAAGTTGTGGCTGCTTCTATGTTAGAGGCTGTTCTTCCGGGAACATTATATAAAATAATAGGTTTCGTACTAGCTTGGGTCAAGGCTTTGTAATGCTGGTAAATTCCTTCTTGAGAAGGTTTGTTATAATATGGAGATACCGATAATATAGATACAAAATCTTTTAAATCTGCTAATTGTATTTGACTAATTACTTCATTTGTATTATTTCCTCCTATTCCCAAAACTAAAGGCAAACGCTTATTATTACTCTTTTTTATGCAATCAATTACTTTTTTTTTCTCTTCAGAACTTAGTGTAGCACTTTCTGCAGTTGTTCCTAAAACTACAAAATAGTCCACTCCATTTTCTATATTATAATGTACTATTTTTTCTAAAGCAGGGAAATCAATTGATCCATCTTCATTGAAAGGTGTTATTAAAGCTACACCCAAGCCTTGTAATAATTTCATAAGAGTAATAATTTATTTTTTATAATTTATAAAGTAAAAATAATATTTATTTTTAAATTTAGGAATACAAAACCTATATAATTTATTTTTGAGTTAATAAGAATTCTATAGTATCTATGCCATCTGCATATTCATTAAGTTTAGGATATTGGGTTTTACCAAATGAAATTTTTGTAAATCGTATTGATTCTGAATTAGAAACGACACACTGAATTTTATTTTTATTTTGTGAAATATAATTATTAAGAGAAGATATTTCTTGATAATGCTTATAGAAAATTACCCCAATAGGACTGTATAAATCTTCAGATTCTTTAAGCATAATAAAATTATTATCCCAAAATTTATCTTCATTCATGAGGTATATAGCCTTATTGTACTCATAATTATTAGTGTATTTGTTATGATTTATAACGTCTTGGTAAGGTAAAAAAGATTTAAAAATATTGTCAAGATTATAATTTTCAGGAATAAATATTTGTGTAACATTTCTACATCCTAAGCCAAAGTAGGTAAATATATCTTTAGCTAAATTATCTAAATCTTTGCCGGATTCATTTCCTTCTAAAATAGCCAAAGAGGTTCGGTTTTTTCTTATTATGTGAGGAATATCTTTAAAATAATATTCAAAATATTTTGCTGTATTATTACTGCCTGTTGTTATAACTGCATCATAAAATTCTAATTTTTCAACAATTTTAAATTCTAAATCTTTATAAAAATTTTTCCATAGATTCAAAATGAAAGGGATTAATATATTGTCTTTGGATGATAGTTTAATTTGAGCTCTATGTCCGGTTATTAATACACAAATACAGTCATGCAAACCGACCATTGGTATATTACCAGCTAATATTAAGCCTATTGTTTTTTTAGATACAGCATGATTTATTGTTTTATATTTGGAAATCCAATTAGAGATGTTTTCATAAGTAAGAATATTTCCCCAATAATCAAATGCGGTAAAAATATTTTTTTGCGTAAACCAGGGGTTTTTAATTTCAGCAAGCTTTATAATATTATCTAATTCTAAAAAAAAAGAAGAATTTTTACCCTTGTTTTGATTGAATTGATATAAAATTTCACCAACTTTTACAAGGGACTTTATTTTCTGTTCTAAACTCATGGCTAATATAAATTATGTAAAAAAAATTGTATAATTTTGCAACAAAAATAAAGTAAATAATTCGGTATGGCCATAAAAATAACAGATGAATGTATAAATTGTGGAGCTTGTGAGCCTGAATGCCCTAATAATGCTATATATGAAGGAGCTGTGGACTGGAAAATGTCAGAAGGAACTGAATTAACAGGAATGATTGTTACTAAAACGGGGCTTTCTATTGATGCTGATGCTCCTCAAAAACCTTTATCCGATGATATTTATTATATAGTTACAGATAAATGTACAGAATGTGAAGGATTTCATGAAGAACCACAATGTGCAGCAGTATGTCCAGTAGACTGTTGTGTCCCAGATGATAATCATGTAGAAACAAGTGAAGAATTATTAGCTAAAAAGAATTTTTTACATTCTTCATCTTAATATTTAACGATATGCACCCAACCTTAAAAATTTAAACTAATGAAAAAATTTAATTTTAGTGCTGGTCCTTCTACACTACCAGAAGAAGTTCTTCAGCAGGCCTCAGAAGCAATATTAGACCTTAATAAAAGTGGATTGTCATTAATTGAAATATCACATAGAAGTAAAGATTTTATTGCTATTATGGATGAATCAAGGGCCCTAGTTAAAAAATTAATGAAGCTGGATGATGATCATGAAGTTTTATTTTTACAAGGTGGAGCTAGCCTTCAATTTTTAATGGCTCCTTTAAATTTTTTAAAAAAAGGTTCGAAAGCTGCTTATATAGATAGTGGGAATTTTGCTTCAGCATCTATTAAAGAAGCAAAAAAAATAGGATTTATTGATGTTTTAGCATCTTCTAAAGAGGCTAATTATACATATATTCCTAAAAATTATGAAATACCCTTAGACGTAGATTATTTACATTTAACTTCTAACAATACAGTTTACGGTACTGAAATGCACGATTTTCCGGAAACTTCTGTACCATTAGTATGCGACATGTCTTCTGATATATTAAGTAAAGAATTAAATTTTAATAAATTTGCTCTTATTTATGCAGGAGCACAAAAAAATATAGGTCCTGCTGGAGTTACATTGGTGATAGTAAACAAAACATTATTAGGAAAAACAGGTCGTGATCTTCCTTCTTATCTAGATTATCAAGTACATATAAGCAAAGAAAGTATGGCTAATACTCCCCCTGTTTTTGCTATTTACACCACTTTATTAAATTTGAAATGGCTTGAAAAACAAGGAGGGGTTAGTGCAGCTGCTGAAAGAAATAAAATTAAAGCAGATCTTTTATATGGAGAAGTAGATAGAAATCCTTTATTTAGAGGAGTATGTGAAAAAGTAGATCGTTCTTTAATGAATGTATGTTTTTTTCTTAATGATGAGGAAAAGTTAAAAGAAAAGTTTGATAAAATGTGGAAAGATTCCAATATAGTTGGAATTGGTGGGTACCGTTCTGTGGGTGGTTATAGAGCAAGCATTTATAATGCTATGCCATTAGAGGGTGTTCAGACTTTGGTAAATGTCATGAAAGAGTTAGAAAAAACTGCCTAAAATCTATATAATATATTTAAATATGAAAATATTACCTAATGATGGCATATCATTATCTGCCATAGAAGTGTTAGAAAAAGAAGGGTTAGAAGTTTTAAATCATAAAGTAGCCCAAGAGCAATTAGCAAATTTTATTAATGAAAACAAAGTAGAAGTTTTATTGGTGAGAAGTGCAACTCAGGTAAAAAAAGATTTAATTGATTCATGTCCAACCTTAAAAATTATTGGTAGAGGAGGTGTAGGCATGGATAATATAGATGTGGATTATGCTAAGAAAAAAGGGATTAATGTAATAAATACACCTGCAGCTTCATCAAGATCTGTAGCAGAACTTGTTTTTGCTCATATGTTATCTTTATATCGTTTTTTACAAGACTCAAATAGAAATATGCCATTAGAAGGAGATACTAATTTTTCTGCTTTAAAAAAATCTTATGGAAAAGCTATGGAACTTGGAGGTAAAACGTTGGGGGTTATTGGCTTTGGAAGAATTGGGGTGGAAGTAGCAAAAATAGGTTTGGCTTTAGGTATGAAAGTTATTGTTTCTGATGCCGAAAAAATAACTCGTACATTAACTTTAGATTTTTTTGATGGACAAAAAGTTGATTTTACTTTAACAACTACAACCATAGAAGAAGTTTTAAAAAACTCAGACGCAATTTCTGTTCACGTTCCTAAACAGCCTAAATATATTATAGGTGAAAAAGAAATTAATTTAATGAAAAAAACTTCTATTTTAGTCAATGCTTCTCGTGGAGGAGTTATTGATGAAGTTGCTTTAATAAATGCGCTTAATGAAGATAAAATATTTGGTGCCGCTTTAGATGTTTTTGAAAAAGAACCGAAACCTGAAATTACATTATTAATGAATCCAAAATTATCCCTTTCTCCTCATATCGGAGGTAATACACTTGAGGCACAGGAAAGAGTTGGAATAGAATTAGCAGAACAAATAATTAGCTTTTATAAGAATAATCATCAAAATTTATCATCCTAACCGAAGACTATGTTAAGTTTTAAACCGTTTAAAGGAATCCATATAAAAGAAGAATATATAGAAAAATTTCCCATATACACTCCGGAGAAATATACAGAAGAGCAAATTAAAGCTAAATTAAAAGATAAAAATCCTTCCTATATAGATATAATAAGACCTACTTTTTTTAAAGGAGAAAGTCCTCTTAAAAACAGGTTTAAAAAAGTTAGAAAAAGATTTGAAGAGTATATAAACGAAAATCTTTTAGAACATGATCCGGCATCAATTTATATATATGAACAAAAGAAAAGAAATGGAGAAATTTTTAAAGGGATTATAGGTTTGGTTTCAGTAGAAGACTTTAAAGAAAATCGTGTAAAAATACCGGAAAAAACAATTGAACAAAAACAAAAAATATTTACCGAATTCTTAGATATTACTTATTTACAAACTAATCCTGTTTTATTAACATATGATTCTAATTCTAAATTAGATGTAATGATGGAGCTCGAAATGAAAAGTAAACCCCTTTTTCATATTGAGGATGAATTAGATATTTCGCATAAAATATGGAAAGTCGATAATCGGTTAAAATTAGCTCAGTTTAAAGAAACTATAGAAAATCTTCCTGCATTATATTTAGCTGATGGACATTATCGAATGGCTGCAGCAATAGAACATTCAGATAAAATAAAAGAAAAAGCAAAATCTAAAGATTTTTTATTTGATATGAACCATCAGGTTATGTCCTTACTAATTTCAAGTCATTCATTAAAGATATATGAATATAATAGATTAATCAAATCTTTAGGTTCTTTAACAAAAGATAAATTATTTACAAAATTAGAAAAATATTTTACCATAAATGAAAAAGGAGAACAACCATATTTTCCTTCTCATAAGCATCATATAAGTATGTATTTTGATAAAAAATTTTATGGTTTATATATAAAACATGAGTATAGAGGAACTCCTGATGATTTAGGTAATATAGACACGTATCTATTTAATAAATTTATTCTCGGTCCTGTATTTAATATTTCCGATGAAAATGAAGAAAAAAAACTAGTCTCATATCTTAAAGGAACAAATGATATAAAAGGGATTATAAATATGAAACAAGTTGTGGATAATGGTGATTATCAAATCGCATTTGGTTTTTATTCAATACCTTTTTCAGATTTAAAAGTAATTTCGGATTTAAATTTAAAAATTCCTGCAAAAAGTACTTATATAGAACCTGAATTACTTTCCGGTTTGATTATGCTTGATATGAAATAAAGTATTTTTAATAAATTTTGTTTTATATTAGATTCATTTTTAATTTTTTATAGGTTCTAATTCTTTTGCGTAAGGAGTTTCATCATTTATTTTCCAATTATATAAACGAGCAATACTATAAAGATCTTTTAAATTAGAAATTAATTGATTGTGAGCTAATAATTTTATATTAGAGTTTTCCACTTCTTTTTGTATATCTTTTTTTCCTTCTGTCATTACTGAATTTAAATCAGCTTTGGAAAAATTATTAAACAATCCTTCTTCCATACTATATATTTCTACATCAGGATAAACGTTGAGTTCTGGTTCTGGTAAAAAAATTATATTTATTTTTTTATTAACAGAATCAACATTAATTTTCATTTTTTTCATATCATAAGTAACCTGAGCTTTAGCAGTAATATATAAAACAATATTTTTATTAAGAAAATTTAAATATTTAGGATTATAATCATTATACTTTTTAGTTCTGAAAGCAGAATAGTTTTGCTCTATAACAATCATTTTATTTAAACGTTGTATCTCATGATTTATAATCCTTGTATCAACAATGTTATTTTCTTTAGTTGAGAAATTTTTAAATAATAAAATAGATATTATACCTCCAATAATAAAACAGGCAATTACAATAATAATTTTAGTTAATTTTGCTAACATATGCTTAAATATATATATAATTATATATGCATAAACTATGCAAAAATTGATATAATTACATAAAAATATCTAAAAATTAAATTATTTTCTTAAAAATATGTTATAAAGATCTTCTTCTAAAGTTTCATGAGTGGGGGTTTCAGTTATTCTTCCTATTTCATTTTCACCTTTATATATTATAAAAACAGGTATTCTGGTAATACCTTTTTGGTTTTGTTCTCCATAAAAACTTTCTTTATTTTTATTTAAAGCATATAGATCAATTTTTTTCTTAGGAAATTTTGATTCATCAAGAATCTTTAAAAATCGAGGAAGTTGTTCTTGCGTATCACTACACCAAGTACCTAAAAAAATTTCTATTCTATAAAATTTAGCTTTCCTTCTTATTGTATTTATAAATTTTTTCTTTGGAATATAGGAGTCATATTCTTTAAGATACCAATCTTTAAAATCTGGAGACGTTAAGGCATCAGTTGTTATCCTTCCAATAAGCATAGGCTCTCCCTCCGTATTTATAATTTTTTTATTAACTATAATTTTTTCAGATCTACAACTTGAAAACATACAAAGAACACAAATAAATAATATAAATTGATTAATTTTCATATATCAAAAATAATTTTGGTAAATATACAAAACTCTTGTAAATTTTTTATAACAGTTAATATTTAACTAGATATATATTATAATTTCGATTATATATTTAGAATTAATAAATACCAATAATAAATTTAATCGATTAATATTAAAAAAAATAAAGAGAAAAAGAGTTTTTAAATAAAAAAGTAAAATAAAGTTCTTACCTTAATACAATATATAAATATGTAATAAAAAATAGATAATCCATAATAATTCTTAGGCAATAAATATTTATGCTAAAAAATTATATTATTCTAAAACTACAATCGGGATAATCATTTCTTCAAGAGATATACCACCATGCTGATAGGTATCTTTATAATAATTCACATAATGATTATAATTTTTAGGATAAGCAAAAAATTTATTTTCTTTAGCAAAAATATATTTGGAGTTTACGTTTACTTTTGGCAAAAAGAAATCTTCAGGATCACTTACAGCAAATACATCTTTTGCTTCATATTGAAGATTTTTGCCTAATTTATATCTTAGGTTAGTAGAAGATTCTTTATCCCCTATAACTCTGCTAGGTTTTTTCACATAAATAGTTCCATGATCAGTAGTAATAATCAATTTATATCCGTCTTCAGCAGCTTGTTGCACAATTTTAAGAATGCTTGAATTTTCAAACCATGTGTATGTTAATGAACGAAAAGTTTTATCATCTCTTATTAATTCACTAACAATATTATTATTTGTTTTAGCATGAGAGAGTATATCAATAAAATTGTAAACAATAGTAATAAGATCTAAATTATTATAAATTTTAAAATCTTCATATATTTTTTTTTCAAAATCAGCATTGAGTACCTTAAAATATTTAGTTTTTAGGTCTTTTAATCCTAATCTTTGCAATTGAGCATTTAATAGCTCATTTTCAAATTGATTTTTTTGTTCCTCATCATTTTCCCCAACCCAATATTGAGGAAAATTTTTTTCAATTTCGAGAGGTAACAAACCCGAAAAAAAAGAATTTCTTGCATATTGAGTAGAGGAAGGTAAAATACTAAAATATGATTGTTCAGTAACTTTATTATAATACTTACTAAATAAAGGTTGTATAACTTTCCACTGATCATAACGTAAATTATCAATCATTAACAATAATACCTTCTCATTTTTTTCAATGGTAGGTCTTATTACATCTTTAAAAACAGTATGAGACATTTTAGGCTTTACATCAGTATGAAGCCAATCTCTATAATTTTTTTCAATAAACTTGGAAAATAAATTATCGGCTTCTTCTTTCTGGTTTTGAAGAATGCTTGTCATTTCTGCATCCTCTAATTTATCGAATTTAAGATCCCATTGTATTAGTTTAAGATATATTTGTACCCAATCATTATAATTTTCTGCATACATTAAATCCATAGAAATCTTACGAAAATCTTGTTGGTAATTTAGAACCGTCTTTTTTTCAATAATTTCATCTCCCTTTAAAACTTTTTTTAAACTCAATAATATCTGATTGGGATTAACGGGTTTCAAAATATAGTCGGAAATTTTTTCACCAATAGCTTCCTCCATAATGTCTTCCTCTTCATTTTTAGTTATCATAATAACAGGTAAAGTGTTTTCAATTTCTTTAATTTTTTGTAAAGCTTCCAAACCACCCATTCCCGGCATATTTTCATCTAATAAAACCGCATTGAAATTCCCTCCGGTAATTAATTTTAAAGCATCAGGTGCGTTATTTATTCCTGTTACTTCATATCCTTTATTTTTTAAAAATATAGAATGAGACTCAAGCATTTCAATTTCATCATCGATCCATAATATTTTTGCAATCATTTTAAATATTTTATTTTTGCATATAAAAATACAAAAAATATGCCTTTTGAAAGAGTATAAAAAAGAAACTAGAATAAATAAAAAGAAAATATTTAATGATCCCGTACTTGGATTTATTAGTATTTCGGATGAATTAATTTTTGATTTAATAGAACATCCTTATTTTCAAAGGTTAAGAAGAATTTCTCAAACAGGGTTAAGTTATTATGTATATCCGGGAGCTACTCACACACGTTTTTTACATGCTTTAGGCTGCATGCAGCTTATGCATATAACCTTAAGATCATTAAAAGAAAAAGGGGTATATATTTCAAAAGATGAAGAAAGAGCTTCAAAAATAGCTATATTATTACATGATATTGGACACGGACCATTTTCGCATGCATTGGAATCTACCATTATAAATGGTATACATCATGAAAAAATATCACTAACTTTGATGAAATTACTCAATGAAGAATTTAATGGTAAACTATCTTTAGCAATAGATATTTTTTTAGATAAGTATCCTCGAAATTTTTTTCATCAGCTTATTTCTAGTCAAATAGATCTAGATCGATTAGATTATTTAAGAAGAGATAGTTTTTTTACAGGTGTTTCTGAAGGAAATGTAAATTCTGAAAGAATTATTACAATGATGAATGTTATTGATGATGAATTGGTTATTGATGCAAAAGGTATATATTCCATTGAAAAATATTTAACCTCAAGAATATTTATGTACTGGCAGGTATATTTTCATAAAACTTCGGTAACGGCTGAATTTTATTTAATTGAAGCTTTAAAGCGGGCAAAAAAATTATTTTATAAGGGACAAGAACTGCCTACAACACCAACGCTTCAATATTTTTTAACAAAAACAGATTTTAGTGATTTAAAAAATGAAGATTTATATCAATTTTCTCATTTAGATGATTCAGATATAATTTCCGCGTTACAACTTTGGCAGTATCATGACGATAAAATATTACGAATATTAAGTAAAAGCATTATTCAAAGAAAATTGCCTGTTTCACTTATAATGCCCAAACCATTAACAAATAACGTAATTGAGAAACTATTAATTGAAACGGAAAAAATTTACAATATTAAAAAAGGTAACTATTTCATTCATCAAAATAAATTAAATATATTACCTTACAATAGTACGAAAGACCCCATAAAATTATTATTGAAAAGTGGTAAAGTTATTGATTTAGAAAAAATGAATAATCAAGTATTTATTAAAGGTTTAAGTAAAGATATAATAAAATATCATATATGTGTGCCTAGGGAAATAGGTGGATTCATACAAAGATTTTTGTAATTTTAATAAAATGTTTACATTTGCAAATTATGAAATTTAGTGCCCAGCAGATAGCTGATTTAGTTAACGGAAAAGTAATAGGAAATCCTGAAGAAATGGTTTCCTATATTTCAAAAATAGAAGACGGTATTCCTGGAACTTTAACCTTTTTAGGTGGAGAAAAATATCAAGAATTTTTGAAAGGTAATAAAGCTTCCATAATATTAATATCTGAAAAATTAATTCCTCAAGATATTTCAGAATTACCAACTATTATATCCGTAGAAGATGCATATTCAGCTTTTAATCAATTATTAAGATTTTATAATGAAATGAAAGAAAAAAAGACAGGTGTTGAAGAACCTGTTTTCATATCTAATAATGTGACATTAGGTAAAGATCTTTTTATAGGAGCATTTGCATATATAGCCTCAAATGTTAAAATTGGAAATAATACTAAAATATATCCTCAAGCTTATTTAGGAGATAATGTAGTTATTGGTGAAAATTGCTTAATAGGTCCAGGCGTAAAAATTTATAATGATTGTATTATTGGAAATAATTGTGTAATACATGGAGGAACTGTAATAGGAGCTGATGGTTTTGGTTTTAGTCAGTCAAAAGAAGGATATGAAAAAGTTCCACAATTAGGAAATGTAATTATTGAAGATGATGTAGAAATAGGAGCTAATTGTACAATAGATAGAGCAACAATAGGATCTACTTTAATAAAAAAAGGAGTTAAATTAGATAATTTAATTCAAATTGCTCATAATGTAGAAGTTGGTCAACACACTGTAATAGCTTCTCAGGCAGGTGTAGCCGGTTCTTCAAAAATAGGTCAATGGAGTATGATAGGAGGACAAGTAGGTATTTCCGGACATTTAAAAGTAGGAGATAATGTTATACTACAAGCCCAGAGCGGAATTACAAATGATGTTGATAATAATGAAAGATTATTTGGTTCACCGGCAATAAAATATATTAAATATCAGAAAAGTTTCGTTTATTTTAAACAGTTACCTGAAATTATAAAACGAATAGAAAAATTAGAAAAAGATAGTAAAACTCAAAGTGAATCATAATGTCAGATAAACAAAAGACAATAAAACAGCCCTTTACTTTAAAAGGGAAAGGGTTACATACAGGAATAGAAGTCATTATGACCATAAAGCCTGCTCCTATTAATACAGGCTTTGTTTTTGTGCGAGTAGATTTAGAAGGTCAGCCTACAATTGAAGCTGATGCAACCTATGTAACTTCTACAGAAAGAGGGACAGTTTTAGAAAAAAAAGGAGTTAAAATTCATACATGCGAACATATACTAGCTGCTCTCACTGGAATGGACTTAGATAATGTATATATTGATCTAAATAGCTCTGAACCACCAATTATGGATGGATCATCAAAATTTTTTGTTGAAGCAATTGAAAATGTTGGAGTAGAAGAACAAGAAGCAGAAAGAGAATATTTTGCCATTAAAGAAATTGTATCTTATACTGATCCGGAAACAGGATCAGAAATAACAGCAATTCCTTCAGATCATTTTGAAGTCACGACTATGGTAGATTTTGGAACCAAAGTATTAGGAACTCAAAATGCTACAATGAAGGACATAAAAGATTTTAAAAATGATTTTGCAAAAGCACGAACATTTAGTTTCCTTCATGAACTGGAAATGCTGTTAGATGCCGGATTAATCAAAGGAGGAGATATAAATAATGCCATAGTATATGTTGATAAAGAACTTTCATCAAAAACTTTAGAAAAATTAAAATTAGTTTTTGAACAACCGGAAGTAACAGTTAGACCCAATGGAATATTGGATAATGTAAATTTATACTATCCCAATGAGGCTGCTCGTCATAAACTATTAGATGTTGTAGGAGATTTAACGCTGGTTGGTGTAAAATTGAAAGCAAAAATTATAGCAACCAAACCAGGACATCATTGCAATACACAATTTGCAAAAAAATTAAATAAACTATATAAGTTATTTAGAAGAAAAAACATACCTGAAATTGATTTTCACAAAGAACCAGTTTATAATATAAAAGATATAATGAGAATGCTCCCTCATCGACCTCCATTCTTATTAATAGATAAAATTATGGAAGTAGATAGCAAACACATAATAGGAGTGAAAAACGTAACGATAAATGAACCGTTCTTTGTCGGGCATTTTCCTAGTGAACCAGTAATGCCTGGAGTATTACAAATAGAAGCCATGGCACAAACCGGAGGAATTTTTGTTCTTGAAAATGTAGAAGATCCTCAAAATTACTCAACTTACTTGATTAAATTAGATAATGTGAAACATAAAAGAAAAGTAGTACCAGGAGATACATTAATACTTAAAATAGATTTATTAGAGCCAATAAGGAGAGGAATTGTACATATGCAAGGATATGGATATTGTAATGGACAAATGGTAGTAGAAGCAGAAATGATGGCACAAGTAGTAAAAACAAAAGACTAAAACATGATTCAGCCTTTAGCATTTGTACATTCTGATGCAAAAATTGCAAAAAATGTAGTAATAGAACCTTTTTCTTCCATATATAAAGATGTTGAAATAGGAGAAGGAACTTGGATAGGACCCAATGTAACTATTATGGAAGGAGCCAGAATAGGTAAAAATTGTAAAATATTTCCAGGAGCAGTAATTTCTGCAGAACCTCAAGATCTTAAATACAAAGGAGAAAGAACATTAACCTATATTGGTAACAATACTGTAATAAGAGAATGTGTAACCATTAGTAGAGGAACTTCCGATAAGATGAAAACAGTTATTGGGAATAATTGTTTACTCATGGCTTATTCTCATATAGCACATGATTGTGTAGTAGGAGATAACTGTATATTTTCAAATAATACAACTTTAGCAGGACATATTAATGTAGGAGATTTTGTTGTAATGGCAGGAATGACGGCAGTGCATCAGTTCTGTTCCATAGGAAGTCATGCTTTTGTAACTGGAGGCTCCTTAGTAAGGAAAGATATTCCTCCTTATGTGAAGGTAGCCAGAGATCCTTTATCCTATGTAGGAATTAACTCAGTTGGTTTAAGAAGGAGAGGATTTAATTCTCAAAAAATTGCAGAAATACAAAACATATATCGTGTTATATTTCAAAAGAAAATGAACATTACTCAAGCTCTATCTGTGGTCGAAGCAGAATTTGAAGCAACTCCGGAAAGAGATGAAATTATACAATTTATACAGTCAAGTATGAGAGGAGTAATGAGAGGCTTTAACTCAATGGGATTATAAAAAACAAAAAATAGATATTTATGGCAGGAATGGGAGACATTAAAAAAGGACTTTGTATCAATTTTAATGATGACATTTATAAAGTAATAGAGTTTTTGCATGTTAAACCAGGTAAAGGACCTGCTTTTGTAAGAACAAAGCTAAAATCATTAACTTCAGGTAAAGTAGTAGATAATACGTTTTCTGCAGGGAGCAAAATAGAAGAAGTAAAAGTTATAACTAGAAAATATCAATATTTGTATGATGATGATCACGGATTTCATTTTATGAATAATGATGATTTCTCTCAAATTTATATAGATAAAAATTTGATTGAAAATTCCCAATTTATGAAGTCAGGAGAAGAAGTTATGATTATTTTAAAAGAAGATGACGATACTCCTTTATCTGCTGAACTACCTCCAAGTGTAATAATGGAAGTTATAGAAGCAGAACCTGGGGTAAAAGGAAATACAGCTACAAATGCATTAAAAAATGCAACTATAGAAACCGGAGCAAGAGTATTAGTTCCTTTATTTATAGAAGCTGGGGAAAAAATAAAAATTAATACAGAAGATGGTTCTTATATAGAAAGAATAAAATAAAAATATATAAATTTTTCTATTTATAAATTAAATGAAGTTCCCTAAAATACAATCACTAAAGAGCATTGCTTCAATAATCAATTCAAAATATATAGGAGAAGCAGATTTACCTATATATGGTACCAATGAAATTCATAGAGTGCAAAAAGGTGAAATTGTTTTTGTAGATCATCCTAAATATTATGATAAAGCATTACAAAGTAATGCAACTGTAATTCTTATTAATAAAGAAGTTGAATGTCCCGAAGGAAAAGCTTTGCTTATTTCCGAAGATCCTTTTAGAGATTTTAATAAAATTAACTCATATTTCAAAAAATTTGAGATATATAATCAAATGATTTCAAATGATTTAGAAATAGGGAGAGACACAATTATACAACCTAATGTATTTATAGGTAAAGAAGTAAAGATTGGGAAAAATTGTATTATTTTTCCAAATGTGATAATTCATGATTATACTGAAATTGGTGATAATGTTATTATACAATCAGGAACAGTGATTGGTGGGGATGCTTTTTATTACAAAAACAGAGGTAATTATTATGATAGGCTAAAATCTTTTGGCAATGTAAAAATAGAAAATAATGTTGAAATCGGATCAAACTGTTGTATTGATAGAGGTGTAACATCTTCAACTATCATTGGGGAAGGATCTAAACTGGATAATCTAATTCAGATAGGACATGATACAATTATAGGAAAAAAATGTTTAATAGCTTCTCAGGTTGGAATAGCAGGGTGTTGTATTATTGAAGATGAAGTGACTATATGGGGACAAGCTGGTTTTGCCTCATCCCTAACCATAGGCAGTAAAGCAGTTATTCTTGCACAATCAGGAGTTTCTAAGAGTTTAGAAGGAGGGAAAACCTATTTTGGTTATCCAGCAGATGAAGCAAAAAAGATGTTAAAAGAACTGGCTAAATTGAAAAGGTTAACTAAATGATATAAGAATTAAAAAAAATAGATATATTTGTTTTATACAAAATGAGAAACTATGTCGGTTTTAGTTAACAAAAATTCAAAAATAATTGTTCAAGGTTTTACTGGTAAAGAAGGAACTTTTCATGCTGAACAAATGATAAAATTTGGAACGCAGATAGTAGGAGGGGTTACCCCAGGTAAAGGAGGATCTATTCATTTGAAAAGACCTGTATTTAATACTGTAAAAGAAGCTGTAGCAAAGGTGAAAGCAGATACCTCTGTTATATTTGTTCCTCCGGCATTTGCTGCTGATTCTATAATGGAAGCTGCCGAAGCTGGAATCAAAGTAGTGGTTTGTATTACAGAAGGTATTCCAATTCAAGATATGGTTAAAGTTAAAAATTATATCAAAAATTATAATTGTATTTTAATTGGACCCAATTGTCCGGGAATTATTTCAGCAGATGAAGCCAAAGTAGGTATCATGCCTGGATTTATATTTAAAAAAGGAAAAGTAGGTATCGTTTCTAAATCAGGAACATTAACCTACGAAGCAGCAGATCAAGTCGTAAAAGCAGGATATGGAATTTCTACAGCAATAGGCATAGGAGGAGACCCTATTATCGGTACAACTACACAACAAGCTATGGAATTATTATTAAATGATTCTCAAACAGATTGTATTGTGATGATTGGAGAAATAGGTGGACAACTAGAAACTGATGCTGCTCATTGGTATAAATCACTAGGTGCTACAAAACCTGTTATAGGGTTTATTGCAGGTCAAACAGCTCCTAAAGGAAGAACTATGGGACATGCAGGAGCTATAGTTGGAGGAGAAAATGATACCGCTCAAGCTAAAATGAAAATTATGTCCGAGTGTGGAATTCATGTAGTAAATTCGCCTGCAGAGATCGGAAATACCGTAGCATCTGTTTTAGGATAAATGTAAAAACATAATATATTATGAAAAATTTATTTCGTAAAGAAGTTCTTTTGACTCTATTATTTCCTGTTATCACTTACTCACAAGTTAGATTAGGTATAAAAGGATCTGTGCACAGAAGTAATATATCTGAAATACATAAAGAATCTGAGGGAAGAATTTCAGGATCTTTTGGAGCATTTTGTCAGATTCCTTTAGATAATAATAATCAGTTTTTTTTTCAACCGGAAGTTATTTATTCCTTAGAAGGGGAAAAGGATAAACATACAAGCCATGTTATAAAATATTTTCAAAATTATTTAAATATACCTTTAATGTTAAGGGCTTATTTTTCTGAAGCAGACAGTGAATTTTTTGGTGAAATAGGACCACAAATAGGATTTTTGGTATCACAAAAAAATAAAGATTTAGATATATTATATTATAATGATAAGCCTAAAAATATTAATTTATCTATAGGTTTTGGTATAGGTTATAGCATTTTAAGAAATTTTGAATTTTCTATACGTTATAATTATGGTTTAATTGATATATATAAAGATTATCCTAAACAGGAAAGAACGTCTGTTTTAGGGGCTTCTTTGGCATATATTTTTAATTAATAGTTTTGAATAATAAATAATTATTTATTATTCTGATTATGTTCTTTGATGCTTTTATTATTTATTCACAACCAAAGTTGTGGAAATATAATTGCTTAAGCTAATGCTTTCTGTTTATGAAAAATAACTGTTTCTAAATTATACTTCAATAGTAAAAGACTTTATTAATTTCATTCATTCAAAATGAATTTCTTTAATTAAGTTTTTAGTTGCATTTAAACAAATGTTACATTATTTTTTATTTATTTTCTAATGATTAAAAAATGTATATTCTTAAATTAAGGAATAAGGAAAGTATATAAAATTTCATGTCAATATGTCTAAGCAATTTTTAAGGTATTTAAATATTAATTTTTAATAGTAATAAATAAAACTATTCAGATTAAACTTAAATAATCAAAATAAAAAGTTAAATATTTTGGCTTGAAGTTTGATGTGTCGAAAATGGAAAAATAAAATATTAAAGTTATTTGTAATAATAAAAAATTTAATTGTAATGTATTGGACTTTAGAATTAGCATCATATTTAAGTGATGCACCATGGCCTGCTACCAAAGATGAATTAATTGATTACGCAATTAGAACCGGTGCACCTTTAGAGGTAGTAGAAAACTTACAAGCAATTGAAGATGAGGGAGAAATTTATGATAATATAGAAGAAATTTGGGCTGATTATCCTACAGATGATGATTTTCTGTGGAATGAGGATGAGTATTAATTAGGCGAAAATAAATTAAGTCTATAATTGCTTAAATTAGTGCCTATTATTTCTTTATACTACCATGTAGATAAAGTATTTTTCTTACATTTGTATGCTAAAAAAATTAATTAGATAATGAATATATTAAATTCTGTCCTAAAATTATTTATTGGAGATAAACATAAAAAAGATCTTGAACAACTTAATAAATACTTAGATAAAATCAAAAAGGAGGAGTCTGGTATTTCCTCATTATCAACAGATGAATTAAGAAATAAAACCATTGAATTCAAAGAAAAAATAGCCCAAGCTAACTCAGAATTAAAAGCACAAATTTCAGATTTAAAAAGTAAAACTCAACAAACTGATGATGTTGATGAGAAAGAAAATTTATATGCTCAAATAGATAAACTTGAAAAAGAAGTTTATGATATAGAAGAAAAGGTTTTATTGGAATTACTTCCGCAAGCTTTTGCTGTAATTAAGGAAACTGCAAAAAGATTTGCAGAAAATGAGAAATTAGTGGTAAAGGCTACAGATTTTGATCGGAAATTATCAGAAACTACAAACTATGTAAATATTGAAGGAGATAATGCTGTATGGAATAATAGTTGGGATGCCGCAGGTAAAGAAGTAAAATGGGATATGGTGCATTATGATGTTCAGTATATAGGAGGAACTGTATTGCATGAAGGAAAAATTGCAGAAATGGCTACAGGAGAAGGGAAAACTTTAGTTGGAACTTTGCCAATTTATTTAAATGCTCTTCCAGGAAGAGGAGTTCATGTCGTTACAGTAAATGATTATTTAGCTAAACGTGACTCTGCATGGATGGGACCTATTTTTGAATTTCATGGTTTAAGTATTGATTGTATAGATAAACATCAGCCTAATTCAGAATCTCGTAGACAAGCCTATTGGGCAGATATTACTTATGGAACTAATAATGAGTTTGGTTTTGATTATTTACGTGATAATATGGCAAATTCACCTGCCGATTTAGTACAAAGAGAATTAAACTATGCGATTGTGGATGAAGTGGATTCTGTTTTAATAGACGATGCTCGTACCCCTTTAATTATTTCAGGTCCTATACCTCAAGGTGATAAACAAGAATATCAAGAATTAAAACCAATTGTAGAAAATATATTTAGTGCTCAAAAGAATGAAATCTCTAAATTATTTCAAGAGGCCAAACAACTATTAGCTTCAGGAGATAAAAAAGAAGGTGGGCACAAACTTTATCAAGTATACAGAGGGTTGCCTAAATATAAACCCTTAATAAAATTTTTATCTGAAGAAGGAAATAAAACTACTTTATTAAAGGCTGAAGCTTATTTTATCTCAGATAATAATCGCATGATGCCAGAAGCAGATAAAGATTTATACTTCTCGATTGATGAAAAAAACAATCAGGTAGAATTAACCGATAAAGGAATTGAATTTTTATCTAAAGGTAATGAAGATCCTAATTTTTTTGTTTTAGAAGATTTAGGAACTGTGTTTGCAGATATTGAAAATAAAAATCTATCTAAAGAAGAAGAACATAAAGAAAAAGAAGATTTTTTGCGTTATTTTGCTATAAAATCAGAAAGAATACATTCCTTAAGCCAGTTACTTAAAGCTTATACTTTATTTGAAAAAGATATTGAATATGTAGTAATAGATGGTCAAGTAAAAATTGTTGATGAACAAACAGGACGTATTATGGAAGGCCGTCGATATTCCGATGGTTTACATCAAGCATTAGAAGCTAAAGAAAATGTAAAAATAGAGGCAGCTACTCAAACTTTTGCTACAGTTACCCTGCAAAATTATTTTAGAATGTATAACAAATTAGCAGGAATGACTGGTACGGCAGAGACTGAAGCTGGTGAATTTTGGGAAATTTATAAACTGGATGTCGTTGTAATTCCTACTAATAAACCAATCATAAGAAAAGACCAACAAGACTTGGTTTTTAAAACAAACAGAGAAAAATTCAATGCTGTTTTAAATGAAGTGATACGTTTATCTCAAGAAGATAAAAGACCTGTATTAGTAGGGACTACTTCTGTTGAAATTTCAGAATTGTTAAGTAAGGCATTAAAAATGAGAAAAATTCCTCATAATGTATTAAATGCGAAATTACATAAGAAAGAAGCTGAAATTGTTGCAAAAGCAGGAAATTCTGGAGTAGTTACTATTGCTACCAATATGGCAGGTAGGGGTACAGATATTAAACTTACTGACGAAGTAAAACAAGCTGGAGGATTAGCTATTATAGGTACAGAAAGACATGATTCCAGACGAGTAGATAGACAGTTGAGAGGGCGTTCCGGACGTCAAGGAGATCCTGGATCCTCTCAGTTTTATGTTTCTTTGGAGGATAATTTAATGCGTTTATTTGGTTCTGATAGAATAGCTAAAATGATGGATAGGTTAGGACATAAAGAAGGAGATGTCATACAGCATTCTATGATTACTAATTCTATAGAAAGAGCTCAAAAAAAAGTTGAAGAAAATAATTTTGGAATACGTAAAAGATTATTGGAATATGATGATGTGATGAATAAGCAAAGAGAAGTGATTTATAAAAGACGTAGAAATGCACTTTTTGGAGATAAACTAAGTATCGATATTGCCAATATGATTTTTGATACAGCAGCTCTTATTACTAAAGATAACAAATATTCTAAAAATTTTAAAAATTTTGAATTTGAGTTGGCAACTATCTTTGCGATGGATACACCTGTAAATGAAGATGAGTTTAATAAACTTACTGAAAAGGAACTTACGGACAAAATTTTTGAACAAGCTGACTCAAATTACAAAGAAAAATTAAATAATACAGCTAAACAAATATTCCCTGTTATTTCCAATGTATTTTTAGCACAAGGAAATCAATATAAAAATATATCTGTTCCATTTACAGACGGAACAAAAGTGTTGAATGTTACTACTGATTTAGAAGAAGCATATAACTCTGAAGGAAAAGCACTTTTACAAGATTTTGAAAAAGGGATTACTTTGGCATTAATTGATGAAAACTGGAAAGAACATCTGAGAGAAATGGATGAATTAAGAAAATCAGTTCAATCTGCAGTTTATGAGCAAAAAGACCCTTTGGTAATTTATAAACAAGAATCTTTTTCTTTATTTAGTGAAATGCTAGATAAGACAAATAAAGAAATTATTTCTTTTTTATTTAAAGGAGGACTTCCTTCAGAACCTGAAGAAACTTCAATACGACAAGCTAAAGAAGTTAAACAGAAAACGATAGAAAGTAGAGATTTTGAAGAAAATAAAAAGAATATTCCTCAAGCAAAAGAAGTTTCAGAACCTTTACGGGTTAATAAAATAGGACGTAATGAAATGGTTAATATAAGAAATTTAAGAACCGGAGAAGTTAAAGAATTAAAATTTAAACAAGCGCAAAATCTAATTGAAGAAGGTTGGGTTTTAGTAGAGGAAGAATAAAAATTATAGTATAATATAACTATACTTAACCGGAATAAATAAAAATTTATTCCGGTTTTTTATTAATTTAGAGAAATTTTTAAAATGAAATCTTTATCAGAAATCAGACAGCAATATATTAAACAATTATCTGAACAATATTCTCTTCAAGAAATAGATATCATATTTTATGCTCTGGCTGAAAATTATCTTCATATAAATAAATCTATTTTAAAATTATCTTTAAATGAATTAAAAGATGAAAATGATTTAAAATATATTCTTTTTCTAAATGCATTATTTCAATTAAAAGAAGGTATACCTTATCAATATGTATTAGGAAGTACAATATTTTTTGGTTGTGAAATCCTTGTTAATAAAAATGTTCTTATTCCCAGACCGGAAACGGAAGAGTTGGTCGAGTGGATTTTAAAAGATATTAATAATAAAAATCAAAAATTACAAATTATAGACTTATGTTCGGGTAGTGGATGTATCAGCATAGCTTTAGCAAAAAATTTACCTAAATCTCAAATAGATGGTATTGATGTGAGTGAAAAAGCTTTAGAACTATCTCAAAAAAATTCTGTACTTAATAAAGTCTCCGTAAATTATATTCAAACAAATTTATTGGATTCTGAAAAAATAAATACAAATAAAAAATATGATATTATTGTATCTAATCCGCCTTACATAAAAAAATCCGAAAAAAGAGATATGGATGAAAGAGTTTATAAATTTGAACCTAATGAAGCACTATTTGTGACGGATGAAAATCCTTTGATTTTTTATAAGGAAATTATTAAATTTTCTATGATGAATTTAAATGAAAAAGGTAAAATATATATAGAAATTAATCAGAATTTAAGTGAAGAAACTCAGGAATTATTTTTGAAATATTTTACTTTTGTTGAGTTAAAGAAAGATCTATCTGGTAATTATAGAATGATAAAAGCTGAAGCTGCAATAAAATAAAATTTAATTATTTTGAAAAAATCTTATATATCTATATTAATATTTCTTATATATATAAATATATTTTCTCAAAATAATAAAGATTTTTATACAAAAGAATTTGGTATTATTTCTGAAAATGATGCATACATGTTATTAGGGGATGATGGATATTATACCAACGGTCTAGAATTTTATGTAAATTGGAAATCGAAAAAAAATAAAGATTCATTAAAAATAGCTACTTTTTCTTTAGGACAAAATATTTATAATGCACAGAATGGAAACTATTCTAAACTAATAAATATAGATCGACCAGTAACAGCCTATTTATATATATCTTATAAACAAACTCAGTTTACAAAAAATAAAGAAATGATAAAATGGGGAGTTTCTATAGCTTCTATTGGACCTATATCTTTTGGGAAAGAAACACAGGTATTTATACATCATTTATTTGATATGTATGACCCAAAAAAACAATGGGATTTTCAATTAAAAAACTCCATAGGAATAAATGGTGAATTAACATGGATTAAAGAAATTCCTATTAAAGATAATTTTGAAATTCAGGCTATTGCAGGAGCAAGAGCAGGTTTATTTTTTGATAATATTAAATTGGGTAGTTTAATTAGATGGGGAAAGTTTAATAATAATTTATCTACTTCATATTGGAATACGAGATTAAATGCAAAATATAAAAATTCCCATAAGGAATTTTTCTTTTATTATCAACCGTCACTTTTAGTATATGCTTATAATGCAACTATCGAAGGAGGTGCTTTTAGAAAAGATAAAGGTCCTGTTACAGGTAAATTAAATCCATTATTGTACCATCAAATTGTAGGGATAATGAAAACATGGAATCGTTATGCTTTAAATCTTGCAATTAATTATCAAACAAAAGAAACTTCTTTACAAGAAAAAACTCAATGGTATGGAACTATAGAGTTAAAGTATTTGTTTAAATAAACATATTTAGTTTATTGTAAATAAATTAATTATAATTTATTTTTATCTATAATATATAAAGTAGGTTGTACCTTAAATAAAGAATAATTCATTTCTTCACCGGTAATATAAATTTTATCTTTTGATATTGCTATACCTTCTGTCTGACTAATCATAGGAGTTAAACCAATAAAAGTTTTTTGAGCCTCTCCATTAAAAAATTTTCCATCAGAAAAATTTATAAATTTCCATGTATATGCAAATCCATCCTTAGTATATCCTATAAGATATAATTCTTTATTATATATATCGGCACCTGTTATAACACATTCGGTATTGAAAGTTTCTATCTTTTTTGCAGTAAGAGTTTTTTTAGTAGTATTAAGATTAAGTTCATAGTGTGTTGTCTGGTAATCACCCCATCGTTTAGTAAAAATATGAAGTTTTTTATCATAGTATACAAAAGCCTCACAATCAAAATTAGTTACTAGATATTCCTTATTGTTAAAATTTATTTGATCTTCAAAATTAAAGTAATAAGTATGTAATATATTGACTTCAATATTTTTTGATAAAGTCTCTTGAGGTATAATTATTGAATAAATAGTAAGGTCCTTTCTATTTCCTAAATTATTCCCAAAATCACCTATAAATAGAGTATCTCCTTTTCGGGCAGTTTCTTCCCAATCTACATTTGTAGCATCCTTAATTTTAATGGTTTGTAATATTTCTCCATTTTGAGAACTTAATTTGTAGATTTCAGGTTGATTACCGCTATCATTTAATGTATAAAGAAAATCATTATAAAATTCCACACCTGAGGTTTCATGTATTTTTTTTGATAATGTAAACTGTATAGGTATTTCAGATAAATTCAAAGTATCTGTTTTATTTTGAGCAGGTAAAAAGTTTGTAAAAAATAAGAAAAATAAAGCATATATTTTCATTACTAAAGTTTTCATAAAAAGTTTTTTTTAATACTCTAAAAAAAATTGAAATGAAATAATAAATTTAAAAAAATAGGATAACTTCACTATATTCAATTTTAAATAAGTTGGTTATCCTAAATGATTTATAATTTTAAAGAACACTTAAATTCATAAGACGCAATTAACTTTAACAAAGCTACTACAATTTCGTATAAAATAAATAACTTATTATATAATTTTAAAATACAATTATAATTATTATCTATTTAGTTTATAGAGTGTCGATGTAATTATTATAAATTTCATTTTTTATCCTTTGATAAATATATTATTTTCGGTTACAACAATTCCTTTTATCTGACTTATTAGAGATATTTTTTATAAGTTTTTTAAATTTTCTTCAAGTATTGCTAATTTTTCTAAAGTATCAGATTGTTTTTTCTTTTCAATTTCTACTACTTTTTCTGGAGCTCCATTTATAAATTTATCATTAGACAATTTGGCATTTACACTTTTTAAGAAACCTTGTAGATAATTAATTTCTTCTTGTATTTTATTTTTTTCAGCTTCTATATCTATAGCTTGTGAAAAAGGAATAGCAAATTCTGTTTTACCTACAAGAAATGTGTAAACTGGTTGTTGAGATTCTAAATTATGTTGTACTTCAGATATATTAGCTAATTTTTTAATAATTTCAACATTATTTAAAGCATCTTTAGATTTTATGATGAGTTCTAAAGGCTCTTTAGGGGAAATACCTTTTTCAGACCTAAAATTACGTACTCCGGTTATTATTTCTTTAGTTTTTTCAAATTCAGAAATAATATTTTCCTCAAATATACTGGCAGAGGGATAAGTTGCAATAATCAAACTATTATAAGTTCCCCTTTCTTTTATATTTTGCCAGATTTCTTCAGATATAAATGGCATATAAGGATGTAATAATTTTAATAAATCTTCTAAAATAAAAAGTGTGTCATTATATGTTACAGAATCTATTTTTTCTCCAAAAGGAGGTTTTACACTTTCTAAATACCATGAACAATAATCATCCCATATTAATTTATAAATGTTCATTAAAGAATCTGATATTCTGAATTTCTTAAAATCAGTATTTACCCAAGTAATTGTTTGTGCTATTTTATTTTTTATCCATTTTATGGCTTCTTTATTTTCTGCAGGAATTTTTTTAGTTGTGTCTACATTCCAAGACTTTATTAACCGAAATGAATTCCATATTTTATTAGCAAAGTTTCGACCTTGTAAACATAAATCTTCATCAAACATAAGGTCATTCCCGGCCGAAGAACTTAATAAAACCCCTACACGTACACCATCTGCACCATATTTATTTATTAATTCCAAAGGATCTGGAGAATTTCCTAATTGCTTAGACATTTTTCTTCTTTGTTTATCTCTTACAATACCAGTGAAATAAACATTAGAAAAAGGTTTTTCATTTCTAAAGGCATATCCAGCCATAACCATTCTTGCTATCCAAAAGAAAATAATGTCTGGTCCTGTTACTAAATCTTGTGTAGGATAGTAATATTTTATTTCTTCATTATCGGGTTCATTAATTCCATTGAATACAGAAATAGGCCATAACCATGAGGAAAACCAGGTATCTAAAACATCTTCTTCTTGTTTTAAATCTTCTAAAGTTAAAGTAGAATTTTTTTTCTGAGCTAGTATTAATGCTTCTTCACGGGTTTCGGCTACTACAAATTCATCTTTTCCTTCTCCATAATAATATGCTGGAATACGATGTCCCCACCAAAGCTGTCGAGATATATTCCAGTCGTGCACATCTTCTAACCAGTTTTTATAAGTGTTTTTATATCTTTCAGGATATAGCTTAAGTTCATTATTCATTACCACTTCTAATGCTGGGGTTGCAAAATCTTTCATTTTCATAAACCACTGAACTGAAATCTTAGGTTCAATTACAGCACCGGTTCTTTCAGAAGTTCCTACTTTATTTATATGATCTTCTTCTTTTTCTAAAAGATTAAGATGTTTTAATTCTTCTACTATTTCTTTTCTTACAATAAAACGATTCTTTCCTTCATATTGTTTCCCGTTTTTATTTAATGTAGCATCATCATTAAATATATCTATACTCTCCAGATTATGCTTTTTACCTAATTTATAGTCATTTACATCATGTGCGGGAGTTATTTTCAGGCATCCTGTTCCGAACTCCATGTCTACATACTCATCCTCAATAACGGAAACTTCTCTTTCTACCAAAGGAACTATAACTTTTTTTCCTTTCAAAAAAGTATACCTTTCATCTTGCGGATTTATACATACGGCTGTATCTCCAAAAATAGTTTCAGGTCGGGTTGTAGCTACTACTATGTATGAATAATCACCCACTATTTGGTATTTTAAATAATATAATTTTCCATTTTGTTCTTTGTGAATAACTTCTTCATCTGAAATATTTGTTTTAGCTTCAGGATCCCAGTTAATCATTTTATAACCTTTATATATATATCCTCTATTATAAAGGTCTACAAAGCATTTAATTACCGAATTGTATAAATCATCATCTAAAGTAAATTTAGTTCTGTCCCAATCGCAGGAACAACCTAATTTTTTCAATTGTTCTAATATAATTCCCCCATGTTTACGGGTCCATTCCCAGGCATGTTCTAAAAATTTTTCTCGACCTATGTCTAATTTGCTTATTCCTTCTTCTTTTAACTTATTTACAACTTTGGCTTCAGTAGCAATAGAAGCATGATCTGTTCCCGGAATCCAACAAGCATTATACCCCAACATTCTAGCACGTCTTATTAATACATCCTGAATAGTGTTATTAAGCATATGTCCCATATGTAATATACCGGTAACATTAGGAGGAGGAATTACAATAGTATAAGATTTTTTTTCATTAGGTTCGGAATGAAAAAATCTATTTTCCAACCAAAAGTTATACCATTTAGATTCTACATCAACAGGGGAATATTTTGCTGCAATTTCTGACATATACTTATATTTTATTAAAGACCTTACAAAGGTAATATTTTAGGTTGTTTTTTAAAAAAATTATAGTCACATCCACTTTTTTAGTCTAAGAAATCTGTTTTATTTTTTTAGTATTGGTATTTTGCTTATTTTTTTGTTATAATTTTTATTTTAAAATTATAGTCATATAAAAAAACTTATACTTTAAAAGATAGTAAAATAGTATAATTTTAAATAATTTATTTTCAAAGAGAAATAATTATTTATATATAGAAATAATTGATTATATTTAATAATATAAAGTAAATAATCTGTTTATGTTAATATTTTAAATATATTTTTAATTAATAAATTAACTCATGATCTGATTTCCATTTTTTATAAATTAATTTTTATATAAAATTTTATGGAATTTTAATGTTTAATGTATCTATTATTATAATATTTAGACATAAATCAGTACATTTAATAACCTAACAAAAAAAGTATGAAAAAGCTATTTTTTTTATTACTAATTTCAATTCCATATATGATTATGGCACAAGATTTTAATTATCAACAGAAATGGAAAGAGATAGAATCTCTAGCTCAAAAAGGAGAGGTAAAATCATTATTACCGGAAATTGATAAAATTTATAATCATGCAAAAAAAGAAAATAACACTATAGAAATTATTCAATCTTATATTTATAAATCTAAAATAATATCTGAAACTACTGAAGATAATGAAAATGATTCTTTTAAACTTATTATTTTAGATGTTGAAAAAGAAATTTCATCTAGTAAAGGAGTTACCAAAGCTATATTGCAATCTATGTTGGCTAAACTTTATAGTGAATATGCAGATCAATCGCGTTGGTCTCGGATGAATATTACAGAATCTCAAGATAATTCCGATGACATTGGAACCTGGACAACCAAGCAATTATTGCAAAAAAGTTCTGAATTATATAAAGAGTCTATCAATAATAAAGAATTATTACAAAATGAGAAAACAGATAATTGGAAAAAAATCCTGACTACTTATGATGATATTATTCTTTATCCGACAATGTATGATGTGTTAGTATTTAGATACATAGATTTTTTATCTAAAAATGCCTACATAGATAATAATACTGAATTTAATGAGCAAAATAAAAAAATTAAAAATTCTCTTTTCCAAGATATAATTAAATATCACCAAAATGATGTTGAAAAATCTGCGTATCTTAATTCAGAACTTAAAGAAGTTATAGAAAAAGATATTCCAACAGAAGAAAAAACTGAAGAATTGCTCAGGTTAGCAAAAAAATATCCTAAAAATGACTTTTCTGCATATATATATTACGCTGCAGCAAATAATATTTTAAATACTGATAAAGTAAAGGCATTTGAAATTTGTAATCATGTTGCTGATCAAAAAAATAACCAATGGTCTACCAATTGTGTGAATTTGCAACATTCTTTGCAATTGCCCACATTCTCTGTAAATTTCGATCAGACTTTATTACCCAATGAAAATATTCCTGTTACGGTGACCGCTCGAAATCTCGATAAAATATATTACAGAATCTATGAAGTAAATCCCACAGAATTTTCTTTGATAACAAGAAAAAATAGTGTTATTGATACGGGAATATTCTCTGCTAATACTAAAAATATAATAAAAAAAGGGAATATAGATTTAAAACATTTTGATGATTTTTCAGATCATTCTACCATAGTACGATTAGAAGGTTTACCTCAGGGAAATTATAAAATTGAATTTGCTAATACTGTAAATTTTATACCTCAAAATGATAAAAATAGTAATCTATTGGGAACATCTTATTTTATGGTAAACAATTGGTCTTTAATAAGGACAGCATCAGAAGATAATTCTACTTATCAGCTGGTTAACAGAAAAACGGGTCAAATTTTATCCAATATTTCTATAAAACTTTTTGAGAAATTAAACTATACAGACAAAAAACCCCGTATATTATCAGACCCTATTAATTTAAAAACAGATAAAAATGGATTTATACAACTTCCGAATTTAAAGAAAGATACTGGATATTATCAAAATAGTACTTTTTATATTTATAATTCTGAATCTAGTTCTTATATTCCTCTCACATCCAGTAATTATTATTATGGAAGAGATGATAATAGTTTTTCAAAGAATAATAATATTTCAATTTTTACAGATCGAGTTATATACAGACCAGGTCAAAAGGTCTATTTCAAAGCAATTTTATTCACCGTTGATAAAGAAAAATCTTTAATCACAAAAAATCAAAAAGTTACTTTTAGACTATATAATCCCAATAATGAAGTTGTGTCTACCTTAGATTTAGTATCTAATGAATATGGAAGTGTTTTTGGAGAATTTATTCTTCCTCAAGGAGGTTTAACAGGAAATTATTATCTAGATTCAGATTATGCATATTCAAATCATTATTTCTCTGTAGAAGAGTATAAACGCCCAAAATTTGAAGTTATACTTGAAAAGCCGCAAGGTGAATATACTTTAGATAAAGAAATAAAAGCATCAGGTAAAGCTCTATCTTTTTCAGGGACTTACATATCAGATGCTAAAGTAGTTTATAGAGTAGAACGACAAGAAATATTCCCATATTATTGGTGGTATTATTCTATACCTTCCATTGTAGAAACAATACAACAAGGAGAAACTATTACCGATGGAGAAGGTAAGTTTAATATACTCTTTACAGCAAAATCTAAAAAAGCATTAGAGAAGAAAGACTATCGTACTTATATTTATACTATATATGCAGATGTTACAGATATAAACGGAGAAACTCATACCACAGAAACTCAAATTACAATCGGAGATCTGCCAAAAAAACTGAACTTACAAATACCAGAAAAAGCCTCTCAGAAAGAATTTAAGCAAATAATTATTAGTTCAACTAGTTTGAACGATGTAAAATTGCCTTCTCAAGGGAATATAAATATTATTGAATTAATAGCTCCAAAAAAGATTATTTTACCCAATAAAATAGATGATATTCCTGAATATCAATTATATGATGAAAAAACTTTCAATCAATATTTTCCTCATTTACCTTATTCTAAAGAGGAACAAACTCCTGCGCTGTGGAAAAAGGGAAAAGAAATTTCTTATTTTTTTAATACCGAAAAATCTGATACTGTAGCAATAACCGAGTCATTATCTCGCGGATATTACTTAATACAGGCAACCACTTTATATGGAGAAGACAGTATACAAACCCAAAAAGTGATTGAAATATTAGATAATCAAACTTTAAAATCTACAGATAATCTGTTTTTTTCAATTCATACTGATAAAAAATCTTATAAAGTAGGAGAAACCATTACATTAAATTTATTATCAGATTTAGAAGGAGCTACAGGTATTTTACACATAGAATCAGGAGGAAAATGGATAATACATAAAGATATATTATTAAAAGGGGGTAAAGGTTCTTTTAGTTTACAGGCTAATCAGGAATATGTAAAAGACGGGTTATTTGTTACCGCATATGTAATAAAAGAAAATGGTTATAGAAATCAAACATTAGCTGTTCAAATTCTAAATCAGCCAAAGGATCTGAAAATCACTACTAAAGTATTTAGAGATAAAATAACTCCGGGAGCAGAAGAAAAGTGGGAATTAACAGTAAGCGGTGCTGATAAAGATAAAGTAACCGCCGAAGTGTTGGCTACCATGTATGATGCTTCCCTAGATCAGTTTCAATCTAATACCTTTTCTTTCTCTCCATGGGGATATTCTCCTTATGGTATCTTATATAATCATTTAATTTTTGGATATAAAAGTAAATCTCTAACGTTAAATACTAATTATAAATCTTACTCACATCGAATTCCTCAAGAAGTAAATATAAAAGACTTTCCCATTTATTTTTCCCGTTGGGGTGATGTAGCTCAGTTGGCGGTATCGCGGCCAATGATGGATGAGACTCAAGATATGGCAGAGGAGAGAGTAGACAAGATAGAATTGTCTAGTTTAGAAGAAAGAAAGACAAAAGTTAATCCGCCAATTCCTGTTAAACCCTCTCCACAAATTTCCGAAATTCAAATTAGAACAAATTTACAGGAAACAGCCTTTTTTTACCCTAATTTGTATACAGATAAAAATGGAAATGTAAAATTATCATTTACTTCTCCTGAAGCGCTAACCAAATGGAAATTATTAATTCTGGCACATACGCAGGATTTAAAATCAGGAACGGCAGAATTTTATACGCAAACTCAAAAAGAACTGATGGTGGTTCCTAATGTACCACGTTTTTTGCGTGAAGGAGATGAAATTACAATCAGTACAAAAATCACGAATCTGTCTTCTAAAAAACTTGCCGGTCAGGCTCAACTTCTTTTGTGGGATGCTCTTAATAATAATTCGGTAGACGCTGAGTTTTTAAATTCAAATTCTACACAGACATTTCAAGCAGATACGTCACAAAATACAGAAATAAGCTGGAATATTAAAGTTCCTAAAAATATACAGGCTGTTACTTACAGAATTGTTGCAAAGGCTGGTGGATTTTCTGACGGAGAAGAAAATATACTCCCGGTGTTAACTAACCGAATGCTGGTTACAGAAACACTTCCTATAAGTATTAAAGAAAATCAGACCAAAGAATTCCGTATAGATAAATTAATTATGAATCAATCTAAATCTTTACAGAATTTTAACCTTTCAGTAGAACTTACTACAAATCCAATCTGGTTGGCAGTTATGTCTTTACCCTATTTAAGGGAATATCCATATGAATGTTCTGAACAATTATTTAGCCGTTTGTATGGAAATATACTATCCAGTTATATTATTAATTCTTCTCCAAAAATTAAAAAAGTGTTTGATAATTGGAATACTCTTGGTATTAACATTTCCAATTTAGAGAAAAATCAAGAGCTTAAAAATATTTTGTTAGAAGAAACTCCTTGGATAAAAAATGCAGAGAATGAAAATGAGCAAAAAAAACGTATAGCATTATTTTTTGATCTGAATCAAATGAAAAATGAAACTCAACAGGCTCAGAATAAGCTTATAAAAAGACAAAATGAAAATGGAGGATTTGCCTGGTTTGAAGGCGGTTCGTCCAGTTCAAATATTACCGAACATATAATTTTAGGTTTTGGGCAATTGAAGTTTATGTTAAAAGAAAAAGCAAATAGCTATTTACTTCCTTCATTAAAAAATGTAATAAAATCAGCAATTGATTACTCAGATCAAGAAACTATAAAATATATTAACTCACAATCAAAACAAAAACAAAAAATAGATGGAAAAAGTTTAATCCAATATTACTATGTAAGAAGTTTTTGGAAAGATGAATATAAGATTCCTACACAAATTACTAAATATCTAAAGGATATTACTAAAGATATTTCTGTATTTTTCAAAAATTATGATTTGCAATCTAAAGCTATGACTGCTTTAGTATTAAATCGATATGGATATTCAGAATCTGCAAAAAAAATAATACAAAATATAAAGGAAACCTCTGTGGAAAGTGATGAAATGGGTATGTATTGGAAAGATAATCAACCAGGATGGTATTGGTACCAGGCTCCTATAGATACACAAGCCCGCTTAATTGAAGCATTTTCTGAAATTACACCTTCTGATGTTCATTCTGTAGAAGAGATGAAAGTATGGTTGTTAAAAAATCGGCAAACAAATGCTTGGAATTCAACTAAAGCAACTACCAATGCTGTATATGCACTTATGAATTTTGGTAAAGATTGGACTGATTCGGAAAAAGGGGTAAATGCTTGGGTTGGAAATACTCAACTGTTTCCTAGTGTAAATTCATCTATTGAAACAGCTTCCGGATATATTAAACAATCTTGGAATGCAGAACAGATAAAACCTGAAATGGGTGTGGTGAAAGTAGAAAAAAACTCACCTGGAGTAGCATGGGGAGGAATATACTGGCAATATTTTGAAGATTTAGATAAAATTACTCAAACAGATACTAACATAAAAATGCAAAAACAATTATTTCTTAAAATAAATACAAATCAAGGACAACAGTTACAGCTTATCACCAATAAAAATTCCATTAAAGTTGGAGATTTGGTAACCGTTAAATTAATCATAAAAGTAGATAGAGATATGCAGTATATACATATAAAAGATATGCGTGCTTCCGGGTTCGAACCTGTAAATGTTTTATCTGGATATAAATTTCAAAATAGAGTAGGATATTACGAAAGTACAAGAGATGCGGCCACTAATTTCTTTTTTGAATTTTTACCTAAAGGTATCTATAATTTTGAATATGATTTACGTGCCAACAATAAAGGAGAGTTTTCTAATGGCATTACCCAATTACAAAATATGTATGCACCGGAAATGTCTGCATATAGCGAAGGAAAACGAATAAATATTAAATAAAAATTTCAAGAATTGTAAATATTATATAAAGGATCTTACATTGTTTAATTTAGGATCCTTTAGTATTTTTGTCAATAATTTTTTCCATTGAATAAAGAACAATTAACCTATTTTATAAAAAAAAGAGCCTACGAACTATCTTTTTTGGAATGTGGAATTTCTCCATCCGGGTTTTTAGAAGAAGAAGCTCCTAATTTAGAAAGATGGCTTAAAAATGAGTACCATGGAAAAATGAAATACATGGAAAATCATTTTGATAAAAGATTAAATCCTTCTTTATTAGTAGAGGAGGCAAAATCTGTTCTTACATTTTCTTATAATTATTTTCCTAAAAAATTACAAAATCCGGAAACTTACCAAATAGCCAAATATGCATACGGAGAGGATTATCATATTGTAATTCGTGAAAAATTGTTGAAATTGGTTGAAGAAATTAAAGTGATGGTAGGAGATTTTGCCTATCGTGTGTTTACCGATTCGGCTCCTGTAATGGAACGTGCTTGGGCTCAAAAATCTGGAATAGGATGGATTGGAAAAAACTCACTTTTATTATCTAAGAAAAAAGGATCTTACTTTTTTTTAGCTGAAATTATTTGTGACTTAGAATTGGTATATGACAATCCTTTTAAAACTGACCATTGTGGAAGCTGTACCCGATGTATAGATGCTTGCCCTACCCAAGCTATAAATGAACCAAGGATAATAGATTCTAAAAAATGTATTTCATATCTAACTATTGAATTAAAAGATGAAATAGGTAAAGAATTTAATGGGAAAATGAATGATTGGATCTTTGGTTGTGATATATGTCAGGATGTTTGTCCATGGAACCGTTTTTCAACTCCCAATTCAGAGGAAAAATTTCAACCCGCACCGCATTTACTTAATTTCACTAAAAAGGACTGGATACATTTAGAAGAAACTACTTTTAACAAACTATTTAAAAAATCGGCTATTAAAAGAACTAAATTTTCAGGATTGAAAAGAAATATTTTTATGAGCTGATTAAACCCATATTTTTAATACAAAATATTATTTATAATTATGAAAATTGGATTTTAAATTATTATTAAAAAAAATAATTTAATTCGAATATAAATTCGTTATTGTATGTAACCTTCTATTTGACTAAAATTAACAATTAGTTAGGGAAAATGTCTATGTACTTTCAAATAATTTAAATTTTATTCTTTTCTTTTTAGAATATAATGATAAATATTTTGGCTTCCTACGGTAATAAATGAATCTATAAATTCAAAACCATTTTCGTACATAAAATTTAATGCATCAATCATAGAATCAAAAGTAATTTCTTCCCCTTTAGAATTTTTTATTACAGAAGTATTTTTATGAGTTAAATTTTTAAAAATTTGACCAAAATCTATTTCTACATTTACTTTATCACTAAATGCTTTAGAAGTACCCACTATTTGTATGTATTGAGTATTTATATTTTTTATAGGAATATCATTTATAGATTGGGCTTTTATCATATATAGAGAGCCTAAAAATACACATAGGACTAGTGAAAATTTTTTCATACCAAAGTCTTTTGCCCAAAGATAAAAACTTTAACGTAAAAATATATTAATATCTTCTAATTTATATTATTTTTTTGTTAAGTCATATTTTTACTATTTGCCTTAATAAATCTAAAAAACCTTACCTTTGAAAAGTAAAAATAAGACGGTTTGAATTTTGTAAATGTAATATTACCTTTATCATTAGAAGGAACTTTTACTTATAAAGTTCCTGAAGAATTACAAAATCAAATTAAAGTCGGGCAAAGAGTAGTAGTTCCTTTTGGAGGAAAAAAACTATATACGGCAATTGTGGCAGAAATACATAATAAAAAGCCTGAATTATATACTACTAAAGAAATTTATTCTTTGTTGGAAGATTTTCCAATGATAACACAAAATCAATTAAAATTTTGGAATTGGATTGCAGACTATTATATGTGTTCTTTAGGAGATGTTTACAGAAATGCGTTTCCTTCTGCTTTAAAATTAGAAAGTGAAACGTTCATACGAAAAAGTTTGA
Organism: Apibacter adventoris; assembly: GCF_002964975.1. Lineage (GTDB taxonomy): Bacteria > Bacteroidota > Bacteroidia > Flavobacteriales > Weeksellaceae > Apibacter > Apibacter adventoris. The sequence continues at coordinate 276,758 of NZ_PSZM01000040.1, read as the reverse complement.
AAAATATTCCTTGGGAAGATCTAAATGATAAGGAAACTTTCGTTATGCAAAGCCTGGAAGTAAGAACATCGGTAAATTTAAAAGAAATAGAAGCTTTTCTTGCTAAAAAAAATATTATTCCTGTAATTAAATCTTTGTTTGAAAAAGGATTAATTGAAACTGATGAACAAATTATTGAAAAATATAAACCTAAGAAAATAACTTACCTTAGATTAAATCCTGAATTTGATAATTCTGAAATTTTCAAAAAAGCATTAACGGAAATTGGTAAAGCTCATAAACAGAGAGAAGCACTCTTAATATTTATACAGCTACAACAACAAAGAACCACTTATATTGAAAAAGGAGAATTAGTAGAAAAATCTTCTCAATCTGTAGTAAAAGCATTAATAGAAAAAAAATATTTGTTCGAATTCCAATTAGAAGTTGATAGGAGAGAAGAATATGATGATAATATTGAAGATTCTTATCTTTTGTCTGAAAAACAGCAAAAGGCGTTAAAAGATATTGAAAATAATTTCATAAAGTTTGAAACAGTTTTATTACATGGAGTAACCGGTTCAGGAAAAACTGAAATTTATTTTCAATTGATAGATAAATTTTTAAACCATAAGGTAAATTCTTTATTACTGCTTCCGGAAATTTCTATTACTACTCAATTAGTGGGAAAAATACAAAAACGGTTTGGGGATGAAGTTGGTATATATCATTCTAAACTTAACCCGAATGAAAGGGTTGAAGTATGGAAAAACACATTACTTAACCGTCATAAAATTATTATAGGAGCTCGTTCATCTATATTTTTACCTTTTCAGAATTTAGGATTTATTATTGTAGATGAAGAACATGACAGTTCTTATAAACAAAATGATACTCGTCCGTTTTACCATGCCCGCGATTGTGTGCAAATTCTGTCAACATTTTTCAAATCTAAAGTGTTACTGGGATCGGCCACTCCCTCTATGGAAAGTTATTATAATCATGAACAGGGAAAAATTGGTTGGGTAGAGCTTAATGAAAGGTTTGGAAATATTCATCTTCCGGAAACAGAAATGATAGATTTAAAAAAACCATTAGCTGCACCCAATATATCATATGAATTAAAAGAAAAAATCAGCCAATGTTTAGAAAATAAAAATCAGGTAATTTTATTTCATAACAGGAGAGGATTTGCGCCTATTGTTGAGTGTAATGAATGCGGTCATTCTCCCGGTTGTCCCAACTGCGATGTTTCGCTTACCTATCATAAAGTAACTTCTACACTTAAATGTCATTATTGCGGGTATGTTAGGGCGCTTCCCGAAGTTTGCCCTCACTGTCATTCTCATGCTTTAGAAACCAAAGGAATAGGGACCCAGCAAATAGAAGAAGAAATTAATCATTTATTTCCTGAGGTACGTGTAGCTCGGATGGATGTAGATACTATGAGAAAAAAACATGCCTATGAAATTTTATTTGAAAAGATGTCTTTGCATGAAATCGATATTTTAATTGGAACTCAAATGGTTACTAAGGGATTAGATTTTGATAAGGTACAGCTGGTTGGAGTAATCCGTGCAGATTCATTGATGAACTTACCAAATTTTAGGGCAGAAGAAAGAGCAATACAATTACTGACCCAAGTTAGTGGGAGAGCAGGAAGAAGAAAACAGGGAAATGTATACATACAGACTTTTGATCCGGATAACCCCCTGTATGTTTTTGTTAGAGAAAATAATTATGATCTGGCTAAGGAGGCTATTTTAAATGAAAGAAAAGAATTTTTATATCCGCCTTATTATCGTCTGATAGAGCTTACTTTTAAACATAAAAATCAAGGAAAGGCTAAAAAGGTAGCCGATTATGTAGGTGATTATTTAAAACATTATATAAAATCTCCTTTATTATTAGGTCCGGAAGAAGGGATGATCCCTCGTATAAACAACCAATTTATTTATAAAATTCTTATCAAGCAGCCTTCCTCCAAATCTACCCGAAATATAAAATCTTATATTAAATCGGCTTTAGAAAGAATAAGGCAAATTCAAGCCTACCGTTCGGTAAAAATTGAGATAGATGTAGACCCATTATAAATTTTCAAAATTATAGTATATTTTGACTTTTTTCGTTGTATAAATAAAGTTGTTATAATAAATACTCTAAAAATTTATACTATTTTTGTATAAACTCATACAATAACAAAAAGTGGAAGGAGGAAAAATTATACGAACCATAGGGGGAGAAAGTGTAAAAATCGCAAAATAGTATATTAATAAAGAAGAAAGTAATTATCCAAATTTAAAACCTAAGAAATTAGATAAAACTATAGCATATAATTATGATATTATTCAAAAAGATTAATAAAGTATATTTGAAGACATTAACATTTCTTTTATTTATGTTCTTGTAATCAGAATTTATATACCCCTATATGTTATGAAAAAACTAAAAAAGAATTATTTTCTGATTTTTAGACCCTCAAATTACTATTCATACTGGACGAAAAGGAGAAATTAAGTGAATAATATTAAAGATAAAAAAGAAATAACCCTACCAGTACGAGTAGAGTTAAGTCATTTAGGCATTATAGATGGGTATTATTTTTTAAATGATATTTTATTTAACGGCTTTGCTTACGACCATCGCGATCAACAATTGTATAAAGTCTATCAAATTATTGCCGGTAAAATTAGTGCCGAGCAGGATTATGGTTTTTTTGAATCCCAAAGTTTGGTAAAAATTGATTTTGCAGTGATTGAGGATGATTATAATATTGATGAAGAGATGTTTTATCAAGGTAAACCACTTAATGGTATAACTTATGAATATCTAGATGGTTTTGTTTGGATTGAATCATTATGGATTGATGGTTATATTGTTGAGGATATCTGCTGGTACCCTGATGGATCCGGGTTAATACGTTCTTATGGAACCAATTATCATGAAGATGAATGTCAATTTGAGTGGAATTATAAACAACTTAAAAGTGTTAATATTAGAAAAGGGAATATCAATGCTGCAAATTATTTTAGTTTAACGTTAAATGATCAAAATCAAATTAAATCATGTGTGTTAAATGCATCGAATATAGCGAGTTTAGCTAAATTAGCGTTGCGAGAAGACTTACCTTTACCGGCAAATAATCCAGCCGAATTACTGGCTTATTACCCATTGGCTGATGATATTTTGCTTAATCTCGCAAGTGATGAGAACTTTAACTATTTTGTTGCTCATAGTTCGTTTCAATCCATTAAGAAATTACAATTATTAACTGAATATTTATCACTACCGGTATTATCGCCATTAATGAATTTGCCACATTTAACATCGCTTTCTTTTGATGAGGAAGGTATACTTAGTTATGATCTACAAAACCTGCCCGAACAAGAGCGAAAGATTAAACAACAACAGTGTGATGAGCGTAACTATGCGTTATTAACGTGGTTATTTTCGATACAAGCGAAGCAACATTGTGACATCAGTTTAAATGCAAGCTCTACTGAAATGATGTTTAGTTATTACCAAGAACGAGATAGGCTGATGCTTGATGTTAATCAAAATGATTTTAACTATCTACTCAACGTTTTACCGTTAGCGCGTATTAGAGAACTGAGTTTACGACAACGTAATTTCCCGATCCCTTTATTATTAGAAAAACTTGCTCAATTTAGTCATTTAAAAAAGTTAACAATTGAGGAAGGTATTGTATATAATTTTGATCGTAAACAATTGGATGATAAAGCAAAGGCTGAGGCGAAGAAAGCATCAGATAATCGGAATCAGTTATTATGGGAATTATTGGTCACTTTACAATCTCAATTGCATTGTGACATAGAGCTTATACTGCCATCGGATGAAAAAGTGCAACAACGTTATACACGCTAATCTAGGAGAAATTAAGTGAATAATATTAAAGAAAATAAAGAAATAACCCTACCAGTACGAGTAGAGTTAAGTCATTTAGGCATTATAGATGGGTACTATTTTTTAAATGATATCTTATTTAACGGCTTTGCTTACGACCATCGCGATCAACAATTGTATAAAGTCTATCAAATTATTGCTGGAAAAATTAGTGCCGAGCAGGATTATGGTTTTTTTGAATCCCAAAGTTTGGTAAAAATTGATTATGCGGTGATTGACGATGATCATAATATTGATGAAGAGATGTTTTATCAAGGCGAACTATTTAATGGAATAACTTATACTTATTCAGATGGTTTTGTTTGGGGCGAAGCGTTATGGGTTGATGGTTATATTGTTGAGAATATCTGTTGGTATCCTGATGGTTCGGGATTAATATATCTTTATGAAACCAATTATCATGAAGATAAATGTCAATTTGAGTGGCATTATAAACAACTTAAGAGTGTTAATATTAGAAAAGGGAATATCGATGCTGAAAATCGTTTTAGATTAGCGTTAAATGATCAAAATCAAATTAAATCATGTGTGTTAAATGCATCAAATATAGCGAGTTTAGCCAAATTAGCGTTGCGAGAAGACTTACCTTTACCGGCAAATAATCCAGCCGAATTACTGGCTTATTACCCATTGGCTGATGATATTTTGCTTAATCTCGCAAGTGATGAGAACTTTAACTATTTTGTTGCTCATAGTTCGTTTCAATCCATTAAGAAATTACAATTATTAACTGAATATTTGTCACTACCGGTATTATCGCCATTAATGAATTTGCCACATTTAACATCGCTTTCTTTTGATGAGGAAGGTCTACTTAGTTATGATCTACAAAACCTGCCCGAACAAGAGCGAAAGATTAAACAACAACAGTGTGATGAGCGTAACTATGCGTTATTAACATGGTTATTTTCGATACAAGCGAAGCAACATTGTGACATCAGTTTAAATGCAAGCTCTACTGAAATGATGTTTAGTTATTATCAAGAACAAGGCAGATTGATGCTTGATGTTAATCAAAACGATTTTAACTATCTATTCAACGTTTTGCCATTAGCGCGTATTAGTGAACTGAGTTTACGACAATGCAATTTCCCGATCCCGTTATTATTAGAAAAACTTGCTCAATTTAGTCATTTAAAAAAATTAACAATTAAAGAAGGTATTGCATATGATTTTGATCGTAAAGAATTGGATGATAAAGCAAAGGCTGAGGCTAAAAAGGTGTTAGATAATCGGAATCAGTTATTATGGGAATTATTAGTCACTTTACAATCTCAATTGCATTGTGACATAGAGCTTATACTCTCACCAGAGGAGACCGTGCAACAACGCTATCCACGCTTATCAAGTTGAAATAAAGCAGAAATTATTAGGTTAGTACGAGTAGCGTTAAGTCATTTACGCATTATGGATGGGTACTATTTTTTAAATGATACCTTATTGAATAGTTTGGCTTACGCTCATCGTGAATAACTTTTGTATAAAGTCTATCAAATTATTGCCGATAAAATTAGTGTCGATCAGGATTGTTTTTTTGAATCTCAAAATTTGTTAAAAATTGATTATGTAATGATTGACGATGATCATAATATTGATGCAGAGACTTTTTATCTAGGTGAACTATTTTAATGGAATAACATGTAGTTATTCAGATGGTTTTGTTTGGGGCGATGCGTTATGGGTTGAGGGTTATGTTGTTGAGAATATCTGTTGGTACCCAGATGCTCAGGATTGATATATTTTTATAAAATTAATTATGATGAAGATAAAAGTCAATATTGTGACATTAGACTTGACACGAATCCTACAGAACTTATGTTTAGCTATTCTCAAGAGCAAGGTAAGCTTAAGCTTGATATTCATCAACATGATTTTAACTATTTATTCAACATTTTGCCATAGAGCGTATTAGTGAATTGAGTTTACAATAATACAATTTCCCGCTTCCTTTATTATTAGGATTAGATTTTGATAAGGTACAGCTGGTTGGAGTAATCCGTGCAGATTCATTGATGAACTTACCAAATTTTAGGGCAGAAGAAAGAGCAATACAATTACTGACCCAAGTTAGTGGGAGAGCAGGAAGAAGAAAACAAGGAAATGTATACATACAGACTTTTGATCCGGATAACCCCCTGTATGTTTTTGTTAGAGAAAATAATTATGACCTGGCTAAGGAGGCTATTTTAAATGAAAGGAAAGAATTTTTATTCCCGCCTTATTATCGTTTGATAGAACTTACTTTTAAACATAAAAATCAAGGAAAAGCAAAAAAAGTGGCCGATTATGTAGGTGATTATTTAAAACATTATATACAATCTCCTTTATTATTAGGTCCTGAAGAAGGGATGATCCCTCGTATAAACAACCAATTTATTTATAAAATTCTAATCAAACAGCCTTCCTCCAAATCTACCCGAAATATAAAATCTTATATTAAATCGGCTTTAGAAAGAATAAGACAAATTCAAGCCTACCGTTCGGTAAAAATTGAGATAGATGTAGACCCATTATAAATTTTCAAAATTATAGTATATTTTGACTTTTTTCGTTGTATAAATAAAGTTGTTATAATAAATACTCTAAAAATTTATACTATTTTTGTATAAACTCATACAATAACAAAAAGTGGAAGGAGGAAAAATTATACGAACCATAGGGGGAGAAAGTGTAAAAATCGCAAAAAAATCTATAACTCTTACTGCTACGGAGGGCGATTTAACTTTTAATTCAGCTACAAAAGTGGTGATGACCGGGAAACAAGGAGGTGTACAATATCTTAATAATTATAAACCACCTATACCTTTACAAGTGGTAAAGATAGAAGGGCCTTTTAATGAACAGGGAGACAAAATTACTGTAATAGAGAAAGGAAAATCTTATATCTATAAAGCCACAGAATTTAATCGGGAATTGAAGTCACCATTAGAAATTAAACAAATAAAATGGGCGATGCAGCATAATGACGACAATCTTATTTTTGCATCTCAAGCTAGAGGAAAGCAGGAAGTAACTTTAAGTATTTCTGAGTCAGAACCTTCAGAAAAGATTACTATTTATGCTTATTTTGAGAACCCCATACAAGAAGCAAGTATAGAAGTAAGTTTAAAAACCGGAGAGCCTGGATATATTATTATTTCCTCAAGAATATCACATGAAAATGATAAAAATAGAACAAAAATTTTTAAATATTCTCAAGGTAATCTCTATGAAGAAATTGAAGAATATAGTAGAGATAATCAATTGTTTAAAATTGAACCTTATACTGGACATGTAAATGAGTATGTACAAAAAGCAAAAGAAGATTTAGACTTATTGGCTTCAAATTCCGAAGGAAAAAAACTATTAGTCTGGTTTGAACAAAAATATAAAGTCACTATCGGTGTAAAACCTGGGAGTGGAATAAATCATACTAATGGTTTTAGCATTACTTATGAAGGTATTCCTATTAAATTACCTGTAGAAAATAATCCCTTACCACAATTAATCTCTTCATATGTTATATTAGGTCATGAAATGGGACATGCAAAATCTTATCATTTAAAACAACAAGATCTCCGTTATTGGGAAGGAACAATTATGGTAGATGAAATCTATGCATCCCATATAGAAAATAAAATAAGGATGGCTGCGGGAATTCCTTTAAGAGATTATTACGATCGTGATAAAATAGGTTCAAAAACGCGTTTAATAGACAATAATCATAAAAATCTATATATTAATAAATATGAAAATAATTATCCTATTTTTAATCCTATAACTCAAACTATCAAAGAGATAGATTATAATGAAGCTTTTAATTATGATATTATTGAAAAAGATAAATAATTACTGTATCTGTTTATTATTCTTAATTGGATGTAGCTCTAATGATATACATAAAACAGATAAAATTATAAAAACTTTGCAAGAAAAAGAATATATAAGCAAAGCAATAAACTATAATAAAAGAAAAAGGTTCTTTAATGATAGTTTGCATAAAGAATTTTATCAATATAGACAAAAACAAATAGATTCGTTTTTATCTAAAAAAAGACTGAAAGATTTTATTATACAAGATAACTTTTTCTTTCAACATCTTTTTTCAGAAGATGATTATAGTTTACATATATATACACCTGATTCAATCTATTTTTTTGGTTTTTCTTCAATTAAAAGTAGTAGAAGTTTGAAATCTGAAAACTCAAATTGCTTATATTTTTCTTTCCAAAAAGATTCTCTAATCATAAATAGACATACCCTTTACGATTTTCCAAAAGAAAAAAATTCCTGTTTAAAAGAAAATATTTTTCCATCTTATACCTCTTTTTATAGAAATGGAAAATTAAAATTATTAATGAAAAAAGATAGTGTAATTTACCAAAAGAAAAAGAATAAAATAATGATAGATTTAGATACTTCTATTTATACTTATGATTCAGGAAAAATATGCAAAGAAAAAAATGGTGTATTTCATTGTAATAATGGGTCCATTGAAAAGTGTGATATAGATAGTTTAGGATATTTCTTCAACTGTAAAATAATAAAACAAGGAGAGTGAAATTATAATAAACTAAAAAGAATAAATCATGCTGATGAAAATCAAATTACTTATAGGGAGAACTGGAAGAATTATTTATTGAAGGATATTTTGAACGAAATAAAGTTTCTTCCTATATAGTTTTAGGGCATAAAATGGGACACGTCATGTCATATTATAAAAATCAACAAGATACACAAAAATGGGAAGATGAAGGTATAGTGATAGATGAAATTTATGCTTCCCATATAGAAAACAAAATACGAAAAGCAACAGGTGTATTCCTCTGAGAGATTTTTATGAAAGAGATAAATTTGGAGGAACAAGATTAGTTGATATAGAACATTTTAGTTTGTATATTAATAAAGAAGAAAGTAATTATCCAAATTTAAAACCTAAAAAATTAGATAAAAATATAGCATATAATTATGATATTATTCAAAAAGATCAATAAAGCATATTTAAAGACATTAACACTTCTTTTATTATGTTCTTGTAATCAAAATTTATATACCCCTCCAATAATAGTCGAAAAAATACAGAAAGAAAAATATATAAATGGGGGAAAATTAGATACTATTTATCAAGACTTATTCCTTTTTAGGGATAATCAGGTGAAATTTTTTTTACAAAAACATAAATTCGATATTTTTCTTTTAGAAGAAAAGTTTGGTACAGAATTTTTATCATCTCAAAATCCATTTTATTTAGCGATTATAACTACAAAAGATTCTATTTACTACTTTCATTCCAAAAAAGGTATTTCTTATGATATAGTAATGAATAATGTCGCAGATAATGGATGTTTAATATATACATTCAAAAATAAATCTATAGAAATAAACAGAGGTATTGACAAGGTTTTCAGTAACAATATATGTTATAAAAAAAATAAAAAAGAATTATTTTCTGATTTTTCTACAAATAATCAAAATTATTTATCTAGTTATAAAAATGGAAAATTAAATCTAGTCATGGAATTCGATTCAATAATATTTAGAAAAAATAGTAATGTAAATATAGATCTAAATAGTCAAAAATTTTTTACACCGAATGGATACTGTACAGAAAAGGACAATATTCTTAGCTGTAATAATGTAAATATGAAATGTAAAAGAATGCATGATACTGGTTTTTTATATCATTGTGATACTATAAAGTGAGCTCTATGCTTCTCATATTGAGAATAAGATATAGAGCAGCAAACCTACGGGATAAATACGATGGTTCTGGATATGGAGATATTATGGATAAAGAGGGATTCTCATTTTATATTAACCAATCAGAAGATTATTTTGCAAAACCATTACATAAATTAGACAAATCAGTAGCATTTAATTATTACCATATAAAAAAATGAATAAATTAATATATACGCTATTTATTTTATTGATTATATCTTGTAATATTACAGGTGTCAATAAGTCTGCAAAAATAATTCAGAATATTGAAACTAAAAATATAGAACAGACCTATATGACTTTTTCTCCACAAAATAAAAGATTTTATAATAAATTGTATCAAGACTTTTTTAAAGATAGAAAATTTATAAATAAATATATTAAACAGAAAAAGATAAGAAATTTTATAATTCAAGAAAGCTTTAATATAAATGATGCATCAGGAATTCCGCTTTATGATGCATTTATTATATATAAAGATTCTGTACTTATTTACAATTATTCAATTTCAAAAGAAAATAAAACTATTAGAAGAAAAAATGTAAAAACATTTATTTTAGGTAATCCATTTTTTTATACTTCTGACAATAATTTATATTATGTAAATAAATCATTGTCAGATAATAAAAATAGTTTTGATAGCTATTATATTTCAAGTTATATAAATAATAGGTTAGATTATTTATCTAAAATAAATCATAATAAAGACTCCATTTTATTAAAACGCAATAATAGCAAAACTTTGATAGATTTAAATACAACAAAATGGTTTACTTCAAATGGTATTTGTATGACTAAAAATAATATTATGGAATGTAGAAATATTAGTAAAAAATGTATGAAAAACGAAAAGGGAGAGTACATTTATTGTGATACTATAAAATAATCTTTCCTATATTGTTTTAGGGCATAAAATGGGACATGTAAAATCATTTCACTTAAAACAGCAAGATTTAAGTTATTGGGAAGGAACAATTATGGTAGATGAAATCTATGCTTCCCATATAGAAAATAAAATAAGTATGGCTGCGGGAATTCCTTTAAGAGATTATTACGATCGTGATAAAATAGGTTCAAAAACGCGTTTAATAGACAATAATCATAAAAATCTATATATTAATAAATATGAAAATAATTATCCTATTTTTAATCCTATAACTCAAACTATCAAAGAGATAGATTATAATGAAGCTTTTAATTATGATATTATAGAAAAAGATAAATAATTACTGTATCTGTTTATTATTCTTAATTGGATGTAGCTCTAATGATATACATAAAACAGATAAAATTATAAAAACTTTGCAAGAAAAAGAATATATAAGCAAAGCAATAAACTATAATAAAAGAAAAAGGTTCTTTAATGATAGTTTGCATAAAGAATTTTATCAATATAGACAAAAACAAATAGATTCGTTTTTATCTAAAAAAAGACTGAAAGATTTTATTATACAAGATAACTTTTTCTTTCAACATCTTTTTTCAGAAGATGATTATAGTTTACATATATATACACCTGATTCAATCTATTTTTTTGGCTTTTCTTTAATTAAAAGTAGTAAAAGTTTGAAATCTGAAAACTCAAATTGCTTATATTTTTCTTTCCAAAAAGATTCTCTAATCATAAATAGACATACCCTTTACGATTTTCCAAAAGAAAAAAATTCCTGTTTAAAAGAAAATATTTTTCCATCTTATACTTCTTTTTATAGAAATGGAAAATTAAAATTATTAATGAAAAAAGATAGTGTAATTTACCAAAAGAAAAAGAATAAAATAATGATAGATTTAGATACTTCTATTTATACTTATGATTCAGGAAAAATATGCAAAGAAAAAAATGGTGTATTTCATTGTAATAATGGGTCCATTGAAAAGTGTGATATAGATAGTTTAGGATATTTCTTCAACTGTAAAATAATAAAACAAGGAGAGTGAAACTATAATAAACTAATAAACAAGTTATAAAAGTAGTAAATTATGAGTATCGAAATAATATGGATTTAATTAAAGTAAATTCCTGAGGAATACAATATTTATAGTAAAATAAAAGATTCCATCCTTATCAATAAAAACGTCTCAATTAAAAAAATGATATATTTTGTTCCTTAATAATATTTACATTATGTAACAGTAAAATTAGACCAATTTTTCATTGGACACCCATTATTTACAAAAAAAGACAATAGGTCAAGTAAGTAGTCTTTACAAAAAATTAAAGACTATTATATTTGATTAGAAAACAGAGAAACCAACCTATTATCTTTAAAAATATAAAAATATTCTAATAATGAGTAACATAATATTCAAAGTATAAACAGTTACTTTTTACTTCCTTATAAAATTGAGTATCTTTTAAATCACTAAGAGAAGCAAAATATCTTCGGTTTTTAATTAAAATGCCATCTCCTTCCGGTAATTTATCTCTGTAGCAATAATATCTCGCCAAGTAAAAATCTTCCTGTTCTACTTTTGAAAGCGCAAAAACAATCCGGGCTTTAAGTTCCCTGTCTTTTGCCAAACTGAGCGCTTTTTCCAAATATTGAGTAGGAATTTTTGTGTAATCCGAAAAATAAGTAGTACTAGGATATTCTTTAAAATATACCATAGCAAAAAAATCTAAATGAGTATTATAGTAAAATTTAGGCCCATTCTGATTGTTTTTATCGAATCGTAAAATATGTCGGTAATATCCGTTACAGGATGTATTATAAAAGAAGTTTCCTAAAAGATAATTAGCTTTTGCAGATTGTTCGTTATCTTTCTGAGCTATTTTTTGCAAGGAAATTAGAGTTTCAGTTAATTCCCGTTTATTCATAGTAGATTTGATAAACTTAAAATCTTTCAGATAATCTACGCCCATAACTTCTGATTCAGGAGATTGAAAAGATTCAATCTTATTATATCCGAAAATATAATAGGGAATGTTGCTATAGCCGTTATATTCATTGGGTTTCAAAGTTTGTTCTTCTCCATATCTATGATTGATGCTAAAAAGTGTAAAATTATTACTTACTTTTTGGAACTCAGCAAGTGCTTTTTGTAATTCGCCCTGAGACAAATAGACATTTCCTTTCATCTGAGCTACATATTCATCAAAATTAAAATTGGTTTGTTTTTTTTGTACATATCCATCATATCCATATGGAGATATATTTTTAACCAAATATGTATCCATAGGAGATTTATTTTTCTTATGATATAGAGCAACTATATCCTCTAGTAAAGATAAATTAGGATTATATTCCAAATCTGTAATTTGATTATGCAATAAAAAGGATTGGGCGTATTGTTTTTGTAAAAAATAACGATTAGCTAAAATATCTATAATAAAAGATTGGGTAGAAGTATAGTCATTATTTTTTAAATTATCATTAAATATATTTTTATATTTTGAAAATAATATTTTTTCAAATTCAGGAGTAATAATAGGCTGCTCACAAATATCCAATAACATCTGCAGTCTGATTTTTTGTTCTTTGTAAATTTTTTTGTATGCATGTACCTTAGATAAAAACTCACGGGATTTTTTATAATTTTTTTGTAAAAAATATAAATAAGAAGTAGTTAAATTCCAAAAATCTGTATCCTTTACTTTTCTATCTAATGACTGTTTCAGGGAAAGATCTAACGTTTGTTGGAAGAAAGGAGTTGTTGAATCTTCAGTAATTACGGGTAGCCTTTTATCTGTATTATTTTTTGCATAATGTTCAGTATCTACACAACGGTGGAATACGTGTAAATAGTTTCTTTCCAGCTGATTTACAGCTCTGGCCATTAAAACTTTAGCTTGTATGGCATCCGGTGAATTTTGTATTATTTCTTTCAGAGAGCTTAGTGGATTATTAAAATCCTGATATCCTAATAAAAGATATGCATCATTCTTTTCTTTTTCAGTTTTTGCATTTTTTAGTAAATCTTCTAAAAAATTATCAGAAATGGAAAAATTATACTCGTATTCATTTTGTTTGGGTTGAGACAATATTAATGAGGAATATACTTTACTTTTTATATTTTTAGTGTGGGTGAAGACAGTAAAAAAATCATAATTTGCCTGAATTAAATTTCCTAATCCCCTTTCTGCTCCAGCCTTTTGATCCAATGCATAATAATACATTACAGGATAATATTTTAAGGAGGCTACATATTGATTAAAATATTCAATAGCTTGTTCAAAATCCTTTTTGTAATGAGCCAAACGTACTAACTGATAACCATATCGGAGTTTTAGCTCCTTGTCGGTTTCTGCATTCCAGCTTCTTTTTAATACATTGATTACTTTTTCATAATCCAAATCATTTACAGATAAAGAAGGACTATCCATCCAATAATTAGTTTTTGAAAAAGAAACACTCATATAAGGTTCCAGGTATTTGGAATAGGCAATGTATTTTAAAGCTTGTATGTTTTTTGTTATGAAATCCGGAGTGATAAAAGACAAAGTATCATTATTAATTTTTTTTCCTTTAATTAGGGACCGTATATCTGTTTCTTTAGATTTAAAAACCAGATAATAAGCCTGATTATACTCTACATGTAAATATTTTTGCCATTCTTCAATATTTTCATTTTTAAAAGTAAATATTTTATTAGTAGAAGAGTAATAAGTAGAAGATAAACCTAATAGAAAGGGAAAATATTGAGGAGAATTGATAGTTTCCTGCATAAACAGGTTATAATAATCATATTCAGGATTATAATGTGTACAAGGGTAGACCAAAGAAGAAGCTAATAAGGCGAAAGATACAACGATTTTTTTCATAATAATTCCTCTGTTTTAAATCTTTTAACAAATATACTATCTAAATGAAAATAAATAATACTATATGGTTTATCTATTTTTTTTGATAAGTACATTTTCGTTTCATTTAATAGTTTTGGTGAGATATTTTCTATAGTTATAATAAAATCTTTATTAAGGTACAAACCATGAAGAAAATGATCTTCCATAACCTTATACCTATTTTCAGAAATTTTAGTAAATTTTTTATTTTCTAACTCTTCAGTAGTTAATCCATTGATTATTTTTATTTTTCCCATATGATTTTTAACTATTCCCCAGGAAAAGAGTGGGAGAGCAATATCAAACTCTAGCGGGTATGTACGTATAGTAGAGAGATAGTCTTTAAGCAAATCAATATCTAAAATAGAATTTTTATTGGATTCTTCCGTAGGATTAGATGTTGCATAGCACATTAAATATCCTTTATCCACCGGCGGTATTCCTGTTTTTTCCCTAAATTTAACCTGATGAAGTCGAATAGTACAACTAATATTTTTATGGGAAATAGATTTTAATTCACTAAGTAAATAAAAATAATTATCTCTAGTTGAAGAAGTCCAGTCGCAATCTAATTGAATTTCTGTATATTCTTGAAAATGGTTAGTCTTATAAATATAACTAATCAAGGAATTAATTTTTTTAGCCAGTTCCGAAATATTATTTTGAGATAAATTTTGTAGGCTTCGGTTAGTTATAAAAATTACCGGAACATATTCTGCTTTTAAATTTAATTGAGTAAAATCTTTAATAACCGCTTTAGGTATTGGAAACTGATTTTCATATTTATCTACATCAAAAAAACGTACATATAATTTATTACAATGAAGAGAATTGAAATACTCTTCTTCTATTTTACCTATATCTACAGTAGTTTTCCAGTAATAAAAATTAATAGGATGTAGTTTTTCCTTATGACAAGAAAAGAGCAAATTTAATATTATAAATAGAAAAAATGCTTTTATTTTCATAGTTGTATTTATAATTATGATTTAAGGAGCTAATCGGTTAATATTCCAGTTTTGATTTTCATCTAAAGTATATATAATTCTGTCATGTAGTCGATTGGGCCTTCCTTGCCAAAATTCTATTTGAAAAGGTTTTACAATAAATCCGCCCCAATTTTTTGGACGTTCAATTTCTTCTATATTTCTAGTAGCTTCTTCCATTTCTTTTAATCTGTTATCCATAAATTCTCTATTGGGAATTATTTGGCTTTGAGGGGAAACTATAGCTCCTAGTTGACTTCCCCTTGGTCTGGAGTGAAAATACCCATCAGACAAATTACTAGCAATCTTTTCAGCAATACCATTTATAATTATCTGTTTTTCAATCTTGTCCCAATAAAAATTTAAACAAACATTAGGGTTTTTTGCAATTGCTTGACCTTTCCTTCCTTCATAATTTGTATAGAAAATAAAACCTTCCCAAGTATATTGCTTTAATAGTACAATACGTGTTCTGGGAATTTTGTCATCTTCTATAGTTGAAATTGACATAGCATTGGTTTCAACAATCAAATTGCTTTGCTCTGCAAATATATACCAATCTCTGAATAATTCCATAGGATTATCTTTTAATTCAGATTCAATTAAATAACCTGAATTATATACTTTTCTCTTATCAGATAAATCTTCCATAATAAAAAAATGTGTAATTTTATATTTTAGTAAAGAATAATGTTAGGTATATGAATGATATGGATTACAAAGGTAAATTATTAATTACAAAACCTATTCTTGAAGATCCCTTTTTTTCTAAAAGTGTAATTTATATTACAGATTATAATAAAGAAAAAGGAACTGTAGGTTTTATATTAAATAAAATATACACTAAAAAATTATCAGACCTTATGCCAGGAATAGAAGCCGATACTGCTGTGTATATGGGGGGACCAGTAAACCAAGATCATTTATTCGTTATTCATTCACGTCCAGACATAATAAAAGGAGGTGTTAAGATCTCTGATAATTATTTTTGGTCTGGAGATTATGATCAAATAAAATTATCTATAAATAAAAATTTAATTGGAAAAAATGAAATTAGATTTTTTATTGGTTATTCAGGTTGGAGAGAAGGGCAGCTAGAAAATGAAATGAAAAGAGAAGATTGGCTTATATATGATGACCCTCAACTTAATATATTAGAATGGGATAAAAATTTATGGAAAAATGAGCTGATAAAGATGGATAAAACAAATATAATTTGGGTTAATTCTCCAAGTAATCCACAACTTAATTGAATAATAGTTGATAATATAAATATAAATTATTTTCAGTTTATTGTCTAATATTCGGTTTAATGCTGTTTCTAATATATGAAAGGTAGTGATCTTATCTGCCTGTAGTTAAAATTAATATTTACACAAACTAGTAGTACATAATTCTCCCCATCATAATATTCCCTATTATTTGTTATTTATTTTGTAATATATGTCAATTTTTGACATACTATTTTATAATTTTACCTATATAATATATATATATTATAATTTATAATATTCAATAAATTATACTTCTATTTTGTTTATTAATTATTTAATAATTTAGCAAATAAAAATTAATTTTATTAAATAATTAAAAAAAAATCTTATGAAAAAACTTTCATTTTTATTAATTTCATTATTATTTAGTACATTTTTGTTTAATATGAATTGTAGTAGTGATAATGATAATGAATATGAAGAAGATAATTTTATAATAAATCTTTCACCGGAAAAGATATCGGCAGAAACTACTACTTCTGAACTTAAAATAACAACTACAAGAAAATGGACTATATCTATTGAAGATAAAAACAAATCCTGGGTTTCTTTTTCATCTAACGAAGGAGTATCCTCTTCTACTGTTTCAATAATAATAGAACCCAATAAAAATGAAAAAACACGTATAGTTGATATATCTGTTTCTAACGGATTAGAAATTAAGACTGTAAGATTAATACAAGAAGGATTTAAAGAAGGTGTACCACTTGGTAAATTAGGTTGGTTAGAATTACCTAAACAAAAAAATATGCAAAACACACTTTTTATTTCGCATAAATTACCAGATAATCCTTCACAGAGAAATTACTCTATGTTATATGATACGCAAAATAAAATCGCATATTGGGTAGCTTACCCGCTACACAAGTATTATATAGGAAAATCCGGTAGGACTGATGCTTGGAATTTTGATCCACAAATTCTTCAAGAGCAACAATCTTCTTTATTTAAAGGAATACCTGGATTTGATAGAGGGCACCAAATACCTAGCGCAGATAGAACCAACTCTAAAAACAATAATAAAACTACTTTTTATTTTTCTAATATGACTCCGCAAAATAGCATATTAAATCAAAATTTATGGGCTAATTTAGAAAAAAAAGTTAGAACCTGGTCTTATCAATGTGATACATTATATGTGGTTACCGGTGCTATAATTACAACAGCTACAGATCCTACTATTAATTATGCATATGATAACAATAAAAATAAAATTGCAGTACCTAAATATTATTACAAAGCATTATTAAAAAGAAATGGGGATATTTTTACTTCTATAGCTTATAAGATGAACAATGAAAAACCGGTAACAAATACAAATATTGATTTATATAAAATGACAGTAAGTGAATTAGAAAAAGAAACAGGGTTTACTTTTTTTCCAAAAATTCCCGAAGCTATAAAAAATGAAATAAATCCTTCTCAATGGAAGTAAAATATTAAAAAGGGACTGATTAAAACAGTCCCTTTTTTATTTATACTTTCAAATATTTAAAATCCTGGTTGTTTTTAATTGATTTTAAACTATGATAAATCATCTTTATCGTATTTTCTACATCTTTTATGTGAACCATTTCTACTGTTGTATGCATATATTTTAAGGGTAATGAAATAAGAGCAGAAGGCACTCCACCGTTTGAATAGGCAAAAGCATCTGTATCTGTACCTGTTACCCGACTTGAAGCATGTCTTTGAAACGGAATTTTATTTTCTTCAGAAGCATTTATAATGAGTTCTCTTAAATTGTTTTGAACTGCCGGAGCATAAGTAATCACCGGCCCTTTACCGCATTTTATTTCCCCATGTTTTTTCATATCGATCATAGGAGTTGTAGTATCATGGGTAACATCTGTAACTATAGCTACATCTGGTTTTATAGTATTAGTAATCATTTCTGCCCCTCTTAGTCCTACTTCCTCCTGTACAGAATTAGTTATATATAATCCAAAATCAAATGTATCATTATTTTCTTTTAAGAGACGGGCTACTTCTGCAATCATAAATCCTCCGATACGGTTATCTAAAGCCCTACATACAAAATAGGTGTCATTCAATATAAAAAACTCATCCGGATAAGTAATTATACAACCTACATGAATCCCTAATTTTTCTACCTCTTCTTTAGATTGTGCTCCACAATCAACCCAAATAGTTTCGACTTTAGGAGCTTCTTCAGCTCCCGTATAATTTCTCGTATGAATTGCCGGCCAACCGAATACTCCACTAACCACTCCTTTTTTTGTATGTATATGAACTTTTTTAGAGGGTGCAATCATATGATCCGAACCTCCATTTCTTATTACATATAATAAACCATCCTCGGTTATATAATTTACAAACCATGAAATCTCATCTGCATGTGCTTCAATAACTACTTTGTATTTAGCAGAAGGATTTATAATAGCATAAGCTGTTCCATAGTTATCAATATGTATTTTATCAACAAAGGAATTAATATAATCTATCCAAACTTTTTGCCCATTAATTTCTGCACCTGTAGGAGAAGGAGTATTTAAATACTTCTCTAAAAAATTCATAGAGCTTTTATTAATACTAGTTTTCATTTTAAAAATTGCAATAATTTATACAAATATAAAAATTTTAGGAATAGTTTTTGATATTTTAAGATAAATGAAAACTAAGAAAATCTATATATTGCTGTCATTTTTTATATTTTATTATTATAGCGCTCAAGAACCTGAGAATGATAATAAAAACATGAAAAATACATTTTTTAATTCTGATTCTATTATTAGAAATGAAGCAGATTTTGTTATAAATGATGAAGATAGTATTATTGTTGACCTGAAACATGTAAATATATATGGTCTTCCTAAATTTAATAATGATTTAGATAAGTATCAATACTTTTGGCTGAAAACTAAAGTTTATAGATTATATCCCTATTTATTAATTGCTGTAAAGCAATATAATAACATTCATGATTCATTAGAAATAAATAAAAACAATAGTCGCTTTAAAAAGTATATTCAAAACAGGCAAAAACAACTTTCTGCCGAATACGAAAAAAAACTAAAAGCACTTACTAAAACAGAAGGAAAGATTTTTTCGAAGTTAATGTATAGAGCTACAGGGAAAACCGTATTTGATATTATAAAAGAATTAAGAAGCGGCTGGTCTGCTTTTTGGTGGAATACTAAAGCCAAAGCTTTTGATATAGATTTAAAAGAACCTTATGATCCTTATAATATAAGAGATGATTCTTACGTAGAAAATATTCTCATGCAGGCATATGAATTTGGAGATTTACAACCTATTCCCAGATTTGATGCTAACAATAATTAATTTTAGAATGTAAAATATTATTGTTCCAACTCTCAAATTTTACCATTTTAAATAAATTGTCAAATTATCATTATCTTCCTTTACTCATTAATAATGGTAAAAGTATTATCTTTGTAACCTTATAAAATATGTATGAATTCATTAAAAAAGGTACTTAAACAATTCGCTTATCCTTATAAAAAAGAATTTTTCTTAGGAATTTTTTTCAATGTTTTATATTCCTTATTTTCTATTGTTTCGGTGTTATCTATCATGCCTATTTTAGATATGCTGTTAGGAGGAAGTGTAAAACAACAAGAAACCCTAAAACATGTACAAGAAAAAGCTTCAGAGGGTTTTTTTTCAGAAATAAAATATAAATTTTATCTTTTTTTACAAGAAAATATAATAGATATAGGTGCTAAAAAATTCTTAGCTTATCTATGCTTCACTGTTATTATTCTTTTTCTATTACGAAATATTTTTAGGTATTTAGCCCAGTATTTTATAGTATTATTGAGAAGTGGAGTTTCTAAAGACCTTCGTTTGGCTATGTATAATAAAATCATCTCTCTCCCTGTATCTTATTTTACAGAAAGAAAAAAAGGAGATATTATGATAAGATTATCCGGAGATGTAGGTGAAGTAGAAGGGAATTTATTAAACGCTATTTTAGAACTTTGGCGTACTCCATTCTCAATTATTTTTACATTGGTATCTTTACTTTTAATAAGTCCATCTTTAACTTTAATAGCATTGATAGTTCTCCCTTTTATGGCTTGGATTATATCTTCTATAGGAAAAAGTCTTAAGAAAGATGCACGCAGAGGACTTATTGAGTCTGGAAACGTATTATCTATAATTGATGAAACTTTAAACGGAGCAAAAGTAATTAAAATATTTAATGCAGAAGAAACCATGAAAAACAGGTTTATTACCAGTGTTTTATATTTACGGAAATTATCTATTAATATGATGAAAAAATATGAGTTAGCCTCGCCTTCTTCTGAATTTTTGGGCTCAGTGGCCATGATTTTTATTACTTGGTATGGAGGTTCACTCATTTTAGATGGAAAAGGTTTAGATCTTTCATCTTTTTTAATTTACATAGCTTTGTTTTTTCAATTACTTGAACCTGCTAAAACGTTATCTACATCATTAACCAATTTGCATAAAGGAACAGCTTCTACAGATAGAATTATAGAAACCTTAGAAAGTAATATTCAAATTTATGAATCAGAAAATGCTCTAGTTTTAAATGAATTGGAAATTGGTTTTCAATTTAAAAATATAGATTTTCAGTATGAAGAAGGACATCCCATATTACAAAATGTAACTATTAATATACCTAAAGGCAAAACTATAGCTATTGTAGGTCAAAGCGGTAGTGGGAAGACTACTCTAGCTAATTTGCTTGCACGTTTTTATGATATTGATGGAGGAGAAATTTTAGTGGATGGACATGACCTTAGAGACTTAAATATTAAAAGCTATAGAAAATTATTAGGAATGGTCACGCAGGAATCTATTTTATTCAATGACACGGTAGCTAATAATATAAAATTAAGTAATCCTAATGCTTCAATGGATGAAATTGTAAACGCTGCAAAAGTAGCAAACGCATTAGAGTTTATAGAACAGCTTCCTGAAGGTTTTAATACAATTATTGGAGAAGGAGGAGGAAAACTTTCCGGAGGGCAAAAACAGAGAATTGCTATTGCAAGGGCTATTTTAAAAAATCCTCCTGTAATGATTTTAGATGAAGCTACTTCAGCTCTGGACACTCAAAGTGAAAGATTAGTACAAGAAGCTTTAGATAACTTAATGTCTAACCGGACTTCTTTAGTAATTGCACACAGATTATCGACAATTGTTAATGCAGATATGATTATTGTAATGGATAAGGGTAAAGTTATAGAACAAGGTAACCATACAGAATTGATTGAAAAAAATGGGATGTACAAAAAATTAATTGATATGCAAAAATTTGCTTAAAGTATATATATCTTTAATTTAAAAAAGGATCTTTCAAAATTGAAAGATCCTTTTTTAAATTAAAGAGAAAAAAACAAACTATTTTTTCTTTTTATAAAAATCGTTTTTCTTTTTATCATGAAACTGATTTTTCATTTCTTCTAGCTTTTGTTTTTGATCATCGTTTAAAACCTTTTCCACTTCGGCTCTTTTCTTTTCCTTTAATTGATGTTTTTGCTCTTTAATCGCCTCAGCTTGTTTTCGTAAAGATTCTTCTTGAGCTTTATATTTATCATCAATAGCATTAATTTGTTTAATTTGGTTTTCATTCAGATTAAGTTCTTTGACCATCTTGTCTTTCATACATTTTGTCTTTTCTTTATTTTCTTTAAATAATTCATTTTTTGATGAGTTTGAAAGTAAAGAATCTTTATTTTTATCTTGTGAAAAAGCTGAACCGGAACATAAAACTAATACGCTTATAATTAATACTTTTTTCATATTTTCTCTCTTTTATTATTTGACAGAGTAATTATAAAAAAGTTTAAAAAATAAAAAAAAAAAATTTTAAAACTAAGGAATTTCGTATAGTATATCTATCACATTTTTTTGTTTAGACATAGCTCCGGGATTTATCCCTAATTCTCCCTCAGGAATAGGAATGTTTAATTTACGAAAGTGTTCAATCCAATTTTGGGAATATTTATTTGTCCCTTTTCTTTTAAATGTCATAGTATTTAATTCAAATACAGGAGTATTATGATTTGCTTTTAAAAAAATATTATAAATCAGTTCTGAACAATAATATTTATTATTACAGATATCAAAGGCATCGTCATATTCATAACCCACTAACTTTTTTGCTTCTTCTATTGCAGGTAATATTAATGGATGATATTTTTCTTTAACTCTCCCTAAAACTGATGTAGGCTTACATTTTCCGCCATCAGGAATTAAAAATTTTTTCAAAGGAGTAATACATACTTTCGGATGAGTTGCTTCTATTACATATATACTATCATTATCGGGATTAATCCAAACAATGCCTACATGAGTGAAATTATAACCTTTTGCGCTATAAGTAACTTCTTTAACAGCATTTCCAAATTCTCCTGAACAGGATTCTTGAAAGATTAAATCTCCATTTTTTATTTTGGGGTCTTCCTTAGAAACTGATAATGGATTAATTAGAGACAAAAAAAAAATAAAAAATACTGACATAGTAATAAATGTTAATCTTTAATATATTTAAAGTAATTATTTAAGTTAAATTAAATAAATTATTGTAAATCAAATTTTTTTGATATTAATAATAATCCTAAAAATGTAATTCCGCTGTTAATTATAATCAATTCTAAGCCTATACCATAACCTAATTTTAAAACTAAAATTCTAAATAAATAACTTAATATAGGAGCGATAATACAAATTATAAAAATCTTACCATTTTGAGGGAGAATTCTCTTGGTAAAAATGCCAAAAGAAAATAGCCCCAAAAGAGGTCCATAAGTAAATCCAGCCAGATCCATTATGGTATAAACAATCGAATCATTATTTATTTTTTTAAAAATTAAAATTAAAACTAAAAAAATAAAAGTAAACGTTAAATGTATTTTAACTCTTAAAGACTTTTTTTGTTTTTCAGTTAAATTGTTTTTTTGAGGCAGTCCTAAAATATCTACACAAAAAGAAGATGTTAATGAAGTAAGAGCCCCATCAGCAGAAGGAAATAAAGCTGAAACCAAACCTATAATAAAAATAATAGCCAAATACTGTGGGAAATAACCAGCTAAAGATAAAGTAGGAAATAAATTATCTCCCATGATATTTTGTATTTTTCCCGAAGTATCTTTAAATCCAAATATATTTTGTGTTATTTGACTGTGGTTTATCATATGAGACACAGATTGATATTCGGCACCAAGGTTTATTGCATATAAATACAAAAGTCCACCCATAAATAAAAATAACAAATTAACCAAAATCAAAATTGTCGCAAAAGTCAGCATATTTTTTTTACTATCTTTAAGATTTTTAACCGAAATATTTTTTTGCATCATTTCTTGATCTAATCCGGTCATAGCAATAGTAATAAACATTCCACCCAAGATATGTTTCAAAAAGAAAGTTTTTGAGTGTGGGTCACAATTAAAGATATGTAAATACCCATTTATATTTAAAGTGTCAATGGATTCTCTTATATTTAAATTTAAATTTTTCATGATGAATAAGATGCAAGCTATCATACTAATAAGCATAAATGAGGTTTGCAACGTATCTGTAAATACTATAGTTTTTACTCCACCTTCAAAAGTATATAGCAAAATCATCAGTAGTATAACTAGGGTTGTTAACCAGAAAGGAACACCTAACTTATTTAATAGAAATATATCCAATACATTAATAACAAGATATAATCTTGCTGTGGCTCCGATTGCTCTGGAAATTATAAAAAATGTAGAACCTGTTTTATGAGCTTCAGTATTAAATCTTTTATTTAAATAGGTATAAATAGAAGTTAAATTCATTTTATAATACAGAGGAAGTAATAAAAAAGCTATAATAAAATAGCCAATAAAATTTCCAATTATAAACTGAAAATATTCAAATCCTCCAAAAAGATAAGAACCACCTGTAGCTCCAACAGTTCCCGGGACAGAGATAAATGTTACACCACTTAGACTTGTGCCTATCATTCCAAAAGCAACTAACCACCATTTACTTTTTCTGTTGCCTATAAAAAAAGATTGATTATCAGAGTTTTTAGATGTGTAAAATGCTACTCCTAAAAGAATAAAAAAATAGATAAAAATAATACTTAATAGAACAGTAATATTCATACAGAAAATAAATTTGTTCAAATGTAATAAAAATAGAAGCTTATAAATGTCTTAATCTACCTTTGTTAATAATTTTTTATCCATATAAAATATTTAAATCGTATTTTTACAACTTGAAATTTTAGGTATTAATGGGAAAAATTATTGCAATTGCTAATCAAAAAGGGGGCGTAGGAAAAACTACTACAGCAGTAAACTTAGCTGCAGCCATTGGTGTATTAGAGAAAAAGGTATTAATAATTGATGCAGATCCTCAAGCCAATGCAAGTTCTGGTTTAGGGGTTGACATAGAAAATATTGAAGCCGGTACTTATGAGGTTTTAGAACATAGTAAAATAGCCAAAGAGACCATTCAACCTACTACGTCCCCCAACGTAAGCCTTATTCCTGCACATATTGATTTGGTAGCTGCTGAAATTGAATTAGTAGATAAAGATGAAAGAGAACAAATGCTAAAAAAAGCATTGGCAGAAATTAAAGATGAGTATGATTTTATTATTATAGACTGTGCTCCTTCTTTAGGTTTAATTACATTAAATGCACTTACAGCTGCCGATTCAGTTATTATCCCTATCCAATGCGAATATTTTGCTCTTGAAGGTTTAGGTAAATTACTTAATACTATACAAAGTGTACAAAAACTCCATAATCCTAATTTATCCATTGAAGGGTTATTGCTTACTATGTATGATTCAAGATTAAGGTTATCTAACCAGGTGGTAGAAGAGGTGCGGACTCATTTTCCGGATATGGTTTTTGATACTTTGATACAAAGAAACATCAGGTTAAGTGAAGCTCCAAGCTTTGGAGAGTCTATTTTAAAATATGATGCAGAAAGTAAAGGAGCAATAAATTATATTTTATTAGCGGAAGAAGTATTAAAAAAGAATAAAGTATCAGTTAAATAAATTATGGCTTTAGATAAAAAACGTGCAATGGGAAGAGGACTTTCAGCAATATTAAGTGAAAGTTCCAAAAATATTAATTCTGCCCAAGAAAAAGGAGCAGAAGAATTGGTAGGAAATATTATTGAAATCTCTTTAGATGATATTATTACTAATCCCAATCAGCCCAGAACAAATTTTGATTCAAAAGCTCTTGAAGAACTTTCTGTTTCAATTAAGCAGTTAGGGTTAATACAACCCATAACTGTAAGAAAAAACGGTGAAAAATATGACCTCATTTCTGGAGAAAGAAGATTTAGAGCTTCAAAACTTGCAGGATTAAAAAAATTGCCTGCTTTTGTACGGTTAGCTAATGATCAGGAATTATTGGAAATGGCTCTGGTTGAAAATATTCAAAGAAGAGATTTAGACCCTATTGAGATTGCTTTATCTTTTGAAAAATTAATTGAAGAAATTCATATAACTCAAGAAAATTTAAGTAATAGAGTAGGAAAAGACCGTAGTACTATTACTAACTATCTACGATTATTAAAACTATCTCCCATTATTCAAACCGGTATTCGAGATAATATAATTACTATGGGGCACGGGAGAGCACTTATTTCTTTAGAAGATTCCCAACAACAATTAGCTATTTACGAAAAAATTATAAAAGAAAAATTATCTGTAAGACAAACAGAAGAAATTATTCGTACTATTAAAAATCCAAAAGAAAAAAAGGAAAAAAAAGAAAGAGAACTTCCTAACTATATAAAAAAAGGATTAAAAAGTTTTGAAGATTATTTTGAAACAGCAGTAGAAATTAAAACAAATGGTAAGGGAAAAGGAAAAATAATTCTTAATTTTGAATCCTCGGAAGAGTTTGAAAGAATTCAGAAATTATTAGAATGATAAAAAAATTAGTACTCATTATCTTCACAATCTTTATCAATTATTCTCTTTCTGCCCAAAACAGTAAAACAGATAGTACATTAAGTGCTTATAATGAATTGGTTATGGTTAATAACAGGAAAATTGATACTATTTCAAAAAACTATTTACGAAGTCCATTAAAAGCATCGCTTTACTCTGCTATATTACCCGGTCTGGGTCAATTATACAACAGAAAATACATAAAAGCCCCTATTGTTTTAGCTGTCATAGGTACAGGTATTGGATTTATAAAATATTATGATAATAGATATAATCGTTATCATAAGGCTTATTTAGCAGAATTAAGTGGACAACCTCATGAATTTTCAGGAATTTCAGGTATGACCCCTAAAGTTTTAGCAAATGCCGAAGATTCTGAAAGGCGTAATAGAGACTATGCTATTGTGCTGACCGCACTAGCTTATCTTTTAAACATTGTCGATGCTACAGTAGATGCACATTTATCTATATTTGACAAGGATAAAGACTTAGCTGTTAAACCTGTTATTATAGAAGACCTTAATTCTGTAGTATCCAATCAAAAATTAGGTCTCTCATTCAGTTTAACATTTTAAAATAAAAAAATAAAAATATCTATCATGAAAATAGCATTAGTAGGTTATGGGAAAATGGGGAAGGAGATTGAAGGAATAGCTATCTCTCAAGGACATAATATTGTAGCTAAATTAGAAGAAAAGCCCACCAAAGAAAATATTAAAGATGCAGAAGTTGCCATTGAATTTTCAACCCCAAATTCAGCATATGAAAATGTTAAAGCATGTATTGAAATTGGCATTCCTGTGGTTTGTGGTACCACAGCCTGGCTAGATAAGTTAGAAGACATAAAAAAATTATGTAAAAAAGAAAATGGTGCTTTTATTTATGCTTCAAATTATAGTTTAGGGGTAAACTTATTTTTTGAAATAAATAAAAGAGTTGCTGAAATTATGCAAAAATATCCTGAATATTTAATCCATATGGAAGAAATACATCATACTGAAAAAAAAGATGCTCCTAGTGGTACGGCAATTACTTTAGCAGAAGAAATAATTCCTATTTATAAATTTGATGGTTGGAAATTATCATATAAAACAGAAAATAACAAGTTAGGAATAGAAGCAAAACGAGTTCCCAATGTTCCCGGAACCCATAAAGTTTCTTATGACTCGGAAGTAGATAAAATAGAAATAAAACATATAGCACATTCTCGTAAAGGATTTGCCTCTGGTGCATTAATAGCTGCGCAGTGGTTAATTGGTAAAAAAGGGGTGTTCACGATGAAAGATGTATTAGGTTTTAAATAAATTATGTAACAATCAAGATATTATTACTACCTATTAAAATAATTAAAGAAAGAACTTCAAATGCATATATTACAATATTATTTACTGTTTGCAATAGTTTCAAATATATTATATTTTATTACCACTTGGAAATTATTTAGAAAAGCAGGAAGAAAACCTTGGGAATCTTTAATTCCTTTATATAATATCTTAATTACATTAAAAATAATCCACAGACCTTGGTGGTGGATACTTATTATATTTATTCCTATCGTTGGTCCGATAATGGGAATAATAATATTAGTAGATTTTATTCGTCATTTTAATCATAGATCTTTGATAGATGCACTATTAGTCATATTTCTTTCATTTATATTTTTAGCATACCTAAACTATTCCCCTCAAACACAGTATACAGGAAAACAAGAAAGAAAAGAAACTTTTATATCAGCTATTTTATTCGCTGTAATATTTGCCACAATTATTCATTCTTTTATTTTACAACCTTTTACTATTCCTACCGCATCTATGGAGAGAACTTTATTGGTAGGAGATTTTCTATTTGTTAGTAAAATGAATTATGGAATTCGTATTCCTATGACACCGGTAGCGTTACCTTTTTTACAAAATAAAATTCCTTTAGGAGACAACCAACAACCTCAAAAACAAATAAATTCGTACGTAGATCAAATTCGATTACCATATATGAGAATACCGGGATGGACAGAGGTAAAACGCTATGATATTGTTGTATTTAATTATCCTACAGACTCTCTTCACACAGCTATAGATCGAAAAGATCCTTACGTAAAACGATGTGTAGGCTTACCGGGTGATAAAATACAATTAATAAATGATAATCTTTTTATTAATGGAAAACCGGAGTTAATTAAAAAAGACGAAGAACAACAGCGGAATTATTATATATATGCCACTGAAGCAGGAATTAGCTCTAGAAAAATAGAAGAGATTTTAGGATATGCAAACTATCAGGAAGTACAAGATGAAACAGGAAAAAAGATATATTTTTTCAGAGGCTTAACAAATACAAATGCCGAAAAATTAAAAGGATTAGATACTGTTGATTCTATTTCAATAGTTTATCAGAAAAAAGGAGAAGATGGCATTTTTTATAAAGATATCAATAAAACAAAAATAGATACAACTAACTCAATATTTCCTTTACACTCAGGTTGGAATGGATCGCAATACGGACCTTTACTCATACCTAAAAAAGGAGACATTATAACACTTACTAAAAACAACATCGATCAATATAGAAGGATTATAAAAAACTATGAGCACAATGAATTAAAAGAAGAAAATGGTCTTTTTTATATTAATGGAAGAAAAACCAATACCTATACAATTCAACAAAATTATTATTGGATGATGGGGGATAATAGAGATAATTCCTTAGACAGCAGATATTTTGGATATGTACCTGAAGATCACATTATAGGAACACCAATTTTTACATGGCTTAGTATTCAAGGGCTTTTTGAAAATGATCAATTTGGTCATCCAGCAAAATTTAAAATAAGATGGGATCGAATGTTTAAAATTCCTAATACAGATATTCCTTTAGAAAAAAAGACAAATTACTTACCTTATTTTATAATCTTGTTAGGAGGATATTTTGTGTATGATTATTATAGAACAAAGAAAAAGAAGAAAGATGTAAATAAATAAATTAAGAGACTCATGAAAAGAATTGTTTTATCAGCCATAATGTTATGTTGTATAACCTCAGGAATTTTTGCTCAAGATGATTTAATTAACAAAATAAAAGATAATAAATCAGAAAAAACTAACTTTCAATTTACGGTAATTAAGCAATTAGATAACACATCTATAAAAAATCAGGGCTCTTCCGGTACTTGTTGGAGCTATTCAGGAAATTCATTTATAGAATCCGAAGTGTATAAAAAACACAAAAAAGCCATAGATATAGCAGAAATATATACAGCTCGTAAAACCTATGAAGATAAAGCAAAAAAATATATCCTAATGGGGGGCTATGTTAACTATGGAGATGGGGGAGAACTTCATGATGTTATAAATATCTATAAAAAATATGGTATTGTACCTCAAGAAGCCTATACAGGGTTAATAAACGGAGCAGATCGTAATAATTTTAATATGATGCAGGACGAATTAAAATCATATCTGGAAAATATAAATTCGCAAAAAGCTCCAATAGACTTAAATTGGCATATAAAGTTTTCACAAATCTTAGATAAATATTTAGGAGAGGTTCCTAAAACTTTTGTGTATGAAAATAAAACTTACACGCCAGAAACCTTTGCCAAAGAAATAGTAAAATTAGATCCCACAGATTATATAGAGATATCTTCTTATAAAGATTATCCATATTATCAACCGTTTGTTGTTCCTATTCCTGATAATTGGAGTTCAGATTCATCTTATAATATACCAATGGCAGAACTAACCGAAGTAATAGATAATGCTTTAAAAAATGGATATACCGTAGGTTGGGCTACAGATGTCAGCGAACCTTATTTTAGTTGGAAAAACGGAATAGCTTATGTACCCGATCTGGATCTTTATAATTTAACAGCAGAACAAAAAGCCCAATTATTTACAGAACCAAAAGCAGATAAAAAAATTACAGAACAAATGCGTCAAGATGCATTAAATAACTTAACGACTACTGATGATCACGGAATGCATATTGTGGGTTTAGCTAAAGATCAAACTGGAAAAGAATATTATATTGTAAAAAATTCTTGGGGAATATCTAATGATTTTCAAGGATATTTATATGTCACTAAACCCTATGTTCAATATAAAACTACCGCTTTATTAGTCAATAAAAAAGCACTTCCTAAAAATATAAGAAAAAAACTTTCTCTTTAAACTTATTAAATATACTTGTAGTGTATTTATAATTTATATTTAACACTACAAGTATTATCTTTATTATTTTATTTAATATTTTCATTAAAAAAAATTCAATAAAAATTAGTATTTAATATTGAAACCCAATATTATAAATTTATTTTATTTTTGGTATTTACATATTACAATAATACAATTATATAATTTTTTATGATAAATATTTATATTTCATAGAAATTATAAGTTTTATTTATAAATTTGTGTGGTTTTAAAGTATCTGATTTATATTTATAGCTGTTTTTATATATAAATATTTATTAATAATTAATTAACTTATGAACAATTCTGTAAAAATAGGAATAGATATTGGTGGTACAAATGTGCGTGTTGCTTTAGTTGACGAAACAGGAATACTTAAGATTTTAAAAGAACCTTGCAAAGCCGATCAACCTGAAAACGTAGTAATTGATCATATTAAAAGTATGATTAAAGAAATTATTACTCCTGAGGTGGTTGGCATAGGAATAGGAGTACCTTCTGCAGTAGATATTGAGAAAGGAATCGTTTATAATTTAAATAATATACCTTCTTGGAAAGAAGTTCATCTTAAAGAAAAATTAGAAAAAGAATTCTCATTACCCACCTATATAAATAACGATGCCAATTGTTTTGCTCTGGGACATAAATATTATGGAATGGCTAAATCTTACAGTAATAGTGTTTGTATAGCAATGGGAACTGGTTTAGGCGCAGGACTTATTTTAAATAATGAACTATATATGGGGGCTAATACATGTGCGGGAGAAATAGGCTGTGTACCATATTTAGATTCTACATATGAAGGATACTGCAGTAGTCATTATTTTAAACGTTTTCATAAAAATACTACCAGCCTTGAGCTATTTAACAAAGCTCAAAATAATGATAAAGAAGCCTTAAACATTTGGGATGATTTTGGAAAGCATGTAGGAGCTTTACTATCATTTGTATTATTTACCTATGATCCTCAAATAATTATTTTTGGAGGAAGTGTATCCAAATCATTTAAGTTATTTTCTCCGGCAATGAATAGATACTTAAAAAATTTTTTATTTCCTAAAAATATTGAAAAATTAGTTATTCAATTATCTGAAATAAAAAATATAAGCGTTTTAGGAGCTTCTTCATTAGTAAAAAATAAATAATTTATAAGAAAAGAGAATGGATGAACTTTTATAAATATAATAATTTATAAAACTATTTCTTAAGATAATTGCCAAAATTATGAATAAGTAATATCTTAAAAAATAAATCTATATTTATTTATTAGTTAACTAGGTGTAGGATAGGGGAATAAAGTTCATTTTTTCAGTAATCTCATCTAATCATCTTGTTCTTTTAAATCTCCAAGCAATTTTTAATTAAAAAGAAATAATAATAATAATAATATGAACTAATATTATTTTTACTAAATTTATACCAAAAAGATATAATAGCAACATATTATTATTTTAATTATTTATATATTAAATTATTTAATGTAGAAATAAATAAAATGAAATTAATATTATATAAAAATAATCGCATAAAATATGAGAAAAAAACTAAGTTTAATATTCATTTTATTATTTTCTATTTTTTATTCAGCCAAAACGAACCAATCTTTCAAAAAATTATCAGGTAATTTTTTAATTGATCAGTTAAAAAATGAAACCGATAGTACAAAATTAAAACAATCTCAAAATTTACCTCCAGACTCTTTATCTTTAAATTTATCTTCAGAAAACACTGCAAAAAAATCTACGAGTATTAAAAATTTTTTAAAAAAATCAACTTTAGGGGGTACGTTATATTTCTGGGACCGGAATCGGGAACGCAAAAACCGAATTACCCAACAATATGTAAACGACATTATACAAACCACTTTTTTTGCAGAATTAAATTTTAAATCGGCATATATAGCCCAAATGTTTTCTCTCGAATTAGGTGGATATGGTATTTGGCAACCCAATAGCCGGGGAAATAATCACCCCAGTGAAATGGCTTTCAGTAAACATAAATCAAGATGGAGAGAAACCTGGGATGATGATACAGGAGGATTTAGTTTTTATAAAGCGTTGATGGATTTTAAATTTAAAAACTATCTTTGGGCCAAAATAGGGTACTTACAACCTTCGGGGCAAACTTTATTAGCTACTCATTGGAGTATGCTCCCTGGTACATATGAAGGAATTGAAGTGGGTACTGTATTAGATTTTGGTAAATCCGGAGTATTATCGGCATCCTATATGTGGACAGACCGTTATAAAACTCCTTGGTATAGAAAATTGGATAAGTTTTATAGAATGGGGCCAGATTCAAAAAGAGTACATTACTTACATTCTTTAGGCTTAAAATATGATATGAAAAATAACTTGGTATTAGAAGCTGCATTTGGACAAAGTGAACATTATTTAAACCAATATTTCAGTAAAATTTCATATAAAATTAATCTTTTTAACTCACCACTTAGTATGAGCTATCAATTCTATGGCTCTCAAAATCAGGGAAATTCCGGAATTAAAGTTTATGATGGACTTGCTTTCTTACAAGGAATAACTTTCAATTATCCCATAGGACCAGTGGGTATAAGGTTAGAAGGAACGGCTGTTAAAGCAAACGGTAAACAGGGATATTTCTTACAAAGAATGACTTCTGCTTATGCCTCCACACAAGGCAGATTAGATATTTCTTGGAATTCACGATCAGATTTTAATGCACGTGATGAAAAAGCTATTTTTGCCGAAATCAGTTATCAATTAAAAGATATAGCTGCATTTCTGAAAGGATTTGTAATTGCCACTTCCTATGCTTATGGATGGGATGCAAAACCCAGTAGTGATCCTATATATGATCAAAGTCAGAAAATATGGGAAAGATCATGGAATTTAGATTTTAGTTACTCGGTATCCAAAGGATATTTTAAAGGAACATTATTTCAGTTACATTATACCAGCTATAATAATAATTCTAAACATAAAACTTGGTCAGGAGGATATGCAAATATTTTCCAAGACGAACATGATCTTAAAATTACAGTTACATTTCCATTTAATCTATTAACTCCAAAAAAGTAACTGCATTCGCGAAATTATACAGTGATGTTGTGTTTGAAATATTCTATTTAACATAATATAAATTATAGGAAAATAATTCATTTCAAAATTAAGGCAATATTTATACATTTTCATATAAATTTACCATTATGTATAATTTTATGATTTTAATGGCTTTGAGTAAATGCGTCAGAGAAACTATGAAATTTGTAAACATGATGAAAAATAAATGTTTGAGCGATAGCGAGTTTTTATTTTTCTTGAATTTTTGTTTCTTTTGTTTCAAGACAAAAGAATATTAAAAACTTCTTTACTTTTCTCAATAATTTTTTTCTCTTTTCTATTTAACATAATATTTATCATCCAAATCTTATTTGTAAATCATAAAACTATGCTTAATCTGCAATTATTTTTTATTCATTCAGATAATATAAATAAATTTGTAATGCATCTAATCAAGGGTTTAGATATGTTAAAAAAAAAATATATATTTATTTTAATCTTATTGTTTATTATAAATTTACCTTTATTTTTAGTTTTTTTTATATTGAGTATAATCCCAGAAAATAAATTATTGAATATAATTATTTATACTGCTATATTTTACTTTTCTTACTTCATTATTTTTTTAATATTAGAAGAAATAAACTACAAATATAATAACAAGATTTTTAGTAAAATATATAGAATAATTAAATATCCAATGGATTTATTATTTAATTTATGGGAGATTTTCGTTCCTATAATAATGGGATTTCAATTTTCCTTATTTCTATATTTTGGCATCTGTAATGTTATACCAACAATTATATCCACTGCTTATTCTATATTACATCACTCAAATATAAATTATGAAATATATATTTATTTATATATAACTATTTTTGTCATAATTTCTATTTTATTTAGAACTAAAATTTTGCACATAATATTTTACTTTCATTTAAGAATAGACTCCAGTACATTTAGTTCAAAAAAAATAACTCTATATATTCTTTCTGAAAATAATATAAAAGCAATTATTTATTTTTCTTATTTTTTGTTATTAATATTAATAAATATTTACAATTTTAATAGTATTCCTCTCTTTAAAAATGTAAATATAGATAAATCTATACTTCAATCTTTTGCTACATATATTGCTTTTGAACGTTTTTATAATCACTTAAAAAAAGTTAATTTTAGATTTCCAGAATTTGTAAATAAAATTTTAAATGCTATGATAAGTAATCTAAAAAATCAATAAAAATATTGTAGAAAATTACTTATGTTTTTTAACTAAAATTACTATTTTTATCAATAAGATATTTAAAATAAATTTTATGAATCCTATCCCCTATTCTATAAAAAAATGAAGATACATTTTATACAGCACGAAAGTTTTGAAACAGCCGGAGTTTATTTAACTTGGGCAAAAAATAAAAAACATACGATCAGTTTTTCGAGAATTTATAAAAACGATCCGGTCCCATTAAACGCGGAAAATATAGATATACTTATTGTGTTGGGAGGACCACAAAGCCCCAACAGTACTAAAGAAGAGTTTCCTTACTTTGATGCGAGGATGGAGATTTCTTTAATCCGAAAATGTATAGAGGCAAATATATGGGTTATTGGAGTTTGTTTAGGAGCGCAATTAATCGGAGAAGCATTAGGGGCTAAATTTGAGCAAAGTCCTGAGAAGGAAATAGGTATTTTTCCTATTCAACTTACAAATGATGGATTAAAAGATAACATGATTTCTCATTTTGGAGAATCCTTACTAGTAGGACATTGGCATAATGATATGCCGGGACTTATTCCAAGCAGTAGAGTACTAGCAACCAGTATAGGATGCCCTAGGCAAATCATTAAATATCATAAGAAAGTTTATGGTTTTCAATGTCATATGGAATTTACCCCAGAGACAATAGAGTTACTCATCAACAAAGAGGAAAATTTTTTGAATACTCAAAACACCTACAAATGGATACAAAAACCTGTAAAAATGAGAAAGTTTGATTTTACAGAGATGAATGAAAAGCTTTTTGTCTTTTTAGATAAAATAGAAGAGGAATATTTAAAAAATAACTCCCCTAAATAAATAATATTTAATCCGTATTATTATATTGGTTTTTATGTATCACGTACACAAAATTTTCTTTTAGGTTTTCCCTGCCGGAATTCTCTTTTTCTTTTATTTTTTTAGCTCCTAGGCGAGTGACTGCAATTTGTGAACGGAAATTATAAGCCCCAACATAAAAATAAATTTTGTCTACATATTGGAAAATATAA
Organism: Apibacter adventoris; assembly: GCF_002964975.1. Lineage (GTDB taxonomy): Bacteria > Bacteroidota > Bacteroidia > Flavobacteriales > Weeksellaceae > Apibacter > Apibacter adventoris. The sequence continues at coordinate 240,703 of NZ_PSZM01000040.1, read as the reverse complement.
TCCATCATCAATTTTTTTACAGAAGGGTTCATTCCTTTTCCCCAATATTTTACAGCAAAAAAGGTGAAACCAATTACTATGCTATGATCTGTTTCATCATAATTATAAAAACGGGAGCTGCCAGCAATTTCTCCTGTGCTTTTATCAATTATTTTAAAAGCTCCTTTACTCTAAATTGCCTCATCAAAAAAATTTTGAAAACCTCTCTTTTCCATCTATCCTTGCACGGATGCTGTTCCCATATTTTTTTATCGGAAGCCACCTCATATAAATTATCAAAATCTGTTTCTTCTAAAGGTAATAAAAGTACCTTTTCATCTTCTAATATATTCTGTATCGAAAATTTCATTTTTAATGTGGTTAAAAAATTTATACAAATAAATTTTTTAGGGTTATTCCCAGTTATTTTTATTTCGCAACCTTTTTATATAAGATAATTTTTTTTTGAACATTAATCTTTTTTCTATAGAACTGCGTGTCCTTTCTGAGGGTTTTCTAATTGTAGATTTATAAAGTGACTGAGTAACTAATTGGAGCATTTTCTGAGTAGCTATTTTTTTATTTTCGATTTGCGATCGGGTTTCTGAACTATTAATACATAATTCTCCTATTTTATTCATTCTGTTTGATAATTTATTTTTTATGCATATTTTTTCCTCATTGGTAAAAAATAAAGAATTTTCTACATTCCAAACAGCTTCCACCTTAGTTTCTACCTTATTTACATTTTGTCCTCCCTTGCCGGGACTTCTTGATGTTTTATATTTTATTTCTTGAGAAAAATCGATCATATAGATTTTTTTATATTTAGATACATTTTTTTATAGAAAAAGTAAGAAATAACGCCTAAAAGCAAAACTAAAAATATAACTATGTATACCCATAAAGGTATAGGAACCGGATCTCCCTGCGCATAAGAATGAAGTCCTGTTAGGTAATAGTTTACCCCAAAATAGGTCATAATCACAGAAGAGAAAGCAATTAAAGATAGTAAATTAAAAATATAACGACCTCTCCAACCCGGAACTAATCGTATATGTAAAACAATTGCATAAATAATTACGGAAATAAAAGCCCAGGTTTCTTTAGGGTCCCAGCTCCAATAGCGCCCCCAACTTTCATTAGCCCACATTCCGCCTAAAAAAGTACCAATTGTAAGCATAAAAATACCAAGGGTCAGTGATATTTCATTAACTATTGTTAACTCTTTTATAGAGTTTTCTACAGTATGCGATATTTTTTTATTACTAACAACAAAAAGTAATAAAACTACCATGCCTATAAGGGCACTTAATCCAAAGAAACCGTAACTAGAGGTGATTATGGCTACATGAATCATTAGCCAATAAGATTTTAGAACCGGCACCAAGGGCGTGATTTGTGGGTTCATTTGATCACCTCCGTGGGCAAAACCCATAAGAATTACGGCAACTAAGCAGCCGGCAGCCGGTATAAATCCATTTCGGTTTCTGTAAAGAAGAAATCCTGCAAATATGCTAATCCAGCTAATAAACATAACTGCTTCATATCCATTAGACCAGGGTTCATGTCCCGATACATACCACCTCACACCTAACCCCAATCCATGTATTAAAAAAGCAATAATTACTATACCTAATAAAATAAATTCGGAAAAAGTGAGAAATTTTGATTTTGGTTTAAATAGTTTCAAAAATGCAATAATTAACAACAAAATTCCTAAAAATGCATAAAGAATCATTATTTTAAAAAAAATATTCCAATTATTATATCGAATTTCCCATTGTATTTTTGCTTTTGAAGGAATAACCTCTTTCCCCCATTTATATTGATAATCTTCTATTTTTTTTAATTGTATGTCAGCCTGCTTCCAGTTTCCGTCTTTTTCTGCTTTCATAACAGACATAAAATATCCTCCGATCAACTCTAAAGCTTCAGGATCGGTTTCTAATTCAACATTTTGCCAAGAAATCCATGTATGTTTAGGATCATTTTTTATAGGAACAAATCTTAGAAATTGACCACTTATGAGTGCCTGCATAACCTGTAATTTATCATTAATCTCGATCACCTCCTTATCATAATTAGATTGATCTGCCGGTTTTTTTGCAAAGGCTTTCCTAAAATCTTCTTCCAATACAAAGTAAGGTTTCCCATCTGGCCCCGGAGGATATAAATTCATCAGGGTTGTATATCCTTCCTTATTGGATTGGGTTTTATTTTTTAATTCTTCTCCCCCTCTTTTTCCAACTTTAATAAATGGCACTTGTGCCCAATTTAGGGGATCTAAAGAAATCGATATTAAGAATTGATTGGCATCCAGATTATAAAATTTATCTTTTTTATATAATTTCCTAAGTATTTCCAAAGCCAGAGTATTAGTTGGCTCTATTCTTCCTTCAAATGACTGTACTAATAAAGAACCAAATTTATCGGAATGTGATTTAGGTATTTTAACAGAAGCCGCAAATTTTTCGGGATCTAAGGGGTGCAATGGTATTCTTTCAGTTGTTTCTTCTTTAGGGTGGCTATGGGCATTTTCTGCTGTAGGTTGCATCTTAGTTAGTGGTTCTTCATTCGTTTTTAAAGATTCTTCTGCTTGTATATGAGTATGTTCTTCCGACTTAGAATTTAACGTTTGAGAAAATGATATTGCACTTATCAATAAAAGTATTATTGCTAATGAGTTTTTATTTTTGGCTATTTTTTTTAACTGGTCATTAAGTTTCCAAAACCTGGTTCCTTTCCAAAAAAGAGTAACGAACATTCCTAAAAATAAAAGAGCATAACCGATATAGGTAATTGTAGTTCCCCAAAAATCATGATTTACAGAAAGAATAGTTCCTTTTAAGTCAGGATCAAAGCTAGATTGAAAAAATCTAAATCCTTTATAGTTTAAAATATGATTCATATATATTTTAAAAGGAGTTTCCTGTCCGTTATCAACTATTGACACTTCAGATTCATAGGCGGAAGGACTGTTGCTTCCCGGATAATGGTCCATAGTGAATTTGTTGAGTTTTAGATAAAACGGTTCTGTTTTATATATTTTAGATCCGTAGCCTATAGAAACTAAGAGATTATCTATAAAAACCTGTTTTTGCACTCCCGTTATTCCTTTTTTTCCATAAAATGAAATTTCTTTGGTTTCTTTGTCGGTGGAAACCTGCATAAAAATTAAATCGGGATCAGTTTGATTTTTATTCTTATCTCCTTCATAAAAAATTATTTTCCCAGTAAAAGGTACTTTTGGTACAACAAAACTTGCATTGGGAAATTGATATAGGCTACCTAAGTGGAAAGGTTGTATTTTTCCTTCACCTTCTACCGATTTTTCTTCTTGTGTAGACATGATCATATATCTGCCCATCATAGGGGAAGATATTCTTAATTCACCGTTATTCACTGTTATATTTATAGCTTGCGGAATATTTACATTAAAACTAACCATTGCATTTTGTACTTGTTTAGCGGTACCTTCTTCAATATATATATTTTTACGTCCTTCTTCTCCGATAGTTACTAATTGCAATATTGGTTTTCCTTTTGCAGAAGGTTGTATTGAATCTTGCGCTCGGGGAATATAACTGGTGGTTTTAAGTTTTACTTTTTTCCCTAAAAAATCATATTGCGCTTTAAAATCACTTTGAAATGGTTTTAAAAGGACTGGAATATTCTTGGGGGTAAGAATAAAAGGAATATCCTGATAGGCTCGAGTATCTCCTTTGTCATTAGATATTTGTACTTTAAAAAATGTACCTTCAGATATTACTTCATTACTCATCTCTCCTTCTCTTATGTGCATAGTGCCCTCATAACTTACATATCGTGTAATAGCTCCGCCAATAAATATAAATATAAAAGCCAGATGAAAAACCAAGATAGGCCACTTTTTCATTTGGTATAATTGATATCTTTTAATATTACCTATAAAGTTTAAAATTAAAAGTACCATAATACATTCAAACCATTTCGCATTGTATATTAGTGCTTTAGCTACAGGCGTTCCATAATCGTTTTCTATAAAAGTAGCCCAAGCCATAGCTATAGCAAAAAGGGCAAATAAAGCAGCTGTAGTTTTGGTCGAAAAAAGCAGTTTCAGGATTTTATTCATTTCTGGTATTCGTTTCTTTTTTTTTTAAATCTTCCAAAAGTACATTAAGTAATTTCTATTACAAAATGTTTATTATAAAAAACGAACTCCTGATTTATATAATTTAATAACATAAATTATTTTTGTTCATATTAATTTAAAAAAGAGTATAAATAGGTATTCCCATAATGTGAAATACAATATTAAAAATAGAAGTTTTTTTTATGTTTATAGTCCATGAATATTGGAGTAAATAAATAGAAAGAGTTAAAAAATGGCATATAAAGATAGGATCTCAGAAATTGGAGATTTCTCGGATATTTTTGTATCACGGCATATCGTAAATTATGATATATGCGAATTGGATATTGTTATTTAAGCGATTCAAATTTAATATGCAGACAGCTACCTGATATAGTGTTTCTTGATAAAGCAATCATTCTAGACAATGGGAAAAGTGATGGGTGTAAATACTTTTTTGTTTTAAAATAAACTAAAAAGCATAAACAAACACAAATAAAGCGTTGAACCTAAAAAATATTACATTTGTAGGATAAACTATTATTTAGAATTATATAATCAGCTAAAAATGAAACAGACGGAATGTACAGATACTAAAAAAAAGATACTACTTCAGGCATTTCTTCTATTTAGTAAAAAGCCTTATGATGAAGTAACATTTTCTGATCTGGAATTAGCTACCGGCCTTAGTCGTGGGGCTATATTATATCATGTAAAAACTAAGATTAATCTATTTAACGAAGTAATTGAATCTTCATTGTTTAGTAGATCATCTACTTTAGAAATACAAATACAGGAAAAGGATTGCCTCAAAAATTTTATCCTTGAATTCATTCACAATTGTGAGGTCGCAATGAAGACGATGCGCAGTTATGGATTAAAGAATATCAATAGAGCACATTTTAACATTGAGTCGCAAGCTTTATATTATTATGCAAATTATGCTGAAATATCGAAACAATGGGTTGCTACAGAAATAAAAATATGGCAACAAGTAATAAAAAAAGCTATTGAGAAAGAGGAGATCATTGAAGTAGATAGCGAAGCTATGGCTTTAGTTTTCGAGAAAATATATCTAGGACATGCTTATACGGATGTTACCAGTGAAAATGGATGTGATACAGAGCTTTTAAAAAGAGAACTTTTTACTATATATGAACTAATTAAACGAAAGTGATGTTTTCATTTAACTATGAAAAACTCTGCGTAAAATTGCAGAGTTTTTTATGTATTAAAAATCAGCTATTTCTGTATTATACTGTCTATTTTTTTATAAGCATTTATATTTTTTGAATTTTATTCTCCATATAATTGTAATTATTTTATTTATATTTGTACCGTACATACTGTTTGTAATTTATATATATTTATATTACAGATGTTTGTGTAAAAATAATAAACAGTATATATATTCTGATAAATGTATTGTTGTAACGAAAATTAAATAACATTACATTACGATTAGCCTGATATATTATTAGCAACAAACAAGAAAAGATATTTTAGTTCAAAAAAAGATAAAGTATGATATTCAAGAGTTAAAGATATATCAGAATATTTAAGTTAATAGTAAAATTATTATGAAAAAGGTAATATATAATAAGTGTGGAGATCCCAATGTTTTAAAAATTGTGAATATTGACAATATAGATTTGAAAGGTCAAAAAGATAAAATTCTTGTCAAAGTGTTATTTTCTTCGATAAATGCAGTTGATTGGAAATACAGGAGAGGAGATTTTAGATTTTTCACAAAAATGTTTAATACTGATTTAGGATATGATATTGTAGGAGAAGTTATAAATGTCCCAAGTAATGTTGTTCAATATAAAAAAGGAGATATAATTCTCGGATTATTACCTACTCTAAAAGGCGGGGCTCATAGCGAGTGTGTGCTGTTGTCAGTAAATCAATGTATTACAGTGAATTCAGCAATGGACTTAAAAGAATTGGCCGGAATTCCTATGGCTGGAGTCACTGCTTGGATATCACTTATTGAGAAAGCCAAATTACGGAAAGGACAATCTGTTTTAATTAATGGAGGGAGTAGCGGAGTTGGCCATTTAGCTATTCAATTGGCGAAAGCATACGGAGCAGAGGTTACATCTGTATCTAGTGGAAAAAATGAATTGTTTTGCCGGCAATTGGGTGCAGATCATACCATTAATTATGAAACTGAAAATTTTAGAGAATCTTCGAAGAAGTATGACATAATATTCGATGTTGTTTCAAATACATCAGTAAATGAGATCAAGCCAATATTAAATCCTAGAGGATATTTTATAGACACGAATATCTCCTTTTCTCTTATTAAAGATATGCTTTTGTACCCATCGAAAGTAAAATTTGTTTATGTCTATCCTTATAAAAAAGCACTTACTGATTTATATCGTCTTGTTGAAGAAAAAAAAATACATGTTCATATTGATAAAATTTTTACATTAAATCAAATTGTTGATGCCCATAAATACGCTGAAAGTTCAAGAACAACAGGAAAAGTTATTATTAAAATTAATGGAGCTAAAATCTAAACTATGATAAAAAAATATACTTTAATATCTATTCAAGGATTGTAAAAACACCAAGAATTTACCGACGAAGAGTAAATAATCATTATAATTAGGAGAAAGTTTTTTTTCCTGAATTATTTTCCCCTCCTACCTAAACTTTAATATATATGATTTATATCCGACAATAGCCGGATATAATCAATCTATAACTATCTTTTTTATAATTCAATTAATGCGCTTCCAGCCAGTTTTGTCCCACTCCTACATCTACCACTAAAGGGACTTCTATTTTTAAGGCATTTTCCATAGTAGTTTTTATCAGTTGGGATATTTCTTTGACTTCTTCATTGGGAGCGTCAAAAACCAATTCATCATGTACTTGTAACAAGAGCCTGGTTTGAAAGTTTTTTTCTTTTAACAAATCATGAATCCGAATCATTGCAATTTTAATTACATCTGCTGCAGTTCCCTGTATAGGGGCATTTACCGCATTTCGTTCGGCATGAGAACGGACAATGGAATTGTGGGAATGTATATCGGGTAAATATCTGCGCCTGCCTAAAAGAGTTTCAACATATCCATTTTTACGGGCAATATTTACCTGATTTCCTATATATTGTTTCAGTACCGGATAAGCTTCATAATATGCATCTATAAGAGATTTGGATTCGGAGCGAGAAAGTCCGGTCTGTTCGCTCAACCCGAAAGCTGAAACCCCATAAATAATACCAAAATTAACTGTTTTTGCATGAGAACGTTGTTCTCGGGAAACCTGATCTAAAGGTATATGAAAAACCTTAGCTGCTGTGGATTTGTGAAAATCTTCTCCTCTTTTAAAGGAAGATATCATTGTAGGGTCTTTACTCATGGCAGCAATAATGCGTAACTCAATTTGGGAATAATCGGCAGAAATAATTTTATGATGTGCATCTTTAGCAATAAAAGCTTTCCGTACTTCCTGTCCTCTTTCTGTACGAATCGGGATATTTTGTAAATTAGGATTATTAGAAGCCAACCTTCCGGTAGCGGCTACTGTTTGAGCAAAGGTGGTATGTACTCTTCCTGTAAAAGAGTTCACTTCATCCGGCAAAGCATCTACATAGGTAGATTTTAATTTTTGTAATTGACGATATTCTAATAATAGATCAATAATTTTATGTTTGTGTGCCAGTTTCAATAAAACATCTTCTCCTGTAGCATATTGTCCGGATTTTGTTTTTTTGGGTTTATCCCCAAGTTTCATTTTATCAAATATAATATCTCCTAATTGTTTAGGAGAATTTATATTAAATTCATCACCTGCCAGAGAATAAATTTCTTTTTCTAATCGGAGTATATCTTGAACTAATTCTTTAGACATTTCTTTTAATGCACTTATATCCAAATTAATACCCTCCCATTCCATATCTGTTAACACACGCATCAAAGGCATTTCAATGTCATCAAAAAGTTTTTTAAGGTTATCTTTAGCTAACCGGGGTTCAAATTTATTTTTAAGCTGTAGGGTAATATCTGAATCTTCTACAGCATATTCTTTTTGTTCTTCTAAAGGAACCATGGAAAACAGATTTTGATTTTTTCCTTTTTTTCCTATTAGAGATTCTATAGAAACCGGTTGGTAATTTAGCTCTGTTTCCGCTAAAATATCCATGCCATGTCTTCCGTCTGGATTTATCAGATAATGGGCTATCATTGTATCAAATAAGGTTCCTTTAACTTCTAGTCCATATTTTCTTAATACTTTGCAATCATATTTCAAATTCTGCCCGACTTTCAGTATGCTTTCATTTTCAAAAAACGGTTGTACTATTTCTATAAGTTTTTGTGTATTTTCTTTGTCTTTAGGGTTGAAAGGAATGTAGTATCCTTTTCCTTTTTCATAGGAAAAAGAAATACCTACCAGCTCTGCAAGCATAGAATCTGTAGAAGTGGTTTCCGTATCAAAGCATACAATTTTTTGTTTATGTAATTTATCTAATAATAATTTTATCGCCATAGGAGTATCTGCGAGTTGATAGAAATGTTCGGTATTACTAAGAGTATTTCTATCAGATTTTTCTGCCTGTTGGACCACTTCATCTTCAAATAAAGAAATTTGAGCGGAGGCAGAGGGCTTTACTCCTTTTACATATTCTGCTTTTTCATTTTCAGCTATTATATTATATGTTTTCTGAAAGTTCTGAATCATATTTCTAAATTCCAGATCTTCAAAAATTTTAATTACTTCATCTATATTGGGGTTATCTACAGTGTAACTTTCATAATTAAAATCGATCGGTACTTCCGTACAGATGGTAGCCAGTTTTTTAGATAATAATCCTAATTCCTGATTTTCTTCTATACGTTCCTTCATTTTTCCCTTTAATTCGGAAGAATGAGCAAATAAATTTTCCATACTTCCATATTCTTTTATGAATTGTTTAGCAGTTTTTTCTCCCACACCGGGTATACCGGGTATGTTATCTACACTGTCTCCCATCATTCCTAAAAAATCAATAATCTGAGAAGGTGATTGCACTTCAAATTTTTCTTTTACTTTTTCAACATCCCATATTTCTATGTCGTTTCCTCGAGAAGCTGGCTTAAACACAAATATATGGTCTGATACTAATTGGGCATAATCTTTATCAGAGGTCATCATATAGGTAGTAAAACCTTCTTTTTCCGCTTTTTTAGCTAGGGTACCTATTACATCATCGGCTTCATATCCTTCTTTCCATAAACAAGGTATTCCCAATGCTTCCAGTATTTTATGTATATAGGGAACTGCTATACGAATAGCTTCCGGAGTTTCTTCCCGATTGGCTTTATATTCTTTGTATTCTTTGTGCCTGAATGTTTCCCCTACATCAAATACTACTGCTAAATGAGTAGGTTTTTCTTTTTTCATCATATCAAAAAGCGTATTGGTAAAACCAAATACGGCAGAGGTATTTATTCCTTTAGAATTAACTCTGGGATTTTTAATAAAAGCATAATACGCTCTAAATATTAAAGCATAGGCATCTAAAAGAAACAATTTATTATCACAATTCTTACTCGTCATTCAACTAGGAAATTTTAATTTATTTCAAATATAAGATATTTGAAATAAATATTCTAAGGGATCTGTTAGGGAAAAAATAGTAGATTATAATATAGCTTAAACTACATGATAATGTAATTTGGCGAGATTGGACAATTATAAAAATGTAAAAAATCTTTACCTTTGATACCAAGATATTTATTCAATGCGTAGAAATACTGAAAGTATATATCAGCAAAAAGTCAATCATATTATTGATTATATCAGCGCAAATTTATATAACCCATTAAAATTGGATATCTTAGCCAGACAAATACATGTATCTCAGCGGCAGTTACTTCGTATTATGAATTCATATCTGGATGAATCAATATATACTTATATAGCAAGGCAACGTGTAGAACGGTCTATATTATACATGCAAGCAAAGGATATAAACCTAAGCAAAATTGCTGAAATGGTAGGCTACAATAATCCGCAATCTTTTTCTAAAGCTTTTAAAAAACATTTCGGAATATCTCCGAGAGCATATATGAACACCTTTCAAGACAGATTGAAAGGCTATGTAAAAAATAGTGATAATTTAATAAATACACTTGAATGCGAAATTTGTGAAGAAAAAGAAGATCTGGAATTAATTTATATCAGAATCATTGGTAAATACGGAGAAGATAAACCTTATGAAACAGCCTGGAACAAGTTGGTTTGTTTTCTTAAAAATAATCAGGCCATCTCTAATGAAACCCGTTATATCGGATTAAGTTATGATAATCCTAACGTAACTCAATCTGAATATTGTCGTTTTTATGCCTGTGCTTCTGTAAATAAGAAAATTACTCCGACTGGAGAGTTTGGATCCATTAAATTACAAAAAGGAAAATTTGCTGTTTATATACTTAAAGGTAACTATTCAGGACTTCAGGAACTATACAATAATATCAGCATAAACTTTGATCATACTTTGCGTCATGGAATAACGTTTGAGGAATATATAAGTTATTCAGATATAAATAAAGAAAAACAGATTACAAAAGTCTATATTCCAATAAAATAAAATATTAATGGAAACAAAATATTGTCAAAGTTTTGGAAAGCCGTTAAAAAAACAAGAGGATGAAAGAACTAATCTGGATGGAAGCATGAATGATGAATATTGCTGCTATTATTTTAAAGAAGGAGCTTTTACAATGGATTGTACGATGGAACAAATGAGAGAACATTGTGCACAATTTGTATATGAATTTAATAAAGTTTCAGAAATCGTATATACGAAAGAGCAAGCTATTAAAAATATGAAATTTACTTTTTAACTCTCAAACGTTGGTCTATTCAATAAAATAAATAAATCATGGCACGTCCTACAACAAAAGAACAATTAATACAAGCTAGCGAAGATAGTTTCAATAAACTATTTAACCTTATAAATTCTATGACGGAAAAAGAGCAAGAAGAAACATTCTCTTTTGAAGATAGAGACAGAAACATCAGGGATGTTTTAATACACCTCTATGAATGGCATAAACTACTCTTGAACTGGATACATTCTAATCAGTCTGGAAAAAAAGTCAATTTCTTGCCAGAACCATACAATTGGAAAACATATCCTCAAATGAATATTGAGTTCTGGAAAAAACACCAAAATACTTCTTTGAAACAATCTATCAGCTTACTGAAAAACAGCCATAAGGAGGTAATAGAACTTATTAAAACTTTTTCAAACGAGGAATTATTTACAAAGAAATATTTTTCCTGGACAGGTACTACAAGCTTAGGAAGCTCTTGTGTTTCATCTACTTCAAGCCATTATAATTGGGCAATAAAAAAGATCAAAGAGCATAAGAAACATTTAATAGAAAAATAATTGGAATAAGCTTTATAATCTTGTTCCTTGATGCGAAAATACTTTGATTAAGTTTAAGCATTTTTTACAGGTTAGTTATTAATAAGACTATGAGAATATAATTCAATTATCTTTTTCTCATAGTCTTATTGTATTAATTTAATCTAATTTATTTAAAAAGTCATTAAGTAAATTGTGGTCTTTTTTATTAGATTGATAATTTCTGAAATAATTTTCTTCGTATCGTATCTCATCTAATGTTCTTTTTACATCTACCGAATTTTCTTTTATTTCTGATAAATATAAATCGCAAATTTGTCCAATATAATTTTTTATGTGTTTTTTGAGTTTTTTATTTGAAAACTCAGAAATTTTATCTTCAAGGTTAGCACAATATTTTGGAAGCCCGTGCCAGTATGGAGAGTCTTTTTCTAACTCATTTATAGCTAAATTCGTATTTTTTATTTTTGAAGTTTTATATTCGGAATTATAGGTTTTTATGTTATAATTAAATGAGGTTGTTATGGAATCTACTTCAGGATAATTATTTTCATAGTCAAAGGGTTCCTCTGTTGTACAACCAACGGTTTTTAAAATATCTGGTGCTAAAGATTTATCTTTAAGTTCAGTTAAAATTTTTTGCCAATCTAAAGAAATAAAAGCACTTGTTCTAGCCATAGATTTTAACTCAAACCACCCTGCTCCATTTTCTTCAGAACCGATTTTCAAAATTAATCCTTTTATATTTTTATTTTTAGCAGATAACGGACCAACTAAATCCATAGTAGAAGAATAAAATTTTTCTGAAATACACATTTTAGATTTTTCAAAAGGTTTTCCTTCTAACAATATATCATAATACGTACAGGGTAATCCTAATATGCTATCTTTTTTATCTGTTTTTGATAATGTAAAAGAAGGTATAGAATCTAATCTTGCATATTTTGATAAATTAACCATCCTATTTAAATTGACATTAACTGGTACAACCAGATAATCTTTTAATAACATTTTTATATCTCCTGCATCTAAAAAAAATCCATCTGGAGAATAATATACATCTAGATCTATAGTTTTATTCTCTAATTTCATTTGATAGTGTAAACTAGTATTAAAATTTATTCTATCTTCCTGAGCCATAGATAAAACAGGAAGTAGCAGAGCTAATAGCAGTCTTTTCATTGTTTTATTTTTAGTTTTTTTTTTAAGTTCTGATCAAATATATGGTTTTTAAAATATTCCAATGATATAATTGGTGTAATTTTATAAAGAAATAAAAAATCTGCTTTTTAATGTAAAGCAGATTTAATAAAATTCGATTAACAGAATATAAATTAATCTAATTCGTCTAAAAATTCAGTTAATAATTTGCGTTCTTTTTTACTAATGTTGTGTTTCATAAAATAATTTTCTTCATAGCGTATTGCATCTAAAGTACTTTTAACATCTACAGAATATTCTTTTACTTCAGATAAATATAAATCACAAATTTGTCCGGCATAATTTTTAGCATGTTCTTTAAGTTCTTTATCTGAAAAACGGGTAACTATATTTTCCAAATTGCTGCAATATTGTGGAATTCCCGGCCAATAAGGAGAATCATTTTCTAACAATTCTACAGCTAAGTCCATTTCTTTTGTTTTTATAACTTTATATTGAGAATTATATTTTAAAATTCCGTAATCTATAGAGTTCGAATCCATAAAATCTGTATCTTGTGGCTCTGATTCTTTATCTTGAGTAATATAATCGGTATATTCTTCTTCAAATTTTTTCCAATTTAAAGATTTTACTAATTTTACATTATTTATAGATTTTAATTCAATAAAATGATTTCTATCATAATAATCATCAATTCTTAAAATTAATCCTTTGATATTTTTGTTCGTAATCGGTATTGTTGCTAATAAATTAATAGGATGATTTTCTGAAATGCATACTTCATACATACTTCCTGATTCTTTATACATTTCCTTATTATTTATTGCCTTGTAATAATTACAAGGTATTCCATTTATTACCGCTTTATTTTGTGTTTTTGATAATGTAAAAGAAGGTATTGAATCTATATTGTATTTATTATAGGCTTTTAAATCTCCCTCTATATTGATTTTTATGGGAACTGATAGCTTATTTTTAAACAAAATATTATCTCCCATCATTTCTACAAGACTTCCATCCTTGGAATGATATATATTTATATCGGTACTATCTATAAGCGGATTTGTGAAATATGTTAATTTATGGGTGAAATTTATTTTTTCTTCCTGAGCCATAGACAAAACAGGAATTAATAAAGCAAAAAGTATTTTTTTCATGTACTAATTTTTTTGGGTTATAAATTTTTAAATATATTATTTTTTTATAAGAAATTTTATTTAATAAAAACAAAGCTAAAAAATTTTCTTTAATTCTAAAAGTGAAAGTGTTTATACACTTTTTTATTTCATTTTAAGGTATAAATTTTTGATTTGAAAAGGTAGTAACCAGTCTTCTTCTATATATTGAACTTTCAATTTTTTCACACTAATGTTTACAAATAATTAAAGACCTTTTTTTATCTTTTTATAATTTTTACCGTTCCATAAAAACTCTTCTTTTTTCCTTTCTACAGACATATCATCGTAACTGGTAAACTCCTGACCTTCTTCAAGCCATCTTGATTCAATTTTTTTTATAATCCTATTGGGTTTACCACCTTTTTCTAAAGGAAATATAAATTTTTCTGAATAATTAAATATTCCAGCATCTCCTACTCCATATCTTGACGGTAAGTCTAGAATTTTATTTCCATTCCATGCAAAATAATAATAATAGCTGGGAATTCCGCAAGCTTCACCCTCAAAGGAAATACGTATGATATTTTTAACATCTTTTAAGCCCAAATTTTCATATACATTTGCTTCAGTATAGCTTTGTTCGGTATCTGTATAAAATATTTTTTTATCAATTAACATATCTTCAACCAGTATTTTTAATTCTACTTTATAAAGATATTGTGTGTGGTGTTCTTCTGTAGGATATTGCTTTTTATTTAGTTTTATAGCATTAATTCCATAAATAAATTTGGTATTTCCCCTTCTCATAGGGTTAAAAGTGAGATTTCCTTCCCAGACGTATCCTTGTTTATTTATACCATCTTTAACATAACTAACAGAAATCCAACACGCCCTAATACCATTTTGAGTATAAACATATTTATTATCAAAAATATTATTAATGATTACTTCCTGTCCTAAAGTTAATTTATCGATTATGGGATAGTTAATTCCCGGACCCTGGCGAACATTTGTTGTATCTGCATATACATATTGTGAGGTATTTTCCTTAATTTGACTATAAATTCCAAAATATTGTTGAGCAGAAATTTTAATTACTATAAATAAAATTAGAATTAAAGAAATATTTTTTTTCAAAGAGTTTATTTTTGTTACGTAAATATCTTAAATATAATTTGAGATTATGAATTAAAAACAGTTATAAGAATTAAAAACAAAATTTTTTATCCATATTTATAGAAATTAATCTTCCTGTCCTTTCAATTTTTCTGCATTTTCTGCTATTTTCACGGCTTCTATCATTTCATCTATATCTCCATTCATAAAGTTATCTAAATTATAGATGGATTTATTAATCCTATGATCGGTTACTCGTCCTTGAGGATAATTATAAGTACGAATTTTTGCCGAACGGTCACCCGTTGAAACCATCGTTTTTCTATGTGCAGAAATTTTATCCAGGTGTTCTTGTAACTTCATATCATATAATTTATTACGAAGCATTTGCAAAGCCATTTCTCTATTAGCATGCTGAGAACGAGCAACCTGACACTGAATCATAATTCCGGTAGGTTTATGGGTGAGCTGTACTTTGGTTTCCACTTTATTAACGTTCTGTCCACCTGCTCCACTAGAGCGAGCTGTTTGAAATTCTAAATCTGCCGGATTAATTTCTACATCTACTTCTTCTGCTTCAGGTAAAACCGCAACGGTTATTGCAGAAGTGTGTACCCTACCTTGAGATTCTGTTTCAGGAACTCTTTGTACCCGATGTACTCCTGATTCAAATTTCATGGTACCATAGGCTCCTTCCCCACTTACATTAACAATCATTTCCTTATAGCCTTTTACACTTCCCTCAGTGGCATCTACAACTTCAAAATTCCAACCTTTTTGTCGCCAATACATAGAATACATTCGAAAAATGTCTTCTACAAAAATTGCAGATTCATCTCCGCCCGTTCCGGCTCTTAACTCAACAGTTATATTTTTATCATCTTCGGGGTCTTTGGGTATTAACATATATTTGATGTTTTCTTCCATTTCGGGTAATTTACCTAAAGCCTCATTTTTTTCTTCTTTTGCCAACTCTACCATATCAGCATCTTCACCTTCTTTTATAATTTCATCGGCATCAGAAACTGTATTGAGTAAAGATTTGTATTCTTGGTATACATCTACTAATTTTCCTAAATCTTTGTATTCTTTATTAAGCTGGGCATATCTTTTTTGATCGGAAATTACATCCGGTTGTATAATTAAATCAGAAACTTCATCAAATCGTTGTTTAATAGCTTCTAATTTTAATACTAAATCTGACATATTAACGGTTTAAAATAAGCGTGTAAATTTACAATTTAAACTTGATATATTGTATAAACTGAAAAACTAAATTATTCCTTATTTTTGTTCAGATAAACTATGATTTTAATATGAACAAATGGAATAATTTCATAAAAGAATTGAGCAACTTAATATTTTTTTGGTTCTTTGGTATTTTGTTTTTTTTTATTTTCAGAATAATTTTTATTATAAGTTTTCACAAAGAACTTGGCAAAAAAGTAGATTTTTCAGATTATTATAATGCGTTTTTTATGGGAATGCGTTTTGATTCTACGGCTGTTTGTTACTTTATCATGATCCCTTTAATTTCTTTATTAATTCTCTCTCCGTTTAACAAATTCAAAATAATACGAATTATCCGAATTATTTTTCAATATTTATTTTTAATCCTTTCTACATTAATCTGTATGGTTTCTTTAAACTATTATAAAGAATATAGGGAACAATTTAGTAATTTTATTTTCTTAGGATTATATGATGATAAAAAAGCTATTTGGAAAACAATTGTAGAATATTATAATCCTGTATTAAATACTCTTTTTACTTTCATTACATGGCTAATAGGTATATGTATTTTTATTTTTTATGAGAAAAAAAATTCTATCTATAAGGTTCTAATTAAAATCAAACCTTTCTATGGCAAGATAAGCCTGATAATTATTTTACTTATTTTATTTATCGGTGGAATCAGAGGTTCTTTTACAGCTGTTCCTGCAATAAGAAAATGGGCCGCCGTAACAAAAAATAATTTTTTAAATAAAACAATTATAAATCCTTACAGATCTCTCAAATATGCATATGAAGATTTTAAGTCTCTGAATCTGCTGAATGGAAAAAATCCTTTCGGTAATGAAAATATCCAAAAAGAATATGGGGGTAAAAATATAGATCAGATTATATATAAAGAAGCTCAGGGTAATACTATTGAAAAACCTAAACAAATTTTTTTGGTAATTATGGAAAGCTATGATGCCTGGCCTTTAATGGATAAATACCGTGCATTCAGATTATCTGATAATCTCTACAACCTAGCGGAAAACGGAATGCATTTTGTTAATTTTCTTCCTTCTTATAATGCTACATTTTATGCTTATGGAACCATTGTATCAGGAATTCCCTACTGTGGAATTAATATAAGTCAATTAGGAACTATTCATGATCCTTATATAAGTTCCATTTTTAAACAATTTAAAAAATTAGGATATAAAACTAATTTGTTTTATGGAGGGTTTCTTTCATGGGAAAATATTGGGGGATTTTCTCAATATCAAGGCTGTGAAAATATTTACTCAGGGGTTGATGCCGGAGGAAAACAAGATTCAGGAGATTGGGGTGTAGAAGATGAAAAATTATTTGACTTAGTTCTTAATCATGTTAATACTGAAGAATATACTTTTAATTTAATTCTGACTTCGAGCTATCATCCTCCTTATGCTATAAATGTTTGGAAAAAAGGGTTTCCTTATAAAACTCCCGAAGATTTTCCTAAAGATATGCAAAAGTATTATGACGGAGGTATGAATATGAAAGAGTTAGGACATTTATGGTATGGAGATTTTGCTATAGGAAAATTCATGGAAAAAGCTAATTTAAAATATAAATCCGGTCTATTTGGCTTTACGGGAGACCACTATGGTAGAAGATTTATAAATCATTCCCCTAATTTGTATGAAAGATCTGCTGTACCTTTTATTTTGTATGGTAAAAATATTCCGAAACAAAAAATAAATATTCCCGGAAGCCATATAGATATTATGCCTACTCTTATAGAAATGATAGCTCCCAAGGGATTTTCCTATTATAGTTTTGGCAGCTCATTGTTAATACCCGGAAAGAAATACGGTATAGGTTTTGAAAAGGTGATTGATAAAGATTCATTATATTATTTTCCTAAAGATGAATTGATTAGTGAAATTAATTTACTGAATTTTAAAGATAAAAAAATTAGTATAAATAAATATTCAGATGATTATAACAAGCTTATGAGATTATCTTGGCAATATACTATGAAAGGAAATTCTTTGAAATAAAACCTAAACTTTTTATTTTTTTTAATTTTTAGAAATGTTATAGAAACGTGTATTTTCTTTCACAGCCTCTTTTACAATATTTAAATCAATTTTACTATCATCCAAAGGATTTAGATTTTTGTCTACTACATCATACATACCTGACGAATAAATATTGATAATCATATTATTTTCTACAATAGCATACTTCTGATTATATCCACATATAAACCAATCTCTATTTCCAGAAATGTATAAATCTTTCCCCTCACTATAATCATTATAGTTATTTTGTACCCCTAATATAGAGCTCATAATAGTGGGAATTATATCATAGTGTAAAGTAAGATATGTGTAACTTGCAGGTTTCTTGGCACTATCATATATAATGAGAGGAGTTGCGATCTGATAATCAGAAAAATTACCTCCATGTTGCCAGTATCCTTTATGGTTATCATTAAATTCCTGTCCATGGTCTCCGGTTATTACCACAAGGGTAGATTCTAATAATCCTTTTTGTTCTAGTTTTTTTAATATTCCTCCTATAAGATTATCTATATAGTTTAAAGAATTTTTATATCTGTTTAAAAAAGGTAATGGGTCAAACGTATCATTTAAGACCAGATAATTAACTTCATTTAAAGTCGGTTTAAATTTTACGGGATAATCCGCGGGATAATCAAAACCATGAGCAGAATCAAAAAATAAAAAACTAAAGAAAGGTTTTTTATTTGATGATTGCATATTAATAAATTTTATCCATTCATTATAAATATCCTTATCCCTTTCCGAGGAGGAATTTCCTTGAGAATCTAGTCTTAAATTTTTAATTCCTGAAAAAACATTTTTATTAAAAGGAGGATTTTCTAATGTTGAGCTGGAAAGTATGGAAAGGTTATAGTTTTGTTTTTTTAGTTCTTCAAAAAATACAGGTGATATTTGTAAACCTGTAAATTGATCGTAATAAGTTGCAGGAATTGCATAAAATAAAGAAAATATGCCACCGGTTGTCATATTAGATCCACTTTTATGATTTTGAAAAACTTGTGATTGTTTAGATAATTGATAAATATTAGGTGTGATTTTTTCTGTCATACAATTAAATCTCCAAGAATCTATTACTATAAAGAGAATATTTTTCTTTTTACTATTTTGTGATTTGATTGGATGTAAAGGATATTTAATTATTGCTTTTGAATAGGATTTGCTTAATAGAGTATTTTTTTCTATTTCATTTTTATCTACTAAGTTTAATTTATGTAAAAGTTTATCCGCCGTTAAAGGAAAAAATACCGGATATATATTTTTCATTTGTGCGATAGATCTGTATCGATTGGCATCTGACCAAGCAAATAATAAATGAGTACACAAAAGACAGAATGTAATAAAACTTAATATGAGTTTTATATGTAAATTTATAATTCGATTAGCTATTTTTTTTGAAATATACAATATAAAAATCTCACAAACTACTAAACCTAATATGAAAATGATAGAAATTAAAATATTAATAGCAGAAAATTGAAAAGTGTCTGTAGCTCTTTTTCCGAAAAGCAATTTAAAAACGATAGGAGATAAATGATATCTGAACTGACTGTATACTAAAATATCTATTTGTAAATAAATAATAATAGCTACAGATAATACACTAAAAATAATTTTACATATAGAAATAGATTTAAATGTATATAAAATAATAAGGCTTACTAAAAATGGTAATATACATATTAGAAAAAAATGCCCTATTAAAGATGCTACCATATAAAAATAAGAGAGAAATCCAGAAATATTTTCTGTATACTTCAGATATTTACATCCTATGTAAAGAATTATTAATAAATTAAATAAAGTTGCTATATAAATTTGCCTAGTAGTTAATTTTAAATTTTTATTCATATTAAATGTTTGAAAACTATATCTTTAAATATTTTTATTGTAACTAATAAATTAGAGGTACTATTATCTTTAGTAATAACCTGAATAGATTCTAAAAAACAATACGGAATCATGATTATTATAAAGTATTTTAAGGCGCCTAAGAGCATTCCGGCTATTTTATTAGTAAAATCTAAACCCATTTTTTTTAATAAATTCTTAATCAATTTTGTTAAAAATAAAACTACGAAAAGAACAATACCTACTGTGAGAATAAAACTTAACCAAAGTGAGGAAGAAGGCGAAAGTATGCCTTTATCTACAAAAAAATCATGAGCTTGAGAAGAAAATAAAATAGCGATTCCTATACCTAATAAAAGTCCTATAAGAGAGGATATTTGTTTTAAGAAACCTTTTATATAACCCATTAAAGCTCCTAAAAAAGTGCCGCCTAATAAAATATATTCATATATCATTTTTCGATTTTATATTCTTTATATTCTCCTAAAACATGTAAAAATCCTGTTTGTGTTTTTATTTCTTCTAAAGCTTCATAATATGTGTCATATCCGCTTTCTTTTGAAACTATATCTACATGAAATGAATATTGGAATACAGAACCACTTAAGGGTACTGATTGTATTTTAGTCATATTCATTTTATATTTAGCCAAGGTATTTAATACTTTGGCCAAACTTCCCATTGTATGATCGGTAGTAAAATACAAGGATGCTTTATTAAAGTTATTTATTTTTTCCGGTGTGGTCGATAGTAAATAAAAACGTGTGTAATTATCTGAAATATCATGAATGTTTTCTTGCAATATTTTTAAATGATACATTTCAGCAGCCAATTTAGACCCTATAGTAGCTATTCCTTTCAATTTTTTTTCATGAATATTACGGGCACATGTAGCAGTATCATCTTTGGCTAATAATTTCCAATCTGGATATTTTTCTAAAAAATTTTCACATTGTAATAAAGCCATAGGATGTGTACGTACTTCAGTAATGGTATCTATTGTTTCTTCCGGCAAAACAAGTAAATGATGCTTTATGGGAAGTACAATTTCACCTATAATATGTAATTTATATTTAGTTATTAAACTATAATTGGGTAAAATTGCTCCGGCTATGGAGTTTTCTATAGCCATCATACCATAATCTGTTTTTTTGCTCACCACATCTGTAACCAAAGATTTGAATGTGGGACTGTCCAAGATTTCTACTTTTTCATTTTGAAAAAATTTCACTACAGCTTCATGATGAAAAGAACCTTTGATTCCCTGAATTGATATTGATTTCATAAATTAATGGTAATAAACCGTATTTATTTTTTGTTTTATTAGTTATATTTACACAAATTTTAATGTAATTACTTTAGATTAAATTTTAAAAATGTCTGTAAAAATACAAAATCTATCTAAACAATATAGGGGGCAAATAGCTTTACAAAATATTTCTCTGGAAATAAAGAGAGGTGAGATCGTTGGATTATTAGGTCCTAATGGTGCTGGTAAAACTACAATGATGCGATCCATTACCGGATCTCTCACTTTTGACAAAGGTAAGATATGGATAAATGATATGGATAATCAGGAAAAACCATTTGAAACCAAATCGATAATTGGCTATCTTCCTGAAAATAATCCTTTATATATGGATATGTATGTAAAGGAATATTTAAGTTTTGTTGCAGATATACATAAAACTAATAAGAACGAAATTTCAAGGATTATTGAAAAAGTGGGCCTTTCTCAGGAACAAAATAAAAAAATCAATCAATTATCCAAAGGATATAAACAACGAGTTGGGCTGGCCCAGGCAATTCTTTTTGATCCTGAAATTTTAATTTTAGATGAGCCTACTAACGGACTGGATCCGAATCAGATTATTGAAATTAGGGATTTAATTCAAGAATTAGGTAAAGAAAAAACTGTAATTCTTTCAACACATATTATGCAAGAGGTGGAAGCTCTTTGCACTCGCGTAATTTTAATGTATAAAGGAACAATTATACAAGATAAAAGTATAGAGGATTTTAAGGGGAAATATTCAAACCTGGAAGAAGCTTTCTTTGAATATACTCATCCTTTATAAGATAGGAAATTTGTTGAGGGCTCTTTAACATTTTACCTTACTAAAATATTCTAACTCTGAAATTTAATTTTTGTGGATCTGTCATTCTTTTAATAAATAGAGCTAACATTTTTGTAATTTTCCTTTCCTTAAGCAAGAGCTATTATATAACACAAAAATAAGTTTTTCAGTATGTTTCTGTATACTATTAACCACAAAGTAGTCAATATTATTAGATTTATTAAAAGTAAATAATATATACATTAATGGATTACAAATTTTAAAAATATTCTTCATCCAAATCAGGAAAATCATCTTCAAAATATAATTTATAAATAATCTCTGATGTCTTTTTTTCTTTATTGGAAATTTTTGTAATATCTTTTCTATTTTGAGTTTTTATAGATTCTTTTGTTTTACTTTTAGTAGAAACAAAAGAACTTTTCTCTTGTTGTTTTTCAGACATTGTATCAGATGGTAAATTATTATACTTTAACTGATTATTATTAGTAACATAAAGTTTATCTTTAAATGTATCAGCCGGAATATTATTTTGTTGAGCTATACTTATTTTTCCCTTATTATTCGCATTAAAAGCATAAAGTCCGATTATCGTTATAGCAATAATAAGAGAGGCTGCCACAGCAGATGCTATATATACTTTTTTTGTAAAAAAAGTAATTATTTTGCTTTTATGTTTTTCATTTTTCTGAATAGTATTTTCTAATATATTTTTCTCTAAATAGGAAAAATAATCTTCTGGAGTAGTAAAAGGTAATATTTTTTTATCCTTTTCTCCTAGTGTCTTTTGCAAAATAGCATCCTCCAACTTATCAAAATAATTATCTGGAGTTATAAAAGGATTTTTATCTATATTGTTAAGCCTTGTTTCTTTGTTCATTTTTATTTTTCAATACTGTTTAAAAGAAATTCTTCAATTTTTTTGGTAGCATGATGATATGAAGATTTCAAAGCACCTACTGATGTATTCAGTATTTCTGATATTTCTTCATATTTTAAATCATCAAAATATTTCATGTTAAAAACAATCCTTTGTTTTTCCGGTAACATAGCTATGGCTTGTTGTAATTTTAATTGAATTTCCTCACCTTCAAAATAGCTGTCGTCTTCTAATTGAGAGGATAACTGAATAGCTAATTCTTCACTATTTACATTCTTTTTTTGAGCTGCACTATTTAAAAAATTAATAGATTCATTTGTTGCGATCTTATAAATCCAGGTTTTCAGTGAAGAATCTCCTTTAAAGAAATCTAAATTTAAAAAGACTTTAATAAATACATTTTGTGTTACATCATCTGCATTGTTATGATCTAATACTATTTTTCTAATATGCCAATATATGGATTTACTGTATTTTTCAACCAAATACTTAAATCCTTTATTTTTATTTTCCTTTATTAAAAATAAAAGTTCTTTATCGTCCATTTTTAGTTATATTTCTTTGACAAGTAAAGAATCTGATAGTTTAATTTTATTTGAAATTTTTTGTAATTATAAATCTGTTTCAAAGTTCGGTTTATTCTATGCTTTTTACTAAAAATAGTAATAAGGAAGCCATACGACAAAATTAATAATATGAAAATATTCGAAAATTTAATTGGAAATCAACTTTTGATATTTTGTTGATTTTAATATATTAAATTTAAAAATTAATGCTTTTAAAATTAAAAAAGAATTTTAATAATTATACTAGAAATAATACTTTATTATAAATAGTACACTGTTAATTAAAAAAATATACCAACAAGGATTAAAAAAAAGAAGTATGAATTTCATACTTCTCTTTTTATGCATATGCATATAAGAAATCTAATTTTCATCCGGATATAATCCGGAAAATCCCATTTTCGGTAATTGAGTAATTATTTTCATATCCTCATCTGAAATATTAAAATCAAAGACTTGTGTATTAGCAATAATTCTTTCTGGCGTTACTGATTTAGGTAAAGGCAAAGTTTTATTTTGCAAGCACCATCTAATACATAATTGAGCGGTAGATTTATTATATTTTTTAGCTATTTCTGTTAATTTAGGATTTTTTAATACACTACCTGATCCCAAAGGACTCCATGCTTCTACTACAATATCGTTTTTATGACAAAACTGAACAATTTCCGGTTGTGTATATCCGGGATGAAACTCTAATTGGTTTACCATAGGTTTAACTTCGGCTTTATCAATTAAAGGCTGTATATGATGTACTAAAAAATTGCTAATTCCAATAGATTTTATTCTACCTTCTTTATACAGTTTTTCAAAAGCTTTCCATGTTTCATGATTAATCTTATCTCCATCTTTACCAACAGCCGGCCAATGCATTAAATAAAGATCTAAATAATCTAAATTTAATTCTTTCATGCTTTTGTCAAAAGCTTTTAAAGTAGAATCATATCCTCGATCGTCATTCCAAAGTTTAGTTGTAATAAATAAATCTTTTCTATTTATTCCACTTTCTTTAATGCCTTGGGCTACACTTTTTTCATTGCCATATTGCGAAGCAGTATCGATATGTCTATACCCGCATTTAATAGCATTTTTTACAGATTCTACTGCAGTTTCATTTGGAGTTTGCCAAGTTCCAAACCCCACACATGGGATTGTTTTACCATTACTTAATCGATAAGTGTCTGTAATTGATTTCATATTGTTTAAGGTTTTATAGATTTTTATTTATAGATTTTTTTACATTAAAATTGATATTTATCTTTCCATAAAGTATTTAAATAATCTTTTAATTTATTTTCTTTGGTATTGTTCCCTGGTATATAGAAATTCTGATGTGAAACTTCGTTCGGTAAAAATTCCTGAAAAATAAAATTGCCCGGAAAATCATGTGAATATTTATAATCCACACCATAATTTAAATCTTTCATTAATTTCGTAGGAGCATTTCTAAGATGTAACGGAACCGGTAAATTTCCGGTTTTTTTCACATAGGATAAGGCATTATTGATAGCCATATATGACGAATTTGATTTAGGAGATGTAGCCAGATATATTGCACACTGACTTAATAGTATTCGCGATTCAGGATTACCAATAACATTTATTGCTTGAAATGTGTTATTTGCAAGAATAAGCGCTGTAGGATTGGCCATACCTATATCCTCTGAAGCTAAAATAAGCAGCCTTCGGGCAATAAACTTAATATCTTCTCCTCCTTCTAACATCCTTGCCAACCAATATACGGCTGCATTAGGGTCTGAACCACGAATAGATTTAATAAAAGCAGAGATAATGTCATAATGTTGCTCTCCTCCTTTATCATATAAAGCCATATTTTCCTGAATCACTTTTTTCACTGCTTCATTGTTTATGACAACAGTTTCTTTATCTTCAAATTGTTGTATAACTAATTCTAATCCGTTCATAAGTTTACGAGCATCTCCTCCTGAATACTGCATAAGAGCTTCTTCTTCCTGCAATTCAATTTTTTTTGAAGATAGTATACTATCTTTAGAAAGTGCCTTATGTAAAAGGTTTGAAAGTGCTTGTTTATCAAGGGAATATAAAGTATACACTTGACAGCGAGAAAGTAATGCAGAAACTACTTCAAAACTGGGGTTTTCGGTAGTCGCACCAATAAGGATAATCCATCCTTTTTCTACCGCTTGCAATAAACTATCTTGCTGAGATTTGTTAAAGCGATGTATTTCATCTATAAATAATATGGGACTTTTCCCTGTAAATAGATTTTGTTTTTTTGCTTGTTCTATTACTTCTCTTACTTCTTTAACCCCAGAACTAATGGCACTTAAAGTAAAATATTCTCTTTTAGATTCTTTGGCTATAATTTCAGCTAAAGTGGTTTTACCTGTTCCTGGAGGTCCCCAAAAAATAATAGAGGCTATATTTCCGTTTTCAACCATACGTCTAATTGGGCCATATTTTCCTATTAAATGTTCTTGATATTGGTAATCTTCTAATGATTGTGGACGCATTCTTTCTGCAAGGGGAGCTAAATTCATATAGTTATACAATTATATTAAATATTTTAATTTTGATATAATATAATATTTTTATTTTTAACTGTATATATTTTATTTAAAAATTCTACTTTCCAATCTCCCTTCTTCCATGTGTTTTCTTTCTGTTTATTTAATATTATTGATGGGGAAGTTTCTTTAGAAAAAAGTTCTAATTTGTCATTTTTATAAATTATATAAGCAGCATATGTATAATTATTTACAGATTTTATTTTAACTCCTTCTTCAAATGGTCTTATGCATTTTTTTTCTAATTTAGACCATTGGTATCCTGTGGATGGTTTACATTTATTTATAACATCATTTCCCAAAATTTGATTTTTTGAATTTTTATTTGTGGAACATCCAATGATAAAAAAAATCATAGAGATAGATAAAACTATTTTTTTCATTTTTTAATTTTTCAATATAAATATAGCAAATTTTATGCTATTTAATCATATTATAATAAATTTATTTATAATTATAGTTAAATAGACACTTCTAAATCCAATAAAAATAAATTCTTTATGTAATTATTCTTTTTATTGTTGAATTATTTAAACTATTACTATATTTAAAATATATTGATATAATTAAATTGATAAATTCTATACTTGAACTGTGTAATATGCTAAATTAATTTTCTTTTAAATAAAGAAAGAAAATTTAGAATTCTAATATTAAACATATTTAAATTAAAGAGAAATTAATATAAAAATATTATATAAATTTCTTATAAATATATTCATTTTATTCACTTATTACTTTCCTATAATCATTATAAAATTTTGGGAATTATTTTACTTTTTGCTGGTTCAAGTATTATTTAGTATGAAACAAAATCATATTTGTCTGATTAAATAATAAGTTTTTATAATATAAGACTGTAAAAATGTAAGAATATTTTTCAAATATTTATAAGCATATTTAGTTTTTAAAATATTAAACATCCATTTTCAATAATGAATCTAAATATTCTCTATCATTAGCTAATCTAGGTACTTTATTTTGTCCTCCTAATTTTCCTCTTTTTTTCATCCAGTCATAAAATAAATTTTTACGTGCAGAATGAATTATCGGCATATTAAGAGTCATATTATTATAACGTTTAGCCTCATAATCAGAATTTAATTTTTGCAGTTCTTTGTCTAAAATTTCTGTAAATTTTTCTAAGGAATCGGGTTGTCGGGTAAATTCTATAATCCATTCATGAGCACCCTTTTCCTTACCTTTCATAAAAATTGGACCTGCTGTGTATTCTGATATAATAGCTTGTGTTTTTTGTTCTGCTTCTTTAAGTGCTTTTTCTGCATTTTCAACCATTAATTCTTCTCCAAAAGCATTTATATAAAATTTTGTTCTACCTGTAATTTTAATCCTATAAGGAATTTGAGATACAAATTTTACAGTGTCTCCAATTATATATCTCCATAGCCCTCCATTTGTAGTAATTACGATAGCATAATTGGTATGCAATTCTACTTCCTCTAAAGATAAAATTGTGGGTTTGGTAGAATAAAATTCATCCATAGGTATAAATTCATAATAAATTCCATAATCTAACATCAAAAGCATATCTTTAGATCCATTTGTATCTTGCATAGCAAAATATCCTTCTGAAGCATTATATATTTCATAATAATTCAAAGATTTAGAAAATATTGAAGCATATTGTTCTTTATAAGGGACAAAACTAATTCCTCCATGAAAAAAACATTCTACATTAGGCCATACCTCATCTATATAATTTTTACCTGTAGTTTCTAATACTTTTCTTAATAAAACCATCATCCAAGACGGAACTCCTGTAAGACTTCCTACATTTTGTTTAACAACTTGTTCTACAATTGCAGGCATCTTAATTTCCCAATCTTTTAATAAAGATACTTCTTTATCCGGCGTACTTTTCCATTCTGCCCAAAAGGGTAAATTATCTATTAAAACTGCCGATAAATCTCCATATTTTGATTCAAATCCTTCATAATCTTCCCTTGTTCCTCCTAACCTTAAATTTTTACATTCAAAAATTTTTGTTGTCGGATTATTATATGCATATATAGAAAATAAATCTTTACCTGCCTTATAATGACACTCTTGAAGACTATCTTCTGTAATTGGTATAAACTTACTTTTGGCATTGGTAGTACCAGAGGATTTTGCAAACCAGTTTATCTGTCCTGGCCAAATAATATCTTTTTCTCCTTTTCTGGTACGGGTTATGTAAGGTTCAAAATCTTCGTATGTAACTAATGGAACTTTATTTTTAAAATCATTATATAAATGTATATCCTGAAAACCATATTTTTTTCCATATTCTGTATCTTTAGCTTTATACAAAAGTGTTAGTAACACAGACTTTTGTGTATCAATAGGATTTTCCATAAATACCTCCATTTGCTTTACTCTTTTTTTAATATACCATTGAATAAAAGTATTTAAAATTCCTAATGCCATTTTTTCACATTTTTAAATGTTAAATTTACGCAAAATCCTTTGTATATGCAATAATGAAGAATATACAAAATACTTTTTTTAACCATCTTTGCTAGATTAGTATTAATTTTGTACTTACTAATTATAGGCAAATGCTATATAGTATAACTAATAAAAATAGAAATGAATTTCTTACAACTTATATTAAAAAATTATAAAAAATTTCCTTCAAAACCTGTTTTGAAGTATAAAGAGAATAATAAATGGAAGAGTTATTCATGGAAAGAATTTCATGATTTAATCAAGCAAACAGCTAATGCTCTTAAAGAACTAGGCGCAAAACCTAACGACAAC
The DNA here is from genome assembly GCF_002964975.1 of Apibacter adventoris. Classification (GTDB taxonomy): domain Bacteria; phylum Bacteroidota; class Bacteroidia; order Flavobacteriales; family Weeksellaceae; genus Apibacter; species Apibacter adventoris. The sequence continues at coordinate 211,878 of NZ_PSZM01000040.1, read as the reverse complement.
ATAGCTATTTATGCTGATAATATGCCTCAATGGGTAATTATGGATATGGCTATTATTAGTATTGGAGCTGTGACTATTCCTATTTTTGCTACTTTGACCTCTTCTCAGGTTAAGTACATACTGGATGAAACGGAAACTAAAATTATTTTAACCGGTGGACTGAAACAATATGAAAATATTCTCGAAATTTATTCTAATAGTAATTTTTTAAAACATATTATTACTGCAAAAAGCTCTACTGAACTTCAAAATAAATTTTCATATCATTTTTACAACCTTATAAAGTCACAGTCTACTGAAAGTGAGATATTTGAAAAACAAAATGAAGATATAGCTTCTATTATTTATACTTCAGGGACAACAGGAGAACCTAAAGGGGTTATGTTAACACATGGGAATTTTATAAATGTTTTTGAGGCTCATCACAAATTTTTTAACATTTATCCTGAAAATGAAAATACTTTGGTCTTTTTACCTTTAAGCCATGTATTTGAAAAATGTTGGAGTTCTTTTGTTCTATCTTGTGGTGGACAACTTAGCATTTGTGAAAATCCTAAAGAGGTTGCTCAATTTATGATTGAAGCCCAACCTACTGCAATGTGTTCTGTTCCAAGGCTTTTTCAAAAAATTTATATTTCTATCAATGAGAAAATTGAAAATAGCACTAAAATAGCCCAAAAATTTTTCAAATGGTCTATATCCATAGGATCAAAAGTATCTGAGTTAAAAAGAAATGATCGTAAAATACCTTTATTTTTATTATTTAAATATTATATAGCTGATCAGTTGGCTTTTAAAAGGGTAAAAAAACAACTTGGAGGAAATTTATGGTTTATTCCGGTTGGGGGGGCCTCTATAACGCCTAATATTACTGAATTTTTTGATGCTATAGGTGTACATTTAATCGTTGGATATGGGCTTACTGAAACTACAGCAACAGTTGCTGCGTTTCCTTTAATTCATTATAAACATGGAACTGCCGGAAAACCTATGACCGGTGTCCATATAGAGATTGGTGATGAAAATGAAATATTAATTAAAGGATATGGAGTATTTAAAGGTTATTATAAAAAGCCTGAAGAAACTAAAAAAGCTTTTACAAAAGATGGATGGTTCAAAACAGGAGATGCTGGAAAATTTGATAATGAAGGTAATTTAATTATTATAGACCGAATCAAAGATTTAATGAAAACCTCTAATGGTAAATATATTTCCCCTCAACTTATTGAAAACCTTCTTACTAATGATAACTTCATTCAACAGGCTGTATTAATTGGAGATAACAAACCATATGTAACAGCTCTAATTATTCCCAATTTTGAAACTTTAGAAAAGTATGCTAAAAGTTTAAATATTAACTTTAAATATTTTGACGAACTAGTTAATAATCAATTAATTATTGATTTTTATTCTACAAGGATTAACTCTCTGTTATCTCATTTAGCTGAATTTGAAAAAGTTAAAAAGTTTAAATTATTATCTGCTGATTTCAATATGAATTCAGGAGAAGTTACAGCAACTTTAAAAGTCAGAAGAAAAATAATTCTTGAAAAATACAAATTACTTATTGATGAAATGTATAAAAAATAAAAAAAGAGGAAATAATCCTCTTTTTTAAATTAAATTTTAATAATTTTTACAAAAAATTTTTTGATTTTTGAATAGCTCTCTCTAATCCACCTATATCACTACCCCCTGCAGTAGCAAAGGAAGGCTGGCCTCCTCCTCCTCCTTTTATTTCTTGAGCTAAATCTTTTACTATTGTACCGGCATGGCATTTACCTGATTTTACTAAATCATCAGATATTCCAACGGATATAGTAGGTTTGTTATTTGTTTTGGTACCTACAATAATGAATAAATTCTTTATTTCTGCCTTTAATTGAAAAATAATATCTTTTACTGATGAATTATTTAAGTTCGTTATTAGTCCTAAATAATTAATATCTCCAATTTTTTGGATAGCATTTTTCCATAATGCTTTTTCCTGAACAGCTTTTTCTTTTATATATTGTTCTAATTGTTTTTTAAGTTGTTCATTTTCCGAATATAATTTTTCTACTGCTTTAATAGGATTTTCATTAGTTTTTAAAATACTTTTCAATTCTTCAAATTCATTGAACTGATCTTGTAAAAAGTTTAACCCTGTTTCTCCTGTAATGGCTTCTATTCTTCTAATTCCAGCAGAACTTGAAGTTTCATTCATTATTTTAAATATTAAAATATCTTGAGTATTAGAAACATGTGTACCACCACAAAGCTCTATAGAATCTCCAAATTTAATTACTCGTACAACATCTCCATACTTTTCACCAAATAATGCCATAGCCCCCATTTCAATAGCTTGTTTAAACGGCACAGATCTATTTTCTTCCAGAGGAAGTCTTTCATAAATTTTTATATTAACTTTTTTCTCTACTAAAGCTATTTCTTCTTTAGTCATTTTATTAAAATGAGAAAAGTCAAATCTCAGATAATCTGGTCCTACATATGATCCTTTTTGTTCTACATGATTTCCTAATACTTCTCTAAGTGCTTCATGTAACAAATGGGTCGCAGAATGATTTTGAGTTATCTGTTGTCGTCTTTTAGAATTTACTATTGCCTGAAATGGAAACTCAGGATATTTTGGTAACTCTTTTACTATATGTACTATAAGATTATTTTCTTTTTTTGTATTTAATATTTCAATTTTTTCATTGATATTTTCAATAAATCCGGTATCTCCAACCTGCCCTCCACTTTCAGCATAAAACGGAGTTACCTGAAATACTAATTGATAAAATTCTCCTTCTTTATTTTCAACTTTTCTATATTGGGTTATTTTAATCTGAGTTTTTATGAAGTCATACCCTACAAACTCTTCTTGTTGATCTTCTTCTAATACTACCCAATCATAATTTTTAAAAGTACTTGCAGATTTAGACCTTTGTTTTTGTTTTTTCATTTCTGAAATAAAACCTTGTTCATCTACAGTTAATCCTTTTTCTTCAGCAATTATTCTAGATAAATCTGAAGGAAATCCATAGGTATCATATAATTCAAAAATTACATCTCCAGGAATTATTTTCAAATCTTTATGAGATTTCATAAAATTAGATAATCTTACTAATCCTTGATCTATGGTTTTTAAAAAATTTGTTTCTTCTTCTTTTATTACTTCTTTTATTAAATGCTCTTGCTTTTCAATTTCAGGAAAAAATTCTCCCATCTGTTCTTTAAGAACCGGAATTAATGTGTATAATATGGGGTCTTTAACTTCTAAAAATCTAAAAGCATATCCTATAGCCCTACGTAAAATACGTCTGATCACATAACCTGCTCCGGAATTTGATGGTAACTGCCCATCTGCAATAGAGAAAGCTATGGCTCTTATATGGTCTACTATAACCCTAATTGCTATATCCTTTTCAGCATTATTCCCATATATATAACCTGAAATGCTTTCTATTTTCTGGATTAATGGTGTAAAAACGTCAGTATCATAATTAGACGTTTTTCCTTGTAAAACCATGCATAATCGTTCAAATCCCATCCCCGTATCTACATTTTGCTTTGGTAATTTATCTAAAGAACCATCTGCTTTACGCAAAAATTCCATAAATACTAAGTTCCATATTTCTATTACCTGGGGATGATCTTTATTTACTAGAGTTTTTCCGTCTATTTTCTCTTTTTCTTCTTTGGATCTTATATCTACATGAATTTCAGAACTGGGACCACACGGTCCTGTATCACCCATTTCCCAAAAATTATCTTTTTTATTTCCTAATAAAATTCTATCCTCTGAAATATGTTCTTTCCAATAATTAAAAGCTTCTGAATCTCTTATTAAACCTTCCTTATCATCTCCTTCAAAAATAGTCACATATAAATATTCTTTAGGGATTTTATAAACTTCCGTCAAAAGTTCCCAAGCCCAAGCAATTGCTTCTTTTTTAAAGTAATCTCCAAAACTCCAATTCCCTAGCATTTCAAACATTGTATGATGGTAAGTATCTTTTCCTACATCATCTAAATCATTATGTTTTCCAGATACTCTTAAACATTTTTGTGTATCTGCAACTCTTTTATTTTCCGGATCTTTATACCCTAAAAAAAAGTTTTTAAATTGTGTCATCCCAGAGTTTGAAAACATAAGGGTTGGATCATCTTTTAAAACAATAGGAGCTGAAGGTACTATAGTATGTTGTTTCGATTGAAAAAATTCTAAAAATTTTTGTCTTATCTGTTTTGAAGTCATGTTAATACTTAATTTAGCATACAAAAGTAGTGAAATTGTTTTTTTCTACTTAGTTGATTTGCATGCTTTTTTTTATGTTTATAATTTCTTCTAATATATCCATTGGATACTGAACCCATTCTACTTGTTTTTCTATTTTCCCATCTTTATTAAAATATAACCAACTATTAAACTGCATTTCATTAATTAACTTACCGTTATAATAATACGGATTATATATACCACTAACAATAACTATGCTATCATTAGATATCATCTGATTAATTTTAACAGTTTTGGGAAATTGTGGATGTATTTTATAGGAAGGATCTGTCCAGTTATATTGATTTTGTATGTTCTCTTTTCCTTCTATATTTATTTGAGGTACAGCATCAATATATATAGGAGATTCTGAATAAAAGCTCATAAGTTTTTTTAAATCTTTTCTATCGGCATAAGTTTGATAAAAATCCTCTGCTGTTTTTAAATTTTTTTTGTGTTTTAAAGATTCACAACTTATAAATAAAAAGAATAGTGTTAAAATACTTAAACAATAAGTATGCACTTTCTGTATTTTCTTATTCATATTTTTTTATTATTAATTGATCCAAATTTAATAATTATTAAATTTACATAAAAATATATAATTTATTGAAATTGAATATTTTAAATATAATATCAGTAAATAAACATAAAAATATTAACAATTATTATTTTATTTAACATTTTTTTAACTAAAATGATAAAAGTCTTTATTTATACAGATTGAAGAGTGACAAATCTGATTTAATAAAGAGTTTACAATTTATATTACACATTTTTCTTTTTTTGTGATCGTATTTTTGTCAAGCAAATGAACAAATTACATATGAAGAAAATAACATTAGCATTAGTATTTTTAGTTTCTTTATCATTTACGGCAACTCAAAAAAATAATAAAATTTTAGAGTCTAATAAAAAAGAAAGCTCATTTACTTATGTAAATGAAGATTCTTTAAGTTTAGAATTAAATTCACTTAAATCTAATACTCTAGAAGTATCAAATAAAAAAATAGAAAATCACGTTGAAGAAAAAAGTGAATTATCTAATAAAGGTGTAATCTCTTGGTATGGAAAAAAATTTCAAGGAAGATATACTTCTAGTGGCGAAAAATTTGATATGAACGATTTAACAGCTGCACATAAAACTCTACCTTTTGGAACAAAGGTAAAAATAAGAAATCCAAAAAATGGAAAAGAGGTTATTGTTAGAATTACAGATCGCGGACCTCTTTCTCCAAAAAGAGAATTTGATTTAAGTCAAGCTGCTTTTAAAGAATTAGCAAATTTAGGGTCGGGAGTATTGAATGTTACTTATGAAATCTTGTAAAAAATAATAGTTATAATTTTGATAAATAGATAAAAAGCTTCTGAAATATTCTTCAGAAGCTTTTTTATTCTTAATAAATGATCTAATTAATTTTATTTTATACTACCTCTCCATATAGATCAAATTCTTCTGCTCTTTTAATTTTTACGTTTACAAATTCACCCAAGGATAAGTTAAGATTTTCTTCTTTTATTAATACTTCATTATCTACATCAGGGGAATCATATTCTGTTCTTCCTATAAAATAATCTCCTTCTTTTCTATCTATGATACATTTAAATATTTTTCCTATTTTTTCTTGATTTAATTCCCAAGATATTTGAGATTGTATTTCCATAATTTCATTAACTCTTTCATTTTTCTCTTCATCAGAAATATCATCCTTCAAAGAATAAGCAGAAGTATTTTCTTCATGAGAATAGGTAAAACATCCCAGACGTTCAAATCTTTGTTCTGTAATCCAAGTTTTTAATTCCTCAAATTCCTTACGTGTTTCTCCCGGATAACCTACTATTAAAGATGTTCTTATAGCCATATTGGGAATATGATTCCTAAATTCTTGCAAGAGTTTATTTGTTTTTTCTTTAGTCGTTCCTCGTTTCATTGATTTGAGTATATCGTTTGATATATGTTGAAGAGGTATGTCTATATAATTACAAATTTTAGGTTCTTCTTTCATTATATTTAAAACATCTTCAGGAAAACCTGTTGGAAAAGCATAATGTAAACGAATCCATTCTATGTCTTTTATTTTTACTAATTCTCGTAATAAATCTCCTAACGCTCTTTTTTTATAGATATCTAAACCATAATATGTAAGATCCTGTGCTATTAAAATCAATTCTTTAGTACCTCCTTTAGCCAGAGCTTTGGCCTCTGAAATAAGTTCAGGTACGGGAGTTGAAACATGACGCCCTCTTATAAGTGGAATAGCACAAAAACTACAAGGCCTATCACATCCTTCTGAAATTTTAAGATATGCATAATGTCTTGGTGTTGTAACTAATCTTTCTCCTACTAGTTCATGTTTATAATCTGCTCCTAAAGCTTTAAGTAATAAAGGTAATTCACGAGTTCCGAAATATGTATCTACATCTGGTATTTCTTTCTGGAGATCTGGTTTATATCTTTCAGATAAACATCCGGTGACAAATACTTTTTCTATTAATCCTTGCTTTTTTTGTTCTATACATTCTAAAATAGTTGTAATGCTTTCTTCTTTTGCATTTTCTATAAAACCACAAGTATTTATTACTACAATATCTCCTTTTTTTTCATGTACAACTTCTTTACCATTTGCTTTTAACTGATTCATCAATATTTCTGAATCATAGATGTTTTTAGAGCATCCTAATGTAATTATATTTATTTTTTTCTTTCCAATTGATTTGGTGCGCATTTTTCTAGTTTACTTATTTTTGAATTTTAAAGGAAAAGAAGTTAGAATATTAATTAATTTCTAATATTTTTTTTACCCAATTTTTAATTTGATATTTTTCAATAATTTCTTTGGGTACTTCTTGATATTTTGAATTTAGGAAACTATCTGATATTTCTATATTATCGGGATCTAATAATAATATATTGTTAGGATTATAAAAATCATAATTTACAATATCTTTATTTGTGGTAATAAGTTTTTTTCTATATCCCAGAGCTTCGAAAACTCTAAATGTGAGTCCTTCTTGTTCGGGTCTTTGTACGTCAATCATAATAGTTGAATCTTTTATTTTTTTTAAAGATTCTTCCCTTGAAATCATATGATTCAAGTATTTTATTTTTGTTTTAATTTTGGGTATATAAAAATTTATTTGTCTTCTATTCACTACAAAAAAATCGTAAGGAAAATTTTTTTCTTGTAAAACTTTAGCTATTTTTTCTAAAATGATAGTTCGTTGATCCAAAGAAGAAATATTAAATGCTTTAGGTAAAATATTATCCTTTTTTTGTGTATCCTCTTCGTAAATAAAATTAGGTATAAACTCTAAATTATATTTTTCAACATCTTGTTTATCATAACTGTAAATTTTATCAAAATAATTAAATGTATTGGATATAGCCGGCATTCTTTGTATTCCATCATAATGATATGCAATCATTTTTTTACAGACAGTTTGACAGTACAACAATGTTTCGGAAGATAACCATTCTGCATGTATAATAATTATTTTATCAAAAATACCCAATGGTGATAATTCATTATGAATCAACCTATCTAAATGTTGTCTTTTAATATTAGATTCGAAAAAAGTTTTATTTAAAAGATTTTTAAATCTAACCCATAAATTTGGATATATATATCTATTTGCATAAATATCTATATGGATCGTTTCAATCCCCAAGTTTTTCATCGCTGAAACAATATACTTATCATATCCATAATAGTCTAAAGATATTAAGGCTACTTTCATAAAAATTATCGTTTAACTTGAAAAATACACTTATAATTTTAATCTATTTACAAATATACGTTTTCATAGTTTATTTATTTGTAATAAAATAAACATTTTATTTTTCAAAAAATTATATTATATTTTTATGTATTTTCTTTGTTCCTTCATATATATCATATTGAAAAAAACGACATTCAAGTTTTCCATTAAAAAGTTTTATTTTTTTGGAAGGTCGCAATCCTACTTTTTTAAATGCATCTATATCTGAAGTTATAAACCAAGCTAATGTATTTTTATATGCTTTTTTTAATGTATCTCCTATTTTTTTATAAAAATCTTCTTCTTGTATTGTTAATCTCTCATTATAAGGAGGATTGAATATGACTAAAACAGGGAACATATCTTTTTCAGATTGAAAAAAATCTTGATTTTTGACTTCTATAAATTCAGTTAAATCAGCGGCTTCTATATTAGACATTGCGGAATTTATAGCATTTCGCGATATATCGTACCCTAGAATTTTTCCGTTAAATTCTCTAATTCTGTTAATTCTTGTTTCTTTTATTTTATCATATAGTGATAAATTAAAATTAGCCCAGTTCATAAAACCAAAATGTTTTCTATAAAATTGTGGGGGTATATTTAGTGCCATCATTGCTGCTTCTATTAACAGTGTTCCTGAACCACACATAGGATCTAGTAAATTTCCCTTACCTTCCCAGCCTGCTATATTTAATAAACCTGCTGCCAAAACTTCATTTATAGGAGCTTCAAAATGAGCTTTTCTATACCCTCTTTTAAATAAGGGCTCTCCACTACTGTCTAAAGAAATAGTTACATTATCATTTGCTATATATAAATGAAATTTTATATCCGGATCTTTTGTATCGACATTGGGCCTTTTACCAAATTTTTTTCTGAATCTATCAACTATTGTATCTTTCATTTTTAATGCAATGTATTGAGAATGACTAAAATATTCTGAATATACAGTTGTATCTATAGCAAAGGTTTGTGAGTTATAGAGATATTTCTCCCAAGGAAAATTAATAAGTTCTTTTTCAAAAATTATTTCGTTTTTAGCTCGGAATGAATGTATGGGCAATAAAATTTTAAGTGCCGTACGAAGTGAATAATTAGCTTTATATAAAAAGCCCAAATCTCCGTAGAATTCTACAGCTCTGTTTTTTATTTTTATTTTTGAGGCTCCTAATTGTTTTAGTTCCTGTGCTAATATATCTTCTAACCCGAAAAAGGTTTTAGCCTGCATTTGAAAAGATTCCTGATCAAAATCCATGATATTGTATTTCTTTGGCAAAAATAAAGAAAAGTGTTAGATTTATAAATAATAAAAGAGGTTATCTAAATTTAGATAGCCTCTTTTATTATTTATTTTTATAATTTATTCTTTTATAAATTTTAAACTTTTTACTTTTCCTTGTTCTGAAATTAATTGTATTATATAAACTCCTGTTTTTAAATTGTAAATGGTTAATCCTGTATCTTGTGTAATATTTTTCTGAGATTTTAGTTTATTTCCATTTAAATTATATATAGAAATAGTTGCTGGATATATTAACCCTTTTATATATAGGGTATTATCTTTCACATATGGAATAAGATTTTCTCCATTTTTCTGTGATAGTGAAGCTAAACTTGAATCTTCTTCCCAAATATCTTCCTCTAATACAACTAAAGGTAATCTATCCATATAATATTTATCATTTGTCCTTTCTATTACTTTTATTTCTTTATTTTCTTCTGTATAAGGCATAATGACATAAGTTCCGTCTTGCACTGTATTAGGTATTTTACATGTATATACAGCTCCTTTTCTACTGGTTGTTATATTTGTATAAAAATCTCCATTCGAATAGAACAAACCAATTTTAGATATTTCCTGATTACTTGTTGGCATAGATACCATAAAGTTTTTTTCCATATCTACCTGGAATATTTTATTTACCATATTAGATCCGTTTTCTTTGATATTTAACTGCATATAACTGGTAACCTGAAATTCTTCGGATGGAATATACTTTTTTGTATTAGTTTTATACTGTATTGTCAGAGGTAATCGATCTATCCAAGGACTTGATGGTGCTCTTTTTACTATATTTTTTTCTCCATTTTGTTGTACTATATAAGGAACTAACATAAAGTTACCTATATAATTTTCCGGTAACTGACAAGTATAAATAAATCCATCTTGAGAAATTATGTTTAAAGGTCCTCTAAAACTTCCATCTTTAGGATTATATAATCCAAAATTTATATTTTTATTATTGGATTCACTTGTTCTTAAATATATTTCAATGCTATCTTTTTCTTTAAAAATAAATTTATTATCTTTTTTTATTATTTGTAAGTGAGAGACTATTTGGGGTAAAGCAGGATCTGTACCATTTTTTTGAACATAAAAACCTCTTATCCAACCATTAGGTAATTCTAAAAACCCTGCTGGTGGCAGCTCCTGTAATCCTAATTTTTTTATATCTACTATAGATATATCAAAATTAAAAATTAATCCTGAATCCTTATATTTATTATAATCAGAATCTTTAATATAAAGTTTATAACCTAATACTTCATCTGGTATTCGCTTTGTCCATCTAACATTAAGCCAATGATATAATGCCGGTTCGTAAACTACCTTATGGGTTAAATTATCAAAAACTATTAATCCACCTGTATTTAAACGTAATCTTGCTTACTTATATAACCCATAGAAATCTCCTTCTAATAAACCTTCCCAAGGTCCATTTATTCTTCCACCTCCAGGCATTAAACCAAACCCATAAACATTTTTATTGGGGGCAAACCAATGACCATTATCTATATCCCCACTTTCTAAATTTACAGCGGCTGGGTTATCATTAGTTTTAGCTCCTAAATATTCTTTTATATCTTTATAAGAACCGATACCGCACATTGCTAATAACTGATCAAACTCTGCTATACCAGGCAATACCCAGCTGATTATTTTCGTACATCTTCCCTTTGGGTTCCCATCCTAAACCATAATATTCTCCATAATATTTATTATAATCATTAATGGAAACATTATAAGGTACTCCCCAAACACTCATATGCTTGGTTAACTGTTCTTGTGTTGCCGTATTAAATTTAGGATTATTGAAGTTCTCAGACATCCAATAGTATTCTCCAATTTTAAATGCTTTGTAATTGGCAGTAACATTTTCATTTCGAAATTCTAAATTTAGAATTTCATTTTCTCTCTGACCTTTCATGAAATGAAAAGTCATTAATATTGCAAAAAATAATAAAGAATTTTTAATAAATATTTTGTTTTGATAGTTTAAATTATCTATCAAATATATATTATTTATCTTTAAATTCAATCTAACAAGATAAGATATATATCATATTAATATAAAAAATATTTTAATAATAAAAAAAATCCTGCAATATGCAGGATCTTTTACTTTAATTTATTATACTGTTTATTTCTTTTTAATTTGTAACCAATCTATAGAAAAATTACATTTTTTATATTCATTTTGAACAGTAATAAAAGTTGTAGGTATTTGATTTTCAACCCATTTTTCTATAATATCGTTTTCTTTAGTTCTTTGTGCAAAATTTTTAATTCTATTATAGTCAATTTCTAAATTCATTTTATGAGCCGGTATTACATCTGTTATTTTTAATAATTTTACAACAGTTCTATTGTTATCTTTATCTTCAAAAACTTCAGACAAATCTCCTTTTCCTAGACCTGAAAGATTATATAAAATTTTTGTTGGTAATTTTATTTTTTCAAATCTATTATCTCCTGTTTGCGAATTTGACAAAACTCCTCCGTTATATTTAGTATACTTATCATCTGAATATTTTAAGGCAGCAGCACTAAAGGTTATTTTTTCAGATTTAATTTCATCTTTAATTCCTTCTAATTTTTTGATAGCAGCATTAATTTCTTCTTTATTAGGAACTGCTGCTAATAAAATATGTCTTAGATCTAAAATTTGTCCTTTTCTTTTTTGTAAATATATAATATGATATCCGTATTCTGTTTCAAACGGATCAGAAATTTGTCCTTCTTCTAAACTAAATGCAACTGCATCAAACTCTTTTACCATTTGTCCTCTTTTGACATTCATAATCAAACCACCATTTTCTGCTGATCCTGGATCTTGTGAATATTTTTTAGCCATATCGGCAAAACTGGCTCCTTCTTGTATTTGTTTTTTTATATCATTTAATTGATCGATGAGCTCTTTTTTATGATCTTGAGACAATTCTGGATAAAGAAAAATTTGTGCATATTCAATTTCTTCATTTAGATGCGGAAATTCTTCTTGATGCGTATTATAAAAATCTTTAAGGTATTCCGGAGAAACATCTATATTATGGGTAATACTAGCCATTTTCCTTTGTGTATACATTTGATTTTTAATCATTGTTTCTAGCACATTTTTTAGTTCTCCCATAGTTTTGAACTTAAAATTTGTCAAAACATTTTGATCTGATCCGAAATAATTTCTATAACCATCTAACCGCGAATCTACTTCCCTAGAAACTTCATCATTCCCGACTGTAATAAGTGTATCTTGTTTAGCTTTGTATAAAATAAGTTTTTCTTTCATCATGGTTTCTACAAAACTGCATTTGTCCGTTACTGTTTGTCCTTCTGAACGGGCATAGTTTTCAGCATCATTTATATCTGATTCTGTAATAATCTCATCCCCTACTACAGCTACAATTCCGTCAATTTTCCTTTCCTGAGCTACACTCAAAGTTGTTATTAAAAAAGTTATTAATATCAGTATTTTATTCATATCAAATTTTAATATTTTACAAATTTAAACTTCTTTTTCTCAGTTTCCTCAAATTCTATAGTTTTTTCAATTATAATCCATATTTTCTTATTAAATAATCTTCCTGTAAATTATCTATATGAATTACTACTTCATTTTTTAATTGTTGCATAACTGTATCAATTTTATAATCTATATATTCATTAATAAACATGGTTTGTAGTTCTTTAAGAGTCATTTTATCATTTTTAATTATATTATTTATATATATAATTAATTTTCCGGTCTTGTAATCTGTAGTATAGATTTTTTTTAACAGTTTCTCTTCTGTGGGTAAATTAACCGATTCTCGTGTATATTTCCCTTGATTTATGACCAACAATACATTTTTTTCAGAATCTGTTTTTCCTTTAAAGTAATTACCTATTTCCTGAGTGGACTTTCCTGTATTTAACATTTGTAATACTTTTTTCTCTACCTCAGAATTTAAGCAATAATATAAGGTTCCTTGTATTCTTTCTTTCCAAATTAATCTATCGGAATGTGTTTTTAGAAATTCCTGTTGCCCTTCAATATCTGCTTGAGCATCTTTGGTAATATTTTTTAAGGCAAATTTAATTAATAATTGATTTTCTAAATTATTATAGAATTCTTTATTTCTATCTATTTCATAAAAATGTGAGTTATAATAATTAATTATTGCCTGATTTTCCCATTCGTTGAGAATATATTGACTGAAATTTACTACATTGGGATATTGTTCTTTAGGAATTTGTTTTAAATGCTTTAATAATTCTTTATCTGTAAATTTAATATCATTCCCAATTAATACTAAAATTTTTTCATTTTCTAATTCCATTTTTTGAAAATTCTCGTAAGTTCCTGGAAGTGATTCTTGAAATTTTTTTATATTATAAATATCTTCTTTAAAAAAGGATTTTTGTTTTAATTCTTGAATTAAATGATCATTTAAAGTATTTACTTCAATAGATTTTTTTAAATTTTCAAAAATTCTATTTTTTGAAGTATTATAATCCTCAAAATTATCCCTAAAAATATATTTGTATATTTTAAAACCGTCATTAGTTTTTATTGGAGGAAAAACTGTAGGTTCATGAACATTTTTCACATAATTATATAGAGTATCATTGTTTATATCTGTATAAAAACTATTTTCTTTATCCGTATGTTTTGAATATTTGTTTTTGGCTTCTAAAAAATCTTCTGGATTTTTAATTTTGCTGTATATTAGATCTGCCTCATTTTTGCCATTCTCAGATGAATTATTAATATATATTTCATCTAATACAACATTTCCTAAATATTGCCTCTCCTCACTTACCAAAATAAAATATATTTTTCCATCTATTGCTTTAAATATTGTCGTATGATTTAAAGGAGCATTATAAATTGTGTCCATTAAAGGTTTTTCAAGTGAAAAAACATCTATATAAACTGGTTTTTTATATTTTTGTATTGTTGAATATTTTTCTACTTCCTTCTCAAAAATATATATGTTATTATTTATTTGTTTCAATAAAGTATTAATATATTTATCAATATTTTTTTCATTTAATAATTCTTTTTTTAAAAGTAATAATTGTACTTTCCTTTCTGTTTTTAATTTTTTATAATAATCTCTTAAAAGTGGTTCTACTATTTCTTGAGAATAGTAAATGCTATCTTTAAACTTTTCTGATTCTTTTTTAAGCTGTAATAAGTATTCAGTAGAATTATTTATTCTTTTTTGAATAGAATATTGTTTTAATAAATTAAAATCAATAAAGTTTTTTATAGATTCCTTGACGCCTATTTGTTTTAAATTATTATTTTGAGTTTTCTCAAAATAATCTGTATAAATAGTATCTTTATTAATAGTCATTAATATTGATTGACAGTAATGTATTTGACTACTAAAAAAAATAAAATATAAAATTATTAGTTTTTTCACTCTGAAGATTTTTCACAAAATTATAAAGAATTTATTTGTTTTTCTATGAATAAAAAGTGAGATAAATCTTAAGAAAATTCTTGAAAAAATTTAACATATCATAATGATTCAAAATTATATGTTCTTTTAGTTATCCATTTATAATAAATAATGTATGTTAATTTATTTTAAAGATCTAATTGCTGCTTCCTGTGCATGTATTAAAGTAGTATCAAATAAAGGAATCATTGTATCATTTTGTTGGATCAATAAACCAATTTCTGTACATCCTAAAATAACACCTTGAATACCTAAATTGCAAAGTTTATTTATAATATCTAAACAGATTTTTTTAGAATTCGATTTAATAATACCCAAACATAATTCCTTAAAAATTATATCATTAATTTTCCGTCGATCTTGTTTTTCTGGTATCAAAACATCAATTCCATGATCAATTATAACCTTTTTATAAAAATCTTGCTCCATAGTGTAACAAGTGCCTAATAAAGCAACTTTTTTAATATTTTTATTTTTTAAAGCTTTAACTGTCATTTCAGCAATATGTAAAATAGGTATATTAAGATATGGAAGCATGTCGGGCACAACTTTATGCATAGTATTTGTACAAATAACAATAAAATCTGCCCCTGCTTTTTGTAAGCTAAGTGCTGCTTGAATTAAAATATCAGCACTTTTTTTCCAATTATTATTAGATTGACAATATTCTATTTCATGAAAATCAACACTATATAAAATACATTGGGCTGAATGTAATCCTCCTAATTGTTTTTTCACAACCTGATTAATAGTTTGATAGTATGTTACTGTACTCTCCCAACTCATTCCTCCAATTAAACCAATTGTTCTCATAATAAAAAATCTTCTTTTTATTTTTTGTAATATTATAATACATCTATAAAATTATAACGAGAGAATAGTTATTTAATTTTATGATCATTTCATAACCTTTAATTAATCTATTTTTTTAATTTAAAAAATTGTAATAATATATTTATTTTTATGAAAAATTTATAAAAGATATTGTTATAATATTCACTCTATTATTCTTATGATGGAAAATTTAAATTTAATAATAAATCTCATTTATAATATAAGATATTAGTTTAATTAATGATCCTTTTTTTGTTTGCTATAATAATTACAAGTACAATTAATACTAAATTCAATAATAGGATTTTTTATAAATTTAGCATAAAAAAGTCTCATTATATTTATTTTTTATAAAAAAAAGGAAAACTATAATTTAGTTTTCCTTTTTATAATAATATTTCGATAAAATTATAAATCTATAGCTTCTCCATAAGCATCTTCGGTAGCTCCTTTAAATGCTTCTGATAATGTAGGATGTGGATGTATAGTAGTTAAAATTTCATGAGCTGTTGATTCCAAACGTCTTACGGCTACAGCCTCTGCAATCATATCCGTTACACCATTTCCTACCATGTGGCATCCTAATAACTCACCATATTTAGCATCATAAATCACCTTAATAAATCCGTCTACATCTCCATTAGCTGTAGCTTTTCCTGAGGCAGCAAAAGGAAATTTACCGATTTTTAATTCATAACCTGCTTCTTTTGCTTTTTTCTCTGTCAATCCTACAGATGCTATTTCCGGAGAGCAATATGTGCATCCCGGAATATTTTCATAATTAATAGGTTCTACATCTATCCCTTTTATTTTTTCAACACAAAGAATTCCTTCTGCCGATGCTACATGTGCAAGTGCAGGACCTGGTATAACATCTCCTATAGCATAATAACCAGATACATTAGTTCTATAATAATCATCTACTAAAATTCTTCCTTTATCTGTTGCAATCCCTACATCTTCTAAACCTAGATTTTCAATATTTGCAGAGATTCCTACAGCTGACAGTAAAATATCAGCTTCAAGAGTAACTTCTCCTGAAGATGTTTTCACGAATGCTTTTACCCCCTCTCCTGTTGTATCCACTTTTTCTACAGAAGCATTGGTCATTATATCTATTCCATGTTTTTTTAATGATTTTTCTAAATGTTTAGATGTTTCTTCATCTTCCACAGGAACAATATTTGGCATAAATTCAACTACTTTTACTTGGGTGCCCATAGTTGAATAAAAATAAGCAAATTCAATACCTATGGCCCCTGAACCTACCACAATCATAGATTTAGGTTGTTGGCTAAGTGTTAATGCTTCTCTATATCCAATAATTTTTTTACCATCCTGTGGTAAATTAGGTAACTCTCTAGACCTTGCGCCGGTAGCAATTATTATATGTTGAGCAGAATATTCTGTAATTTTTCCTTCTGCATTTGTTACTTCTATTTTCTTACCTGTTTTTACTTTCGCATTTCCTGTAATAACATCTATCTTATTTTTTTTCATTAAAAAGGCTACTCCTTTATTCATCTTATCAGATACCCCTCTACTTCTTTTTATAATATTGGCAAAATCAAAAGTAGCTTCCGATTTATTTAATCCGAAATCTTCTGCATGATTAATATAATCAAATACGTGTGCACTTTTAAGTAAAGCTTTAGTTGGTATACATCCCCAATTTAAACAAATGCCTCCTAATTTTTCACGTTCTACTACTGCTGTTTTAAAACCTAATTGTGATGCTCTAATAGCCGTAACATATCCCCCTGGACCGCTACCAATAACTATAATATCATAATTCATTTGTCAAATATTTTTAGATAACAAAAATACTACTTTTTTATAAAAAATAGTTCTGAATAAGATTCAAATAAAAAATTATATCTTATTTTTGTCGTAAAATTAAACTTAAAAAATGGAGCAAACAAATTATCCTCAGAATACAAATTCTGATAGTGGAATCACTTCAAGTTCAAATCCTCAAAAAGAAAATAAAAAAATTATAGCTGGAATTTTAGGGATTCTTTTTGGTTCTTTTGGAATTCATAAATTTATTTTAGGATATAATAAAGAAGGTCTTATTATGCTATTAGTTTCCATTCTCACTTGTGGATTAGGCTCTACAATTATGGGACCTATTGGGCTAATTGAAGGAATAATTTATTTAACAAAATCCGATGAAGATTTTTATAATACCTATCAAGTGAATCACAAAGGCTGGTTTTAAAAACATTTTTTCAGATATATAACTAAATTCAAAGTATATTCTACATTACAATATCTAGAAAAAAGTTTCTTTATTGATAAATAAAAAAAATCACATAACAACATATGTGATTTTTTTTAAGTTGTAGCCCCAGCGAGAATCGAACTCACATCTAAAGTTTAGGAAACTTTTGTTCTATCCATTGAACTATGAGGCCATTTTTAAAATGCTTTGCAAAAATATAAAAACTATTGAAATAATCATAATATAAATTTATTCCATAACTTTACAAAATAGGGGGCTTCTTTTCTTATTACTTTTGTATTATTTTAAACATATTAAAATGAGCCCTATAAAAAACGGACAAAAAAATATTATCTATATACCTTTAGAAAATGTTGATAGTGAACATTGTGCTTTAATAGTAAATAAAGGTTTAGATACAGTAAAAGAAATTCAATCACATACCATAGAACTAAACAATAATCGTGTAAAAATACATGCTGAAGATACTGCTTCTGTAATTCCTCTAGTAGTAAAAGAAATAAGGAATTTAGGATATAATGTACCTACTATAAAAAAAACATATCCTATAATGAATTTAAGTTGTGCATCTTGTGCAAACAGTAGTCAGAATGTTTTAAAGCAACAAACAGGAGTTGTCAGCGCTTCAGTTAATTATGCAAATGCATCTGTCAATGTAGAATATATACCGTCATTAATAAACCCAGAAGAATTAAAAAAATCTTTACAAGAAATTGGATATGATTTGATGATCGATGAAAGTGATGAATCTAAAAACTCATTAGATGATATACAAAGACAACATTTCATAACATTAAAAAGAAAAACATGGGGAGCTCTTCTGCTCTCTATTCCACTTGTACTTATTGGAATGATCCCCTTTTTTATGCACCAAAGTTGGGCTAATTACCTTATGTGGTTATTGGCAACCCCTGTGGTTTTTATTTTTGGTAAACAATTTTTTATTGGTGCTTATAAACAGGCAAAACATCATTCTGCCAATATGGATACTTTAGTGGCAGTTAGTACCGGAATTGCATATATATTTAGTGTATTTAACACTCTATTTCCCTCTTTTTGGCTCAATCGTGGGTTAAAACCTCATGTATATTTTGAAGCTTCTGCAGTAATTATTACCTTTATTCTTATTGGTAAAGTTTTAGAACAAACAGCCAAAGGAAATACTTCTTCTGCTATAAAAAAATTAATTGGATTACAGCCTAAGACTGTTACAATTATTCATCATGAAAAACATGAAATGGAAATTCCGATAAAAAATATACAAAAGAATATGATTGTTTTAGTGAAACCCGGTGAAAAAATAGCTGTAGATGGTGAGGTACTAACCGGAAACTCTTTTGTTGATGAAAGTATGATAAGTGGAGAACCTATTCCTGTTGAAAAGTCTAAGGGAAATAAAGTATTTGCAGGAACTATAAATCAAAAAGGAAGTTTCCAATTTAAGGCTGAAAAAGTTGGTAGTGATACCCTACTTTCTCAAATCATAAAAACCGTGCAAGAAGCTCAAGGGAGTAAAGCCCCTGTTCAAAAATTAGTAGATAAAATTGCCGGAATATTTGTACCTATAGTTTTTTCTATAGCTTTTTTAACATTATTGATTTGGATTATTTTAGGAGGAAATCAAGGTTTTATTTTTGGTATACAATGCTTTGTCACAGTCTTAGTTATTGCTTGTCCCTGCGCTTTAGGATTAGCTACTCCCACAGCTATTATGGTAGGTGTAGGCAAAGGCGCTCAAGAGGGAATTTTAATTAAGGATGCAGAAAGTTTAGAAACTGCTAAAAAAACTAATTCCATTATTTTGGATAAAACCGGCACAATTACTGAAGGAAAACCTACCGTAGATTCTATAGAATGGTTTACAGAAACAAATCAAAGTCTTACCGATCTTTTATATAGTATAGAAAAATCTTCAGAACATCCACTAGCAGAAGCTATTGTAAATAGTATCCGTGATAAAGCAAAATTTTTACCAACTATACAGATTGAAAACATTACAGGAAAAGGAATTGTAGGTAACTTTAATAATCAAAAATTTTATATTGGCAATCCTTCTTTCATTAATGAAAAAAACATTTATATTACAGAATCTATTCAAAGTTATATTAGTTCAAAGTTATCTCAAGCTAAAACTGTACTTGTATTTACAAATGATTCACAGGTTCTTTCTGTTATTTCTATATCTGATGCAATAAAAGTTTCTTCCAAAGAGGCTATAAAACAAATTAAAAATTTAGGCATTGAAATCTATATGTTAACAGGTGATAATCACGAAACAGCAAAATTAGTTGCAGAAAAAGTTGGAATTACACATTTTAAGTCTGAAGTTTCTCCTCAAGAAAAAATTGACTTTGTAAAACAACTTCAAAATTCTTCCAAAAATAAAAACATTATAGCTATGATTGGAGACGGAATTAATGACAGTGCTGCTTTGGCTCAGGCTGATGTAAGTATCGCTATGGGGAAAGGTTCGGATATTGCTATTGATGTTGCTAAAATGACTATCATTTCAGGTGATTTATTAAAAGTATCTCAAGCTATTCGTTTATCTAAACAGACAGTAACTACAATTAAGCAAAATTTGTTTTGGGCTTTTGTTTATAATATCATTGGAATTCCTATTGCAGCTGGAGTTTTATATTCTGTAAACAGTTTTTTACTCAACCCAATGATTGCTAGTGCTGCAATGGCTTTAAGTAGTGTAAGTGTTGTTTGCAACAGTATTTTATTAAAATTTAAAAAATAAAATTCCATAAAAAAAGCCTCCGTTTGTAGAAGGAGGCTTTCTGACGCTAAAAAGATCTTTTATGTTTGAAAATTTAATTTTATCCTTTTTTATATAACAAAATTACTTACAAACAATTATATTATTTTACGGAAATCCGTAATTAAATCAATATTTTTAATTATTTTAATATTTTTATTTTTATATTGAGACAAAATAATTATTTTTTATATAAAACACACAATATACAAAAATAAGTGTAAAACCTATACAAATAAATAAAATAATTTATGTAAATAATAGATCTGATAAATTAAAAGATTATCCTGTATTTTTTTCCTAATTTTTCTTTTCCTTCATGGAAATACCTACATTAGCTACCACTATTCACATCATCACCCCTACCATTTACATCTTAAACGTTATTTTTTTACAATCTTTACTATTTTTAATTTTTTTATTTTGTTACCATTGAATAAAAATTGTTAATCCCAATCATTTTATTATACTGTATAAATAGAAAAGATAAATGTCAATATTTAATATTTTTATTTTCATACCGAAAAAAACAATCCTTCTTGCTCATCTATATCTATTATCTATCACTACCTCAATGGCTATTTCAATTCTATATATTTTTTAATTGTTTATTTCTTAATTTATATTTATTTTTTTCTTTATTTTTATTAGTAAAAAAATATTTATTTCTTTACCATAAAGCTAAAGGGATTTTTTTATCAGGAGGTGGAAATAGTTTATCCAGTAATTCTAAATCTTGCAAAGTGAGTTTAATAGATAAGCTTTCATAGTTTTCTTTAACATGAGCAACAGAACCTGCTTTGGGTATAGCTATTAGACCCTCATTTCTGATTGTCCAAGCTAAAGCTATTTGTACGGAAGTTGCCTGGTGTTTTTGAGCTATTTCTTTTATAAGTTTATTTTCCACCAAATTTCCTTCACCAATAGGCGAATAAGCAATAACAGGCATATTTTTATTATTAGCCCAAGGTAATAAATCAAATTCTATTCCTCTGGTTTGTAGATTATATGCTACCTGATCTGCCGCACATGTATTTCCTTGAGGCAGAGCAAAAAACTCTTCCATTTCGGAAACATCCATATTACTAACTCCCCACTGTTTTATTTTACCTTCTTGTTGAAGTTTTATCATAGCTGATACAGTTTCATTAAAGGGATAACTTCCTTGCCAATGTAGTAAGTATAAATCTAAATAATCGGTTTTTAACTTTTTTAAGCTTCTTTCACAAGCCTGTATTGTTCCTTGTAGGCTAGCATTGCTAGGTAAGACTTTACTAATTAGAAATACTTTATCCCTTAATCCTTTTATTGCCTCACCGACTAGCTCTTCATTATTATACATTTCTGCAGTGTCCAATACTTTTAATCCTAAATCTATACCGGTTTGTAATGCGGTTATTTCTTCTATTTTTTTTAAAGAATTTTTACCCATGTGCCATGTACCCTGCCCTAAAGCTGATACCTGTTGACCATTACGAAAAGTTACTGTTTTTTGTTTCATATATAAATTTAATCATATAATTTTAAAATGATATAAAATTTAAAATATTATTTTAAATATTTTAAAAGTGTAAATGATCAGTATCTTTTCATTATATAATTCTTTAACTATTATGCTTGCCCATTGATTAAAATTTTTTACTAAATTCTTTAGAATGTACCTAATCTCTAGTTATAAAAAGCAATGAATGTAGTAAAATTGTTTCAATATCCTAGAATGTATAAAATACAAAAACTTTACATTGCTAGAAGCCATTGGTTTAGCTTTTTTCTATTAAGCACAATTTATCAATTATAGAATATTTATAAAACAAAAATATTTTGTAAAATTGACTTTTAAAGAGTTACTAAATATAATTTTTATAGTTAATAAGCAACTTATTTTCAATTAATTAATTTCAATATTTAAAAAAGATTTTCGACTTTTTATTATTTTAAAAGAATGAAATTAAAATTATTTTTATCTAAAATATAAAGAGAAATTTAACACAAATCATTAAAATAGAAAGTATATAAACACAAAAAAGACTTATAAATAAATATTTATAAGTCTTTAGCAGAGAGGAAGGGATTCGAACCCTCGATACGGTTACCCGTATACTACCTTTCCAGGGTAGCCTCTTCAACATTTCATGTTACCTTATTACTTTATATATTCCTATAAATATCCCTTTTTTATAAATCAATCATCTCAACTCTCATCAAAATATCTGCATTAAAGTATAATACTATTCTTTTTCCTGGTAATTTCAATTTACCGATATATTCATATATTTCATATCTCAGTCCATTTTCTAAAATTTGAGAGGGTCGAAACTCAACCAAATCAAATTCGTAATTTTCATATATAATATTCATTATATATTCAAAAAACCAGGATAAAATGATTATATGTCTTATAAGAAATTTAATTTATTACAATAGTGATTTATAAATCCTAGAATTTATGTTAGCTTCTGATTTATAGAAGTAATTATTAACCTGAATATAATCAGACAACAATATTTTATCCAATTTTATTATGTCAGTTTCTTCAAATTCTAAAATTACAGCAACCAAAATATCCCAATGGAATACTAGTTCTATATTAAGGGGTTCTGTATTAAAAATCATTATTTTCTTACTATAAATATAACTATCATATCCCATTATCCTATCTTGCATTGGCTCTAAATCAAATTCCCAGTTCTCATATTCCATTCCTAACTGAAAAGGTATATTTGTTTTCAAATTTTTTGATTTTTGGATATAAAAAAACCACTCTCATATAAGTATAGAGTGGTTGAATATAAATTTGATTCTACTTTTTCTAATATTTCATTATTTCATATTTGCATTATAATTTTCGTTAAATAATATTTTTCTTGAATAAGTTATTATATGACCATTATTATCTTCGAGTTCTTTATATACAATTGTATATCTATTATTTTGATAAGTAATTAAATTTACTGTTTGTTGTGTAGTCGTACTTCCAATATATTTGTAATTACCTAAATCTGTTTCTATACGAAGACGATTTCTACTCCCTTCTGTACTTATATCGGTATCACTCATATATGTAACAGTATTTAAATTTTTATCTTTATTAATTTCATGGTAAATTGATGCATTTCTATCTGATAAATTGTAATACCTATATACATTACCTTTTTTATCAAGGTAATCCCAATTTCTATTTTCTAAAAAAGTTTTCGCTTTATAAAAATCATAACTAAGTATTTCCATCAAATCATTATTGGAAATGAATGAATTGATATATGAATTTTGAGCATTAATTATTGTTAATGTTGATAGTGTTAATAGAAATGTTAGTAAATGTTTCATTGTTTAAGTATTTAATTTATAAAAAACGAGAGCATTAATTCGATAATTTTTATTATAATCTTGATTATTTAATATTGTAATCAGATAATAATGTGATTTACTTCCTGGTGTTTGGTATGATTCGAATATAAATGTTGTTGTAGCACCTTGATATACATTGGTAGCAATTGCCAATTCATCATATTTTCCTTGTAAATGTTTTGGATTAAATGATAATACTCTTTCTGCATATTCTTGTGCTTTTTTATCACTTGTTGTTAATACTATTATCCGAGATAAATTTGTATTTCCTTTTGGATGTTCCATATATAATACTGTGGATATATAGTTTTGATAATTAAATTCGTACATATTTGGTATTTTATTTCCTCCTTGTTTATATCTACTAAACTCCCAATTCTTATTAGTTAAATAATGTTTTACTTCTGTTATATTACTTTTACGCAATGTCATTAATTCGTCTAACGTAAGGTTTTGTGCATTGGAGAATAATACTATTAGAGAGAATAAGATTATAAATATATTTTTCATCATAATAAAATTTTGAATATTGCCATAAATGGCATTAATATTTACAAAGATAAAGATTTACTTGACTTGTCAAATATGTCAAGAATGAAAAAATCTGAATTACTTAAAACTGTAGGTAAGAAAATTAAGGAAATAAGGGAATCTAAGGGATTAACCCAAGTAGATTTAGTAGGAAAAATAGAAGGAGAAATTGATACTACCAATATTTCCAGAATAGAATCAGGAAGAACTAATCCTACCATTTTTACTCTTTATAGAATTGCTGTTGCTTTGGAAATTCCTGTAAAAGAATTATTGAATGTAGAAGAACTGAACTAAAAAACGCTATTAATACTATCTGTTAAGTTTTATAAAATTCTGATATTAACCTTTTAAGGAGGAGAATTAAATACTTCACACTTTCACTATAAATACTTTATCTCCTGGTTTTTATAATCTTCAATAAACCAGGAAAAGAAGAATATTATATTTTTAACATCATACAGATTTATAAAATAATGCACACTTTTTCTATAATCTTATATATAATCCCTAGAAAAAACGTGCATAAAAATCTAAATTTTACATTTCTTCTTATATAACTCAACAGTAAATTTTGGATTTTTTACAATTTTTTACTCTTCCGATAATTTACGTATATTTACTGTAAATATTACAGTTATGTTACAACAGCATAAAATACGAAAAGAAGTTTCTTTAGATAATCAGACGTTAGCTTTACTTCAAATTCAGGCTGAAAAAGAAGGTAGAAAGTTAAAGAATTATCTGGAAGATATACTTAAACAAAAAGCAAATGAGTTTGAGCTTTCAGATGAATATAAAACTTTGATGGATGAAAGGTTAGATAAACATGAGAAAGGAGAAATAAACTATACTTCATGGGATCAATTCAAAAAAAGCCTGTAATAACTTATGAAGATACTCTATGTAATTCACTTATCAGCACAAGCTCAAACTAATATTCATAAATCTTCCGAGTATTATCAGGCTATTTCTGAATCTCTGAAAACCCGTTTTTATTAATGAATTAATTGAGTGTATTGATTTGCTTAAAGATAATCCTTTACATCACCAAATCAGATACAGAAATATTCGTATTGCTTTTACTCCTACTTTTCCTTATGGAATTCATTTTATTATTGAAAATGAAAATATTTATATTTTGGATATTCTGCATACTAAACAGTTTTTTAAATAATCTTAAATCTTGCTTTTAATTTTATAAGAAGAACTCCTTATCAGCAAAACTAAAATAAGTTTCTTTGGTTAGTACCAAATGGTCTACAAATACTAAATCCAGTAATTTACAGGCATTTTGTATCTTCTCTGTTAAATTCCAATCACTTTTAGAAGGATTTGGATTAGAACTAGGATGATGATTATGTATGACTACAATAGCAGAAGCATTCGCTTTTAAAGCGGTACTAAGTATAAGCCTTATATCTACACAACAAGCAGAAATCCCACCTTTAGCTAAACTATAATATCCTAATACAAGATTGTTTCTATTCAAATACAATACTTTTACCTCTTCCTGCAATTCAATAGTTTTCATATTCCAAATGGATATGGCTAAATCATATAATTGATGACTATTTTCTATTTTTATTTTCTCCTGGTTTTTATTGGTATAGTAGACTTTGATTTCTGATACTTTCATATTAAAACAAATAAAAAGTACGTCCACTTTTTGCAGAACTTATATAACTAAGAATACAAAAAATGGACGTACTAAAAATTAAACGGTTAATTCTTCATTCAGGGAAAATGTATGATTCTCTGCTAATTCCTTTTGAATGTAGGGAGAAGGATTTTCCTTGTGAATAGTAGATTGTGTTTGTGGTTCTGGTGGATTATTAGTACCAGGAACATAAGTATATCGGTGAGTAAGGAGTAAAACTTCTCCCGTATCTTTTACTGTATATTCATAAGGTTCACATTCCTGTTTTTCTATTCTTCCTGGTATTTCAGAACCAAGTAAGGATTGACAAACCAGTTCATCAAAAGTGCAGGATAAATACGCTTTTTTAGCGGTTGCATAATAGTTTCCTGTTTTTTGGCTTAATAGCATTTCTATTCCACCAGAGATTTCTAATACAAAAAAGGAAGTTCCGTCTTGCCTTTTTCTTTCTTTGTAGTTGATAATTTTTACCATTGATTTATGTTTTTGAGTTAGTAAGACCACCAGGAAACAAAAATCCAGAGGAAAAAGATTCAGCTTTCATCTTGAATTTTTATACTGTCTGGAAATTGTTTTGTTTCCTATATAAGTGGTGGGGGAGGTTTTCCCTTTAATACTGGTGGGGGTATTTAATTAGGGTATATTAGACATTCACTATTCTTAGATAAAAATTTTAGGAAAAAATTTATATATTTACTTAGAAAATTTTAGATAAAGCTATATGGATGATAATCTGACAGAAATTAGGTATCAGTTATTTTCTTTAAAATTTACCCCTTTAAAAGGAATAAATTTGAGTAGTAAGGATATTGTTCTTAATATAATAACTTATATTTCAAATAAATTACTCAAAGAGCATCAAGGACACTTGATTGATAAGTATGAAGCAAGACAAAATAACAGAAGAGAAATATTTATGAACCGTGCTGTTATCTTACCTAAAGAAAGGCGAATTAGGTGTTCAATGGCATTATTAAGAAGTGGAAAAGTTCCATTAATAAAACCAAGAGAAGGATTCAAGTTAATTCCCATTACTGAGGCAACAAAAGGTAGTATAGCAGAAGAAACCCATTTTTTTATTGACTATAATAAGAATACAGTAATAATATGTTGTGAATACAACCATCATGGACCAAGAATTTCAGATATAGAATATTATTTTAGAAATGTTGCACATAAAGTTCTAAAAGAAAGTAAAGCTACAGAAGTGACTGCTTTTTTAGAAGCTCCTATTGATGAAACATTAAGTAAATTAAAAAACGTACTTAATATTGATATTAAAATTGCTCCTAATGATTTAAATAAACTTACAAATGATGTACATAATAAATATTTTTCTGGAATGCGAAATTTAAGTAATATTTTAAATCCAAAGTTTTTAAGAATAGAAGCATATTTTCAATCTCCAGGAGGAAGTATACAAAGTAAAGCATTAAATGTTAATGCTAATAATATGGTTTTAGATTTGCTTAATAAAATTAAAGGAAATAGACTAGATGTAGACGCATTTAAATCCTTTATGTTTAAATATGAAGATAAAGAAGGGAACGAAGAATTATTTAATTTGCTAAGTGGAAAAAAAGAAATTATTTTAGAAATAGATGTAAAAAAAATAACTTCATCTAAAAAGTGGTATGATTTGGTTAAAAATGATTTAGATACCTTTATAGAGTCGTTATGATACTTGACTTTTATTTTAGAAAACCTGTTTTATTAGATTACTTGATTGCTATATTAATAACTGTTTTGTTATTTATTTTATATAAGAATAATTTATTTAATCTTCCAACTACACAAGATTCATATGATTTAACAGGAGACCTGACAAATATATCCTTAACAATGGCAGGCTTTATACTTACTATACTTACAGTTCTTATTACATTTAAAGATACATCTAATAACAAACCTACCACAGAAGTAAATTCTACATTTAATAATTTTTTTTCTACGGATTTTTATTATGAAACAGTAAAGCACTTAAAAAATTGTATAAAATCTATAGTATTTATTGCTACAATAGGATTTTTTATAAAACTGTTTTTTGGTTTAGATTACAGAAAATTTTTCTTTTTTTATAATGCTTTTGGATTAGTAATTATTGTATTAACTATATGGCGATGTCTGATTATTCTAAGTAAAATATTGATATTACAAAAAGAAGATAAATAGAAAATACTTCATATCACTATGAATCAACATACTAAATTAAAAATTAATTAAATGTAAAATTTATCCCACTAGAATTTGATAAACATATTTAATACATATACAATGACACAGGAAGAATTAAAATATTTATGGGAATCCATTATTTTCGATACTGAAAATAAAATTCTCTTTTCGACTGAGAATGCTGAAACTATTGGAAACTATGAAATTAATGATGGTATTCTGTTAATAAAAGTTTTAAAAGAATATCTAACTAATGATAAATGGATAAACGAAATTATTGAAAATAAAATAATTGAACATGGTATAGATGATGATTATAATTATGAGATCAAAAAAATAGTATTAAAAGAAAATATACTCTAAAAACTTAAATTATAAAATAGCCCTATATTTTTATAGGGCTATCTAACTAACTCAAAAACCAATGATAGGACTTATCCACCATTGTATTTTGAATACTTTCAGTAAAATTCAGTGCATTTACATTTCTTTCCAGAAACGTATCAATATAACTGGATTTATTGGCTTGGGTAAATAAATTATACACTTTCCATAAATTAATATTTCCTGTTGAATCCCTGCAAAAACTCTCATCCATATAATAATCTTTTGCAATAGTAGAAAACTGACTATCATTAAAAATCAATTCAGGAATTTGTAAGTTCTCTTTTTCCTTTTTGGGTAAATGCTGATATAATCTTGTTTTTCCTAATAATTGAGCAAATTGCTGTTCTGTCAAACTATATTCAGGGAGTTGTTTCATTTGGAATATATGTCTTTCTGCTTCATATTTTTGTAATACTTGTAGAATACTATTCTGTAATTCCTGATAGGAAGATACTCGCATATCTTCTACATATCCATCTGAATTTACACATAAGTTGCAACATACCAGATTCTGAAAACCAATAAAAAACTTAAACTTTTCCATAGTTTTTTTGTTATACAGGTTTTCTTGATTGTAGGCTCTTACTCCTCCAATGGTTAATTCTAAGGGATTTCCTTGTATATCTTCGGTAATACTTGGCATTCTGATAATAAAAGCCATCCTCTCATAATAAATAGTCTTTTCATGGTCTAATAAATCCTTAGCATTTTTATGGATAGCTTCGGGTATTCTTCCCTTAATCTGGTGAGATACCCGAATTTCTGGAATATCTAAACTATGATGAGGAAATATCTTACCTATGCAATCCTGGGTGATTTCTATAAACTCTTGATGAGCAATAGTCCTTTCATTATCCTTAGAAAATACAGGAATAATACACTCTTGTTTTAAATGAGATAAGTTTATTTCTGTAGTATTCGCTTCTATAAAAGGTTTATGCCTGTAGGATTTATTTTCTGGTTTTGTTGTAGATTCTGATTGTTTAAATAAACCAGGAGAAGAAGTATATTCTTGTATAAAGTTTGAAGAAAATTCAGGAAGATTAGCAGGATTTTGTATTACTGTTTGAATTCCATTTGTATTTATTCTCCGTAATACCAGTTGATTCTCCTTATCAGGAATTTCCTGAGGTATGAGTATATTTTCCATTGGTTGAAATGTTTTGAGGATTGGTTAATTGAATTAAGAAATGTTTACGGTTTTCATATTCGTTATGTAATACTTGTTGGTATTCAGGATATTGTATATATAAACCCACTAATTCAGAAATGGAATTAATGAGTTGTATTTTATCCCTGACTGAATTTATGGTAACCTCTTCATGTTGTTCAGATTTTTGCACATGAGTTACTTTATCTCCTGGTTTTAAGGAAGTCCCTTCATTACACCAACTTAAAATTCGTTTTCCTATTTCAGGAGTGATGATAAATTCAGGTTGATTCATAAATAAACCTGTTCTGTCCTTACTAGCCTTAACCAAATGTTTATCATTGATAAGCTCAAAATTAACTGTAAGCTCATACTCAAATCCTTCTCTGGTAATTTCCTTAGTTCCATGTTTGACTACTTTAGTTTTTCCATTAGAAGCTACATCTAAAGAATAATCTACCTTTCTTCTGGCTGTAGTAATAATATGACAAGAAGATTGAAGAATTTTATTGATAAATGCCTGATGTCTGGGAGTAACCAAACTCCAATCCTGAAATCTACCACCTAATTTCTCGTGAATTTCCAGACATCCACCAGTACCAGACCATTCATGAGTGATAGAATCTATAATGATAACAGAAATACCTGATTTTTCACATAATTCAATAGCCTGAATATATCTTTCAGGGGAATAAGGAACGGATAAATCCAGTACATTATAATTTCCTAAATCTGAATAAAGAGAAGCAGAGGAATTTTCTGTATCAATCACAGCTATTTTACTCCAGTCTCCAGTCATTCCATAGGCTAATAATAGGGCTGATTTGGTTTTTCCAAATCCAGAAGCTCCTGATAATCCTAATCGGAGCTTTACTTGTTTTCTTTCGCTTTGTTTTAATTGCATAATTGTAATAGTTAAATATTTAGTATTTAAGGGTTAAGTTTTAAAATGAAGAATGTTAAATGTTAGAAATGAATAAATTCATCAATCAATCTATTAGATTTTTATATACTCTGAATGAATATATTTTGAAACATTGTAGGAATCTGTTTACTATATATTTTTTCTCCTGGTTTTTATAAAAAAGAAAAACCAACCTTATTTAAGATTGGTTAAAAAATCCGAAATTTACTGTAGAGTTATATATAGTAAATTATCTTTTTAAGATTCTTCAATACTTTTTCCAGAATATATATCTACGTCGTATCCTGGTTGTAGAATCCATGGATGTTCCATAGAATATATAAGATTTATGTAATGTGATTTCTCTGGTAATTCAATTTGAGATATAATTCTTGAATATTTTGATTCTTCAAATGTTGTGTCTTTTATTTCAAAAAATAATTTTTTAATAAAACTATAAATTGCTTTTTCATCTGCATTTTTTTGTAAAAAACTAAAAGATTTTAAGACAGAATCATTTTCTTTAAGAGTATTAAAAATAGATTTTAATTCTATGGAATCATTTTTCTTAAAATCAATTTTTGAATCTTTAGGTAATAATAGTTCTCCTTTTTTATTAGTTATAGAGTAATCGTTTAAAAGTATATCTTTAAATTTATATAATGATTGATAATTACGAATTAAATGTTCTTCTTGATTTGATAATTTATCAAACGGCATCATTAGCTCAATAGAATAAGCCATACATATCCTTAAATATGTATTGAGTTCAATTGCTAAGTCAAAAGGTTTTTTCCATGATATAAATTTCCCATTTCTAGCATTCATTCGATTACCATCAGGAGGATAAATTAATTTTAATATATTAAAATTAAACTCCCGTTTTATTCTTTGAATAAATGTAATAATTTGTTTTTCAAAATTAGTGTTTCTATAAGGAGCTATTATTTTATATTTTTCTTTTTTTAAATGCTTATATTTTATTCTATTTGAAAACAAAGATAATCTAAATTTAATGTAACAATCTTTATCAGAATAGAAAGTAAAATATGATGCTCTACCATTAAAAAAAGTTTTAGAATAATATTTTGATAATTGCTCTTGAATACTACCTTCTTCAAATTTAATAGTTGATACAATAATAATATTTTTTAATTTACAATTAACAAATTGATTATTCCAAGCTGCCCAATAAAAATAATTAGATAAATTTTTACCAAAAATATCATAATATTGTTTAAAGTAATCCTCTCCTTTTTCTAATTTATAAATATCATAATCTGGAAACTTAGGAACTATTTCTAACTCCTTTTCATTTACATGTGCTATTTCTTCGGATATATTTTCCTTCTCAGATTTATAAAAATCTTTTAATAATCTATTTTGCTCATTTATGTCATAATATTTTAATTGATAATTCTCTAAATCAAAAGGAAGATAATTTAAGCTTGTTTTTGCTATATAATCAACAGGCTTATTGGGAATAAGTATTAATTTATCAGGAGAAGGAGTTATTACAAATATGTTTGATTTTTTCCTTGGTCTAGCTAATGCCTGAATTAACGAAATAATACCCTCAGAAAAAAGTCCCATCTGCATACCTCCTTTTGGAGTCATATATGATAGTTTCGGAGGCATTATTATAAAAAAAGAACAGTTTTCATCATCAATATTAACTCCTGTTCTAAAAGTGGTTCCAATATTACATTTATCTTCTACGTATTGATTTCCACCACTTACACATAAATTAATCTCTCCATAAGCGTTATTTAATATTGTTCCTATTTTGCTATTAAATATCTGTTTAGATATTTTTTTAGAATAAGATAAAATATGTATTTTACTACTAACAGGAATCTGTTTTTCAATCAAATCTATTAGAAAACCATTTTTCACATCAATATGGAATTGATCATAAAAACAAATATGTAAATCACTTAATTTACTTACATTTTGACATCTCGTACTTTCTACAATCTTGATTTTCTTATTAGTAAGTTCTGCTAAATATTTTACAACAACTTTAGATGCTTCATTATAAGTTGCACTAGAAATAATAATTTTATGGATTACTTCTCTCCATTTATATAAGTTAAAAATGAATTTCTCTTGGAAGCAATCTATGGCTTCATGAATCTCATCAAAAATGACAACAACCCGCCTATTATTCTTTTTACAAAATTCGATTAATCCTTCATAATATTTCCGTTTAATATTTGATTGTTTAACAGCTATTTTACCTGGATTTCCAAGAAGGCTATGAATACTTATAACTTGAATTTGTTTGGTGTAATAGTTTTTAAAATTCTTATCTGTAATCCCTAAAGCTTCAAGACACTGATAATCAAAACAAATATTTTGAATATTACTTACTTCTTCAATATCCTTGATATATTTATTTACAAGAGATTTAGAAGGAGTAGCTACAATGATTGTATAATTTTTATCAGATTTATAGTACTTTTCGATACATTTAATAATTGCTGTTGTTTTACCTTGTCCTACACTAGCATTAATAATAGTAGTATCTTTTTTATATAATTCGATAACTTCATTTAATTTATCAGAAATATACCCTTGTTTATCAGGCTCTATGATAGTTTTATCCTCATTTTCAAACACATAATTCTCAAAATCAGAATGATTGAGTTCTTTAAAATTTATAGGTAAATCTGTGAATGGAGTTACTTCTTTTATTTGCATATCTTGGAATAATAAACGGTGTTGTAAATTTAGTATAACACAGTCATATAAATTACTTTTGAGATAGTTTTTTACTCAATTTTTGAATATGCTCACTTACTTTCTTCTGGACTACTTTTGCATAATGTTCTTGGGTAATAGTAATTTTTGAATGTCCTAGAAGTTCACTTACAATTTCCATAGGAACATCGTTATAAAGTAATACAGTAGTAGCAAAAGTTTTTCTGGCAATATGATGAGTAAGGTTTTTATTAATTCCTACTATATCTGCAATTTCTTTTAAATAAGAGTTAAACTTCTGATTACTAATTATGGGTAATAATTTTTGTTCATTTTGATATTTTTTTATTATATGAACAGCTTTTGGAAGTAAAGGAGCAAGGAATTGTTTTTGTGTTTTCTGCCTATACATATCAATCCATAAAACATTATCATGCTCTATTATATTATTTTGAGTTAAATTATTCATTTCCTGGTATGCTAATCCTGTATAGCAACAGAATATAAACATATCGGCTACCTGCTGTAATCTGGCTTGTGAGAAAGTATAATTTTCTAATTTGGATAATTCTTCAAGTGTAAGGTAAATAATCTGCTTTTTAGGATTTTTAGCTCTATATAGTAAAAAAGGGTCTTTAAGCAAATAATCCATTGCTACAGCGACTCTAATAACCCTCCTGAACCGTTGAATACTTTTAAAAATAGTAGTAGCCATAAATCCTTTTTCTGTTTGTAAGTAATATTCAAAATCCATAATGAAATTTAGATTTAGCTCCCTCAATGAATAATCCTTTTTCTTAAATTTATGCCAAATAAAATCCTTGATATGATTATGAGTGTTATGATACCTTTCCCAACTATTAATTGAAGCTTCAATACCCACAAGACTTTTCATTCGATTATTATGATAATTGAAAATATCCATCAGAGATTTATCTTCGTTTTGAGTTTCTCCTGCATATTGTTTATATATGTGTTCTACTGTAAAATTCTCACTTTGAAGTTGTAGAAATAAAAAAGCCTGATTAATATTATTTTTAATCAGACTTAATTGTGAATTTATAAACTTATTATGTTCACTAGGAGGGTGTGCTTGTTGTTTTGTATTTTGCCAATATTTGGGATTTATAAATAAACCAGTTGAAAATTGTTTCCTTTTCTCCTGGTAAGTTAACCGACAAAATAATGGAGCATTACCCATTTTATTTATCCTACTTTTTGCGATTACAAATAATATATTAAGTTTATTAATTTCCATTTTTCAACAATTTGTAAATATTTGATTTTTAATAATATAATATGCAACCTGAGAAAAAAAGTTGCAACCTTTTTATATTCCTTGAAAAGAATAATATTGAAATTTTTAAATAATTTATATTTTAAATATGAAGAGTAATTGAATGTAGGTAATTTGTTAAAAAACAGAAGTATATAAACTCAAAAAAGACTTATAAATAAATATTTATAAGTCTTTAGCAGAGAGGAAGGGATTCGAACCCTCGATACGGTTACCGTATACTACCTTTCCAGGGTAGCCTCTTCAACCACTCGAGCACCTCTCTGTAATGGTTTGCAAATGTACATATTTTTTTATTATTTAAAAATAATTTTGCTATACAGAAATTTATCCAGCCCAACTTTTTTCAAATTCATATTTGATTTGTTGAGAAGTATAATTATTTTTTCCTAATATGCACATGAGTTTTGTAATTGCTGCTTCAACTGTGATATCATATCCGTTTATTACCTCTAATTCACTAAAAATCAAACTGTTTTGATATTTACCTAAATTTACACTACCTCTGATACATTGTGTTATAATTACTAATTCTTTTCCAAATTCTTTAGCTTTTGCTATTGATTGAAGAGTATGTATATCTGAAGGTATATTTCCTGATCCAAAAGTTCTTAACACAATTCCTTTAATACTGGGATTGGCTATCATAGCGTCTAAATATTCTTTTCTTTTGCCGGGAAAAAATGTGAAAATATCTACTTTATCTTCTATATTTAAATTAACCTGAAGTTCTGTCTTAGATTTTAATAGATTATCAGGAAATATTCCTAAATTTACTCCTGATTCTCCTAACATAGGGTAATTTGGTGATATAAATGCATCAAAATGTTCTGCTGAAAATTTAGTGGTTCGATTTGCCCTGTAAAGTTTATGTTCAAAATATAAACATACCTCACGAATTGCCGGAACATTTTCTAAATATAAACTTGCATAGTAAATAGAAGTTATAAGATTTTCTTTTGAATCTGTTCTTAACTCTCCGATAGGTAATTGAGATCCTGTAAAAATTATAGGTTTTTGTAATCCTTGTAACATAAAGCTTAGTGCTGAAGAAGTATACGACATAGTATCTGTTCCATGTAGAACTACAAAACCATCATATTTCATATATTTCTCTATTATAATATTTGCTAACCTCACCCATTCTTTGGGAGTAATATCAGAAGAATCCATGGGTGTTTCAAATTCTATAAAATCTATTGAAACTTCCATCCATTTAATTTCGGGAATATGATCTAAAATGTGGTTAAAATCAAAAGGTTGTAATACTCCGGTTCCATATTTTTTTACCATTCCTATGGTACCTCCGGTATAAATAATTAAAACCTGTTTTTTCATATTAATTTTTAGATTTTAACTTTGCAATTTATGAAAATATTAACATCTAAAATTCTTATTTTTGAGACATGATTCAAAAAGATTTTCAAAATAATTTAAAACTATATGAATATCTTAAGGATTTTATTACTCCTGAAAAATTACAAAAGATTGAGAATCTAGTAAATGAAAGAAGTAATTTTATAGTTCCAGTATTGGAAGATATTTATCAATTTAGAAATGCAGGTGCTATAGTCAGAAGTATGGAAGCTTTTGGATTTCAAACCTTATATGCTTTGGAGAACCGAAATTCTTTTATACCTGAGAGTTCTGTTTCCAGAGGTGCTGATAAATGGATAGACATTCATTTTATGCAATCAAATATTGATTCATTAAAGAAAATTAAGGATAAAGGGTATTTAATTGCAACGATTTCTCCTGAAAAAACAGCTATAAATATTCAAAATTATATTCCTAATCAACCTACAGCAGTCATATTTGGTACAGAATTTAGGGGTATCAGTAAAGATTTTTTAGATTTTTCTGATGTATGTATTCAAATACCCATGTTAGGATTTACTGAAAGTCTTAATGTTTCTGTTGCTGCAGGGATCTGTTTCTATGAGATGAGAAACAAATTGGAAAAAAGTAACTTAAACTGGAAACTCACCCAACAAGAAAAATTGAATTTAAAAATAAAATGGGCAATAAATTCTGTAAGTTCCGGAGAAGAAATTGCTAAGCATTATTTAAAAAATGTGAAAATATGAAAAAAAGATTGATTGCTAGTATAAGTTTTTTATATGTTTTATTTCTACATGCTCAAAATATTCAAGAAATGACTTATACTGAAAATGATAAAACTATGGATGCTTTTGGGTTTTCTAATCCTATCTGTAATAAAGAGGTATTGGTTAATAACTGGAAAACATTCATTAAGAAACAAAATGGTAAAATCAAAGGAGGCATTGTTAATAAAGTTAAAGGTACAAATATTAAATTTTCATCTTCAGGAGAGGAATGGAATGGAAACTTTGCCTACAGTTACAATGAGGACAATACTATGACTATATTTACTTCTTTTCAAAATATACAGGGAGACTTTTTAACAGCCGAAAGTTCCAAAGAGGAATTGAAACCTGCGGTGATAGCTTTAGAAAAATTCCGTCTCAATATCCTTAAATCCTGTTACTCAGATGATTTAAATAATGCAAAAACATATAGTCTTTCTTTAAATAAGCAAAAAATAAGAAATTTAGATAATATTAAATTTTTAGAAGGCGCTATAAGAAAAGATAGTCAAAGGATAGAAGTTTCTAATTCTGAAGATTTATCTGATAAAGAAATTACCAAATTATCTAAAATAAAAAATAATATAGAAATTAATAAATCTGATATACAAAACCTTACCGAACGAAATAAATCTTTGGATGAAGAAATACAGGCGCAACAATTAGTAATATCTGATTTTCAAAGTAAAATTAAAGCATTGGATGAATTAAATAATAATACTTCTGATTCAATTAATGATATAGAAGGAAATAATTTTTCCAAAGACATGAATATTAATGAGGAAGTTGATAATATTAACGAAGATAATAAAAACGTTCATGATGAATATCAAAAAAAATTATTTGATAAATAAATATGTTTTATATGTGAAAATATTATAATAGTAGTAAATTTTTTATATATAATATTATTTATCTCAGTTAAGGATAAAAACTTCAAAATATAAGATCAATAATTTTTTTAATACTCCTCTATGTGAAATAAATGGAATTAGTTTATATTTATTACAAATTATGTTAAAGAAATTATAGAAGTAATATTTTCAATTTTTTAAATGCTATAAATATTATAATAAAAAACTCTCTTATATAAAGAGAGTTTTTTTATTATTTTGAATTCTATATTTTCTTTATGCATCTATATTAGCATAAGCGGCATTTTTTTCTATAAATTCTCTACGAGGTGGTACATCGTCTCCCATCAACATAGAAAATATACGATCTGCTTCTGATGCATTATTTATTGTAACCTGACGTAAAGTTCTTCGTTCCGGATTCATAGTTGTATCCCATAGCTGTTCTGCATTCATTTCTCCTAACCCTTTATATCTTTGTACTGTAAATCCTTTTCCTTGAGCATTAGCTAGTTGCGTTGCTATTTCTTCTCTATGTTTATCATCCCACGCATAATATTCTTTATTTCCTTTCTTTAATAAATATAAAGGAGGGGTAGCTATATAAATATATCCTCTTTCAATCATTTCTTTCATGTAACGGAAAAAGAATGTTAATATTAGAGTTGTAATATGGGAACCGTCTACATCTGCATCCGTCATAATAACTACTTTATGATATCTTAGTTTTGATAGATTTAATTCCTTTGAATCTTCTTCAGTGCCAACGGAAACTCCTAATGCTGTATATATGTTTTTTATTTCTTCACTTTCAAAAACTTTATAGCTCATGGCTTTCTCTACATTTAAAATTTTACCCCTTAGTGGTAAAATAGCTTGAAACATACGATCACGCCCTTGTTTAGCTGTTCCTCCAGCTGAATCTCCTTCGACTAAAAATAATTCACTTTCTTCAGCATTACGAGAGGAACAATCAGCTAATTTACCAGGAAGTCCGCTTCCTCCCATGGGAGATTTTCTCTGAACTAGTTCTCGAGCCTTTTTGGCAGCTTGTCTTGCTTTGGCTGCTAATAATACTTTTTGTACAATTTGTTTAGCCTCATTAGGATGTTCCTCTAAATAATTAGTTAACATCTCCGAAACAATTTTATCTACAGCTGAACTAACTTCTGAATTTCCTAGTTTAGTTTTAGTCTGTCCCTCAAACTGAGGTTCCATAACTTTTACTGAAACAACTGCTGTTAATCCTTCCCTAAAATCATCACCTGTAATTTCAACTTTTTCTTTTGCTAAATTTATATTCTCATCTGCATACTTCTTTAAAGTTCGGGTTAAAGCTCTTCTGAAACCCGTAAGATGGGTTCCTCCCTCATGGGTATTAATATTATTCACATATGAATGTATATTTTCAGTATAAGAAGTATTATACCTCATAGCCACTTCTACAGGAACATTATCCACTTCACCTTCCATATGTATAATTTCTTCCATTAAAGGTTCCCTATTGCCATCTATAAATTCTACAAATTCTTCTAGTCCTCTTTCTGAATAAAAAGTATCTGATTTGGGATTTCCATCTTCATCTATTTCACGCAGATCTGAAAGGTTTATAGTTATTCCTTTATTTAAAAAAGAAAGTTCTCTTAATCTTGCTGCTAAAGTATCATAATTATATTCTGTATCATTAAAAATCGTAGCATCCGGTGTAAATGTTACAAATGTTCCTGTATGATCGGAAGTTCCTACAACTTCAACAGGAGCTAATGCTACTCCTTTAGAATACACTTGTTTATATTGTTTCCCGTCTCTGTTTACAATAGCTATTAATTCCGTAGATAATGCATTTACACAGGAAACCCCTACTCCATGTAATCCTCCAGAAACCTTATAAGAATCTTTATCAAACTTACCACCCGCACCTATTTTAGTCATTACCAGTTCTAATGCCGAAAGTCCGGTTTTGGTATTTATATCTACAGGTATTCCCCGTCCATTATCTTTTACGGTAATAGAATTATCTTTTTCAATAATTACGTCGATTCGATCACAATAACCAGCTAATGCTTCATCAATGGAATTATCAACAACTTCATATACTAAATGGTGTAGCCCTCTAAGTCCTACATCTCCAATGTACATTGATGGACGCATTCTAACGTGTTCAATTCCTTCTAATGCTTGAATACTATCAGCTGTATATTTTTTTTCACTCATATTATTATAATATCAATTCTTTATTTAACTGAAACAGTTAACTACAAAAATACAATATTTTATTGTATTTCCCTATGAACTAAATGCAAAATGTTTCTTTATTTTTTACATTTTCTATATTATGTAAACAAAAAAAACCGGATAATGATATCCGATTTTTTTGTTTTATACAGGTTTGAATTAAATTTCAGAGTATGTTTTTATTAATGCACTAAAATCTTCTATATTAAGTGATGCTCCTCCTATTAATCCTCCATCTACATCGGGTTTAGAAAAAATTTCTTTAGCATTCGAAGGTTTCACACTTCCACCATATAATATTGATACAGAATCGGCTACTTCTTTCCCATATTTATCTGCTATTAAACTTCTGATATAAGCATGTATTTCCTGTGCCTGTTCTGGAGTAGCTGTTTCTCCTGTTCCTATAGCCCAAACCGGCTCATAGGCAATAACTACTTTACTAATTTCTTCTGCTGAAAGATTAAATAAGGCCACTTCTGTTTGTCTTTTTACAACTTCAAAATGTTTTCCTGCTTTTCTTTCTTCCAATACTTCTCCATTACAAAACATAGGTGTTAATCCATTCTCTAATGCTATTTTAACTTTAGCTCCTATTTGTTCATCGGTTTCTTTATGATACTGTCTTCTTTCGGAATGTCCTATAATGGATCCATCAACATGAAGAGAAGTTAGCATCTCTGCAGACACTTCTCCTGTATAGGCTCCTGATTTATGTTCAGAGATATCTTCAGAAAATATTTTAAAATTTTTATGTTGAGCCTTAGCGTTTTCTAAATAAACAAAAGGAATCCCAGCTATCACTTCACATTTTGGTGAATTTGCTTGTAAATATTTGTCTATTTCTGATAATAATAATTGTGCTTCTGGTAGAGTTTTATTCATTTTCCAGTTACCTGCTACGATTTTTTTTCTCATAATTATACTATTTATCTATAATTTTTCAATTTGTTTTATAGTAGGTAGATCATTTACATGATATTTAGCTACTACTATTCCTTTTTTTAAAATCATTAATCCTATTACACTTCTATTAATTGTTTTTAAAGTAGTAGGATCTGTTATACATGATTTAATAGGAATCATAATCTTCGGATCATTAGTAGCCACTACAAAATTAATATTTTTTTGCATGAGCTCATTAGTGATTTTTCTCAACTTTGCTTTTTCTATAATGCTTAATTTATGAGCATAGGGAATTGTAAATACTAAAAACTTGTCTGAATTTACTACTTCTTTTGCTCTATCAAAACCGTCACATTCTATGTAAAAATCATGAACTGAAGGCAATACTGCTTCTTTAATTATTTTTTGATCCGTTTT
The DNA here is from genome assembly GCF_002964975.1 of Apibacter adventoris. Lineage (GTDB taxonomy): Bacteria > Bacteroidota > Bacteroidia > Flavobacteriales > Weeksellaceae > Apibacter > Apibacter adventoris. The sequence continues at coordinate 170,605 of NZ_PSZM01000040.1, read as the reverse complement.
TATTATATGCCATAAAGTATCTTCCCAAATGCCACTATTCATGTATTCTTCTGAAGAAACTTTTTTTTGTTTTTTATCCTTACTATTTTCCATAGTATAAATTATAGAAATTTCTGGTGGAATACCATCATTCATTTCTTTTTTTAAATCTTTACCTATGGCATAGGGTCTAAAATCGATAAGAGGTAAATGTGCTATTCCCATATATGCTATCCAACAACAAAAAACAAAAGATATTATAACTAATGTAATTCTTATTTTTGATGGAAATACGGGTTTTATATATTTTAAACCTAAAACCAATATTATTATAAATAACAATAATATTATATCTTTATAAAAAGAAAACCAAGGTTTAAGTTTCAATGCATCACCAAAACATCCACAATCAGTAACTTTATTAAAATATGCTGAATAAAATGTTAAAAATGAAAAAAATATAATAAGTGATAAAAGTGCATATACAGTAAATTTTTTACATATTCCCAGAAGTAATAACACTCCTAACATAACTTCAGCGATTACAAAAAATATAGATAATGGCAAAGCCAAATTTTCTAAAAAAGAAATATTAAAAACTCCTTCTCCAAAATACTCTTCCAGTTTATATGAAAAACCTATGGGGTCTATTGTTTTTACGATTCCAGAAATTATAAAAATGATCCCAACAATAACTCTAAAAAAATTTGTAACGTATTTCATATAACTTCTTTTTAGGAATTATAGTTTAATAAAATTAATGCAAAAACTGCATAATTCACAATGTCATAATAATTAGCATCTAAACCTTCTGAAACTAGAGTTTTACCTTCATTATCTTCAATTTGTTTTATTCGTAACAATTTTTGAAGAATTAAATCTGTAATTGAACTAACCCTCATATCTCGCCAAACTTCTCCATAATCATGATTCTTTTTTTGCATTAAATCTTTAGCCTCATTTACTTTTTTTTCGTATAGTTTGATTGCTTCTTCAGTATTTAAATCCGGTTGTTCTGCTACACCTTTTTCCATTTGAATTAATGACATAACAGAATAATTAATTATGGCAATAAACTCTCCATCAACATTTTCAGGTACTTTTTGTTCTCCTTTTTCTTGTAAAGTTCTTATCCTACTAGCTTTGATATATATCTGGTCAGTTAAAGATGGAAGTCTTAAAATTCTCCATGCCGAGCCATAATCTAACATTTTATTCTTAAATAATTTTTTACAGCTAGAAATAACATTATCAAATTGTTGAGAAGTATCTTTCATATTTTTATAATTCTTAGCAAAAATACTATTATTTAATTAATATATTTTCTTATTAAAAATTTTATCTGAAAATGTAATATATTATATTAGTTAAACATATTGCAAATGAAGAAAGTATAAGCATTATAAATTTCTATTAATTTGTAAATAAATATTTCAAATGTTTTTTAAAAATATATCCCTAATATTTAAAAAAAATAAAAATAGACAACATATAAATTATTTTTTTGCATAAAGAATAATTTAATTCTTATATATAAGTAATTAAAATTATAAATACAACAGTGTTTACATTTAAATTTCAATTCCGACTGTTTCCAACTGGAGTATTCGAAAAATCAATAAAAAATAAGATTATATATTTGCCATATTTAATTTTGTATAAATTATATTTTATATGACTATCAATGTAAATGGAGAGCTAATAGATTTTTCAGAGCCTAAAATTGCCGGAATCTTAAATCTAACTGAAGATTCTTTTTATGATGGAGGCAAATATTCTACTATGGATAAAGCTTTAAAACAAACGGAAAAATTAATTGTAGATGGGGCTGATTTTATAGATATAGGTGGTCAATCTACACGTCCTGGGGCTGATTTTTTATCTGCTGAAGTAGAATTAAAAAGAATAATTCCTGTTCTTAGACAAATAAAAAAAGAATTTCCGGATTCTAAAATTTCCGTAGACACTTTTTGGTCAAAAGTAGCGGAAGAAACAGTCAATGAAGGCGCAGGAATGATAAATGATATTTCTGGTGGGAATATTGATAAAAATATGTTTTCAACTATAGGCCGTTTGAAAGTTCCTTATGTTCTTATGCACATGAAAGGGACTCCTAAAACAATGTCTCAACAAACTAATTACAAAGATCTTATACTAGACATCAATTATTTCTTTTCAGAAAAGATAAATGAATTAAAAGAATTGGGTGTTAATGATATTCTTTTAGATCCGGGATTTGGATTTAGCAAAACTATGGAACAAAACTATGAAATAATGAAAAACCTTGATAAATTCGCTATCTTCAATCTTCCTTTATATGTAGGTATATCCCGTAAAGGAATGATATATAAATTATTAAATACCACTGCCCAGAAAATTCTTACCCCAACTTCTGCTTTACATTTGTATGCTTTAGAACATGGAGCTCATTTACTCAGGGTCCATGATGTAAAAGAAGCAAAAGAAATAATAAAATTATGGGAAATGTTGAAATAGTCTTAAAAATATTTATAATTTTATTACCTCATTTTTTGTATGCAAAATTCAGAAATTATTTTGGTAAATATTACAGGGGCAGATAAACCTGGTATTACTAGTGCTTTAACTCATATATTAGGAAAATATAATGCTAAAATTTTAGATATAGGTCAAGCTAATATCCATCATTCACTATCTTTAGCTTTAATTTTTATGTCTAAAAATGGAAATTCAGGAAATATTCTGAAAGAAATACTTTTTAAGGCTAATGAATTAAATATTAATGTACGTTTTTCTGCATTAACGCAACAAGAATATTCTGATTGGGTAAAAGTACAGGGAAAAAATCGCTATATAATTCATATTTTAGGAAAAGAGTTAAATGCAAATCAAATTTCTATTGTTTCCAAAGTTCTGCTTAAATTTAAACTAAACATTGAAAGAATAATCCGCCTTACTCAGAGAATCCCTTTAGATAAACAAATTAATCGTACTTGTTTTGAATTTGCTGTAAGAGGAAATCTTACTAATATAAGAGAAATTCAAAAAAAATTTTTAATCATCTCATCTGAATTAAATATTGATATAGCTTTGCAAGAGGAAAATAAATATCGGAGAATGCGTAGATTAATCTGTTTTGATATGGACTCTACTTTAATTCAGACCGAGGTAATTGATGAATTAGCGGAAAAAGCAGGAGTTGGCAAAGAAGTAAAAGCTATTACGGAATCTGCAATGAATGGTGAAATTGATTTTTGTGAAAGTTTTAAAAGGCGTATTAAGCTATTAAAAGGTCTAGACCAGTCAATATTAGAAAAAATAGCAAAAAAACTTCCTATAACTGAAGGGTTAGAAAGACTAATGATTATTCTTAAAAAAAGTGGTTATAAAACGGCTATAATATCAGGTGGTTTTACTTATTTCGGAAATTATTTAAAAGAAAAGTTTGGTTTTGATTATGTTTTTGCTAATACTTTAGATATTGTTGATGGTAAGTTAACAGGAAAATATATAGGTGACATAGTTGATGGCAAAAAGAAAGCTGAATATCTAAAATTTTTAGCTCAAAAAGAAAATATTGATATTCAACAAACAGTAGCTGTGGGGGATGGTGCCAATGATTTACCTATGCTTTCTATTGCCGGATTAGGTATCGCTTTTCATGCAAAAAAAACAGTTAAAGAAAATGCAAAACATTCACTTTCTACAATTGGATTAGATGGAATTTTATATTTTTTAGGATACAAAGATTCCTCAGAAGATATAGAAATGTTAAACATATCTTGAAAAAGATTTTTTACTGATTTACTCCAGACATTTCTTTGCCATCTCCCGATTTTAACCTTCGGAAGATAAATGTAGATAGGATTGTTATCAACCCTAAAACAATAAAGGTTGCTTTAAAAGTAAAAATTACATCTTTAAATATTTTAGAAGCATCAAATCCTCTTAAAATCATTGAACTTACAGAAATTCCGAAACTTATTGATAATTGTTGAGTTACTGATAACATAGTATTTCCATGACTAGCATTTTTAAGAGTTAAATCTGCTAATGAAATACTATTCATAGATGCCATTTGAATAGAATTAATAGCTCCATATAAAATTAAAATAGGAATGAAATACACTAAAGGTGTATTTTTATTAGGTAATGCAAATAATGAAATAATAAAACCTAATAGTAAGGTATTAATAATCAGCAATTTTCTATACCCAAAATATTTTACTAAAGGAACTACCCAAGATTTAGCTATCACTGTAGTAATGGCTGAAAAAATAAGCATGATTCCAGCAATAAATGGTTTTTTTCCATAACCTACTTGTAACATTAACGGAAGCATAAGGGGAACTCCCCCAACTCCTAAACGAGTAGCTAAATTTCCTATAATCCCTATTCTTAAAGTCCTTATTTTAAATATATTTAAATTTATTAGAGGAGAATATGTATGTTTTGAGTATATAACATAAATTACTAATAAAAAGAAACCTAAAAGGAAAGTAATTAAAAATTCCCATAAATTAGAAGTTTGATCTCCACCAAATTCCAAGCTCAAAGAAAGCAAAACTAATCCCAATCCGAATAAAAATAAACCTATAAAATCAAATTTACCCTTTTCTCTTTTATAATTGGGCACTACTTTCAATGATAAAAAAATTCCCATAAACCCAATAGGAATATTAATTAAAAATATCCAATGCCATGAAGCTACTTGTACTAACCACCCTCCTAAGGTTGGTCCTATTACCGAGCCAATCAATCCGGGCATAGTAACAAAATTAATAACTTTAAGAAGTTGATTTTTAGGATAGGTATACAAAAGTATCAAACGTGATACAGGTACCATCATAGATCCTCCAATTGCCTGTATAATTCTTGTTATTATTAGCAATTCTAAAGTTTTTGATAAAGCACAGGCTAAAGATCCTAAGGTAAATATAGCTACCGCCATAATAAAAATATTACGCGATCCAAATTTATCTGAAAGCCATCCACTTAAGGGTATTAATAAAGCTAAAGTAAGTGTATAAGCTATGATAATTGAATGCATTTCTAAAGGAGATCTATGTAATTTATTAGCAATAGATGGTAAGGCTGTGTTTAGAATTGTACCATCTAAAGATTGCATAAACATAGCAATGGCTCCTACCCAAGGTAGCCATTTAGAAATTTTTACCTCCTGCATAAATTATTTTTAGATTGTCATGTAAATAATGTAATAAAAAAGTTAAAATTATAATATAAAATTGATTTGATAGATTCACTTGTTATTTTATATTTTACCAATAAATGTTTTATAAAACAGATAATAAATGTGTTTTTTCTAAATTCTTTTAAAAAGAAATTTAAATCAAAGATAAAACCAATTTTCAGAGTAAACCTAAATATCTAAAAATAAATTAGTTTTAGTAAAAATGTTATGGATTAGATTAATTACCTTTTGAGTAGAAAAAAACAATTCTTTTTTTTCTTCATTTTTTAAATCATTAATCTCTATCTTCCAAATAAACCTGTTAAAAGGCAAAATTTTAAATTCAAAAATATCATCTTTTATTAATCCCAATATAACATCTTCTAAAGAATTTAGTTTGGAAAAAATTTCGATAGCTTGAGACTCTAATACAGGTAGTGCTTCTTTTTTATTAATAGAAAGTAAATTCGGTTTATTTTCCAGATAAATATAAATCATTTATTTATTTAAAAATTTTGACTTTGTGATGAGATTAAAACGCCAAAGCAACATTATAGATACAAACCCCAGACCTAAACAAAGACCTATCCAAGTTCCTACTGCTCCCATTTTTTGGTGAATGCATAAATAATATCCTATAGGTAGAGCGATAACCACATAAGAAATAAAACTAATTATTGTTGGTACAACTACATCTCTCATACCTCGTAAACTTCCAATACATACAACCTGTATACCATCAAAAATTTGAAAAAATGCTGTAATTATAACCAATTTTGAAGCTATGGAAATTACTTCTATTTTATCTTTAGAAAAATATATTAATGGAAGTTGATTTTTAAAAAGAATAAAAAATATTCCACATAAAGCCATGAAACCTGTTACCACGTAAATACTTGCCATGCCTGCTTTCCTCATATCCGAAACATTTCTCTTTCCATAAAAACCTGCAACTCTTACTGTGGCTGCTACAGCAAATCCATTGCATATCTGAAAAGTCATTGAAGCTAAATTAGAAGTGACTGAATGAGCAGAAGTATCTAAAAAACTATGCATACCAGCAATAAAAGATGCTGCTGCAAAAGAAGTAATTTCAAATAAGGATTGTAATGAAGAAGGCAAACCTATAGATATCAATTTCCTATAATAAGCTATATTATAATTTTTCCATTTTACTAATTTTAAATAAGCAGATGATTTTTTATTTACATGTAAAACAAAAATTAGTAAAAACATTATAAAAATACGCGATATTAAAGTTGCTGTAGCAGAACCCTTTACTCCCATTTCTGGAAAACCCCAATACCCATACACTAATCCATAATTTAATATAATATTTATTACATTAGAAGTAATTGTAGCTATAGTAACTAAAATTGTCATTGATATACCTTCAGAAAACTGTCTATAAGACTGAAAAATCATTAGAGGTAGTAAACTATAAGCACTTATATTTAAGAATTGAATAGCATCGGGTATGACAGACGGATCTTGATGGGCTTTATATAATAAAGGGGATCCTAATTCTAACATAATTATGATAAATAATGCAAGCCCTACATTCATTGTCATTCCATGGGTGAAAATCTTTGAAATTCTAGTATTATTATTTTTAGCTACCGAAGAAGATATTAATGGAGACATTGAGAATGAAAATCCTAATAAAAAAACTAAAAATATTATAAAAACACTGGTTGCTAATGAAGCAGATGCAACAGCTCTCTCACCTAAACCTGCTATAATTATAATATCAATAAAATTAACTGAAACCTGCCCCAATTGAGTAATTACTACAGGCAAAGCTAATTTTGTGTTTGCTTTAATATGTTCTTTTAAATTCATAAATTATTAGAATTTTAGTAGAGCTTGCAAAAATAAAAATAAAAGGTGATATTTATAAATGTTATTTCTTGTTTTAATAATAATTAAATGCATAAGCCATAAATACATGGATCTATTTTTATATTTGTAGAAATTTTATTTTTTTATAAAAATATACTGGTGACATAATGCTGTTTGTCTTATATACTTAGACTTTTAAAACTCATTATTGGATCTACTCAAATCAGAATAAAACTACAGGTAAATTTTTCAAGAAATTAATTATATAAAGTGTCAAATTTTATTATATTTAACCTATAGTCCGACTTAAAATAAGTACCTTTGCTCCAGCTATAATCAGAGAGACAATAATCTAATACATGAAGAATCCGGTTAAAGAAAGCTATGCTTTCCAGAAAATTATAGTCATTGTAGGTTGTATTTTATTTCTTGTTAAATTATCTGCTTGGTATCTTACAAAATCTGTTTCCATACTTACCGATACTTTAGAAAGTACGATCAATATACTTGCTGGTTTATTTTCTTTGTATAGTTTATATATCTCTTCTAAACCTAAAGATCGTGATCATCCTTATGGACATGGAAAAATTGAATTTATTTCTGCAGGTGTAGAAGGAGGCTTAATTACAATTGCCGGTTTTATTATAATTTTTGAATCTATTAAAAATTTGTTTATTTCTCATTCTATTTCCAAATTGGATTATGGGATAGTATTGGTAACGGCAAGCGGATTTGTAAATTATATTTTAGGGGTAATAGCCATACAAAAAGGAAAAAAAAATAAATCTTTAGCTTTGGTTTCAGGTGGAGAACATTTAAAATCCGATACCTACTCAACTATAGGGTTAGTTATAGGTTTAATACTAATTTATTTTACTCATTTTTTTTGGTTAGATAGTATTATTGCATTATTTTTTGGAGGAATTATTATTTACACAGGAATAAAAATTATAAGAAAATCTTTAGCTGGTATTATGGATGAAGCCGATGAGGATTTAATAAAAGAACTTGTACAAACATTAGAAAAGAAACGTAATGATAATTGGATAGATATCCATAATGTAAGGTTTATAAAATATGGAAGCAGTTTGCATTTAGATAGCCATTTAACCATGCCATGGTATTTTAACTTAAAAGAGTCTGATAAGGAATTACGTTCACTAGAAAAAATTATAAAAGATAATTTTGGAAATCGTTTTGAAATGTTTGTACATGTTGATGGATGTGAAGATTATTCATGCCAAATATGTCAGAAAAAGGATTGTCCTGTAAGAAAGTACCCTTTTAAACAAAAAATTACATGGACCATAGAAAATATAGAATTGAATAGAAACCATAGTCTTGAAAATTTAAATTTATGAATAAACCGGTGAAATATCTTAAAATTGAAAAAAAAATCTTTACCTCTCCATTAGGGAAAATTGGATATATTGTTATATTTGTTCTATTAGGAGCTATCTTTATGAGTATTTTGGATTTTATATTATATGGATTTATAGATAATTTTTATTTAACAAAGTTTATTTTTAATGGTGAAATGAGTTTTTCCCGATGGTTTAGCTTAATATATAGCCAATACAGCTATTCTTTTTTAAAAATATTATTTTTCGGTATTATATTTTTATTTATAGCCATTTATAGAAGTAAAACTTTAAACAAAATTTTTTCTAAATAATTTTATAATGAAAAATTAAATTAAAGTTTACATAAAATTAAATTTATGATTATACTACCTTATCTGAAACAGTTATTCAAATTATAATAAAAAAAGAAAATTTTAGTTAAAAAAATAAATTCCGAATTAATTTCATCATTCGGAATTTAATATTTTATTATTTATTCAAAATTTCGGAAAGAACTTCTTTTATTATATTGGATTTTTTTTGCACCTCTTCATGGGTCCATAATAAGGAAATAGGTATGGTTACAGTCCTACTTATTACAGCATCTGATTTAGAATAATCGGCACTTGCATAATTAGGTAATAATTCTTTATGTTCTTTATATAAAGGAGCTAATGTTTTAACTAATTTTAAATGATCCCATTTTTTAATATAATGCCAGTTATTATCAAACCAATAAGCATTTCCTATACCTTTAGCTGATAGAGCTAAAGAAGCTTTTCTAGCCAACTCTTCAGTTGTAAGAAATATACTAAAAAAAGAAGCATTATCGCCTTCTTCATCTAAAATTTTTCTAAAACTTATCCCTTCTATTTCTTTTAATGCATTTTTAAGTATTTTTTTATTTTCTCTTTGTATAGAAAGAATTTCATCTAACCTCTCAAACTGAGCAAGTCCTACAGCTGCATGTAATTCAGAGATTCTGTAATTTAAACCTAAGTTGGGATGATTTTCCGCACCTCTATTATTTCCTATATGGTCATGACCATGATCTGTATATTGATCTGTATGAATATAATATTCTTTATTATTAGTTAGTACGGCTCCCCCTTCTCCACATGTTACAGTTTTTACAAAATCAAAGGAAAAACAACCTAGGTCTCCAATTGTCCCTAAATATTTTCCTTTATAAGTAGCTCCGAATGATTGACATGCATCTTCTATAAGAAGAATATTGTGTTTTTTTGCAATTTCTTTAAGAGCTGTAAGATCAGCCATTGCGCCACACATGTGTACTGGCATAATCACCTTAGTTCTAGGCGTAATCGCTTGTTCTACAGCTTTAGGATCTAATGTGAGTGTTTCATCAATATCAACTAATATAGGAATTGCTCCAACGCTTAATACAGCTTCAAAACTAGCAACAAAAGTAAAAGTAGGTAGTATTACCTCATCCCCTGCGCCTATTCCTGCTGCATTTAAAGCTGTTAGCAATGCAGTGGTACCACTACTTGTAAGCTGTACATGTTCTACCTTCATTCTTTTTTGAATTGCTTGCTCAAATTCCTTAGCTTTCCAATGATTGTTTCGTAAAGATTCAAAATTATAGCGCATTAATATTCCGCTTTCTATAACATCATTCAGGTGTTTTTTTTCATTATCACCCCAAAGTTCATATCCTGGCATAATATATAATATTTGTGTTTATTTACTTTAATAATACCTAATTGCAAAGTTACTCATTCGCTATGATATTAGAATAAAATAGAAATAAAAAAGAGAGGGTGTATACCAGCAGGGTTGATTTCTAAGAAAAGTAATTGTATATAAACTAATTAAATTTCTAAGTGGCAGAAAGTCAATTAACTGTTATACCCCTCCATTAAGGATGACTTATTTTTCAAAAAACTCTTTTAACTTATGGTCACCAAAATTAATACTTTTATTTTAAATAGTAATTAAAATTACACTAAAATAAATTTATTAAAAAAATAACTTAAACTTTTTTTACAAATAGTAATATTATAAAAAATTTATTAATCTATTAACAATTAATGTATTTGAAGTAACTATATATTTGTTTTCTAGTTCAAAACCAAACTTTTAGAATAAGTTTATATTTTTTAAAATATAGAAACAGAAAAATTTTGTTTTAAACATTAATTTCTAATTTGATTGTTTTAAAATAATTTATAGCCTAAAATTATTTTTTTATATTCTTTTTTTTATTAATATTATTTAAATATCTATAAAATTATATTTATATATTTGTGTATATTAATAAATGATCATATAAAAATATACTACATATGAGAAATCTATCTTTATTTTCCTTCTTTATATTTTTTATCATAGTATTTAATAATTTTTGTAATAGCCAAACAGTTTCTCCTGTAATTATAAAAGATCATAATGAAACAAAAAATTCTATTAATATAGATTGTAATTATAAATTTGAAAATAAAGCACATGGCATTAAGTTTACTGTAGAATATCCTGAAATCAATAAACCTTTAGATTATACTGTCTCATCTATAAATTATACACCTTATGGAAATTTTAGTGAAGGAAAAGAAATTATAATTGACAAAGACGATAAATGGAGTGATGAAATTAAGCTGCCATTCGACTTTTGTTTCTATGGTAATACCTTTAAATCTATTGTAGTAGGAGATAATGGAGTTATAAGTTTTAATGCCGCAGAATATGCCTCTACAGAATGTCCTTATACTATTGCTGGTCCAATTCCGAATGTATCTCTTATGCGTAATACTATTTTTGGGGCTTATCATGACATGACCAATGATAGTAAAGCCTTTGGTTGCGCTAATATTGGTAATTGTGGAAAAATTACTATGGCTACCTATGGATCAAAACCTTTTAGAACTGTAGTTATCAATTATTTTAATATGAATCATTTTAACTGCGATAATAAAAAATCTACACTTCAAGTTGTTCTTTATGAAACTACTAATATAATAGATGTTTTTATAAAAGATAAACCCTTAACGTGTGCTGCTGGAAATGAAAAACAAGCACTTATAGGATTAACCAATGGAAGTGAAAAAAATCCTATAGGTATTTTTCCACCCAACAGAAATAAAGGAATATGGGAAACACAAAATGAGGCTTGGCGTTTTACTCCAAAAGGAAAAATTAAAACTTCAATAGAGTGGTATGATGATAACAATAATTTAATAGGGACTGGAGAAAGTGTTATTGTATATCCTTCAAGTAATACTTCTTATAAAGCTAAAATTTTGTATAATACTTGTTCAGAAACCTATCTTACTGGTACCATTCAAGTTCTTTTTGATAAAGAATTTCCTACAGCTAAAAAAATAGATAAAAATAAATGTTTTGATGGAAATTTCCCTAACAAAGTTGACTTTAATTCATTGGCACTTGAATCTATTGGATCACAAAAAAATGTTAATTATAGTTTTCATAATTCTTTAGATGATGCTATAAATTATCAAAACTCAATAAACGGACTTGATAATTATTTGATGACGGTTGATTCAAAAACTTTTTATTTAAGAGTTGAAAAAACTAAAACCTGTATTACAGTGGTTCCATTAACTATAAAACTATTTAAAACTCCCAAATTAAGAGACAAACAAGAAATTCAATTTTGTTCTAATAAAAATAATAATCCTGTAACCTTATATACCAAAGACTTCAGCGAATCAATTGAAAATTATGCAGATTGGATGAATGTAGAATATTATTATTCTTATGAAGATGCCCAAAAACAAATTAACCCGATAAATTCTCTTGAAATACATTTACCAGACAAAAAAAAGTTATATCTACGTATATATAATAAAAATTATAAGGAATGTTCGCAAATTATTACTGCTCAATTTTCTTTTCCCACTAGCATAGAGTTACCAACTATGAAGATCACAACCTGTGGAAATGTTAAAGGTGAATATAAAGACCTAACGGTTTATGAAAAATTGGTTACCGATTATAAAAAATATCATTTTACCTATCACATAAGTAATAAGGATGCTCTTAAGGGGGTAAACCCTATAGATAACCCGAAGCATTATCCTGTAAATACATATGATGTGTACTATGTAAGAATAAATAACTATGATAATAAATATTGTCCTCCAATAGGAGAAATAATAATTACAGAGGCTGTTACTTCAGTAGAATCTTCAACAAAATATATATGTGATAATAATGATAAAGGAAAAACCAATGTAAATCTAAATGATTTCTTCAAAGAAATGGTTGGCTCCTCTAATATTTCGTTAATTGGCTTTTATTATGACAAAAATGCGACTATCCCTGTTTCTAACCCTAATGTATTTGAAATATCTCAAAATTTTATTAATGTTTATGTAAAATTTCATGATTTTAAATTTAATTGTGATTTTAATCAACCTATTAACATTTATTTTTATAATAAAGTAAAAAAAATATCTACTTTCGAAATTTGTGATATGGGGCATGATGGCAATGAAAAATTCTCATTACATAACTTGAATAAAATTATGCTTGACGGATACCCTATTGGAACCAAAGTCACTTATTATAATTCGCCAACTTTAGATTCATCCATCACTGATATACTATTGACCCAAGATACAGATGTCTATATAAAAGTTGAATTAAAAAATAATTGTTTTTTTACTTATAAAATTAGATTATTATTAGTTAATCATAGTTTTGCTGAAACTAAAGACTATACAGTAAAACTATGTGATAATAATTCTGATAATAGTGAAATTGTAAATCTTACAGAATATAATAATTTCTTAATTAGTAATACTACAGGATATAATTTTTCTTATTTTGAAAGTTATGATGATGCACACGATAATTTAAAACCTATTATTAATTTTACTAATTATGCTGTTAATTTTTCAAAAACCATTTATGTAAGAATAAATGATGATTCTTCTTGTTTCAACATTTCTAAATTAAATTTTCAAGATATTAATACCATAGAAGCGGTTGATTATATTTCTAACTTATGTAATTATGAAAAAAGACCTCCAATAAATTTAATGGATTATGCAAAGAAAGAAATGTTAAAATCTAATATTTCTAATATAAATATAAATTTTTATTATTCAAAAGATGGAGCTGAGAAAGAACTTAATTCAGATTTAATTTCCGATCCTAATAAAATTAATAATTACCCGATTAATTCTACTCAATCTTATGTATGGGTAAGATTTAATAATACAATCAATAATTGCTACACTATTCGTAGTATTGAAATCAATATTATTCCGCTTCCCAAATTAGTAGACAGTAAATATTTAGTTTGTGATGATAATTTTGACGGCATCTTTTCAATATGGTTAGAAAAACTTAAAAATGAAGTAATTGCAGATACTAATGAATATACTTTTTCTTATTTTCATTCCCAACAAGATGCGGATGACAATATAAATCCAATCCCCTATCCGGATAAAAAAGAATTTATCATTACTTCTTTTCCCAAAGATATTTATGTAAAAGCAACTAATAAATTTAATTGTAGTTCTGTAAAAAAAGTAATTCTTTACACTTTAAATAAAATACCAATAGATAAAACTCCTGAAATTATAAATTGTGACGAAGACTTTGACGGTATTACAACTTTTGATCTCACTTCGGTTTCTGATCAAATCAGTTTAGTTAAAGACGTATACTATGAATATTATCATAACCAGTCAGATGCTCAAAATCAAATAAATAAAATTAGCAATCCCGAAAATTATAAAAATATCAACCCGGTTAATGAGGTAGTTTATGTAAGAATATCTTCTCGAACTTCTTCATACTGTCCTTCTATAGGTTCCATTAAACTTACTGTATTACCTGTTCCGAAAAGTTCTTTAAAATCCGGATATAAAATATGTCCGGATGGAGAAACTATAATTATTGATGCTAATACGGGAAATGTTGATGATTTTTACGAATGGAGTAATGGTGAAAAGGGAACAAATCTGCATAAAATTACGATCAATGCTTCAGGTCATTACTGGGTAACAATTACGGGAACTAACGGATGTAAATACACATATAAAACATTTGTATCCGAATATGAAAAAGTTAAAATAAAACAAATCATTGCCGGTAAAGACTATATTAAAATTATTGCTGAAGGTCCGAAACCCCTTGAATATTCCATGGACAATATTACTTGGCAAAAAAGTAACACCTTTAGCAATTTAGAGCCTTCTACTTATTCTATTTATGTAAGGTCTAAAACATCACTCTGTAAACCTACAACAGCAAAAGGTATTATTTTTAAAATTAATAATTTAATAACTCCTAATGGAGATTCTCATAATGATAATTGGACATTATGTGGTTTAGATCTGTTTGATGGAATTCCTTCGCGTTTACAAATTTTTGATCGTTATGGAAAATTAGTATTTGAAGAATCATCAACTACTTGTTTTTCTTGGAATGGTTACTATCTAGGCAGGATATTACCTACCAATTCTTATTGGTATATTATAAACATAGCTGATGGTAGAAAATTTACCGGATGGATTTTATTAAAAAATTATGATCATTTATAATAAAAAATGACACAATGTAAAAGCATCCACAATTAAATTTATGGATGCTTTTATTATAGTTAGTTAGATATTATCAAATTAGAATATTATCTTTCACAATTACATTTCCTAAAGAATCGATTGTATCTAGGCAAACTTTTTCCAATTGATTTACAGATATTTCTGTATAAGGCTGCTTTACCCTGATATAATTTTCTGTATACCCAAACATGTTTCCTTCTTTATTATCATGTTCCCATAAAACTGTTTTTTCCTTACCTAACTGGGATTCATAAAAAGCATGCCTTTTCTTCTCAGAAAGAATTTTTAACATTTTATTTCTTTTTTTTCTTTCTACAATAGGTACGATTCCTTCCATCTTAATAGCTTCCGTATTTTCTCTTTCCGAATAGGTAAAAACATGTAAATAACTTATAGGTAAACTTTGAATGAAATTATAGGTTTCCATAAATTTATCTTCTGTTTCTCCAGGAAATCCAACAATAACATCGACTCCAATACATGCATCCGGCAATACGGACCGGATTTTTTCTACTCTTTCCTTATATAAATGGGAAAGATATCGTCTTTTCATTTTCTTTAATAAATCATCACATCCGGATTGTAAAGGAATATGAAAATGAGGGACAAAAATTTTACTTTGAGAAACAAAATCTATCACATCATCTTTTAATAAGTTGGGCTCTATGGAAGAAATTCTTACCCTCTCTATTCCCTCTATTTTATCCAATTCTTTTACCAATTCAAGAAAGGTATGTTCATGTTTTTTATTTCCATACTCCCCTTTTCCATAATCTCCGATATTAACACCGGTTAAAACAATTTCTCTTATTCCTTTATTAGATATCTCTCTGGCCTGATTTACAATATTATCTAAAGTTGCTGAACGAGAAATTCCTCTCGCTAAAGGAATAGTACAATAAGTACACTTATAATCACAACCATCCTGTACTTTTAAAAAAGCACGTGTTCTGTCTCCTATGGAATAAGATCCGACAAAAAAATCAGCTTCATCAATTTCACAAGAATGAATTTTTGTTTCAGAATCTTTTTTTAAATCATTAATATACCTATGAATATTAAATTTTTCCTTGGCACCTAATACCAAATCAACACCTTCTATTTGGGCAACTTCTTGAGGTTTAAGCTGCGCATAACAACCTATTATACAAATTAAAGCTTCCGGATTTTTACTTAATGCCCTTTTTACAATAGTTTTACATTCTTTATCTGCATTATCTGTTACAGAGCAGGTATTAATAATATAAATATCAGAAGCTTCATCAAAGGAAACTTTTGTAAATCCTTCGTTTAAAAGTTGTCTTGCTATAGTAGAAGTTTCTGCAAAATTTAACTTACATCCCAAGGTATGAAAAGCTACTGATTTTTTTGTTTTCTCAAGCATTTTACAAAATTAATACTTTTTAATAGCTTAATAAAAAATCAATACTTTTAAATTAAACTAATTGTGCGAAATTTCTCTTCCATTAACAGGTTGAATGGGTCTATTGTTATTTTTAGGAAGATGCTTGGCTATTTCTTCTATTTCTTCAATAGACATAGTTATTGGATTTTTAAATATTATCCAGTTTACGTTCTCTACACAAGGTGGAGTGGTTAATGATCCTAAATAATGATAATAACTTTTATCTTTAGGATACATTTTTTCAGGATTGAAATTAACCTCAGTATTTACTTTGCCATTTTTAGCCAAAGTTTTGAAAATTTTTAATTTTTCAAAGTAAGAATTTTCGTTTCCTTGTTTTACAAAAACGCCAATTACTAATACAGAACCATCTTCTGCTTTATGAACAAAATGCAGTTCTAAAGGATATCTTATGCCATCAATTGTATGTTCTGATTCTTCATGGGCATGAAATTGAACTAAATTATATACTTTATGATCATAAATTATAGAACTGCCTTGTTTAAAATCAAACTCTAATGAGTGTCCATTATCAATAATAGTATTTACACTACCATCGCCATAATTAAATAAAATTTTGGGTAATTTTTTATTAATTACAGTTTGAGAGATATTTATATTTATAGGTGATTGTAATTTTCCTATTCCACACTGTATTCCTTCTTCTATTTCGCCCCAATGCTCAGGAGATTCTTGTCCTTCATATCCCCAATGATGATGTTGTGAAAAAGCAATGGTAAAAGATAAAAAACTTGCTAAACATATTATTTTTTTCATTTTGTAAAATATTATAATAAAGTGTAAAATTAGTAAGTATAAAATTATACTTAAAGTTAAATTTGTGTTAATAATTTTACCATTCAAAAGTAACGTCCTGTTCTATATCCGGAGAAAGGGTTAACGCAACCGGACAGGTATGCGCCACACGTTCCAGAATAGTTTTCTGCTTTTCCTTCAGATTTAATTGAGGAAAACGAATTATAATTTTTATTTTTCCTATCCTTCTTGGCGATGCATTCATTATTTTGTAACCTCTGCTTTTGTTCCTTTTAAATCTATATTCATATCCCTGGCTTTGATATCCATGATTGTCAATATACAACTGGCTAATGCACTAGCAACCATATCAGTAGGAGAAAAGTTTTCTCCCTTTCCATGATTATCTACCGGGGCATCTGTTAATATTTTAGCACCACTCTGAATATGAACAGAATCCGTATGCAAATCTCCTTCATAAGTTACCTGTATAGTCATTTGATTTTTTTTTACCTATTTCAAAGTTAAAAATAAAATATGAAAATTAATTTTCTATATTACAATTTATCCATTCCGGATCAAAAGAAGCCTTATATTTTTTATAAAATTTTATTGCCGGTTTATTCCATTCTAAAACCTGCCACATCATACCCGTAAATTTTTGTTCTTTCATTTCCTTAAGAAGTGTATCAAATAACATGCTTCCTATTCCCTTTCCTCTCCATTCTTTATTGACAATAATATCTTCCAGATACAACCGTTGTCCTTTCCAAGTAGAAAAACGTATATAATATAACGAAAACCCAACAATAATATTGGTTTTTGTATCTACAGCGACAAAAGCTCTCCAAACCGGATTTTTACCAAAACCGCTTTCTTCCAGGTGTTCTAAAGTTATAGTAACCTGTTCCGTTGCTTTTTCATATTCTGCTAACTCCCGAATTAATTCTAATAACCTGGAACAATCTCCTTTTTGGGCTCTTCGTATTTGTATATCTAACATCATAATTATTTTACATTTAAAATTGAAACTAAACATATCTAATAAAAAACCTTTTATCTTTAAAAATAAAAGGCTTTTATTTCTTAATCTGTAAAATATGAAATATACAAAATCTATACTTACCTTTTCTAAAAATATATATTATTTATTCTGAGAATCTATTATTTGTTTAAGTTGTTCTATTTGTTTCTGTTGTTCAATTATATATATAGTCATCTCTTCTATCTTTTGCAACAAGAGATTAGTCATTTCTCCCAATTGCAATCCATTTTCCTGAATTTCTTTAGCAGATGGTATTTCTGGTAAATGATGATTTTCTCTGGTATATTTTTCTACTTCTTCTAAAGAAGGTAACTTATATTCTTTTTTTAGCGAAGATCTTCCTGTATAATATTTCTGAAATACATAATCAGCAGGAACCTGCAAATCTATTTTTACTTCTTCTGCATGAATTTTACCTTTTACAGTAAGCCTTTCATCTGGATCATTAGTTCCTAATCCTATAAAACCATTTCCATAATTCATTCTAAAATATTCTTGATTTCCGTGTCCCATCGTTATTCCTACCTTATCATATCTATGGTTTTCAGCAGTACCTACACCGGAAGGTGGAATACTATTAAATTCTATATATCCCTGAGGGGTAATATCAGTTACTAACTGTAATCTCGTACTTGCTGAAATCCACTGGTTATCATTTGCCCACCTCATTTGTTTTATTATTAATTTATTTTGATTAGCATTAGAAGAAGTAAAAGCAGCAATTGGTAATTCAGATCCTTTTTCTTGTCCTAATTTACCTCCAGAAACATCAAATTTGGCTATAGGATTATGAGTAGCTATTCCCAATCTTCCATTTTCCCGTAAAAACATTCCTTTGGATAAGTCATCCCAAGGAGAACTATTTATTCCAAAATATAAAAAATGATAATCATTTCCTATACCAAAAGCCCCTATTCCTGCTGAAATTGGAGAATTAAGTGTTTGTTTATAAACAAACCTTTCGCCCAAACTCCATCCATAGATGGCTTAATCATTTCAATAGCCCCTCCATCAATAACCGGAGATGAATTTTTTTCTGTTGGATATTGATTCTGGGCTTTTACCCATGTAGTTATAAATAACAAAGAACATAGACTCATAAGTATTTTTTTCATAATAATTTAATTTTAAACAAATGTAATTTTTATTTTACTTATACCCAATAATTTTTACTTTAAATGATTCATTGTCATTTTGTCATTCTTTGAGAATTGGTACTTTTTTTGAATTTTAGGACTACAAATAAAATTTGAATTAAAAAGAAAATATATGGCAAAAGGAAATATTAATGTATCGGTAGAAAATATTTTTCCTCTGATTAAGAAGTTTTTATATAGTGACCACGAAATATTTTTACGCGAACTGGTCTCAAATGCTACAGATGCTACTTTAAAGTTAAAACATTTAACCAATATAGGAGAAGCTAAAGTAGAATATGGTAATCCTATGATTGAAATAAAGATCGATAAAGAGAATAAAACTCTTCATATTATCGATCAGGGAATTGGTATGACCGAAGAAGAAGTGCAGAAATATATAAATGAAGTGGCTTTTTCCGGAGCAGAAGATTTTATTTCTAAACATAAAGATGCAGAAAAAGAGGGAATCATCGGACATTTCGGATTAGGTTTTTATTCCTCTTTTATGGTAGCAGATAAAGTTGAAATTATTACTAAATCCTACACAGACACTCCAGCGGTTCGTTGGTCTTGTGATGGCAGTCCACAGTTTGATTTAGGACCTTCAGATAAAACAGATCGAGGAACGGAAATCATACTTCACATTGCAGAAGATTCTGTGGAATTTTTAGAAGAATATAAAATCCGCGAACTTTTATTAAAATACAATCGGTTTATGCCGGTTCCTATAAAATTCGGAACTAAAGAAGAAACTTTGCCTTTACCTGAAGGAGCTGATAAAGACGCTAAACCGGAAAAAGTAACTGTAGATAATATTATTAATAATCCTAATCCTGCATGGACTAAATCTCCTTCTGAGTTAAAAGATGAAGATTATAAAGCCTTTTACCATGAGCTGTATCCTATGCAGTTTGATGAGCCACTGTTTTATATTCATCTAAATGTAGATTATCCATTTCACCTAACCGGTATTTTATTCTTCCCTAAATTAGGAAATAATATAAACATTGAGAAAGATAAAATTCAATTATACCAAAATCAAGTATTTGTTACAGATGAAGTTAAAGGTATTGTTCCAGATTTTTTAATGCTTCTAAGAGGCGTTATAGATTCTCCTGATATTCCATTGAATGTATCCAGGTCTTACTTGCAGGCAGACGGAGCTGTGAAGAAGATATCTTCCTATATCACGAAGAAAGTAGCAGACAAAATGGTTTCATTAATGAATGAAAACCGCGAAGATTATGAGAAAAAATGGAACGATATAAAAGTAGTTATTGAATATGGAATGATATCTGAAGATAAATTCTTCGAAAAATCAGATAAATTTGCTTTATATCCTACTGTAGACGGAGTGTATTATACTTTTGATGAACTAAAAGATAAAATCAAAAATAATCAAACCGATAAAGAGGGAAAATTGGTTATTCTTTATGCTTCAAATATTAATGAACAAGATCAATATATTCAAACCGCTAAAAGTAAAGGGTATGAAGTTCTTCTTTTAGATTCACCTATTGTTCCTCATTTAATACAAAAGTTGGAAACTTCTAAGGAAAATATCTCTTTTGTGCGTGTTGATGCTGACCATATAAACAATTTGATCAAAAAAGAAGAAGAAACCACTTCTATTCTTTCTGAAGATGAAAAAGAAGCATTAAAAAAAGAATTAGAGGAAACTATAGACTCTAAAACCTACACTATAGCATTGGAAAATTTAGGAAGAGATGATGCTCCGTTTATGTTAACCCAACCGGAATTTATGAGACGTATGAAAGATATGCAACAAACCGGAGGAGGAATGTATGGAATGATGGGTAATTTTCCTGAAATGTATAATCTGGTAGTAAATACTAATAGCCCTTTAGCCTCTGAAATTTTATCTAAAGAAGACAAGACAGATAAAGCTCAAATTATAAAACAAGCATTAGATTTGGCTAAACTTTCGCAAAATATATTAAAAGGAAAAGATTTGACTGATTTTATTAAGCGAAGCTTTGAAATGATTAAATAATTTTAAATAAAAAATACTAACAAAAGCCGCTTTTTCAAGCGGCTTTTGTTTATATATAAGGTAAAATATTTATATTATTAAATTAATTTATCTAATTACATAAGTTTAATTCTCCCCCATTTTATTCTTTTCTTAAAAACATTCATATCTTCATATCCCCTTATATCCATGCGATTTATTGTCATGCTATTTCTAAAAGGAAAAAGAGCAATTCTATTCCCAACTCTAAAAGCATAATTTATTCCATATTTTTTTAATAAGGAAAAAAAAGCTTTTTGTTCTTTACCTTTTTTTCTGTAATATCCACCATAGGTATAGGATAAAGCCGGAAATAGTGAAAGATTGTTTTCTTGCACAACTGAAGTACATAATTCTAAATCTTTTTTAATTTCTTCCAAAGAAAGTTGTTCGTAATTATCATGCTTATAAGTATGGTAAGCAAATTGTATATGAGGACCACAACTTTTTATTTGTTGAATGGTCATTAATTTCCTTTCTTTTACAACATACTTGCCTGCCCAATCCATATTTTTACCTAACTTACCTAAAACTAGAAAACAAACAGCCTTAAAACCATATTCTTTCAATAGAGGAAAAGCTTCTTGATAATTATCTAAAAATCCATCATCAAAAGTGATAAGCAAAGCTTTGGGGGGAATAGTGCCATTTTCTATATCTGTAAAATTTATTGTGTTATATCCTTTCTCTTTATAATAATTTAGCTGCTCAATAAATTTCTTTTTTGTAATTGTTATTTGATCTTCAAATTGGTTAGTAGATATTGAATGATACATAACCACTCTAATTTTCTTTTTATATGTTATAATTTTAAACTGATAATTGAAGAAAACAATTATAGTAAATAAAATAAATAAAAATATAATTATTATCATAAAATTTATTTTTAATTTTTCAATATTTTTAATATAATAATATATAACATTAATTATCTTTATGTAAAGTTAATTATATTTGAATATGGGTTTTAAAAATAATGAAAAAAATTTTACACATTACTTCTATTAAAGAACTTAGAGGTGGGGATATTCAGATGTTAAATGTTATTAAACAATTTAAAAATCAAAAAAAATTTGAAAATATTGTTTTAGTTCGAAAAAATGCAGTAATTATTTCAGATTTAATTAAGGAAAAAATTCCTTATTACGAAGTTCCCAGAGCTAACAATTTTGATCTGAGGTTCGTATATAAAATTATAAAACTCGTAAAAAAATTATCAATAGATATTATTCATGTTCATGATTCTACAGCTCTTACATTTACATTAGCCTCTTCTTATTTTCTTCCTAAAAGGGTAATGATTATCTATTCTAGAAAAAGTAATAATATAATTAAAAATAAAAAATTGAATCATTGGAAATATAATCATAAAAGAATTTCAAAAATTATTTGCGTTACAAAGATTATCGAAAAAGTAATGGGAAATTCTATTGAAGATCAATCTAAGTTGATTACCATATATGATGGAATTTCCCTTACAGAGCAATCCGCTGCTCTTCCTTTAGAAAGTATTTATAAAAAAAGTAATGAAAACGAAATTTTAATAGGTACTTTTGCAAGCCTTACTAAGGCAAAAGATTTATTTACTTTTATAGATACTGCTAAAAAAATTCTTATTTATTATTCTAATACGCATTTTCTTATTTTTGGTGATGGTGAATTAAAAGATGATTTAAAAAAATATTCCAAAGAGATAGGAATAGAAAATCATATTCACTTTTTAGGTTTTGTGAATCATGCTTCTCAATATTTAAATTATTTAAATATATATTTAATAACTTCAATCAGAGAGGGAATTCCTCTATCTCTTTTTGAAGCATTCTACAAAAAAGTTCCTGTAGTAAGTACCAACGTTTCAAGTATACCGGAAATAATCGTAGATGGTGAAACTGGGATGTTATGTGAGGTTAAAGATAGTAATAGTTTGGCTTCTAAAACCATACAATTATTGAATAATCCGGAATTATGCAAAAAAATTACCACTAATGCAAATAATCTGATAAAAGAAAAATTTACCCTTGATATTGTTTATAAAAATTATTATGCCTTTTATAAAAATTTGATAAAAAATTGATTATTTACGCATTACATTTCCCTACCTATAATTTATTAAAAAAGCAAATAATGTTATTTAATTTTAACATATAAACATAATTGAACAAATTTGTATTCTTTAGCTAATCCAAACAAACTACTATAATTTTATTTCGTTGCATAATTATTTAGATAATTTCTATTAATATCGAAATTACTTATGTTTGAACTGAAAATAAAAAGTTACAAAAAAATATATATCAAAAAACTATATTTTTTTACATTTCTTTTTCAAAATACTCAAAAAGAATGTCAGCTCTTTTTTTCCCTATCAATTCTTCTAATTCTTTTTTAGTAGACTTTTTTATGCCCTGTACAGATTTAAAATGAGTAAGTAAAAGTTGTATCGTTTTTTCTCCAATTCCGGATATGGTATCTAATTCGGTTGTAAAAGTCTTTTTACTTCTTCTATTTCGATGACGTGTAATCCCATATCTGTGTGATTCATCTCTTACTTTTTGCAAAACTTTTAGTGTTTCAGAAGTTTTATCTAAATACAAAGGAATAGAATCGTGAGGAAAATAAATTTCCTCTAAACGTTTTGCTATACCTATAATAGGAATTTTACCAGCTAAACCTAAATTTTCTAGAGATTTATATGCCGAACTCAGCTGTCCTTTTCCCCCATCAATAAGTATTAATTGGGGTAATTCATTTCCTTCTCTTAATTGCCTACTGTATCTTCGTTGTATAACTTCTTCCATTGTAGCAAAATCATTGGGACCTTCAACTGTTTTAACATTAAAAATTCTATATTCCCCTTTACTGGGTTTACCATTCCTAAATACTACACAAGCAGACACAGGATTAGTTCCCTGAATGTTAGAATTATCAAAACCTTCAATTAAACGGGGCTCTTTAGGCAGATGCAAAAGGTTTTTCATTTCTGCCATAATTCTATTAGTATGTCTTTCCGGATCTGTTATTTTTACCTGTTTAAGTTTTTCTAGCCTATATTCTTTTGCATTTTTTTCTGATAAATCTAATATTTTTCTTTTATCTCCAATTTTAGGAACAAAAAGTTTTACCCCAGGTATCTCTAAATCAATAAAAAAAGGAATATAGATTTCTTTTGAAAATGATTTAAATTTTTCTCTGATTTCTATAATTGATTTTTCAAGAATTTCATCCTCAGTTTCTTCTAATTTTTTCTTTATTTCTGTTGTATAAGATTGAATTATCCTTCCTCTAACTATTTTAAAAAAGTTTACATAAGCTGCAGATTCATCTGAAATAATGCTAAAGACATCTACTTCTGATATGGTTGGAGAAATTACAGTAGATTTAGCTTGATATTTTTCTAATAATTCTAGCTTTTCTTTAATAAATTGGGCTTTTTCAAACTCTGTTTTCTCTGCATATTCCATCATTTTCATTTTAAGTGAAGAAAGAGGCTCTGAAAAATTTCCTTTTATTATTTCGCGAATTTCCTTTATATTTTCATTATAATCTTCTAAAGTCTGATATCCTTCACAAGGACCTAAACAATTATGAATGTGATATTCTAAACAAACCGTATATTTATTTGACTGTATTTTTTCTTGTGTTAAATCTAATTTACATGTTCTGAGCGGGTAAATACTTTTTATAAGTTCTAAAAGAGTACGTGCTATAAGGACAGAGCTATAAGGTCCAAAATACTCAGATCCATCATAAATAAGTTTACGGGTTAGAAAAATACGAGAAAAGGGTTCATTTTTAATACATATCCAAGGATAAGACTTATCATCTTTTAAACGAATATTATATTTGGGTTGAAATTCTTTTATTAGATTATTTTCCAGTAATAAAGCATCAAATTCAGTATCAACTATTGTAGTTTTTATATTTTTAATTTTAGAAACTAAAAGTCGTGTTTTTCCATTATGTTCTTTATTGAAATAAGAATGTACTCTTTTATGTAAATTTTTTGCTTTTCCAACATATATAATTTCTCCTTTATCATCAAAAAACTGATAGACTCCCGGCTTGTTAGGCAATATTTTAAGCTGAAGCTCTAAAGACATAATTTTAAAATCAATATTTGTATATTTTTTAATCTTTCTTTTCTTCCGTTTTTTTCTTTTCTTCTGAATCTTTTTTTTCTTTGGCTGTTTTCTTTTTTCTTCCAATAATTTCTTTAATATTATTAAAAGATTTTTTATACACAATTCCTCCTCCATAAGCCTGATTATTGGCTCCTGAATTGCTTAAAACAGAAGTTTCTAAACCGAAAGTTGAAGGCTTGGAAAAACCACTAATTATAAGGGATTTATCTGCATTCTTAGAAATATCATAATCAATTTTTGCTCCATAAGTCCAAACATCAGCGGCACTTTTTTGTTCTAATGGCATATTTACAGATCCTACAATAGATAATCTATTATTTAACTTAAAAGTTGGATCTAATGATATTCTGTCACTTGTATTTCCAATACGAGAACCTGCATTAAAATTAGCATCTAAGGAAAAAACTCCGCTTATGTTATTTATTACGGAAGTAAGTTGTTTTAATACAATATCATAAGCTGATGAAGCATAATTACTTCCGCCCATATTATCAGAAAGAAAACTACCAAACATAACAATTGCTGCAACTTGATTTAGTTTTTCTCCTTCATTATTATTTAATTTAGTTTTCAATTGGTCTTTTACATTTATTGCTCCGTCAACATCTATATCAAAGTCAATTTTAGGTTTAGATAAATATCCTGATAAAATTGCTTTAACAATAACATTGGTAGCTGGTACAGTAGAGGTACCTAAATACTCACCAATATTACTCACATTTCTTGAATAAGTAGCTGTTATATTTAAATTGGCATCTGTGGGGCCTCTTCCATCCCAAATAATGGTACTCTCAGGAACAATTGTAAAATCTTTGTTAACAAACATTTGATAGTAATATTTACTATCACCTTTTATTGTATATGTTCCTTCCATTGTAATTCTTCCTACCGAAGACAAATTAAATTTTAATTTTTCTGCATCTCCCCTTACTTCTATTCTATCTCCGGTCTCCTGATTTATAATTAAATTTACAACCGAATTCTGATCTGCTGTTACCTCGGCATTAATAGATAATCCTAATGGGGGTTTTACCTCATTTTCTTCTTCATCTTCTTTAATCTTTTGGGGCAAAAATTTAATAAAACTTATATCTGTCGCATTAGTAGTACTACTACTATTAATAGTAAGATTACTTCCTGCCAGAGCCCTAGCCTTAGCCGAAATCCGTATTTCTTTCGTGGTTGTTCCATTTATAGAAAAATCACCAGAAGCATAAACATTTCCATAAAATAAGTCATTATCTTTAGCCGTAGTATTTAAAACCAATAAATTATTGGTTGTAAAATCTAAACTTATCCCCCATTCTTGGAAATTCTTGGTTTCCAAAACCCCATATACTGTTCCTTTGGTTTTGGTTTTGGTATCCATTAATTCTATATTATTGAAGAAAAACCTTCCATCGGAAATTTGTAGATCCTGATCTTGAGTCAATTGGTAGTCTACTCCTAAAAAGTTAACTGTAAATCCCACCTGACTTAATGTTAACATTCCCTGATAAACAGGACTGGTTAAATTACCGGTAATATGCACATCACCGGTAGCTTCTCCTCTAAATTTAGAAAATATTCCTTGTAAAAAGGTTCCTATAGGAGCAATATTCATTTTATTGGGTATAAGTTCTACATCTAATTGTGAAGGTTTTCCCGGTTCATTTTTAATAAAACCTTTCGCTAAAAAACGTTCTTCTCCTGAATCTAATAAACGGGCATTTAGTAAATATTTATCATCATTAGCACTATAAGTAGCAGCCATTGTTAAATTTCCTAATACTTTATTATTAAATTTCAATTCATCTATATTTAAATCTATGAGAGGTTTAACTTCTTGAGAAGTTTTATATATTTTAGCTGAACCATTAGCTATCCCTTCGATAGACATATCTTTAAGTATACTTTGAGGTATAATTTTAGCTAATTCAACATCATTTAAATCTATATTAAAATTATAATTATTTTTAGATATATAATCGCCTGATAATTTAATTTCTGATTCTTCTGATTTAAACTGAATATTTTCTAAGGTAAGCTTATTAGTTATCACATTATAATGGGCTATAGCCTCATTAGGTTCAAAATCAGGATTTAAGGTCCATTGTCCTTTATTTAAATCTATCTTAGATGGGCTAAATCCAAAAATCAGCTCATTCCCTACTCTTGTCTGATACAAATTTAAGTCAAAATGAGTTTGTTGATCCTTATATTTCCCATATGCGAAATTAGTAGATGCAAATAACGAATCATGCTTCTTATATCCTGATAAATTAATATTATCAAAACTATTTCTATTAATTTTGAATGAAGCCATAGACCCTTTAAATTGTCTTAAGGTATCTGCTGTATTTATAAAAATATTAGGTGAAATAAGTTTAAAATTTTTGTAATAAATATACTCGGAAATCAATTGAACCTGTAGTTGATTGCTTTTCCCGATATAATTACCCGTTATAGTAGTTCCCGGTGATATATCTACTCCCAACATTAAGATATCAAATAAAGATTTTTGTACATCAAAAATAAAAGAAAACTCCTGATTGTCAAATCGCTTTTTAGGCCTGTAATTAACTAGTAAATTTCCGACACCGTTTTTTAGCATTTCCGGTACATCATTTAATTTATATTTACCATAAATATTAGCCATAATCATATTAGGCGAAAAAATATCAAAATTCCTGTTTCCATTATCTGAAGTAGTCTTAATTTGAAAATTTTCAACATAATTAATAGAATCATTATGTATTAAAGTAACATTATTCAGATTAATTTCTCCAATTAAGTCATCTATATTATTAAACTGAATATCAGTATTTATATAACCTTTTAGAATAGTATTTTTATCGACTAAAGAAGTAAAATAATTTAGGTCTAAATTATGAATATTGGTTTCAAACTTCGTTATCTTTCTTTTATTTGAAAAATCGAATTGACCTTCTTTAATTTCTAAACTCATATGAGGATCTGCTACATTTAAACTTCCTTTAAATAATTGACGATTCAAATTTCCTACCGTTGAAATATTATTTATTATTTTTCCATTCAAAAATAATTGAGACAACTGAGCGTCAAAGCGTGTATCAATTTGATTTATATTAAATCCTTCGCCTTCAAATGATATTTTAGAAGTTATAGGACCTATAGTTGTACTTTTAGTAAATGGTGCCAAATTAAGATGAAATGTTTCTACATGCCCTTTATATTTAGGTGTTTTTGAAGAATATTCCCATAATTGCAAATCTGCTTCGACTTTTCCTATTGCACTAATCATATATCCTTTAGCTGATACAATATTTTTATTAATGGAAAAATCTCCTTTATAATTTGTTGTACCAAAGTTTGTAATTAATTGAGGAATTTTAACAGAAATAAATTTAGGTAACCATGTACGTAATGAATTATAAGAGGTTTGTAATGTAGCTTCTTTGGTAATTATAGAAAAAGACCGAATCTTATCTTTAGTAACTAAATCTTTCAATATAAGACTTGGAGCTGAAAAAAAAGTTTTATCTGAAGAAAATATTGAATTAGATAATTGTAAATTATTTAAAGTTCCATGTGCTTTAGAAGAAAGATTCATTACTGCATCTGTTTGCCAACCTTTTACAAAATATCGAATATCTTTACCCGAAATCTTACTATTATGCAACAAATCTAAATTCCATAGAACCTTATCTGAAAAGTTACTAAATCCATTCTTTTTAGAATAATTAAAATACAGAGTTCCTAACAATAAAGAAGAATCTGTTTCTAAAGTAAGATTTTTTAAAGCTAATTCGGTATCTGAATAATGAATATCTCCTGAAATTTGTTTAACTATGTAATTTTCATTATGTCTTTTTCCTTTAAATCTGAATTGATCTAAAGTAACATAAACATCAGAATCTATGATTTTAACTTTAGGAATTTTTAAATTTAATTCTTGTGTATCTAACCAAATTTGATCTATTTTGGGGAGGTTCTGATTTATAATTGACAATTGTCCGTTAATTAAATCAACCCTACCTTCTAATTTAAAAACTTCCTTAGATGGAGGTTTATCTGATTTAAACTTTTCAATAAAAAGAGAAAAATTATCTTTTTCTTCCCCTTTGTATGTGATTACTCTTACTACAGGTTCTTTGAGTCTTAACTGATCAATTTTAATATCATTTAAATTTTTAATTAAAGAAAGAGTGTTGGTAAAGGCTTTGAGTTCTTTTATTTTTATAAAATCAAAATTATGATGATCTTTTACTGCTACTTCATAAAAAATTAAATTCCCAAAATAATCCACATCAACTTTTTGAGCTGAAATCTGAGTTTTAAATTGTTGATTTAAAAAAGTTATTCCTCTTTGTGCTATTTTTTCCTTTACAGGCGGTAAATTAATAACCACAAATAAAGAAGTAAATAAAAAGAGTATGAAACAAAGAATATAAAATACACCTTTTAATAATCCGAAAAATAAATTTTTAATTTTTAACTTTGCCATAGAATGAAAACACCTATAATTTTAGGAATCGAATCTTCTTGTGATGATACTTCAGCGGCAATAATACATGGAAGAAAAATTCTTTCAAATATAGTGGCTACTCAAAAAGTACATGAAAATTACGGAGGTGTAGTTCCAGAACTAGCTTCAAGAGCACATCAACAAAACATAGTCCCGGTTGTACATCAAGCAATTTATAAAGCAAATATAAGCAAAAAACAAATAGATGCCATAGCTTTTACAAAAGGTCCCGGATTAGTAGGTTCTCTTCTTGTGGGAACTAGTTTTGCTAAGTCTTTATCTATGTCTTTAGATGTCCCACTCATTGAAGTAAATCATATGCAAGGACATATATTTGCTCATTTTATAGAAGATGCAAATAGATCACCTATAACATTTCCTTTTTTATGCCTTACAGTAAGTGGAGGTCATACTCAAATTGTTCAAGTTAATAATTACTTTGATATGATAATATTGG
Source organism: Apibacter adventoris (assembly GCF_002964975.1). Lineage (GTDB taxonomy): Bacteria > Bacteroidota > Bacteroidia > Flavobacteriales > Weeksellaceae > Apibacter > Apibacter adventoris. The sequence continues at coordinate 140,252 of NZ_PSZM01000040.1, read as the reverse complement.
GAGAAACGTTAGATGATGCTGCCGGAGAAGCTTTTGATAAAATTGGAAAACTATTAGGTTTGAATTATCCTGCGGGTCCATTATTAGATAAGATTTCGCAAGAAGGAAATGAAAATAAATATTCTTTTCCTCTACCGAAATTAAATGGCATAAAATTTTCTTTTAGCGGCATAAAAACATCTGTGCTTTATTTTTTACAAAAAGAAATTAAAAAAAATTCAAACTTTATAAATGAGAATCTGAATGATTTATGTGCTTCTGTACAAAAAACAATTATTAAAGCTCTTATAAAAAAACTGAAAGAAGCTATTCACCTAACAGGAATTAAAAACATCGCAATTGCAGGTGGAGTATCAGCTAATTCAAAATTAAGAACAGAAGTATTAAAATTAAAAGAAAGTGATCATTGCAAAATATTCATTCCAAAACTTGAATATACAACCGACAATGCAGCAATGATTGCAATAGTTGGTAGTATAAAGTTTGAACATCAAAAATTTACAGATCTAAGTGCTTCTGCTAATGCTAGATATAAAATATAAAAACTCTTATAATTAGATTTTCTATATTTATATTTATTACACGTTTTAAGTACAAATTAATCAGCAAAAAATCTGAAAAAAACTTAATTTACCTATATTGAATAAATCTTCATTTACGAAAGTTATTATTTATCCAAATCTATTATTTTTTATTTAAATTGTAATTTTAGTTTCTATTAGTTTCGTTTAACCTGTCTTTTATCATGTAAAAACAAAAAAATATATTTTTTTGCTTTCGTTTTAGTAAGTATATTTGCTATATAAAATTTTTAAGTTAAAAACTAAAACCCAACAAAAAAACATGAACACACAAACATTAAATGAAGGTCCATTAGTTATTGCTATAGACTCATCTACCACTTCAACCAAGGCAATAATTGTAGATGCAAAAGGACATGTATTAGTAACCGCTAAAAGAAACATTCAATTGCACACTCCGGCTATGGACTTTTATGAACATAATCCGGCACGTTGGTGGGAAACGACCTATGAAACCATTGGAGAAGCTATTTCTAAATTATCTTCTACAGACAAAGAAAGAATTCAAGCAATTGGAATAACCCATCAAAGAGAAAGTTTTGCACCCTTTGATAAAGAAGGAAAGCCATTACGAAACGGTATTCTTTGGCTAGATAGTCGAGCCGCCAAACAAATAAATAAATACGGCTCCAAACACATACATGAACTTTCAGGAAAGCCCCCAGGAGTTACACCTGGAATTTATAAAATGGCATGGGTAAAAGAGAACGAACCTGAAATTTTTCAAAAAGCCTATAAAGTAGTAGAAGTGCATGGTTATATCGCATGGAATCTTACCGGGGAATGGGTGACATCTGTGGCTGCTGCAGATTCATTAGGATTATTAGACATCCAAAATTTTGATTATAGTGATGAACTATTAGAAATAGCAGGAGTAACAAGAGATCAAATGGCTAAATTAGTACCACCGGGTGAACCAATGGGTATGTTAAAAACCGAATTAGTATCCCAATGGAAACTTTCAAAATCAATTCCTGTAATTGCAGGTTTAGGAGATGGTCAAGCAGCAGGAATAGGAGCTGCGGCCGTAGCACCGGATATTGCATATTTAAATTTAGGAACAGCAGTTAATGCTGGAGTTGAAAGCCCTATCTATAAGTGTGATTCTGCATTTCGTACCCATGCTTCAGGAATAAAAGGCAATTATGTTTTTGAAGCTTTACAATCTTCCGGATCTTATTTGGCAGGATGGTTTAGACAATCACTTGGAGATCCGAAACTTCTAGGAGAACCCGATCCAAAACTGGATGAAGAAGCCTCTATGATTCCTCCCGGATGTGAAGGTTTAGTAACTCTTCCTTACTGGAATGCTGTTCAAAGTCCATATTGGGATGCTTTAGCACGAGGAGCTGTCGTAGGTTGGAGAGGTACTCACTCAAGAGCACATATGTATCGTTCTATTTTAGAATCTATCGGTTTTGAAATGAGACTAAATCTTGATACAATTGAAAAAGGAACAGGAGTTAAACTAACTTCCATTAGAGCTATGGGAGGAGGAACTCGCTCAAAATTATGGAGACAAATCATGGCTGATACCATTGGTATTCCTATTACTATATGTTTACAAGACGAAATTTCTGCTTTAGGAGCTGCCGTTTTAGCTATGGCTAGTACCAAAGTATATGGGAATAATGATGTTGCTTATACTGCCCAACAAATGGCTCATTTTGGCGATGTAATTGAACCTGATTTAAAGAAAACGGTAGTTTATAATGAAGTTGCTCAAGTACAACGAAACTTATATCCTCAATTAAAAGGAATATTTGAACAATTATACAACTTAGCGCAAAAATATCCAGGTCCAAAACCCGAATCACCTAAATCAGAAATTTAATGCACTAACTTTCCATCAATATTTATAATTAACATCATGAATACAAAAAATTACAATGATGGACCTCTAGTTATAGCTATAGATTCTTCTACTACTTCTACCAAAGCTATTATAGTAAATGCTTCCGGGCACGTAGTAGTAAGTGCTAAAAATTCAATTCAGCTTCATACACCTGCGATGGATTTTTATGAACATAATCCTATCCGTTGGTGGGAAACAACACGAGATAGCATTCAAGAGGCAGTTTCTCAACTATTACCTAAAGACCGTGAACGTATAGCAGCTATAGGTATCACGCACCAAAGAGAAAGTTTTGCCTGTTTTGATAAAAAAGGAAAACCTATTCGTAATGGTATTCTTTGGCTTGATGGAAGAGCTACTAAACAAATTAAACAATTTGGATCTAAACACATTCATAATCTTTCCGGTAAACCACCAGGAGAACCTCCTGCTATCTATAAATTAGCCTGGCTAAAAGAAAATGAACCCCAAACACTTGAAAAAGCTTATAAAATTGTAGATGTGCACGGGTATATAACATGGAATTTAACGGGAGAATGGGTTTCTTCAGAAGCTAGTGCAGATACCTTGGGGTTATTTGATATTCGTAATCGAAATTACAGTAGTGAACTCATGGACATTGCTGGAGTTAAAAGAGATCAAATGGCAGATCTTGTTCCTCCAGGGCAGATAATGGGGTTTTTAAAATCTGAATTAATTACAACCTGGGGTCTTTCAAAATCTATTCCGGTAATTGCCGGAGCAGGAGACGGCATGGCAGCAGGAATAGGAGCAGCTGCGGTTACTCCCGATATTGCATATTTAAATTTAGGCACAGCAGTAGTTGCCGGTGTACAAAGTTCTGAATATAAATATAACCCAGTATTTCGTAATTATGTAGCTGGAATACCCGGAAACTATATTTTTGAAGTAGTTCAACACTCTGGAGCATATCTTGCTGGATGGTTTCGTCAGGCATTAGGAGATCCCAAATTATTGGGTGAACCTGATATTCGATTGGATAAAGAAGCAGATATCATACCTCCTGGTTGTGAAGGTCTTATCACTTTACCCTACTGGAACGCAGTACAAAGTCCATATTGGGATGCCTTGGCGCGAGGTGCTGTCGTCGGATGGAGAGGTACTCACTCCAGAGCCCATATGTATCGTTCAATTCTAGAAGGTATTACCTATGAGGTAAAAATGAATCTGGAATTTTTACAAAAAGGAACCGGAGTTAATCTAACTTCATTACGAATTATGGGAGGAGGAACGCGTTCTGAATTATGGAGGCAAATGGTAACAGATATTACCGGTATACCTATAACAATATGTTTGGAAGATGAAATTTCAGCCTTAGGAGCGGCCATACAAGCTATGGCCAGCACCGGGGTATTTGGAAATAAAGATATCGCATATGCATCAAAACAAATGGCTCATTTTGGAAATACAATTGAACCTAATTTAGAAAGGCATGCAATCTATAATGAGGTAGGTGAAATTCAACGAAAACTTTATCCTCAGCTAAAAGATATTTTTACACAACTCCATAAATTAGCAGAAAAATATCCGGGTCCAAAACCTGAATCTCCTAAATCCGAACTATAGTTATATATCATAAATAAAAAATAATAAATAATTTAATAGATAAAAAAAATAAGAAAATGTCAATTATCACAATTTTAGGAGCTGGCGCAATGGGATCTGGCTTATGTACCCCAGTCCGTAATGCAGGATGGGAAGTAAGGCTTTGGGGTACATGGCTGGATGATCATTTAATCGACGCCTGCGAAGCAGGAAAGCCTCACCCTCGAACTAATGTTCCACTGGCTAAAGGAGTAAAGTTATTCCGAGCTGCCCAATTAGAAAAAGCTTTAGATGGGGCAGATGTAGTTGTTATGTCTGTTGCCTCTGTGGGAGTACCAAAAATTACAGAAATGGCGTTAGAGGGCATTTCCAAAGCAAAGGCATTGTGGCTTACCTCAAAAGGTTTCTGCCCAAATAATGAAGGAAAAATTCAGCTTCTTCCTGAAGCTATACGTACTATAGCTAAACAAAAAGGAATATCCCTCCCACCAATAGTTGCCATAGCTGGTCCTGTAAAGGCGAATGAATGCGCTGAGGGAAAACCTACAGCAACTATATTTGGCTGTAAAGATTTAGAAGTTTCACGTAAATATGCCAGAGAAGCAAGAACAGATGTTTATTGCATTGAAGCAACCGATGATGAGACTGGGGTTGAAATATGTGCTCCTATGAAAAATGTATATGCCATAGCTTTAGGAATTGCTGATGGATTAGAAGAAGGTACCGGATTTCCTCACCATAATCTTAAAGCAGCTACATTTAATAGAGCTGTAAAAGAAATGTCTTTATTAGGTCAGGCCCTTGGAGCTAAAGCAGAAACAGCTTTTGGTCTTCCAGGTGTAGGTGATTTGGAAGTAACAGGATTATCCGGAAGAAACAAAGTTTATGGCGTTAGAATTGGTAGAGGTGAAACAGCAAAAGATGCTCTCGCAGAAATGGATCGTTTGGAGCAAACTGTAGAAGGTGTTCCTGCTGCCGGATTAGCAAGTACTTTAGTTGAACAATCTGCTCCACAGCTTAAAGAAGAACTAACTTTATTAAAAGCTGTAAACGAAATTTTATCTGGAACAGAGAGACCGGTTGTTAAAGTAATATCTGATGCCGTACTTCCTAAAATGCCTTAAATAACTAATATTTTTTACTAGATAAAATGTTAAAAAAAGGATTTAATAAGAATTAAATCCTTTTTTTCATATTTAAATTTTATCTAATTATAAATATATCCCTTCGAAGCTTCTTTTCTTTTATCATTTTTTTTATCAAAAGACGGTTCTAAATCTTGATTATTTTTTGGTATTAATATATTATTACTTCCATGTATTAATGCATTATTATAATATTCTAGAGCTTTAGGCATAATTTGATTGAGCTTTGCTATTCTATTTTCTGGGTCCGGATGGGTTGATAAAAATTCGGGAGTAGTACTATTGCCTGTTTTTCTAATCATCCTTTCCCAAAAAATTGGGGCTTCTCTAGGATCATATCCTGCCATGGCCATTAAATACAATCCCATAGTATCTGCATCTGTCTCTTGTTTTCTTCCATATCTTAACAAAGTGATATCACTAGCTATTGGATAATAATCATTAATTACTTTTCTCAAAACCTGGTTGTCTGTTACTCCTCCTAACAATTGACCGCCTAATTCAGCTACACAAGTCTGCGAAATTTTTTCTGATCCATGTCCTGCTAAAGCATGAGCAATTTCATGTCCCAAAACTACCGCCAAACCTGTTTCATTTTTACAAACGTTCATAATACCTGTATATACTGCTACTTTTCCTCCAGGCATACACCATGCATTGATTGTTTTGGGATCATCTATTAACGTAAATTGCCATTGATACCCGTCTAAAACCGATTGTTTTCCTATGGACTTATAATAATTTTCTGCTGCTATTTTTATACGATTCCCCACTTCAGACACTTCTTTTGCTTGTTGTGTATTGGTAATAATTTTGCTTGAAGATAGAACATCTTTATACTGCTGAAATGAGGAGGGAAATATCTGGTCGTTTGAGATAAAACTTAATGATTTCCTTCCTGTTAAGGGATTAGTAGCGCATTTTATAAATAAAACTAATCCCAATAAAAATATAAATATCTTAATTATTTTCATGTTTAATGTTGTTATTGAAATTTATTATATGATAGATAGCAAATTTTTTAATTAATGTTATTAAATTTACCAAAAATTTTATTGTAATTAAAATCAAAAAATATGCCTTACTTATTTACCTCGGAATCTGTTTCCGAAGGTCACCCAGATAAAGTTGCAGATCAAATTTCTGATTCTATTTTGGATAATTTTTTAGCATTTGATTCTGATTCTAAGGTTGCTTGTGAAACTTTAGTAACAACCGGACAGGTTATATTAGCCGGAGAAATTAAATCCAATACTTATATAGATGTACAACATATTACTAGAGATATAATCAGAAAAATAGGATACACTAAAAGTGAATATAAATTTGAAGCTGAATCATGCGGAATTTTATCTGCCCTACATGAACAATCTCAAGATATAAATAGAGGAGTTGATAGGGAGAAGAAGGAAGATCAAGGTGCTGGAGACCAAGGAATGATGTTTGGTTATGCTACCAATGAAACAGACAATTATATGCCATTGGCTTTAGATATTTCTCATAGCATTTTAAAAGTATTGTCTAAAATAAGAAAAGAAGGAAATGTTATGACCTATCTTCGTCCTGATGCAAAAGCTCAGGTAACTATTGAGTACAGTGATGATAATAAACCAATTCGTATAGATACAATAGTTCTTTCTACCCAGCATGATAGTTTTGACAGCAATGAGGAAACTGTTCTGAATAAAATTGCAGCAGATGTTAAAAACATTGTAATTCCTGAAGTAAAAGCCGAATCTAAAGAAGAGATTAAGGCTTTGTTTGATGGTGATATTACATATCATATTAATCCTACCGGTAAATTTGAAATTGGAGGACCTCATGGAGATACTGGATTAACAGGTAGAAAAATTATTGTTGATACTTATGGGGGAAAAGGAGCCCACGGAGGTGGTGCTTTTTCTGGTAAAGATCCATCAAAAGTAGACCGTTCAGCTGCTTACGCAACTCGACACATTGCAAAAAATTTGGTAGCGGCTGGTGTTGCAGATGAAGTTTTGGTTCAAGTTTCTTATGCGATAGGTATTACAGAACCTTGTGGGGTTTATGTCAATACTTATGGAACTTCTAAAGTAAATTTTTCTGATGGAGAAATTGCTCAAAAAATTCAAAATCTTTTCGATTTGCGTCCCTATGCTATAGAAGAAAGATTAAAACTTAGAAACCCTATTTATACTGAAACAGCTGCTTATGGACATATGGGAAGAAAAAATGAAACTGTAGTAAAAAGATTTGAAAGAAACAAAGAAGGGGGAAATGTTGAAGTAAAAGAAATGGAAGTAGAATTATTTACATGGGAAAAATTAGATTATGTAGATTCCATTAAAAAAGTATTTAATATTTAATTTTATACTCATTTCATATGCCTAAGCTTTTAGCTATTGATTTTGGGGAAAAACGTACTGGTTTGGCTGAAACTGATGATATGCAGATTATTGCCAGTGGATTAGAAGGAATTATGACTCAGGATCTTCTTCCCTATTTAGAGAAATATTTAAGTACTAACAATGTAGATAAAATAATTATTGGATTACCTATAAGGTTAAATGGGGAATTATCGGAGGTTGAAAACTCAATTCAAAAATATATCACTAAAATTAACCATCAATTTCCAACTATCCCAATAGAAAGAGTAGATGAAAGATTTACTTCTAAAATTGCCGCAAATGCAATTAGTCAAAGTAGAAAAAATAAAAGAAAACGAGAAAATAAGCACTTACTAGATAAGGTAAGTGCTACATTAATTCTTCAAACTTATTTAGAAAAAAAATAAAATTATGATTTTACCCATATATGCTTATGGAGAGCCTGTTTTGAGAAAAAAGACAGTTGATATAGACAAAAATTATCCTGAGCTGGATCAATTAATTAAAAATATGTTTGATACCTTGTATGCATCTCACGGGATAGGTTTAGCTGCTCCCCAAATAGGTTTAAATATAAGACTTTTTATTATTGATGCCACTCCTTTAGCAGAAGATGAAGATTATCAAGATATTAAAGAGGATTTGGAAAATAATGGGCAAAAGATTTTTATAAATCCAAAAATTATAAAAAGAGAAGGGGAACTCTGGAAATTTAATGAAGGTTGTTTAAGTATTCCCGATATAAGAGAAGATATTAAAAGACCCGAAATAATAACCATTGAATATTATAATGAGAATTGGGTAAAAAAAACAGAAACTTTTAAAGATATTAGAGCACGAATCATTCAACATGAATATGACCATATTGAAGGAATTTTATTTACAGATTTATTATCTCCTTTAAAAAAGAAATTAATAAAAAGAAAGTTAGAAGATATTTCTAAAGGAAAAATACAGGTAGATTATAAAATTAAATTTCATTCTCGCTAAATTAAAAAACTAATAATAAATAAATCATAATATAATTAATTATAAAAAAATGGATCTTACAAGAATAATTGCTATTACCGGGAAACCCGGATTATTTGAATTAGCTTCTCAAACTAAGGGTGGATTTATTGTAAAAGATTTAGTTACTCAAAAGAAACTTTCAATTAACGCCAACAGCCAAGTAAGTTTATTACAAAATATATCAATTTATACAATTGAAACTGAAGTTTCTCTTATATCAGTTTTAGTAAACATTTCAAAAAAATACTCTTGCAAAGAAATCAATTTTTCTAAAAATGACCCTCAATCTCTTAGGAAAATGATGGCTGAAATTCAACCCGATTATGCTGAAGATAAAGTTTATGATTCTGATTTAAAAAAACTATTTAATTGGTATAATATTTTAATAAAAAACAATATTATTACAGAAGAAAGTATCCAAACTTATGAAAATTCATTAAAGGAAACTGAAGAAAAAGTGGGTGCTGAAAATGAAGAAGATAAAAAAACAAGTCCGAAAACAGAAACTTCAAAAACAAAATCTAGTAAAAATAAAACAGAAGAATAAAAAAATATCTATATTCAATAAATATATAGGCTGAATTAATCTCAGCCTTTTTTATTATTTTTAGTTTATGAATACAAAAGAAGAAAATCTACAAGCTTTTAGCAGATTATTAGATATAATGGATGAATTGAGGGAAAAATGCCCATGGGATAAAAAGCAAACCTTTCAATCTTTAAAAAATAATACTATTGAAGAAACTTATGAGCTTGCTGATGCCATAGAGAATAAACAAATAGAAGAAATAAAAAAAGAGTTAGGAGATCTAATGCTACATTTAGTATTTTACTCTAAAATAGCTTCAGAATCTCAATATTTTGATATAGGAGATGTTATACATGGAATCTGCGAGAAATTAATTTATCGTCATCCACATATTTATGGAGAAATTAAGGTTAAAGATGAAAATGAAGTAAAGCTTAATTGGGAAAAACTTAAACTGAAAGAAGGAAGAGAATCTATATTAGAAGGAGTACCCTCTGCCCTACCAGCCTTGGTTAAAGCCTTTAGAATTCAGGAAAAAGTGAAAGGCATAGGCTTTGAATTTGAACATGATTCACAAATTTTAGAAAAAATAAATGAAGAAATAAATGAGTTTAAAAAAGAACAGGATCCTATAAAAAAAGAAATTGAATTTGGTGATATATTATTTTCACTTATAAATTATGCCAGATATAATAATATTGACGCTGAAAATGCCTTAGAAAAAACAAATAGAAAATTTATATCTCGTTTTAGAAAAATGGAAAAAATTGCTAAAAACTCCAATTTGGATTTACCCTCTTTATCTACAGATGAAATGAATGAGTTATGGGAAAAGGCTAAATTAGAAAATTAGTGTATACATATTTATACAATTTATAATTAACAAAGCCCCCTTAAAGGGGGCTTCTCAGTTGTTCTAACATTCTCTACAACAACTCAAACACAAACCTATTATATTATTTATTTTTCATAAAAATATAAATTTTATACCATATATTGGTTAAATAAAACATGATTTATATCAATTTTATATTAAAATATTTTAATATAACTACTTTTTTATTTTAATAAAATAAAAATTGAATGTTAAACTATATTTCAAATAAATATTTACTTAATTATTAAATATTTAATTTTACATTTTATTTTAGTTGTACTATCATTTAGATTCTTACTTCTATCCCTATTTTTATCCCTTCCCCTATCTCTATTTTTATCTCTTTTAAAATCCCGGTTACGATCTCTATTGTTGTTCATAGCTCTACCTTTATTGATATCCTGATTATTATCTATATTTATAGTTTTGCTTTCGTCATAATTAATCGTTTCATTTGTTGTTTTTGTGAGTGAAATCATATTTTTAAATATATCCTTATTTTGTCCAATCTTTTTATAATTATTATTAAAAAAATTTAAATCTTTTTTTATTGCAGATTTATTTTTTTCTAGATATGTTAACGTATCTAATAATAAATAAGTAGATTCATCTTTAAAAATTTTATTATTATTTTCGCAAATAATAATTCCCTTGGAATCTATATTTATACTCCATTGATTAAATTTCAATAAATTGTCTTTAAAACTGCTATTTTCTTCAAGCTTAATTTTTTTTTCGGATAGAAAATTAAGTGTATCATTTTTCATTTGTGCTTTTATTTTTAAATTGATTAAATAAAACAATAAAAGACTTAGTGTAACAAGAAATATTTTTTTCATATTATTAAATTTTACACACAAAATTGAATTTTAATCTTAACATATGAAATCTAATATTCCCAATTAACTAACTATTATCTTGTTATTTAATAAATTCAATAAAAGTACTTGAATTAATAAAAATAAAAATATAATAAAAGGTTTTACGAATTAAAGACCTTAATGTAAAGTATTGTAGACTGTGAATAAGATTTTAAAAATCATCTAAAAATACTACTATCCTAATAGGATAGGTACTAGATATGAAAATTGTAAGAAGATAATAATTTAGGAGCTATATCAGATAAAAAATATAGCTCCTTGTGATTTATATTTCAACGTATATCAGAAAATACTTTAAATATTACTGAGAATTTAGTTCTTCTTTTTCTATTTGATATGCGTCAGTTTTTGTATTTTTCCCATACCAAAAGACCAATTATAATAGGAATCACTCTCTATTAAGATGATAATAATATCATTAATAGATATTTCCGTAGTGGCTGAAATACTTTTACCTATTTCTGCATATAATTCCCTTTTTTGGTTTTCCGTTCTTCCTGAGCCTGCAATTATTTGTAAAAAGACCATTCTATCAGTATGCCTGATTCCAAGATATTCTTTAGGATATTTTATTTGGTTAGCATCTAGTTCTTCTATTATATGAAAATAATCGTTTTCTGGTATCAGAAATTTTTGCATTAATGCCTGATGTACACATAAAGATATCTGATTCTTTACTTTTTCGTTTAGTTCTTTATGAAGGCTTATTCTTACAAAGGGCATAATTTATCATTTATTTAGATTATCTACTTCATTATATTCCGATTCAGTTAGTGGCATAATAATATTTCCCTCGTCATCACCTATTTGTATGGCTATATGTACAAAAGTGCCATATTTCCCTGCTCCATGCCAATGTATTTCATTGGCATGGATGATCACTATATCTCCCACTTCGATATGTTTTAGTTTCTCTCCTTTTTTCTGAACAAAGCCACTTCCTGATTTTCCTATCAAAATTTGGGTATTAGGATGTGTATGCCAATGTGTATGGCTTCCCATATCAAAGAAAGACTCAGAAATATGGGTACCTGATTCTTTTCCTGCATCTAATAGTTTTGTCATTACATGCCCAACAACATATTTGTCTGTTACCAAATCTTTCTTTATTGTTTTTGGATTTATTGTTTTCATATCTCTGATTATAATATAGTTATTAGATCTTCTTTAGCTTCTCTCAGATAAAAAGCAATAAATGTAAGAGGCTCAGTATGCGAGGCATTATCAAAATGTAGGATAGGAATATCTTTGGGTTCATAAAAAGCATCTCCTTCTTGTAATATCTCTTCAGTTTGTCCTTCAATCTGAAAAAGGACTTTACCCGAACAAACGTAACCTACAACCGGACAAGGATGTGAATGATATGCACCCTTTCCTCCTGCCGGAATTGTCACTTTTTTAATTTCAATATTAGTTACTGATTGGTTTAAGAAAACAGATAGCAAATCTGCTCTGGTCACTTTTTGTTTCATACTTTTAAGTTTTTTAACACTTCAAAGTAACGGCTAGAATATGGATAATTTAATGACCTAGGTTAAGAGATTTAATACGACTCAGCGATTCGGGTTTTATTCCCAGATAAGATGCTATATGGTATTGGGCAACATGTTGTTCAAGATGAGGATAGGTTTGCAAAAGTAACTTGTATCTGTCTAGTGCCGAATCCATAAGCAAGGAAGTTTCTTTCATACACTTTTTAATAAAAAGTGTATCTGAGATATATTTTCCCAACTTAAACCATTCCGATGATTCATTCAATAGCAGATTGTAGGTATCAAAAGAAAGCCAACAGATTTCAGAATTTTCTAGCGATTGAATAGCTCCTGCACTGGATTCCTGATTGATAAAGCTTCTGTAAGAAGTGATAAAAGTGCCGGGTACATAAAAATCACTGATAAACTCTTCTCCATCCTTCTCTCTAAATGAACGCAGATATCCTTTTTCCACAAATCCTATAAACGAACAAGTCTTACCGATTTGCAAAAGATATTCTTTATTTGTAAAAAATCTCTGTTCTGAAACTTCTATTAATCTATCATAGTAATGATCAGAAAGTTTTAGCTTGTCCGTCACTATGGAATATAAGGATTGATACATTATTTTTCAATTTTTTATTACTGAAGTAATTTACCCCATTCGTTCAATTGCCAGAGTACTTCTACTAACTTTTGACCAAGTTCGGTCAATGTATATTCCACTTTCGGAGGCAATTGATTGTATGATTTCTTTGCTATAAGTCCATCCGTTTCCATTTCTTTAAGCTGTTGATTCAGAACACGTCTATCTACATTTTCTATTTCCCGAAGAAATTCACAAGGACGTTTCTTTCCTGCATTCATATGCCAGATTATGGGGATTTTCCATTTTCCTGAAATGGTATTGACTGCAATTTCGAGTGGGCATTCTTTTTCTGTAATTGTTCGTATCTTTTCTTTCATCAAAGAGTGACTTTTATATCCCTACCGCATAAAAATATGCGGTATTGTGTATTTAAAAGGAAATACCGAGTTTCGCTTATAATATATTAAATAAATCGGATATGACAAATCTACAAAAACAAATCGAAAATCTGAATAATACAATAGGTACGCAATTACCTCAGGAAATATTGAAGGCATTTGCTGATTCAATTGCTGATTTAAAGGCAAAAGGAATAGAAAATTATTCTTTTAAGGAAGGAAGGAAAATTCCTTCGTTTTGTCTTAAATCAACACGAAAAGGAATAAGTATTAATTCGGATGATTTATTGAATAATTATGATAAGATTATCTTGGCTTTTTTCAGAGGAAACTGGTGTCCGTATTGTAATCTGGAACTAAAGACGCTACAAAATTCTTTGGGACAAATTGAAAAAAAGAAGGTTAAGCTGCTTGCAATATCTCCCCAAAAACCGGAATACAGCACAATGATGAAAGAGGAAAATAAATTATCTTATGATATATTATTTGATGAAGATAACATTTTTGCTAAACAACTTGGTATTTCATTTGAATTACAGGATTTTGTTATTCCTCATTACCGGCAATTAGGAATTAACTTGAGAGAATTTAACGGAAATGATGAAAATTCTCTTCCTATACCTGCTGTATTTGTTATAGATAAAAATTATAAGATCACATACTCTTTTGTTGATGCCAATTATATGAATCGTATCAATATAGATGAATTGATAAAAAATTTGTGATAAAAAAACATTAAAGTCTTTTACTCCTTTCTTAATTTTCTTTTTATTCAATTGATCAAGTCTGTTAATTATTCGTACGTTTTTTTAGTACCTATAATTACTTTTAATATCCAGAACCTTAGTATATATCATTGTTATCATCAATTAGATATGAAAGAAATAGAAAATATAAAAAAACAGCTAGAAGATAATTTAACTTAATATTCATACAAATATTATACAACTTATATTTGAAAATATAGGTTATTTAAATGATCTATAAATTACAGTTTTTATATAAACTAATAGCCTGTAATATATTAAAATTTACATATTTTTTAATATAATATTTTCAAAATTATATATTCAATAATTATATTTTAAATGTTAAATAAAAATTTCTTTTCAACGTTTGACTTCAATATAATTTCATAATAATTTTGAAAAGATATATACATTCTTATATAAGCAAGGATTTACCTGAAATATGCTATACAGATTTCTAACATTTTTCTCTTTGAAGCATGACACGAAATGTCGTTATGTAAATGCCTAGCAAGTAAGAATTATCATAATGAAAAATTTTTCATCATTTTTTATTGATAATATTCTTCATCGGACACAGATTTTAACCAAACCACACCACCATCATTTAAGTTTGGACTTATTGCTATGTGTATCATTGTATCCTCTGACGAAGCTCCATGCCAATGCACTATATTAGAAGGACATTTTATTACATCTCCTTTTTTAATAACTTCTTTCGGTTTGCCTTTTTCTTGATAGTACCCCACTCCTCTTGTTACCAAAAGTATCTGACCTCCTTTGTGATAGTGCCATTTAGTTCTAGCTTTGGGTTCAAAAGTAACATTGCCAATTTGTGTGTATAATGTACTGTCGGATTGAACCAACATTTGTAGCCAAACTTTGCCAGTAAAATTGTTATTATTTACTTCTTTGCCTTGCGGGAAAACAAGGTTATCTTGTTCGTTCTTATTTTTACTACTCTTGCAGCTTGTATACAAAATAGTTAAAAAAAACAATAGTAATATATACTTTAATTTATGATTTACCATCATTCAATTTTAAAGGTTGATTTTATAGAAATTAACCAATTTATTTACTATTTGTAATACGCATTCAGGTTTCCAATATGTCTGTATATGAGTAGCACCTTCTACTAAAAACAATTGTTTATTTTTTGCATTGACTGCTTTTTTAAATGCTTCATCAGTCATATATTTTGTATCTGCCTTGCTTCCTGCTATCATTAATAAAGGTTGATTAATCAATTCAATTTGATCCGTTGCATCCCAAGCCATTAAATCCATCAAGCTACTTGTAGTATACAGAAAGGTTGAATTAGGATGAGCGTGCGTCCTATAATAGTATTCATATCCTTCGCGATACAGATCGGTTGAAGTTTTTGCAATTTCTTCATCTGTTATGCTTGCAACACCCGAATAAAGTATTTTGCCCCCTGCGGCTTCTTGTGCTCTTGCATCCGATGCTTGTTTCAATCGTTCCTGAATCGTTTTTAATTGAGAATTTTGAAAACCATTACGCCTTACTTGGCCTGAATTAAACATACTTAATGTAGCTACTACTTTAAACCGTTTATCTGTTTGTACTGTTTTTAAAGTATAACCACCTCCACCGCAAATACCCAAAGCACCTAAACGATTTGCATCTACGCCCGGATATTGTGTAATAAAATCAGCTGCTCCACGTATATCTTCGATCCTGTATTGCGGTTTATCCATATGACGAGGTTCACCTCCGCTTGCTCCCTGATAGGCCGCATCAAAAGCGATAGTGATATAACCAGCCTCTGCTAAACGTTGAGCATATAATCCGGCAGTCTGTTCTTTTATTCCCCCATTGGGATGTGCTACAACTATGGCAGGATATTTTTTGGATACATCGTAATTGGCAGGTGTATAAACATTTGCTGCAATATCTATTCCATTAACTTTATAAGTTACAGGGTGAATATTTATCTTACCTTTTATATTCTCTGTAATTGCTCCTTCATATACTAAACCAAAGGGATTTTGATCGTAATTTTTTTGATTTACTTGTGCATTTACCATATCAGTTAATAATAAATTTATTAATACTATTATGAATGTTAATTTTCTCATTATCATAATTATTTTATGATTGCTATTATCTATTTAAACCTTTTTTTAAACTTTTCCATAACCGAAACTTAAACCCATACAACCTAAACCCAATGCAGATACTTCTAATCCACTACTCCCTAATATTCTTTTTTGCATTCTATTTTGATTGATTGATCTTAAGTATCCGTATCCCATTCAAAACTCTCTTTGCTGATTTTGCTTCTTTTTTTCCTAAGGTTGTTTTTATAACATTTATAAATTCATATAATTGTTCGGGAGATAAACCTAAATTCATACAAATGGTTAAATGGCTTTTGAGCATCGGTTCCGATTTACCTATGGATGTAATTACGGAAATGGTCGCCAATTCTCTTTGAATATAGTTTAATACATCTCTTTCAAAAATATCTGCAAACAAATGTTCTTTTAAATAGATATCAATTATTGGTGCAAATGCTGAATAGCCTGTAAGTATATCGGATTGTGGCATTTGGTTTAATTTAACTAAAATATTTTTTCCCCGCTCATACTTACTATCCGTCTCATCAATCTTTGAAGCCTCTTTACCTACCTTATCCTTTAAGCCTTTTCTCTTTCTTTCTTCCATGACCTCCATAAAAGTCTGTAATCCCCTGATGCTGCGGGGAAACCCACAATAAGCATACAAGTGTACCAATATTTCTTTTATTTCATTAACGGTAAGTCCTGCTTCAAGTCCTATATTTAAGGCCGTCTTTAATTTATCTAAATTCCCTTTTGCCGTCAAAGCAGAAATTGAAATAATGCTTTGCTCTTGTAAACTTAAATTTTTATTTCTTGTTTCCATTTGTTGTGCTTTTAAGAAATTTGTAAACAATGAAATAGAAATTATTATAATTATAAGATTAATTATTTTCAATGGTTTTTTCTCTCTTTTTAATTATACAAATTTCGAAATATTAAAAGCTACTTATTTATATCAATTACGTTTTTATCTACCAATATTACAGATTGAAGAACAATAGCGTGAAATAAGGTAAATAATTTTGTAAATTTGTTTTGTTAGTTTAAAAGAGGTAAATAATGAATGATATTCTAAATTTTAATACAATAAAAGAATATAATACCTTCAACAACAATAAGACGTTGCATCCTTTGGTAAGTGTGGTTCATTTATATAAGGCTGAACCAAGAAAACTTAAACGCTTGCGCTATGGTTTTTATACTATATTTTTGAAACAAATTTTCTGTGGTGACCTTCGTTATGGATTAAGTAATTATGATTATGAAGAAGGTACGTTAATTTTTCTTGCTCCTAATCAGGTAATCGGGCAAAGCGAAAATAATTATTATCAGCCACAAGGCATAGCATTAGTATTCCATCATGATTTAATTGCAGGAACCTCACTCGGAAAAAATATAGGTAATTATCATTTTTTCTCTTATGCTGTTAATGAAGCTTTGCATTTGTCTGAACAGGAAAGAAAGATTATTCAGGATTGTTTTTCAAAAATTGAATATGAATTACAACATGCTATTGATAAACATAGTAAACAACTGATTATATCTAATATTGAATTGTTCTTAAATTATTGTACACGATTTTATGATCGTCAATTTATTACAAGAGATAATGTAAATAAAGGAATTTTAGAGCGTTTTGAACTTTTAATGAATAATTATTTCCTTTCGGATAAACCACAAAATATAGGTTTACCATCTGTCGCATGGTGTGCTGAGGAACTTCATTTATCGGCTAATTATTTTGGCGATTTAATTAAAAAAGAAACCGGTTTATCAGCGCAAGAATATATACAATCTAAAGTAATTAATATAGCCAAAGAACGAATTTTTGAAAACAATAAATCTATCAGTGAAATTGCCTATGAATTAGGTTTTAAATATCCGCAACATTTTACAAGACTGTTTAAGCAAAAAACAGGCATTCCCCCTATTCAGTTTAGGAATTTGAATTAATTCCTTACTTTTTTAGCATCAATTATCTAAGGATTACAACTTTAGTCATTTTAGATACCCCTAATTATAATTACAGAAATTATAAGAATTTAGTCAAACTCTATTTTAATAAAATTAGTTCAATAAAAAATAAGGCATTTAGAAAATTTTGTAACATTAAGTCTATTAAAATCATTAATTTTTCATTATAATAAAGAACCTAGCAGAATGTTCAAATTATCTTATATTATCTACTTTACATTGAATTCTAGGTAAAATCTTTATTATCATTAGCCCATAAAGACATTGTTTTTCGATACGAAAAATTAGAATATTCGGAAAGTTTTGGGAAATAAAAAAGTCAATTATCTGACTTACAAATAATTGACTTTTAGTTTAGTAGCGGGAACAGGACTCGAACCTGTGACCTTCGGGTTATGAGCCCGACGAGCTACCTACTGCTCCATCCCGCGATGTTTGTGAGTGCAAATATACAATAATTTTTCTTTCTACCAAAAATTAATTTTCTTTTTTTATGGGTGGGTGATTTTGTATATAATTTAATACCTCTTCCGGTTCATCTGTTAAAAAAAGTAAATCTTTATATTTTGTTCCCACAGCTAATTGATGCAAGGTGGAATATAATGAAGTATCTTCCACATATCTTTTTTTACTCAAAAAAACCATAGGACTATAATACCCATAGGTTCCATAATGATTTTGAGTTGCTTCTTGAAAAATTTCCTGAGTGGTTCCTGCACTTCCAGGTGCATAAATTACTCCATATAAGCAAATAGCTAATAAAATATCTTCTCTTATACTATTAGAAAAATATTTTGCAATATGAGAGGCAAATACATTGCTGGGTTCATGCCCATAAAACCAAGTAGGAACTGCTAAATTTTCCATTCCCGCAGGATATTTCTGTATTACTTTTAACGCTTGTTCCTTGTAATTAGGATGTAAATATTCCTGTTGGCAGGTATCTAAATCTGAAAGAATTTTTAAAGCATCATTAAATTCATCATCAGAATATGAAGCCATATAAGCACCAAAATTTGCTGCCTCCATAATTCCGGGTCCACCTCCGCTTACAATATAATAACCTTTTTTAGCAAGGAGCCTTGCAGATTGTGCTGTTTTTATATAATATTCAGATTTTCTGGAGGAAGAGTGTCCCCCCATAAAACCTACACTTTTTTTCTCTGTCATTCCTTCATCATCAAACATTAATAACTCTCTCAACCCATTATCTATACTATAATCATGTACTCTTTGTGTAAGAGCCTCATCCATAGAGGGATTGAATCTTGTTTGATTAAAATGAGCATAGATTTTTTCGTCTTGTGTAATGTTATCTTCAGGTTCTTTATTCATTAACTCTTTCCAAGTATACAAAGATTTACGTGTGGGTTTGTATGGAAGTTCTTTAAACTTAGGGTATATAAAAACACCTTGTTTAGTCAAATAAATAAAATCTTCCTGAGATAAATCACAATTTATGAATATGGTATTTTTAAAAGTAAATTGGGACCAATCAACCTTCAGTATAACAAAATCTATATTTTGTATGACATTGTCATTAAAGTTATGATTTTCATGTATATAATTTTTAAATTCTGCTTCTGATTTTATAAAATTTTTAAACCGTTTTATACTCATTATAATTCCTCTTAAAATAGCCTCATTAGTTAATTTTTTTTCTTATTTTTTCTTTTAAATGATTTAATTCGTCCCATCTTCTATTCGATGCTAAATTTGCCTGTTCCGGCCAAGAAGAGGGATTATGAATTTTATAGGAATCACCTCCATAAATCCATAAAATATTTTTTAATTTTTCTTCTGTTGTTGAAGCTAATTGTTCCCAAGTATATATTCCGTTTTCATTTAAAAAAAACTCAATCCTTTCTCCAATACCTTCTATAATCTTCAAATCATCTTTAATAATAGAGGATGATATTTCTTTATTTTCAAGTATTCCCCCTTTTATCTGTTGAGTATCTATAAAATTATATTTTTCCTCATCTGATTTCTCGCTTTTTATATGTTTTTTTCTTTTTTCAATAATTCCTCCGGTATAAAGCACTTTCATATCCTCTAATTTATTAACATGTTGTGCTAATTTATTTTTTAATTTCTCATTTTCTTGTTCTATTATATGCAAATTATCCTCTGCTTTTTTACCAAAAAATAAGCCCATGAAATAAAATATAAATGCAGTTATTATTAATGGTACGATTACCCATAATACTCCTCTAAAAAATGCCTGAGTTGAAGGATCTTTACTTGAGAAGTTTTCATTCCAATGAATATTGTTAAAATTTAAATTTTCTACTTCGCTTATATACCAATAACTTACCCCGGCTATCCAAAATATTCCTATAGTAAAAAAAATCCAAAATAATATTTTTTTATTCATAAACAGTTATTTTAATAAATATAACATAATTTTTAATTTATTTTATTTAAAATTACTTATTTTTTTTCAGATATGAATTTACAAGTTTAGAAAACTCTTCAGGTCTATCTAATTCAATATTTATAGGCAAATAATATAAATTATCTCTAAATTGATGAAAATATTTTAATCGCATATAATCTTTTTCTGTAGTAAGAATTATCCTATCTCCTTCTATTTTTTGATAGGATTTTTGTATATTTTCTATATCAAATTCTGTAAAATTATGATGGTCTTTAAATTTTAAATGGATTATAGATTTAAAATGTTGCTCAACAAAATCCAAAATGTTATTACAATTGGCTATGCCTGTTACTAACAAAACTTTATAATGCGATATATCTTTTATATTGAGGGTAAAATTATAAGATTTGATTTTATCTTCATAAACTATTTTAGAAAAAAATAATGATTGATAAGTTTGTAATTTTAGTTTTCTTTCTATTATTTTCTTTTCTTCTGAGGATAGGAATTCGGGACATTTTGTTACTACAACGATCTTTGCTCTTTTAGCTCCATAAATTCCTTCCCGTAAACGTCCTAATGGTAAAAGATGGTCTTCATAATAAGGAGAATGATAATCGGTCAGTAAAATATATAATCCTGCCTTTACATAACGGTGTTGAAAGGCATCATCTAATATAAAAATATCCGGATTGAAATCTTTTATAAAATTATTTATTCCATGTACTCTTTTTTCATCGACTCCAACTACAATTTTATTTCGAAAACGTTCAAAAAACTGCATAGGTTCATCCCCTATTTGTTCAAAAGTTGTTTTATAATTAGCAAAAAAATATCCTTTAGTTTTTCTTCCATATCCGCGACTTATCACACCTATTAATCCTTTATCTTTTAATAATTCAATTAAATAAATAACAAAGGGTGATTTTCCGGTTCCTCCTACATTTAAATTACCTACAACAATTACAGGTTTATTAAATTTTTTGGACCTTAAAAATCCCCAATCAAAAAACTTATTTCTTATATAAGTGACTAACCAGTATATACTAGCAAAAGGATAGAGTAATATCTTCATATTTTCAACAAAATTAAAAATTTAAATAATGATATTTACTTCTCTTTCTAAAAGAATATCAAATAACTTATTAACATCTCTTATTATTTGTTCGGATAATTGATATATTTCTTCTCCGGTTCCTCCACCATAATTAACTAATACTAAAGCCTGTTTTTCATGAACCCCAACATTTCCAACTTTTTTTCCTTTCCAACCAACTTTTTCGATAAGCCAAGCAGCCGGAATTTTTACTGTATTATGAGATAATATATAATGTGGAATTTCGGAATATATTTTCTGTATGTTTTTAAATTTATACAGAGGTATTGTAGGATTTTTAAAAAAACTCCCTGCATTTCCTAATACCATAGGATCAGGTAGTTTGCTCCTACGTATATTAACTATTGCTTTACTAATATCTTTTATAGTCGGTTCTACTATTTTATGTTTATTTAATTCTTCTTTTATAGCTCCATATGAATAATTAAGAATATGATTTTTTGTTGTTAATTTAAACCTTACTTCTAATATTATATATTTATTTTTTGCTATATTTTTAAAAATAGAATCCCTATAACCAAACTCACATTGATTATTGCTAAAAGATTCTATTTTCCTTGTAGATATATTAAGAGCTAAAAGGGAATTAAACGTATCTTTCATTTCTACTCCATAGGCTCCAATATTTTGTACCGGAGAAGTACCCACATTCCCTGGGATAAGTGATAAATTTTCCAAACCACCATAATTTTGATTTACACAATATTTCACAAAACTATGCCAGTATTCTCCTGCCATTGCAGATATTATGATATGTTGATGAGATTCTTCATTTATTTTTAATCCCTTCAAATTTAATTGTACGACTAAACCATTAAATTTTTTTGTAAATAAAACATTACTTCCCCCACCTAAAACTAATAAAGAAATTTTCTTTTCATCACAAAAATCCAACGCTTCATTTAATTCTTCTACTGTATTTACTTTAACAAAATATTTACAAAATGCAGGAACCTTAAATGTGGTAAATGATTCTATGTTTATATTTTCTTGGATAATTATCATGATTTTATTTGTGAATTTTTCATAACTTAATTTAAAAAAACAAGAATTAAATGCAGGTAATGGATCTTAAATTTTGTAAAATTTAAGTATTATTGGACTTTTATTTTAAAAAATAAATTTATTTTTAATTATGCATAGGTAATTAATTAAGATTTTAATACTAAACAATTAAAAAGAAAACTTGGCATAATTTTTTATATTATTCTTGGTGTTGACAAATTTATTGACTAAATTTGTTAGTAACAAGAAAAAAATAAAATTTTGTAAATTAATAAAATCATATTATCATGGGAAATAAAAACGCACAAAACATTCTAACAGGTATAATATTAGGTGCTGCTGCAGGTCTTTTAGCAGGAGTTCTTATGGCTCCAGATAAAGGTAAAAATACACGTAAAAAATTAAAACGAAAAGTAGAAGATTTAAGTGATAACCTTAAAGACACCTATGATAAATATAAACATGAATTGAAAGGAGGCTATGATAAATATAAAAAAGAGTTTCAAAAGAGAAAAGATGATGTTGTAGATAATCTTACAGAAGAGTATAACGATTTAGCTAAAAAATAAATATATTTTTATAAAGAGGGTCAAATAATTATTCTGACTCTTTTTTATTTATTTAAATCCATTAAACTATGGTGGGAATTATAAAAAATTATATTGCAAAAAGAATTGAATTATTAAAGCTTGAATTAATGGAGCAAACTTCTAATTTAGTTAGTATATTAATCTATGTTTTTATTATTCTCACCCTTGTCATGATGTTTTTCTTTCTTTTTAGCTTTGCTATAGGACTACTTATAGGAGAACTATTGGGAAATACAGGTTTAGGTATACTAATTTTTTCTTTATTCTATTTAATTGCATTCTTTGTTTTACTTTTAAATTACAACAGACTAAGAAAATATACTATGCGTAAAATTTTAGAGTTTCAGTTAAATTACAAAGAAAATGCAAATGATGACAAAGACTAATGAAAAATATAGTTATGAAGATTTTTTGCTAAGAAAAAGAATTTTAAAGCAAGAAATTAATGATATTGAAAAATCTGTATCTTTAGAAAATTTGCCTAATACATTAGGGATGTTGGCAAATAATATTAAAGATAAAACATGGGGACTTATTCAAAACCCTAATTTTTTAAATTTATCAGTAAATACGGGAATAGGTTTTATTTCAGAAAAAATTTTATCAAAATTTATAAATAAAAAAAGCATTCCTGGCAAAATTGCCTTAATTGCATTAAGTTATTTAGTTCCTTTGACCATTAATAAAACAAAAAAATATCTAACCAATAAAAAGAAAAACTCACAAATTTCCAACAGTTAAGAATATTTATTAAATAAATAAAGGATTATAACAAAATAATCCTTTATTTTTTCATTAATAAAATTAGTTTACTGCTGAAGATAATTCTGCTCCGGCTTTAAATTTAGCAACTTTTTTAGCTGGGATTTTAATTTTAGCTTTAGTTTGAGGATTAATACCTTCTCTTGCGCTTCTTTCAGAAACTGAAAAAGTTCCAAATCCAACTAAAGTAACTTTATCTCCTTTTTTTAGTGATTTAGTTACATTTGCTAAAAATGAATCTAAAGCTTTTTTTGCTGCTGCTTTAGTAATATCTGCATCAGCTGCAATTGCATCAATTAATTCTGACTTGTTCATATTTTTTTTATTTTAATAAGGTTATTTATCTTAATGTAACAAAGGTAATACTTTGTTTTATATATGCAAGTGATTTTGAATATTTTTTCGTTATATCAAAGAAAGCTAATCATTCTTACTATCTAATTTTTATGATTTCTTATTTTTTAAATTTTTAAAAATAAGCCTTATCCTTTATTAATTTATTATTTTCTGAATATATTATTAGTTCATTATTTATAAATGGAAATATCTCATTTTTTTCCTCCTCTGGATATAGCAAATGTATATTAGCCCCTGCATCTAATGTAAAATAAAGATGATGTCTTGTATCCTTTCTAAACTCCCATATTTTTTTTATTGCGGCTAATGTTTCCGGTTTCATTAAAATAAATGCCGGAAATGAAGTCATCATCATCGCATGAAGACTAAGAGCTTCATGCTCCACAATTCTGCCAAAAGTTTCTAAATCTCCTTTTTGTAACACCATTGTTAATTCAGAAAGATTTTTTCTTGCTTCCGTAAATCTTGTCTTTGCATATGGATGATCTTTCATTAAATCGTGTCCTAATGTACTGCTAATTTCTTTTACTCCTTCATGAATTAGTAATACGGTATCCTGAATAGTTTTAAAAACAGGAGATATTTCAAACGGAAAAGGTATAGCATATAAATCCGAACTTCCCGGAATTGTTTTATGTTTTCCCCAAACTACCAATCCTTTATAAACAGAACGGCAAGCACTTCCAGAACCTAATCTTGCTAAAAATGAAGTTTTAGCTTTATTAAATTCTTCATTATTTTTTTCTCCTAAAAGTGTACTCATTTTAACTAAACAATCGGCTATAGCTCCAAAACCTGATGCCGAAGATGCTATACCACTACTGTGAGGAAATGAATTTGTAGTGTAAATTATATATTTATACTTATCTATAAATGGTAGATATGGTTTTATTGACAAAAAATATTTTTCAATTTTCTTACTAAATTTTTCGTTAAAATGCTTTCCTAAAAAAACCTGAACAGAAAACTTTGTAGTTTTTTCAAAATTTATCGTTGTTTGGGTAAAACTTTCAGAAAGTGTGTAACTAATAGACGGATTGGCTGGTAATTGTGGAAAATATTTTCCCCAATACTTTATTAATGCTATATTTGAACCACATTTTGATTCTATTTTTCCTTTATCTACAAGATTATACTTATAATCAGAAATAAAGTCTTTTTCAGTCATTTTTTATTTTTTTATAGTGTAAGTAATTATTTGCGTGAAACTCTAATGATTTTTTTAATGGTGTAAATGTAAAGCCTAATGTTTCATTAATTTTTTTATTGCAATATCCAGTTTTAGAAGTTAAAGCTAAAAATGTAGCTTTATTTAATTTTTTCTTAATCGGTAATATGCGAGAAAATAATGCAATTTTAGATAACCAAAAATCTGAAATTTTAATTGCCGGTTTTTTATTAAAGTATTTTCTTAAAATCTGAAAAACTTTTTGATAAGTGGCATTTTCACTAACTAATATATATTTTTCATTAAAAATAGAATTATTATCCATTAATTGTATGCTTATTTTACTTACATCTTCTGCATCAATATAAGCTGAAAGTCCTGATGGATAAAATGCATTTTTAGTCATTGCCATATCGTATAAAAAACCACTGCTTCTCTCCCAATTTCCGGATCCAAGGATTATGCCCGGATTTACTACTATTACTTTTAAACCTTCTTGAGAACCTCTCCAAACTTCCATTTCTGCAGCATATTTGGAACTTGCATAAGAGGAATGTATATTTTTAAAATTCCATTCAGCTTTTTCATCAATATAGGGCTGCCCCGGTATTATGTCTAATGTAGCGATTGAACTGATAAAACAAAATTTTTCTATTTGCTTTTCAATACTAATATTAATTATATTTTTTGTTCCTTCTACATTTACTTTATATAATTCATCTTTTTGATTTTCATCAAAAGAAACCTTTCCTGCAATATGATATACATGTGTAACTCCTTTTAATGCAATTTCTAATGAAGATATATCTAATAAATCACCTTCTACCCATAGCAATGAATTATAAAATTGTAAATATTTCTCAGGTTCATAAATTTTAAACAATTCTAAAACTTCATGTTTAGTGGCATTATGACGTAACAATACTCTAACTTTCTTATTTAATCGTACTAATTGCAATAAAAAATAAGTGCCCAATAGTCCTGTACCTCCTGTTACTAATACCATTTTCTAACCTTAAATTAAAGTTCTTTCAAAATATAATTATATTTTTAAATAAACCAACCAAAATCACTAATTAACATCTAAAATCTATATCTCATACAAAAATGTATATCTAGACTTTACTTGATGAAATGAAAATAAATTTCAGCATTAAACATTTATTCAAATGATTAAATTGTATTTTGCTAAAATAGTCATTTATGTTTAAAAATCTTTAATTACTATTGTGTATTTATGGATAATAGATAATAATTAAAAATGATCAATCAAAATTATTACCAGATATCAGACTATCAATTTACTATAATATCACAAATTAATATTATATTAAAATAGATATATAATATTTTATAATATATATTGATTATAATAAAACTGAAATTCCAAATACGAATAGACTTCATATTATATAATTTCAATTTTTCCTTCATAAACTAAATTAAAATCACAAACATTACTATATGTATTTTTATTAATTTATATTAATTTTTTCCCGTTTGTTTAAAAATACATATTTAACAATATTTTATTGTTATTTTTTAATAATATATTATGTTAATTCAAAATATTAAAATTATTAACAAAAAAAACACATATTAATTACATTTTTTTAATACAAAACTCTAAATTTGCACGATTAACAGATAAAAAGAACAACACATTGAAAAAACTATTTTTTATTATACTACATTTAAGTATAATTATTTCAGTTAAATCACAAGTACGTTTTGGTTTAAAAGGGAGTTTACAGTTCACTAACGTTATAGACATACATGCGCATTCTGATACACGAGACTGTGGAATAGCTTTTGGAGGATTTTTACAAATTCCTTTTAATAAATACAATGAAAATTTGTTTATAAAACCTGAAATTTTATATTCACAACAAGGTGAATATGATGGGGATGACAAATATTTTCAGGATTATATTAATATTCCTATAATGATTAAATATTATTTATCAGAACTTATTCCGATAAGCAATTATGGAAATAGTGAGCTTTTTGCGGAAATAGGTCCACAAATAGGGTATTTAATTCATGAAAAAAACAAAGAAAAAGATCATCTAAGATATGCAAAGGCTGGGAATACAGATATTTCTATAGGACTAGGAGCCGGTGTTGCTTTTTATAGGACATTTGAAATAAATTTCCGTTATAATTACGGACTTACTGATGTATATAAAGATTATTCTAAATTTAATAATACATCAAATTTTGCTTTTTCTTTATCTTATATATTTTAATTAATTCATTAATGTTTAATACTTTACTTCTATTTTAGTTTGTAATACTTAAGAATATAGAATTTCTTTATTATATTATTTATTTTCTTTCTAAAAGAGTTTTTATTAATCCTATAAGATTTGTAAATTTGTAAAATACATTTATTTATAATTTTATAAAGACATAATGATGATTAGTAAAGACGAAATCAAGAAATATCTAAAGGAAATAGAAGTTGATGATCTAATTAGAAATATACAAATTATGGGAGACACTGTAATGATAGATATGCTCTCCCACTCTCCTGCAATGCACGAAAAAAAGAGAATGGAAGTGGCTATGCAGGCAGCATTTGAAGAAAAGTTTGGAAAAGATATTCATTTAAAATTAAATATAATAGTAGAAGTTCCTGAAAAGGAAACTAAAAAAGGAAAAAATATTCCAAAAATTAAAAACATCATAGCTATAGCTTCAGGTAAAGGTGGAGTAGGAAAATCCACAGTCGCTTCAAATCTTTCAATAGCTTTAGTTAAAATGGGATTTAAAGTAGGATTATTAGATGCTGATATATATGGACCATCGATCCCTACTATGTTTGATGCTGTTAATGAAAAGCCTATATCAAAAGAAAATAAAATCGAACCTATAGAAAGTTATGGGGTTAAATTGCTTTCTCTTGGTTTTTTTGCGGGTTCTAATCAAGCTGTAGTTTGGCGTGGAGCAATGGCCTCTAAAGCTATACATCAGTTATTACATGATTCCAATTGGGGAGAGTTAGATTTTCTTTTAATCGATTTACCTCCCGGAACCGGAGATATTCATCTTTCTATAGTGCAAGAAGTACCAGTAACAGGGGCTGTTATTGTAAGCACCCCTCAGCACATTGCATTAGCTGATGTAAAAAAAGGTCTTGGCATGTTCCAAATGCCTGAAATTAATGTACCTGTATTAGGATTAATTGAAAATATGGCTTATTTCACTCCTAAAGAATTACCAGATAATAAATATTACTTGTTTGGAAAAAAAGGTGTACAAAAACTATCAGAAAGTCTTGAAATACCTTTTTTAGGAGAAATACCTATTATACAATCTATTAGAGAAGCTTCTGATTATGGAAGACCTGCTGTTTTACAAGACAATGAAATAATTTCTAATATATATTCAAATATTTGTAAAAAAATGGTACAAAGTTTAGTAAAAAGAAATGAAAATTTACCTCCTACAGAAGCGGTAAGAATAACTACTATGGCCGGATGTTCAACTCAATAAAGCATTAATTATGTCAAATACGATTTTAAATAAGGTTAATAAAGCTCTGGAAGAAATACGTCCATTTTTAATTTCCGATGGTGGAAATGTGGAACTTATTGAGGTAAAAGATCATATTGTAAAAGTAAAACTTACAGGGGCTTGCAATGGTTGTTTCGTGAATCAAAGTACTCTTAAATTAGGAATAGAAGCAACCATAAAAAAATATGCGCCTGAAATAACTGAAGTAGTTAATATATCTGCATAAAATAATATTTTAATTAGAGACAGAAGTTTAGTTTAGATTTTAATTTTTTCTATTTTATTTAAATTATTACATTTGTCTGTTATTAAATTTCGTTCATGAAAAAGTTTTTTATAATTTTTATATTTTTATTTTCAACTTTTTTACTTGTAACCGCTAGTTCTACTGAAACACTTTTTCCTGCTTCGGAATTAAATAATGGAGAATATTTAAGATACAGAGTTCACTATATGTTAATAAATGCAGGATATGCTACGTTAACTACCAGTGAAACTAATTATAACGGAAAGCCCCACTATCATGTAGTAGGAGAAGGTTATTCTACCGGATCAGCTAAATTATTTTTTAAGGTTGAAGATAGATATGAAACTTACATGGATAAAGCCACTCTTCTTTCTTCCAAATTTATCAGGAAAATAAGAGAAAGTTCCTACGTAAGAAATCAATCTATGACTATTGACCATATCAATAAAAAAATTACATATACGAACGAGAGTGATAAAACATCCAAATATTTTACATATACAGGAGAGATTCATGATATGCTTTCAGCTTTTTATTATTTAAGAAATATGAACACTGATGGTTATAAATCTGGAGACTTTATAAGTCTTAATATTTTTTTAGATTATGAAATGTTAAATTTTAAATTAAAAATTTTATCACGAGAAACTATAAAATCAAATTTTGGAAAAGTTAAGTGTATTAAATTAAGACCGTATGTACTTTCTGGACGCGTTTTTAAAGAAAAAGAAAGTGTTACTATGTGGGTTACAGATGATGTTAATCACATTCCGATACAAATAAAAGCGGAACTTGCAGTGGGTTCCTTAAAAGCAGATTTAAGTAATTACAAAAATCTACAAAGTCCCATTAATTTTATTAAATAAACACATTGTTATCTCACTTGGTAAAATATACTTTTCCTTTTTTACCTTTCCAATCTGCACCATTTTTTATTAAATCTATTAATTTTTCATCTATTTCAGAGCATAGTGATTTTTTTATAATGAAATTATAAGGTCTCCCTTGTTCCGAAACTGAAAAACTTATAACAATATCGCCTTTATCAGATTTACATTTATTATTTTTAAATAAGTGCATGTGATCCTTTAAATATTGTTTATAAAGTTTGTCTCCTATAACCGGAACTGCGTCATACTCCTGAAGTTCCGAAAATCTATCGACATTTATTGATCCTAATAAAAGATCTTTATTATTTTGACTATTACCTTGTTCACTTTTTGAAGTGTTTTTATTTATTAATGACAGTCGATTTGTTTTTTTAGAATCTAAATCTAAGTTTGAATCTTTTTTATTATCATATTTCTCATTTTCTAAATTTTTTGTTAAAGAGGGAGAAGTTCTTATAGTTTTGTCTATCTGTATCATTCCCTGAGCAGATAACGGATGGTCAAAATATACCGAATTATTATGATAAGCTATACTTAGAGTGTCTAAATTTTGAGTTTTATTCTTCTCATTATTATTAATATTAGAAGGAAAAGTTATAGCATTATCTGCATGTTTCATTCTATAATCAGATAACGATTGCTCCAAATAGATAGAATTATTTTGCAAGGCTAAACTAAGAGTTTCTAAATTATTATCTTTTTTCTCCTCATCTATTTTTAAATTTTTTTTATTTTTAGATATAAATAACTTATTATACACTTTATTTTCCTTTTCGAAAGAACCATTGGTATTTACATTTTCATTTTTTTTATTTTCTTGAATTTCATTTGTTATTACTTCATTTTTAGACGTTGTATGATTAACAAACATTTTGTTTTCTTTATTTGTATTATTCATAAAGAAATAAGCTCCTATAAAAAATAAAATTATAATACTGGCTGCTATATAATAATATGTATATATTTTTTTCTTTTCTGTTTTTTTTAAAATTTGGCTTTTTAATTTATCTATAGTATTAATATGATTTCCCTCTACTAAGTCATATCCTTCTAAAGCATCATGCAAAAAAGGATCCTGCATAGCTTCTCTTTCCAGATCATGAGCTTTTTTTCCTTTTCTATTTCCTTGTATGTAATCTTTTAGATTTTTCACTTTGAATTTTTTTCCATGCAAATTTTTAAATTTCTTTTTCCATTTTGGATATAACTTTTTACACTTTTCAAATGATATTTAGTTTCTATAACAATTTCTGCATATGATTTTTCTTTAAAAAAAAACTTTTCTATAGTAATTCGCTGAGGTTCCGGTAACTTTTCTATACATTGTTTTAATATAGAAAACTTTTGATCTTCATTTTGTTCATCTAATAGATACAAAATTTCTACAGATTCCATAGATTCTTCATTAAAATCTGTGAAAATTTCTTTTTTTATAGCTCTAATTTCTTGCAAACAATGATTTCTGGCTACCGAATATATCCAAGTTTTAAAATTGGAAATTGAATAATTTATAATTTTAGTAACTAAGTTTTCAAATATTTGCATTACAGCATCTTGTGCTTTTTCATCATCTTTTAAATATTTAAGACAAAGACCATAAATTAAGGGTATATATTTATTATAAAGTACTCCAAAATACTCAGAATTTAATGTTTCTTTATATTTTCTTAAAAGTTCTTCATCACTTAATTGAGATATTTTAAAACGAATTTTCAATAATTTACAAATTAAAAGTGTAAAATTAAGAATTTGTTTTTGGGTTATATAATCTTATTACAAATTATAATCAGTAAATAATTAGTATTTTCCTAACAGGCTGTTAAATATTTAACCTTTTTATTCATTTTTATTTAAATGAAAATTATCTTTAGTAAATTGCGGAAAAATTTATAAATGAGAAAAATAATTTTTGCATATTCATTATTACTATTTTTAACTGCTTGTAAAAATGAAGAAAAGTCTAAACTTATAGATAATTCAAATATTAAAAATACTCAAAAAAATAAAAATCAAACTCAAATATCCACATCTGATAAAAATTCATCCTCTAAAATAATAGAAGCAGGAATATATCAGGACAAAGATAGTTTATATCACTTAAAATATAATTTAGAAGTAGGTAAAACTTATTCTTTTAATTCTAAAGAAATAAACAAACAAACAATAACTTTTAGAGGTAAAAGTCAATCTATGACTCAAGAGACGTATGATCCCATAAATTTCAAGGTTACAGATACCAAAGACAATAAATATACATTAGAGGTTAAAATGGGAGGTAAAAAAATTATTACTAAAGCAGAAGGAAAAGAATTTACTTTTGATACTCATGGAAAACAGCCTACAGATCCTAACCAGGCAAGAATGTGGAAAATTTATAAGGCTATAAGTGAGGTAAGTTTTACTGTAGATATGGATGTTTATGGAAATTTATCAAATATTAAAGGATTAGATGCTATCTATACAAAAGCAAAAAATTCTTTATCAGGAGACTTAAAAGGAAAGCAACTGGATGATTTTATTTTAGCTTTTAAAAAAGGATTTAACGCGGAAACTTTTAAAACCCAATTTGAAAATTCTATGATGAAGTTTCCAACTAAAGGATTAAAAATTGGCGAAAAATGGAATAATGATCCTTCAAGAAAGAATCAGGGATATAATCAATTAATTCAAGTTAATGATCAAAGTGCTGAAGTTAAAGTTCAAGGTATCATTCCTTCTAAATCAGATTCTAAAGTTATAGATGGAGTGACTTATAAAATTTCTGTTAAAGGCAGTCAAAACGGGAAAATTATTATGAATAAAAACTCCGGTTGGATTTCTAATGCTAGTTTTAATATAACTGTAACTGAAACAAAATCAGCAAAAAAAGGAAATGAATCTGAACAAGTAATACAAAAAACAGAAAATAATACTTACATTAACTAATTCTCTAATATATTTTTGATATGGGAAGATTATTAGAATTTATATTATTTGCAATAGTAGCATATTTTATATTTAAATTTTTAAATCAATTATTTAGTAATTCCACTAATGTTAATAATACCAATATAAACAATAAAAATAACCCTTCACAAAAAAATAACTCTTCATCTTCAATTAAAAAAAAAATAAACTGGGATGCAGAAACTATAGATTACGAAGAAGTAGATAAAAAAGACAATGAAAAAGAATAAATATTTATTGCCTGTGTTAGGATGTTTGATATTATTTATCATCATCTCTTTTGCTTATTTTACCCCGCTATTGTCCGGTAAATATATTTCACAACCTGATATTATTCATTATAAAGGAGGAGCTCATGAATTAGAAGAATATCGAAAAGCTCACGGTAAAGATACCTATTGGAGTAATTCCATGTTTGGAGGTATGCCTACATATCAGATGGGAGCCGCGTATCCTTCTGATGTGATAAAAAATATTGACAAAATTTTAAGGTATTTCCCGGCTCCTGCATGTTATTTATTTTTACTTCTGAGTGGTTTCTTTTTATTAGGTATGGTATGGTTAAAGAATTGGAAATATGCTTTATTGGGGAGTATCATGTTTTCTTTTTCTACTTATTTCTTTATTATCATCGGAGCAGGGCATAACGCAAAAGTACATACTATAGCCTATTTTGCTCCTTTTATAGCCGGTGTATATCTTTTATATCAAAAAAAATATATATGGGGATTTATTCTTACTACCATATTTCTCTCCCTTCAAATAGCTGCCAATCATCCCCAAATGACCTATTATTTATTTCTTGCTTTAGGCATTTTTGGAATAGTAGAACTTATACATGCTATTAGAAAAAAAACAATTAAATCCTTTTTTATCTCTACTTGTTTTTTTATAATTTCCATTTTACTATCAGTAGGGATGAATTCTTCACGACTGCTTTCTACCTACGAATATTCTAAAGAAACAACCCGTGGTAAATCAGAATTAACAATAAATAAAAATAATAAAGAAATCAATCATGGTTTAGATAATGACTATATAACCCATTGGAGCTATGGAATACTAGAAACAGCTAATTTATTTATTCCTAATTTTATGGGAGGAGGAAATAATGAAAAAGCTTTTAATCAAGAACATTTACAAACAGAATTACAGCAAAATATAAATTCTGAAAAGGATTCTAGAGAATTGCAACAATCTTTAGCTAGTTCCTTTAGTGGCTCATATTGGGGAGAACAACCTGGTACATCCGGACCTGCTTATGAAGGGGCTATAGTGGTTTTTTTAGCAATTTTAGCTTTATTCTATTATAAAGGAAGGTATAAATGGTGGCTAATTGGAGCTACTATATTAAGTTTTTTACTTGCCTGGGGAAAAAATTTTGGAATATTTACTAATTTCATGATAGAACATTTTCCTTTATATAATAAATTCAGAGCCGTTTCTTCAGCTTTAGTTATTGCTGAATTTACCATACCTTTATTAGCATTATTGGGCATATATTCTTATTTTAAAGATGAAACTCTGAGTATGCAATATAAAAAGAAAGTTTTACTCACTACTTCTGCGATTATACTTGGACTTCTTCTAATCTTTTATTTTTTTGGTATGAATTTATTTAATTTCCATACAAAAATTGAAGGAGAAAAAATAAATAATACATTTCTTGAAATAATACGAAAAGAACGTTTTGTTCTATTTCAGGCAGACACATTAAGAACTTTTATTTTTGTCTTACTTACTGCAATAATTTTATATATTCCTCAAAAAACACAAATTCGTCCACAATATATAATCTTCACTATTACTTTTTTATGCCTTGTAGACCTTTGGGGAGTTGATAAACGTTACTTAAATGATGAAAATTTCGTAGACCGCCAACTTTATAAAAATCCTTTCCCTACAGAAGTAAGTGAAAGCCAGTTACAGTTGGCAGCAACAGACCCTGCGGTGGCCAGAATAGTTAATACCGTTCCTGTTAATCAGGTTTTAGATGAAATTAAACAAAAAGACCCTTCTCAATATAGAGTATTTAACCTACTTTTAAGCCCATTTAATGAAACTAACACTTCATATTTTCATCAATCTATAGGTGGATATCACGGAGCTAAATTAAGACGTTATCAGGATTTAATAGATTTTTATTTTTCTGATAGCCTTAATTTACCTATTCTAGACATGTTAAATACCAAATATATTATTACCGCAGATTCTGTAATCCATGCATTACCTAACCCCAATAACAATGGAAATGCCTGGTTTGTAAATGAAATATTTTTTGCAAATAACGCCAATGAAGAAATCTCCCAAATAGGAAAAATAAATACTAAAAGACAGGCAATACTTAATAAAAATTTTCAAAAAGACCTACAATTTGCAAAATCCACCGACACTCTTTCTTATATAGAACTGAAACAATATGAACCTAATAATTTAATCTATGCTACCCATAACAAAAGTGAAAAATTGGGTGTTTTTTCTGAAATATATTATCCTCACGGATGGAAAGCAACCATAGATGGAAAAGAAGTACCTATCTATAGGGCCAATTATATTTTAAGAGCACTAAAGATACCGGCTGGAAATCATACTATTAACTTTACCTTTGATCCTCCTGTTATTTATAAAGGTCGAATTATTACTCTTATTTCTTTTTCAATTTTCATTATTTTAAGTGTAGCCTTATTAGTTTGGGATTATAAAAAGAAACTTAAAAAATTATCAATATCTCTTTAAAATGCAAAATAGGGTTTTAATTGTTTCTTATTACTGGCCTCCGGCAGGAGGACCAGGAGTACAGAGATGGCTGAAATTTACTAAATATTTACCTGATTTTGGTTATGAGCCTTATGTATATATTCCAGAAAACCCCTCCTATCCCATAATAGATCTGTCTTTACAAAAAGAAATAAACCCTAAAGTAAAAATAGTAAAACAACCTATTTGGGAACCCTATAAAATAGCTGAAAAGTTAACTAAAAATAACAAAGATTTTAAAGCAGGGCAATTTGAAACTAATAAAAAACAGAGTTTTTTATCTAAAGCATCTGTATTTATACGCGGAAATTTTTTTATTCCTGACGCCCGAAAATTTTGGATAGCTCCTTCTGTTAAATTTCTATCAGAATATTTACAAAAAAATAAAATTAACATATTAATAACTACAGGTCCTCCTCATAGTATGCACTTAATAGGAATGAAACTAAAAAACAAAATTCCTAATTTAAAATGGATTGCAGATTTTAGAGATCCTTGGACTGATATTTCATATTATTCTGAGCTGAAACTAACTTCTTTTGCCGACAAAAAACATAAAAAGTTAGAAAAGCAAGTTATGAATCAAGCCGATATAATTCTTTCAACCAGTTATACTGACAAAGAAAATTTTATAAAATTAGGGGCTAAAAATGTAGTGTGTATTACCAATGGCTTTGATTCAGAAATACTTCCTGAAAGTATTAAAACCTCAAAATTTACTCTTTCTTATATAGGTATGTTGGAAACTTTACGAAATCCTAACAATCTTTGGAAAGTATTAAATGAACTAATTACTCAACATTCTGATTTTAAAAATGATTTTGAATTAAAATTTGTGGGTAAGATTGCAAATTCTATATTAGATGAATTACAAGTGTCTCCTCTAAAAAACATTATAATAAATAAAGGATATTTATCTCATCAAGAATCTATTTCAGAAATGAATAATTCTACCCTTTTGCTTATTACCAATTTTGATAGAAAAAAATCAAAAGGAATTATTCCGGGAAAACTATTTGAGTATTTGGTTACAGGAAAAAAAATTATATCTATAGGTCCTGAAAATGCAGATGTTAAAAAAATTTTAAACGAAACACAGGCTGGTAAACATTTCACTTACCAAGATTATGATAAATTGAAATTTTTTATTTTAAGTGAATATGAAAAATGGAAAAACAATATTTGTTATTTTTCATCCCAAGATATCAAAAGATTTCACAGAAAAAAATTAACTAAACAACTTTCTGAGATAATCAAAAATTTATAATATATTTAATTTTTACGGAATAAATTTTTAAAATATAAACTCATATATTTTTTATATGTTTTTGAACGTATTTTATTATCATTTTCTTTAGCTATTTTCATAACCTTTCGCATTTTCTTTATTCCCCCATAGTTATATGCCATTAAAATATCATTGTCTAAAGCATTTATAAACTTATATTTTTTTACTTTTTTAAAATAGTTATTTATTCTAATTTTAGCATAAAATCCTTCATCAAAATCGCTTTCATTATCTAATTTAAAACTCAAACTATTAGGTCTATATGTTATACAATAAAGTTGAAAATTATCTGCAACATATTTAGTTGATAATTCCCCTGCTTTAATGACAAAGAGAGCATCTTCACCTATTTTAACTTCTTCAAAAGATAATTTATTTTTTTTTATAAAGTCGTTTCTAAACATTTTAGCCCAGGCTTCCCAATTTTTATAAACTAATTCTTCTTTTGCTTTTATCTTATTATATTTCAGTTTTTTATAGTACTTATTTCTTGTTTTTTCTAAATATAAATGCCTTTCAGCGGGCTTGAAATTATCGTTATTAACACTATTGGCTAAAAAATACACTATATCATTATCTGTATCTTTATATTTATCAATTGCATTTAAAAATCCCGGATTATAAAAATCATCTGCATCTGCAAACAATATCCATCTACCTTTTGCATGGGTTAAACCTACGTTTCTAGCATATCCTGCCCCTTTTCCTTCTTTTGTAAAATAAACTTCTGTATTCTGTCTTTTTAATCCGGGAAATTCATTAAAATTTACTATATCTGAATCACTATTATCATCAATTATTAGAATTTGAATATCCTCTCTCATAGGGATAGATTCCAAACATCTTTTTAATAAATCCGGTATATTTTTATGGGGAATGATTATAGAATATGAATACATTTAAGAAATATTTTTTAAATAAATTTTTATTTTTTTTATAAAAGAAATATTTTTCATATTATTTTTTAACTGTTCTTTTATATACAAAGGTACTTTATCTTTAGGAGTAGTAATATAAATTTTTCTTAATAGCTTATTTCTATATTCAATAGTTCTCTTTAAAAAGTTATTTAATTTATTTTCTTTACTAAATTTTATTCTGTCTTCCAATGCCTCTAAATAAGCTATTTCTTTTTTTAAAGGAAATTCAATATAGCTTTTATTTATTATACTATCTTCTCTAATAAAATAATAATACATAGCTAAATCTACTTCACATATTTTTTTTGAATTGAAAATGCATTTATACCAAACAAATTCATCTTCACAGATTTTTCCTTCAGGAAATCTTAAAGTGTTCCACAAGTATTTTTTATAAAGCTTATTCCAAACAACCACACAATATACTGTATCTTTTGC
Source organism: Apibacter adventoris (assembly GCF_002964975.1). GTDB lineage: Bacteria > Bacteroidota > Bacteroidia > Flavobacteriales > Weeksellaceae > Apibacter > Apibacter adventoris. The sequence continues at coordinate 101,791 of NZ_PSZM01000040.1, read as the reverse complement.
ATAAGTAAATTCTTCTATAAAATTAATACTATTATATTCTTTGGGTATATATGAATTTAAATCTTCTTTAATATCCTGTATATTTAAAAATTTTTCTACTTTACAAAATGAAAGGTCACTATTAGTTTCATTTAGTGCATCATATAATATTTTGTAAAAATTTAAAGAAATAAAATCATCAGAATCTACAAATCCAATATAATCGCCCTTAGCAATATCTAACCCTGAATTTCTAGCAGCTGAAAGACCTCTATTTTTTTGATGGATAACTATTATCCGAGAATCCTTTTGCGCATAATCATCACAAATAGTACCGCTAGAATCTGTTGAACCATCATCAATTAATATTATTTCTAAATCTCTATAAGTCTGATTAATTATACTTTCTATACATCGGCTTAAATATCTTTCTACATTATATACAGGAATTATTACGGATATAATCTTATTCATTAAAAAATTTTCTTAATTGGTTTTCAAATAGTTTTTCTTCACTTATTATTTCCTCTTTATAGGTATTAAAATCTGAAATACAGGTATCATAATTATTTAATACTTCCTTAATCTTAGCTACAATCTCTAGAATTTTAGCTTTTGAATATTCAAACTTATACTTATCTGGTATATTTAAATCTTGGATAAATTTAGAAGAACCTCCGGTTCCTGATATTATGATACAATTCATTAATGCTGATTCTCTTAACATTCTATCTCTACCCGGATTATAACCAAAATCAATATATAACTTTGCCTTTTTCATCAAATTAGAAACCTGAAACGGAGTCATTCCCTGAATAGGTATCCAAGGATAGTCCCTACATTGTTTTTTTATTAAATCTATTGCTTTTTTTCCTTTTTTGGGATTATATATAATAATATTTTCCTTATGATTAATGTTTGATTCTTGATTGTCTTTACTGATAAAAATAGGATTCATATAATCACATACTCGAGCAATTTTCTCTTCCGGTATCCCTTTTTTTAATAAATACAAATAAGATCTATATGATTGTGCCCAATGATAAACATTGGGAAGATCCTCCAACAAATATTCCTTTATTTCTTTTTTACGCAAAATATATTTACTTACATAAAAATTTAATCCTCTATGCCTGTTTTTCATACATATTGCATAAAAGTCCACACTTAACCACCATACAATTTTTTGGATCTGAGTATATTTATAAATATAATAGGTGAGCGATTCCGGAATAATTAGAACATCATTTTCTTTATCTATAATTTCTGATGTTTCTTTTGTATAATAAATATTATAAATTTCTGGTTTAGGATTTAGACCTTTTTTTTTATTGGTATAAAACATTCTCACATCATAATTTAAAACTGTTTTTAATTTATGACTTAACTGATGTAATGCCTCCGGGCCTCCTGTTGTGCTATTAGCAGGACAAACAATATATATTTTAGAAAGAAAATCAGTTTTCATTAATTTGATTCTGTTACAAAAATAAATTAATTATTTTATAGTGTTTAAATATCTTATTAATTTTATAAATTAAAAAAATGTTATTTTTTCGTTTTTATATTTATTAATACATGAGTTTTATTACTAAATATTGTCTTCTAGTAAATTCATACTTTTCTATTTACAAAAGATTTTATAAAGATTTTAATTCAAAATATTCTTTTGCAAAACGAAATTTAAAAAAAACATTGGAATGCCCTTTTGAATTATCTATTATTCAACCCATAGAATTTATTTCTCCTTATACTAAACAAAGTCAAATTCAGAATTTAAAATTGGCGGCAAATAAAATAGAAAAATATATTATTTTGCCTAATCAGATTTTCTCTTTTTGGAGAATTGTAGGAAAACCCGTAACTAAAAACGGATTTGAAAAGGAAGATATAAATCATAAAAAAATCCAAGATCATGGTGAAAATTTAAGACAACTTTCAGGAATTATTTATTATCTGTCGTTGTTAGGAGAGATACAAACTCTCGAAAGGTACAATTATCCTACAGATATTTATTCTGAAGAACAACGTATATATCCTTTAGGATCTGACGCTTATATTTCATATTTTCAAAAAGATTTGAGGATTAAAAATAATTATACCTTTGCTATTAAATTCAAATTTATAGTAGAAAATAATCATATAAAAGGCTCTTTATTCACTGAAAAAAAAATATTTCCTAATAAAATTAATTTTAAAAGAACTGATTATAAAAATTACAAAGAAATATTAACTCGAATTAATCGAAGAACTGTAGCTTTTTCAAAATATAAAAATCTAAAATAAATTATTTAAAATTTATTATTAACCACATTGACGCTAGAGTGCATAATAATATGTCTTGTTTTTGCAATTTATTTTTATAAAAACAATATGATATAAATTAAAGGAATATATTTATAATTATTGTAGGTATTACTATTGATGCATTATTATTTTCATATGTCATATTTACACTCCCTATCAAAACTAAAAGATAATTTTATTCTGATTTAAATAGCTTTGTTTGTTGATCCATAAAAGTTAATATATCCGGCATACGATATTTACCTGCCATTAATTTTATATTTGCTGCGGCTGTTTCTAATTGCATACCTATTGCTGTAACATATAAAGGATGTTTACTCTCCCCACGCAACACCTCAACTAAATATTGGCTATTGCCTGAAAAAGACTTTTTAGCTACTCCAATAATAGGTATTGTTTGATTTAATTCATTATAAAGACGACCACCTAACCCCAATTTACCTTCATTCAAATGAACATAACCGTCAATAACGATAGTATTTATTTTACTTAAATCAATTTTAGCAAGTAGTGACATGATGCAAGGCAATTCTCGTTGATAAAACTGTCCAGATTGATAAGGAGCAACATTTTCTATATAATCAGTAACAATTGCATTAATATTCGCTTTGGCAACAGTCCAATCCTCAAATAAAATGCCTACGGTTTTTGCTCGATTTTCTATATAATATACATCGATTGCTAAAATCATTTTATTATTTTTATTTTAATAATTCTACATTATCAGGTCAATTTTTTGTTTTTATATCATCGGTATAAAATTTTTGGAAACAATCAAAATTTCCCTCATTAAGAATCTCCTTAATATGTTTTATTTTGTTGTAATTTAAAGAATACGACCTATATATTCTATATTGGATATTTTTATTTTTAGTATAAACCAGATATATTTTTAAATAAAGAGCTTCATTTTTTTAGAAACTAAGATTAAGTCTCTCAATTATGTTTTTATCTATTCTCCATAATTTATTATAAGATTTAATCAAACCTCCCATTTATATATTAAGAACACTATTATAAATATTCTGAATTAATGCAAGCATAAATGCTAAAGACCAACTAAAATTTTATTCATTAATTTTTTTTGAATGTTAACATCACTTTCCCATTATTTAAAAGATAAAGTAAATTTACATCTTCTGAAATTTCATTTATATTCTGTAATACATCTAAAAACATAGATTCATTTGTATTACTGCAAACTTGATCAGTAGAAGATAATCTTGTAATAGATAATTGAGTGCTATCTCTTTTATAATATGCTGTAAATTTATTGCATTCTGCTAATCCATAAATTTGTTTCCAAGATTCATCAAATCTCATTACAGGAACATGGGTATAAAGATCCAGGGCATTTTGATCATTAATAGTAACTAGTTGCCATTTCTCTTCGTTATTATCACCTAAATAAACTAATATTTTGTTTATTTTATGATTAGAAGAATTTGGAGTTTTTGTAGCCATTACTTTTTCTTGTTTTTGCATCTTTGCACTTTTACAGTTTATTAGTAAGGGTAATAAAAATAAATGTAATAATAAAAAATGACTCTTAAATAAATATTGTCTCATATGTTTTTATTTTTTTTCATTATAATTATATGGGTAAATTTATAAAAAATATAACTTTATTATTTAATTTTAGTTTTATTTTTTTACATAATTTACATTTAATTTATAATGATTTATATGAAAAACAATGGATATATAACCTCATTTTTCTTATGTTCAGCCCATAAATTTATCTCAAATATTTAATTAATTATTTTTAATAAGATTATAATTATATTTGTAATTTAACTCTATTGGAATAGAAAAATATTTTTTATTTATGAAATTCACAGGTCTTTTGACTAAATTAATTGCTGAAAATTGTAATCCGGTACAATACTATCTAAATTTTACAGATGAGATAATTTTTTTAAATCCTTTGATAGGTAAAGAAATTCACATTACATTTAGTCATTACCAATGTTTAGGTTGCGGGGAAGATAAAGAAATTTTTGCTATGGGATATTGCAAAAATTGTTATTTTACTTCGCCGCATACAGGAGAATGGATTATAAGACCTGAGCTTTCAAAAGCTCATCTAGGAATAACAGACCGGGATTTTTCTTTTGAAGAACAAGCTCAGCTGCAACCTCATATTGTATATCTTGCAAATTCCGGAGGGCTGAAAGTAGGAGTTACAAGAAAAACACAAATTCCTACACGTTGGATTGATCAAGGGGCAGAATATGCTATAAAGTTAGCAGAAACCGATAATAGATATGAAGCCGGTTTGATTGAAGTTGCATTAAAAAAACATATTTCAGATAAAACAAATTACAGGAAAATGTTGAGGGAAGCCGTACCTTACGTTAACCTTGAAGAAAAAAAAAGGGAATTGTGTCAATTTATACCTCAAGATTTACTAAAATACATTACAGAAGATTCCACAATCTTACATATAAACTACCCCGTAAATGTATATCCCTTAAAAATTAAATCTGTAAATTTAAAAAAAACCACAGCTTTTGGAGGAAAATTAATCGGTATTAAAGGACAATATCTCTTGTTTGACAATAATTTAGTATTCAATGTAAGAAACCATGAAGGTTTTGTAATTGATTTAAATATATAATAGTTAAAAACTAAATACATAAGGTAATTTTAGTATTTCTAATAATAATTTCTCGTTTTTTAGTAAATTTGTGTAATAATTTTAATTATGATTGAATACGAATTAAAACTTCCTCCTATGGGTGAGGGAGTTATGGAAGCTACCGTGACAGGTTGGGCAAAAAATGAGGGCGATTTTGTTCAGGAAGATGATGTAATAATTGAAATTGCTACGGATAAAGTAGACTCAGATGTTCCATCTCCAGTTTCAGGAAAAATAATCAAAAAATTAAAAAATATAAATGATATCTGCAAAATAGGCGAACCTTTCGCTATTTTAGAAATAGAAGGAAAGGCAGATAATAATTTAAATGAAAATAAAGAAGAAGTAATCATTTCAAATCATTCTTCAGAATCATTAGAAAAAGAAATCATTACTGAAATTGAAAAACCATTATTACATAATACTTCTTTAGAAAAAGACATACATTTTAGTAAAGATCGATTCTACTCACCTTTAGTAAAAGCTATATGCATAAAAGAAAATATTTCTCAGGAAGAATTATCTGCTATAAAGGGTACGGGAATTAATAATCGTATTACGAAAGATGATATGTTTTTATATCTAAAAAATAGGAAAAATGATAATCTAAATCATACTTCAGCAACAAAAAATATCGTTTCCGATGTTTCTTCAGTTTCCAATAATCATTCATACGAAACTGAAGAAGTGATAGAAATGGATAGAATGCGAAAATTAATTGCCGAGCATATGATTGCCAGCAAACAAATATCTCCACATGTAACTTCTTTTATAGAAGCAGATGTAACAAATATTGTACAATGGAGAAATAAAATAAAAGATGCTTTCTTTAAAAAAGAAGGCGAAAAAATAACTTTTACTCCCCTATTTATTCAAGCGATTGTAAAAGCAATAAAAGATTATCCAATGATTAATATTTCCGTAGAAGGAAATAATATTATTAAGAAAAAAAATATAAATATAGGCGTTGCAACGGCTCTTGTTAATGGTAATTTAATTGTTCCCGTTATAAAAAATGCAGATCAATTAAGCCTCACAGGGCTAACCAAAGCTACTAATGACCTAGCTAAACGCGCAAGAAATAACAATTTAAAACCCGAAGAAATAAAAGGTGGTACCTATACAATTACGAATTTGGGATCTTTTGGAAATATTGCCGGTACTCCTATAATTAACCAACCCGAAGTAGCTATCTTAGCCATAGGAGCAATTGTAAAAAAACCAGCAGTGATAGAAACTCCTCAGGGAGATTTGCTGGGCATTAGACACAAAATGATTTTATCGCATACATATGATCACCGAGTTGTGGATGGAGCCCTAGGTGGAATGTTTGTAAAAAGAGTTTGTGAATATCTTGAAAATTTTGATATAAATACTCTTATTTAACTTTTCTCAAAAAAGAGATTTGGCAAATTAAATAAGTCTGAATATAGATATATTTTTAATAAAGAATTTAGAGACCAAGCGCCTAAAAAATATCTTTTAAAGATTAGATTACAGATAAAATATCAATTAATAGAGGTTTTATTTTGAAAGATTTTAATAAACAGGTTTCCTTATATAAGAAGGCTCTAGAAGAAGGCAATATCCAAAAGCTTATAGGGGTCTATTGAAATATGTTTCTAACTTAAAAACTCATTTATCGAAAACATATACAAATAGATTTTCTTTCGGAAATGTATTTTCCGGTTATATGGATTATACGTATTTCTATTTCTTCAACGATTATTTGAGAGCTCACAAACTTCGTTTTGGAATTGTTTTTAACCACAAAAAAGTAAGGTTTGAACTGTGGCTGATGGGACAAAATACAGAAGTGCAAAAAGAATACTGGGAACTATTAAAATCTACTGAATGGAATGAAGGTAGAACGACCAAGCCTCGGTATTCTGAATTAAAGGTGATCTTGGTGGACCATCCTAATTTTGACCAATTGAATAATCTAACGCAGAGTATAGAAAAAGAAATAGACAAACTTGTTCCTATAATATTAGAATTTTTGAAAAATAATATCCAATAGGATTATGATAATACGGAGAAAGAGGTAATCTTTATTGAGAAATTTTACCTTTCTCAAAGGTACCCATCCTTCCATATCTGTAGGTTTATTTTGCAACCGACCCAACCATTCAGAGTTTTATTACCTATTAGTATTTCATTCTTTTCAACAGTCAATTCGTTAGCGGAAGAGCTTATTTTTTCATTATTTTCATAGGGATCTTCTCTGATTTAAGTTTTTGATTTTACTTACAAGTACATGGCACCAAAATTAATCAAAGTTGCCCTCCTATTCCTTTAAACTTATCAATAAATAAGGTCAGTTTTCTAAAAACCCTTTGCTTTTTTGTCAAATACTCTGGGTTTAAGGGACTCATCTTCGGTAAAACCGCATTAAGCTCTGTCCCGTTTTCCGTAGCATATTCTCGCTTTAAAGAAGTGGTGATATAACGCTTGGCTTCTTCTTCGTTTAAATCTTCTTCGGTTATTAAATCTTCTGCTTCTATTTTTTGTTTCTGCTGTGCATATTCGAAGAAAGAAGCTATAATATTCGCTTTATCTTGTATAGCATCTAAATTGGTTTCATTAATAAAATCTACAACCAAACTTTCTTTTGCCCTATTGCCTATACTTGCACGAATTACCCTGCGTATTTCTTCTATTAATGAGGCTTTATCTTTAGTCTTTTTGTTATGCTCAAAAATCAGTTCGAGAATATAATCCAGATTTATTTCCTGAGATTTAAGTAAATCTATTTCAAAGACTACATCCTCCCAGTCAATTTTCGATTCTTCCGGCTCTTTACCATTTTTCTCTCTTCTCAACCAATCGCGAATATCATTATAAGTAGATCGATAGTCTTGGATGGTTCGCTCCGGGAGTATTTGTATTCCTCGCATGGTATCTATCTCCTCATCGGTTACAAAATAAGTTTCTTTAAATCTTTCAATAGATTCAGGATCGTTGATATCTATTTTTTGAAGTGCTTTGAGATAGGTAAATTCATCATAATTCTGTAGTATATTTTCTACACGCAAATATTCTCCAAATAATTTTACAAATTCCTTTTTGTCTTTGTCTGTAGCTATTTTTTCCGTATCGGGAAATTTTTTATTTAAGTCTTTCACTACCTCAATATAACCTCTATGGGCTTTTCCTGTGACAATATCCGTGAAACCTTCTAAATATTCCTTGTAACTCTTTTCCAATACCACGTTTTTCGTGTTTTTATCGCCAAATAAGGTAATAGCATCAATGGTTGCCTGCTCTAAATCTCTGAAAGTTATAATGTTTCCAAAAGTCTTTGTGGCATTATAAATTCGGTTAGTACGTGAAAATGCCTGTAAAAGACCATGATAACGCAAATTCTTATCTACAAATAGCGTATTGAGCGTAGGAGCATCAAACCCTGTAAGGAACATCCCGACTACAATTAAAAGGTCAACTTTTTGTTCAGGTGGAAGTTTTTTGTTGCTACTATCTACTCCTTTTACACGTTTAGCAAGGTCTTTATAATAATTCTGAAACTCTTTACTATCGATGCCATAACTGGTTTTGAACATAGCGTTATAGTCATAGATGGCCTTAGTTAAAAATTCTTTGGCGCTGCTATCCATTGCAGAGGGTTCAAAGGTTTCATCTACAATCCCACCGATGGCATTTTGCTCTTCATTAGCTGCAAAGGAAAAGATGGTCGCAATTTTCAATGGCTTTTCACTCTCTTTTTGCAAACGATTCAATTCATCATAATAACATTTTGCGGCATCAACACTGCTTACTGCAAACATGGCATTAAATCCTTGGTTGCCTCCTAAATTTCTGTGGGTTTTTATTCTGAAATTCTGTAATATGTATTGAGATATTTCTTTGATACGGGCAGGATGAAGCAAGGCTTTATTATTTTCTGCCGCACTTAGTTTTCCCAAATCTTGTTCGGATTCTATTCCTTTAAATTGTGGACGTACATCATTGTAATCGACTTTAAATTTCAGCACTTTCTCATCTCTAATAGCATCGGTAATTACATAAGAGTGCAATTCTCTGCCAAATACACTTGCAGTGGTATCTGCCCCCAAAGCATTTATAGGGAATATAGGAGTTCCGGTAAAACCGAATTGATAGTACTTTTTAAATTTCTTCTTCAGATTTTTCTGGGCTTCGCCAAACTGGGAGCGATGGGCTTCATCGAAAATGAATACGACCTGCTTTTGAAAAATAGGTAAGTCACTTTCACTTTTCATCAGGTTATTCAGCTTCTGAATCGTGGTGACAATAATCTTATTATCCTCTTTTTCTATATTTCTTTTTAAGCCCGCGGTACTTTCCGATCCGTTCACACTGTCGGGAGAGAAACGTTGGTATTCTTTCATGGTCTGGTAATCCAGGTCTTTACGGTCTACCACAAAGAATACTTTATCAATAAAATCGAGTTGGGTAGCCAACCGGGCAGCCTTGAAACTGGTAAGGGTTTTACCCGAGCCTGTAGTATGCCATATATAACCGCCTCCTTCTGTATTTGACCATTTTTTTGACAGGTATGAACTTTCTATTTTACGCAAGATTCTTTCTGTGGCTGCAATTTGATAGGGCCGCATAATGAGTAAGGTATTGCTTGTATCGAATACCGAATAGGTGAACAATACATTCAGGAGTGTGCGTTTCTGAAAAAAGGTTGCGGTAAAGTCTTTCAGGTCTTTGATTAAGGTATTATCAGCTTTAGCCCAGTTCATGGTAAAATCGAAACTGTTTTTGTTTCGCTCTACTGTATTTGCAAAATAACGGCTGTCGGTACCATTAGAGATCACAAAAATCTGCAGGTATTTAAAGAGTGAATTTTCAGCATTAAAACTCTCTTTGGTATAGCGGTGTACTTGATTGAAGGCTTCGCGAATAGCCACGCCGCGTTTTTTGAGTTCTACTTCTACCAAAGGCAAGCCATTGACCAATATAGTTACATCATAGCGGTTGGCATGTGTTCCTTTTTGTGCAAATTGGGAGATTACCTGCACTTTATTCCGGGCTATATTCTTTTTATCTACTAAGTAAATATTTTGGATATGTCCATCGTCAAACACAAAATCGTAAATATAGTTGTCCTGTATTTTCCTTGTTTTATCTACTAAATTATCTCCCGGACGGTCTAAATATTCTTCTACATACCGCGCCCACTCGCTATCGGTAAATACCATATTGTTAAGAGCCTGCAGTTGCACCCGCACATTGGCGAGCATAGCTTCTGCGGTAGTCAGATAAGACGGGTTTTCATACCCTTGATTGATTAGGTCCTGGATAAATTCACGTTCCAGATCAGCCTCTGTCTGATAAACAGCCGGAGTATCGTTTACCAATGAGTACTTGGTGTAATTATCGAGAACTATGAAATTGTTCGATTCTGCTATGGGTGTATATTGTGTCATTTTTGTTCGTCTTTAGGAAATGTTAATAACATATCGCGGTAATATTCATACTGTTTTTTTCTGAGTTCTATTTCCTTAGGCAGACCTTCAGTTATGGAAGCAGTGAGGGTATCGAATTTGTCGAGAATGGAAACAATGCGCTCTTGTTCTTTTAAAGATGGGATAGGAATTTTAATTTTAGACATATCTTTTGCTGAAACATCAATTACTTTTGTTCCTTTTGCATATTTCTTTTTTTCACTAGCAAACATTGCTGTTTGAGTAAAATATACAAAATATTTTCCTAAAATATTTTTATTGGGTTTAAATATTGTTGCATGTCCACCAGTGACAGCTTGTCTCTCCCCTAAATAAACAACAGCTTTTCCGACATCATCAAGGTTTTCACTTGTGTTTGTAATAACAACATCACCATAATTAATTTTTTTAAGTTTTTTTGCTAAATCATGTGAAACAAAGGACTTTGTCTTTGTAGCAAATGTACCATAATAAGTATAAATCTGCCCATAATGAATGGCTGGAACACCTACTTCAGTAAAATCTTTTTTTTGTAAACCATTACCTCTAATTAATTCTCCTATTTCTCCCAAACTCTTCCACTTTACTTCTCCCTCTTCAAAACTAAGCAGCCGGTCACGATAGAAGTTATATTGCTTTTTACGAGCTGTAAGCTCGGCTGTAAGCTCGGCTGTAAGCTCTGTAAAAGTATCAAGAATATCAACTATTTTTTGTTGTATTTCTAAAGGTGGTATCGGGATTAATATTTTAGCCATTTGATTACTCATCAATTTAGGATTACCCATCCCTGAATAAACATATTTTTTAGATTCAATTGAAAGCCAATAAAACAAAAATTTATAGTTTAGTTCTTCTATGTTTTTTATCTTTATTAATCCACAAACATTTGTTATTGAGAATTTACCTATTCTATGAAATACAGTTCCAGCATTAGCTCCGTCAGTTGTCCAAGTAATAGCTTCTCCATCTTGGTCAAAAGTTCTTATTTTCCCAATTTCTCCATTATTAGCTGTTTGGGAACTATATACAGGAAATTTACCCACATTATCTTCTAAATATTCTTTTGACATTACCCGACCACGACTTAATTCAGCTACTCCAGATTCTAAATAAGCCAACGGTTTCCATTCCACCTTAACACCTTGTAATAATTTTTCTAAATACCTCATGCTTCAATTTCTTTTATAATTGCATCTATATCGGCACGAAGGGCATCGATCTTTTTCACTGTTTCCGTAATTTCCGTGTTCAGCTTAGCAATATCTATTACTTCCCTAAGATCCTTGGCTTCTACATAGGAGCTAACCGAAAGGTTGTAATCGTTTTCGGCAATCTGCCGATTGTCTATCGATTTTGCCACATATTCAACCTCTTGTTTTTTGTCGAATATTTCTATAATCTTATCAATATGCTTATCTTCAAGTATATTGTTATTGGTGGCTTTCTTATAGAAACCTTCGCCACTGGCGTCTATAAACTGTGTATGGTTATCGGTCTTATGCTTGGAAAGAACCAGGATATTTACGGCAATGGAAGTGCCGTAGAACAGGTTGGGGGCTAAAGAAATGACGGTTTCCACAAAGTTATTATCTACCAGATATTTCCTGATCTTCTGCTCTGCTCCCCCACGGTAAAAAATCCCCGGAAAACAAACTATAGCAGCCCTTCCTTTAGCCGACAGGTAACTTAGTGCATGCAATACAAAGGCAAAATCGGCTTTTGATTTGGGAGCCAGTACCCCGGCAGGCGCAAAACGGTCGTCATTGATGAGCGTAGGGTCATCTGCTCCTATCCATTTTACCGAGTAAGGAGGATTGGAAACAATGGCATCAAAGGGTTTTTCGTCGCCAAACTGCGGATTTGTAAGCGTATTCCCCAGCACAATATCAAATTTGTCGTAGTTGATGTTGTGCAAAAACATATTCATACGAGCCAGGTTATAGGTGGTGTGGTTTATTTCCTGTCCAAAGAAACCTTCTTCTATGATATGATCTTCAAATTGCTTTTTTGCCTGCAGTAGCAAAGACCCCGAGCCGGCTGCCGGGTCATAAATCTTATTTACGCTTGTTTGTTTATGCATGGCAAGCTGTGCAATAAGCTTAGAAACGTGTTGTGGCGTGAAAAACTCTCCTCCTGACTTCCCTGCGTTTGCCGCATAATTAGAGATAAGAAATTCATAAGCATCGCCAAACAGGTCTATATGGTTTTCTTCAAAATTGCCGAAATTCAGTTCCGCTACGCCTTTTAATACGGCAGCTAGCCGACTATTCTTGTTTTCAACGGTGTTACCCAATCGGGTGCTGGTAGTATCAAAATCGGCAAACAACCCTTTGATATCATCTTCGGATGGATAACCATTTGCAGAACTTTCAATAGCATCGAAAATAGCTTTCAGATCTGTATTAAGATTCGGGTTGGTATGGGCGGTCTCAACGATATTTACAAAAAGCTGGCTTGGATAGATAAAATATCCTTTGGTTTTGACCGCGTCTTTTTTTATTTCCGGAGTTATTATCTCATCGGACATACTTGGATAGTGAATGCTGCGATCTCCTCCTTCCATATAGTCTGTGAAATTTTCACTAATAAAACGATAGAAGAGGGTTCCTAATACAAACTGTTTAAAATCCCAGCCATCTACAGACCCACGCACTTCGTTAGCTATTTTCCATATTTTGGCTTGCAGTTCAGCTCTCTGATTTATACTTGTCATCTTTTATATTTCCTATAATTAGTTTGTTTTTCCTTTGTATTCAAAATTACTAAAATATTTTTCTGTTATCGTATTGGGCTATTCTCTTATTTGATGTTTAATTTACAGTACCTTCCTACAACTGAACCCTAAAAAATATTACCTCTTTTGTGTATCTTTTTTTGGAAGGTATATTTTGTTTTAGCGGAGTTATTTCTTATAAAGAACCGAGTTGGGTAAAGGAAAACCCGAGGAGGATTGTGAGACTGTTCCATGATGAGTAGTTTTAGTTATTTTAGGTGGTTTGTGGTTTATGTTTATTTTTATAGTTAAAAATAAGTAAAATAATAATGGTATAAACTATGTTTAAAAAAAACTTATCCTTCAGCCGAATTATTTTTATAGGTTAATTGGCAATCTTTACAGGTAATTTACCTTCTGCTTTTATTGCTCCTGTTAATATATCAATCATATTTTTTTGGGTATAAGAATTATTCTGGTAAGTGATTATAATATTTTTTATTGAGGTTAAGTCCAAGTAATTTAAACTATATGGACTTATAAAATCACATAAAGTCACCTCATATTTTTTTGATAATTGTGTAAGGGAGTCTTTAGATTCTTGAGATATTTTATATGAGTAATACACTGAACTTTCCGTATCTTTAAAGATGCCTATAATTAGCTGATAATCTTTGGGATTCAATTTGCCTGAGTTTAATTGTGAGAGGGTTACTTTTTGTATATCCGGAAATTTGTTTTGTAGTTCCGAATAAAATATTTCATGGTTTCCTTCTTCCAAAGGCAAGAATAAATATTTTTTGCTTTTTGATAAAGGGAAAAAGCCTTTTGTTGTTTTTATGTTAGTAATTGCGGCTTTATACAATTTTTCTATTAATAAATCCGAGTCTTTATTATTCAAATCGTTCATTAAATTCTCTTCATTTACGGGTGTAAATTTTTTATATAAACCTACCTTATATTTAGCAAACAATATCTTTTTTACACTTTCTTCGAGTCGTTTTTCCGAAATATCTCCACTTTCCAGGCCTTGTTTTATTTTTTGTTTTCCCAATACAACCCCTTGGGAGAATAAAAGAACATCATTGCCTGCTTTAAATGCCAAATAATCCATTTCTCCATAAGGGTAGTTTTTAGCTACTCCTTGCATATTCAATGCATCGGTAATGATTAAGCCTTTAAAGCCTAACTTATTCTTCAACAGTTTTGTAATTATATTGTAGGAAAGTGAAGCGGGTACTTTAGGGTCTTTTTCATAAACCGGAACATTTAAATGAGCGACCATAATACCGTCTACTTTATTTTTAATTAATTTTTTAAAAGGAAATAATTCTAAAGTTTCAAAACGGGCTTGGGTATGATTTAAGGTGGGAAGATCCAAATGGCTGTCGACCTCTGTATCTCCATGACCCGGAAAGTGTTTTGCCGAAGAAAGGACCTTTTGACTTTGCAACCCTTGCATATAGGCTAAGGCTTTTTTTACAACATTATGTTTGTCGGAACCAAAAGATCGGTTTCCTATTATAGGGTTATTAGGATTTACATTAATATCTACTACCGGAGCAAAATCCCAATTAATTCCCATTCTTTTGCAATGTAACGCAATGAACTTAGCCGTTTCAAAAATAAGACTGTCTTGCGTTATAGCACCTAATGTCATAGCCCAAGGAAAACGGGGAGTTTCTGCAAACCGTTGTGCTAACCCCCATTCGCCATCGATTCCTATTAACATAGGGACAAGGGATTGTTGTTGTAATTGGTTTACCCATCTTGTTTGTTTTCGGGCGTCGTCTTGCATCAATATTAAACCTCCAATATGCTCGCGGTTTACTAAATCCGTAACTTCCTGTATATGTTTTTCTCCTTTATTTACATAGGCTGCCACAATAAATAATTGTGCAATTTTATCTTCTATTGTCAAAGAATGATAAACTGAATCAACCCATTTAGCCGCTTTTTTTTGTTCTTCTTTAGTCATATTTCTCTTTAATTGAGATTCTACTCTACAAAAAAAAGAGCTGAAAATAATAAAAGCCCACAGTATTTTTTTCATAAATAAATTTTACCTGTTTTTTTAAATTTCTAAATCATATTTGGAGATGGATAGACTTGTAAGTATATTTTTTTCATTAAAATAAAAGGTAATATACTTCGATTGGTTTTCCATTTTATAAGTTGGAATTTTTGAAGATTTATATTTGATTAATTTTCCGGGATATAATTTTTGAATAGAAGCTAAGGTGGATTTATGAATACTTATAGAATTTCCCAGTTCTAAAGAGTTGGTATTTCCATAATTAAAACTTACCAGAACTATATTATCATTTCCTCCTACTGTACCTCCGGACTCAGATATTGCACTTATTTGAAATCCATTGGTAAAATCCCAAGTATATATATTTCCTGCTCCTTCTATAGATTCAGAACTTGTATATCCTGCAATACTGTTTATAGCAGATATTGTGGCTGGTAGTTTAAATTGAGAATTAAGAAAGAACAGTTCTTTTATTTTAGCTGCGGATTTAGGTCCGTAAATTAATGGTTTTTTTTTATACTGAGAGCTTTTTTCCTGTTGGGTAGTTTTTTTATTTTGAGCCTGAAACATTCCTATGTTTATAATTGCAATAACTATGATTAACAGCCTTAATAATTTATTATGCATTTTTCATTTTTATTTTGCTAAGCATAAATATAATAAATTATTTTTTATTCTTTTCTTTTTTAATATGCAAGCATTATTACAGAAATTTATCATATTTAATAATTGTTGTATTTCTATAATATTTTGTATATTAAAACCATTTATTTCATATTTTTGAATAAATATATCACTCTTTTTATTTTTTTAAACTAAAATTGAATTTAAACTCCATGTCTCATACTATTTCTTTAGTTATTTACACTTTTAATTGGCCGGAAGCTCTTAACCTAGTTTTAAAAAGCATACAACAACAAACTAAATTTCCTGATGAAATTTTAATTGCCGATGGTGGATCTTCCAAATTAAACAAACCTATAATTCAAAAATTTGCTCAATATATACCCACTCCTATCCTACATATGGAATTAGAAAAGAATGAAGAGCCAAGTAAATCTAAAATATTAAATAAAGCGATTCTTAAAAGCCAATCGGATTATATAATACAAATTAATGCAAATTGTATTTTACATAAAAATTTTGTTTATGATCATAGTATAAAAGCTAAACCTAATATTTTTCTGTATGGAATTAGCCTACCTGTACATTCTAAATCAATTCATACAGTAATACAAAATGAAATTATTAAATTCAGTTACTTCTCAGGAAAAATTAAACGAAGCAATAAAAATTTAAGAATTCCTTTTTTGTCAAATTTTAATTCCCCGATTAATTATTTTTCTGAAGAAATGACGGGAAATAATGTTTCTTTTTGGAAAAAAGATTTTATGGATATAAATGGGTATAATGAAGATTTTATGACCCAAGCCGGGGAGGATATTGATTTTTTTTATCGTTTATTATTTAGTGGAATTAAGGGGAAAAAACTAAGTTATCTAGCGATTTTATATTTTTTGCCTAATCCCTCTACTGATGATGCTGATAAGCTGAATATTATGATCTTAAAAAAAACAAAAAAATATAAGATTATAGTATGTACAAATGGAGTGGAAAAAATTAAGAAAAATAAAAAAATTCCTTTTTATTAACGGAATAATCTTGTAATCTTATATTTGGCTTTTATAAAAAAAGCTATTACATTTGAAAATATTAATTGATTTGAATGTTTAATATAATCATTTATTAAATTATTTAATTTAGGATTTTCATTTGCTAAAATAAATAATCTACCAGTAATATTATTCATATTTTGGGTAGTTAAAAAATTACAACATTTCAAAACTTCTTTTATTATTTCTTCGTTGATTTCTTTTTCGTTTTTAATTAGTAAAAATTTCAGATTGTTATCTGATAATAAATTGTATAAGGCTTTATATAAGGCTGTTTCACTAATTTTATTCCTTCCTTTTGTGTATATGAATTTTCTTATATTATTAATTTTTTCTAGAAACAAATGAGGAGATATAGTTGTTTTTTTCTGAATAATTTTTGTTTTATAAATTAAATCATAACGTTTTCGAGATTCATTTTTAGATAAAACGTTATAAGCTTCATTTATCTCTGTAAATATCTTTTGGTATTTATTTTTATCTGAAGGATTTTTATCCGGATGATATAATAAGGCCAATTTTCTGTAGGCTTTTTTTATTTCATAAGGTTTTGCATTGTAATTAACTCTTAAAATTTTATAATAATCAGTACTCATTATTTTTAGATGAACTGTACATTTCCGTAAAATTAAGAATATATTATTGGAAAATAAAAAAGTCTGAATGTATCAGACTTTTTTTATTTTAATTGTTATGATTCACAACTACTACAGCTTACCAAATTAACTACCATTTCTTTAGCTACACTTTGACTTCTTTGATAATACAATGTTTTTACTCCTAATTTCCATGCTTCTATAATTAATCGGTTAACTTCCTTTACAGGCAATTCTGCGGGTATATTTAAATTTAATGATTGCGACTGATCTATATATTTTTGTCTTATTGCCGCTTGTTGTATTATTTCTAATTGACTTATTTCTTTAAATGTTTTAAAGACTTGTTTTTCTTCATAACTTAGCTCATTTAAATGCTGAACACTTCCACCGTTTAACATAATTCCTCTCCATGTATCTTCATTATTAATGCCTTTTTCTGTTAATAATATGTCTAAGTATTTATTTTTCCGCATAAAATTACCTTTGGATAATCCTGCTTTATAATAATTTGAACTAAATGGCTCTATACCGGGAGAAGTTTGTCCTAAAATGGCAGAGGAAGAAGTAGTAGGAGCAATAGCTAATAATGTGGTGTTTCTTTTGCCATATCCTTTTAATAATTCAGGTTCTCCGTATATTCTGGCTAAGTCCTCTGTTGCTTTGTTAGATTTATCTTGTAAATATTTAAAAATTTCTACCGTTTTTTGTTTAGCTTCCATTCCTTCAAACGGAATCATATTTTTCTGTAAGTAAGAATGCCATCCTAAAACTCCTAAACCTAAAGCCCTATGCCTTTTTGCAAAATTATTTGCTGAAGCTAGGTAATAATTCCCTTCAGTTTTTACAATAAATTCTTGTAATACAGCATCTAAAAAGAAAATTGCTAATTTTACTGCATCGGTATCTTTCCATTCATCATATAATTCCAAATTCATTGAGGATAAGCAACAAATGAAAGACTCTTCTTCTGTAGAAGGTAACATAATTTCTGAACAAAGGTTAGAAGCATGAATTACCATTCCTTGATCTTTATATACCTGTGGCTTATTTTTATTTACGTTATCTGAAAAGAAAATATAGGGTAATCCTTTTTGTTGCCTGCTTTCCAAAACTTTAGCCCAAATTTTTCTTTTATCAGTATCTCCATCAATCATTTCCTGCATCCAATAATCGGGAACGCAAACACCGAAAAATAAATTTTGTACAGGATTACCTATATCTTTGATAGTTAAAAATTCGTCAATATCAGGATGGTCAATATCTAAATAAGCAGCAAAAGCCCCTCTTCTTACTCCTCCTTGGGATATAGTATCCATAGCAGTATCAAAAAGTTTCATAAAGCTTACAGCACCACTACTTTTACCATTGTCTGATACAGCAGATCCTCTGGGTCTTAGGGCCCCAAAATATCCGGAAGTTCCCCCCCCTATTTTGGTTTGCATGATTACTTCTCCTAATTTATGGGTAATGCCTTCTATACTATCGGGTATGTAAACATTAAAACATGAAATAGGTAATCCTCTCTGAGTACCCATATTAGCCCAAATAGGTGAGCTTAAACTCATCCATCCTCTTTCTATCATTTCCTGAAAAGCTTCTTTGAGTTCAGGTTTATAAAGCCTCTGAGATGCAGATGTTGTAATCCTGTCAATAGCTCCTTCTACTGTTTCCCCTTTCAACAAATATCCTCTATTCAAAATTTGTTCACTTTCTGAATTTTTCCACCAAAGTTTTTCGCTCATAATTTATTATTAATCTATTCTTTTAACCATTAATTCCAATTTTCCTTTTAAACCGGATTTTTTATTTATTGCCAATTTTCTTAAGAAATATCCATTATCTTTTCCTTCTACATCAATAAAAGGCATTTCATAAAAATCTGTTAATTGAAATTCTTTTAAATATTCTGATATTTTGTCTTCTAATTCTTCTAATATTTGTAAATGTCTGGTTCTATTATCCAAACTTGTCAAAACTTCTTTTTCTATAGATGCTGTAAATTCTTTATGTAAAAAACTTGCTTTTATGGTATAAAAATTTCTCATTAAAATAGATCATTTTCAGTTATACTTTTATCATGTTTTGTATACTCTGTTGGTCTTTTAGCAAAGAAGTCATCTAAACTGTTAGCAAAGACTTCTTCTTCAAACCATGCCATAGGTTTATATTGCTCTGCCGAAATATTATAAAGTTGTTTTATTCCAATCTGTTTAAGACTTTCATCTACCCTAAATTTCATAAAATTCAATAAATCTTCTTTTTGTAAATTATTTATTTCACCTTCTTCAAAAATCCAGTCTAAAATTTTATCTTCTATTTTTAAGGAGTTTTCTACGGTTTCTCTAATATGGTTTATTGTGTCTTCATCAAAATATTCAGGATATTCTTCTTTTATTTTATTTATTAAATAAATTCCTGCATTTGCATGTACTTGTTCATCTACAGAGGTCCATCCTATAATATTGCTAACATTTTTCATTAGCCCATTAAAACGAGTAAAGGAAAGTATTATGGCAAATTGACTGAATAATGATACATTTTCAATTAAAATGGAAAATAATATTAATGAAATTACATATTTTTTACGATCACTAGATTTAGCATATTGTAAAGCATTATCTAAATATTCTATTCGTTGTTTTATAATTGGTATTTCTAATAATTTTTCAAACTCATTATTATAACCTAAAACTTCTAATAAACGAGAATAGGCTTCCGAGTGACGGAATTCACATTCGGCAAAAGTACTTCCCAATCCGTTAAATTCCGGCTTAGGAAAATGTTGATATATATTTCCCCAAAAAGTTTTTACAGCTACTTCTATTTGTGCAATTGCCAATAAGCTATTTTTTATAGCATTCCTTTCTCTATTTTCTAAGTGGGAATGGAAATCTTGAATATCAGCCGTAAAATCTACTTCTGAGTGAACCCAAAAAGCCCGATTTATAGCTTCTGTAAATTGTAATATTTCCGGGTATTCAAAAGGTTTATAATTTACTCTTCTCTCAAATATTGACATATCTTTATTTTTTATAGCATTTTTATTAAAATCAACAAAAAAAAACTAAAACAAAGAGAATGGAATCTTGTATTTGAAATCTATCTCTATATTTTATCAAAAAACCTTATAAAACTATAAAATTAATATAAGGTTAATATTTTTTTAAATAATTGCTCTCTTTTTTTCAAATATTTTTGATGAAATAAAATTAGAGATATTTATATGATAAGGAAAATGATATTAATAAAAGATATTAAAAACTTATAAACAAACTTGGGTTTAATAATTGATAATCAGTAATTTAATTTCTTGAATCTCTTCCCCATTGTAGTTTTTGTCTTAAATTTTCAAAGTAAGAATAGTTTTTATATTTTACAATATTTATTTTATAATCTGCTTTTTTTATAATGATTTCATCCTCAATATTCATTGTATTATACCTGGAATCTAATGATAAGGAATATTCCTTTGATCTGCCACGGATTTTCAGTTGAATGGTTACGTCATCTTTTAAAATTAATGGCCGAACATTTAAATTATGAGGAGAAATAGGTGTTATAACAAATATATCTGCTTGTGGATAGATTATTGGTCCTCCACAACTTAGCGAATATCCTGTTGAGCCGGTTGGTGTAGAGATAATAAGGCCATCTGCCCAAAAAGAATTTAAAAAAACATTATTTACATAAGTATCTACAGTTATCATAGAGGATGTTTCTTTTCTCATGACAGCTACTTCATTAATAGCAAAAGGATAAAAAATTTCTTTATTACTTTTTACTTCTAGAATAGAACGTTCACTGATACTACAATTACCCTCTAAAATTCTGGGTAATTCATTCAAAATTTCTGTTTTTTGAAGAGTTGCCAAAAATCCTAATCTTCCTGTGTTTATACCCACAATAGGAATATTGGTATTTTTAATAAAAGTTGAGGCAGTCAGTATAGTTCCATCACCACCAAAGGTAAAAAGCAAACGGGTATCTTCCGGCAAACCTTTTTCTTTATCAAAAGATAATAAATTAGAATTTTTATAGCCTAATACATTATACAATTCTTTTAAATAAGTATTACAAACTAAAATAGTAATTTTTTTTTCTTCCAACTTTTGAAAAAAAGTCTCATATAAATTTTTATCTTCTTTTTTTACTACCTGTCCATAAACTCCTATCTTCATTATTCTTATATATTTATAATTTACTATACTTCTAAAAATCTTTGGAAATGATCAAACCTGTTTTTAAGTAATTCTTGTTTTGAATCCTCAAAATATTTATTTGAAATATGATACCCAAAACGTTCAAATGTATCTCCTATAGAACTAATATTTTCTGTCTGTATTTTTAATGTTATTTTAGTTGTTTCCTCATCAATTTTAGTAACCATCAAACCTAATATTTTTCCATTATTGCTTTCAACTATATTTGCCACTTCACTAATTGAATATTTTTGTATCGGAGTAGTAAGTGTCATATAAACTCCAAAATCGTTAATCACAGCATAGGTCGCAAATTCTTCAATTATGTCTTCTTCTAATACTACTCCTAAATAATTTTCTTTTGTATCTATAATCGGGATTATATTAGTTGCATTATCACTAAAAATTTTAATAGAATCAAATATAATTGAACTTTGATAAAGAAAAAATTCTTCTAATTCTATTAAATGGTTTATAATTACTTCCTTTTTTTCAAGATTTTTAATAATTTCAAAACTTATATTCCCTAAAAGTTTCTTTTTTTCTGAGATTACAGGCAAATGAGAAAGCTTATAGGTTAACATAATATCTTCAGCCTTTTCTACAGTGTCTTCTTCATATAATGGGGAAACATTTTTAAAAATATAATCTGTAATTATCATTGCGCTAAGGTATAATAAGATTTTTTAGTTTCCAAAATTTTATGTTTTTTAGTTAATTTTGCTGACATTTTACTTATTAATTAGAAATAAAATCGGATCAAGCAAAATGTAAGTATAACATATTTAGGTTCTCAACTTGAAAAGGGAAATCCTATACAAGTAGGAGTAGATTATGTTTTAAATTATAAAGGAAGCATTTAATGAAGGAACAACAGATCATTTCATAGTTATAGTGGGACGAGGTTGTGATTATGGAAAAGTTTTTTATCATTTTTAAGATGTTGGAACAAGTTATAAGAATAAGGGAACTAGCCTAAATAATAAGTTGTATTTAAATATTTCTGACTATTCATTAAAAAGAAAAACAGTATATAATATTAATTTTTATCTAATAAATTAAATAAGGATTAATCAATGAAAAATATTATTTTATTAACATTAGTAACTTGTGTACTATTTTGTAGATGTAATTCTCAAAACAAAAAAAATATTCCTATATCGAATATTGAAAATACAGGTAAGTTTGGAAAATGGCAAATGCTTACCATACAAAAAAATGATACTATTTTATTTCTGCCATGTGATGCTGATAACAGAAGTATTACTTATACTAAAGATTCTGTAATTGATAATAAAGAACAAGAAAACTTAAGATGTAAAATTCAAAGTATTATTGAGAAAGGAAATAGAACTTATATTTCTTTAGAAAAAGATTGTTCTTATTCAGAAACCATTTCTTATGAAATAATCAGTAATAACTTAGTTCATTGGTATCTATATAATGGTGTGAATTTTTTATCAACTAATGAAATAAATAAATATAAAATTGTAGAGCAACCTTGTACTGAATGTAGAAGTCTAAAAGAATGTAATGGGATTGATACTCTAAACAAAAGTGTTATAATTAATGGGAATTGGAGATATTCATGTGATAGTCCTGCAAATATTTACATTACTGATGAAAATAACATCCTCTTTGCTGTAATGTCTAATCAAATTTATATCAAAGCAAAACTCAAAAAAATAAAGAAAAATAAATTTGAGTTACTCCTTATAAAACCTGAGGATCTAGGACCTGGGGGAATGAATATGAATTGGAATAGTTTTTCAAGAGATAGAGCTATTGCAAATATTGATTTATTAGAAAATGATACCATCCGCTTTTATTGGGTAGGGTTTTATGATGAAAAGGAAAGAAAAATTGTTTTTCCGGATTGTGAATTTAATTTAGAATCTGATTATAATAATCCTGTAAAATTAAAAAAATGCCAATAACTAACTATTTTTTAAATAGATGAGCTAGGGAAATATCGCCGGAAAAAAATAATATAGAGTTGATAGATTTCACGTAAAATTATCTAAAATAATGTTGCAGGTTCACTTTTTTATTATGATAATAAACAGTTCATATTAAATAAAGAGAGATGAGATTTAAACCTCCTAAGAATTAAACATAAATTTAAAAAGAAGATTCCATTCTTATTTGTTTTTTTTCAATATATATATAATTTTGTTCAATGTTAAAATATAATTTCATTTTTTGGTCATTTATTATTTTTGAGATTACTAAGGCTCAAAATTCTTTTTTAGACTCTCATTTTAATTCTGATTTTTATAAAAAACAGTGGGTTGGATTTTATTTGTATGATCCTGTAGGAAAGAGAGAACTCTATAATTTTCAAGGTGAAAAGTATTTTATCCCAGCCTCTAACACTAAAATTTTTAGCCTTTATACAGGGTTAAAAATTATTCCCGATTCTATTCCTGCTTTAAAATATCTAATTAAAAATGATACTCTATATATTGCAGGCACCGGAGATCCTTCTTTGCTTGAATCTTATTTTAAAGAAAATAAGGTAATAAATTTTTTAAAAAATAGTAAAAAGCCAATTTCATTATTTTTAGATAATTTTAAAGATGATCCTAATGGCAAAGGATGGATGTGGGATGATTTTGCTGAATATTATTCAGCAGAACGAAGCGCATTTCCAATATATGGAAATATTGTAAACATATATCCAAATTTAAAATCAAATCCAAACTATTTTGAAAGAAATATAGTAAGGAAAGGAAATAAGTATTCCAGACTATTTAATGAAAATATTTTTTTCTCTAATGGAGAAAAGCATTTGGAAATACCTTTTATAACTTCTGATACTTTAACTCGAAAATTACTGGAAATAGAAATTAAAAAGCCTGTCACTCTTACTCATAAATTTCCTGCAGGAAAAGTAAACATATTATATAGTATTCCTTCTGATAGCCTCTTTAAACGTATGATGCTTGTTAGTGATAATTTTCTGGCAGAACAAATTTTAATGATTTCTAGTGGAATACTTTATGAAAATATGAACAGTAAAAAAATTATTAATTATATGATTAATGAACATTTAAACAAAATACCTCAAAAACCTATTTGGGTAGATGGTTCAGGTTTATCTCGATATAATAATATATCTCCTCAAGATTTTGTTTTTGTTCTTAATAAAATGTATCAAGAGTTTTCTTTTGACAGATTAATTAATATATTTCCAACTGGTGGGGTAAGTGGTACTTTGAAAAACAGCTTTAAGTCTAAAGAACCTTATATTTTTGCTAAAACCGGGTCTATGGGACAAGTGTACAACTTAAGCGGATATTTAAAAACGAAATCAAATAAAATACTGATATTTAGTTATATGAATAATAATTTCCAGCATTCTAATGGAGAAATTAAAATGCAAATTCAAAAAGTTTTAGAATATGTAAGAGATACTTATTAAAATTATTTTAAATAAAAATTCACTAATAAAATAAAAAAGCCATACGCTAAATACGATATGGCTTTTTTTTATTAAAAGTAAGTGATATATTTTATTATTAATACATATTTTTTGGATTTATAGTTTTAAATATTAATCGGTTTTTATTTCAAAATGAGCTTCAATATCTATTTCTCCACCTAATTGTCCTGCCGATGGCGCATCAGGATTCTTATCAGCCGATTGATGCATTAAATATAAATAAACCATTCCACCTCCTTTAGGAACATTCCATAAGGTTTTATGTCCTAATTTTCTTCCTTGAGCATCTACCCTATCCTCTGCTGCATATTTTATATTAATCTGAGAATTATTTAATTTCTGATAATATACAAAATGATCCTCTGCATCTTCAATAAATATTTCATCTGTCACATCATGGATATGATCACCATGTGCAGAGTAAAAATAAGTTTCTACATTATAGGTCCCTGCAGGAATATTAACAAGTGTAAGTGGCAACTCTGTAGTCCCTTCTTTTACTTGATAGCTAAACTCTCTTACTAGAGTAGGATCTGTCAGATTTATAAATTTTAATACTATTTTAGATATTTCCTCATGTTCATGTTCTGGTATTGAATTGATAATATCATATTTATCATCTGATGAACAGGAGATAAACCCTATAAATATTATTAAAAATACTGAAAAATATGTTAGTAAATTTCTAATTATTTTTATTGTTATTTTGTTTTTCATTTTTATTATTTAGTGTTAAAAATTATATTGTAAATTAAGTATTAAGTTCCTTCCTACTTCATCCGAATAAAATCTTAATCTATTTAAATAATCTCTGTAGGAAGTATCAAATATATTTCTAATAGTAAATGATATATTTAATTTATTGTGATACGTAATTGGTAAAGAAAACCCTGTATTAAAATCAAATATTTGATAAGCTGCCGGGGGGGTACTTATATCTAACAAGGTAGGAGTAATTATTCCGTTGTTTACTATATTCACTGTAAAGTTATAATCCGGATAATGATTTTGTCTAAATACACTTATAGAAGATAGCTTTGTAAAAAAATTCATCCATTTTTTATTTTCATATAGCAAAGAGTTAACCCATTTAGCTGGTGGCATATTAATTAAAGCTATATCATTTTTTTTATCATTTCCCCGTAAATAAGAGAAATTAGTTGCTATTTTTATGTTAGGATTTATAGTAAAATCTGCCATTACATCTATTCCATAAATTTCTGCATGAGTCTGCATATATTTCCACACAGGGAAAGCTCCTCTTATAGAGTATTCTACTCCTGTAGGAATTTGATTTATATAATCTTTAATATAATTATAATGTGTTGTTATTTCCAGATTTATACGATAATTCAATAAGTTTCCTCTAAAAGTAGCCATAATTTTATTAGATTTTTCATTTTTCAAATCTAAATCTCCTAATTCTATGGCTGCTGCGGAATGATGTAGACCATCGCTAAACAACTCACTGGGGTTAGGCGTTCTACTGCTTAGTGAATAATTTACTATGATATCATTTGAGGCTCCTATTTTATAATTTGCTCCTAAAGTAGCTGCAAATCCATAAAATTCTAAAACAGGATTGGTAAGATAGCTTAAACCTGTATCTTTGAGTACAAGATTTGGATATTTTTTATCATACCCTAAATCCTGCCATCTTGTTTTTTTGAAAAATTTAAGTGCATCTATTTTTTGATAATCATATCTAAAACCTGTTTCTAAAATCAGATTAGGAGTCAATGAATAATTTTCTATCCAGTAAGTCCCAACATTATTTTTTTCATAATAAGGTATTATGGGACTTATTCCTGTATCTACATTAGGTATATTTTTCTGGAAAATATAAGATACTCCCATCTTACCTTTAAAACCAAAAATATTTTTATGATCAAAATCTAAATGAAAATCCTGTGTTGTCAAATCTAAATTTAATGAAGGTTTTCCTTTAAACTCTGATCTTCTTACATCATATTCTTTTCTGTTATTAAACTGATAGCCGTAAGTAAAACTCAATTTACCTAAATTAAAATTATAGAAAGTATTAATTTTAGCCAGATTGTGTTGTATTTTTTGTTTAGGAGTATCAATATCCATAGTAAAATCTTCTATAATTAGAGGTTGTTTACTATTAATAGCATTTACTAGATTTTCCAAATTTCCTATGTGTGCCGATTTTAAAATTCCCGTATCAGTACCATAATAACTATAAAAAATTTCCATTCCAAAACTATCTTTATTGTAAGCTGCCTGAACAGAAAAATCATTTTCTGAAATACCTGTATTAGAAAGATTATAATTAGGTGCAGACAAATCTCCTAATTTTTTATAGGTCCCTTGTAAACGAAACGCTAAACCATTTCCAAACCCTTTTTCTATATTGGCTGACATATTTCCTCCTTTTCCATTTGAAATATTAGAAGTTAATATATTTCCTAACAAGGTATCTTGCCTTGTTAGTTTTTTAGGTTCCACCAATATAATCCCTCCTATAGCATCTCCGGCATATTGCAGAGCTCCTGCACTTTTAATAATATAAATAGAATTGGCAAGATTTACATCTATATCCGGAGCGTGTTCTATTCCCCATTGTTGATCTTCCTGCCTAATTCCATCATTCAAAATAGGGACACGGCTGCTATGTAAACCATGTATAACCGGTTTAACAATATTATTTCCTGTACTTAATGAATTGACTCCGGCTATGGAAGTTAAAGCCGTTCCTAAATTTGTATCTGAATAGGAATTAATTTGACTTTTAGAAATTTTATTTTCTATTGAAGTTTTTGTATTTTTTTGAGATTTACTTATTGTTATTACTTCCTGAATCTCTTTTTCATGATGCTCTAAAGAATAATTTTTTATAATGTTCTTATTAATAGAAAGTGGAAAAGTTTTAGAAACGTATCCTAAATGTGAAATAATAACGTTATAAGTTTCTGCACAAACATTAGAAATTAAATATTCTCCTTTTTCATTTGTGAATGTTGAATATATTTTTTGTCCCATAGTATTGCATACTAAGACCTCGGCATTTTCTATGGTTTCTCCTGAATGTATATCTTTAATTTTTCCTGATAGTGAATAATTACAAACATTTTGCGCTTGTATAACTATTACTATAGTTAGCGATAGTAATATAAATATTTTAGACATAAAAAGGGTTTATAAGATAAATAGATTTCTTTTTTTAATAATGATTTATGCATTATTAAAAAAGAAAAAGTTGAAAAATGATTATTTATTTTAAACCCCTTGAGGAGGAGGGCGATTATACAGCTCTGAACTAATTATATTTTTAAAAAATATATTACTGTATGCACAGGTAAATAAATGTAATTGAATTGAATGTTTGAATAAAGCAAAATCAAAAATTTCAGGGATTTCAAATGCCTGATATTTACTTATTAAATAAATATTATGACAAACCTGACAATCTATATGATGTGAATGTTCTTTATTATGTTGCTCTATATGAACATATTCCTGAATTACAGCAAACTTAAAAATAAAAGCTACTATAAAAAGAATATAATTTATATTTGTTTTATGTTTATATAAATAATTCATGCAAATCAGTGCAAAAATAAAAAAATCTCCTTAAATGAAGGAGATTTTTACATCTATCTATTTTTATTGATTTACTTCTTTTTAGAAGAATCTTTTTTAATAAGTTCTTGTCCTAATTCTATAATGTAGTTATGTAAACTTTCCTTTATTTCAGGATGAGATAATCCATACTGAATACTTGTTTTTAAAAAGCCAAATTTATCTCCTACATCATATCGTTTTCCACAAAATTCTCTCGCAAATACCCTTTGGGTTTTATTTAATGTATCTATAGCATCTGTTAGTTGAATTTCATCTCCTGCACCCGGACTTTGATTTTCTAATATTTCAAAAATTTCAGGTGTCAAAAGGTATCTTCCAATAATTGCTAAATCACTTGGAGCTACATCCGGTTGTGGTTTTTCAACAAAACTATGTACATTATACAACCCTTTTTCTACTATACTTTCGGGAGCTATAATTCCGTATTTATAAGTTTCTTCATGAGGTACTTTCATTACGGCAATAGTTGCTGCATGAGTCTTTTCATAGTCTAGTATCAACTGCCTTGTTAATGGTATTTTATCTTCCATTAAATCATCTCCTAACATCACTATAAAAGGCTCATTACCTACAAAGGCTTTAGCCTGTAATACAGCATGCCCTAATCCTTTTGGATGAGACTGACGTATAAAGTGTAAGTTAATATCTGTAGTTTCTTCTACAACTTTTAATAATTCTGTTTTATTCTTCTCTCTTAAATTATTTTCTAATTCAGGGTTTGAATCAAAATGATCTTCAATCGGACGTTTTCCTTTTCCTGTAACTATAAGAATATCTTCAATTCCTGACTTTATAGCTTCTTCTACTATAAATTGTATTGTAGGTTTGTCTACAATCGGCAGCATTTCTTTAGCCATAGCTTTTGTTGCAGGTAAAAAACGTGTTCCTAGTCCTGCTGCAGGTATTACGGCTTTTTTAACTTTTTTCATAAATTAAATTTTGTTCACCTAAAATAATTTTTTTATTGTTATTATTTCAGTATAATATAAGGCTATTTGTTTTATTTTTTATAATTTTATTAAATAATTTACTGAAATAAGTTTTCTATCTCATTTTCATATTTATCAAAAATAATTTTAAACCATTCAGTAAAGTTATCCGGATAATTTTTTATTTCGTTTTTTAAATCTTCTATACTAACCCATCTCACAGCATGCACTTCTTGCACATTAATATATACTTCATTTTCATATGTTCCAATAAAAACACGATCAAATTCATGTTCTATTAAACCATCACCTACCTCAGCTTTATATATAAAATGAAATTTTTCAGTGAGATGACAATCAAACCCTAATTCTTCTTTTAGCCTTCGATGTGCAGCATCTAAATAGGTTTCATTTTTTCTGGGATGGCTACAACAAGTATTAGTCCACTTTAAAGGGGAATGATATTTAGTTCCAGCTCTTTGCTGAAGAAGTAATTGCTTTTTTTTATTAAAAATAAAAATTGAAAAAGCCCTATGAAGTAATCCTTTTATATGAGCTTCCTGTTTCTCCATCTCTCCAATAACCTCATCAAGTTCACTTACTAAAATTACAAATTCCATATTAAATAAAAATAATAAAATGATTATCTATACCTAAAGCCGTTAGGATTGATAAAATTATCTAAATTGTAACCTAAACCTACCATAAGACCGTCTCCTCCTTCTTTATAAATATCTGATATACCAAAATTATAGCCAAAAGTAAAATTAAGTTTTCCTAAATCTGCCTGGAAAAAAGGAGTAAAAGAAAGACCACCACTTTGCTGTGAATCTTTTGCTGTTCTATAACTAACTCCTACTGCAAATGCATTAAAATCATCTTTATATTTTGCTTTCAAATTAAAATCCATAATTCGTTCCGAATTAGTATTTAATGACATAAGGAATGAGGGCTCAAGGGAAATTTTATCTACCAACTCCCAATTGTAACCCAAATTAAGATAATACCAAGTCGGAGAAGGTTCTATTGAATTTACAACCGGTCTATTCCTACCTAATGGAATATCTAAAACAGATACACCTGCAAAAAAACCAGAATAAACTACTGATGTGCCTAAATTGAAATAAGGCAAAAATATAGATTTATCACCATATAACAACGGATCATTCTGATCTTCTGGCCTTAATTTATTATAATCAAATGATTGAGAAAATAGGCTAACAGAACATCCGAAAGAGAATTGACTTTCTGATCTAAATTCTTCATCTCCTAAAGGTATATGATAAGCAGAAGAAATATTCAATCCGGTTAAAGTAATAGGTCCATTCTCATCTCGGAAAAAATAGGCTCCTAAACCTACTCTATCAAAAGCATTAAAATGAGCACTGATAGTTTGAGTATTAGGACTCTCATTAAAATCATTCCATTGTTGATGGTACGTAGATTTTAATACTATTTCATCTGTTGATCCTGTATAAGAAGGATTTATTAAAACTTTATCAGATAATAAGTATTGCTGATCAAAAGGAATACTTTGTTGTCCGTAAGCGCAATAATAAATTAAAATAAATACCGATAAAATTTTTTTTAAATAATTCATTAGCAATTAATTATCTAATAGTTATTGTTTATAGAAAATGCAAACTTAAGAAAAAAAGTATTCATCTGTATATTTTTAAAAAACTATTTATATGAAAATAACTAAAATTACATGCATTTAATAACAAAAGAAATAAATTCTTATCCATTAATTATCTATTTTAAATTATTATAAATTTACACTTTTAAATGAAATAAATATTACAATTATAATAATATTTTTTCAAAAGCTTTATTTATTTTATGTGGATATTCTAAAACTAAAATATGTGAAGCTTTATCAATTGTATATAAATTATCTTGCATATCATCTTTTTTCGTTTTTATTGAAATTTTTTTATATGGAAATATAATATCTTTTGTACCATGTATTTGATATATATTTTTACATTCTTTCTCAGATTTCCAATTTATAATCTGGTTAATTGACCATTTTAAATATTGGGGATTCATCTGAGTCATATATTCTTCAATTTTTAAATCTTCTTTATCTTTTATCCGGGGAGGTCGCATTTTAAAATAAACTGATCTTAAAAAAGCATAAGATAAAAATTTTTTACTTGTAAAAAATGTCATAGGAAACCAATGTGTAAATTTTATTCTTTTTAATATTTTAAATAATTGTGGAGTTTGTATATCATTTTTCATACTTGCTATAAGAATAGTTTTTTCTGGATTCATAAATTTATTCATCTCCTGCACAATTATTCCTCCAAATGAATATCCTACTAAAATAAAAGGTTCCGTGGTATCTATTTTTTCTGCCATTTTATGAGTATACTCTTCTATAGTTTCAGTACCTTTAGGAGTAAACCACTCTATATATACTTTTTCAAAACCATCAGGTAATTTTATATGCTTAAAACACTTACAATTTGCTCCTAATCCTGGAATAAAATATACTTTCATATTCAATTATTTAACAATTTAACAAAGATAAAATTATTAAAAAAACGTTCTTTTTTTATTTTAATAAATTTAATACAATAACACTTATATTTGCAATTATTTTTTGCTCCATTTAGATTTATTAATCACATGAAAATATTACATAGAAATTTAATTCAAGGATTGGAAAAAGCTCTTAAAGAAAGTTTTTTTGAGCCAAATAAATATGCAGATAAAGTACTTGAACGAACTCTTAAACATAATAAAAAATGGGGAAGTAAAGACCGATCTTTTATTTCCGAGTCGTTTTATGACATTATAAGATGGAAAAGAAAACTTGAATTTTATGCAAATAAAAAAATGGCTCCTGATAATATTAATTCTATAATAGCCACTTATTTATTATTAAAGAAAATAGAACTCCCATTATTTCCGGAATTTGAAAAAATATATAAAAAAAAAATAAAAGATCGTTTTAAACTTGCTTTCCCCTCTAAGGCTATTGAATATTCAATTCCTGACTGGATGCAAACACTTATGAAAGAAGAATTAGGAGAAAATTGGTATAAAGAAATGAAGGCTTTAAATATTCCTGCTTCTACTATTTTAAGAGCTAACACTTTAAAAACTACCGCTGAGGATTTAAAAAATATTTTGAGTGAAGAACAAATATCTGTAGATTTCATTAAGGGTTATAAAGATGCATTAATTCTTGAATACAAAGAAAATGTATTTAAAACTCAAGCCTTTAAAGATGGGCTTTTTGAGATTCAAGATGCATCTTCTCAACTTGTCGGGCAGTTTCTAAATCCAAAACCAGGCATGAGGGTTATTGACTCTTGTGCAGGTGCTGGAGGAAAAACTTTACAGTTAGCAGCATTAATGCAAAACAAAGGTCATATTATTGCTTTAGATATACATGAATGGAAACTACAAACTCTTAAACAAAGAGCACGAAGAAATGGGGCTCACAATATTCAAACAAAAGTAATTGAGGATTCTAAAACCCTTAAAAGACTAGAAAATACAGCAGATAGAGTTTTAATTGATGCTCCTTGTAGTGGCATAGGTGTATTAAGAAGAAATCCTGATGCTAAATGGAAACTTACCCCCGAATTTATGGAAAGAATTTATAAAGAACAACGGGAAATTTTGCAAAATAATTCAAAATTAGTAAAAAATGGAGGTATAATGGTTTATGCTACATGTTCCATAATGCCTTCAGAAAACACAAAACAAGTCCTAAATTTTTTAGAGAATAATAAAAATTTCAAATTGGAAGAAGAAGTATCTATTTTACCTTCTAAAAGTAATTTTGACGGATTCTATATGGCTAAATTAGTACGAATCAGTTAATATTTTTTTATATATTTTTATGTTTTCAAATAATTTATTAATTTCAACAGGAATTGAGTTCCTATTATATGGATTCTTTCATCCTATTTTTTTATGAATAGAAATAAATATGCATATTAGCAATTATTTAATTTTATCAGAATATTTATTTTATTGAAAAAATTGAGCTGATAGGAAGATTATTAGTATTATTCCCTGTATTATTCTTTTAGAAACGAATTTGGCATTTCTATATATTATTTTCCCTACTTTTTTTAAATTATATTTGATTCTCAAGTATATTTATAATTGATTTTACCTGCTTATTCAAGTTTTCGATACTTGAATCATTAGATATATGAAAATCAGATAATTTAATTAATTTTTCCTGAGGCCATTGATTTTTAATCCTTAATTTAACTTTATCTTCCGGAATATTATCTCTTTTCATAACTCTCTTTATTCTTAATCTTTCGGGTGCTGTTACCACGAGTGTATAATTACAATCTTTATAGGATTCACTTTCAAATAATATTGCAGTTTCTTTAATACAAAACTTCCCACTTTGTTCAGATACCCAATTTTTAAAATCTTTTTTAACTTCTGCATGAACTAACTTATTTTGTTGTTTTAATAACTCATGATTTGTAAAAATTTTCTGGGCTATAAAACTTCTGTTTAACGATCCATTAAGGTAAGCCTTTTTCCCTAATAAATTTATAATCCCTTGTTTTAAAGAATCGTTTTCTTCCATAAGTTTTTTAGCTCTTATATCTGAATTATATACCGAGTATCCTTTCTCTTTAAATATCTTAATAACTGTTGACTTTCCAGCTCCTATTCCACCGGTCACTCCTAATATTTCCATATAAATTTTAAACAATAGAATATACCATTACATAATGAGCTGTACTTCCTCCTAAAACAAATAAATGCCAAATAAAATGTGAATAGGGAATTTTTTCAATAGCATAAAAAATCGTTCCTAAAGTATAAAAAACTCCACCAATTACTAAATACAACAAAGCATAGGAGGCCATTAACTCTATAACATTTTTAATATCAAAAATGATCATCCATCCCATAGCTAAATACAGAAATAAAGAAAGTTTGTCTACCTTACCCGTTAAGAATACTTTCATAATAACACCTATTGTAGCTATAGTCCATACAATAAAAAATAAGGTCCACCCCGAATTATTAGCCAAAGTAATCAAGCATATTGGTGTATATGTTCCAGCAATTAAAAGATAAATACTCATATGATCTAAAATTCGAGCTTTTCTTTTCATTTTTTCATTGGAAAATAAATGATAAATAGTAGAAGAAGTATACAAAATTATTATTGATATTCCATACATCCATATACTTAAAGTACTATACGCAGTTATACTTCTATTTTTAATTAATAAAAAAATAAGACCAACAATACCTAATACAATCCCTGTAGCATGGGAAACTGTATTAAGTAATTCATGCTTATCTTTTGCTATTTTTATCATTTTTATTTTAGTTGTATTTTAATAAGTCTTTAACAAATTTACCTTTTTATCTTAAAATAAACAAGAGAATAAAATTATTTATTATCATTGCAGCTTTATATTGTCTTAGCAGAATTTATTGAAAAAAAATTTACATGACAAAAAACAGACAAACTGAATAAGAATTCCCTTATTATTCGCAGTACTTTTGTAGGAACTAATGCTAAAATATGCAAAAAACACATGAATTAAATCCTAAAAAGAAAAAAGTATTAATTATATATTCAACTACAAATGGTCATTGTTTAAAAGTATCAAATTTCATCAAACAATATTTAAATGCTAATGTAGATGTTATATCTATAAAAGAGACAATTCCAGACTTAAATTTTTATGATGGAATTATTATTGGGGCAAGCATTCGTTATGGTAAACATAATTCATTAGTAAAAAAATATATAAATTCACATTATAAAGAAATTCAGTCTAAACCAAATGCCTTTTTTTCAATCTCGTTAATTGCTCGAAAAGAAGAAAGAAGAACCATTGAATGTAATCCATATGTTAAAAAATTTTTATCATCTATTAAATGGAAACCTCAAAAACTGTCTATTATTGGAGGAGTGTTAAATTATCCAGAATATTCGATTCTTGATAAGTATATGATTAAATTTATTATGAATATAACTCATGGTCCTACTGATTTAAGTAGTGTGATAGAATACACAAATTGGAATGATGTTAAAAAATTTGCTTTGGATTTTAATCAGGGATTATAATGAGTTTTTATAGCTGAAAAATATATATATTAAAATAAAGACTTATTTTTGCAAATAAATTTAATTACAATTTTTAAAATATTAGATGGCAAAAATTAAAGTTGGTTTAGTACAATCCAGTTGTTCTAAAGATGTAGATAACAATTTAAAAAAAGCAATTGAAGGCATTAAAAAAGCCGCTTCGCAAGGGGCACAAATTGTATGTTTACAGGAACTATTTACTTCATTGTATTTCTGTGATGTAGAGGATTATAATAATTTTAAACTTGCAGAACCCATTCCTGGACCTACAACTGAGCTACTTTCTATAATTGCAAAAGAAAACAATATAGTTATTATTGCCTCTTTATTTGAAAAGCGTTCACTGGGTATTTATCATAATACTACAGCTGTAATAGATGCTGATGGGACTTATCTGGGTAAATATAGGAAAATGCATATTCCAGATGACCCTGCTTTTTATGAGAAATTTTATTTTACTCCCGGAGATTTAGGGTATAAAACATTTCAAACCCAATATGCAAAAATAGGGGTTCTCATTTGCTGGGATCAGTGGTTTCCTGAAGCTGCAAGAATTACTTCTTTAATGGGTGCTGAAATTTTATTTTATCCTACAGCTATAGGCTGGGCTATTTCTCAAGACGAGGTTACTAATCAGGAACAATATAATGCTTGGCAAACTATACAAAGAAGTCATGCAATAGCGAATGGTGTGCATACTGTAAGTGTAAATCGTGTAGGTTTTGAACAAGACGGAGCTATGAAATTTTGGGGAGGTTCTTTTGTCTCTAATCCCTTAGGGTCTATTTTATATCAAGCTTCCCATACTGATGAAGAAATTATTGTAGTGGATATAGACACTCAAGAATCTGATAATTATAGAGTACACTGGCCATTCTTAAGAGACAGAAGAATAGATTCTTATCAACCGATTACAAATAGATGGATTGATAATGATTGAATTTAAATAATTTATTAAGTTTTGGAAGTTTTACGATCCTCTTTAGGAGATGATTTAATTAATTTTACCTTTTTAGGTAGTTTATTGTTGTTAGTTTTATCTAGATTTATACTTATTCCTAAAAGTGAACCTATTTTTAAGTTTTCCTCTCTATCATTTGAAAGTGAAAATTTTACTCTTTATATTGCAATATGCAGTTTTGTATATACTGTAATTTTAGCTTTAGTTTTGTTTCCTTTTTTTGATATTGTTATACCCTTTTATCAATCAGAAATTTTAAAATTTATTATTTTATTTATTATACTTTTAATCTATCATGTATTTTCTTATATTTTAGGAAATGCCTTTTTTCTTATTCTCGGAAAAAACAAAGAATATAAAGAAAATTATAAAAATCGTTACATCTTCTTATTTCTAAAATTATTTATATTTATATTTCTTTGTTTTGCTATTTATTATTCAAATATTCCAAAAGAATATCTTACCTATATAACAATTGGAACACTATTTACGCTGTTAATATTAGAATGGATATGGTTAATATTTTTCATCAAAAAACGAATAAATATTTCAACATATTACGAATTTTTGTACCTTTGCACTTTCGAAATATTACCTGCACTATGTATATTAAAATTAGTGTTCTTATAAGAAAAATTTTATTTTAAATTATGAAAGTTAAATCTATATTAGTATCACAACCCAAACCAATAGGTGATAGTTCTCCTTATTTTGAAATAGAGAAAAAGCATAAAATTAATATAGATTTCTATCCTTTTCTCCAAGTAAAAGGGGCTGATGCCAAAGATGTTAGGTTACAAAAAATTGATTTTTCCCATTTTACTGCAATTATTTTTACAAGTAGAAATGCAATTGACCATTTTTTTCGTTTAGCTGAAGAAATGCGTTTTAGTGTACCTGATTCAATGAAATATGTATGTCAATCAGAAGCAATAGCACTTTACCTTCAACGATATATTGTTTATAGAAAACGTAAAATATATTTTGGAGAAAAAGAAGCTGAAGATATGATTCCTCTTTTCAAAAAAAATCTGAATGAAAAGTATTTGTTACCCACATCTGATGTTTTAAATCAAGACATTCCCGATGCTTTAAATAAAGCAGGAATTACGTGGACTCGAGCTGTTTTATTTAGTACCGTAAGTTGTAATGTTGCTGCTAAAATTAAAGATATACATACATATGATGTTTTAGTTTTCTTTAGTCCTTTAGGCATAAAATCTTTATTGGATAATTATCCTGGATTAAAACAGGAAAATTTGATTATAGGAACTTTCGGACATTCTACTAAACAAGCTGCTGAAGATGCCGGTTTAAAAGTAGAATTTTTTGCTCCTACTAAAGAAAAACCTTCTATGACTAAAGCTTTGGAAGATTTTCTTAACGATCAATAAATTAAACTATAGATAGATAAATGCCCAAAAATTAATATAAATTTTTGGGCATTTTTCATAAAAATATATAATTATAATTTATAATTAATATTTTTGTAATACAACTAAAAAATTAAACTATATGGTAACGTATAAAGAATCCGGAGTAGATAAAGAAGAAGGATACCAAACTGTATCTAAAATTAAAAATGCTGTAAGTCAAACTTACAATACTCATGTACTAAATGAAATTGGTAGTTTTGGTGCTTTTTATGAATTATCTGGTTATAAAAATCCAATATTAGTATCAGGGACTGATGGAGTAGGTACAAAGCTTCGTATAGCTTTAGATTCTCACATATATAATACTGTAGGAATTGATTGTTTTGCTATGTGTGCTAATGATATTCTTTGCCATGGAGCAAAACCTCTTTTTTTTCTGGATTATTTAGCATGTGGTAAATTAAATTCAGATATAGCCGCCGAAATAATTTTAGGTATTGTAAAAGCATGTAAAGAAACAGGAACAGCTCTGATTGGAGGAGAAACTGCCGAAATGCCAGGAATGTATAAAACAGGAGATTACGATTTGGCTGGATTTTGTGTAGGTGTTGTAGAAAGAAATGAAATTATTGATGGCTCAAAAATAACTGAAGACCAAGCTATCATAGGTCTTCCTTCCAGCGGGTTCCACAGCAATGGATTTTCATTAATCAGAAAAATATTTACCGATATTAATGAAATTTATGACAATAAACCTATTTATGAAACTTTACTCACTCCTACTCGTCTTTATCAAAATGACATTCTAAAAATACAAGAAAATTTTCCTATTTTTGGAATTGCACATATAA
Source organism: Apibacter adventoris (assembly GCF_002964975.1). Lineage (GTDB taxonomy): Bacteria > Bacteroidota > Bacteroidia > Flavobacteriales > Weeksellaceae > Apibacter > Apibacter adventoris. The sequence continues at coordinate 62,939 of NZ_PSZM01000040.1, read as the reverse complement.
CCGGTGGTGGATTATTAGAAAATGTTCCTCGAATTATTCCAGAAGGTTTATGTGCAAAAATAGAAACTTCAAAAATAAATATACCTCCTATAATGAAAGAACTCCAAAGAAGAGGAAATATTAAAGAAATGGAAATGTTTGGAACTTTTAATATGGGAGTAGGTATGTGTATTATTGTAAATCCTGAAAATGTCTTAGATATTTTACAACTTATTGAGGGTAGTATGTTTTTAGGTTCTATTAAACATGGAAAAGAAAAAATTGCACTAATTTAATAATTCTATGAATCTAGCTGTTTTAGTTTCCGGAAATGGAACAAACTTACAAAGTATTATAGATGCTGTAGATTCAAAGGAGTTACAAAATACTAGAATTTGTATTGTAATTGCTGATAGGGATTGTTATGCTCTAGAAAGATCTATAGACAGGGATATAAACACGTTCTTAGTGGAAAGAAACAAAGACTTATCTTCCGAAATAGATATATTATTATCTTCTGAAAATATAGATTTAATAATACTTGCTGGTTTTTTATCTATATTATCTGCTAATTTTTGTGAAAGATGGAAAGGAAAAATAATTAATATACACCCATCTCTTTTACCTAAGTTTGGTGGAAAAGGAATGTATGGAGCAAAAGTTCATCAGGCTGTTTTAGATGCAGGAGAAACAGAGTCCGGAGCTACAGTTCATTACGTAACGCCCGAAGTAGATGAAGGAGATATTATTGTACAGGGAAATTTCCCTGTTGAAAAAGGAGATACTGTCACAGATTTACAACAAAAGGTTATGCATACGGAACAAAAAATTTTAATTGAAGCAATAAACAAAATCTCTTCCGGTATTAAAAATTAAATTCTATATGTAACAGGTTTTTGCCAAAAAATTCTTTTTTGTATAAACCATAAAAATATGAATCAGTTAGTTAGCTTAAAGAAGTATGATAACTATATTGAAGCTTCTCAAACCCTTCAATTACTAGAAGAATATGGAATTTACGGATATATAGCAAATGAATATACCGTACAATCTGATTGGTTGCTAAGTCAAGCTATTGGGGGAATAGAACTACAGGTATTTAAAAATGATTTGGAAAAAGCAAAATCTGTTATTCAATTACATGAAGAACAAATAAAAACTACAGAAAATAATGTAAAAGTAGAATATACAATTAAAAATTCTAAATATGGAGATAAAACATGTCCTAAGTGTGGTTCAAATCATATATATCAAGATGAAAACCTCAACGGAATTTTTGGTTTAAGTATATTATTCCTATAAAAGTAAAAAATTCTAAGTTTCATTGTTATTATTGTGGAAATGTATGGAAGGATATTTAACTGAAATCTAATAATTAGTTAATTACAAAATATTAAATACTAAAATTTAGCTATTTAATTTATAAAAGAAAAAGCCTCTTATAAAAAGAGGCTTAATTAACACTAGTTGCTTAATAATATGTTTGAAATTATTATTCTGATTAACTGATATAAAATTACGATTAAGTGATAGAATTTCATTACGGAAATCCGTAATTACAATAAAAAAATATATTTTTTCGCAATTATTTTAAATTTTATTAAATTTTATTAATAAAACAATAATCAACTTACCCATTAACATAAAATACAAACTAGTTTATTCTACATTAATAATCAAATGAATGATTATATTATCACACTAACTTTACTGTTTAAAAAAATATTTTTCGTAGAAAATATAAGCCTCATTTTTTGAATTGTAATAAATGATAATTTTCAAATTAATTCATGTATCATTTATTTAAATAAATATTGTTTTTGGATAACTTTGTTTTATCCTTAATCTTAATAAGATCTTTCTAAAAATAATTTTTATTTCTATTAGAACAATAAACTAATTAAACATCTTAATAAAAAAGATATACTCATATTGTTAACTTTATAATTATAAATATTTGTCGTTCATTGTATTTTAAATTAATACTATTACCCGTAGTGCATTAATCATGCAATACTAATTTTTAAATTGTTAATATTTCGGTTATTTAATTTGTTTATGAACTGTATAACGGTAAGAGCCATTATTTTAGATAATATTCTATTTTTAAAACCATCAAAACTTTTAGCATAGTTTCTGCGAATCATAAACTGGTCGCATAGCTGTGAGAAAAGAGTTTCGATACGTTTTCTTGATTTTCTAAAAACATATGCTTGAGGTTTATAATCCTTTTGATTTCTTCGCATTGGCACTTCAAGCCGGATTTGATTGGACGAGAATAAATCTCTTTGGTAATCAACACTTAAGTAACCTTTGTCGGCTAAAACAGTACAATTTTCATAAATTGATTTTATGTCTTTCAAATAATGAATATCATGTACTGAAGCCTGTGTCAAATCAAAATCAGTAAAAACGCCATCAATTGTGCAAACTGCATGAAGTTTATAGCCGTAGTAGTTAGTCGATTGCGATGCACAATAACCCTTGTCTGGAGCAGTTTGATAATCTTCCTTACAGATGCAAGAACGTGAACTTCTGCTTAATTTACACACTTCCAATGGCATACTGTCTACTATAAAATGATCTTGGGTACTTATCTTGTTTGCTAAAACTTTACGCAAAGACTCTCGATGATAAAACAAAGCTCGTTTTCTACGATTGTAAACACTACGTTCGATTCTTGTCTTTAATGAATGAGGTAATATTCTAAATAGTTGATATTCTGAATCAATACTCATGTATATAGAAGTCAAGTCAATGGAGATTAACTCAATATCTGATAGTCGGGGTTTACGTTTTTGATTCAAAAAATTCATTTCTACTGTTATTGACTGTAAGACTTCTAGAATCTTTTCGTAACTTGCTTCAATGTTGTTCATTCATTTATTTAGTTGGTAGCTAAATAAATATAGTAATTTAACTAGATATGAACAACTTTTATTTTCTTATAATATTAATGCACTACGGGTTAATATAATAAGTTAGTTCTTTGTTTCATACTGACGAATCGTTCCACATCCCTTATAAATCTTGCCATAAATGTTTATGTAAACTTCGTAAAGCGAATCTTTATATTCAGGTATAAGGTATTCGCAAACATGACATTTGTCCTTTGTTCGCGATCCTGTATTGTTGATTGTTCCGAATATGTTTCCACATTTGCTTGAAAACATTGCGAAAAAAATAGGATCTAAACTTTCCTCATTGGTGTATAAATTGATTTTGTAATCTTCCCAGTTATCTTTTTCAGGGATGTAGATATTTATTTTATCTTTAAAAATAATAGCATTCCAAAAAGGTTCATATCCGTTCAATTCGAAACATAACCCTGACTTGAAAAGTTTATTAGTAAATTCCTTGCCGATTAACAATCCAACCTGTTCTAAATCTTCAGAGTTTTTGAATGTGATTTTGTTATCCTCAAAAACTTTCAGGGTATCATTTTTTTCGGATTTAATTCCGCCAATGAACAAGCAGGTATCTTGCGAAACTTTATCTAAAAATATCTCTTGTCCATTCGCAGTCAGAAAGGATAAAAATATTAATATTGTTAATAATCTTGGTTTCATAATTATTCAGCTTTTATTATTTGAATGTAAAGAAATATATTAGGACTATTTATCGCAATAAATTTAGCTATATTAACCCGTAGTACATTAATCATGCAATACTAATTTTTAAATTGTTAATATTTCGGTTATTTAATTTGTTTATGAACTGTATAACGGTAAGAGCCATTATTTTAGATAATATTCTATTTTTAAAACCATCAAAACTTTTAGCATAGTTTCTGCGAATCATAAACTGGTCGCATAGCTGTGAGAAAAGAGTTTCGATACGTTTTCTTGATTTTCTAAAAACATATGCTTGAGGTTTATAATCCTTTTGATTTCTTCGCATTGGCACTTCAAGCCGGATTTGATTGGACGAGAATAAATCTCTTTGGTAATCAACACTTAAGTAACCTTTGTCGGCTAAAACAGTACAATTTTCATAAATTGATTTTATGTCTTTCAAATAATGAATATCATGTACTGAAGCCTGTGTCAAATCAAAATCAGTAAAAACGCCATCAATTGTGCAAACTGCATGAAGTTTATAGCCGTAGTAGTTAGTCGATTGCGATGCACAATAACCCTTGTCTGGAGCAGTTTGATAATCTTCCTTACAGATGCAAGAACGTGAACTTCTGCTTAATTTACACACTTCCAATGACATACTGTCTACTATAAAATGATCTTGGGTACTTATCTTGTTTGCTAAAACTTTACGCAAAGACTCTCGATGATAAAACAAAGCTCGTTTTCTACGATTGTAAACACTACGTTCGATTCTTGTCTTTAATGAATGAGGTAATATTCTAAATAGTTGATATTCTGAATCAATACTCATGTATATAGAAGTCAAGTCAATGGAGATTAACTCAATATCTGATAGTCGGGGTTTACGTTTTTGATTCAAAAAATTCATTTCTACTGTTATTGACTGTAAGACTTCTAGAATCTTTTCGTAACTTGCTTCAATGTTGTTCATTCATTTATTTAGTTGGTAGCTAAATAAATATAGTAATTTAACTAGATATGAACAACTTTTATTTTCTTATAATATTAATGCACTACGGGTAATACTATTCTAATTAAATATAAATATTTGTGTTATTTACTCTCCTAAATATTTTTATATCATCATTGAAATAAAAAAATAACAATATTTACATAAATAATTATTTATTGATAATTTAGTACTTTTTACATTCACACAAAAAAGAGTAAATTTGCATTAAATATATTATGAAAAGTAAACCTATTAATTATGGATTATTATTAACAGCAATAACTCTTGTAATATTTTTTGCTGTTTACTTTTTTTTTATAAATTCTGATTATTATATGATTAGTGCAAAAGTTAATTTTTTTGTTCTTCCATTTATCTATACATTACTTACTATAATCTTATTATATAAAAAAACAAATGTTAAAAAACTTTCTTTTTTTAAATGTTTACAATACTCATTTAGCACATTATTAATAGGAGGAACACTCTCATATCTATTTATAGCCTTTTTTTTTAACGTTATAGATAAAAATTCAGAAAAATTATTAAGGAATCAAAGACTTGAACAGAGCTTAAAAGAACTAAATAAAGATTATAAATCTTTACAAAACCCAACTGAAGAGGACACATTTAAATATAAAATGCACCATAAAAGTTTAACTTCTGAATCTTTAAAAAATGAACCTTTGTTTAATTTGAAAAATTCTTTTATTATTTTAATTATACTGTATCTTTTTTACTTTACAATATCCGTACTTTTGTCAATATTTTTTAGAACTCGAATATCCAATGCAAATCTCAATAATTATTCCTCTACTCAATGAAGCTGATTCACTGAATGAGCTTTTTGATCGTATACATAATGTTTGTATTCAAGAAAAATTTTGCTATGAAGTAATTTTTATAGATGATGGCAGTACAGATAATTCTTGGATTATAATTAATAACCTTTCAAAAATTTATCCACAAGTAAAAGGAATTAAATTTGCAAGAAACTATGGGAAATCCCAAGCTCTAAATGCTGCATTCAAAATAGCTAAAGGTGAAGTTGTTATCACTATGGATGCAGATTTACAAGACTTTCCTGAAGAAATTCCTGCACTACATAAAATGATAGTAGAAGATAATTATGATTTGGTTTCCGGGTGGAAAAAAAAACGTTATGATAATGTAATCACCAAAAATCTTCCTTCAAAACTTTTTAATTGGGCTGCAAGAAGTACTTCGGGAGTAAAACTACATGATTTTAACTGTGGACTAAAAGCTTATAAAAATGAAGTTATAAAAGCAATCGATGTTTATGGAGATATGCATAGATACATTCCTGTTTTAGCAAAAAATGAAGGATATACTAAAATAACCGAAAAAGAAGTACCACATCAAGCTCGTATATATGGAAAATCAAAATTTGGAGCTAATCGTTTTGTCAGGGGCTTTCTCGATCTGATAACCATATGGTTTATGTCTCGTTTCGGATCTAGACCTATGCATTTTTTTGGATTTATTGGTACTCTTATGTTTATTTTGGGCTTTTTCTCAGCAGCATGGATGGGAATCAGCAAATTAATTAAAGTATGGAAAAATATTCCTGCTAAACTAATTACTACCGATCCTTTATTTTATATCTCTTTAATCATGATGGTATTAGGTACCCTCTTGTTTATTGCAGGATTTTTAGGTGAGCTTATTGTCGAATTAAAAAGAGGAAGAAAAGAAGATTATACTATCTCCAAATATATAAATATAAAAGAATGAAAAAACTTATATACCTTGCATTTATGCCAGTGATAATAATGTTTTGCATATCCTGCAATTTTTCTATTAAAGGTGAAGGAAATATTATTACTAAAGAAATAAAACTAAGTAATATCAAACAAATCTCAGCAAAAGGAAATTACCGCCTTATTTATTTATATGACGATAAAAATCCGAGAATGATAATAGAATCTTATAATAATATAATAAATAATTTAAATATAAAAAATAAAGATGGCTTACTAAGTTTGTCCGAATCTAAAGAAGTAAAAGATACTGATTTATATAATATATATATTTATAATCCGGAAATAACCCAATTTAATTTGTACAATAACGTAAATGTAGATATTAACTCACAAATTAGAACTTCTAAATTAACCATCTTTTTATATAATAATTCCAAATTATTAGCAAGCAATATTGTTGTTGATGAATTAAACGTAAAAACAGAAAATGCCTCTAAAATTAATTTACAAGGAAGTGGCAATAAACTAAAATTAAATGCTAAAAACGATAGTGATTTTTCAGCTCCTTTTTTTGAAATTTCTGTAGCAGATATACAATTAGCTAATGTAGCTACTGCAGAACTTAATATTAAAAGTAAATTGACCGGTAAAATTAAAAATAATACTACTTTAACTTTAATAGGAAACCCTGAAAAAGATTTAAAACAAGTGGATATGGCTGAAATTAAACAAAAACAATAACTAAAATTACTTTATAAAATGAATTCCTTAGAAATTGCTAAAACATGGCTAAAATCACCTTTTGATGAAAATACACAAAAGGAAGTTCAAAAGTTAATTGAAACCAACCCTAAAGAGTTAGATGAAGCTTTCTACAAAAATCTGGAATTTGGTACAGGTGGAATGCGAGGAATCATGGGGGTAGGTACCAATCGACTAAATAAATACACATATGGACAGGCTACCCAAGGTTTAGCCAATTATTTACACCAACAATTCACTGGAAAAAAAATTACAGTTGCCATAGCCTTTGATGTACGACATAATAGTGACACTTTTGCAAAACTTGTAGCAAATGTCCTTACAGCCAATGGAATTTATGTATATTTATTTAAAGAATTCAGGCCCACACCAGAATTATCTTTTACTGTACGTAAATTAAAATGTGATGCCGGAATTGTTTTAACAGCTTCCCACAATCCACCCGAATATAACGGATATAAAGTATATTGGAATGATGGGGCTCAAATAGTACCTCCTCACGATTCAGCAATTATCAAAGAAGTACGAAAAGTAGATTTTGCTGAAATCAAATTTGATGGTGATGATTCTAAAATTACTTATTTAGATCAAGAGATAGATAATCAATTTATTGATGCTGCAATTGAAAACACTATGTTTTTAAAAGGAAAAAAAGATCTTAAAATTGTTTATACTTCTCTTCATGGAACTTCAATAAAAATATTACCTCAAACTTTACAAAATGCAGGATATGAAAATGTATTTATTGTTCCAGAACAAGAAATACCTGACGGAAATTTCCCTACAGTAAAATCCCCTAATCCGGAAGAACCCGAAGCCTTATCTTTGGCATTAAAATATGCTGAAGAACAAAATGCAGATATTGTTTTCGGGACAGATCCAGATGCTGACAGATTAGGAATTGCAATTCGAGATATAAACGGAAAATTGGTTTTATTAAATGGTAATCAAGCAAATACTATACTTACAGATTATATTTTACAGAAATGGAAAAAAAATGGAAAAATTGACGGAAAACAATTTATTGGATCTACTATAGTTACTTCTGATATTTTCTTTGCATTAGCTAATCATTACGGTGTTGATTGTAAAGTAGGTTTAACAGGATTTAAATGGATTGCTGACTTAATAAGAAAAGAAGAAGGAAAAGAAAAATTTATTTGCGGAGGCGAAGAAAGCTTTGGATTTATGCCGAGTGATTATGTTCGAGATAAAGATTCAATATCATCTATTCTTGTAGCTTGTGAAGCTGCGCAGGAAGCTAAAAATGAAGGAAAAACCTTATTTGAAAAGTTAATTGATATATATGAAAAAGTAGGCTTTTACTATGAAGAATTGGTTTCAATCGTAAAGACTGGAAAAGATGGAGCAAGTCAAATTTCAAAGATGATGGAAGAATTCCGTGCTCACCCTCCTAAAGAAATAGCTGGAGAAAATGTAATCAAATCTGATGACTATCAATCATCTATTTCCTTAAATTTAACTACAGGTGAAAAAACAAACATTGATATTCCTAAGTCCAATGTTTTAATTTTCTATACAAACAAAGGAACAAAATTAGCTTGCCGGCCTTCCGGGACAGAACCTAAAATTAAGTTTTATTTTTCCGTACAAAGTACATTAACAACTAAAGATGAATTTGCAGAAAAAATTTCTGAAGCTCAGATTAAAATTCAAAAAATTAAAGAATTTTTAAAATAAATTTTCATTAATAAATAAAAAAGAGATGTTATAAAATAACATCTCTTTTTTTATAAAGTTTTTAAAATAATCCTTCAACTGAAAAATATCTTTCTCCTGTATCATAATTAAAAGTTAAAACCGTAGCCCCTTTAGGGAGCTCTTTTATTTTTTTGGCTACTGCTGCTAAGGATGCTCCTGTGGATATTCCTCCTAATATTCCTTCCTCAAAAGCTAATCTTTTAGTATATTCAAATGCCTCATCTTTAGATATTTGAATAGTCCCATCTAATAATTTTACATTTAAAGTATCAGGAATAAATCCTGCTCCAATGCCTTGAAGAGGATGAGGTCCAGGTTTTCCTCCTGATATTACCGGTGAATCTGTAGGCTCTACAGCAAAAACTTTTATGGTAGGAAATTTTTCTTTTAACATTTCACCAACACCTGTTATATGTCCACCAGTTCCTACTCCGGAAATTAATGCATCTATTCCCTCAGGAAAATCATCTATGATTTCTTTAGCTGTCGTTTTTGCATGTATTTTAGGATTTGCAGGGTTTTTAAATTGTTGAGGAACAAAAGAATTTTGTATTTTTTTGTTTAATTCCTCAGCTTTTGCTATAGCTCCTTTCATTCCTTGTTCCCTTGGAGTTAATACCAATTCTGCTCCATAAGCAGACATTAATCTTCTTCTTTCAATTGACATAGATTCAGGCATAGTTAACATAACTTTATACCCTTTTACTTTTCCTATCCATGCTAAACCTACGCCTGTATTTCCCGAAGTAGGTTCTATAATGGTACCACCTGCTTTTAATAAACCTTTTTTTTCAGCATCCTCAATCATAGCTAAAGCAATACGATCCTTAATACTACCTCCGGGGTTTTGTTTCTCTAGCTTGATATAGACTTTGTAATCAGGAAATAATTTTTTTATCCGTACATGTGGAGTATTACCAATAACTTCTAATATACTATTTGCTTTCATAAATTTGTTTTTATTTGTTTTTAAATTTTCTATATAACATAATTAATAGGTTCCTTAAAATCTTTAATAGTTTTAATTTTCATTTCTGAAGAGTAATAAACTAAAGTATAGGGTAACACACTTTGAGTAAGCCAAACATTTCCTCCAATAGTTGAATCATGTCCTATAATCGTATCACCGCCTAGAATGGTAGCTCCTGCATAAATAACTACATTATCTTCTACGGTGGGATGTCTTTTTACTTTAGACAGATTCTTTGCTACATAGAGTGCCCCTAAAGTAACACCTTGGTAAATTTTTACATTATTGCCTATAATACAAGTTTCACCTATTACAGTACCTGTCCCATGATCAAGAAAAAAATTTTCTCCTATTACTGCTCCTGGATGAATATCAATACCTGTACGAGTATGTGCATATTCTGAAAACAAACGGGGTATTATAGGAAATTTTAATTTGTAAAATTCATGAGCTATTCTGTGAACTGTTATGGCATAAAAACCGGGATATGTCAACACTACTTCTTCTAAAGATTCAGCGGCTGGATCGTTGGCTAAAAACGTTTTTGCATCTTTCTCTAAACTTAATTGTATATCTAATAATTTATTTAAAAATAGTTCTAACTTGTATTCAGCTTCTTTTTTATTTAATAATTTAGAAATATTTTTTAAAAGTATTTTATATGCCTGAGTTAGTTCTAATTCTGATTTTTTCTTATTTGTTTTTTGACATATTGGAAACATTTGGGAAAAAAATATATCTATTACTTGTTCTAGATCCTTTTTATTGATAGGTAAATAAATTGGCTGAGAATTAAATTTATTTATTAATTCTGATATCTTTGTAGCTATACCCTGTTCTTGTTTATTTTTACCTTTATCCATATAGAATTTATAATATTTTTTGCAAACCTTTTTATTTTTTTTCCTCTTTATAAGCAAATTTAGAAAATATTCATATCATACGTATTTATATTTTTATAAATTTCATTATTTTTGAGATAACTAATGTATAATTGAAATAAAAAACCTGAAGGCAATTAAAATTAATTGCCTTCCGGTTTTTTATTTTATAAATTTTATTGATTTAATTACCTTTTAGTAATTCTTCCATTCTTTCTTGTTCTTCTTTGGCTAAAAACTCATCTACAAGGATTTTCCCACTATGTTCATCAGATATAATTTTCTTTCTAGAAGCTATTTCCACCTGTTTTTGAGGTGGAACTGTAAAGAATGACCCAACAACAGCCCCTCTGTCTATACTGGTAATAGCTAAACCATTTTTAGAACTTTTTCTGATTCTGTGATAGCTATTTAATAATCTTTCATCAATTTTAGAACCGAACTCTTCAGATTTTTTTATTAAAAAATCTTCTTCTTTTTCAGTTTCTCGAATTAAATTTTCTAATTCTGATTTTTTATGATTTAAATGTTCCTGATAACTTGATAATTTTGTTTGTTGCTCTTCAATTTGAGATTTTTTAAATTCAATTTTAGCATTAATTTCTTTTATCTTTTTATTTTGTAATTGAATTTCTAATTCCTGATATTCTATTTCTTTTGCTAATGCTTCAAATTCTCTATTATTTCTTACGTTATCTTGTTGGGATTTATATTTTTTTATTTGAGCTTCAGAATTTTTATTTAATTCATTCTTAATCTTAATTTCATTTACAAAATTCAATACTTCATCTTCAATCTTTCCTATTCTTTTTTCTAATCCTGCTATTTCATTTTCCAAATCTTCTACTTCCATAGGCAACTCACCACGTAAGTTTCTTAGTTCATCTAAACGAGAATCTATAATTTGTAAATCATACAATGCCCTTAGCTTCTCCTCAATTGTAGTAGTATCTGCTTTTTTCTTTGTAGCCATAAATTATTATAGTTATTTTTTTGGAATTTTATTTTGTGTTTAATCAAAGTGTAAAATTACTAAATTTTATAATATGTTTAACACCCAATCAAACATTTACACTTTAAAACTTTATGTAACAGGTAATTTATTTTATTAATACTGACTCCATGAATTCCTTATTTTAAATAAAATAATTCACAGGATTAGTATTGTACTCAGATATGTAAATGGGTAAACTTCCAATATTCCCTGTTAAATAATTATATATTAAATTTTTGGTATATTGTTCACTTTCATAATGTCCTATATCGATTAATAATATTTTGCCTTCTGCCTGAAAAAATTTATGATATGTAATATCTGCTGTAACAAAGGTATCGGCTTCCTGTGAAATAGCATTTTTTATTGCAAAACTGCCGGATCCTCCTAATACAGCTACTTTTTTAATGGGCTTATTTCTTAAAACAGTATGTCTTATACATGGGGTTAAAAAATTATTTTTTAATTTTAATAAAAATTCTTCTTCAGAAATTTCTTGTTCTAATTCTCCGATCCTTCCCATTCCTAAATCTTGATTTTCATTATCCAATGTATATACTTCATAAGCCACTTCTTCATATGGATGAGATTTTTTTAGCGCTTGTAAAACATCAGGCAATTTATAATCTTCAAAAATTACACTTAATAAAGCCTCTTCTACTTCTTCTAAATTATTTATATTTCCTAAATAGGGATTGGCATTTTGTGTTGGTAAAAATGTTCCTCTTCCATCCATTCTAAAACTACAATTTTTATAATTTCCAATTTCACCAGCTCCAGCTTTAAATAAAGCTTGTTGTATGCTAGAAAAATGAACAAAAGGAACATAGGTATGAAGTTTTTTTATACATTGTTTTTTACTTATTAGAGGACGCAGATTCTTGAGATTTAAACGATTCCCTATTTCAAAATTTACCCCTTCTTTTGCAATATCCAAATTGGTATGTATTGCATAAATTGCAATATCATGCTTTATAGCTTTAGCAACAGCCTTTTCTACATAATTATTACATGTAAAAGATTTTAATCCAGAAAAAATTATAGGATGAAAAGTAATAATCATATTACATTTTTTATGTATTGCCTCTTCAATTACTTCTTCCAAACAATCTAAAGTTACTAAAATCCCTGTTAGTTCTTCATCTACATTTCCAACTAATAAACCTACATTATCGAAACTTTCGGCGTTAGATTCAGGAACCCATTTATCCAGCATTAAAGCTATTTTTCCTACTTTCATTTTTTATGCTTTATCTAAATAAACAAAGGTAATATTTTAACTAATAATCACGAAAATTAGATTAGAATTGTAGTAGTTTATAAAATTAGATTTAAAAATCTATTTTTTAAGAAATCAAAAAAATTATATTTTTAGTACTCTATTTTTCTTATAAGTAGTTAAATTTATCTTATAAAATACTAAAAACTTTCAACTTAAATCCAATAATTAGATAAGACAGAAAAAAGCAGTTATAAAACTGCTTTTTTATATATTTTATATTTTATTTGATTATTCCGTTACACCATCAGAAACAACTTCAAAAGAATAATCATACTCCACATTTCTGTGTAAACGAACTTTTGCAGTATATTTTCCTAATCTTTTAATCGTGTTACCTGGAATTTTAATATATTTTTTATCTATTTCAACTCCGGATTTTGCTAATGCTTCTGCTAAATCAGAATTATTAACAGAACCGAATAACTTATCACCAGCACCAACTTTTGCAGGAATAGTTACAACTACCTCTTTCAATTTCGCAACTATATCATTAGCAGTTTTTACTAAGGCAGCTTCTTCTGCTTCTCTTTCTTTTAAAGTAGCTTCTAAAGCAGCTTTATTTTTTGGGGTTGCTAATAAAGCACATCCTTTAGGTATTAAATAATTACGAGCATAACCAGGTTTTACATTTACCACATCAAACTCTAATCCTAAATTTTCTACGTCTTGTTTAAGAATAACTTCCATGATCTCTTTTTTATAAAATTAAGGTTTTAATTGATCTCCTACATATGGCAATAAAGCTAAATGTCTTGCTCTTTTAATTGCCTGAGATACTTTTCTTTGGAATTTTAAAGATGTACCGGTAAGTCTTCTGGGAAGAATTTTACCTTGCTCATTTACAAATTTCAATAAGAAATCAGGATCTTTATAATCAACATATTTTATACCGTATTTTTTAAAACGGCAATATTTCTTTTCTGTCTTAGTGTCAATATCTAACTGACTTAAGAATTTTACTTCACTGGCATTTCCTCCTGCTGCCTGTTTTGCTAATTCATCTATTGCCATGTCTTATTTTTTTAATGATTTAACTTTTTCTTCTCTCTTTCTAGCCCATTCTACTCCGTGTTTATCTAGCTTCACAGTTAAGAATCTTAATACTCTTTCATCTCTTTTAAATGCTAACTCTAGAATGTTAACAATATCACCAGGAGCTTCAAATTCAATTAGGTTATAAAACCCATTTCTTTTTAATTGAATAGGGTATGCTAATTTTTTTAATCCCCAGTTTTCCTGGTTTACAATAGTTGCGTTGTTTTCTTTGAGTAAGTTCTCAAACGATTTAACTGCTTCCTCTACCTGAGAATCCGATAGAACGGGAGTTAAAATGAAAACAGTTTCATAATGATTCATAAATCAAATTGTTTAATTATTTTTTCGAACGGCAAATATAAGAAACTTAATTGAATTTACAAAAGGTAATTCTATTATAGAAAACTGTCATAATTGATCATTATCTATAATTTTCACAATACGAAATAAAAGTTGTATGTTTATAAATTAATTACTAATTATTCCACATATGAAGAGATATTTTTTAATTATTTACGTATTATTATCCTATTTTATATATGCACAATTGGAAACCGCTCATTGGTTCTTTGGCAATCATGCAGGGCTAGATTTTACTTCAAGATCCCCCATAGCCGATACTAATGGCGCTTTGTACACCCATGAATGTTGTTCTTCAATATCCGATAAAAATGGAAATTTATTATTTTATACCGATGGTTCAACCGTTTACAATAAAAATCATTCCATTATGTCTAATGATACCGGTTTATTAGGAAATAGTTCCAGTACTCAATCAGGACTTATAATTCCTGATCCTTACACCCCAACTCTTTATTATATATTTAGTGTTCATACAAATGATATTAGCCCAACAAATTCTGTAGGAATACACTACTCTTTAGTGGATATGACTTTAGATTCCGGAAATGGAGCTGTAATATCAGGAAAAAAAATATTCCTTTGCCTCTCAATGGTGTACAAAAAAGTTTTGAAAATATTACTGCAGTAAAACATGCTAATGGAGAAGATATTTGGATTATTACCCAATTTATTGATAAATTTTATGCTTTTAAAATAGATAATTCAGGATTAAATACCATTCCCGTAATAAGTAAAGTTGGAATATCTGTTCCTTTAGACCATGATTGTCGTTTAGGTTATATTAAAATTTCTCCTGACAGTAAAAAACTAGCAATTGCCCACTATTCAAAAGCTTTAGCTATCTATGATTTTAATTCTTTCACTGGTGGTGTTAGTAATGAAGTTATTTTAGATACTAACAAACATTTTTACGGAGTAGAATTTTCTCCTAATAGTAAAATACTTTATTCGTCTGAAAACGTTGAAAGCACAATACATCAATATGATTTAACTGCAATCTCTATACCAAATAGTAAATTTCTCTTATATAAAGGTAATAATCAAAGTTATTTTGGAGCTCTACAATTAGGTCTAGATAAAAAAATTTATCATACTGCAATAAATGATAAAGCCCTATCTGTAATTGAAAATCCTGATATATATGGATCAGGAGCAAACTTTAAACCTCTTTCTATCGATCTAGGAGGAAAAATTTCCACCTATGGACTCTCCTCCTTTATTGTCTCTTTTTTTAATGGAACTATTCTTATTAATGGAAATTTAAACCTGTCTGAATTTTGCTTAAATGAACCGCTTACTTTTTCCTTAAATACAAACCTTTCTACTTATACTGCTAACTGGGATTTTGGAGATGGAAATACAGTTATTAATAATAATACTCCTATTCATACTTTCTCTACTTTCGGAACCTATCTAGTTAAGGTTACCCTAAAATATAAAGACCAGTATGAAAATGAGCAAAACATAACATTCGATAAAACTATTACAATACATCCCAAACCATCCGTCAACTTAGGTCCCGATAAAATCCTATGTGAAGGTGCTTCCTTAACTTTGGATGCTGGTAACCCCGGAGCCTCTTATCTGTGGAGTACCGGTGAGACTACCCAAACTATCAACGTTATTAAGTCCGGCTCGTATTCGGTAACTGTGACTGATTATAACAATTGTAGTGTTTCTTCTTCAGTGATTATTAATTTCCTTAATCCTTTTATTAAAGAGATTAAAGTTAATAAGAATACTGCGGAAATAGTAGCGATAGAAAACTCTCTTTTGCAATACAGCCTGGGATATGATTCACTGGCAGTATTCTCCTGTTTTTTATAACCTGGAATTTAAAATTTATAATACCTATGTTAAAAATGCTTCCGGCTGTATCTCTGCCCCTTTTCCTTTTGGTTTGCTCAATGTTCCCAATATAATTACTCCTAACAAAGACGGAATAAATGATGTATGGAACCTAAAGGGATTGGAATTATACCCGGGAAGTTCTGTGAAAATCTTTGACCGATATGGCAAATTATTAGTCAATACTAAAATTGATAAAGGTTTCGTTTGGGATGGTAAATATTTAGGAAAAAATGTAGCTACAGCAAGCTATTGGTATATAATTGAACTTACGGATGGGAGAAAATTAACTGGTTAAATTATGGTTAGAAATTATAATGAGAAAGATCAATAAGTAATTACGAAGCGTTGAATAAAAAGACTATATTTCATAATTTTAAATAATAATATTTGAAAATATAATTTTCTTCTCTCTTATTTTCTTTAGATAAGTATAAAAAGTTACCATATTAGTTCATAAATTGTATATAGTAATTATATAATAATTATTAGAATAAAATGTTTATTTTTGCATTATTATTTTTTTATTAAAATTATTATTACTGTCTTATGAAAAGCTTATTTTTAACACTAACTATACTATTATTATCTCCATTTGCAAGCGCTCAACTAGAAAATAATAATGATGTCATTCAATTCCATAAGGTTAATTCTTCCGACACATATTTAAATTCTACAACTGATAGAAACTTATGTAATTCCTCTTCTTCTGTCAATATTAATAATCTTTTCATTAAAGAGGTAAAGGTTAATAATTATAGAGCAGAAATAATTGCTGTGGGAAATCCTCCTTTACAATATAGTCTGGATAATATTCATTGGCAAAATTCACCAATTTTTCATAATTTAAAAAATGAGGTATATAATGCTTATGTAAGGAATGCTTATGGATGTATATCTAATGCTTTTCCTTTCGGCATTTTAAACCTTCCTAACATAATCACTCCTAACGGAGACGGAATCAATGATGTTTGGAATCTGAAAGGATTGGAATTATATCCGGGAAGTTCAGTGAAAATATTTAACCGATACGGCATTATATTAGTCAATACTAAAATTGATAACAATGGATTTGTTTGGGATGGTACTCATCTGGGGAAAATTTTACCTTCTGATAGCTACTGGTATGTAATTGAAATTACTGATGGCAGAAAATTAACCGGATGGATTGTGGTTAAAAATTATAATGAAAAAGATAGATAAAAGTTCTTGTTTATTTTATATAAACTAACTCTGCTTTTCCATTTTTAATATATAAAATGCATGAGGCCATCTTATTAATTTCATCTTCGTCGTGGCTTACGACAAAAGTTGTTGAATGTAAAAGATGATGTGATTTTATAATTTCATCTTGTAATTCAATCCTCATTTCCCGATCAATAGCAGATAGTGGCTCATCTAAGAGGAGAATAGGCGCTTTTTGAACCAGAACACGAGCCAAAGCTACTCTTTGTTTTTGACCTCCGGAAAGTTTTTCTATTTTTTGTTTTTTAAGTCCTTCTAAATCAAATATTTTGATTAATTTACCCGCCCATTCCCCCTCTTTGTTTAAGGGCTGTGCAAAAAAGATATTTTCTTCTACATTCAAATTAGGAAAAAGAGCATAATCCTGAAACATAAAACCTATATTTCTTTTTTGTGGAGATAGATTAATTTTTTCGGTTGAATCAAAAACTATTATATCTCCAAACTTTATTTGTCCGAACATAGGCTTAGTTAAACCGGCCAATATACGAAGTAAAGTGGTTTTTCCTGCTCCGGATTTACCTGAAATACATACTAATTGATTTTCCGGTATTTTTGCTTTTATATCTAGAATACTTTTTCCTTCAGAAGTTTGTATGTGATGTTTTATATCTATTTCTATCATATATGAATTTTCATACTTTTCTTACGAATTACAAAGTGTTAATTCTAAAACTTTTATTTATACTGTAAATAAGCGTTAGCAAAATAAAAGAAATTATAAATAAAATTATAGAATACTGATTGGCTACTTCATAATTAAGTGCCTGAACTTGATCGTAAATAGCTATGGATGCTATACGAGTTTGCCCTGGAACATTTCCCCCTACCATTAAAACAATTCCGAATTCTCCTATGCAATGTGCAAAAGTTAAGGCTATTCCTGTGATTAATGATGGTTTTATATTAGGAATCAATACTCTCCAAAAGGTAACCCATTTTGATTTTCCCATAGTATAAGAGGCTTCTCTAAAACTATTAGGTAATGAAGTAAAACCATTTTGAAGAGGTTGAATCATAAAAGGAAGTCCAGCTATGACACTGGCTACTACTATTCCTTTAAATGTGAATGCTAATCGTGTATTAAAATATTTTTCAAAAAAAATTCCTAAAGCATTATGAGGGCTAAATGCTACCAATAAATAATATCCCATTACAGTAGGTGGTAAAACCATAGGCATACAAATTAGTGCTTCAATAAAGGCTTTACCTTTAAAATGTGAATAAGCCAACTGATACGCTACTGGCAAACTTATAATTAGTAGTAATAAGGTTGTTATTATTGCTAATTTAGCTGTTAAAATAAGTGTATTAAAAAAATCTAAATCCAATTTATTTTATATTTATTTCTCAAGGTAATCCATATCCATATTTTTCCCATATAGAATTGCAAGCAGGGCTATTTATATATTTAAAAAAGCGAAGGGTCTCTTCATCATCCTGACCTCCTTTAATTAAAACTGCCGCCTGTTCTACCCAAGGACATATTTCACGGGGCAATACATAATATCTTCCTTTATTTTTCATTTCCGGAGATAATGCTAAAGACAATGCTATAAACCCTATTTCAGCATTTCCTGAAAAAGCAAATTGTGCTGTTTGATTAATATTTTCTCCCCATACAATTTTTTTTGTTATTTTATTATATAACTGTTGAGAGGCAAGAGCCTTAACTGTATTGCTACCATAAGGAGCATTATCAGGATTGGCTATAGCAATTTTTTTCACTTCTGGAGAAAATACTAAATGTAAACCTTTAGAAACCTCTTGAGAAGAACTCCACATAGCAACTTTTCCGTATGCATAGGTTTTAATCGAACTTGCAGCAAAACCTTGTTTAGTAATTTTTTCAGGAAATTTAGTATCTGCTGACATAAAAAGAGTAAAGGGGGCACCATTTAAAATTTGTTGTGTCAAGGTTCCTGAAGATCCGTAAGTTATTTGTATTTCTGCTTTAGGATATTCTTTTTTATATTGATTTTTTATTTCTTCTAAAACATACCTTAAATTCGCTGCTGCAGCTATGGTTACTTTATGATTATATGTGAAAAACCTAGGTAAGAATATGGCTAATATCACTGCCAATAGTATCAATATTAGATAAAATTTACGTTTCATAGAATTAAATTATTACAATATTTATTATTATTCGTGTTGACCTCCATTTATAATTTTAAAAATATGCAAAATTGCCGGAAATATTGAATCCATCGATTCCTCAGCTCCTTTTGTAGAGCCCGGTAGTGTAATTATAAGAGTATTCCCTATCAATCCGGCAACACTACGAGAAAGCATAGATAAAGGAGTTCTATCTTGTCCGTAGCTTCTCATAGCTTCAGCTACTCCGGGTATTTCTTTTTCTAATAATGGTTTTACAGCTTCCGGAGTTACATCTCGTTTGGATAATCCTGTACCCCCAGTAATCAGAATCATATCTATTTTCTTTTCGCAATATGTTTTTATTAATTCTTGTATTTTAGTTATTTCATCCGGAATAATTATATATTCTGAATTTTCAATTCCAAACTTAGATAGTTTATCAATAATTATTTTCCCTGCACGATCTTCCTTTCTGCCAGAAGAAATGCTATCGGAACAAACAATCACTGATGCTATTAAAGGAATATTAAATTTATCTTTTTTATCAGATTTTCCTCCCTTTTTTTCAATTAATCTGATATTTTGAATTTCTATATTTTTATCTATAGGTTTCAACATATCGTAAAAAGTAAGTGCAACAATGGATGCGGCATGCATAGCTTCTACTTCTACCCCGGTTTTATAAATTGTCCTTATTTCTACGGTGATAATTATTTGCAAATCATTTATTTCATAATTTACCGATGTATATTCTATAGGAAGGGGATGACAATCCGGAATCATATCACTGGTACGTTTAGCCGCAAATAATCCGGCAGTTTTTGCCATTTCAAAAACATTTCCTTTAGGAACATTATTCTCCTTTATTGCAGTAATAGTATCAAGCAAACTTACTTTGACTATAGCTTGCGCTATAGCTTTTCTTAATGTTTTATTTTTATATGTTATATCTACCATTGATTATATTTTTTATTATATATCTTTGATTTTTTATTTTTCTTTTATTGTTGAAAAGAAAACCGGTTTAATTGTTATCATTATATATGCCCATTGTGGAAAATGAGTGTTTATTTCTTCTTGTTTTTTTATAATTTCTGTACCTCTGTTTTTCAAATAGGTACTCCATCCTCCCTGAATAGATAAAGAAGGAGAAAGTTTATAGTCTACTTGCAGATCAAATTCAGATCCAATATCTTTATTTTCTCTATTTTTCATTTTTTGAGAAGTAGAAAAGGTGTGAAAATTTCCTAAAAATTTTAATTTTGAATTAGTTTTAATTTCTATTCCTCCATATAAATCTATTAGTCCCTGTCTAGGGGGAGTTGTCCAGTATTCTATAGATCCATTAAAGGCATGATTGGCTCCATATAATTTATTAAAGGTATAATCTTTATTTTTGGAAGCATTGTATTTAGTACCTGAAAAATAATCTCCTCCAAAAATAGCTGTTATTTTATCTGAAAATTTATAGTGCGATTTTAATGCCAATAAAAATGCATCTAATTTATGATCATCCCGATCATAACCAAATTGATAATAGCCGGTTGTATAAAATGAAATTGGTATTTCTTTATTTTTCATTTCTACATTTATTCCTGTTGTATTTCTATATATGGAGGTCTTAGGATTTTGTGTTTCATTTTTTCTTTGAAATCCTTCATTTACCCATATAAATGAGGTGGTAAAATTTTCAAAAGTTTTTTGTACCCAACTATATAATAATGATTGATAACCTTTATCATAAACCGATTCATATAAAACATCACTGGCATTATTCCAGGCTCCTCCTAAGTGAACTTTAAATTTAGATGATTCATATTTCAGTTTCAAAAGGTCATGAGCAATTGGAGTATTACTCCAATTAGTTGAAGAAAATAAACGATTATCATCATATTCTAAAGTCTGACGGCCTAATATGCCCGAAAATTTTGGTGAGAAAAAATATTCTGCCCATGCTTCATACAGACCTAATGAATTTCCTGTATTATTTATTCCTGTTGACCCATAGGTTTTTGTATCTTGCACAGTTACTTTTATGCGATATTCTTTAGTTTCATATAAAGCTGTTAAACGGGCTCTCATATTGTTTACAAATGCAGGATTTAAACTATCTGCCAAAGGAGCTCGGAATCCATCCCGGAATTCTCCCCTTGTTCGCAATTCTCCTTCTATTTTTATAGATTGACCATAAATATTTACATTTATTAATAATGAGTATGTAAAGAGAACTAAAAGTAGTCTTTTATAATTCATAATATTTATAAAAATTTAGATTTTACTATTTTTTAAATAAACGTCTTTGTAAGTTTTCAACGATTTCTGTTTCTAATCGTTTTATAAGTAAATTTTCCCAACTTAAAGCCAGAATATTAACGGATAACTATTGATTTAATGTTTCCTATATGTAAAAAGCTAGATAGTGTTATTTTTCTTTAATTAAATTACTCATATATATTTTCTTTCCATGTATGGGTATCATCATTATAAATCTCTTTTCCCCAAATAGGTATTTCTTTTTTTATTCTTTCCACCATTTCATCACAGGCTTTTATGGCAGGTTTCCTATGTTTAGAAGAAGTAAATACAAATAAACAAATTCCTCCTTTTTTTATTTTTCCTAAACTATGATATACATGCATGCACTCTAAGTTGTATTTAACAAAAATTTCTTCTCGTATCTGGACTAATTTCTGTATTGCCATTTCCTGATATGCGGTAAATTCTATTGCTGTAACTTCTTTTCCCTCTTTTTTATCATTTCTTACCTGCCCTAAGAAAATACTATGCCCTCCTATTTGGGTTTTTGAACTATGTTTTTGAATACTTTCAGCTATAAATCCAAGAGAAACGGGACCATCAACAAATGGGTTTTTTATTTTTATTGTTTTCATTCTATAGTATGGTTTTTACTCCTTTATAAATATGGAAGATATCTTTTTGAGGATATTCTTGTTGTACAAGTTTAAAGGCTTGTTCACTCCTTACTCCCGATTGACAAACAAAAATAATGGTTGTATAGTTTTCTAATTCTTCTAGTCTATGTGAAAATTCCGTTAAAGGAATTCTTATATATTCATATTTATTTATTACTGGAATTTCTCCTTCATTCCGAACATCAATTAATATTGAATTTTCCCTAGCTAAAAGAGAACGCAATTCTTCCTTATTAGCAATTTCTTTTTTCGAAAAGGAGGATATATTACAAAATGTATCATAATTCATAGTTAAAAATTCCTCTTTATTTTTAGGACCCATCTCTATTTCTAATTTATTATATTTAATGATTCTTGTTTCATAATTAAGCACATTTATGAGATACAGTTTATGTACTAATAGGTCTCCTATTCCTGTGATTAGTTTAATTACTTCATTAGCTTGAACTGTTCCTATTAAACCAGAAAGTGTACCTAATACTCCTGATTGATTACAGTTTGGAACTTCAAAGGATTTTGGTGCAACGGGAAATAAATCTCTATAATTAGTTATTTGTCCATTTTTTTCTATGTTAAAAACTGATACCTGACCTTCATATTGGTAGATAGCTCCATGAACCAAAGGTTTTTTCAACAATTTACAAGCATCGTTAAGTAAATAACGTATCTGAAAATTATCTGTACCATCTACAATAATGTCATATTGTTCTATTAAGGGTAAAATATTATCATGAGTAATTTTATACGAATAAGCTGTAATTTCTATTTCGGAATTTATTTGATGAAGTTTCTCTTTTGCTTCATTTGCTTTAATTTTTCCTATGGAATTTTCATTATATAAAATTTGCCGATGTAAGTTAGATATATCTACCTTATCATCATCTGCAATTCCTATATGACCTACACCTACTGTAGCTAAAAATTGCAAGACCGGACAGCCTAAACCTCCTGCTCCTATGACAAGAACTTTCGATTTTATAAGTTTCTGTTGAGAATTTTCTCCAAACTCAGGTAAAATTATTTGTCTATTATATCTATGTGTATTCATTTTCTGATTTTTTTATCCTCCCGAATAAGGGGGAAGTAAAGCTATTTCTGCATCTGATTCTATAATTTTTTTATCATTTATATATTCATTATTAACCACTATTAAAAATTTACTAGAGGCTAATTCTGGAAATTGTATAACTAATTTTTCTTTTAATTCGGAAACTGTATTTATCTCTTCTTTAAATACATATTCGTTTGTCTTGAAAACATCTGTTAAATTTCCAAAAATTTTAATTTTCTTCATTATATCTTTTTTGTTTCTATTTGAGTAAAATCTTCCAGATTGTTAATATTTACAAATACTTTTGAGGAAAACACAGGATTCATTTCTATAATTTCTCCTTGGATATCCTGTATAAGTTCTCTCATTTTAAAATTTTTTTTATTAATTTTTTCTTCTAATAAAGGAAGTATTTGCTGGCTGTATATTCCAAATAAAGGTTGTATTTTTTTGTTATATCCAGCTACAGTAGTAGAAGCTTCTGTATGGTTTTTTATGAGATAAGTAATTGCTTCTTTTGTAATAAAAGGCATATCGCAAGCTATAACAAATATATCCTTTCCAGAGTTTTTAAGTGAGGCATAAATTCCTCCTATGGGACCTGCATTAGAAACAATATCGGGAACTATTTCTAAATTAAATTTCTTATATTCTAAATTTTGTGTATTAATTTTTACTTCAGAAAAGCAAGTAGTTAATACATTTATTTCATATTGTATAATAGGAAATCCATTAAGTAATTTTAATCCTTTATCTTCTCCCATTCGGGAACTTTTCCCACCTGCTAATATATATGCATCCCCAATCATATCTGCTCTTTTTTAAATTGGATAAATTTATTACTTAGCCTTTTATATTCTAAAAGTAACCGTTTCCCTTCTTTAGTTAATTCAGAACTTCCTCCATCCTTTCCTCCAATTGTTTTAATTACTAAAGCTTCAGAATTATTTTTATTCATTTCTTTTATCATATTCCAAGCTTTTCGATATGGAATCTTTATTTGTCTTGCTGCTTCAGCTATAGAGCCGCTTTTTTCAATATATTCTAATAACATAGCTCTTCCTTTTCCTATCTTCAGCCCTTCTGAGCTTTCTATCCATATAAAACCTTCTATTTTCAGATTTTCCATAATGATATTTTTTCTCCTTGTTTCAAGATTCTAGGTCCTCCATCTATTTCTGCTATACAATTTGATTTAGAAAAACTATCCAATTTATAAGATTCTTGAGCTGATAAAATTTTCACATTCCCATCTTTTTCATATGCTTTTAAAAATAAAGTTAAGTTGTTGTTTTTTTCAAAATCTGAAGACAAAGCCCCTAAATATTTTTCTTCATAAAAATTTTTTCTGCCTTTTATCCCTTCTATAAATGGTTGTACATATTGATAAAAACAAGTCAGAACAGATGCCGGATTTCCGGGAAGTGCAAAAACAAACTGATTTTCTTTTTTACCAAAATACATAGGTTTCCCTGGTTTTTGCTGAATTTTATAAAAGAGTTTTTTAGTACCTAAATTTTCTAATGCCTCTTGTACAAAATCATAATCTCCTACAGATATCCCTCCTGTAATAAGTAGAATATCTGCTTTTTCCCACGCTTTTTTTATGGCTTGTAAGGTCAATTCATTATTGTCTTTTACTTTTATTAAAATTGTCGGGAGTATGTTTAATTCTTGTAAAGCTGCTTGTAATGCCCATGAATTAGTTTCATAAATTTGACCAAATTCTAAGGGGTTACCTACTTCTGTTAATTCATTACCAGTTACTATTATTCCTATTTTCGGATAAGTATTAACATATAAATGAGTAAAACCAAACCCTGCTAAAAAACCTAAAACTCCAGCTGTAATTTTTGTATTTGAAGAAATCAATAGATCTCCTTTTTTTGATTGAGAACCACGTAAACGTATGTTTTGTCCTTTTTTAATTTGTGAATCATTAAAAATAAGATAATCATTTTTTAAAGATATTTTTTCCTGCATTATTACTGTATCTGCTCCATGAGGAATGGGAGCTCCTGTAAAAATACGGACCGCTTCCCCCGAACGTAAACTCGGTATATTACTATCGCCAGCCTGAATAGTATATGATACTTTTATTTTTTTACATTCTTCATAATCTTTATAAGAAAAGGCATACCCATCCATAGCTGAATTATCAAAATTTGGAACATCTAAGGGAGCATATATATTTTGTGCTGTATAATAATGTAAGGAATCTTTAAGTGAAATTTTATTTTCTACAGTTTTAAAAATTTCCTTTTCTATTATTTCTTTAGCTTTCTTTACTGTTATAAAGTTCATATTCCAATAGGTTTTTTTTAGCATAACGGTTATAAAAAAATTATCCGCCTATCTTTATCATACTTCTATTCTCTAAATGATTAGGATTTAAATTTTTGAAATTTTGAAATTGTCTCCCCATTTTTTTATGTTTCTTATATACACAATTCTCTATGACAGGTTTTATATTTCTACCTGCTCGTAATTCTCCTAAAATATCAAATTCTTCTTTTCCGAAAAGACAATTTTTCATTTTACCATCTGCCGTTATTCGCATGCGGTTACAACCTGAACAAAAAGGTTGACTCATAGTTGTAATAAAAGCAAAGGTGCCTTTAGAACCTAATACCTGATATTTTTTTGCAGTATTGTGTATAGAATCTTGTAATTTAACAATAGAAAAATGTTTTTCTATATTATGTAACATTTCAGTGGTGGTTAATACCCTATTTTTTTCCCACCGATTTCCGCTAAAAGGCATAAATTCTATGAACCGAACTTGTAAAGGCAAACTATAGGTTAAATTCACGAAATCTGTAATTTCATGTTCGTTAATTCCTCTCATTGCTACAACATTAAGTTTTACGTGAAAATTTTCTTTTACTAAAAGATGTATATTTTTCCATACTTGCGATAATGCATTTCTTTTAGTAATTGATTTAAATGTACTTTCATTTAAACTATCAATACTAATATTTATAGACTTAATACCTACATTTTTAAATAAATCTACATATTTATGAATCAATACTCCATTGGTTGTCAAAGTTAGTTTTACAGGCAATTGTGCTAGACATTGTACTATTTCTGAAAAATCATGTCTTACCAAAGGTTCTCCTCCGGTAAGACGAATTTTATTGACATTATAATCTACAAAGGTCTGTGCTATGGTAAATATTTCTTGAGGATGCATCAAATCTTTTTGGGAAAGACATTGCATATTTTCTTCGGGCATACAATATAAGCAACGAAAATTACAGCTATCCGTAAGAGATATTCTTAAATAGTTATGAATTCTATTATATGTATCCTGTAAATTATTCATATTTATTTTCGGAATCTTTAGCTTCGCTTTTACGAGCATCTGGCAAATATTTTAATAAAAACAATGCTGAAATAAAAAGAAATAAAGATCCTCCAAAAGTAGCCCATGCAAAAGGCTGATTATCAGCCAAGGCATTGTTCAATGCACCATACATTAGCCATATTTGTATACTCAGAATTAAAATAAGTATTATTATAATAGCTGACATTAATGTATTAGTTTTACTGGGATGTGCTGTATTTTGTGCTTCTCGAAAATTACTCATAATTTTATTTCTTTTCTTTTTCTGTTACATAAACATTTCCATCTCTAATAACTACAGATAGTTGGGGTAAAGGTCTTGGTGGAGGCCCCTGTAATACTTCTCCTGTTTCTGGATCAAAAAAACCTTTATGACAAGGACACACTATTTTGTTTATTTCATGTTTATACAAAACTGCACAGGAAAGATGTGTACATTTCTGTTCAAAGCAGCGCCATTTATCTTCTCCTAAATGTATTAATATATAGGGCACTTTATGATTATCATTAATTACAAATGATTTCATTTCCCCAATAGGTATTTCAGAAGTTGAACAAATTAAGTGTTCCTGATATTTTTTATCTTTTGAAAATAAAAGAGATTTGGCTGCTATCATTCCATTTCCTACTGCTAAACTTCCAGACAAAAGGCATAAAAATTTAGCAAACTCGCGTCTGGAAACATGAGTAGATTCCTCTTGTTTTATAGGAAAATCTGATTTCCAAAACGGGGTTTCTTTTTCTTTGTTATGTGACATTTCTGTATAGTCTTTTATGTTAATTAATGAACTTTTAATTCTTTACTCCCTTTAGGCATCATAACATTTACTTTTGTTATAACTTCTTGTTTTCCAAAAATAAACTTATTTACAGGGGTACTATGTGGACGTTTTTCTTCTATTTCTTCTAATGTACCGTAAAATAAGGCTCCACTTGGACAAACTGTGGCACACATTGGTTTTAAACCTGCACTGGTTCGATCATAACACATATTGCACTTCATCATTAATTCTGCTTCTTCTTTTTTATTAGGTACTCCAAATGGACATGCCATTACACAATTGGAGCAACCTATACAACGTGCTGTATTTGCTGAATGGACAACCCCTAAGTTATCTTTAGTTATGGCATCTGCCGGACAAACATTAGCACAGACAGGATCCTCACAATGCATACATACCTGTACGGTAGTTTGTATTGTGTGTTTTCTGTCAACATAATGAATATGGATCATACTCTCCTGTCCATTTGTTTCACATTCCGCACAAGCCATTTCACATGCATGGCAACCAATACATCTTTGCATATCCACAAAAAAACCCATATTTTTATTATATTCTGTAATTGTCATAATCTTTTCTTCTTTAGTTATTCATCAAAACTTTGAAATGCATTGGATTTATCTGATTTCGAGGCTTTTTCACCTGTATTTATTAATTTACAGGCACATACTTTGAACTCTGGAATTTTAGACATAGGATCTAAGCTACTAATGGTTAATATATTAGCAGAATGAATTCCTCCCCAATGATAAGGTATAAATACAGTATCTTTTCTTATAGTTTCCACAACATTTGCCGGAAAAATAGCTTCACCTCTGCGAGTTACTACTTTAATTAAATCCCGATCTATAATTCCATATTTATTTGCCAGTTCTGGATGAATTTCTAATAAAGGTTCTGGATATTGATCTACTAATTTACCTATTCTACGGGTTTGTGATCCACTCAAATATTGTGAAACTACTCTTCCAGTAGTCAGTGTAACCGGATATTCCTCATCAGTTACTTCTGAAGGATCTTTATAGGGAGCAGGATTAAAGTGAGCTTTTCCATCGGGTGTTTTAAATTTATAATTTTCCCAAAGTCTTGGTGTTCCGGGATGGTCTAATGTTGGACAAGGCCAAAATACACCCATATTTTTTTCTATCTTTTCATAAGTAATTCCATAATAATCTGCTGTTCCGCCTTTAGATGCTACTCTTAATTCATTAAATATATCTTCAGCTGTTGTAAAATTAAATTTATCTCCGGCTCCTAAACGACTTGCAATTTCTTTAATTATTTCACTATCTTTCCTTGCTTTTCCCGGAGGATTTATAGCCTGATTGATACGAACAACTCTACCTTCTGCTGTTGTAACCGTTCCTTCTTCTTCTTCTTGTAGAGATCCTGCTAAAATTATATCTGCATGTCTTCCGGTTTCACTTAAAAAGAAATCTATAGCTACATAAAATTCTAATTTTTCAAGAGCTGAACGTACATAATTATTATTGGGAAGTGACACTAACGGATTAAAGCAAATAGATATAAGTCCTTTAATTTCTCCTCTATGTATAGCTTCAATAATTTCCCAAGCACTATATCCTTTTCCTGGTAAATCTTTTTCCTCTATTCCCCAAACTGCTGATATATATTTACGATGTTCAGGATTTTCTATGTCTCTGTTTCCCGGTAATTGATCGCATTTATGCCCATGTTCTCTTCCTCCCTGTCCATTACCTTGACCGGTAATTGTAGCATATCCGCAATAGGGCTTTCCTATTCTTCCGGTAGCTAATACTAAATTTATACATCCTACTACGTTATCTACTCCTTTTGTGTGGTGCTCAATTCCTCTTGCATGTAATAAAAAACTAGTTTTAGCTTTTCCCCATATTTCTGCAGCCTTGTATATTTTCTCTGCTGAAACTCCTGTTATTTTCTCAGCCCATTCTAACGTATGATCTTGAACAGAAGCTAATGTTTCTTCATAACCCGAAGTATATTTTTCTATAAATTCTTTATCTACCCAATTATTATCAAATAAAACTTTTAACATAGCTCCATATAAGGCAGAATCTGTACCGGGGCGTAAATCTAAATGTAAATCTGCAGTCCTTGCCAATGGAATTATTCTAGGATCTATAACAATCAACTTAGCTCCGTTATCTCTTGCTTCCCAAATCGGATAAGTTAAAGTAGGAAATGTTTCACTTACATTGGCTCCTGTAACAATAATTACTTCTGCATGTTTTAAATCAGACCAGTTATTGGAAGCTCGATCTAATCCAAACGCTTTTTTATTCCCTGTACCGGCACTTACCATACATAAACGTCCGTTATAATCCAAATTTTTAGTTTTTAACGCTACTCTGGCAAACTTACCTATCATATAACTTTTTTCATTGGTAAGGGAGACTCCTGATAACATAGCCATAGCATCTCTTCCGTATTTTTCTTGGATTTTCTGAATTTGTGACACTGTGGTATCTATAGCTTCTTCCCAATTAATAGGTTCAAATCCTACTCCTTCTACTCTTTTTAGTGGAGAAAGTAACCGATCAGGATGATTATTTTGTAAATATCTTTGAACTCCTTTTGGACAAAGTCTTCCTTGATTGAAAGGGAATTCTTTCCAAGGTTCAAAACCTACTACTTTATTATCTTTTACTTTCAGCTGAATACCGCACTGCATTCCACAAAAACAACAATGGGTCTTCACTAATTTATCTGGCTCTGATACCCCTTTAAAACCATTTTTTGGAGTATATTGTTTGTGAGGTCCAAATTTTTCTATAATTATATTGTCTTGTACTGGTAATTTAGCCATTACTTATTTTCCTTTTTATTTTTTTAACCAAAAAAACTTCCTGATTCTTCTCTTGCTTTTAAATGTGCTTGGGCTAATGCTGATCTTTTTCCTTCAGGGCTGTAGTCTAAATGACTTTCACCATTATCCATAGTAAAATCAAACCCTAATTCATTTGTTACAGTTTTTAAATCTTCTATATGCATTTTAGTAGCAAACTCTTCTCCTGTGTGTGGACATACTGCCATTCCATTTTTTATTCCTACGGTTTTATAGATATTAGCTCCTAACTGTGCAGGTCTTTGAAAAATGTGAAAAAATTTTCCGAACGGAATCCACACTAAGAATAATATAACAGTAATTGCATGGGCAACAGACATAAATTGATTAGTTTTTCCTTCTAAATATGTATAATCGAAAGATATTCCAATCCCGGTTACTGATATAGCTATAAGAAGAATTAATGGAAGCCAGTCTCCTTCAAATGTCTGAGTAGAAATTAGCCCACCGTTAGTCATTCTACGTTTCATCATCATTATGGAACCTAAAATTACTAATATAGAACACCATACTAAGGCATGGAATGTTATGAAAGCTATAATTGACCCTAATTCAAAATTTAAAACTTTAAAACCAAACATATGTGCTTCATAAGTTGTAAGAGTACCAGATTCTAAAGTAAAATGTATCCAACCAAAAGTTAAAGGTATGGTTATACAAAATGCGATCATACATCCGGTAGCTAACAAAAAATGACCAATCCAACGGATTTTTCCTCTTGGATAGATAAATTTTTGAAATAATATATTTTGGAAAAAAAGGCTTATACCTTTTCCTGTATATTCAAGAAAATGTTTACTAAATAAAAATTGCCAAGAACGTTTCCAATACATTTTAGTGGGTGGTCTTTGTAACCAAATGGAATATCTATACGTAACTCCGAATATGGAAAAAATAGTTCCAAAAAGATAAGCTATTAATGCTGCATCAAAATTCTGTAAATCTCTTGAACCTACAATCACCAAAATAATAGCAATAATACAAACTATAATCGCTTTTAGTAAAGCATCTTTATTCAGATTCTGAAATAATTTAAACATAATTTAATCTGTTAGTGTTAACTAGGTCTTTCAGCTCCTTTTCTTTGATAGTAATACCAATTAATAATTGTAGCAGCAACAGAAAAGATCAATAATCCCCAAAAAAAGCTATTTGCATTTTTCATACCTAATTCTTTGGAAGAATGTAAAACAGCTCCAATGATTATTGAAAAAATAAATGGTCCATATGCAGCTATAGCAGCTGTCCAGCCTATTACACCAGCTGCATGCACAGGATTATCTTTAAATATAATCGGATATTGTCTAAATGTTCCTGCATTTCCTATTCCTGAAAAAAAGAAAATTAATAACATAGTAATAAGAAAATAAGGAAATTGATCAATTGATGTTGGAGCTACTAACCCCATTGAAATCATAACTATAATACAACCAATAAATCCAATTCCAGTAATAGTGGTTAAAAGTGCTCCTCCTACTTTATCGGCAACGAATCCAAACAACACTCTACTAGCAGAACCAATTAAAGGTCCATAAAATGCATATTGTAAAGGATCTGGTGCTCCGGGAAAATCTCCATATAATGACTTAATCATTAAAGGAAAGGCTGCTGATAATCCTGAAAAAGTACCAAATGTCATAAAATAAGTAATGGTACAAAACCAGGTATGTTTAATTTTAAAAATTTCTAATTGTTCTTTAAAAGAAGATTTTAACGGAATACTTTTTAATCCAAACCAACAAACAAGGGTCATAATAATTAATATTGGAATATAAATTATTACAGGGCTTTGTAAATAAAGAGGTTTAGTTATTACTTCATGAGATACAGGATCTACAGTTTTTAATATTTGCGGAGCTCCTACAATGGCTATACCTAATAATGCAGGAGTTAAAAACTGTACTATACTTACACCAAAGTTTCCTATACCAGCCTGAACACCTAATGCGGTTCCTTTTAATCGGGCTGGAAAAAACATATTGGTTGAAGGCATAAAGGAAGAAAAATCACCTCCACCAAAGCCTGTAGTAAAGGCTAAAATGGCAAATACCCAAAAGGGTGTGTTGGGATTCATTACTGCCAACACAATTCCTACAACCGGTATTAATTTTATAAGTGTTGATATAGTTATGGTATGTCTTGTACCATAAATAGGAATTAAAAAGGTATGTATTATTCTTAAAGTTCCTGCTGCTAAGCCTGGAAGGGATGCTAACCAAAACAATTCCTTTTCTGAGAAATTAAATCCTACTCCAGGAAGTTTAGTTACTATTCCGCTCATCAAATACCAAACTATAAAAGACAGTGTTAATGAAATGGTAGTTATTGTAAGTGTTCTCCAGGCAATTTTTTTTCCTGTAGATTCCCAAAAATTAGCATCTTCCGGTTTCCATTCTTTAAGCCATGTAGCCATAATTATAATCTTTATATTTAATTAATTTTATTTTTTCGATTTATTTTTTTTCAATATCTCTGGATATTTCAGGCATTTTCTCACGTAACATCTTTATTATTACACGATGCATGTAAATAAGACAAATTAAAGATATGATCAATATAAACATCCAGGAACTCGTCCATAATCCTGTATAATTCAATAAATACCCAAATACGATAGGCCCTATAAATCCTCCTAAGCCTCCAATAAGTCCAACCATACCTCCTACTACTCCTACTTCATTAGGAAAATACTCGGGAATATGTTTGTAAACAGCAGCTTTTCCTATTCCCCAAGAGATTCCGATTAAAATAACCAAAGTAAGATATACCCACATGTTGGCTCCAAATTTTATTTCAGTTACTCCTTTGGCTAAGAGGTCTTTCTTTTTTATGGATTGATTTTCTTTCACTACTACTTCCTGCCAGGAGGTTTGAACTGGCAGAAAACTTGTTTCGTTTACTTTTTGTGAATGTCTTTCTTTTACTGAATATTCTCTTTTATCTACTGATATGTGTGAAGCTGTAGCTTGTGTAACTATTCCTGTATTAGAAGATAAAACGCCCGGTCCATCTGTATAAATATCCATTTTAGGAAACATAAGCAGAAAACTCAGTACAATAGAAGATCCTAAAACCCAATACATAACTTTTCTTGCTCCATATTTATCTGAAAGATACCCTCCAAATGCACGTATAACGCCTGAGGGTAAACTAAAGAAAGAGGCAAACATTCCTGCCATTACCAAACTTATTCCGTACACATTCATAAAATTTGGAACTAACCATTGAGAGTAGGCTACAAAAAAACCAAAAACCAATAAGTAATACAATCCAAAACGCCATACTCTACCTTTTTTTAGAGGTGTTAATAATTGTACAATAGTTTTGGAGCTACTTGCAGGTTTTTTATTTTTAGCAAATAATATAAACAAAACCCCAATAATTACTAAAATACTTCCATAGGTAACCGGAAGCATTTTCCATCCATTTTCAGGATCACTTTTAGAAAAATAGTTTAATAATGTCGGAGCTAAAAAAGTAGTTAAAGCTGCCCCTGCATTTCCCATTCCAAAAATACCTAACGCTCTTCCCTGCCATTCTTTAGGATACCAAACTGAAGTGTATCCTACCCCGATTGCAAAACTGGTACCTATGATCCCAAAAAGGAAACTTAATATGGCAAATGTGGTAAATGTTTGTGCAAAAGGTAAAAGGAATAAAGGTATTGAACAAAAAAGTAGTAACCCTGAAAAAACATATTTACCTCCAAATTTGTCTGTCATAATTCCTATCGGAAGTCTTAAAATTGATCCTGTTAAAACAGGAATCCCTAACAACCATCCGGTTTGTACTACAGTAAAGTTAAAAATACCTTTGTCTACCAAATAAGTTACCAAAACCCCATTAAGAGTCCAACAGGCAAAACAAATAGTAAAAGCTAAGGTATTTAAAAATAAAATTTTGTGAGATTGAAATAAATTAGCAGCCATACAAAATGTACTTTTAATAATTATATATAGTTTTTTAATTGTTAATTAATTAAACAAATAATTATAACATATTTAGATTTTCACAATTTTTAATGAATTTTAATATGTCTTAAATTATCTTTTAAATCCTGAATATTTGTATTTAATATATTTTTTTGGATTTCATTTTTAATTTTATAATATTTATGATGTAACGGACAAGGATTCTCGCCAGAACAATCTGCTAAGCCTAATATACACCTTGTGAATGATTTATCTCCGTCTATGGCTTTAACAATATCAAATATTGTTATTTCTTTAGTTTTTTTTCTATTTTAAAACCTCCATTTTTACCTTTCATAGAGCTTAATAATTCAGCCTTTACTAATTGTTGTAAAATTTTTGCTGTAAATGCTTCGGGAGATTTCAGCATTTCACATATTTCTCTAACACCATGCAATTTTTCGTTTTCTTTATGAGTCCCTAAGTATATCATAATTTTTATTGCATATTCACTGGTTTTTGAAAACATCTAATTTTATATATATTTCTTATTTATCCAATTTTGTTAGATTTTTTTGTCAAATATACAAAATTTTCCAAATATTAAAAGATATAAACATGTTAATATCTTAAATAACAATCAAATTTAGAATTATTTGAAATAAATTATAAATATTAATTTAATAAAAATTTAAGTATATATTTATTTTTATTTAAAAAAATAAATATATTTTATATTACTATTTTTTATGTGTTTATAAATTTATTTTAAGAAAAATCAAGAAAAATAATAAAAGATATTTATGTCTTTTATTGGAGAAATATTTGCTAACTTTGAAAAATTATATATATAAATATGTTTTCAAAAAGTTGCGAATATGGAATACGTGCTACATTATTTATTATTTCAGAATACTACAAGGGAAACAAACCTGGTATTAAAGAAATTTCTAATCAAATAAATTCACCAGAAGCATTTACAGCAAAAATTTTACAAATACTTGTTAAGCATGAAATAATTAATTCTACTAAGGGCCCTTCTGGCGGATTTAGTGTGAAAAAAGAACATATCTCCAACATAAAACTTTTAGATATAGTAAAAGCTATAGATGGAGATTCTATTTATGAAGGTTGTATTCTTGGCCTTCCTAAATGTTCTGAACATTCCCCTTGTCCTGTACATAATAAATTTAAACCTATTAGGAAGCAACTGAAAGATATGCTTACTTCAATCAGCGTTGAAGAACTTGCAATGAATATAAATAAGGGTATAACATTTTTAAAATATAAAGAGTTAATTTAAAAAAAATAATAGTATGAAAAACTTTGATGGAACTATTGGTAGCATTGTTGCAGATGACTTCAGAACTGCTGCCGTTTTCTCTAAATATAAAATTGATTTTTGTTGTAAGGGTGATCGTACAATAGAACAGGCTTGTGAAAGAAAATCCATTAATATTGATGAATTAAAGAATAAATTAAATGAAATTGTTACTGATAGTAAAAATGAAAATATTGATTATCAGTCTTGGCCCTTAGATCTACTAGCAGATTATATTGAAAAAACATTTCATAGATACATACGTGAAAAAATTCCACCATTATCTCAATTTTTAAATAAAGTACAGAAAGTTCATGGGGAAAGACATCCTGAATTATTTGAAATTTTTGATTTGTTTTCTAAATCTTCCAATGATTTATTAAATCATTTACAAAAGGAAGAAATGATATTATTTCCTTTCATAAGAAATATGGTACATGCTCAAATTACACAAATTCCTTTAGAAAATGCTCATTTCGGAAGTGTAGAAAATCCTATAAGAATGATGATGGATGACCATTCTGTGGAAGGAGAAAGATTCAAAAGAATATCTGAACTTTCTAAAGGATATACTCCTCCCCCTGAAGCATGCAATACTTATAAAGTTTCTTTTGCAATGCTAGATGACTTTGAGCAAAAACTTCATAAACATATTCATCTGGAAAATAATATTCTTTTTCCTAAAGCTATAATCATGGAAAAATCTATGCATTTATCATAAATATACACCTCTTTCTTAAAACAAAAATGCTAATACATGAAGTATTAGCATTTTTTTATGACATATAAAAATAGTAAATATTAGGAAAACATATCTTTTATTTTTTCAAAAAATGTTTTATCATTTTTTGTAGGTTTGGGTGTAAAATGTTCATCATTCATCATTTCTTCAAAAAAGTCTTTTTGTATTTTAGTTAACTTATTGGGATTTGGCGTCCAAACATTTACATGAATAAACAAATCACCGTGCCCATATCCTTGCATCTGAGGTAAGCCTTTTCCTTTTAATCTTAAAATTTTTCCAGACTGTGTTCCTGCTTCAATAGTTATTTTAACTTTTCCTGCAACAGTAGGCACTTCTTTTTTTATTCCTAAAATTGCTTCAGGAACTGTTATATATAATTCATAATGAAGATTGTCTCCTTCTCTTTTTAGGTTTTCATCTTCAATTTCTTCGATAACGACAATCAAATCTCCGGGTATTCCTCCAAATGGTGCATCATTTCCTTTACCTCTTACTTGAAGTTGAACTCCTTCTCTGACCCCTGCAGGTATTTTTATAGAAACTTCTTCTTCAACTTTTATCAAGCCCATATTATTGGCTCCGGGAGGAATATGATCTGCTATTTTCCCAGTTCCGTTGCAAGTCCCACATACAGTCTGGGTTTGCATTTGCCCAAAAGGAGTATTCATCACTCTTCGGGTTTGTCCAGAACCTTTACAAGTTGTACAAGTTTTTGAAGTGGCACCCGGAGCTAATTTAAATCTCTTTACTTTTACAGTTTTTTCAACTCCATTAATAATTTCTTTTAAAGTGAGTGATAAACGTATTCTTAAATTAGATCCTTGTACTTGTTGAGGTCTTGAAGAAAATCCTCCAAAACCACCACCTCCAAAAGCGCTTCCAAAAATATCACCAAAGTGAGAGAATATATCTTCCATATTCATTCCTCCACCACTAAAACCTCCTCCAGCTGCACCTCCTACTCCAGCATGACCGAATTGATCGTATCTAGCTCTTTTCTGTGGGTCACTTAACACTTCATAAGCTTCTGCTGCTTCTTTAAATTTTTCTTCGGCTTCTTTATCTCCCGGATTTTTATCTGGATGATATTTCAATGCCTTTTTTCTGTATGCTTTTTTTAATTCTACCTCAGTAACATTCTTTGAAACTTCTAATATTTCGTAATAATCTCTCTTTGACATGATTTTTAATAGTCTATTAAAATTTTATTTACCTACTACTACTTTTGCATATCGGATAACTTTGTCATGCAATAAATATCCTTGTTGTACTACATCTACTATTTTATCTTTTAAATTTTGATCTGGAGCAGGTATCTGTGTAATTGCTTCATGTAAATCTATATTAAAATCGTCACCAGGGTTTACTTCTATTATAGATACACCTTTTTCTTTTAAAGTATTAAAAAGCTTGTTATAAATTAATTTAATCCCTTCTAAAGCATCAGCACTTTTATCATCTTTTTCTAATTCTTTAATTGCTCTATCAAAATCATCTAAAACTGGTAACAAAGCCTCAACCATATCTTTATTAGAGTATTTAATCTGGTCTAGTCGTTCTTTTGTAGTTCTTTTTTTATAGTTATCGAATTCTGCAAAAAGACGAATAAATTTATCCTTCTCTTGTGCCAGTTTTTCTTCTGGAGTAAGTTCCTGCTTATTATCTGACATATTTTCAGTACTTTCTGATTCTTTAACTGAGTTTTCTTGATTATTGTTTTCTTCAATTAACTCATTTTCTTCTTGATCTTTATGTTTCGACATGGCTGTTCTATTTAAAAAATTACCTAATGTTAATCAATTTTATTGCCATGTTTATTTAAACTGTCAAATCGACTGGGTCATATAACAAATTATAGATACATATATAGTGATACATAAAATTAAAATTCTAGTTATTAAATTTGCATAAGCCTACACGAAATAATTATGCTTAAGAATTTTAATATTTTTTCAATACAATCAGAAGAAGATTTTAATGAAAAAGCTCTAGAAATTTTCAAGTTTCAATATAATAATACTTTGATTTATAAGAAATTTGTTAATTTGTTTAATATAGATATTAATAATATTACTCATTACACTCAAATTCCTTTTATTCCTATAGAATTTTACAAAACAAAAAAAATAATCCATCAAAATTATAATTCTCAATTATATTTTCAAAGTAGTGGAACTACATCTATGAATTTATCTAAACATTATATTGCAGATGAATCCATATATCAGAAAAGTATCATTAATTCTTTTAAACTTTTTTTCGGTGATCCCTCACAATATGTATTTTTAGGTTTATTACCTTCTTATTTGGAAAGAGAAAATTCTTCTCTAATATATATGGTTAATTATCTGATGCAACAATCTAATCATGAGGAAAATGGATATTTCTTAAATAATTGGGAAGCATTAAATTCTTTATTAAAAAAATTAGAAAAAAATAATAAAAAAACTATTTTATTTGGGGTTTCCTATGCATTATTAGATTTTTCTGAAAAGTTCCCGCAAACACTCAAAAATTCGGTAATAATAGAAACTGGAGGTATGAAAGGAAGGAAAGAAGAAATAACCAAAGAAGAGTTATTAAAAAAATTGCAGAATTCTTTCCACACATCGAATATTTTTTCTGAGTATAGTATGACAGAATTATTATCGCAAGCTTATTCTATGGGAAATAATATTTATCAAACGCCTCCTTGGATGAAAGTTTTAATTCGAGATATAGAAGATCCCTTTCATTTTTATGTTGATAATAATAAATCGGGGGGAGTAAGCATTATAGATTTGGCTAATATTTATAGTTGTTCTTTTATTTCTACACAAGATTTAGGGCGTCAAAGTGATAATAATTTTGAAATATTGGGAAGAATGGATAATTCTGATATTAGAGGGTGTAGTCTCCTTTTATTATAATATTTTTAACATTTAAATAAGAATAATAAAACTTGTATGGCATTTTTTTTGCATAATTAATAAAAAAATCAAACAATACATATGTATTACTACAAGAAAATATTAAAATATATGTTTTTGTGTATTTTTCTCATTTTCTTTTGGTTTATTTTACATACTTTAACAATTATAACTGACGGAACCCAAGAAGATACTAGACCGGCTGATATTGGAGTTATATTTGGTACCAAGAATAAAAAAGATGGTTCTCTCTCACAATCAATGTTAAGAAGATTAAATATTGGTTTAAAACTATATCAGGAAGGAAGAATACAAAAAATATTATTATCTGGCGGAATGGCCAATAAGGGATTCTGTGAATCAGATTTAATGCAGGATTTTCTTATAAGTAAAGGAGTTCGTTTAGGGGATATAATTATTGATAATAAAGCAAAAAATACAAAAGAGAATGTAGATAACTCTCTTGAAATTATTAAAAATAATAATTATAAAAGATTAATTATTATTTCACAGTATTATCATATTTCACGTATAAAATTAATGTATTATAAACGAGGATTTTATAATATAGGATCTGTAAGTTCAAGACATTTTAGTAAAAAACACGATCCGAAAATATTTATACGAGAATTCTTAGGTTTTTATTATTACTATTTTTTCTATTAATTAATAATAGAAATATTATAAAATTAGGTTTATATTTTTGGTACATAATTTTTTTATGAATAGTTATAAATAAATTAAATTTCCTCATTAATAATACAATTTTTAGCTAAAAATAAGATTAATTTTAAAATTCCCCATTAAATTATTTATAAATAAATGACCCTGTTATTATTTATAATAAAACACATTATAAGAACATTTGCGATTAAATAGAAATCCATATCTTTATTTATTAATTTTCCAAATAATGAATTTTATAGAAAATGTAATTAATGCTTTACTTGATAAAAATTTAGATTTATCAAAAACGAATCTAATACTTCCCGGTAAAAGACCTATAATATTTTTTAAAAAATATTTTGCTGAACAAAAATATAATGGTTTTATTCCTGCATTTTTTACAATAGAAGATTTTATATCAAAATATTCTGATTTAATTCAAATAGAAAATATTCCGTTATGGTTCGAAGCTTACAAAATTCAAAAAGAATATATTAATCCTGAGGAAAAATTTGAAGATTTTTTAAAATGGATACCTACACTTCTCAATGATTTTAATGACATTGAAACTTTTTCTGATCATCCATTAAAGATTATAGAACACCTTTCTTCAATTGAGAGAATAGAAAATTGGGGAGAATCACTGAACTCTCAACATCAAGATAAACTATTTTTTAAAAATATAAAATTTTGGGAAAATAATCTTATACTTTATAAGAAATTAACCCAATCCTTAAAAGAAAAAGGGCTAGGAACTAAGGGTATGCTTATAACTTCTGTTGTTGAAAATTTAAAAACAATTTCTATACCTCAAAAAGAAACTTTTGTTTTTGTTGGTTTTAATGCGCTAACTCCTAAAGAGGAAAAAATAATTAAATATTTTATTTCAAATTTCAACACCTTTTTATATTGGGATGCTGATAGTTATTATTTAAATAATCCTACGCAGGAAGCCGGATATTTTTTAAGAAATTATTTAAAATGGAATTATTATGCTAGCAGAGACTTTCAATGGATACAAAATAATTTTAAAGAACCAAAAATTATTAATGTTATAAGTACTTCACAAGAAGTTACACAAGCTAAATATGCCGGAAACCTTTTAAACACTTTTTCTAATAAAGAATTAAAAAATACCGCCCTTATATTATGTGATGAAACAATACTCCCTTCAGTAATAGAAAGCCTTCCAAAAAATATACAAAAGGTTAATATAACAATGGGTTATTCTTTAAAAAACTCTCTTTTGGCTTCTTTTTTTAAACAAATATTTCAACTTCATATTTTTAAAGAAAAAAATAATTCTAAAGGATTTTATTTTGAAGATGTTATAAATATACTAACTCACTCCATCATAAATTCCGATCCTATTATTTCTAATTTTGTTAATGAAATTAAGCAATCTAACCGTGTGTTTATATCTGATTATTTAATTTATAAACAATTATCGAATCTCAATATTTTCTTTATTTTTAAAGAATATACAAGCCCTATACATTTATTAATAAAATTGAAAGAGTTCTGTGAAATTATGCATGAAGAAACAAAGGAAACAGAACCGATATTAAAAGAAAATTTTTTAAGATTTAAAAATATTTTTTCTCAACTTATTTTTCAATTAGGAGAAAATCCAATTATAGATAGTTTTTCTGTTTTACAAACCTTTTACCATCATGTATTAAACAATGAAAAAATTGATTTTATTGGAGAACCTTTAGAGGGACTTCAGCTTATGGGATTATTGGAATCTCGTTTATTAAGCTTCAAAAATATCATTATGCTTGGGGTTAATGAGGGAATTCTGCCTGCCGGTAAAACAGACAATTCTTTTATTCCTTTTGATGTAAAGAAAAATTATAATATCAATACTTTTTTAGAAAATGACGCTATTTATGCCTATCATTTTTACCGATTATTGCAACATGCAGAAAATATAACCTTACTATATAATAATTATACTGAGGGAATAAATTCCGGTGAAAAAAGCAGGTTTATTAGTCAACTACAATTTGAATCCGGTAATCAAATAAATGAAATTGTAGCTACCTATTCCGGAAATTTACAAAAAAATAAAAAATTATCTATACTTAAAACTCCTGCATTAATGAAGGCAATAAATGAGTGGCTACAAGAACCTATCTCGCCTACTCATTTGACAAATTACCATTATAATCCTATTATTTTTTATATACAGAAAATATTACATTTAGAGAAAGAACAGGAAATAGAAGAAGAAATTTCCCCTCTTAATTATGGGAATTTAATTCATCATACCTTAGAATCTCTTTATTCTCCTTATAAAGAAAAACAACTTTCAATAGATATTTTAGAACAAATGTTAAAAGAATATCCTTTGAAATTAAATACATACATAAATCAAAATTTAAATAAAGATCTATTTGAAAGAGGCCATAATTATTTACAAAAATTATTAGCAGAAAAAACTGTTGAAAAGATAATTCTCAGAGATATTACCGATATAAAAAATGGAAATACGATTTTCATTAAAGATATTGAAAAAAGGTTATTTTCAAAAATTAACCTTGATCATATAGGCGAAATTCACTTAAAAGGTTTCGTTGACAGATGGGATATTTTTAATGGTCAAAATCGTATTATAGACTACAAAACATCTTCTGTAAATCCTTTAAAATTTAAATATGAAAAAATAGATAAAATAAGAGAGAATAATAATTACAAATTTTTTATTCAATTAATATTTTATGCTTATATGATTTTAAATGAAAAAATGTCTGAAACTGTAAAAGTAGGCATCTGGAGTTTTAAAAAACCTTTCAAAGGTTTAGAAATACTATCTATGGATAACAATGATGTTTTTACTTATTCTGAAGTAATTACATTATTTAAAAATGTAACTTCCCTCATAGAAGAAATTGCAAATCCTAATATTCCGTTTTCTGAAAAAGATTAGGTTTTATTAGTATCAAAAATTATATTTTTTATATGTACTAAAAGATAATTATCTTTGAAAACATAATTTACCTCATGGAGATAGACCTTAAATATATTCGCAGCCAATTCCCAATATTAACTCAAACTGTTAATCAGAAACCTTTAATTTATCTGGATAATGCTGCTACTACCCAAAAACCATTTCCCGTTTTGGAGGCTGAAGATATTTATTATAAAACTATTAATTCCAATGTACATCGTGGTGTGCATACACTAAGCCAGCTCTCAACTATTGAAATGGAAGCTACTAGAGGAGCTGTAAAAGAATTTATTAATGCAAAAAAAGATTATGAAATTATATTTACCAAAGGCACTACTGATGGAATCAATTTATTAGCTTCAAGCATAGAGCCTTTGGTAAACAAAGGAGATGAAATCATAATATCGACTTTAGAGCATCATTCTAATATAGTTCCATGGCAATTTTTAGCAGAAAGAAAAGGTTTAATATTAAAAGTTATTCCCATTGATGAAAATGGAGAATTATTATTAAATGAATTTGAAAAACTTATAACAGAGAAAACAAAAATTGTTGCTATAAATCATATTTCAAATGCTTTAGGGGTTGTAAATTCTATAGAACATATAATAAAAAAAGCTCATGAAGCACAAGCTTTTGTATTAATTGATGGAGCTCAAGCAATTTCTCATAAAAAAATAGATGTTCAAAAGCTAAATGTTGATTTTTATGTATTTTCAGCACATAAAATGTATGGACCTACAGGGGTGGGTATTTTATATGGAAAAGAAAAATTACTAGAGAGAATGAAACCGTATCAGGGTGGAGGAGAAATGATTAAAGAAGTTACTTTTGAGAAAACGACTTATGCAGATTTACCTTTCAAATTTGAGGCAGGAACTCCTAATATAGCAGGAAATATTGTATTAAAAAAAGCTATTGAATTTATACAGAATATTGGTTTAGAAAATATTGAAAAATATGAAAATAGCATTTTAAAATATATTACGAAAAAATTAGAGGAATTAGATGGTATTACTACTTATGCTAAAAATAGC
The DNA here is from genome assembly GCF_002964975.1 of Apibacter adventoris. Taxonomy (GTDB): domain Bacteria; phylum Bacteroidota; class Bacteroidia; order Flavobacteriales; family Weeksellaceae; genus Apibacter; species Apibacter adventoris. The sequence continues at coordinate 18,975 of NZ_PSZM01000040.1, read as the reverse complement.
ACTTCTAAAACCGGAGTGGTTTCTTTTAATTTAGATATTAATAACATACATTCTTCAGATGTTGGATTCATTTTGGATAAGCAAGGAATTGCAGTAAGAACGGGACATCATTGTGCACAACCTCTTATGAGACATCTTGGAGTAACAGGCACTGTAAGAGCCTCTGTAGCTATATATAATACAAAAGAAGAAATAGATCTTTTGATTGAAGGAATTACATTAGCACAAAAAATGCTGCAATAGCTTATAAAAATTATATAATCAGAGATTATCCTCGGTCATAATCATCATAATCATAATAATCATAATCTAAATCATAATAGTAATCATCTTGATCATAGGGATTTAATTGAGAATTGTTTAATGTTTTACAACTACTTAAACACATAAGTAAGAGAAATAATAAAAATAATCTATTTATAATCATATTGATTTTTTCATTTGAATTAAGACATGAATATAAATCTCAATTTTTTGGATTTTAAAATCCTTATTTATAGTTTTTTTAATTTATAATAATAACTGTTTTCTTACCAACTACCACTGGCTCCACCACCTCCAAAGCTTCCTCCGCCACCAAAACCTCCAAAACCTCCACCACTTGAGCTTCCTCTGCCAAAACCACCAAAGCCTCCGCCTAAGAAACCTCCGCCAAAACCTCCCCAAAAATCATCATCATCATCTTTCTTTTTCTTCTTTCCATTTCTATCGTAGTAGGTACTACTTGTTGATTTTTTTTTCATCAATACTATAAATAAAATAAAGAAAAAAAGAATCAACGCTACAACAAATCCTGACATACCATCGTCTGTATCATCCGTTTTCGGAGATGCTTTAAACTTACCTTGCAATACTTTAATAATTTGATCTGTTCCTGAATTTATAGCTCCAAAAAAATCATTATTTTTAAGATAAGGCACCATATACTGGTTTATAATTATGCCAGAATAAAGATCTGTCATTGCATCTTCTGTTCCTTTTCCATTTTGAATTGCCAACTTATGATCATTTACTGCTATTAATAATAAAATACCATTGTTTTTATCTTTTTGCCCTATTCCCCATTGAGTTCCCCATTTGGCTCCAACGTAATTTATATCGTCACCATCTAAGGTTTTTATTGTGCAAACTATAATTTCTGTAGAAGTAGAATCACTATAAGAAATAAGTTTTTGATTTATCTCTTGTTTTTGTTGCGTAGTAAGTATTCCTGCATAATCATTAACAGGATATATAATTTTTGGTCTTTCAGGAATTTTAAATTCTGTTTGGGCATAAGATAAAAATCCAAAAAGAAAAGTGCATAAAATAAATAAATTCTTAACGCGAAATCTCATTAGCTAGTTCATTTTCATTATTGTCTCCGTCAGAGGGAAAATATTTTTTTAATTGATTTCCTGTTTTAAAAATTGCATTAATCAAGCCTTCTTTATATTTTTCTTTTTTAAAAGATTCTATAATTTCTTCCAAAATTTCGTTCCAAAAAGATTGTCTTACTAACTTATGTATATTTTCATCTCCAATTATCGCCACTTTTCTCAAATTTTCGGAAACATAAAAAAGAACACCGTTTCTGTTCTTTGTTTTTTGCATGCCAATTTTATAAAATATATCTTGTGCTGTAGCTAAAGCATCACCTTTTAGATGTTGATCCAAATGAACCCGAATTTCTCCGGTAGATAATAGCTCAGCATTTCTAATAGCTTCTATAATTTCTTTTTCATCTTCTGACGAAAACAACATGTTTTTCTATTTTATTTATTATCTGTACCGTTTAATAGGGTATTTACATCTGGAGCCTTTTGTGCTCCTGAATCTGCTTTAAATAATCCCTTTTCTTTAAATCCTCTTAATCCGGCTATAATACTGGAAGGAAATTGTTGTATTTTTATATTATATGTAGTTGCAGATTGATTAAAATTATCACGATCTATTTTAATTCTATTTTCAGTTCCTTCTAATTGATTCTGAAGAGATAATATATTTTGGTTAGCTTTCAGATCCGGGTATCTTTCAATTGAAACTAATAATCGGCTCAATGCTGATCCCAAGCCGGATTGAGCTTGTTGAAATTCTGCTAATTTTTCAGGAGAAAGATTAGAGGGATCTATTTGTACAGACGTAGCTTTAGCACGTGCATTTATAACATCTGTTAAAGTTTCTTTTTCATAATTTGTAGCCTTGTTAACAGTCCCTACTAAATTAGGTATTAAATCTGCCCTTCTTTGATAAGAACTTTCTACATTTCCCCATTTAAGATTTACATCGTTATTTAGCTGAACCAAATTATTATTTACAGATACTCCCCAAAAGAAAATACCAATACAAATTAAAAACAATATAAGAAATATACCTCCTCCTATTAGACATCCTTTACTTTTCATATTCTTTAAATATTATACTATTATTGCTTACAAAGATAGACTATTTAATTATATAATTTACAGGAAAAATAAAAAAACTATCCCAAAAAAGATAGTTTTTTTTATTTTTATTATAAAAAATTTTATATTTATAATGCATTTTCTGCTTTTCTTATCTCATCTAGTTTATCTCTCATTCCTAAAACTCTGTATGCTTCTTTAAGTACTTGAATAATTTCTATATCTTTTTTATCAAATTCGTAAGCTTTTTCTATATAAGGAAGAGCTTCTTTAAACATATTTTTTCTCTGAGATAATAATACATCATATTTTTGTTGATCCGCTTTATTAGCCCCTAAAGCTTTCATTTTTTCAACAATTTCTTTATCAGGAGATAAACTTAATGAAGCTAAATTAAGATAAGCAACAGCATAATCGGGTTTTATAGATATAACCTTATTATAGTAAGATTTAGCCAAATCATAAGTTTTTGGATCTTTACTATAGATTACCCCTAAGTTAAATAAAGAGATATAATCATTTGGATCTTTCTGTACCGCACTTTTTAATTGATTTATATATTTATCTGTTTGTCCGGTCTGATAATAAAGCTCCCCTATTTGACTATTTAAATTTTTATCTCCAGGAAATTTAACTAATCCTTTTTCTGCAATAGTTAAGGCCTCATCATATTTTTTATCTGCTGATAATATTGCTATAGCATAACTGTATATTTCTGCTTCTACTGAGGGAGTTTCTTCCGTTTTAAAATCAGAAAATCCGGAATTTGGAGTAGATTTAAATAAATTATACTGTTGTTCCGTCAAACCTACTCTTACTCCATTTTGTATAGCTGTATATAAAGTTTTCTTTCCTGTATACCCGGTATTAATTAGTTCTTTATATAATTCTAAAGCTTTAGCATTGTTCTTGGCTGCATGATAAGAAATGGCAGCATAGTACATATAAATTTCATCATTGCTACCAGCGGCTTTAGTTAAATAATGCGCTTCTAAAAAATCATCGCCAGAGCCGGCATAATTTTTAGCGTTGTATTCTTCAGTAGCTTGGTTAGCTATGGTTTGTCTTTTTTGTTCTATAACTGGAAGTACTTTTTGTAAAAAATTAGTCCCTGATTTAGTTTCTTTAAGACCGCTAAATCCTTGTGCCTGCAAGTTATTAGCTTCTTGTTTAGACAAAGTAAAAGCTTTTTGTTTATTACTTTTATTTTTCAATGAATATACCGGACCTTGCTCATAAGCAGACAAAATTGAAAATGTTTGTGCAGCTTCTAAGTTTTTTCCATTTTCTAAAAGGGTACTTCCTTTAATATATAAAAATTTAGCATAAACATCGGGTTCTAAAGCCTGAGCCTTTTCTAACACTACAGGATCTACCTGTTGAATTAAGGTCTGCGCTTGTGCTTTATTTCCATTTTCAAAAGAATTAAAGGCTTCTTTTATTTCTTTTTCTTGTCCAAAAGAAAGTATTGAAAATAAAGTCAATAATGATAAAGTTATCTTTTTCATCTTAATCTTGAATTTCTATGTTTGGATCTTGTGATCTTTCATCTTTATTTGTTGTTTCATCTGAATTCATAGTTTCCGAATTTTCCTCTTCTTCCACTCCTTCTTCTTTTTCAATTTTTGTAATTGCGGCAATTTCATCGTTTTTCTTTAAATTAATCAACCTTACTCCTTGAGTATTCCTGCTCATTACCCTCAATTCTTCAACTGACATACGTATAGCAACACCAGACTTATTAATAATCATTAAATCATTCTCATCTGTTACTTTTTGAATGGCTATCAAATCTCCGGTTTTATCGGTAATATTTAAAGTTATTACTCCTTTTCCGCCACGATTTGTAATTCTATATGCATCTACATGGGTTCTTTTTCCATAACCTTTTTCTGAAACTACTAAAATAGTATCATTTTCTGGGTCTGAAATAATAACCATACCTATCACTTCATCATTCTCACTTCCTAAAGTTATACCCCTAACTCCTGAAGCATTTCTTCCAATAGGTCTTAAAGTCTCTTGAGGAAATCTGATCGCTTTTCCATATTTGGTAGCTATCATTATTTCATCTTTTCCAGAGGTAAGACTGGCACTAACTAATGTATCTCCTTCTTTAACATTAATGGCATTAATACCATTAGCCCTAGGACGTGAATATGCTTCTAAACTGGTTTTTTTAACCGTTCCCTTTTGGGTTACCATCACTAAAAATGTATTGCTGGTATATTCTTCATTTTTTAAGTCATGGGTAAGAATATAGGCTTTAATTTTATCGTCAGTCTCTATATTTATAAGATTTTGAATTGCTCTACCCTTAGCAGTTTTTGAACCTTCCGGTATTTCAAATACACGAAGCCAGAAACATTTTCCTTTTTCAGTAAAAAATAACATATATTGATGCGCTGTGGCAGAAACTACATACTCTAAGAAATCTTCATCTCTTGTAGATGCAGCACGGTTTCCTACTCCTCCTCGAGATTGGGTTCTATATTCAGATAGTGAAGTTCGCTTAATATAACCCATTTTAGAAATTGTTAATACCACTTTTTCATCAGGGATAATATCTTCAATACTCATTTCACCACCGGCAAAATCTATATCTGTTCTTCTTTCGTCTCCGTATTTTTGTTTAATTTCTAATAATTCGTCTTTAATAATTTGAAAACGAAGCCCTTTATCATTTAAAATATTATTTAAATTTTCAATCTCCTTCATTATAGCCTCATACTCATCCCGAATTTTATCTAGCTCCATTCCTGTTAAACGAGCCAATCGTAAATCCAAAATAGCCTGAGCTTGTATTTCTGAAAGTTCAAATTCTTGAATTAATCCGGTTTTTGCTTCTGCCGGACTTGCACTTTCACGTATTATTTTTATGGCTAAATCTAATGAATCCTGAGTAGCTATTACTTTCATAAAACCTTCCAGGATATGAGCTCTTTCCTGAGCTTTTCTAAGTAAGTATTGGGTACGCCTAACTACAACATCATGTCTGTGATCTACAAAATGATGTATAATATCTTTTAAATTAAGTTGCACAGGTTTTCCTTTGACCAGCGCTATATTATTTACACTAAATGAGGTTTGTAAGGCTGTATATTTATATAAAAGATTTAAGACTACATTAGGTATTGCTTCATTTTTAAGTATATAAACCACTCTCATCCCTTTCCGGTCAGATTCATCTCTAATCTCTGCAATACCTTGTAATTTATCTTCTTTAACCAGTTCTGCAGTACGGGCAATCATATCTGCTTTATTTACCTGATAAGGAATTTCTGTAACAACAATTGCATCTTTTCCGTGAACTTCTTCAAAATTAGCTTTTCCTCTAATTATAATTCGCCCTCTGCCGGTTTCAAAAGCAGATTTCACTCCTTCATAACCATAAATAGTTCCACCTGTCGGAAAATCGGGAGCTTTTATATACTTCATTAAGCCTTCTACTGATATTTCATTATCATCTATGTAGGCACAAATGGCATCTATGGATTCTGATAAATTATGAGGAGCCATATTCGTAGCCATTCCCACTGCTATACCTGAAGCTCCGTTAACCAGCAAAATAGGAATGCGTGTAGGCATTACCTCTGGTTCTTCTAAAGTATCATCAAAGTTTAATTGTGTATCTACAGTATCTTTATCTATATCTGATAAAATTTCTTCTGAAATCTTCTTTAATCTAGCCTCTGTATATCGCATAGCTGCAGGTGGGTCACCATCTACAGAACCATAATTTCCTTGTCCATCTACTAATTGATAACGCATAGACCATTCTTGCGCTAAACGAACCATAGTATCATAAACGGAAGAATCTCCATGAGGGTGGTATTTTCCCATTACCTCCCCTACAATTCTTGCTGATTTTTTGTAGGCACTGCTTGAAGTTACCCCCAATTCATACATCCCAAATAAAACCCTCCTGTGTACCGGCTTCAAACCATCTCTTACATCTGGTAAGGCTCTGGATACTATTACGGACATGGAATAATCTATATATGAAGATTTCATTTCATCTTCAATATTTATAGGAATCAATTTTTCCCCTTCTCCTGTCATATTTTCGTGTTTATTTTTTCTTTATATGTATATGATTATTTCTGTAAAATTAATAATTTTTTATGGAACAGACAATTCTTACCAAATGAGCTTCATCCCTTATTATAAAATAAAAATGAGTAGTTATAATATTTTTGTCAGAACCATTAAAAAATTAGGAAATACATAGCAAAAGTATTTTACTTATATTCAATAGTTTTCCTTTCCCCATAAGGTTAGCTTTTTGTTAAGTATTGACTGTTGCACATCAACTATCCTTTGATTGGAACTACCACGAAATAGTAAGGATTCTTTATGTAGTGAACTTATAAATTTTCCATCTATAATGACGTCTATATAAGGCAATATTAGGGATAGTTTTTTTGATTTGGATATTTGTTCATAAGTAAAACCTGTATAACACCAGATATTTTTGCGTGTTTCTTTCTTTATTAAAGTAGCCAATTCTGTAAATCCTTCGACCTGTATTAGAGGATCTCCGCCTGTAAATGTTACATTTGCAAAATCTGCCTCTTTAACAACCTCCAACAATTCATTTATATGATAAAGTTTTCCATTATGTTTGTCCCAAGATTGCGGATTATGACAGGCTTCACATTTATGAATACATCCGGCAGCATAAATGGAAGTCCTAAAACCAGGACCATCCACAGTAGTATCTTGTATTATATTTAATATAGATAATTTACCCATGGGTTACACGGTCATTTAGCTCTGCAAGTTTCGCCTTATTCCATCGATCTGTGGTTCCTACTAAATAACCGGTAATACGTTGTAAGCGATCAATATTTTCACTTCCGCATTCTGGACATTCTTCTATATGAGAAGAGGCATTTTCATATCCACAGTGTAAACATCTGTTACGGGTATGATTCACAGAGGCATATCCCATATTATATTTATCCATCATATCTACTACTGTCATAATGGCTTCGGGGTTATGGGTTGCGTCGCCGTCTATTTCCACATAAAAAATATGGCCACCTCGTGTCAATTCATGATATGGGGCTTCTATTTTTGCTTTATGATGAGCACTGCATTTATAATAAACCGGCACATGGTTAGAATTGGTATAGTATTCTTTATCTGTAATATTTTCTATTATTCCAAAGTCTTTTTTGTCCTGACGTGTAAATCTGCCTGCGAGCCCTTCTGCCGGCGTAGCTAATATACTATAATTATGTTGGTATTTTTCTGAAAATTCATTGGCTTTATCTCTCATATAGGTGATTATTTCTAAACCTAATTTTTGAGCTTCTTCATCTTCCCCATGATGTTTACCAATTAAAGCTATTAATGATTCTGCCAAACCTATAAAACCAATTCCTAACGTTCCTTGATTTATAACTTTTTCTATGGTATCTTCATTGCTGAGTTCATGACTTCCTTCCCATAATACAGACATAAGCAAAGGAAATTGTTTGGGGGCTGCCGTTTTTTGAAATTCAAAACGTTGATGTAATTGTACAGCCATTATATTTAATAGTTTATCCAGTTTTTGATAAAATGTGTTTAACCTTTCTTTTCTGTTTTCTATATTTCTACATTCTAAGGCAAGGCGTACTAAATTTATGGTGGAAAAAGAAATATTACCTCTACCCACAGATGTTTTTTTACCAAAACGATTTTCAAATACACGCGTACGGCATCCCATAGTGGCCACTTCGTAGTTATAACGTTCAGGATCTTCTGATTTCCATTCCTCATGTTGATTAAAAGTAGCATCTAAATTCAAAAAATTAGGAAAAAACCTATGGGCACTTACTTTACATGCATATTGATATAAATCGTAATTTCGATCTTCCGGAAGATAATTGATTCCGCGTTTTTTCTTCCATATTTGTATGGGAAATATAGCGGTTCCTCCGTTTCCTACTCCTTCTTCAGTACTTTTAAGCAATTCTCTGATTACACATCTGCCTTCTGCTGTTGTATCGGTTCCGTAATTTATAGAACTAAATACTACCTGATTTCCTCCTCGTGAGTGTATGGTATTCATGTTGTGTATAAATGCTTCCATGGATTGATGTACCCTGCTGACCGTACGATTAATAGCATGTTGTATAATGCGTTTATCTCCTTCCAGCTGTTCTAATGGATGATATAAATAATCATCTATTTCTGAGTTATAAAGAGATTCATAACTTTTCCCGTTAATTTGTTCTAAAATTTTTATTTCTTCTATAAAACTTTTACGAACAAAAGGAGCTAGGTAATAATCAAAAGCAGGAATAGCCTGTCCTCCATGCATTTCATTTTGAGCAGTTTCGAGAGAAATACAAGCAAGCATACTTGCTGTTTCTATTCTTTTTGCAGGACGGGATTCTCCATGCCCGGCATAAAACCCATCATGTAATATTTTATCTAAAGGATGTTGAACGCAGGTAAGACTTTTGGTAGGAAAATAATCTTTATCATGAATATGTAAATAGTTTAAACGTATACTTTCTCGAACTTCTGGGGTTAATAAATAATCATCAACAAAAGGTTTAGTGGTTTCACTGGCAAATTTCATCATCATTCCGGCAGGCGTATCGGCATTCATGTTTGCATTTTCCCGAGTAACTTCATTAGATTGGATTTCAATAATCTCCAAAAACATATTTCCGGTTTTTGCTTTACGAGCTATATTTCGCTGATCTCTGTAAGCTATATATTTTTTTGCAACTTCTTTACGTGGACTTTTCATGAGTTCCATTTCTACCATATCTTGAATATCCTCTACAGTCATTTGTTTTATACCCTGACACGATATATTTTTTGCTATTGCTTTTATTAGGAAAAGGTCTTCTCCCTCATCTGTTTGCAGCATAGCTTTACGAATTGCACTAATAATTTTATCTTCATTAAATTCTACAATGCGACCATCTCTTTTAACAACTGTCTGAATCATGTTATTTATTTTTTTATTAACAACGTTTATGCTCCACGGAAGAAATTTTAATCACTTAAAAAATGATTGCTTTCAGATAATTATTTAAGTAGTATTGCTTATCGTGACTAACCTTCCTACAAGCTATATATATCGAAAAAATATAGCGAAATTTTATTTTTTCCTTTATTTTAGATGCTTGTACAAAGGTAATTTTTTTCTCTAAAAATATATTTGGAGGTCTTTTTAACTTTTCAACATAATTATTATTATATAATTAATATAAAAAATTTAAAATAATTTAATTTAATCACAATTTAAAAGAAATAATTTATATTATAAATAAAATATTAAACAATTCTATACATTATAAAAAATAATCATTTTAATTATTAACAGTATTTTTATATTGGATAAATTATTTTACTATCTTTGATTCATGAATAAAACTATATTTTTTTTATTTTTTATTTGTTCGTGTATTTTACATGCTCAAAATAAAAACTTGACCTGTTTAGATTTTACTAAAGGGGAGTTTAAAAGTATTAATGACGATAATGCTACTTTAAGTTCGATTATCATAAGAAACGGACAAAAACAATTAGAGATTACCAATCAAGAATATACCTACAAAAAAATTCATTGGTTAAATGATTGTGATTATTCTCTATTTTTTTCTAAAAAAGACAGTAAAAAAGACCCTTTTAAAAAATATATAAACCATAATGGTGGAATTATTGTTAAAATGGTGAAAATAGAAAATGACGTTTTGTATTATAAAACTTCTTATTTTGACGGGAAAAAAGAGGTAACAAGTAGTGGAAGATTGATTAAAATAAGCAACAATTCTTCTTTTAACTAAATGTTATAGTTATCTTTAACGGGCAAACAAATACTACCTTACAGTGATTATTTTTATTCTATATATATTCTTTTCATTCTCTATTACCGAATAATCTGAAATTGGGAAGAGCCTTTGGGACGATACAGGTATAAATCTATAAACCAAATTCCTCTCCTATCTTTATTTTCATAGGTATATCCAAATGAAGATTTTCCTTTATTCTTTCCGGAAATTGTTTCCAAACATAAAATACGACCATTGCCATAGACGCTCAACTTATAATTCTCTAATGGAAAAAATTTTCGATCTATCTTACTATTCTCCAATCCTTTTTGAAATTTTTCAATATTCTCATCTGTGATATATTCTGCCTGATATTTTTCCTTATCAGCTTGTAAATATTGTGTTCGTATATAATCCCATTCTTTCTTTTGGTAGGCATTTATCATATCCTGATAAAAAGCAGCCACCTGAGCTTTGAGCTGAAGGGAATCTTCTTTTTTAAAAACTTCTCCATTGGTCCAACCTTGCAAATGATAGGGCACAGTAGCTTCAAAAGATAAACTGTCAGTAAAGCTCTTTAATTTAGCATAATCGATCGTATTCCCGGTTTGCTTATTTTCCTTAGGTAATTCATATTCCAAAATAGTTTTTGGTTCTTCCAAACCGCCTCCATCTTTACGCCAGGAAGTTTCGGTAAGCGTTAAGGTTAAATATCCTTTAGCATCAAAAAACTCATTCTGAGTAGTTTCATTAATATAACGAGGAAAAACCTTTATTTCCAGTTTTTGTTTTCCGGATTGAAGTATAGAGGAATTAATATTCATTAAACGTGTGCCAAAAGTACCAAAATGGGTATATACCGGAAAATCATTGACCAATACCTGATAACTATAATTGGTTTGTACTTTTAATTCAAATAAAGGCTCATAATTATAACGCTGAATATTTTTTTTTAGATAGTCAATCCGTTGCGAAGGTGTGAGTATATTCATGGTTTGTTCTTTTTTTTCCTGCGCACAGCCTTGCAGGAAAAAAAGAAACCCAAATGCTATATACAAACTTTTTTTCATTTTCTATTACCGAATAATTTGAAACTGAGAAGAGCCTTTGGGGCGATAAAGATATAAATCTAAATACATAATTCCCCTTTCTTCCTCATTTTCATAGGTATAACCAAAAGCTGAATTCCCTTTATTCTTTCCACTAATTGTTTCCAAACATAAAATCCTCCCGTTTCCGTAAATGCCCAACTTATAATCCTCTAATGGAAAAAATTTTCGATCTATTTTACTATTCTCCAATCCTTTTTGAAATTTTTCAATATTCTCATCTGTGATATATTCTGCCTGATATACTTCTTTATCGGATTTTAAATATTGTGTTCGTATATAGTTCCATTCCTTTTTTTGATAGGCATTTATCATATCCTGATAAAAAGCAGCTACCTGAGCTTTGAGTTGAAGGGAATCTTCTTCTTTAAAAACTTCTCCATCAGTCCAGCCCTGTAATACATACGGTACCTTCGCCTCAAAAGACAAACTGTCGGTAAAGCTCTTTAATTTAGCATAATCGATCGTATTCCCGGTTTGCTTATTTTCCTTAGGTAATTCATATTCCAGAATGATTTTCGGTTCTTCCTGTCCTCCTCCATCTTTGCGCCAAGAAGTTTCGGTAAGCGTTAAGGTTAAATATCCTTTAGCATCAAAAAACTCATTCTGAGTAGTTTCATTAATATAACGAGGAAAAACCTTTATTTCCAGTTTTTGTTTCCCGGATTGGAGTATATAGGAATTAATATTCATTAAACGTGAGCCAAAAGTACCAAAATGGGTATATACCGGAAAATCATTAACCAATACCTGATAACTATAATTGGTTTCAACATCTATATAATATAGCGGCTCATAATCATATCGCTGGATATTTTTCTTTAAATACTCAATCCGTTGTGAGGCTGTTAGTATATTCATGGTTCGTTCTTTTTTTTCCTGCGCACAGCCTTGCAGGAAAAAAAGAAACCCAAATGCTATATACAAACTTTTTTTCATTTTCTATTACCGAATAATTTGAAACTGGGAAGAGCCTATGGGACGATATAATAGCTTATTTAAAATCACTATTTTATTATTACCATATATATCTTCTTTTTCTCCAATTATAGCTGATTTATATTTAAACGGATTATCTACTCGCACAAGAGCTAACACCCTATTATTAGCATAAAACTCTAATTTATAATTTTCTAAAGGCAGCATTTTTAACCTATTCTTAGGTAGAGTATTGTTAAATTTTTCTCTATTACTTATAATTAAATCTTTTGTAAAATAATTATACTGTGCTAATTCATACTCTTGTAATTTAGACAATTGATATAATTCTTTAAAATTGTGGGTATTGTATAAATTTATTATTTTTTTATAAAAATCTACTACTTGCGCTTTCAACTGTAAAGAATCTTCTTCTTTAAAAACTTCTCCATTGGTCCAGCCCTGCAAATGATAGGGTACGCTAGCTTCAAAAGACAGACTATCGGTAAAGCTCTTTAATTTAGCATAATCAATCGTATTCCCGGTATGTTTATTTTCCTTAGGTAATTCATATTCCAAAATGATTTTCGGTTCTTCCTGCCCTCCTCCGTCTTTGCGCCAGGCTGTCTGAGATACAATCAATTTAAAAGTTCCCTGATTATCTAAATATTCTTTTTGTTTATTTTTATCAATATATTCAGGATATATCTCAATACTTAAATTTTGCTTTCCTGAATATAATATTGCTGAATTGATATTAAACTTTGTGTTTTTTAGAAATTCTGTAAAATTATTTTTTACAGGTATATCATTAACTTTTACTCTATAAGCATAATTTGTAAAAATTTCAATTTGATATAAAGGCTCATATTCATATTTTTTTAAGCTATCTAATAACATATTTTGCATCTTTTCTTCTTTTTTTTCCTGCGCATAGCCTTGCAGGAAAAAAAGAAACCCAAATGCTATATACAAATTCTTTTTCATTCTCTATTACCGAATAATTTGAAACTGAGAAGAGCCTTTGGGGCGGTACAGGTATAAACTTATAAAACTAACCCCAGTTTTTTCTTTTGTTTCATAACGATAACCTAAAGCAGAATATCCTTTATTTTGTCCACTAATTGTTTCCAGGCATAAAATACGACTATTGCCATAAATGCCCAACTTATAATTCTCTAATGGAAAGAACTTTCGTTCTCTTTTACTATTATCCAACCCTTTCTGAAATTTTTCAATATTCTCATTTGTGATATATTCTGCCTGGTACTTGGCATTATCCGATTTTAAATATAAAGTGTTTATATAATCCCATTCTTTCTTTTGATAGGCATCTATTATATCCTGATAAAAAGCAGCTACCTGAGCTTTGAGTTGAAGGGAATCTTCTTCTTTAAAAACTTCTCCATTGGTCCAGCCCTGTAATACATACGGTACCTTGGCCTCAAAAGACAGACTGTCGGTAAAGCTCTTTAATTTAGCATAATCGATCGTATTCCCTGTTTGCTTATCTTCTTTAGGTAATTCATATTCCAGAATGGTTTTCGGTTCTTCCAAACCGCCTCCGTCTTTGCGCCAGGCGGTTTGGGTCATTTGCAACTTAAAATAGCCTTTAGAACCTAAAAATTCCTTTTGGGTAACCTCATTAATAGATTCCGGATAAATACGAATTTCCAGTTTTTGTGTCCCAGATTGTAATATAGAATTATTAATATTAAATGTCATACCCCCTTTTAATTCATAATCAAAATTAGTATACACCGGAAAATCATTAACCAATACCTGATAATTATAATTAGTTTCAACATCTATATAATATAGCGGCTCATAATCATATCGCTTAATATTTTTCTTTAGATAGTCAATCCGTTGCGAGGCAGTGAGTATATTCATGGTTCGTTCTTTTTTTTCCTGCGCACAACCGTGCAGGAAAAAAACAAACCCAAATGCTATATACAAATTCTTTTTCACACTCTATTACCGAATAATTTGAAACTGGGAAGAGCCTTTGGGGCGATACAGGTATAAATCTAAAAAGCGTATTCCCTCTCTATTTTCATTTTCGTAGGTATAGCCTAAGGCTGAATTCCCTTTATTTTCACCGGAAATCGTTTCCAGACATAAAACTCGACCATCGCCATAAATGCTCAACTTATAATTTTCCAAAGGAAAATATCTTTTTTTGTATTTTTCTTTTACATGAGAGCCATCCTGCAAACGTTGAATTAAATCATCCGGAAAATATTCTGACTGATACCATTCTTTATTGGCTTCTAAATATTTAGTGCTTAGATAATTTTCTTCATCATTTTCAAACGCTTCTCGTATATCCTTATAAAAAGCAGCTACCTGGGCTTTGAGTTGAAGGGAATCTTCTTTTTTAAAAACTTCTCCATTGGTCCAGCCTTGTAATGTATACGGTACCTCAGCCTCAAAAGACAGACTGTCGGTAAAACTTTTTAATTTAGAATAATCAATAGTCCAACCGGTATGCTTATTTTCCTTAGGTAATTCGTATTCCAGAATGGTTTTCGGTTCTTCCAAACCTCCTCCGTCTTTGCGCCAGGCAGTTTGGGTCATTTGCAACTTAAAATATCCTTTGGAATCTAAAAATTCTTTCTGATCGGTCTTATTAATATAACGAGGATAAACCTTTATTTCCAGTTTCTGCTTTCCGGACTGAAATATGGATGAATTTATATTAAACTTCATAGATCCATAAGGTCCAAAATGGGTATATACCGGAAAATCATTAACCAACACCTGATAACTAAAATTGGTTTCTGTTTCTATTTGATATAAAGGCTCATAGTTATAGCGCTGAATATTTTTCTTTAGATAGTCTATCCGTTGCGTAGTAGTCAGTATATTCATGGTTTGTTCTTTTTTTTTCTGCGCACAGCCGTACAGGAAAAAAAGAAACCCAAATGCTATATACAAATTCTTTTTCATTTTCTATTACCGAATAATTTGAAACTGAGAAGAGCCTTTGGGGCGGTACAGGTATAAACTTATAAAACTATCCCCGATTTTTTCTTTTGTTTCATAATGATAACCTAAAGCAGAATACCCTTTATTTTCACCGGAAATCGTTCCCAGACATAAAATACGTCCATTGCCATAGACGCTCAACTTATAATTCTCTAATGGAAAAAATTTTCGATCTATCTTACTATTCTCCAATCCTTTTTGAAATTTTTCAATATTCTCATCCGTGATGTATTCTGCCTGATATTTTTCCTTATCAGTTTGTAAATATTGTGTTCGTATATAATCCCATTCTTTCTTTTGGTAGGCATTTATTATATCCTGATAAAAAGCAGCTACCTGAGCTTTGAGTTGAAGGGAATCTTCTTCTTTAAAAACTTCTCCATCAGTCCAGCCCTGTAATACATACGGTACCTTCGCCTCAAAAGACAAACTGTCGGTAAAGCTCTTTAATTTAGCATAATCGATCGTATTCCCTGTTTGCTTATCTTCTTTAGGTAATTCATATTCCAAAATAGTTTTCGGTTCTTCCAAACCTCCTCCGTCTTTACGCCAGGCGGTTTGGGTCATTTGTAACTTAAAATAGCCTTTAGAATCTAAAAATTTTTTTTGGGTAATCTCATTGATAGATTCCGGATAAATTCGAATTTCTAATTTCTGTTTTCCGGATTGTAATATAGCCTTATTTATATTAAATATCATCCCCCCTTTTAATTCATAATCAAAATTAGTATATACAGGAAAATCATTAACTAATATTTGATAATTTAAATTTGTTATGGTTTCTATATAATATAGAGGTTCATAATCATATCGTTGGATATTTTTCTTTAAATACTCAATCCGTTGCGAAGTAGTCAGTATATTCATGGTTCGTTCTTTTTTTTCCTGCGCACAGCCGTGCAGGAAAAAAAGAAACCCAAATGCTATATACAAACTTTTTTCCATTTTCTATTACCGAATAATTTGAAACTGAGAAGAGCCTTTGGGACGATACAGGTATAAATCTAAATACACCGTTCCTTTTCTTTCTTCATTTTCATAGGTATAACCAAAAGCAGATTTTCCTTTATTCTTTCCGGAAATCGTTTCCAGACATAAAATACGTCCATTTCCATAAATACTTAGTTTATAATTTTCTAAAGGGAAAAAAACTATTTTATATTTACCATCACTATCTTCTACTCCTTTCTGATATTCTTCAATAATATTATCCGGAAAATATTCTGACTGATACCACTCTTTTTCTGCCTGTAAATATTGTGTATTAAAATAATCCCATTCTTTCTTTTGGTAGGCATCTATTATATCCTGATAAAAAGCGGCTACCTGAGCTTTGAGCTGAAGGGAATCTTCTTTTTTAAAAACTTCTCCATCAGTCCAGCCTTGTAACATATACGGTATCTTCGCCTCAAAAGACAAACTGTCGGTAAAGCTCTTTAATTTAGCATAATCGATCGTATTCCCGGTTTGCTTATTTTCCTTAGGTAATTCATATTCCAGAATGGTTTTCGGTTCTTCCAAACCTCCTCCGTCTTTACGCCAAGCTGTCTGGGTTATAAACAATTTAAAAGTTCCCCGATTATCTAAATATTCTTTCTGATCGGTCTTATTAATGTATCGGGGATAAATTTTTATTTCTAACTTTTGTTTTCCTGATTGAAGTATGGAAGAATTAATATTAAACTTCATAGATCCGTAAGGTCCAAAATGGGTATATACCGGAAAATCATTGACCAATACCTGATAACTATAATTGGTTTCTGTTTCTATCTGATATAAGGGTTCATAGTTATAACGTTGGATATTTTTCTTTAGATAGTCAATCCGTTGCGAAGTAGTCAGTATATCCATGGTTTGTTCTTTTTTTTCCTGCGCACAGCCGTGCAGGAAAAAAAGAAACCCAAATGCTATATACAAACTTTTTTTCATTTTCTATTACCGAATAATTTGAAACCGGGAAGAGCCTTTGGGACGATAAAGATATAAATCTAAATACATAATTCCCCTTTCTTCCTCATTTTCATAGGTATAACCAAAAGCTGAATTCCCTTTATTCTTTCCACTAATTGTTTCCAAACATAAAATCCTTCCGTTGCCGTAAATGCCCAACTTATAATTCTCTAATGGAAAGAATTTTCGATCTATTTTATTATTCTCCAACCCTTTTTGATATTCTTCAATAATATTATTCGGAAAATATTCTGCCTGATATACTTCTTTATCTGATTGTAAATATTGTGTTCGTATATAATCCCATTCTTTCTTTTGATAGGCATTTATCATATCCTGATAAAAAGCGGCTACCTGAGCTTTGAGTTGAAGGAAATCTTCTTTTTTAAAAACTTCTCCATTGGTCCAGCCCTGTAATATATACGGTACCTTGCCCTCAAAAGACAGACTGTCGGTAAAGCTCTTTAATTTAGCATAATCGATCGTATTCCCGGTTTGCTTATTTTCCTTAGGTAATTCATATTCCAAAATGATTTTCGGTTCTTCCTGCCCTCCTCCGTCTTTGCGCCAGGCGGTTTGGGTTATTTGCAACTTAAAATAGCCTTTAGAACCTAAAAATTCCTTTTGGGTTACCTCATTAATAGATTCCGGATAAATACGAATTTCCAATTTTTGTTTTCCGGATTGTAATATAGAATTATTAATATTAAATGTCATACTTCCTTTTAATTTATAATCAAAATTGGCATTTACCGGAAAATCATTAACTAATACCTGATAATTATAATTAGTTTCAACTTCCATATAATATAGCGGCTCATAATCAAATCGCTTAATATTTTTCTTTAGATAGTCTATCCGTTGCGTAGTAGTGAGTATATTCATGGTTCGTTCTTTTTTTTCCTGCGCACAGCCGTACAGGAAAAAAAGAAATAAAAATGCTATATACAAACTCTTTTTCATTCTCTATTACCGAATAATTTGAAACTGAGAAGAGCCTTTGGGGCGGTACAGGTATAAACTTATAAAACTATCCCCGATTTTTTCTTTTGTTTCATAATGATAACCTAAAGCAGAATACCCTTTATTTTCACCGGAAATCGTTCCCAGACATAAAATACGTCCATTGCCATAGACGCTCAACTTATAATTCTCTAATGGAAAAAATTTTCGATCTATCTTACTATTCTCCAATCCTTTTTGAAATTTTTCAATATTCTCATCTGTGATGTATTCTGCCTGATATTTTTCCTTATCAGCTTGTAAATATTGTGTTCGTATATAATCCCATTCTTTCTTTTGGTAGGCATTTATTATATCCTGATAAAAAGCAGCCACCTGAGCTTTGAGCTGAAGGGAATCTTCTTCTTTAAAAACTTCTCCATTAGTCCAGCCTTGCAAATGATAGGGCACGGTAGCTTCAAAAGATAAACTGTCGGTAAAGCTCTTTAATTTAGCATAATCGATCGTATTCCCGATATGTTTATTTTCCTTAGGTAATTCATATTCCAGAATGGTTTTCGGTTCTTCCAAACCTCCTCCGTCTTTGCGCCAGGCAGTTTGGGTCATTTGCAACTTAAAATATCCTTTGGAATCTAAAAATTCTTTTTGGGTAATCTCATTAATAGATTCCGGATAAATTCGAATTTCCAGTTTTTGTATTCCTGATTGTAAAATTGCTTTATTTATATTAAACATAATAGCACCACCCTTTAATTCATAATCAAAATTAGTAAACACCGGAAAATCATTGATTAGTATTTGATAATTATAATCAGTCCTTACTTTTATCTGATATAAAGGTTCATAGCTATAACGCTGGATATTTTTCTTTAGATAGTC
>NZ_PSZM01000039.1 GCF_002964975.1 Apibacter adventoris | reverse complement strand
AATATTTTTACTACAATGGAGAACAATTTTGTTTCTCTGCCTGGGGAGGTAAAATTATTGAGTTAATGGAAGGAGAAGATGTTTACGATTATGAAATTAAGATGGAAGTGCAGCCCCAGAATTTTTCCTATACGGCCTATGATGCCAAACAAGGAACAGACTATTTGCTAGATTCCAAAACCCAAAGCATACAATCCTCTAACAACCCTTTTCAGCAATTTGCCTACAATGCATCCAAAAACCTATATAATGTATCTCCTATGGCCCATTACGATCAGAGCTTATTGCTTAACGGCTCGTTGGATATGCAACGATCATTGGAAAGAGATATGAAGAAAAGGCAGAATTTAGTCTATGTGGAAGCTACCAGTAATAATCCTTGCTTACGTGTCGGTGATGTGGTTAAGATGATGGCTTGGATTCCAGGGCATGAAATATTCAAAAACGGACGGGTACCCATAGAATCGTATAAGATAACCGAAATCGTCCACACCTTTGCAGATGGAGAAGGGTATACCAATACCTTTGTCGGAGTACCTAAAGACTTACCGGTTCCTCCATACTATAACGAGGTAGAAGCTCCCAAAGCCCAGATACAACATGCCACTGTAAAGGACAACCGAGACCCCCTGAAAATGGGAAGGGTAAGGGTACAGTTTACCTGGCAAAGGAGGGCTAACAGCCAGACTCCTTGGGTACAGGTAATACAGCCCCATTCCGGAGGAGGCAAAGGGACTTATTTCAACCCTGAGATCGGGGAAACCGTATTGTGTGCGTTTCAGGGAGGAAATGCCGAAGCTCCTATTGTGTTGGGAACGGCTTATAATGGAGGAGAGATTGCAGAATATTACACTCAGGGAAACGATATTAAAGTCATACAGACCCGTAGTGGGACCAAGATTGTTTTTAATGATGCTCAGGAACAGGGTTCTATACTTATAGAAGACCCCAGCGGAAATAAAATGTTTATGGACGGACAGGGTAATATAAAAACCTATGCACCTAAAGACATGGAAATAACCACTGGAGAAAATTTGAATATACATGTAGGGAATAACCTGCATTTCACGGTAGGAAACCAGGCTACTTTGGATATAATGCAAAAGATGCTGGTAAACACTCCGTTTATGCAGCAACTGGTAAGTAATTATTATCATACCCAGGCAGGAAAAGCATTAATAAACTCTGAAAACCAGATTAAAATTGAAAGTCCTGAGACCTTTGTACAAGGAGGTCAACGATTAATGCTCCATTCAGACGAGTTGGCTACACTGAATTCCCGAGGTATTGCCGAATTAAAAGGCGAAACCAAAAATTCCTTGAGTAATAAAGCTACTTCTTATATAACACATACTCCAGAAACTAAGGCTGATTGTATTATACACTTTAGACCAGGAAAAAATTATCAAAAATCTCCTGATTTTGGATTTGATTATATAAGAATAGGAGATACAGGATATAAAGGAGATGTATGGTATAAAGATATTATAGGGAGGTATAAAGATTCATCTGGTAATCTAAAACAAATATATTCTAATGGGGTATTTACTAAAGATGAAAAAGAATATTCTAAAATAGTATCTACTTTTGAACAAATTATTTTAAAAAAAAGAAAAGATGCTCAAAATAGTAATTATATTTATTATGTACCAAAGATGACTCTAAAGAAAGGAAATGAAGCAAATCTGATTTTAAAAATTAAAATAGAAAAAGAACCTGAAAAATTAAAATTTGTATATGATAAAAGTTGTTTTGGTTTAGAAGGGTTTACTAATGATCAAATAGCAGAAAAGAGTAAAGGAAACCGTACATTAAACCTAAAAGTAAAATGTAAAAAAGTGTTTTCTACCGATCAATCCATTAGTATTATGGCAGATGGAGAAATTTGCGGAAAACTTTTGGTAAAAGCTAATAATTATTCTTATAACATTAAAGTGGTTTTTGTTGAAGTAAAAACAAATATAAAACAGGATTCAAAAGGTTCTTTAGATGTTAAAGAGCAAAATAAGCTAAAAAATATTTTAAGTCAGGCTTATATAGATGTAAATATTAAATATGAAGAATTGGACTTAACAGGATTTTTCACATCCAAATGGTTCTGGCTCAATTATTCTAAAAATGGGCAGATTAATACTGCTGGGCTTCATAAATACTTAAATGATAAAATGACCAATAAATACAAAGAATATTATAAAATTTATATTTTTGGAGAAAATTCTGGGGGACTCAATGGTGTTGCAGAAGGTGTTGGAGGGGCAAAAAGTGCTATTGTTTTTCCTGGAAGAACTGGAGATGCAAGTATGGCCACTTCCTCCCATGAATTATTACATTCTATTGGTTTATACCATACTTTTGATAATAATTCTAAATTTACCTTTGAAAGGGGTAAAATTGATAATGTTATGGATTATTCCCATTGGAGTGGAATACCACGATGCTCCACTACTCATTGGCAATGGCAATTACTACAACAGAAATTATCAAATTATAAAACTTTAGTAAAATGAAAAAATATAGCTTATTTACAGTTTTATTTTCCTTATTGTTAAGCTGTAACGGCCAGGAAAAAGAACTTATAAAACCTGAAGAAATGTATACAACAGAAAAAATTAATATTGAAAAATTTGATAAGAATCAAAGAATTATAGATACTATAAAAGATGGAACTATAATAGAACAAAATAAATCTACTTACATTAATACAGGAAAAACTGAATATACTGAAAGTATAACACCTCCTCCTCCAGCAATGTTTTGTATATATAAAATATATTACTCTAATGGAAACTTAAAAACTAAATATACGAAAATGAGTATTGTGGGTGCTTATGTGCCTTTTGGTTTGGTGTATCATTATGATGAAAAAGGAAAGCTTATACAAAAGATAGATAATGATAAAATATATAATGATGTAAGAGTTACTCCAGAAATATTGTTTGATATATTGGATAAAGAAGGAATATATATTAAAAAAGAGAGACTTGGAGGAGTTTTATCAATAAACTATCATTATGATAAATCTCCAGAAAACTGGTCACTTTTCTTACCTTTTAAAAAAGGAGATACTCCTTTTTGGGAGGTAACACGAAACTATTATCTTCATGACGGGAATCAGCCTTTTGCTAAAGTTTATAAAATAGATGCCTTAACAGGAAAAGTAATCCCGGTTTATAAGTATATGCTTGACAGAGCAGGAGCTCCATTTGAACTTATTCCTTTACAAGAAGTTAAAAAAACATCCAGAGTTTACAAAACCTATGAAGGGAAGGATTATACCCGAGAAGAATGGGAAGCATTTGAGCAAAAACAATTTGAAGCCTATGCCCGTAAACATAATATTTCTATAGTCAAAAATGATAAGAAAGATACCCAAGGATTTACTTCCCGTTTTTTACTTGATGAATAAGAATATTTTATATATGAATAATATTCTAAACAAAAAAAATATCTATAAGCTGTTAGTATTTTTTTCTATGAGCGGGGTTATTTTTTCCTGTCAAGGACAGGAAATAAAAAAAAGCAAACCCAATAAAAAAGATACTGCCATGATAGAAAAATTTGATTTTGATATGTATAAAAAGACAGAGCAAGGATCTATTACTTATACCAAAAATGATGACACTGAAATTTATATGATAGACTTTGATAATGAAGGAGGGTTCCAAAGAGAAAGGCTTCCTTCCCCTTCTTTTTTAATCGTATATAAAGAATATTATGCTAATGGAAATTTAAAGTTAAAAGAGACCTATATAGGAGAACATGTAAAAGTAGGCATTTCCCAATATTACGATGAAAAAGGAAATTTAATTAAAGAGGTAAATGAAGACCAGAAATTCGGAAAAATAAAGCCCCAACAGGTACTGGAATTCTTACAGGAAAAAGGCTATATTAACCTAAAAACCGGAAAAGGGAGAGTAGATGAAGATGGACGAGCCGTTTTTGAATTATATTTTGGAGAACAAAATAAAGAAAAATACTGGATCATATCCATAGTTAAAGGAATTCCTAATACCGACCCAAAAAACTTTCCGGAATTTGGAGAACCTCCGGCTTTTATACCGTTAAACTATGTAATGGATGGAGAAACCGGAAAAGTAAAAATAGAGGGAGCAGAGGATAAAAAGACCTCCGGAGTTTACAAAACCTATGAAGGGAAGGATTATACCCGAGAAGAATGGGAAGCATTTGAGCAAAAACAATTTGAAGCCTATGCCCGTAAACATAATATTTCTATAGCCAAAAATGATAAGAAAGATACCCATGGGTTTACTTCCCGTTTTTTACTAGATGAATAAGATTATTTTATATATATGAATAATATTCTAAACAAAAAAAATATCTATAAGCTGTTAGTATTTTTTTCTATGAGCGGGATTTTTATTTCTTGTCAAGGACAGGAAATAAAAAAAAGTAAACCAAATACAAAAAATACTCACATGATAGAAAAATTTGATTTTAATGTATATGAAAAAACCAATAAAGGGTCTGATGAATATACTTTACCTAATGGTAATACGATATTTTCTATAGGATTTATTAAAGATAAAAAAGGATTTCAAAGAGAACGGCTTCCTTCCCCTTCTTTTTTAACTGTATATAAAGAATTTTATGCCAATGGAAATTTAAAGTTAAAAGAAACCTATATAGGAGAACATGTAAAAGTGGGAATTTCCCGATATTACGATGAAAAAGGAAATTTAATCAAAGAGGTAAATGAAGATAAAAAATTCGGAAAAATAAAGCCCCAACAGGTACTGGAATTTTTACAGGAAAAAGGCTATATTAACCTAAAAACCGGAAAAGGAAGGGTAGATGAAGATGGACGAGCCGTTTTTGAATTATATTTTGGAGAACAAAATAAAGAAAAATACTGGATTATATCCATAGTTAAAGGAATTCCCAATACCGACCCAAAAAACTTTCCGGAATATGGAGAACCTCCTGCTTTTATACCGTTAAACTATGTAATGGATGGAGAAACCGGAAAAGTAAAAATAGAGGGAGCAGAGGATAAAAAGACATCTGGAGTTTACAAAACCTATGAAGGGAAGGATTATACCCGAGAAGAATGGGAAGCATTTGAGCAAAAACAATTTGAAGCCTATGCCCGTAAACATAATATTTCTATAGCCAAAAATGATAAGAAAGAT
>NZ_PSZM01000038.1 GCF_002964975.1 Apibacter adventoris | reverse complement strand
CTGTCAATACAAAACCGTAGAAAGATAATATACTATAAATGTGAGGGTTATATATAACATTAGAAAAAGAGCCATAGAAAACTATGGCTCTTTTTGCTGCTTATACACATAAACTTTAATTTTTTAACGAAGCCATATCAATTACAAAACGATATCTTACATCACTTTTTAACATTCTTTCATAGGCTTTATTAATATCTTGCATTTTGATGATTTCTATTTCTGAGACTATATTATGTTCTCCACAAAAATCAAGTAATTCCTGAGTTTCTGCTATACCTCCAATTACTGATCCTGCTACAGATTTTCTTTCCATTATCATAGGAACAGAATTCAACATAGGAGTTAAATCTCCTAAATATCCTACTAATACTAAGGTTCCATTAATAGATAAAGTTGATACGTATGGGTTTACATCATGCACATAAGGAACGGTATCTATAATTAGATCAAACTTGCCCTTTACAGATTTCATATGTTCCGAATCTGTAGAAATGACAACATCATCTGCTCCTAAATCTTTCGCATCCTGTATTTTAGAAGGACTACGAGAAAATAAGGTAACTTCTGCACCTAACCCTTTAGCTAATTTAATAGCCATATGTCCTAATCCGCCTAAACCAATTACAGCAACTTTACTTCCTTTTCCTACCTTCCAATGTCTTAAAGGTGACCAGGTTGTTATTCCGGCACACAATAAGGGTGCTGCGGCCGCTAAATCAAGATTTTTAGGTACTTTTAAAACAAAATGTTCGTCTACCACCACTTTTTCAGAATACCCACCGAAAGTTTGTTTATGCAAATGTTTATCATTGCCATTATAAGTTCCAATAAATCCATTTAAACAATATTGTTCCAAATCTTGTTTACAACTCTCACACTCTCTGCAAGAGTCTACTAAACAGCCGACAGCCGCAAAATCTCCTACTTTTAATTTTGTTACATGCTCACCTACCCGTACTACTTTCCCTACAATTTCATGTCCGGGAACAGCCGGGTATAAAGTACCTCCCCAGTCATTACGTACTGTATGGAGATCTGAATGACAAACTCCACAATATAGAATTTCAATTTCAATATCTTTTGGTGTAATCCTGCAGAGGTAAGTATAGTTAAAATATCCTCATTAAAAGTTAAGTTAAGTAAGTCAAAGGGCTGTTTCATCGGTTCGGATTTTTCCGTTTGTGTTTTATTCTGTTCCTTGGTTTCTTTCTTTTCCTTAACCTGACAGGATGTAAATAAATCAAACTTTTCTGCAGTTTCTCCTAGTTCTATAGTTGATAAGTTTAATGTTTGACCTTTGCAACTAACTAGTAATAAACTAATAAAAATGTAAAAAAAAATTTCTCATATAACAATTAGTCTATCACCTTTTTTCTTTCTTTGGAATCTAAAATCCAGGTATATGGTATCATCAGGATCTTTTTTATTTTTTAATCGTATAATCCCTTCTCCATCAGCTTTGTGCAATAACATAACTAATTTCCCATAACCCTGGAACTCTAATTGAAAAGTTTCTTCAAAAAGAGGTTCTACTTCATAATCCGTATTTTGGATAAATTTTACAAATTCGTCGGATCGTAACTTTTTTTCATTTTCTTTATAATAAAGGACAGTGGTTATTAATTCTTCTCGTTCTTTTACTAATAAAAGATAAGCAGTAACATCTCTATTTTTTATAATCTGATAGATTTTTTTATATTCTTCATAAAGTTCTCCCTGTATATTCTTTTTTTCCTCTTCCTGTTCTTTTTTCAGGTTTACGGAGTTTCTCCATCCCACAAGATCAAAAGGAACTTCCGCCTCAAAAGTACTTCGCCATTCATAAAAAGGTAGTCCATCAAATTTTATAGGAAGTTTAGACTCATAATGAGCTTCTACATAACCAGGTTCTCCATAAATGCCTTTTTCATCTATCCATTGTTGATCAAAACTACTTAATTCTATTCCATTTGAACCTTTCATAGCCTCATTATATTGTTTAGTTCTTAGGTCTCTATTTTTAAAGTAAGAAAACTCCAATCCTATGTTAGGGGTATATTCATCAAAAACAGTCAATCCATATTTAGGATAAATACGTACTTTCACTTCATGGGTACCGCTGGTTAATAATAGCTGGTTGATATCATTATTATTATTTATTCCTCCTCCATTTTTTGTAATTTCTCCCATTACTTTAAATAAGGAAATATCATTTATGAAGACTTCAAATTGACATTCCATACTTATTAAATGAATTCGATTAGTCTTTTTTTTCAGTTAGAAAGATATCTTTTATTATTGGATATTCCATTAAATTATAGTGTTTATTGTAAATTAATTTGTTGTTGGACATTGCCAGAAATGAGAGTCAATTTGTCTCCTTTTTTCTTTCTTTGAAACCTGAAATCCATATAAATAATATCATCAGGATACTTTCTGTTCTTTAGTCGTATAATTCCTTCTCCATCAGCTTTATTCAATAACATAACTAATTTTCCATATCCCTGGAATTCTAATTGAAAAGTTTCTTCAAAAAGGGATTGAAGTTCATAATCATTATTTTTAATTAATTCTGTAAATTCTATTTCTTGTAATGTTTTTTCATTTTTTTCGTAAAATAAACAAGATTTGAATAGATTTTCTCGCTCTTTTACTAAAGATAAATAGGCTTGTAAATCTTTATTTTCTAAAATTTTATAGATTCTTTTATATTCTTCAAATAATTCTGTTTTAATATCCTTTTTCTCCTCCTCTTGTTCTTTCTTTAGATTTACGGAACTTCTCCATCCTATAAAATTAAACGGAACTTCTGCTTCAAAGGTTTTCTTCCACTCATAAAAAGGTAATCCTTCAAATTTTATAGGTTCTTTAGCTTCATAATGAGCTTCTACAAAACCGGGTTCTCCATAAATACCTTGGTCATCAACCCAATGTTCATTTGAAGCACTTAGTTCTATACCACTACTTCCTCCCATATCGTCAAAATAAATTTGATCCTTAAAATTACTATTTTCATAATGAAAGAAAGTAAGATTAACTAGTGGGTTAATGTTATTAAATAGAGGTAGCCCATATTTAGGATACATTCGTATTTTTATTTCATGGGTTCCGCTGGTTAATAGTAATTGATTGATATCTAAATTAAAACTTTTTGAGCCCTCTTGCTTTGTTATGTCTCCCGTTAATTTATAAAGTAGTACATCATCAATGAGCACTTCTAATTGACATTCTTTACTTGATATATGTATATTATTTCTTCTTTTTTCTTTTATAATAGTATCTTTTGTAACAGGATATTCTACAATATTTTTTTCATTAATTTTTGCTCGATACTTCCAAAAATTTTCATTTTGTTTCATTTGTTCTTTTGTATCCTGAGACAGGCTTTTTTCACAAGAAAAAAAAAGAAGAAGGGGTAATAATAAGATTATTTTTTTCATTATAAAAGGTATTTAGGTTAGATAAATAATAGGTAAATTAGGTATGTATGCCTTAAGAAATGGGTCTTTCTCATTTCCAAATTTTAACATTCGTTTATAACCTCCTACTACTATCTCTGCTTCGAAATTGAAAAATTAGTCCAGAAAATCCTAGTTCAGGTTTAGCAAATATCCCCTTGTCATCGGAATTTATAGATAATTTAGCCGCAAAATATGCATTTGCAGTACCAGTAGCTCTTAATTTTACTTCTATTTCCATAAAAAAAGATTTATATTTTACTGTAAATTGAATATTTAAATGTTATCTAAATTCCAAATTTTACCCCTAAATTAAAGCTTTTTCCTTTATAATAATTTCATTTATGAATTTTATCGTAAATACTTTGCAAGGGGAGACCCATTAACTGGAGGAATGTGATATCCAAATACTACATGATCGTGATATGCTTCTTGAGTAATAGGGAAATACATATTTCTAATAGTACCATTGTAATCAAGGGTTAAAGTAAGAACATGTAATTTATTTCCTTTATTCCATATGATTATATTAGGAAAAGAAAGTTCTTGTGTTTCTTTATTTATCCAGTAAGTTTTAGCAGGAAATACCTTATGAAAAAGGTTAAAAACAATAGAATCTTTATGTTTGTCAATATTTTGATTTGCAGATACAATTTCTGTAGGTTTCCCTAATTTTCGCAATAGCTTATCTGCAAAATCTAGAGCATATTTTTCTTTAGCTATAATATTTAAACTAGCTATTTTATTTTTATATACAATTATTTTTGTACCCCAAGAGCTATCTATAGGAATTCCTGCATAATTAAGTTTATGGGCAAAATTCTTTTTAATAGTACTTTCATCTGTATCTAAAAAGTATTCTGTTGTCAAAATACCATTATCTCTCATACTTATGTCTGCTTTTCCGTTTATAGTATCTACTATATAATAGCCTTTATATTCTCTCTTTTGTAATATTTTATACTGATTTAAATCAAACTTTTCTGCAGTTTCTCCTAGTTCTATAGTTGATAAATCCAAAGATTTGTTACAACTTATTAAAGTGAGGAATAAAAATACCCAATAAAAAATTTTCATATGTAAATAATTTAATTGTTTTTAATTAATTCTATTTCTTGTAATGTTTTTCATTTTTTTCGTAAAATAAACAAGATTTGAATAGATTTTCTCGCTCTTTCACTAAGGATAGATAGGTTTGTAAGTCTTTATTTTCTATAATTTTATGGATTCTTTTATACTCGTTCATTAGAAGAACTTAGTTCTATTCCACTACTTCCTCCCATATCGTCAAAATAAATTTGATCCTTAAAATTACTATTTTCATAATGAAAGAAAGTAAGATTAACTAGTGGGTTAATGTTATTAAATAGAGGTAGCCCATATTTAGGATACATTCTAACCTTTATTTCATGAGTACCGCTGGTTAATAATAATTGATTAATATTAAAACTTTTAGTTCCTCTCTGTTGAGTTGAATTCCCTATTAATTTGTAAACTAATACATCATCAATAAATACTTCCAATTGACATTCTTTACTTGATATATGTATATTATTTCTCCTTTTTTCTTTTATGATAGTATCTTTTGCAATTGGATACTCTACAATACTTTTTTTGTTAATTTCCGTTCGGTATTTCCAAAAGTTTTCATTTTATTTTATTTGTTCCTTTGCTTCTTGGGATATGCTTTTTTCGCAGGAAAATAATAAGGCAAGAAAACTAAATAATACTAAAATATTTTTCATATTTCAAGAAATTAAAGAATTTCAAACTCTGTTTTTCCTTTTGGAATATAGAATAATAAATCTAACATTAATTCCTCTTCTGTTTTTTCATTTAATAACCATAGGGCAGGTTCTCCATTAATTTTTTTAAGTACAGCAGCCTTGTTGTAGCCATAAGGAACATAGATAGCATCAACTGGAATAGGTTGTACTTTAAAACCGGATTGAAAATCTGAGATTAGTTCGTTAATACGTGAAGATTTTTCAGTTTCATTTAAATACATACAAGTAGCCATAAAATTTTCTCTTTTTTTTATTTTTTGTATGAATAAATCGTAATTCTTTTCATTTATTATTTTTATTAGGTTATTATACGCAGATAAAAGTTTTGATTTAACATTTTCTAAATCTTTAAGATTTTCTCCGGTTTTCCATCCTTCAAAAGAGTAAGGAACATCTGCCTGAAAATGATTTTCATAAGATATAATAGGTAATTTTAGATCTTTTCCAACAGGAGTAGATCTATATTCTCCAAAAGATTCTTTAAAAATGAAGTCGTTGGTTACATCAAAAAGTTTAATATCAAAATTTAAATAGGCTTTTGTATCTAAAACAGTAGTTCCAGAAAGGGGAAGTATTTTAGATGAAATATTTTGTATTCCAGATTCTAAAATTCCGATATTTATTGGAATTATGGTACTGGTTTGACCTTCTATTTCCATTGAAGCTACAGAAATGTCATTTATTCGTATTTCAAATAAACAGGCGGCAGCACTAAAATCTATTATATAGTAAGGTTTCATTTTGTTATTTATAATGTTAGTGTTTTCTATTAAATTTTATAATATAGTTTTTTGGATATTAAATTGATATGAATTATACATAAAAAGAAAAAAAACTATAAAATTCATTCTTTTAAGGCATCTGATAAGTTGAGGGAAAACCCTAAGGCTCCTATAAAATTAACCCATTGTTTATTATTTTTATTAAAGACAAATAAAACTCTATAAAAGTCTTGAGAGTTTTCATTCGGATCTTTTGTAAAATAATAAAAACAAAGATCATTTTTTACCCATAAAAAAGTTTTTATATTACCAAGTTCATAAGTTTTTGGATTACCAAATTTATTTTCTATATTATTAAATAAAATATCAGCTTTGTTGGATGTAAATAGGTTTACCTGATACATGCCTAAAGAATTTTCTTTTGCATCTTCAAGATTATCTTCTTCTGCATAATATAAGATTATATTATTCCTTTCTTTTTTATTTGTTCCGCTTAAGTCTTTGCCATTAAAGGTTAATAA
This sequence comes from Apibacter adventoris, assembly GCF_002964975.1. GTDB lineage: Bacteria > Bacteroidota > Bacteroidia > Flavobacteriales > Weeksellaceae > Apibacter > Apibacter adventoris. The sequence continues at coordinate 9,399 of NZ_PSZM01000038.1, read as the reverse complement.
TTTAGAGGAGGTAGACTCAAATTTTTTATATCCTAGTAAGGTTAAGGCGTCGGTTTCTTCATTGTCTTTTAGTTGTAATCCTGCAGAGGTAAGTATAGTTAAAATATCTTCATTAAAAGTTAAGTTAAGTAAGTCAAAAGGCTGTTTCATCGGTTCGGATTTTTCCGTTTGTGTTTTATTCTGTTCCTTAGTTTCTTTCTTTTCCTGAGCCTGGCAGGGGTTGAATGTAAAAAAACAACAGTATAAAAATAAAATTATAGGTTTCATTATTTTAAAGCTTCTGATATATTTTGATATCCTAAAGCACTAATGAATCCTACAAACTGCCTGTTTTTTTTCAAAAAAACAAATAAATTAAACCTTTCAGCATCTTCCGTTGTTTGATAAAATGAATAATAAATAATATTATTATTTTCCCAAATATTAATATCTTCTGTAAATTTAATATCAGTTTGTATTAACTCACCATTTCTAACATCAGCGACATTTCCCAAATGATTATGATTAAACTTAGGTTTACCAAATTTTATATTTAATTCATTTTTTAATGATTTTATTTCATCATCTGTAAATAGATTTACCTGATACATGCCTAAAGAATTTTCTTTTGCATATTCAAGATTACCTTCCTCAGCATAGTATAAGATTATATTGTTCTTTTCTTTTTTATTTGTTCCGCTTAAGTCTTTTCCATTAAAGGTTAATAATTTAGGAGAAGTAGATTCGAATTTTTTATACCCTATTAGGGTCAACGCATCGGTTTCTTCATTGTCTTTTAGTTGTAATCCTGCAGAGGTAAGTATAGTTAAAATATCCTCATTAAAAGTTAAGTTAAGTAAGTCAAAAGGCTGTTTCATCGGTTCGGATTTTTCCGTTTGTGTTTTATTCTGTTCCTTAGTTTCTTTCTTTTCCTGAGCCTGACAGGATGTAAAAAATAGTAGAAAACTTAATGGTATAAGATTTTTTAGTTTCATAAATTAATAGTTATTTAAAAGTTATTTTAGAACTAATACCAGTTAGTTCTTCCAGTTTTTCTATTACGTTGAAAGGGGATAAAATATTTTTATCTATTTTGTGATCTGCTAAATTAGCACTTCTATCGCCTTTGAACCAGCCTTTTTTTATGTATAATCCTACTTTAGCCTTTAATACTCCTTTTACCCTCAATCCATCAAAATTCAATTTTGGTTGGTAATATATGGTTTTCTCTTCAGAGCTTTTATTTTCAAAATATAATCCATGACCAAAAGTGACAGAAGCAATTCCTTTAATGGAAGCTTCTGCCTCTATATAGGCTTCCCCAATCAATACAACTACAGATCCCCGGACTTCTATTCCTGCTTTTAATTCCGCTTTTAACACGGTTTCCAGTTTTGCTTCTCCATTGGAAGCATCTGATTCTGTATTAAAATTAATTTTGGAATTTCCATTGATAGTTCCGGTAATTTCCAGATCAATATACATTTTAAGTGTAACAGCATGATCATCATCTTCCAGCCAGTCACGGATTCCATTAAAAATTTGGAGAGCAGCAGCATTTCCGGTTCCTGCTGTAGCAACTCCTACCCCTACTTGTACTAAACCAGCTAATAGGTCAATATTTAATCCTAAGGAAATTAAAGGTTCTGCCTTAAAATAAAACTCCATCTCTGTACCTATTTTTTGGGTAAGAACTTTATTCTTTTGCCCTCTGGCTAATTGCCATTCCGCACCTAAACAAAGATTAGGAGGATCAAAATATATTTTAAAAGGAACCTTCTTTCCAAGTCGAGTTTTACTAACAGTCCCTTTAACTTCTCCGGTTACTCCTTTAGAAAATTCTTTTAAAGAAGCAAAAACTTTATAGAAAGCTTTTATTTTATTTTCAAATTTTGCAGTAAATTCTTTATTACTTTTGTATTCCTCTCCATATTTATCCCAATTTGCTTCTAAAATTACCCCCCAATCAATCTCTGTTTGTTTCCATCGGGCTTCTGCTCCAATTTTTCCTGCCAATTTTTGCATTTCTTTATGTTTAGCAGGGGAAAGATTTTGCCATTTTACACTTAAGTTATTGCTTAAATTTAGAAAGAAATGGAAACTCCACTTAACATCCGGATAAGCTTTTACCAAAACGGTAGCATTTTTTTGGTTTGAATAATATCTGCAGGAATGTATATGTATAAAGTAAGGTGAAGCAGAATCTAATTTTTTCCCGGGTGTTAAATTCCATTTAGGCCAGATATATTGTAAAGGAGCTATATTAATTGATGATAAATCAGAATGTACCGGAAACGTAACGGTATCAGCATTTTTACTTATTTCCGGAGCATCCGGAGATACTATTCGTATAGTTTTAGTGTGTTTATTAGTTTCCCGGAAACATTGAATGGTTTCGTATTCGGAAACACTAATAGTCAAATTTTTATTTTTGCTGGGAGCTATAGTTTCGTATATAAGGGTTTGAGCATCATGTCCGTAAAATTCAAAATTTATATAAACGCATCGGGCTTCCTTATATTGTTTTTCGTCCTTATATCTGATATTATCTCTTCCTTTTTTATCATCTGTAGGGTTTACTTCCCCATAACCAATAGCTCTGACTCTGCTTACATCCAGTTTATTTTCCCGGAAGTATTTTTTTACAGCATCTGCTCGTTTTTGGGAAAGCGTACGGTTATAATCCATCTTTCCTATTACACAGGCATAGCCTTTTAAATCTACATGACTGAACTTATGTTCAAACAAAAATTTTAGAATATTATCCAATGTTTTCTTTCCCTCTGTAGATATTTGATCAGAATCGAATTCAAATAGTATTTTTCTTTCAATAGATTCTTTAGGATTAGTTACTTTTTGTAATTTCTGCCCGTCTTTATAAATAGGGATAGGTTCAGGAGCTTTTTCCTCATTTGGTTGTTTAGGCTCAGTAATAGCAATTTGTGTAAATTTGCAGGGCTCAATTCTTGCTACATTGGGATCTGGTTTTTGAACTGTGGTAGGAGTTGTATTTGCTGGTGGGAGAGTTTGAGGAGTTACTTGTTGCTTTTTTATCCGTAAAAAACGAGCATGAGCTGTATCTTTTCCATCCGTAATATATTCTCCAGTTTCAGGATTTTTCACTTTTACATAAAACTCCTCAACACTGCTTTTGCTGGTTATTTTCCCCCACCATGCTGAAGTATTTTTAAGAGTTAAATTAATCTCCCCGTTTACTACAGATACATTAGTATATACATGAATAAGTTGATCATCTTTACTACTAATTATTCCAGACACTCTTCTGTAAATATCTATGATCAAATTTTTATAACCATTTAATCCTTCTGTTTGTAAGTTAAGATAAATAATATCTCCATAAGAAAAATGGTGAGTCTTTCTTATATCATTTCCTTTATAACTAGTACTCCATGCTGAGTTTATAATTTTAGGTTCACACCATCCTCTTAAATAGAGTCCAACCTCATTTTTATCATCACTTTTACCAGATAGACTTGCTTCTATGTAAAAGGTAGTTAGCCCGCAATTGTATTTTTCAAATTTATATTTATAGCCAGTTTTAGAAGGAATTTGTGCTATAATTTGCTTCCTATCCTGAGTAAGACGCATCCAAACAAGATCTTTTTTCTTATCTTCCTCTGTAGTTCCAGAGAACCATTCACCTACCTGAAATATAATCCATTCGTCTGGTGGGACAACTAATAATTTATTAGGAATACATTTTTTTCCGTATACTTTGCCTCCAGCATATTTTATCTTTTTAACGCCTTTTGCCATAATTATCTGAATGTTTTACGATTAAATAGAACTATCTTCTCCTCCTTCATGTATCAATTCTTCTTCTGTCATCTCATTGATATCGACCATAGGGTTAATCTGGCTTTGGATTTCCCGGTTAACATTTTTAAAATTCTGGGCAGAAGGTTCGGCGACTTGTCCGTGGTAAGTAATGGAAATACATGGAGTTCCGGCAATGGCGCAGGTGGCCTTACTGTTTTCCAGTATTACTTTTCCTTTATTACTCAGCGTAACCGGTTCATAAAAATCGGTCCATTGAGTAATGGCTACCTTACAGGGAGGGGGTGGACTGCCCAGCTTGGAACAGCTCCCAAAAGAATTATTTTTAAGGGTAGAAGAGCCTAATTCTTTCGTAGTTACAATCAATTTATCAGAACCTTCGGCATCATTGGCGTATTCTTTTTGGTGGGTTTTTACTACCAGGGAGTCCGGACAGTTTCCAAACTGGCATTTGCAGGTAGCTCCCTGTACTACAACATGTTTCTCACTCATAAATTATAAAAAATAAAAAATAATAATTAATTCAAATGTAATAAAAAATCGGATATAATTTATCCCGGTCGGCAAAAAAAATGTTTAATCATAAAGAAAAGAGTTTTTCTTTTCCTTAGGTTTTACAATTTCAATGATTCCCTCTTCTATAATCAGTTGTGACTGTTTTTTTATTCGCGAAGAGGTTACGTATACCTTTTTAGTTTTTTCCAGTTCCAGGGTACATTCCAAATAAAAACCATCTAAAGTGTAATAATCCGGCGTCAGGAAATACTTGGCTTTATAGGTTCCCCGAGCCGGAGGAATTTCGGAATCCTCCGGGTCCCGAGTAGGAAAATAGGATTCGTTTTCAAAATCAAACCGACTTCTGGGGTCTGAGGTTTTCCCTTCCAGGGTTATCTGTATTAGTTTTTCCCCGTCTTCTTCCAGGGTAGATATGCGGGGAGTTACTATGTATTCTACTGGATTCAGAAAAGGAATCATAGGAAACGTACGGGGTATTTTCATCTCCTTTTTAAGATCATACTTATGGTATAATCCGTTAAAAAAAGCATGAAGGAACCAATCGTTCGTAAGAGACCGAAAAAGAAGATCCGGATTAGAAAGTACGTGTTCATTTTTACGTATATATTTTTCTGTTTGTTCTCCTTTATAATATTTCTGTAGTTTAGGCAAAGATTCTTTCCAGCGTTGTACGATCTCCGGATAGTTATTTATATCGGTAATTTCACCTGCGGAATTCACTTTCAATTCCAGAGGATAAAGTACAGAAGAAATTGCATGGGCCAGCTCATCTGCCATAAGGTTAGATTCTTCGTTATTGATATATAATTTTTCCCGTTGAATTTTAACCAGATTTCGTTGGAGCCATCGTAACTTAAGATTATATTTAAGGCTGTTTTCCACTTCATTTTCAAAAAAAGAAATTTGTACTCCATAGCTTTCTACTGAAGCATCCGGATTTAAAACCAGTTCAAAAGATTCTTTTTCTTTTAGTTCCGAAAAATCTTTTTGAATACCATCCTCTTTTGTCTGATATAGAATTTCTTTTATATGAGAGGTTAATTTGTCTCCGAGAAGTTGACTGAGTTCACAATGTGTATTGTGAAAATCTCTGAGTTCAAAAACGGAAATTCCAAAAGAATGAGCTATGCTCTCCAAAGTATCCCCTTTTTGTATATGGTATTTTTTCATAGACTTTCGTTTTTTTATCAGTTTTCGATTATAAATATTTTACGCTTATTAAATCTTACTATATAAATAAACCTACTCAGTTTTTATTTTTTAAATTCATACGGAGAAACATAGACAAGAATATCGGTTAGCTCTGTTTCTTTTTCCGGAGTCCGTACCCATACGGTCATCTTTTGAGGATCTGTTCCTTCTTTAAATACCAGATCTATGGGTTTACCGGTACCTATTTGTTTAAATACCCGGTAAGCCTGTTCTTCTTTGGTATCTTCGGGCCAATACGGGCCTATTTCCGATTTATAGTTTACCCGGTAGTACTTGCTGTCCTTCGTAAAATATACTAAGGCTGAATAACTTTTACCTTTAGTATCTGTGAAATAGAAATCAAAAAAATAAGGTACTGCCCGTTCTGTATACGAATCATTCCCTAAACGAGGGGGAAAGATCCCTTCTTCTTCCGCATTAATAGTTTGAAAATGTAAATAAGATACCGGTTGGGCTCCTTCTACTACGTATCTCCATAAAAATCGCTCCCGGTAACTGTCCCAAAGATTGTATGGCAGACTATGAGTGGCAATTTCTTTTTTTACTTTTTCGGAAGCTATTTTTTCTAAATAATAAGCAACCGTTTCTTCCCTACCCCCATTTTCAAAAATATCTCTCCAGTTTCTCTGCACTTCCTTTGCCTGATAAACTCCTAAACCCACCTGATCCATAGGCCCGAAAATCCACAGGTAGATCTTGCCTCCGGGGGTAACGCTTACCGTAAGTCCGTTGTATTTATGGAAAGGAAGCATTTTACCCGACTGGCTATCGTTAAAAGTTTTTCCCTTAATTCTGGGATTGTCCGGTTCTTGCTCAAACATCTGTACAATTTTTTCGTAGGGCAGGGCAAAATTTCCTTCGTAAAATTTATCTTCCGAATCGGAATAAAAACCTATATGCAGGCTGTCCGGAGCCGGGTTTAATCCGCTTCCTATTACATCTCCCCCTCCTTTCGCTCCCCAGGGACCGCTTAAATGATTAGTATAAATAGGTATGCTCTTTTCACCGGGAGAACTAAAATATCCGTGATATAAATGCATTCCATACCCATCTGCACAAAAGGCATTGGCCGTATATTGGTAGTTTTTTTCCATAGTTTTTTGACAAGAGAACAGGGAGATATTCAACAGAATACAGCCTGTAATTGCTAATATTTTTTGTATCTGGTTCATATTATCCAGCTATTATTTTTCGTATATTTCCGCTTCGGACCCCGTGTCCGGTTTTTCCGGTGGCCGACCAGTGCACATAGCCGTTACGCAGGATTTTTTCATTGGTAAAATCCAAATAGTCCTGATACCGGATTTTTGCGCCTTGCTGGGGCGAAACTTTTTTTACTGCTTCTATATAGGCTTCCAGCTTGCCTTTTACATAGCCCAAAATATGCGGTTTTCCCTCAGAGGTTTTTAAAGGTACCGGAAAATTATTTATTTTTCTCATCTCAATTAAATCAAATTCCGCTTTTTTTTCCGAAGCCAGCTGGCACATCAGGTGCAGGGTGATATAACTGTAACGGTTATCTATATAGCGTTTCCCTAGCCACTCATAACTTATTACCTCGTTGTGATAGACTTCTGCCAGTTTTAATTCCTTTTCTTTATACCAGCCCCGGGAAATTAACGACTTTTTTTCTGCTTCCACTCGGGTTCTTCCTCCGACTACTTCATGTGCCTGTTCAAACCAACCGCTTTCGTAACAGCCTCCCACATCGGCATGGGCACCGGGTATGAGGTATTCCCTTCCTTTTTCTCCGGCACTGCCAATATTGGTACGGTTAAATTTTTCCCGCCATTCATCAGAGGCAGCTAATTGTACCGCATGGCTTACCCGCCAGTTACTCAACGAATTAAGGTTCAGGTCTTTTACATCGTCATTAAAATTTACCCCATAGGAAGAAACGGTATCGTACAGCCCTACAAAACGAATGCTGATACTCTTAATAGTTACATTTTTTTGCTGCAACAAGTACCCCAAATGCCCAAACCGAAGAAGATTCTGGTCATTTACTTTTTCACCAAAAGAATCCTTATAGGAGACCCCGGCTTTTGAATATTTAATACCTGTCTTATAGGCCGCTTTGGTTATTTCGTGTATAAAATTGCGTGCCCCGGCAGCTCCGCGGCTAAATCCGAACACATCCAGAGTCAGAATAAGCTCTTTATTTTCAAAGACTTTATCGGCTATTTTTTCACAGGCACTGCGTACTTTCATCCGTACCCCGGTACTTCCCGTTCCGGTAAGGTAGTCGGTTACCGTATCTGTTTTACCATCTTTGGTTCCCGGCCCTTCTATATAAACAGCTTTTTTTTTACCTAATTTATAATAATCTGCCATGCGGGCTACGTTGGAGTAGTCGTTTTCATAACTTCCTTTACTTATTGAGTCCGAAAAAGCCCACGGGTCTTCTTTTACGGCTATTTGATCATAAGAAAGCCCCTTTTTCTTCTTTTCTTTTTCTTTGCGTATGTAGGTATTTCTCCGGTTATTAAGGGTTCCGTCAAAAAATACCCCTAAGGTTAGATCCTGAATTTGCTTATTTCCCTCACCGGGGGCATACTCTCCAAATTGTATATCTGACATGGTATTTTTTAGTTTTCCATTTTTTTATTTCCTTCTACCTGTATCTTTTTGTTGGAATTAAGGCTAAGGTTCGCCTGTTGGGCCTCCATAAGCACCCGGTCGGCTATTTTTACCAGTTTACCTGCCTGCACGTGGTATTCATCCTGCACTTTAATTTCTATATTTTTTGCTTTTTTATGAATTGCCATTTTTTTGTTTAAAATAAATTGGATTTTTCAGCACTGTTCATTTGTACGGTTTTCCCGCTTTGCAATACCATATTTTTCTGATTACTGAAAATACTGGCCTGCTCGCTTATTTCCCGGGAAAGGGAAGATTCTCGCTGATAGAGATTGTCTGCTGTTTCGGTACGCATATCTGAACTTTCGCTGATGGTTCCTGTTGCCGTTTGGTATATATCATTACCTGCGGTTTCTGAGATATTCTCTCCGGCCTCAATGGTAAGGTTTTTTCCTACGCTAATATCCATATTCTCTCCTACGGTAACCGACTTGTCTTTAGGTGCATAGGTTTTTATATTACCCTGTCCGTCCATAAACATTTTATTTCCGCTGGGGTCTTCTATAAGTATAGAACCCTGTTCCTGAGCATCATTAAAAACAATCTTGGTCCCACTACGGGTCTGTATGACTTTAATATCGTTTCCCTGAGTGTAATATTCTGCAATCTCTCCTCCATTATAAGCCGTTCCCAACACAATAGGAGCTTCGGCATTTCCTCCCTGAAACGCACACAATACGGTTTCCCCGATCTCAGGGTTGAAATAAGTCCCTTTGCCTCCTCCGGAATGGGGCTGTATTACCTGTACCCAAGGAGTCTGGCTGTTAGCCCTCCTTTGCCAGGTAAACTGTACCCTTACCCTTCCCATTTTCAGGGGGTCTCGGTTGTCCTTTACAGTGGCATGTTGTATCTGGGCTTTGGGAGCTTCTACCTCGTTATAGTATGGAGGAACCGGTAAGTCTTTAGGTACTCCGACAAAGGTATTGGTATACCCTTCTCCATCTGCAAAGGTGTGGACGATTTCGGTTATCTTATACGATTCTATGGGTACCCGTCCGTTTTTGAATATTTCATGCCCTGGAATCCAAGCCATCATCTTAACCACATCACCGACACGTAAGCAAGGATTATTACTGGTAGCTTCCACATAGACTAAATTCTGCCTTTTCTTCATATCTCTTTCCAATGATCGTTGCATATCCAACGAGCCGTTAAGCAATAAGCTCTGATCGTAATGGGCCATAGGAGATACATTATATAGGTTTTTGGATGCATTGTAGGCAAATTGCTGAAAAGGGTTGTTAGAGGATTGTA